>CAZICV010000068.1:0-1017 GCA_964537925.1 uncultured Saprospiraceae bacterium | reverse complement strand
TCTGGGTCGCCGGCCTGTTCATGCTGCCGCGATTCTACGTCTATCATCAGGAATCCCCGCCCGGATCGGATGAGGAGACGCGCTGGATCGAGCGCGAGCGCAAGCTGCGCAACATCATCATCACGCCGGCGATGATCCTGGTCTGGCTGCTGGGACTGGCGCTCGCTTATGTGACCTCCGCTTGGCACCAGCCCTGGTTCATGGCCAAGTTCGCGCTCGTCTTCGCGCTGTCGGGCTATCATGGCTGGATGGTCGGCTATGGCAGGAAGCTCGCTGCCGGCCAGCGCCCGGTCAGCGGGCGGGCGCTGCGGATGATGAACGAGATTCCCGGCGTCGCGGTCGTGCTGATCGTCGTGCTGGTGGTCGTGCGGCCCTTCTAGCTGCTTTCCCCAGCTTGACTCCCCTTTTGGCGGCGCATAACGCCGGTGCAGTCGTTGCCCCGCCGTCCGCGCGGGTGATCAAGCCGCACCACAATTCCACGCTTTCTGAGCTGCGCCGCGCCCGGAATCCGACTCAAGACGAGAAAAATAATGCATCTCAATGATCTGAAACAGAAGAGCCCCGCCGAACTGGTCGCGCTCGCCGAGGAGCTCGGCGTCGAGGGCGCCTCGACGCTCCGCAAGCAGGAGCTGATGTTCTCGATCCTCAAGGTCCGTGCCGAGAATGGCGACGAGATCATGGGCCAGGGCACGATCGAGGTCCTGCAGGACGGCTTCGGCTTCCTGCGCTCGGCCGATTCCAACTATCTGGCCGGCCCCGACGACATCTATGTCTCGCCCAATCAGGTCCGCAAGTTCGGCCTGCGCACCGGCGACACGGTCGAAGGCGAGATCCGCGGCCCCAAGGACGGCGAACGCTATTTCAGCCTGGTGCGCGTCAGCCAGGTCAATTTCGACGATCCGGACGCCGTCCGCCACCGCGTCAACTTCGACAATCTGACGCCGCTCTATCCCGACGAGAAGCTGCGGCTCGACACGCTCGATCCGACGATCAAGGACAAGTCGGCGCGGGTGATCG
>CAZICV010000067.1:0-1028 GCA_964537925.1 uncultured Saprospiraceae bacterium | reverse complement strand
GCACCGAGTTCAAACCCGACTATTTTGAAAGCCATTACGCGGCTATACTGAAACTTCATGCGATTCGCTAAAATCTTCGTTCTCGTCACCATCACATGCTGCGGATTTGGGGAGCAACTCCCAACGCCCGAAATAACGCGTGACTACTCCGCTCCGTCGGACGCGCCCTACATCGCTGAGTCAGTAAAAGTGGAAACGACAGCAGGATTCACACTCGCAGGGACCCTGACGCTACCTGGACATGCCAGTGCCAGTCAATCGGTCGGCGCAATTGTGACGATCACCGGCTCTGGCCCTCAAGATCGTGATGGCTTCCTTGGTTTGGAAGGATTTCGACCCTTCCGCCAGCTCGCCGATGCCCTGGCTCGCTGTGGCATCGCTTCTCTTCGCATGGATGACAGAGGCACCGGAGCATCGGGAGGCACATTCAAAGGGGCGACCAGCGCGGATTTCGCCGAGGACGCTCGGGCTGGTTTGGCGTATCTCCGCACGAGGCCCGAAATACGCTCCGATCTGCTTGGAGTGATTGGTCACAGTGAGGGAGCCGTCATAGCTCCAATGGTTGCCGAAAACGAACCAGAATTGCGCGCTATCGTCCTGCTGGCAGGGGTGGCGCAACCAGCCCGAAGCGCGCTTCACTTTCAAATGAAGAACGGCTACGTGCATGATAAAACACTTACGCCTGAAATCAGGGAATCACGCATTGCGGAAATTCCCGAAAAAATTGACCAGATGATGGCGGCTGATCCGTGGATGAAATTCTTTCTGACATATGATCCTGCTGCCGCCATGCGTCGGGTGACAACGCCAGTGCTGATTCTTACGGGATCGAACGATCAGCAAGCAGTGCCTGCGCAAGTGGCATTACAAGAGGCCGCTTTTAAGGAGGCTGGAAACAAAGACGTGACTGCGCGCGTGCTGCCAGGGCTCAACCATTTGCTTGTTTACGATACCGACGGTTTTCCGCCGAATTACGCGAATCTTCCACCCCCGATATTGATGGATGCTCAAGCGGTAGAGTCAATCAC
>CAZICV010000066.1:0-1046 GCA_964537925.1 uncultured Saprospiraceae bacterium | reverse complement strand
TCTTCGGGCCCGTCGTCTCGGTGACGAGCTTCGACGACTTCGACGACGCCATCTCGATCGCCAACGACACCCTCTATGGCCTGGGGGCGGGCGTGTGGAGCCGCTCGGCCGACACGATGTACCGCGCCGGCCGCGGCATCGAGGCCGGCCGCGTGTGGACCAACACGTACCACCAGTACCCCGCGCACGCCGCGTTCGGCGGGTACAAGCAGTCGGGCATCGGCCGCGAGAACCACCTGAAGATGCTCGACCACTACCAGCAGACCAAGAACCTGCTGGTGTCGTACGCCGAAGGCGCGATGGGATTCTTCTGATCCACCGCTTCTTCTGATCGCCGGCCAAGGCGCATAACTCAGGCAGATCGACGCCCCGCAGGGTCCTGGCAGTCCTGCGGCACACAAACTGCCTGAGTTATGCGCCGCGGTCCCCGCAGAATCACGAGGAGACGACGATGGCCGACACGTATCAGCGGGTCGCGGTGACGGATGCCGCGGCGGCACTGCTGCGGACCCTCACCGCGCAGCACGGCACGCTCATGTTCCACCAGTCCGGCGGCTGCTGCGACGGCAGCGCACCCATGTGCTACCCCGTCGGCATGTTCCTCACCGGCCCGAGCGATGTGCGGCTCGGCGACCTCGACGTCGGGCTCGACGACCCGATCGAGGTGTTCATCTCGGAGTCGCAGTTCGAGTACTGGAAGTACACCCACCTCACGATCGACGTCGTCCCGGGACGCGGCGCCGGCTTCAGCGTCGAGGGCCCCACCGGCAACCGGTTCATCATCCGCTCGCGGATGCTGGACGAGCCCGAGCTCGAGTTCTTCGGACTCAGTGCAGGAAGCCGCTGAGCATCGCGCCGAACACGCCGGTCTGCATGAGGAGCCACACCAGCACGACCACACCCCCCACGACGATCGCCCCCCAGGGGACGCCGCGCTTGAGCCGGCGTCCCTGCGGGGCGACGCCGGGCGGGGGCCGCAGCGCCGCCGCGGGCGCGGCGAACGGCAGCGCCGCGCCGGTACCGACTTCCGCTGCACCGACCGCCGC
>CAZICV010000065.1:0-1064 GCA_964537925.1 uncultured Saprospiraceae bacterium | reverse complement strand
CCTGGCATTCCTCCAGCCCCATATGCTGTTTGGCATCCCGGATCAGAAATTCAATTTGGAACCGTAAACTATAATAGCGTATGATCTTAGCGGCTTCCATATCAATGTCTGTGCTTAATAATAGGGTATATCCGTTAGTTTGTTTGCTTTGCAGGTATACCACTTTTACGATGCGATTCAATGTCACCGATTTGGCTATTAACTCGAATACAAGGATATGATCATCTTCATAACAATACCTCCAGCGGCGTTTATCGATATTGATTACGTCCACCTTCCCGCCGTTGGTGCGTTTTCTGCCACGACCCTGTTTCTGTGGGCCTTTATAAATATACTGCAGGTTGGCATCCTGCCGCATACGAGTGATAACCTGCAATCCCATGTCCAGCATCGGGTTTATAAAGGTCTTCTTCATAAAATATCCGTCCACAGCCAGATGCCGGGTAAAAGACAGCAACCGTTTGCTATTGTCCCTTATAATTTGAACGTAATGCTGCATGCGGCTCTCCTGTTTGTTCGCCGGTGTTTGAACGGCCTCTATGCTGTAGGCCGTGGCGTCGCTCACATCAACCAGTGCCAGGCAGCTAATCTCAATGCCACGCATGGCCCGGCCATCTTTACTGCTCCAGAAACGACCAATACCATAGGTCTTTTTACCGCTCTTGGGAACATAGCTCGGATCAAAAGCCGCCAGGCACTCTTTCTTTTTCAATCCGGAAAACGCTGTGTCAAACCAACTGCAAAAACTAATCTTCCGGCTGAACTGCTGACGGATGCTCTTCTCCGAATAACAACCTTCACTGTAGCGAAACAAGTTCATGAAGTTATGCCGAACAGGAAGCATTACCCATTTTTCAACCAGCCATTTGACAAATTTCTTTTGAGGTTTGGTCATATCAATTACTTGATCTATACTTGCACTGATAAAGCTCATCGCTTTATTAAAGGCGGTAAGATTCTGTTTCATACCAAATATTACCGCCTTTTTTCTTCTCTTCCGCCACCTGGTGGATAACTTTACCCGATTTTATAAATAAATATTTTTATCCACATTTTTTGGTTTC
>CAZICV010000064.1:0-1092 GCA_964537925.1 uncultured Saprospiraceae bacterium | reverse complement strand
TTGTAGGCCTCGGCCATTATGCGGCGCTCCCGGCGATGGCGATCTTGAGAATGGAAAAGAGGGCGATGCCCGCGCCCAGCAGGCTGAGGAAATTGATCAGGGTCAGCCAGAACAGCCGCGCGCCGTCATGGACATAATCCTCCACCACCACGGCGAGGCCCATCTTCAGGTGCCAGAAGGTGGAGACGATCAGCAGCGCCATGGGCACGCCGGCGAGCGGCGAGGAGAGCCATTCCACCACCGTGCCGCGATCGAGCGCCGGCAGGCGCACCAGGCTGAGGATGAACCAGCCGAAGAGGATCAGGGTCGAGACCGAGGTCAGCCGCTCCAGCCACCAGTGATGCGCGCCCGAGCGCGCCGGCCCCAGGCCGCGCACCCGCTTCAGCGGGGTTTCCATCCGGCCGCTCATGCGCCCCTCCCGAACACGATCCAGGCCCAGACCAGGGCGGTCAGCAGCAGCGCGCCGACGATCGTCATGATCGACCAGAAGCGGTTGGTCCGAAGCTCGTAGCCCGCGCCCGCGTCCAGCACGAAATGCCGCAGGCCGGTCAGCAGATGCTGGAAGAAGGCCCAGACCAGGCCGACGCCGATGGCGACGCCCAGCGCATAGAGCAGCCAGTCGCCCACGCCCGCATTGTCGGCGGCGCTGGCGCCGGTCAGCCAGCCCATGAAGCCGGTGAAGGTGGCATAGGCATCGGCGCCGCTCGCGGCGGCGGCCAGCCACCAGACGAGGATCGCCGAGCCGACGACGGCGAGGCCGGAGCCGGTGATCCGGTGGAGGATGGAGACCAGCATGTGCGGGCCCCAGCGCCAGATGGTCAGGTGCGGCGACAATGGCCGGGACGGATTTCGATGCATGAAGCGACGCTCCCCTTCGCTGCGAACCGCTTTTAGGCCGAAAGACCGGCGTTGCAAGGGCGGGCCGGCGATGAAATCGCGCCGCGCCCCAATGGCTAACGCCATCTTAACCATTTGCCCCCTAACTGGCCTCGCGCACGGTGCGCGAAGGGAATGGGACATATGGCCGGCAATGCGGTGCAGCGGGACGAGATCGATCTGAAGGCGCGGGTCGCCCTGTTCGACGCGCATGGC
>CAZICV010000063.1:0-1099 GCA_964537925.1 uncultured Saprospiraceae bacterium | reverse complement strand
CCGTGGAAGTCAGCGGCGACACCTTCACCGGCAACGTCTCCGGCCCGATGGGCTCAATGGATGTGAACGAAGGCAAGGTGGACGGCAACAAGCTCACCTGGAAGATGAACATGAAGGTGCCCATGCCGATGACCCTGGACTGCGAAGCCACGGTGGACGGCGACGCCCTCAACGGCACGGTGAAGGCCGGCGCGTTCGGCTCGATGGCGCTGACGGGGACGCGGGCGGGTTAACTTCTTTATTGAGTGGGGGTATAAATGCGATTCATAGCTCTTGGAGCAACCGTAGTTCTATTATCTGGTTGCGCAAGCACACCACCACCCAACTACATCCCAGTCAAAGTTCCCATCAGCTTCCCTAGGATTGACGAAATAACGACAGTGTCTTTGGGTGAAGATATGTTAAGGCAGGGATTTTATACTGAAGAAGATGGTATAGAATTTCACCAACAAAATAATATTCAGAATTATAAATTAAGCCCAGGATTTTATCCTCAGATATCTGAGGATAAAAATTACACATATCATTCCTATCAGGTCACCGCTAGCCGCGATGGCCTCGGTTATATTCCCCCTGCCCAGGACTTCTTGGGCTTCCCGATGCCTGGACCACAATCCATTCGAGCCTCAAAAACGAAGCAAGAAACATGCGTAGTGATAGGTGGCTTGTCGGGCTCAAGCTGCGACACTCAATATGCATTTAATCGTGTGAGGCGGCCTGTCCTCTCAGAGCGAGATTTACAACAAACATTGATCTATAGTGGCCGGGTCGGCAACCGCATCCGGCTAGGTTACCGCGAAAGCTCAGGCAGCCTTGCCCGCCCCGCCTTTTCAAACGAAGCCGAATACGATCTTTCTTCTTCTCAAGAGATCGCCTATCGAGGCGCACGAATTCGCGTACTTGAAGCCGATAACCAAAAAATTCGCTATGTAGTCTTATCGAACTTCAACACGAACTAGACATCAATGGAGTCTCTCAAAAATTATTTTTGAGAGACTCCAGAAGTGATCCATAGATTATTAGCCCAACGCCTTCTTCAGCAGTTCGTTCACCACCTGCGGGTTGGCCTTGCCCTGCATGGCCTTCATCGTCTGGCCGA
>CAZICV010000062.1:0-1104 GCA_964537925.1 uncultured Saprospiraceae bacterium | reverse complement strand
CCGCCGTGAGGTCGCGGCTGACGAAAGCCTCGCCGAGGCGGCGGAGGAGCACGAAGCGGATGGCGCCGGCGTCGAATTTTTTATCGCGCGCGAGCTTTTCCATGATGTCGTCGGTGGTGAGGCCGGCGGGCAGGGTCAGCGGGAGTTCGTAGAGGCGGAGCAGGTCCAGGATCTCCGCGCTCTCGGCGGGGGGCAAGCCGGCGGCGGCTTCGGAGAGGCGGAGCGCGGCGACCATGCCGAGCGAGATGGCCTCGCCGTGCAGCAATTGGCCGTAGCCGGCGCTGGCTTCGATGCCGTGACCGATGGTGTGGCCGAAATTCAGTAGCGCGCGCAGGCCTTTGGTTTCGTATTCATCCTCGGCCACGATGCCGGCCTTGAGGCGGATGTTGCGCGCGATGAGGTCGGGCAACTCCGGATGCGCGGCGCCTTCGGCATGGACGCGCCGGATGAGCGGGAGCATCGAGGCATCGCGGATGGCGGCGTGTTTGATGATTTCGGCGAAGCCTTCGCGATATTCGCGCGGTGGGAGCGTGGCCAGCGTATCCACGTCCGCGATGACGAGCCGCGGCTGGTGGAAGGCGCCGAGGAGGTTCTTGCCCTCGGGGGCGTTGACCCCGGTTTTGCCGCCGACCGCGCTGTCCACCAGCGAGACCACCGTCGTGGGCACCTGGATGTAAGGCAGCCCGCGATAATAAATCGCCGCGCAAAACCCGGCCAGATCGCCGATGACACCGCCGCCCAGGGCGACCACGAATCCCGACCGGTCCAGCCCGGCGCGGATCATCTGCCGGCACACGTCCTCGGCCACGGCCATCGCCTTGGAGGCTTCGCCCGCCGGGACGGTGACGAGCGTCGGCGCGAACCCGGCTTCCCGCAGCGAGGCCAGCACTTCCTCCGCATACAACGGCCCCACCGTGCTGTCGGTGATGACCGCGCCCGCGCGGCCGGCCGGCAGCACGTCGCGGAGCCACGCGCCCGCCTCGCGCCGCGCGCCACGCCGGACCACCGCGGAATAACTCCGCTCTCCAAGTTCAACACGAATATCCATCGGGGAAAAAGGGAAACGCACCCAACACCGGCCCGTCGGGCGTGCCATTCTTTTTT
>CAZICV010000061.1:0-1134 GCA_964537925.1 uncultured Saprospiraceae bacterium | reverse complement strand
ACTTCCGCGGGTTGCGCAGGCTGGCGGCCGCGGTCGGCGAGAGCTTCGCGGCGGGCGTGGTGCTGTACGACGGCGAGACCACGGTCGGCTTCGGGGAAGGGATGTACGCCGTGCCGATCGGTCGGCTGTGGGCACACCGCTGAGCCTTCGACGTCCCCGTCTCCCGCCTCCAGGCGACGCCCCTCCCCCGCAGCACGCGCGATGATGTCGCTCAGGAGGTGCCCATGAGTGAGGTCCTGAGGTTGAGCGATGAGGAATGGCGCCTGCGCCTGACCCCAGAGGAGTTCCAGGTGCTCAGGCAGCACGGCACCGAGCGCCCTTGGGAAGGCTGCTTCCTAGGCACCAAGGATCCAGGCACCTACGTCTGCGCGGCCTGCGGCAACCCGCTGTTCGCCTCGGGCGAGAAGTTCGAGTCGGGCACCGGCTGGCCGTCGTTCACGCAGCCGGTTGGCGAGACCTCGGTGAGCGAGATCCAGGACCGCAGCTTCGGTATGCTCCGCACCGAGGTGCGCTGCGCCCGCTGCGACAGCCATCTCGGCCACGTCTTCCCCGACGGGCCACCGCCCACCGGCCTTCGCTACTGCATGAACTCGGTGGCCATGAAGCACGTGCCGGAAGGGCAGGCCATCGAGTTGGTCGAGGCCTGATGGCCTCGGACGGCGCCGGGAAGCAGGCCGCATGACCGTCACCTCGCTGGCCGAGCTGGAGGCCATCCGCGCCGAGTGCAGGGCCATGGTCCTGCGCCGTGCCGGCTGGTCAGGCGCTGCTGCTGTGCTGCCCATCCCTGCAGCCGACATCGGTGTCGACCTCGGCCTCTTCCTCAACCTCATCCCCGCCATCAACCGCCGGTTCGGCCTGTCGCCCGAACAGATCGACGGCCTCGACCCCAAGGCCAAGGAGCTGATCCTGCTGAGCCTCACCAGCGTCGGCAGCCAGATGGTGGGCAGGGCCGTCAGCTCCGAGCTGCTCATGCAGCTGCTCAAGGGCATCGGCCTGCGCATCACCACCAAGTCGGCGGCCAAGTGGCTGCCCGTCGTCGGCCAGGCCGCGGCGGCGACCATCAGCTTCGGCGTCATGCGGATGGTGGGCAACGCGCACGTCGAGGACTGCTACCGGGTGGCGCGCAGGGCCATG
>CAZICV010000060.1:0-1137 GCA_964537925.1 uncultured Saprospiraceae bacterium | reverse complement strand
AGCAGGCAGAGGCGCTCATCGGGATGGGGCTTGGCGCCGCTGAGGTAGGCGAGGTCGGCACCAGGTCCCACGGCGGCGAGGTCGACACCGGCTTGCGTCATGGCGGCCCGAAGGCGCGTGATCCTTTGGCTCATGGCCGCCATGATATGTCCCTGGCTGATCGGCCAAGGGTCGATCAGCCGAGGGCTCGACGGGCCCGATCGACCGCTAGCGCATCAGCAGCTGCAACAACTGATGCTGGAAGAACATGACCACCAGCCCGAAGGCCGTGTGCCCGATGATGAAGGAGCGCACCAGCGCGAAGGGGTCGCGCATGCGCTCGATGGGGTGGTAATCGGTGACCACGAAGGTCACGATCAGCGAGATCAGGATGCCGTGGCCGAAGCCGCCTACCAGGCCGATCAGCGGGTAGAAGAGGTCGATGCGGGTGGGGAAGTCGCGCAGCAGCGGGTAGCTGGGCGCCGCGAAGGTGCCGCTCAAGAACATCAGCGCCACCCAGCCGTAGGCGGCCGCGAAGCCGATGCCGCCGAGGGCGAGCACGACGGCCCCCAGCACCCGCGAGCGGGCGTCGACCTGGCGGGTGAACACCGCGCCGATGGCGCCGAGGGTGTCGTACGGCTGCCCGCCCCAGAGGAACGGGGCGTAGAGAACGGCCACCATCACCGCCGTGCCGAGCAGGCCGGTGAGCACCGAGGTCAGCGTCAGTTCGAGGATCACCGCTACCCCCTCACCACAACCGGAAGCCGGGGATCGGCTGCATGTTCATGAACATGCCCACCAGCGACGGGCCGTAGGCCACCACCACCAGGAACACGGCCAGGGTCATCCACACCGCGTGTCGGTCCATGAAGCGCATCACGCCCTCGCTCTTGAGGTTGCGGGCGCTGGACCAGGGGATCTGGGGCACCTCGGCAGGCGGAAGGCGGCGGGAGGAGAAGACCGTGCCGAAGAGCACCGTGAAGTACAGGACGATGGCCACCAGCAGCACCACCCCGGAGATGGCGGTGATGGCGGCGGGCACCTGGGCGTTGGCGTAGGCCTCCGCCAGGGCGGCGGGCAGGTTGGCGATGTGCGCGCGGCGCGGCACGGCGAGCAGGCCCTGCCAGTGCATGCCGAAGCCGAAGATCATCATGCCGA
>CAZICV010000059.1:0-1178 GCA_964537925.1 uncultured Saprospiraceae bacterium | reverse complement strand
AAAACCTAAAACAAACGAAAAGCCTGGGCCAGGTGCTCCAAAAAATCACACAGCATATCCAACCACTCCACCTCCTCCTCATAGACCGAATATGTCGTAAAGCGCTCCTTTAAATTAAAAGGTTCTCTCGTCCTATGACTATGCAAGGAAATAGCACCCGGATTGATCGCCGACTCCGGCAAGGGCGGATAATTACCATGCAAATGGTGATTCCAACGCATACTAGCCGACAGCCCAATATCCATATCAACGGCAGGGAAACCTTGTCCTCTTGGCCCAGGACCAGGACCAGGACTAGTCCTGGCAACAAACTGGCCACACTCTACAAAACTCTTCTCCAAAGCACTCCTCAACGCTGGCAAGTGTTCCTTGGTTAAACCCCCGTAGCCATTCTCTTCCACATTCTTGGCCAAAAGGGTCCATATATGCTCCCGCAAATCCCTATCCTTTAACGTAACATAATTTAAATAATAATGAACCGTTGTAACGGGACAATCCCCGCTACACATTTGATGGGCTAATCACCTACCAAACTCCACTTTATAATTGGCATCGAAAAATGCTGGATCGGCTTCTAGCACTTTCGCTAGCATACGAACCGCTATTTCACTCGAGCGCGGCATATTAAGCATCCGCGCTACTTCAAATGGATTACACGTAGGCATATCCAAATAAACAGGGCAAATAAAAGATCCATTAGGCAACCTAGAAGCTTCCGCTAGAATATCGGCAGGCGTCGCCGTAGAAGTTAGAGCCTCGGCCATTTTAGCTACGGCCCTATCTACCCCTGGGCCATCCACAGGGCCAATCCTATTCGACCTCACAGTCAATAATTTATGCATAAGAGAATGGACTCCGTGCTCGGTCAGCAGCACAAAATTTTCGTCCACTTCCGTACCTGACGCATATCCCTTATCTAAAAGACCGCTCTGCAAACGGTTGCGCACAAAGTCTATAAGCAAACCCGGATTCGGGACCTTACTAGACAACAAATCATTTACGGCACGAGCTATATCTGTACTAGAGTAAGGCGCACCTGCTATCTTCTGCAGAGTATCGTAGAAAAAATCTCTAAGAGCAGCATCCGAATCTAAACCACCATCCGGTGCATTTCCTATATTTCTATTTGTAAGCGTACTCTCCAGCCTCTCCATAATACTATCTACCAACTCCAATAA
>CAZICV010000058.1:0-1203 GCA_964537925.1 uncultured Saprospiraceae bacterium | reverse complement strand
CCCGAAATACATGCGACACTGGGAGTATGAAAGCCATCACCAACCGCCCCGACCAGGTCTATCCGAGCGATCTGAGCCGCCAACAATTTGCCGTCATCCGTCCGCTGCTGGAGAGCGCCCGCAAGAAAACCTCGCCCCACAAGGTCGAGCGCCTCCACATCTTCAATGCCGTGCTCTATGTCCTGCGTGAAGGCTGCCGCTGGCGTTCCTTGCCCAAGGACTACCCCGACTGGAACCTTTGCTACTATTACTACCGCGTCTGGCGCGACCACATTGATGAAGAGACCGGCCTCCCTCTGTTGGAGTTGGTCCTAAAAAAAATTGGTGTCCGACGACCGGGCGTCCGCGGGAAAGGTGGAGCCAACCACCTTCCTGATCATTGATGCCCAAAGCGTCAAAAACACCGACCCGGCGGAACAGAAAGGCTACGACGCGGGCAAGAAGGTCTCCGGCATTTTTCCAACCATGAGATGGTCCGTTCCACGACCCAGCGTTTCGGGATCACCGCGAAGGTGTGGAGTTCGCTTCTTTTGGCCACCTCCACGGTGGCGCCAATCTGTTCCATGACGAATTGGGCGAAGGGTTTGCCCCCATAGTCTCCGTCCACCAGCACCACCTTGACTTTTCCCAGGCGCTCCGCGGCCGCCAGCAGCATTTCCTTGGCCCCGGCCTTGTCGCTGACATGGGCCGTGGTCACATGCAAAAGGTGAGGCAGGCCCCGGCTGTCGACGGCCAAGTGGCGCTTGATGCCCGAAACTTTCTTGCCCGCGTCGTCACCCTTGCTCTCGGCAGGGTCGGTGTTTTTGACACTCTGGGCGTCGACGATCAGAAAGGTCGTGTCCTCCTCCCGCCCGTCAGCCCGCCGGTCGGCGGCGACCGATTTTTTTAAGGACCAACTCCAACAGGGGCAGGCCGCTTTCCTCATCCACATGGCTGCGCCAATGGTTGTAGTGGGAGTAGACGAGGGTAGTCGTGCGGCAGGGAACGCCAGCGGCAGCCTTCCTTGAGGATAGAGAGCACGGCGTTGAAGACCTCATGCAAATCCACTTCGAGCGGTTTGGTCCTGGCGCGAGAGGATTCGAGCAGAGGACGGATGCGCTCAAATTGCTCCACGGTCAGATCGCTGGGATAACTTTTCCCTGAGTTGGACGATGCGGTGCTCATCTAGCCATTATTTCGGATTTCCGAATGATCTCAAACGGG
>CAZICV010000057.1:0-1204 GCA_964537925.1 uncultured Saprospiraceae bacterium | reverse complement strand
AGCTTCTCCTTCTCCATCAGGGCGGCGCGGGCGAGATCGTCGCGGCCGCGCGACAGCGCCAGCTCCGCGCGCTCGGTCCAGCTCTCCTGGAGGGCGGCGAGCTGCGCGATCTGGCGGCGCTTCTCCTTCTGGTCGGCGATGCTGCGCGCCGCCGACGCCCGGACCTCGACCAACGTCTCCTCCATCTCGAGGATGACCACGCGGATCGTCTTCGCCGGATCGTTCGACCGTTCGACGAGGTCGATCACGTTGGCGGCGATGATGTCGCGGGTGCGGGAGAATATGCTCATCTGGCGGCGGTCCTCGAAAGGGTGATCGACGAAGCTTGGGGGCGGCCGGGACGCATGGGGGTGGGCGGCGTCCCGGCCGCCGGGTTCCGGTTCAGGCGTTGACCTGGGCCGGAGCCGAAATCTGTGCCGCGGCGTAGGTCGCGGTGCCGGCGGCGTTGCCGGTCGCGGGGCCGATGGCGGCGGCGACGCAGGCTGCGGAAATGACCAGCGCGCCGATGGCGGCGGTGGCGGTGCGGGCGATCTGGTTCAGGTTGGTCATTGTCTTGCTCCCTTGTGCGTCGTTTCAAACTGTTGCCCGGGAATTAACAAGAGCCGTGCCAAACGGATTTTCTGGCGGAATTCCGCCATTTTCACGCTTTTCTGAGCCAGGTGGCCGGAAATCGCGCCACCGCGATGTGGGAAATTACGCCAATTCTTGGCGCGCGTGATCGAAGTCGCCCTTGCGGCGGCGCGCATGATTGTCCCGCCGGGTGAACTCCATCAGCCGCGCGCCGGCCAGGAAGACCGCGCCGGTGCAGGCCGCGGCGAGCAGCCAGCCGAAGATTCCGGGATAGACTTCGAGATAGTGCCGCCCCCGTTCGACCGCGCCCAGCGCGAGCGCGTAGATGACGAGCATCGCCTCCCAGCGCGTCTTGAGGACGAACAATCTGCCAAATCGCCGCAGCATCGTCCCGGACAGCAGCAAGGACCGGGCCAGCCACGCAAAAGCGCGGGAAACATGGTTAACGGGTTAACGACCTGTAAACCATCCCGACAATGCCGCCGGCATTGCCGGGATGCCCGGCGAAGGCCGGGCACCAGTCTGGCAATCACCCGATATTTCCCGCCTCCAGCGCCAGCAGCGCGAAGGTCGCCAGCCAGTGCTCGCCCATATAGTCGCCCGCGACATGCGGCAGGCTGGCGTCGAGATGCGC
>CAZICV010000056.1:0-1220 GCA_964537925.1 uncultured Saprospiraceae bacterium | reverse complement strand
GGGTTCTACCCCGTTAGCACGGACACTTTCGAGTAAGCTCACGCCGAGCTGAAGGAGTGTTCATGTCCAAGCGCAAGAAATACAGCCCCGAGTTCAAACGAGAAGCCATCGAATTGGTTCGTCGTTCAGGGGTGAGCTGCCGGCAGGTGGCCCTGGAGATTGGCGTTGCTCCTAACCTGCTCACGCGCTGGGTTAGAGAGGCACAACCAGGTGGAGAAAAGGCCTTTCCCGGCACGGGAAGCCCGCGGGATGAAGAGCTTGCCCGCCTCAAGCGCGAGTTGGCCCGAGTAACCCAGGAACGTGATTTTTTAAGAGACGCGACAGCGTACTTTGCCAAGGAGTCATCGAGCGGTACACGGTGATTCAGCGCTGCCGCAATGAGTACCCGGTACGACTGATGTGCCGTTGCCTGAAGGTTTCTGCCAGTGGTTATTACGCCTGGCAGGATCGCGAGCCAAGCCCACGCGCTCAAGAGAATACGCGCCTGGTGAGGCGCATGCGGGAGATCCACGAGGACAGTCGTGGTGTGATCGGAGCGCCACGGATGCACGAGGATCTGCTCGACTAGGGCGAAACAGCCTGAACCGCGTTGCTCGCCTGATGGCGGCTGAGCGAATTCAAGGCTGGCCACGCCGGAAGAGGTGTGGCTTTGGTCGAGCAGCCACTAGTCGTCCAGCCGGCGTGAGCAACTTGCTAGAGCGAGACTTCACCGCCCTTGAGCCGGAGCACAAATGGGTCACGGACATCACGGAGATTGCCACGTTGGAAGGCAAGCTGTTCCTGTGCGTGGTGCTCGACCTGTACAGCAAGTTGGTGATCGGTTGGTCGATGCATCATCCCCAGGATCGGCAGATGGTGATCCGAGCGGTGGAGATGGCGATCTGGCAGCGCCAGGGCGACTGGTCGGTGATTCTGCATTCCGATAGAGGCAGTCAGTTCACCAGTGCGGATTACCAACGCTTTCTGAATCGCAACACGTTGGTTTGCAGCATGAGTGCAGTCGGTCATTGCGGCGATAACGCGGCCTGTGAAGGCTTCTTCGGCATGCTTAAGCGAGAGCGGGTTGCCCATCAATCGTATCGGACCCGTGATGAAGCACGGGGAGATCTATTCGATTACATCGAGCGGTTTCATAACCCAAGAATGCGTCGTAGAGCCGCCCGGCAAGATCGGAAGTTTTCAGCCCTTTTCAAACCGTCCGTGGAAATGGGGTAGAACCC
>CAZICV010000055.1:0-1224 GCA_964537925.1 uncultured Saprospiraceae bacterium | reverse complement strand
GCTCCGGCCTACTTGGCCGACGAGGACGGCGAGGCCCTGTACCTGAACCTCGTGATCAAGCTGTTGGCGAACCTGGCGGAGGAGGAGGCGGGGGATAGGTGAGGGTCAAGGAGTAGGTTCGGGGGAGGTCTCGCGCCCGTAGAAGGCGTCGAGCCAGTCCTCCGGAAGCTCGTCGAAATCCTCGCTCAAGCGGACCTTGCCTTCCCAGGCCACTTGATCGAGGTCGCGCGGAACTGTGGAGAGATCGAAGGGCACCAGTTTGGCAACGGGCTTACCTGCCTTGCCGATGACGATCTCTTCTCCCTGTTGGGCCCGCTCGATCAGCTTGGAGAGCGTCGCCTTGGCCTCAGCGATGTTGGTGATCCGCATGTCACACCTCTTGGTGGGTAGGAGAGTGCGGGTTGGTCTAGTATGGTCTGGTTCGGGTTTGCCTACGGTGGAACTGCTCGAAACTCATTCCAGATGGACGCTGATGTTGACGACGACGTCGATCGGCTGGTGAAGCAGCCACTCTTCGTCGAACCGGTCGAGCGCCTCGTCCGCTGCATCGAACTGGTCATCCTCGGGGCACACGGTGATCTGAACGATCCCCGGGTCTTCGTCCGGATTGGCCGCCTCGATTCGGAGGGTCTCGTCATGGAGGTAGCGACGAAGGTTCTTCACCACATCAAACAAGCGATCGGCCCAGCCTTTGTGGTCCAGCCAATCAACGAAGGCGAGGTCGACCCGCCAATCGAGACCCGGCAGTTCCGCAAGTCGACGCGCAGACTGACCGCGCTTGCGAGGGCTTCCGGTTCCCCAGCGACTTTTCTCGTCCGGGACGAGCAGGATCTTCTGTCCAAGGGCCTCTGCTAGACGCACGAGTGTCGCCGCGGTGGGGTTGCCCAAGCCGCTCTCGATGTGGCTGATGGTTGACGGGTGGATGCCGGTCATCGCTGACAGCGCTGGTTGGCTGAGTTCTCGCGCCTTACGGGCGGCAGTGAGGTGCGCAGCCAGTTGGGTGCAGTCGTCGACTTCGGCGGTCAACGGACGATCCTCTCTCATCCAGCAGCCTCCTTAGCCTTACGGTCCTACTTGGCAGGGACGAGCACGAGCTTCTGCTCGAGAGCTTGCGCCAGGCGTAACAGAGTCGTGGCTGTCGGATTGCCCAGGCCACGCTCGATGCGGCTGATCTCAGCCCATGTGCATGGACATACGGTCAACGGACGAGCTTCGTCAAGGCAT
>CAZICV010000054.1:0-1271 GCA_964537925.1 uncultured Saprospiraceae bacterium | reverse complement strand
TGCCTTTGCCGCAGCTGGTTTCACCGACGATGACGGCCCGCCGCAGGTCCTGGAGGGCGCCGGCGACGAGTTCGGCTCCGCTGGCGCTGGAGAAATTGATGAGCACGACCAACGGGTAATCGCGGGCGCGGCGTTTGCGGTCGGCGGTTTTGAAGGGCGGGCCTTTGAGCTGGCCGTCGCGGCCTTCGGTGGTGACGACGGTGGTGCCGGGCGGGAGAAATTCGCCGGCCACATCGACCGCGCTGGTGATGAGGCCGCCGGGGTTGTTGCGCAGGTCGAGCACGAGCGCCTGCATCCCCTGGTCTTCCAGCTTGTCGAGCGCCAGCGCCAGTTCGTGCGCGGTCGGCTGGGTGAATTGCAGCACGCGCGCGTAGCCGATTTTGAATTCGCCGGCCAGGGCCTTGTCGAGCAGGAAGGTGTCCTTGACCGTGACGGTGCTGAGCACCTGGCGGATCATTTCCAGTTCTTTGAATTCCTTGGTCGCCGGGCGCTGGACGGTCAGTTTGAGGGTTTCGCCGGGTTTGCCGCGCAGGACCTGCGAGGCTTCGCTCAAGCCGAGGTCTTCGGCCAATTGCTCGTTGATCTTGATGATGACGTCGCCCGGCAGGACCCCGGCGCGGGCGGCGGGGCCGTCTTCGCGCACGGTGACGATGGCGATCATGTCGCCTTTCGCGGCGATGGTGATGCCGACGCCCTCGTAGGTATTGCTCTGCTCGCGCTGGAGTTTTTCATAAACTTCGGGCGACAGGTATTGGCAATGCGGATCGAGATCGCGCACCAGGCCCTCGAGCGCGCTGGCCATCAGGCGGTCATAGCCGGTTTGGGAGGCATCGACGTAATTTTGCCGCACCAATTCGAGCACGCGCGCCAATTGCTCGACCTGTTTGTAACCGGTCTCGTCGGCGGGGGCGCCGGGGTCCGTCGCCGTGGCGGGGGCGGTGTCCTGTGCTTTCAGGCTCACCACCAGCGCGCCCAGCAGCAGCGCCCCGCCTCCGCATCGGATGATTCGTCTCATGCCCGGAGTGTGCGTCCGGGGGCGAGCCGGCTCAAGTGGCAAGATAAGTCCCCCTCGCGGCTCACGCGGCGGGTTGGTCCGCGGCCCGGCTGACGTAACGCAGCACCCGGCCGAGCGTGTCGCGCATTTCGCGGCGATCCACGATGAAGTCCACCAGCCCGTGTTCGAGCATGAATTCGGCGGTCTGGAATCCGGGCGGCAGGTTCTGGTGGGTGGTTTCTTTGACCACGCGCGGGCCGGCGAAGCCGATCATGCA
>CAZICV010000053.1:0-1275 GCA_964537925.1 uncultured Saprospiraceae bacterium | reverse complement strand
ACGTCCCGGCCGGAGCCCCCCACCCCTTCGACGGCGACCGATCCAGCCTCATCGCCTCGGCGGCCTCCGGGTGATGGGATTGTATTCATCGATGGGCGCTGATAAGATCAATCTATGTTGATGGATCTGGATCCGGTGTTCCGTGCTTTGGCTGACCCTACGCGTCGGGGGTTGGTGCGGCGGTTGGCTGTGGGGGAGGCGACCGTGGGGGAGTTGGCTGCGCCGCTCGAGATCGGGCAGCCGGCTGTCAGCCATCATCTGAAGGTGCTGTCGGAGGCGGGGTTGGTGGCCATGACGCGGCGTGGGCGCAGCACCATCTGTAGCTTGCTGCCGACGCCGCTGCGTGAGGCGCGGGCTTGGATGCGGGATTGCGAAGCCTTCTGGGATGAGCGGGCCGCCAGGCTCCAGAGCGTGCTGGCGGCAGGGAAGAGGTCGTCATGAGCAGGGTCGTGCACTTCGAGATCACCGCCGAGTCCGTCGATCGCGCGTCGGCCTTCTACAAGGAGGCCTTCGGCTGGGGGGTGCAGGACTGGGACGGGCCAACGGCCTACCGCTTCCTGCTCACCGGGCCGGAGGAGGCGCCCGGCATCCACGGTGCGGTGGTGCAACGCAAGCCGGACAGCAAGGACGCCGTCCTCACGCTGGGCGTGGCCTCGCTGGCCGAGGCGGTGGAGAAGGTGCGCCAAGCCGGCGGCAAGGTCATCGACCCCGGGCACGAGGTGCCCGGGGTCGGCAACCTGGCCTCCGTCGAGGATACCGAGGGGAACCTCTTCGGCCTCATGGAGTTCCTGCCCGGGCAGCCCGGTTGAGGCAGCGGGCGGTCGGAGCCTAGCGTGGCCGACGCACCCTCCCCGCCAAGGGTGGAGCTGGTCTACCGGCTGCAGGCCGCGGTGGACGCGGTCTACCAGGCCTGGACCGACGCCGAGCTGCTCGCGCAGTGGTTCGGTCCAAGTGAAGGGGTGCAGGCCGATGCCGAGCTGGACCTCAGGGTGGGTGGGCGCTACCGCATCACCATGGGCAGCCGCACGGTGCGCGGTGTGTACCTGGAAGTGACGCCCCCAACGCGTCTGGCCTTCACCTGGGTGTGGGACGACGATGACCCGCCGGTGGAGACCGAGGTGCGGGTCAGCCTCACGCCGGAAGGCCCATCGCTCACCCGCATGGTCATCGAGCACGAGCGGTTGCCTGACGAGGTGAGTTGCATGGGCTTCGAGCAGGGCTGGAGGCGGACGGTCGTGCGCCTGGAGAGGTGGTTGGCGGTGGGGGGCACCCCGG
>CAZICV010000052.1:0-1278 GCA_964537925.1 uncultured Saprospiraceae bacterium | reverse complement strand
TAAATTTATATATTTTGCCCACATTCCTTTTGCGCCACTTGTGCGTAGCAGCATAAATCTCTCCTTTAATATCCAATACCAATGCCGCACCTTTCCAGTTGAGCATATTGGGAATTACAAAACATTGTGTTTTTCCCGAACCGGGAGGCGCAATTGTTATAAGAGAGCCTTCTCCCGAATATTGTACAGGCTTTTGGGACTCATCTAAAGCCCCGAGCGTTAAACCGTATTTGCTATGGTTTTTAAAAATTGAGCTTTCAATTTCCTCTTCGGTTAACCAGGTTCCTCCCCCTTGAATATGCCCAACTGCCTTTTTTAAAGAGTTACTGATATTACTGCCATTTTGAAGGTCGGATATGTTACGGAGCATATGATTTACTGCACTATCTACAGATGCATCCCAATGGTCAACTATATACCTTACTGTCGTAGGCCCATCTTTCACTCCCGAATGCTCTGAATAGCCATAGTTTTTGTGATGTATTATCGCAGCTTTGCCATTGCCATATACAAATGCTAATAAAAAATAGCAATAATTGCTTTCTGTTATTTTTCCTTCATTAAATAAATGGAAAACTATTCTTAGAAACTCTCTTTCTTTTGCATCCATTGATGCAAGATTCCTGCTCAAGCTTATTGTTTTGTAACAAGAATCATCAGTTCTCCAGTGTCCTTCATCGTTTTTATATTTTTCTGAATGTACCCAATGCCATTGAAAATGCATAGATTGCTTTTTCTCATCAAACAAACGGTTAATGTTTTTTTCTCTTTCCTGTATGGTAGAGCCTAAAGCTTTAAAATTTTCAAAAATAACACTATTGTATGGGGTACCGGTTACTTTATTAACAATCTCATTCTGGCTTTCTTTTCTTTTCTTAAAATATCTATATAGAAAATAACACGAGTATGCGAGTATTAAATACACTGCTATTCCTCCATAAAAATTCCAGGGTTCAGCAAGCCAATAAAGGAAGATTATAAATACCCAAAATCCGATGTGTATTAATTTTTTGTCCATATAGTGTAATTATTGTTTATGCGTTTACGGAAATGCTTGCGAATATCTTATTAAAGTGTCGTACATTTTAAGCTGAGGCACAAAAAAAATAACGTGAGCTAATTCTTCCTTGCAAAACCCTACAAAACAAAAAGGAACGTCCATGCCTTGCCGCAGGCACGCTTCCACCGCTATTTTTCTGCGTTACATTGAAAAAATTGCAAGATTCTCTGAACGGGAAATTTTAGATCGAAACGCTATATTTTAATATGTCTTTAATA
>CAZICV010000051.1:0-1290 GCA_964537925.1 uncultured Saprospiraceae bacterium | reverse complement strand
GCGGTCAGCGCAAAGCGAGGATCAGCGCGGGGCGGCGGCAGGCACCAGGCGGAGGAGGCCCTCGCTGAGCGAGGCGAGCAGGATATCGCCGGTGCGCGGATCGAGCCCGAACGAGGCAACGGCCGGGATCTGCGCGATCTGGCGGACGCGGTCGGAGGACACGCGCCGATCGCCGTCGGGCCGCAGAGCCCAGACGCGGCCGGAAGCGAAATCGGCGAAGAGATAGTGTCCCTCCAGATCGGGGTAGCGGGTGCCGCGGCAGACGATTCCACCCGTGACCGAAGTGCCTTCGTCACGCGGATAGTCCCAGACTGGCTCAATGAAGGTCAGCCCTTCCGGCCTCGCCCGCGGACCACGGCCGCGGGACTCGCGGTAGTTCCAGCCATAGTTGCCGCCGCGCACGATGATGTCGATTTCCTCGCTGGAATTCTGGCCGACGTCGGCGGCCCAGAGCTGGTCTGTCGCGGAGTCGAAAGCCATGCGCCACACGTTGCGCAGGCCCACGGCCCAGAATTCGGTGCGGATTGCGGACGGTTCCACAGGTTCGTCGTTGAAACGGGTCGCGCCGACAAACGGATTGTCGCTCGGGATCGAATACGTGCCCGGCTGCACGGCGGGATGCGGATTCGGCGCGAGGTTGCCGGGCCGGCGATCGACATCGATCCTGAGGATGCCGGCGAAGAAGTCCTTGGTGATCCGCTGGCTGTTCTCGAAAATATCGTTGTAGGCGCCTTCGTCACCGACCGAAAGATACAGGTAGCCATCGGGCCCGAACAGCAGCTCGCCGCCATTGTGATTCGAGGCCTCGTCGGGCTGGACGATCAGCAATCGCTCGGACGCGTGATCCGCGGCGTTCGGATTGTCCGCGGAGGCCTGAAAACGCGCGAGACGGCTGGTGCCATGCGCGTCGCGTCCGAAGCCGGTGAATTGCGTATACCACACGTAAAACTGACGGTTGGCGCCGTATTGCGGATGGAAGGCGAGCGCCAGCAGCCCGAGTTCGCCATCGGTGTTCGTGCCGAGGCGGTCGGAGATATCGAGGAAGACTTCACGGGCCGGCTGGGAGAGATCGGGCACGACGACGATGCGCCCCTTCTTTTCGACGACGAAGAGGCGGTTGGTCTCGCCGGGTGGAGACACCATCGCGAGAGGCTCCGCGAAGCTGAGGGATTCCAGGGTCGGAACCGCGGTGTAGGGCAGCGCTGCCGACTCCGCAGCCAGGCTGCGGGAGAGGGCGCTCAGCCATAGAACCGCAAGGAGGAGATGATGACGAACCAGAATGAGCATCGC
>CAZICV010000049.1:0-1304 GCA_964537925.1 uncultured Saprospiraceae bacterium | reverse complement strand
GGTACAGGCCGCCCGTCAGCAGCGAGAGGCCGACGCTGAGCAGCACCGGCGCTCGAGCCCGACCCCGCACGAAGAAGGGCCTGAGCAGGAAGTTGACAAGGCCGCTGGGTGCGAGAGCTAGGCCGAGCGGCGCCAGGGCGGCCACCGCCAAGGCGATGGAGCTCGCCTGGCCCTCAGCCGGCGGGAGCAGCTCGAAGAGCACGCGCACCGCCGGTTCGGCGAAGAGGTACATGGCCAGGCCGACAGGCAGGGTGAGGAACAGGATGAAGCGCACCCCACCGGCCAGGGTGGCGGCGAAGCCGGCCTCGTCGCCGTCGGCAGCCTGGCGGCCGAGGCGGGCGTAGAAGGCCACGGCAGGGCTGATGGCGAAGAGGCCGAGCGCCAGGCTGAAGAGCATGGCGGCCATGGCGTAGCCGTTCACCGCCCCGGCGGGGAAGAGGGCCTCGTTGGACACCAGCCGCTGCGCCACCACGTTGAGCAACTGCCTGGCCCCAGTGGTGAAGGCGAAGGGCGCCATCAGGGCGAGGGTGGCGGGCATGGCGGCGTGCCACAAGGCTCCGAGGCGCGGCAGCACCCCGGCTCGCGCCATGGCCGGCCATTGGACCAGCGCCTGCAGCGCGCCGCCGAGCACCACGCCGAGCGCCAGGGCGGCGGGTTGGGCGGGGAAGAGCAGCATGGCCACGATGGCAGCCAGGTTGAGCGCCACCGGCGCCCATGCAGGGGCCAGGAAACGCTCCTCGGCGTTGAGCACGCCCATGGCAAGGGCCGAGAAGCTGATGGCCATCAGCACAGGGAAGGTGAGCCGCACCAGGGTGACGGCCAGGGCGCGGTCCACGTTGCTGTTCGCCGCCAGCAGCACGTCGACGATGAGGGGCGTCGCCAGCAAGGCCGCCGCCAGCAGCAGGGCGTTGGCCAGGGCAAGCACCGCCAGCATGGCGCCGGCGAAGTCCCGCCGCTCGGCGCCGCGCAGGCGCTGGTAGACGGGGATGAAGGCGTTGGTGAGGGCGCCCTCCGCCAGCAGCTCACGGAAGAGGTTGGGCAGCGTCCAGGCGATGCGGAAGGCATCAGCGGCGCGCACAGGCAGCAGCGCCACCATCAGCACCTCGCGCAGCAGGCCGGAGAGGCGCGAAGCCAGCGTGCCGCCCATGAGCACCAGCGCACCGCGCGCGGCTGACGGGGCCGACCGGGCTGGCGCCCCTTCTGCTGGCGGTCGCGGCGCCTCGCTCAATCCCCCTCCGCCCAGGCCGCTCGGATCTCGCTGGAGGAGACGTCGGCCCTGAAGGCCTCGGCAGGCAGGGTCTCGA
>CAZICV010000048.1:0-1326 GCA_964537925.1 uncultured Saprospiraceae bacterium | reverse complement strand
TGAAGGTCGTCTTGGCGTGCTCCACGACGAGTGTGGCCAGCTTGCGGGTCTTGGCTGCGTAGCGGGGTTGGCCAAGGACCATCTGGGCGAGTTCTAGGTCAACCGCGCGTACGCCCACCCGGTTGAGAAGGGTGGTGGCCAGCTGGCGCTGGATCTGGGGGGCGCGGCGGTCGCTGGCGACGTCTTGGGCGAAATCCCTGGTGGGGCCGGGTTGGAGCCAACGGGCGCCAGCGCCGAGGTAGGGATGGAGGAAGGGGGGGAGCGCCAGCTCACCTAGGGCCCCGATGGCGGCGGGCGGGGGGTCTTCGAGGTAGGGGCGGAAGGTGGCGCCGGGGATCATGTACGGTTCCATGTCGACCTCGCCGCTGTCGAAAAGGGCGTCAAGGGTCTCCACGTCGATCTTGACCGTGTTCATATCGGGCTACCTCCTTCGGCCTGGCTCTACGTACGGAGATGATACGGATCTTGCGCCCACGGAAGGTGATGAGGGCCGTCCAGAGCCTTTCACCGATGGCACCTGTTGCCTTGAGCCTCAGTTCAGTTTCGCTGTCGGCGGGGCCTCAAGAGAGGCCGGGATCCAGCCACAGCACCTGCGCCTGCACGAAGTCGATACCGTGTTTCTCCAGGTTGATCGCGCTCTTGTGGGGATCGAACTCGAACTCCGGCACGGTGACCCGGTATACGGCGGGTCAAAGGGGCGGGGACTGCCGAACTGGGCAGATGCCGGTGAGGTGTAGGCAGTGATCGGGTGGCCACCGGCGATGACTAAGGCAACCTGCCCACCAAGGTTCCGCGAGGTTGCGGCCCGTTGCCGGAAGGTTGCATCCAACCGTCCATGCAACGTTTCAATCAGGTTGCAGCCAGGTTGCAGCGCCAGTTGCTGCGTCTGGGACTGGGTTCACGCGGAAGCTCTCAGGAAGGTTGCAGGGAAGGTGTCAGCAGATCGGCCGAGGTCATGGCTGGACATGGCGCACGTTGCACCAAGGTTGCAAGGAGGATGCGACCTGTCTGAGAGGCTCTCAGTGGTAGGGGCCGAGCCGGCCCGCTCTCACATCGTTTGGGCGGGTGGCATGGGGGCGCGGCCGGGCCTACGCGGCCCTTACGACATGCAACCTCACAGTCACGTTGTAGGCAGGTTGTGGTCGGTTGCAGGGGGTTATGAGAGGTTGCCGAAGGTTGCAGAGATCTACTGACAAGGTCACCTGGGATGGTGCTTCAGCCTGACCGAGCAAGGAGGAGGTCAGGCGAGGCACGTTGCCCCAGTTTCCGAACCCAGGGACCCGAACCACATAGAGTTCAAGCGTGGCCAGGCACCAGAACCCGTTC
>CAZICV010000047.1:0-1329 GCA_964537925.1 uncultured Saprospiraceae bacterium | reverse complement strand
ATGCGGGTGCCAGCACCGGGTGGTGTGGCGTTTCGAGGCCAGCGTAGTAGACGGCTTCGAACTCTTCCGGCGGGACCTCGTCGAGCGTGGAGTGCAGGCGTCGGTTGTTGTACCAGTCGACCCATTCGGCGGTGACCCATTCGACGTCCTCGACGACCCGGAGCGGCCCGTTGCGGAACGGGGAATCGTCGCGGATCGCTTCGTTCTTGAACAGCCCGATCGTGGACTCGGCGAGGGCGTTGTCGTAGGCGTCGCCGATACTGCCGATGGAGGCGGCGATGCCCTCGAGAGCGAGGGTCTCGGCGAAGCTGATCGAGGTGAACTGGGATCCGGCGTCGGAGTGGTGCACGAGCCCGTCGGCGGCGGGGTGCCCGGCGCGGTCGCGTCGCCACAATCCCATGCGCAGTGCCGTCGTCACCAGCGGGGTCGTCTTCACCGTCGCCGCGTGCCAGCCGACGATCGCTCGCGAGTAGCAGTCGATCACGAACGACACGTACACGAACCCGGCCCAGGTGCGCACATACGTGAAGTCCGCGACCCACCGCCGGTTGGGGGCGGGCGCGGTGAAGTCCCGGTCCAGCAGGTCCGGCGCCCTGGCCGCGTTGCGGTCCGGGACGGTGGTGCGCACCCCCTTGCCGCGCACGAGCCCGTTGATGCCGAGCTGCCGCATCAACCGGTCCACCCGCCGCTTCGAGACGGGCACGCCCTGCCGACGCAGCAACGCGGTCATCTTCCGCCGCCCATACATCGACTCGGGCGTCGGTTTCCCGTTCTCGTCGATGCGGGCGGCGAGGATCGCGTCGATGATCACCGCATCCTCGAGGTCGCGGTTGCTGGGCGGGGCGGTCCGCCATGCCCGATAGGTCCGCGCGGCGACCTGCACGCCCTGCTCGCGCAGGACCTGGCAGACCGGCTCGACCGCGCGGCCCTTGGCGCGCTGTTCGTCGATGAACGCGACGATCAACGCTTGCGGGGGTCGAGCTCCCCGGCGAAGAAAACCGCCGCGTCCCGCAGGATCGCGTTCGCCTCACGCAGCTCACGGTTCTCGCGCTCGAGCTTGCGGACCCTCTCCGACTCACTCGAGCTGACACCCTGGCGATCGCCGGCGTCGACCTGCGCCAGCCGCACCCACCGGCGCAGCGACTCGGCCCCGAATCCCAGCCGCTTCGATACGGTCTCGCACGCGGCCGTCAGGTTCGGGTACTCATCGAGGTGATCGAGCACGAGCCTGACCGCGCGCTGCTTCGTCTCCTCCGGAATCCTCTTCGGCATGATCAACATCTTCCTTCCAGACTCGAAAGGAAGCGGCATCAAACCGGGGACGGTTCA
>CAZICV010000046.1:0-1343 GCA_964537925.1 uncultured Saprospiraceae bacterium | reverse complement strand
TGGAAGCGGTCCCACCCAGCCGATGCGCTCAACCCTCTACCGAGGATTCGCTTTCCTACTTCGGTAGCCGGGGGTCAGCCTTCGCCATCCGTGGGGGGCCGGCGTCCGGTGGGCTGCAGATCGGTGATCGGTCTGTCGTCCTCGTCGAAGGTAGGTGGCAAGAGGTCGCCGCCTTCCAGGCGTTGGTCTTCCTTGCTCAAGGGCACGTCGTCGGCGTCCACCGCCGGGTCCTCGCCTTCGCCGAGGCGTCGGCTCTCGCTGGTGGTTGGCGTGTCGTCCATGTCGGCCTCGGCCACGCGCCGTGGGGCGGGGTCGTAGTCCACCGGCCTGCCCTCCTCGACCGGGTCGTGCCAACGGGTCTCGCCCTCGCGCCAGTCGGTCTCGGCTTCGTGCATGTAGGTCTCGGCGTCGGCGTGCTGCGACTCGGCCAGGTCCTTGAAGCGCTGGAGGTCGCCGCGCATGCGGCCGTTCACCCCGCCCAAGGTGGCGCCAACGGTCTCCATGAAGCCCTGTGGCTCGTACTCCACCTCCATGTGCACGCGGGTGGTGTCGTCGTCGAGCTTGTCGAAGGTGACGGTGCCTGCGTTGTTGGTGCCTGACACGCTGGCCCAGGAGATGCGGCTGTCCTCGAGCTGCTCGGTGACCTCGGCCTCCCAGGCCTCCTCGCGGCCCGCGATCCCGGCGCGCCAGTGAAGGCGGTCGGGGCCGGTGCGCTTCACCTCCTCGACGCCTTCCATGAAGGAGGGGAAGCGCTCGAAGTCGGCGAACAGCTTGTAGGTCTCCGATATGGGGGCTCGAACGTCGATGGACTCTCTGTAGCTGGCCATGTCGTGCCTCCTTCGCGTCGCTAGATGGGTGACTAGGTAAGGGAAGGGTAGGCGGGGACAACATGTGAAGCGTCGGAGGGGGCTGAGAAACCATCAGGAGGGAGAGCACGAGCTGCCGATGACCTGTACGGACGGGCCCTGGCCCTTATGGGTGGCTCAGTGGTGGCTGGTCCCCGAACTTCCCCGAGTAGGCTCGGTTGGTGACCGGCTCAGGCGGAGTCTCCCCAGCGGAGACCATGCCCTCGAGGACCTCCTCGACCAGGGATCGGATACCCACGAAGGCGTCGATCTGCTTCTCAGCCACCCACGACAGCGAAGGCAGTTCAGCGACCGTGCCGACGTAGGCGGCGTCCTCAGTCGACCACTACCGTTCGCTAGAAATCGGGGTTGAAGGTCGTCTTGGCGTGCTCCACGACGAGCGTGGCCAGCTTGCGGGTCTTGGCCGCGTAGTGGGGTTGGCGCAGGACCATCTGGGCGAGTTCTAGGTCAACCGCGCGTACGCCCACCCGGTTGAGA
>CAZICV010000045.1:0-1361 GCA_964537925.1 uncultured Saprospiraceae bacterium | reverse complement strand
CAATAGTTCGGTAATTATTTAAGCGGCTATTGAGCCAATATTTAGGCATTTGGAGTAGATGCGCTTTATTTTATTGCAATTCAGCTCCAGACCTAAGTTTGAAAAAATAGTTTCCGTGAGAAATTTGTTATAGAACCAGGTTTTGATGCTGCGCATGGAAAAAGGTATCTGATCCTTGTTCGGTAAATCGGCCCAACAGGTTAACTTCATTAATGAGACCGTCATGAGGGAAAAATTAAAATGGTTATACAATTTGGTTTCACTGACCGCCTGGCATTCCTCCAGCCCCATATGCTGTTTGGCATCCCGGATCAGAAATTCAATCTGGAACCGTAAACTATAATAGCGTATGATCTTAGCCGCTTCCATATCAATATCTGTGCTTAATAATATGGTATGCCTCTTAGTTTGTTTGCTTTGTAAGTATACCACTTTTACGATACGATTCAATGTTACCGATTTGGCTATTAACTCAAATACAAGAATATGATCATTTTCATAGCAATACTTCCAGCGGCGCTTATCAATATTGGATACGTCCACCTTCCCACCGTTGGTTCGTTTTCTACCACGGCCCTGTTTCTGGCGGCCTTTATAAATATATTGCAGGTTGGCGTCCTGCCGCATGCGGGTGATAACCTGCAAGCCCATCTCCAATACAGGTCCTATAAAAGTTTTCTTCATAAAATACCCATCAACAGCCAGATGCTCAGTATAGGACAGCAATCGTTTGCTGTTGTTTCTTATGATTTGAACGTAATGCTTCATGCGGCTCTCTTGTTTGTCTGGCGGCGTTTGAACAGCCTCTACACTGTAGGCTGTGGCGTCGCTAACATCAACCAGCGCAAGGCAACTAATCTCAATGCCTCGCTTAGCCCGACTATCTTTACTGCTCCAGAAACGACCAATACCATAAGTATTTTTACCACTTTTGGGAATATAGCTCGGATCAAAAGCCGCAATACACTCTTTCTTTTTGAAACCGGAAAAAGCTGCGTCAAACCACCCGGAAAAGTTAATCTTACCGTTAAACTGTTGGCGAATGCTTTTCTCGCAATAATGACCTCCACCGTAACGAAACAAGTTCAGGAAATTATGCCGAACAGGAAGCATTACCCAAATTTCAACGAGCCACGTCACAAATTTCTTCTGAGGTTTGGTCATGTCATTTACTTGATCTATACTTGCACTGATAAAGCTCATGGCTTTGTTAAAGGCGGTATGTTTTTGTTTCACACCAAATTTTATCGCCTTTTTTCTTCTCTTTCAAATCTTGGGGATAACTTTTCCCGACCCTACGAAAAATTATTTTTTTCCACATTTTTTGGTTTTCTCAAAATCAAAAAACTACCGAACTATTG
>CAZICV010000044.1:0-1393 GCA_964537925.1 uncultured Saprospiraceae bacterium | reverse complement strand
GCATGAGGCTCATCAGCGACCAAGACCTGCTTGCCCTCGGCTGGCCGCCCGTGCTGGCTGCGCTGCGCCAGGCCTTCGCGGACCCAGGCAGATACCACATGGCGGAGCGCGTGGCGCTCCCGGCGCCTGCAGGGGGAAGCTGGCTCACCATGCCCTGCGCCGACGTGGACGGCTGGTTCGGCGTCAAGCAGGTGAGCGTGTTGCCGCACAACCCTGCTCTCGGCCTGCCCAGCGTGCAGGCCTGGTACACGCTCATGGGTCCTGACGGGGCGCCCGTCCTCGCCACCGACGCCGGCCTTCTCACCAAGGTGCGCACCTCGGCGGTGTCGGCGCTAGCCGCTGACGCCTTGGCGCCGGAGGACGCTGGCACGCTGCTGGTGGTGGGTAGCGGCTCGCTCTCGCCCTGGATGGTCCGCGCCCATCTGCAGGTACGCCACTACCGGCGGGTGTGGGTGTGGGGGCGTCGGCCCGAGCGGGCCCAGGCGCTGGCGGAGGAGTTACAGGCCGCGTTGGGCGCCGCTGCCAGATCGTCGGGCGCGCAGACCGCCCAGAAGGATGGGGGGCCCCTGCCCGAGATCATGGCGGTGGCCGATCTGGAGGCCGCCGTGCGGGGCGCGGATGTGGTCACCGTGGCCACCACCTCGCAGTCGCCTCTGGTGCGCGGCGCATGGCTGCGCCCTGGCCAGCACCTGGACCTGGTGGGCGCCTTCGTGCATCAGATGCGTGAGAGCGACGCCGAGGCGGTTGCGCGCTCGCAAGTGGTGGTGGATGATCGCCAGGCCGCCTTGGCCGAGGCCGGCGACCTTCACCATGCTGCGGCAGAGGGTTGGTCATGGGATCTCATCGCTGGCGATCTGCACGAGCTGCTCAGCGGCCGCCTGCAGCCCGCTCGCGATCGCCCCACGCTCTTCAAGTCCGTCGGCCTTGCCTTCGAGGACCTGGCGGTGGCCCGGCTGCTGGCCGGTTCCGCCCCGGCTGTCGGCGCAGGGCCAAACCCCGGCGCCTCGCGGTAGCGTCAGCCCATGATCGCCCGCTACAGCACCCCCGAGATGACCACCCTATGGAGCGAGGCGGAGCGCTACCGCACCTGGCTCGAGGTCGAGCTGGCCGCCACCGAGGCCTGGGAATCCCTAGGCGAGGTCCCGGCCGGCGTCGCCGCCCGCCTGCGCGCCGCGGCCGCCTTGCAGCCCTTGGACGAAGCCTTCGCCGAGCGCGTGGCCGAGCTGGAAGCCGTCACCCGCCACGACATCGTCGCCTTCACCCGGGCCTTGACCGAGCGCCTCGGCGAGGAGGCCCGCTTCATCCACCAGGGCCTGACCAGCACAGACGTGGTCGACACCGCTCAGGATGTGGTCCTTGCCCGCGCCATGGCCATCGTGCTGGACGACCTGCG
>CAZICV010000043.1:0-1408 GCA_964537925.1 uncultured Saprospiraceae bacterium | reverse complement strand
GGGCTGTCCATTCGGACAGCCCCCTGTATTCACTATGATCGATCCGTCGATTACTCGATGATGATCATCTTCTTCGTCGCTTTGAAGTCGCCCGCTTCCAGCTGGTAGTACAGTACTCCCGCTGATGGCAGTTCGCCCTTCTTCACCACTACGTTGTTCAATCCCTTCGCAAACTCGCCTTCGATCAGTCTCACTACCTTACCTGTCACGTCGAATACGGTGATTGTCGCATTCATCGCTGATGGCAGGCTGAAGCCGATCATCGTCTCATTCGCAAACGGGTTCGGTACGTTCTGATACAGCTCATACGTCGCTCCGTTCACTGATCCGTTCGCTGTTGTAAACACCAGCGCCAGATCCGTCTCGTTCGTCGTCAGGCTGATCGCTTCCGCTTTCGTATAGCGTGAGTTCGCACTCAGCGCTTCGCTCAGCAGACCTGCACCCTTCGCTCTGAACTTCAACGTGAACAGTACTTCGTCGCCTCTCAGCGATACTGCTTCCGTCGTGTTCCAGCTCGTAGTGATCATTCCTTCATTCAGCATCGTGAAGCCGAAGTTCTCCTCCGTCACATTCAACGCACCCGCTTCCATTCCTACGAAGTCAAGCGTTTCTACGTTGAAGTTCAGCGTGAACTGGTAACCCAGTACTTCCGCGATGTCTTTCGCTCTGAATTCTACTGCATACTCGTTGCCCGCTTTCAGTTGCTCTTCTGCTACTGCAAGCTCGAATACACGGCCGCTTCTGCCCTGTGTACCGTTGAACGACTGGCTGTTCGCCTTCACGCTCTGGTTCACATCACCCACTTTGATACCGTAGAAGTTGATCTCCGTGATCGGAGTCTCTTCTACATTTACTGTGGCTGATTCAGGGAAGTTTTCTGCCTGTGCATTCTCAGCATCTTCGAATACATATTCTGTCGATACGAATCTCCAGGATGTGTTGTTCGTGAACATCGGAGCCTTACCCAGCAGCACTTTGCGGATCTCCGCAAGGTCGGCAGCTGTGATAGACTTCGATCTGTTCGCATCCGCAGCGATCAGTTTGTACGGGCTATCCAGTTTGTGTGTACCCAGGATATGACGCTGGATCATCAGGATGTCCGTAGTTGATACACCGTTCGTCGGGTTGTCGTTGCGTACCGGCTGGATGGTTGCTCTTGCATGTGCATCCGCAGGGACCACGTATTCACCGCGTACATCCGTTTCGACTTCCTTGCCGTTAACGATTACACCCATCTTCGCAGATTCTACGCCTTCATTACCTTCAGTAGCCACTTTACCGGATATATCCGTAGAGATATCGTCGCAGTCTGCACCCATGTTGTTCTGGATCAGGATATACGTGTCGCAGTAGTCCCAGTTACCCCACTGGTCTACTACCCACAGACGTACTTCCACACTTCCCAGGT
>CAZICV010000042.1:0-1409 GCA_964537925.1 uncultured Saprospiraceae bacterium | reverse complement strand
GGCATCGTGGTCAACCGGCCGACCCAGAACTTCAACAATTTCACCAGCCGGGGCATCAACACCAACGGCTACAGCGCCGGCCTGCAGAGCGCCGTCGCCATCTATATCGACGAGCTGCCGATCTCGGCGAACGGCAATTCGACCATCCTCGACCCCAATCTGTACGACGTCGAGCGCGTCGAGTTCCTGCGCGGGCCGCAGGGCACCCTGTTCGGATCGAACTCGCTGGCCGGCGCGATGCGCATCCTGACCCGCAGCCCGAACCTCAACCGGTTCGAGGCGTCCGCGCAGGTCGATCTGGGCCTGACCGGCTCGGATGCGCTGCGCCAGCGCTACAATGCGATGATCAACGTGCCGATCATCGACGACGGCATGGCGCTGCGCGTGGTCGGCTATTACCGGAACGAGGACGGCTGGATCGACAATATCGGCACGGGCATCGACGATTCGAACAGCCTGGAGGCCTATGGCGGCCGCGCTATGCTGCTGATGCGGCCGAGCGACCGGATGTCGGTGCGGCTGCTGGCGTCCTACGAGCGCAGCAACCCCGCCGATTCGGCGCTCACCAATCCGGCGCTCGGGACCTATGTCCGCCGCTCGGACCGGCCCGATCTGTTCCAGGGCGAGCTGTCCAACTTCAACGTGACGGTGAATTACGAGTTCGGTTTCGCCGAGCTGATCAGCTCGACCACCCTGTCGAAATATGACGCGTCCTTCTACGTCGATCTGGCCGGGACGTTCGGGCAGCTGATCCCGTTCGCGCTCGACGCCTTCGGGTTCGACGATCTGTTCGTGCAGGAAGCCCGGCTCGTGTCGCGCACCACCGGGCCGTTCGAATGGGTCGCGGGCTTCTTCTACTACGACAAGCGCCGGACGGTCGATTTCGCCTATCGCTCGACGCAGGAGTTCCTGAACGCGCGCGGGCTGACCGGCCTGCCGGACGAATATTATCAGCGGTTCAACAGCTATACCGACCAGAGCGAGATGGCCGGCTTCGGCGAGCTCACCTACCGGTTCAGCGACGATTTCTGGATCACCGGCGGTCTGCGCTACGGCCGGACCGAGGTCCAGTCCTTCACGCGGGCCGGCGGCTACAACAGCAACTATCTGGCGGCCGCGCTCAGCCCGTTCAGCAATTTCCCGCTCACCGTGACCCCGATTCCCGCCGCCACCGGCCTGCGGGTGGAGGACGACCGGCTGTCCTACAAGGTCAGCGCGTCCTGGCGGCCGTCGCCGGAGGTGACCACCTATGCCACCGTGTCGACCGGCTTCCGCACCCCGGTGGTGAACGCGCGCGCCGGCCTGGTCAGCGCGATCGATCCGAACGACATCGTCATACCGGACGGCGCCCGCTCGGACAGCGTCACCAATTACGAGATCGGCCTGAAGGGGCGCTGGCTGGGCGGCAA
>CAZICV010000041.1:0-1411 GCA_964537925.1 uncultured Saprospiraceae bacterium | reverse complement strand
GCCCGGCGCGGAGGACTGGAATGAGGTCGAGCCCGTCGCGAAAAGCCTCGTGCGCCTGGAGCGGCTCTCGCACGACGTGTCGGCGGGCGTGGTGGTGCGGATCAAGCAACGCGGCCTGGTCTCGGAGGAAGGGTATGAGGAAATCGCGGTCGAAACCGCCAAGGGACTTTGTCGCGCCATCGGTTGCCTGCGCCGCGCGTTCTTCGAAGGCGCGCCGCAGGAGGAAATCGAAGACCGGTTGTATCTCGTCGAAGCCCTCGCCGCCCGCGTGCACGCCGCCGCCGGCCGCATCGGCATTTACGGCATCACCCGCGAAAGCCTCGCCGCCCTGCTCAACGAAAAAGACGCGCTCAAAAAACACCTGGGCCTGCCGTGAGCCATTTCCCGCCGGAAGCGTGACGCGCGATCCCGCTTGCTCCGGTGGCTGGTCCGCCGGTAAGGTCCGGGCATGACCCCGCGTCCGATCTCGTTCCGGAGGACCGCCGCCGCGCTGGCCCTCGTCCCGTCGTTGTTGACCCTGCTCCACCTCATGGCCGCGCCGCCGCCGAATTACGACGAAGCGAAGGTGCCGCCCTACACGCTGCCCGATCCGTTGGTTTGCGAGGACGGCACGAAGGTCGCCGATGCCGAGGCATGGAAAACCAAGCGCCGCCCGGAGTTGTTGCGCCTGTTTGAAAAAGAAGTGTATGGCCACACGCCGCTCGGCCGGCCGGCGGAGATGACCTTCGTGCCCGTGTCCGAAAAGAAAGACGCGCGCGGCGGCAAGGCGGTGCGCCTGGAAACGGACGTGCGCCTGTTCGGCAAGGCGGACGGCCCGACCCTGCGCCTGCTGGTGTATTTGCCCGCGGCCGCGGAAAAACCGGTCCCGGTATTCCTGGCACTGAACTTCGAAGGCAATCACGCCGTCACCACCGAACCCGACATTCCCCTGCCCGCCGGCTGGGTGCCGAACAACCGCGGCGCGAACTTGCAGGATAACCAACCCAGCGAAAAAACGCGCGGCGTCCAGGCCGACCGCTGGCAGATCGACTACGCGCTCGCCCACGGCTACGGCGTCGCCACCGCGTATTACGGCGACCTCGATCCCGACTTCGACGATGGTTTCAAAAACGGCGTCCACGCCGTGACCGGTGTGCCGAAGGAAGGCGAATGGGGCAGTATCGGCGCGTGGGCGTGGGGGTTGAGCCGGGCGCAGGATTGGCTGGAAACCGAACCACGCGTCGATGCGAAAAAGGTCATCGTCATGGGCCACTCGCGTCTCGGCAAAGCCGCCTTGTGGGCCGGCGCGCAGGACGAACGGTTCGCGCTCGTCATCTCCAATAACTCCGGCGCGGGCGGCGCGGCCCTCAGCCGGCGGATTTTCGGCGAAACCGTCGAGGATCTGAACGTGCGCTTCCCGCATTGGTTCACC
>CAZICV010000040.1:0-1442 GCA_964537925.1 uncultured Saprospiraceae bacterium | reverse complement strand
GCTACCCCTTACCTAAATTTTTTGAGTCATTAATTCATAAACACTTGCTGCATGGCATAGTTGCTGATAACCCAACCATACTGTTTTCAAACCAGGTGGCCCGTCTGATTTACGCCCTATATGCCCCCCCAGCCTTCCTATCCACAATACCGCCTGTTGTAATGATGGTGGTTGTTTGGGCATTTCATTGCTTTTATGAATCAGCATGTATAATGTCACCCATTGTGCCCTGGTAAGCACTATTTCACAACTGACCGCCGGTTGATGCCTTGATTCATACACCAACTGCATAACCCTGAAGGCTGCCAGACTGTATACATTTATTGCTTTTTGCAAACTCGCCGCGTCCTTTAATTGCAACTCCTCTACCTTCGTACCACTCTTGAGCACATAATGAAATCTCTCTATCAGCCATCGAAATGTATACCATTTTACGCACTGTAGTGCATCACTCACACTGCTTATTCCCAGGGAGGTTAATAATTTCCAATGAATAGTATCTTCTTCCTTTTTATTGTTGCTGTTGGTTTCTTTAATTTCTATAGCAGTTAATACTACACTCTCATAACTATGCTTGTTTGTGGCAGGCCGAAGTATCTCCACCTGATGATATTTTACTTCTGCTTCCACCTGAAGTTTTTTCCTGCCGGTCTTATCCGGTATATCCAAACTAAGGGTAGCAGCCGCAGGTTGTGTCGCAATATTATCCCATAGCTGACTGCCATCGCAAAGCTGGCGATTATGCCTTGCCCTTATCAACAAATCCGTATTAGGGTCAAAAGCATGGAAGAACAATTCATAAATATCCGCTTCCCGGTCGGCGATATGAATTTTGTGCATAGACGGTTCCAATAGGTTGTTAACCTCCTGCATCCCCTCATACCACCGATAGCTTTCCTTATCTTCAAAACGGGTTTGCTTTCGCTTTGCGGACTTACCTAATTCATCCAGTGGTCTTACCCAGGTATGCTGGTACAACAATGATAAGGGCAATCCTTCTGTGGTAACCGCCATACTACTATAACACAATATGCCACGACCTTCCTTATTATCCAAATAACCCAAACTCCCTGCCTGTAGATCATTGTAGCTGACATTGCTGATGTCCTGGATGATGAGCAACTGTTTTTTATCTGATACCTGTTTGGCCCCATAGTGCATCATTGTTTTTTTCAGTGCTCCAATACTTACCTCTTCATTCTTGTAAAATTCATAGGTTGCCTTTGTGTCATACCATCGCTGATTTTGTTTTGGAATACTGCTCCCCGGCTGAGTACTGATGTTATTGATAATGGAAACAAAGCGTTGATCCCGGCGTTTATCCCCAAAGTCCAGATGTGGAAAATCTTTTACAGTAATCTTATGCATCACAAATGTTTATGTCAAAGAACCTCAATATTTTTACCTTATCAAAATTTGGGTAAAGGATAGCTGCCGGCAGG
>CAZICV010000039.1:0-1473 GCA_964537925.1 uncultured Saprospiraceae bacterium | reverse complement strand
TTTCCGCAGAAACAATACAAATTCGAAACCTGGGACGGCGCGGGCCGGGAGAAAGACGCCACGGTCCTCGGCCTCGGCAGCGAATCCGACTGGGTGCTCTACGCGCCCTACACGGACAAGGCGCTCATCCGCAACGCACTGACCTATCGTATGTGGGAGAAACTCGGCTGGCCTTCGCTCGGAACGCGCTTCGTCGAGGTCTTTCTCAATGACGACGGCGGCAACGAGTTCACTTACGCCGATGACTACGCGGGCATTTACATGTTAGTGGAAGCCATCCGGCTGGAGCGCCTCGACCTCGCCGGGCCGCAGCCGTCGAACAATCCGGCGGACATCACCGGCGGCTTCATCACCGAAACCGGCCCGAGCGACGATCAGGAATTTTCCACCAACGGCAGCGGCACGGTCGTCGGCCACAAACATGCCGACCCCGGCAAGAACCGGCTCAACAGCGCGCAGCAAGCGTGGATTCGCGATTATTACCGCGAATTCGAGCGGGCGCTGTATGGGACGGGCTTCCGGCATCCGGTGACCGGCTTGTCCTACACCGACTACACCGACGTCGCCTCGCAGGTGGATTACAGGATCGCCCGCGAATGGAGCCGTAACTTCGACGGCGGCAGCACTTACAGCCATGTGCCTCGCGGCGGCAAGCTGACCATGGGGCCGCTCTGGGATTACAACTGGGCCTTCGGCAACGTCAATTATGCGGAAGGCGGCGACATTCCGGGCTATCGCACAGACGGCTGGAACCGCTCGTTCACCAACATGTCCCCGTGGGCGCCGTGGTGGAAACGCTTCGAGCAGGATCCCGACTGGTGGCAGCGCTTCATCGACCGCTGGGCCGATCTACGCGAGGGGGTGCTGGCCGACGCGGCGGTCAACGCGGAAATCGACGCCCTGACTTCGCGGCTCGGCGCGGAGGCGGCGGCGCGCCATTTTACCCGCTGGCCGCAGCTCGGGCAATTCACTGTCATCAGCCCACCCGGCTGGCAGACCCGCACCACTTACCAGAGTGAAGTCGATTACCTCAAAAACTGGCTGCGCGACCGCAGCGCGTGGATCGACGGCCAGTTTCCCCCGCGCCCCGCGGCTTCGCCTTTGCCCGGCGCGCTCTCCGACGGCGGCTCCGTTACGCTCACCACTACGGCGGGCCAAACGATTTACTATACCACCGACGGACGCGATCCCCGCCAGCCGGGCGGCGCCGTGGCGGCGGGCGCACAGAGTGTGACGAGCGGCGGCAGTTTCGCGGTGCCCTCTTCGGCGCTCCTCACCGCGCGGGCGCGCAACGGCGCTGTGTGGGGGCCGCCCTTTCGCGGCGCTTACCTCACCGGCACGCCCGCGAGCGCGGCCCATCTCGTTATCAGCGAATTCTCGTATCATCCCGCCGATCCTATTCCAGAAGAAATCACCGCCCTGCCCGGCGTGACCGCCGACGAGTTCGAATTCATCGAACTGCGCAACATCAGC
>CAZICV010000038.1:0-1484 GCA_964537925.1 uncultured Saprospiraceae bacterium | reverse complement strand
TCCTCGGTGAGATACGGAACGTAGGCGTCGAGTTCGGCGAGTTTTTCCTCCTGGTTGGAGAAGCCGGTGACGGTTTTGCCTTTGATCAACGGCGTGCCGTCGGACAAGGCGATATTGAGCAGGCCGACCGCGCCGTGGCAGACGGAGGAAACAATGCCACCGGCTTCGTAGATGTCCCGCGCCAGCCGTTGCAGACCGGCGTCGTCAGGAAAATCCCAGACCACACCGTGACCGCCAGCATAGTAGAGGGCCGTGTAGTCGGCGGCGTGGACCTGATCGGGCGAGAGCGTCGCGCCCAGACGGTTCATGAAGGCTTTGTCATGATACCACTCCCAATCCACGGATTCGGCCATCGCGAGGCTGTGCGGATCGATAGGGGTGTAACCGCCCTGGGGGCTGACGTAATCGACTTCATAACCGGCGGCTTCGACCTTCTTCACGAAGTGGACGGCTTCTCCCAGCCACAGGCCGGTGGCGCGGTCGAGTGTGGGGTATTTTTCGACGCTGGTGAGAACGACAAGGATCTTCTTTTTCATAACAAGGGCGCGTTCCGATGTGGGTGGTGGGTTTTACTCTTTGGCGGGAGGGAGAATGGCCGCCCAGTCGTCCTTCATGCTGATGAGGGTCCAGCCTTGGGCGGCGGCTTCGTCCAAGCCTTTGTCGAGCCTGCCGACGTGGGATTCCCGGTCGTAAGCCCATTCGCGTTCCGCATCGGTATGATGGAGGATGACCCCCAACCGCGCGCCTTCGCCGGAGGTGGTCCATTCGAGCATCTGGAAATCTCCGTCAGAGTTGCCGAAGGCGGCGATGGGACGGCGGCCGATGAAGGTCTGGATGCCGGCGGGCTTGCCTTCCTTGTCGTTGTCCAAGGCGAGTTCGGGCAGCTTGACGATGACGGGTTGGCCGCCGCGGATTTCATATTTCAATTTGCCATAAGTGCCGATCACCTGCTCCGGCGGGATGCCGCAAGCTTGCTCCGACCACTGGCGGATGAACTCCGCACCGCTGCCGGAAACGATGTAAGTCTTGAAATCATTGGCGCGCAGATAATCCAGCAATTCGAGCATCGGTTGATAGATCATCTCCGTGTAAAGCCTGCCGGTCTTTGGATGCCTGGCCGTGGCAATCCAGTCGGTGACGGATTTGGAAAACTCCTCCGTGGTCAGGCCGGTGTGGGTGGCGGCCATCAGGGCGACGAGGCCGGCCTCACCGCTGGCGGCGACGCCCTTCATGTCGCCCTTGAGCAAGGAGGCGAAGGGTTCCTGCTCCTTCCATTCGGGATGTTGCGGCGCGAGCGCCTTGACGCGGTCCAGGACAAAGAACATCTGCACGTAATCCGGTTGCTCGCACAACAGGGTGCCGTCCATGTCGAAAACGGCGATCCGTTCGGGCTGCGGCACAAAATCCGGGCTGCCTTCCTTGGTGACCTTCTCAACGAATCCGACGATCGTTTTCTTCGGTGCGGTGTCGTTCCACGAAGGAAG
>CAZICV010000037.1:0-1492 GCA_964537925.1 uncultured Saprospiraceae bacterium | reverse complement strand
CGTGCTGCGACTTGCCGCAGAACGAGCAATAGAGGGTGCTCTTGGAATCGCCGCCACTCAACTTCGTCATAAACTATCCTTCGGGCCGCAGGACCCGCCGCTCACAAGAGGCACATCCTGACGGCAAATTATCACGACCACAATGGTCTAAAGGTTAAGCCCCGCCTCAGGCCGCCTTCGCCGTCTCCTCGTCGGCCGGGGCCGGGCGCTTGTCGAAGACCTCGTCGACCAGGCCGAAGGCCTTGGCTTCGGGAGCGGAGAAGAACTTGTCGCGCTCGACATTCTTCTCGATCTCCTCGATCGTCTGGCCGGTATATTGGGCCATCAGCTCGTTCATCCGGTGCCGGATGCGCAGGATTTCCTTGGCCTGGATCTCGATGTCGGTCGCCATGCCCTGCGCCCCGCCCGAGGGCTGGTGGATCATGATCCGCGCATTGGTGAGCGCGACGCGCATGCCCGGCTCGCCGGCCGAAAGCAGGAAGGCGCCCATCGAGGCGGCCTGGCCGATGCAGACCGTGCCGACGCGCGGGCGGATATATTGCATCGTGTCGTGGATCGCCATGCCCGCCGTGACGACCCCGCCCGGCGAGTTGATGTACATGTAGATGTCCTTCTTCGGATTCTCGCTCTCCAGATAGAGGAGCTGGGCGGTGATCAGCGAGGCCATATGGTCCTCGACCCCGCCGGTCACGAAGATGATCCGCTCGCGCAGCAGCCGCGAATAGATGTCGAAGCTGCGCTCGCCGCGGTTCGACTGTTCGATGACGATGGGCACGAGCCCGGCGGCGATGTCCTGATGATCCATGATGGAGTGAGATTCCCGTTCCGAAGTTTGCTGGAGCGAACATCGGAGCATTGCGGCGAAGGTTCAAGCCCTCACGGCGCGTCAGGGCTGCTCAATCCTCCCCGCCCGGTCCCGGTAGGTTGAGATAATGAAGCCGGCGGACTTCCCGCCGTCCCCGCACGACCGTGTCGAGGATCAGGCCGGCGAAGAAGCTGAGCGCCGCAAGGATGGTCAGGCCGGTGGCCAGGATCGCGGTCGGAAAGCGGGGCACGAGGCCGGTGCGGGCGTAGGTGATGGCCAGCGGGATCGCGAGAACGATCGCGACCAGGCCGAGCAGGACGGCGATCCAGCCATAGAACAGGACCGGGCGCTCCAGCCGGAACAGGTGCAGGATGGTCTTCGCGATCCGCCAGCCGTCGCGGTATGTGGAGAGCTTCGAAACCGAGCCTTCCGGGCGCGCGCCATAAGCGGTGACGACCTCGCCGACCGGCATGGCCAGTTCCAGCGCGTGGACGGAGATTTCAGTTTCCGTCTCAAATCCCGCCGACAAGGCCGGGAAAGACTTGACGAAACGGCGCGAGAAGACGCGGTAGCCGGAGAAGATGTCGGTGAAGCTGCGGCCGAACAGGCGAGCGAGCAGGCCGGTGAACAGCCGGTTGCCGAGCCGGTGGCCGCGCCGATAGGCCTCCTCCACCTCCGACTGGCGCG
>CAZICV010000036.1:0-1594 GCA_964537925.1 uncultured Saprospiraceae bacterium | reverse complement strand
ACCACGATGCGGAAATTTGGTGGGAAGCCCCCAGCGGCAGCGACGAACGCGCCCGACGGTTTTGAGGCTTCAAGGTTTCTTCGTCAACAAGCCGGACTCCTTCAACCACTCCGCACAAAGCGCGGTTCGGAAGGGTTGCCCTTCTCCGCTTTTGCGCGACAATGTCAACATGAGCACGGCCACCGTGGAACAAATCGGACAAAACTTCGCCGCTTGGCTCGCCGCCGTCCGGCGGGGGGGAAACCGTGGCCATCGTGGACGAAGGCAAGGAGATTGCGCGGTTGACACCGCCGGCCGGAGAAACGGCATTTGTTGCCCCCAATCCTTGGGCAAACCGGATGGCCGAGCTCGAAGCGATCTTTCCTGATCCTGTGACAGGGGCCTCGGAAGTGCTGGAAGCCATCCGGGCCGACCGTCTCTGATGCACGCCTACGCGGATTCCAGTCTGTTGATCAAACTTTACATTCGGGAGCCAAACAGCCCGGATGCCATTGCGCTTTATTCAAAGCGTGGGCAAACCACCGCTCTTCACGCCGCTTCACCAACTGGAAATTTCCGGAGCGATACGATGCAATGTCAAACGAGGCACTCTGACGGCTTCGAAAGCGGCTCAAGCCCTTCTCCTGCTACGGCGCGATCTGAATATGGGTGTCTATGCGATCCCCTCCCTGGATTGGCCTCGCCTCTTCAAGCGAGCCCATCATTTGAGCCGGCTCCATAGTCGCCCGTTGTTGGCCCGCTCACTCGATCTGCTCCATGTCGCCTGTGCTCTGGAGCTTGGAGTTGCCAATTTCCTGAGTTTCGATGACCGCCAACGCAAGGTGGCCAAAGCTGAGAACCTGTTGAGTCAAAAAGGGTCGATGCCTCCGCCAGACGTGTCATCTGGAGTGCGGAGGCTCGCCTCCGCTCTGTGGGGGGAGGGGCTTGCCCCTCGGGGCGGGGAGGTCGGGCCGCCATCACCGGCGCGCCCCGGGGGAGTTCTATCACGCTCCCGCCGTTTTCGACTCACCGGCAAGCCGGTGAGCGCCAGAGCGGAGGCGAGCCTCCGCACTCCAGAGGCGCCGACCCACGGCGAGGTAGTTACCTCCCTCCGGGAGCCCCCCTTGCCTCAGTGAAGAATAACTCAACAGGTTCTGAGAGAATGCGGTGTTTCCCTTGAGATCCTGAAGAACCGGAGCGGAATATGACCCGATGCCGGTAGCCGGATATTGATTCGACATTCCCTCAGCTTTTCCATGTCAGGACATCATTTCTTGTCCAACAGACCGGACTTCTTCAACCACTCCGCGCAAAGCGTGGGCCAGCGCGTGACCGGCAGGTCTTCGACCGGGCGCAGGCCGTAGCCGTGGCCGCCGGTGGGGAAGACGTGGATCTCGGCCGCGCCGCCGGCGCGTTTCCACTCGGCGGCGACCTCCAAAGGATTGCGCACGTCCACGAAGTCGTCCCAGGCATGGACCAGAAAGGCCGGCGGCGGGGGCGCGTCGAGCCGCAGGTCTTCTCGAAGGCGGCCGCTTTCCCGGTCGGCGAAACCGCCGGCATAGACGAGGACGAGAAAATCCGGGCCGCAGGGCCGATCGTCCACCGCGTCGCGACG
>CAZICV010000035.1:0-1703 GCA_964537925.1 uncultured Saprospiraceae bacterium | reverse complement strand
CAGTCGCACCCCGGAATGTCGGTGGTCTACGCCATAATGAAAGGCATGACTGCAGTGGCTGTGGGCAGGAGTGTCATGTCGGAACCCCGACACATCAAGTCAAGGGAGCGCGTGCGGGATCTCGGCGAGGTCTACACGCAGCCGCGCGAGGTGAACGCGATGCTGGACCTTGTTCCTGATGCCTTCGCTGGCATCGACGCGCGCTTCCTCGAGCCCGCTGCTGGCAACGGCAACTTCCTCGTTGCGATCCTCGCTAGGAAGATCGCCCTCATCGACGAGCGGAAGTTCGGCGGAACCCCAGAGTGGTTCGAGTTCGCGCTGCTGCGTTGCCTTGCCTCCATTTACGCCATCGACATTAGCGAGGAGAACGTCGGGGAAGCCCGTGAGCGCATGTTGGCGATGGTCACTGCGGCAGCCGCGTTCGACGACGGAGACGCCTCGGAAGCGTTCTGTCGCGCGGCGCGCGCGATCCTCGGAACGAACATTGTCGTCGGCGACTCCCTGAACGGCGCCGACCAGATCGTCTTCGTCGAATACACGCCGCTGTCTGGTGAACGCTTCCAACGGGTGCCGTCGGAACTAGAGCCACCGGCGAACCCTGATCTGTTCTACATGCCTCTCAAACCGCTGCCGACCGTCCACTACTCGGAGCTGGGAGTGTGACCGCTGGGGCGCACGCGGCGGCGCCTGACCAGAGGCCCGAAGTGCACGTTCCCGACGTGTTGGAGACGCTCGCGCAGTTGCCGAACGACGACGTCTACACGCCGCCGAAGGTCGTCACCGCGATGCTCGACATCCTGCCTGATCACGTCTGGTCTGAGCCGCACAACAAGTGGCTTGACCCGGCCACGAAGTCCGGCATCTACCTCCGCGAGGTGTTCAAGCGGCTCATGGTGAGCCTCGCCGAGTGGGAACCAGATGGCCGCAAGCGTCGCGAGCACATCCTGAAGAACATGCTCTACGGCGCGGCGACCACGCAGATCAACGGCGAGATCGCACGCCGCACGCTTTACCAGACGAAGAATGCCACTGGCACCGAGGTCAAAGACCCGGCACTGACCGACCTCGTCGTTCACTTCGACTCTCCGGACGGGAGTATCCCGTTCGTCGAGACTGAGCACACGCTCGACAGGGCAGAGAAGTTCTGCACCGTCTGCCGCGCCCCCGCGAAGCTCATCCGTGAGCGCCGCGAGAACTTTGCCTACTCGTTCATCCACGGCACATACCCCACGAAGGAGGTGGCCGACGTGCAGTTCGATGTCATCATCGGGAACCCGCCCTATCAGATCGGGATGGACGACGGGAAGGGCAACCGCACCGCCAATATCACTCCGCTCTACAACCTGTTCGTCGAGAAGGCCATCGCGATGAACCCCCGGTACATCGTCATGATCACGCCGTCGCGGTGGTTCGCTGGCGGCAAAGGGCTTGACGATTACCGGGACAGGATGATCGCGGATCGGCGACTTCGAGTGTTTGTCGACCACCCAAAGATCTTCGACGTTTTCCCGCAGGCGAAGATCCGAGGCGGTGTCTCTTACTTCCTATGGGATCGCGACTACAGCGGGGACTGCGAGTTCTCCACGCGGATCGATGGACGACTCGTTTCGACCGCGCAACGTGACCTGCGTGAGGGTCGAGGGGTGCTTGTTCGCGACAATTTCGCAGCGGCGATTGTCAAGAAGATCTCCAGTGACCCCTTT
>CAZICV010000034.1:0-1724 GCA_964537925.1 uncultured Saprospiraceae bacterium | reverse complement strand
GGGGCGCCATCGACCACGAACAGGGCGAGACCGACCAGCCCATTAGATTCCAGGGGCAGTATCGAGACGAAGAAAGTGGGCTGTACTACAACCGTCATCGGTACTACGCGTCGGAGTTGGGGCGGTACGTGACGCAGGATCCGATTGGGTTAATGGGTGGAGTAAATAACTATAATTACCCTGTTAACCCTGTCAGTTGGAATGATCCTACAGGATTAGAGCCTACAGCCCCTCCTCCAAACCCAGCGGCCTCTATGGAGTCGCCAGAGCAGACAAAAAAATATATATGTGCCTATTCACAAGATGACGGCAGTGGACTTGACGCTTGGCAAAAGGCATTGAGAGATAGAAATCTATTTCCAGACGACTTAAATATTCGAAATGCCGAGCACTACCTATATGCAAAAGATTATCTACAGCAAGATATCAGCCAGCTCGGAGCCGCTGCATTTTCAATTGGATGGAGCTTGCTAAAGATAGTGCGCAGCGCTGATCCACTCCAACTATGGCCAACATCAGAACCATCTATGCAGGAGTATATATGGGGGCAAATTGGAGCATTTGCCGATCCCGGTCAAAATTTCTGTGAGTGCACACAGTGAAATACCTAAAGTTACTAATGCTGAACATTTTGTGCGCACTGCTGTTTTATATTGATTACATGCAAAACGCCTTGGCTGGCGGAGTGTTAATTATAATAATTCTAGTTGTTGGCGCATTACGGTCTCTTGTTAAAAAACGCAGTTTCAAAGGTGCTGCCACGCATTTGTACACTTGCTCGATTTGGATGATTGCCATATTTACTTCGGGCATTATTTCCAATTGGCTCGCCGCAAGCGCAGTCAATGAAATACTTGAACAGGCAGAAATATATAAAAATGAAACCGGAAAGTATCCTGAGTCACTCAGGGAGTTGAAGCTCTATGAGCTTCAAGTAGACGAACGGGGTAGCTTGCGTGTCTTGGGATCAAGGCTCATTATCTTGGATGGAGCAATACTGTATAAGGTCTTTCCTGGAAAATGGGTCAGAAAAAAAATAGATGGCACGGAAACCAAAACTATAAATATATAGCTCTCCATTCATCAATTACCGAGCATTCTCGCCACAACTCCTGAAGCGTGCTTCTGCCAACATCTAAAATGAAAAGATATATAATTGCCTGTATTTTCTGTATGACATCCACATGGTTCTATTTAATTAGTTTTCCCGCAGGCAGATATATTGCCTTAAAGGTGATATGTGGATATGGCAAGTGCACAAGAGATATCGCAAGTGGCGGTCAGCCAAGTGATCTATTCGAGATAATGGTCAGGGTTCCCTCTAAGAATAATGAGGTTACTTCTGTGCTGCTTGCTGATCTGCAAGTGTTTCTGATCAAGCACTTGGATGCAAACTTTACCATGCTTGAAAAGCGAGGCTCATCCGAAGGTTGGTCCTATGAGGTGACTGCAGGTGATGAGGGCAGACAGCTAATATCTGCAACCAAGACTGAAGGGAATAAAGTTAGCGTCAATTACATAGCCACTGGACCAGCAGCGCCAGGCAGAAGACCGCTGGTGGCCGAAGTGCGCCGCCTGCTGGCCAGCGAAGGCCTGCAACTGCCGGAAGAACCGCCCGGCCGTGGAAGACCTGAGCGTGGCGTGCTTCCACACCGACCACCTGGGCACCCCGCTGAGGCTCACGGGCGAACAGGGCCAAACCCTCTGGCAGGGCCAGGCGGACG
>CAZICV010000033.1:0-1951 GCA_964537925.1 uncultured Saprospiraceae bacterium | reverse complement strand
ACAAAGTGCTATGTGCGGGTTGTCCGATAGAGATCATTGTGCTGCAGCCGGAGAAAGATACGCGGTACACGATCCGTGTGACGAACATCTACGGTTGTGTGGCTATGGATGACTTTGAGGTGAAGGTAGGAGACGGTAAGGGCGTGTTTTTGCCGGGGATATTCAGCCCGGACGGCAACGGGAAGAACGATTACTTTACGATATACGGAGGGGAGGATCTGAAGCTGGTGAAGTCGTTGCAGATCTTTGACCGTTGGGGGCAACTGGTGTTTGAGGGTCGGGATTTTCCACCTGGAGTGAACGAGCATGGCTGGGACGGCCGGTTTGAGGGACGTGAGCTTCCTCCCGCGGTGTTTGTGTACCTGGCTGAGGTAGAGTATGTGGACGGTGTAGTGACCAGGATCTATGGCGAACTGACACTTATCCGGTAGCCGGTTTATTACAAATGCGCTTAAATATGAAAACTGGGGCGGTCTCTCATAGAGAGTATCGCCCCGGTTTCTTTATGTAGATTGATAATCAGCGACTTTTGTTTGGGGGGTGGGTGTTTTTTCCGTCTGCTATCCGCCGGAAGCTGAAAAAAGCGGATCCCCGGCCGGGAAAGAGATGAATGACAAAGTATGGGCTGGGCGATAAGATTTGATAGATTTTCCGGGATTTTGCAAACGTCTGGCCACTAACGATCGTATTACATTTCAGGGGAATTCCCTCAACAGGCAATAATAAACTCGGGCTACTCATAGGTCAAGATGGTTTATGGGCCTTATATTGGAATAAAGAAATAGTAATCAAGCGAGTATGAAGTATCCTTTACACCTGGTCCGACACATTGTTTTAGTCTTTATCTTCCTGTTTTGTTTGCTGCCGGGTGTTGTGTCCGGACAGTGTAAATCGGAAGATGAGGGTGGATTTCACTGCCTGGTTGCCGAATTGGTATGTGACTTATCAAAGTTTTGCGATACACTGGACCAACCTGGCAATATTTCAGGCGGTGTGACGGTTTGCAATGGACAGCAGAATCTTGCAATACATGCATTCAATTCGCACTATGTACAGTTTATTGCTACAGCGGAGACGGTCGAGATCGGCTTGCAGGCAGTGGATTGTAAAGGCAATTCCGGTATAACAGGCGTCATCATGGTAACCTGTGAGGGTGATCCGACTGCCTGGCGGACAATAGGCAATTGTCAGACGACCTGCACTATGGATGAATTCACATTGGGCCAGGGTGGCCGGTTCACCATCGGTGCTACCTATACACTTGCCATAGTAGGGTGCAGGGAGGCCTGTGCCTATACAGTGACCAGGGTAGTCGGTGCAGATGCCCCTACACTGCGGATACCGTTTGCCATCAACGGACCCTCCGAGCTTTGCCCGGGAGGTACAGCCACTTTGACTATAGACGAGCCGCTGATGGGGAGAGAGTTTTTCTGGTCTATGCCGGATGGATCGGTTCGACAGACGGCACATCGTCAGCTCAATATTACGATCCCGGCTGATCAGCCCCCGGGACCCTATACGGTCTGCCTGGAAGATGCCGTCAACAGATGCTATTCTCTGACGGAGGACAACGGTTATGAGGGACAGGTATGTATTACGATTGATATCCGCGAACCGGCAGTAGTAGAGCTTCCTGCCGTGGACTTCTGTTATACGGGTTTTCCTTACCAGCTCAACGGGTACAATTTTTACCCGCCCTCCGGGGTCAAGGAGATGCGGCTTCGTACCTCCGCGGGATGTGACTCACTGATCCAGGTCTATATCAACTTTATAGAACATGACCCCGATCCACAGGAATATATTGTCTGCAAGGATGATTTTCCGATCCTGCACCCTGATGTGGGCATTGTGAGTGCGCCGTCCGAGTTTACCATCAAGGCCTGGGATCACATGGGCTGTGATTCCAGCTACAAGCTGAAGATACTGAGCCTTGACTTTACGTTCAATGTAA
>CAZICV010000032.1:0-2113 GCA_964537925.1 uncultured Saprospiraceae bacterium | reverse complement strand
TCATTCTCCCCAATCGAGCGAGAGAAGAGCCTCCACCGAAGCCAGGGCGGTTCACCAGGCATTTCTGAAGCAAGTTCCATTGCAGAACCGTCCACTGAGCGCTCGATCTCAAAGTGCGCTCCACTTTCATCTACGTAGGCCCAAGACAAGACGACCTGATTCACGTCCGGTACTGCTTCAAGATTGGTTGGCGCAAGCGGAACCCTCGCTACCTCAGGCCCTACGCAAGCGACGAGACTCAGCAAGAGTAAACACCCAGCAAACGCAAACATGTGACGGGTCACTGGTGAGGACTCCTATTCAAGGCGGCTGACCAGCGATAGCCGACGGTCGGCCTGGCCTGTCTACGGTCCTTATGCGGTAGCTCGCCACTGAGCATTCTATAGAACCGGCGAAGCCGCATGCCATTACTCGTGCCGCCGGCTGCTTGAGTGTTTGCGTTCGGGGCACGGTGGTGCGTTAAGCGTTCCGATCAGCGAACTGACCTGCCGTGGGTCTGTGGAGAGTTCTTTCTTAACGCGGCCTGCCTTGGGCAAGATCTGTCGTACGGCGCGCCGGTTCCTGGCCTTGGCAGCGGTGTTTGGGCTGCAGCCGCTGCGGGTTGAACCACGCCGCCCAAAAGTGCGGCCTGGACTTTACTCTGCTCAGGTCGAGCTCTACTCCGGTTCGCGTGCTGGCGTTTTCTGCGTAGAGCCCCATCCGCGTGACGGGGAGAGCGAGATGTCTTTTGCGATTCCATGAGGCTTGCAGAGTTGAGACCGCCTGTGTGCACTAGGGATTGACCAGATCCTAGTCGCTGCGACATCACAACCCAAAAAGCCGAGGCTCTAACCAACTCGGTCAGAGCCTCGCAAGTGGCGGTCCGAACTGAAGGCTTAGAAGTGGTAGTTCACACCAAGGCGGGCGCCGTAGGTAATGCCGCTGACGGCCGCGGTGCTGCCAGCAACACCGACGACAGCAGAACCGAAGCCCAACTGGAACTCTGTGAAGACGCCCCACTCGGGCGAGAACAGATACTCCACACCAGCAAGACCATGGATATCGTATGCGACACCCGAACCGGAGACAGTTGTGCCACCCGAAGTGGACGAAGCGCCGGCGAATCCGAGCGACAGACCGCCGCCGGCATAGGGGTTGAGCTGAGCCAAATCAGTCAGGCTGCCCAAGTCATAGAGGAGATCCGCCCCGATACCGACGGAGAAGCTGCGGTAGCTCCCACCAGCGAAGCTGCCACCACTGAAGGAGCCACTCAAGCTGGCGCGGACATCAAGGTTAGGACCGAACAGATCCTTCATGCCGTAGTGGACCGAGAAGCCCAGCGGGAAACCTACGGACGCTCCAGCCCAACTACCAGACTGAGCCAACGCGGCGCCGCTGCCGATGAAGGCGACGGCCAACACAGAGAGGACGAACTTACGCATGTGATCCCTCCAAGGAAGCTGTCGAGAAGGGGAATGCTCCTCCTCGTCTAGCTTGGGTATACCACATGCCTCGCGCCCCTGAGCGCGGAGAAAGCCACAGACAGCGGCCTAGACACGTTTCGGCTCACCAGCCTCATCTGGGCCCTGCGCTGGCGCTCATCCGCACCGCGTACTAGAGTTCGCCTCGACCGCTCGAGCGCTCCAGGTAACGACGCCGCGCGTCACGTTCCAGAGGGGTCGCACGGTTGCACAGCGGCACCGTGCCGTGCAGCCTCCGGTGCTCCGCCAACAGCTCGGCCTCTTGCGCCTGAGGCACGCGGCTGAAGGCCATGCGCCAGTAGGCGGCCAGCGCCGCGACCTCACCGCCTGCTGCCAGGTGCTGACGCAGGCGGTTCGGTACGTCGGTGGCGGACTGCCCGATGTAGATGACGCGCTTCTGATCGTCGGCCAGTTGGTAGACACCAGGCATGGCGTCGCGGCCGCGGGGCGGTGGCAGACGGTCGATCCTCCGCCAGCGGGCGGCGATGCTCATGGGCAGACGATGCTCATCGGACGAGGCTCAGACCGGGAAGCCCAATTCGCGCAAAGCCTCACGGTCCTCGCGCCAGTCGCGGCGGACCACCACATCCAGCTCCAGGTAGACCTGGTGGTTGAGGAAGACCTCGAACTGCTTGCGGGCGGTCTTGCCGATC
>CAZICV010000031.1:0-2297 GCA_964537925.1 uncultured Saprospiraceae bacterium | reverse complement strand
GGCGAGTAGGCCCGTGCCTTGTAGTGATAGAGCCCCAGCTCGGCGAGCCAGATCTGGCCGGTATACTGGAACCGGCCGGTGTTCGTGGAGGCCAGGATGCCGTATTCGTCGTAGCTGTTGATCCCGATCGACGTGCCGGCGTCGTTGGCATGCGCCACGATCGAGCCCTGACGGTCGGCGATCAGGTAGCGCCGCCCCCCGCTCCCGTACCACGCCAGCGGCGCGTCCACCCCCGGACCGTGCACATAGCGATCGACCATCGTGCCCGCCGCGTCATATTCCCCGACCAGCGCATCGCCGTCGTGCAGGAACCGCGTCGTCGTCGAGGGATTGCCCCCGGTCACCTGCCACAACCGCCCCAGCGGATCGTAAGTCAGCGTCGCATTGTGCGCCCCGCTGGCCGCGACCAGCCGGTTCTCGACATCGTAGACGTAGCTCGTGCCCCCGCCGCTGGTCAGGTTGCCGTTGGCGTCATAGGCGAACGACGCGCCGCCCGCAGCCGTATATTGGTTCAGGCCGTTCGCCGTGTAGTTGCGGACGACATTGTAATGACCGCCCCAGGCATAGGCGTCGTTGCTCCGGGTCGTCGCGGCCAACTGGCTCGCCGGGTTGTAGGCAAAGGTCCAGCCCACGTCGCTGCCCGTGCCGGCAAAGTCGTGGCTCAAGGTCGCGAGACGGCCCGCCCCGTCATAGCCTAAGCCCGACTGGCTCGCGCCCGTCCCGTAGAGCAGCGAGCCGACCCGGCCGGCCGCGTTGTAGCCGAACCGCCCAAGCGGATCGTGGCCCGATTCGCGCACGTTGACCAGCCGGTTGAGCTGGTCGTGGGACTGCAGGAAGTAGACCCCGTCCGGATGCGTGATCCGGGTGCGGTTGCCGTTCCTGTCGTGCTGGTAGGTCAGCGTGCGCGTGACCCCGCCCATGTTCAGGCTGTGCGACACCAGCCGCCCGAACCCGTCCCAGGCGTTGGTCACCCCCTCGCCGTTGACGCCGTCGAACCGCGCCCGCAGCTGAAGACCCCGATTGTCGTAGCCGTAATACACGTCGCGCGTATGCGACGCCGCCAGCCCGGCGCGCTCCGGCACGACCTTCACGCTCAGCCGGTTCAGCGCGTCATGCTGGAACGTCAGCGTCAGACCGTCGCGCTTCCTCAGGCTCGTGCGGTTGCCGTTCGCGTCATAGCCATATTGCTCATAGTCCGAAGCATTGGCCGGCCCCGCCGTCGCCAGGGCCGTCGCCTGCGTCGCGGGATTGTAGCCCGAAGGCGGCGCCGCCGAGGACGGGAACGTCCAGCGCAGACGGCGGCCATGGCCGTCATAGCTGTAGGTCGCCCGGTTGCCGTTCGCGTCGATCATCGCCGTCGGCTGGCCGTTCAGATTATAGGCCCAGGTCGCCTCCGCCGCCTCGATCGCCGTCCCGACCCCGATCCGGACCTGCACCCGCTGCCCGGCCAGGTCGTAGGCGTTGCGGGTGATCCGGTCCGGCCCGTGCGGCCCTTGCGCGCCCAAGGTGCAGGCGCTCGCCGGCAGCGAGCCGTAGATGGCCGGGTTCATCCGCACCGCCGCGCATTCCAGCCGCCCGGCAAGATCGTAGCTGTACTGGGTCAGCGCATGGACCGTCCCGCCGCTCGACACCGTCTCGCGCAGGCGCCGGCCGATCGCGTCATAGGCCGTGTCCACCTGCCGGTGCACCGTGAACCCGCTCCACGAGGCCGGCGCCACGCTCTCCGGCTGCCAGGCGGACAGCTCGCCCGTCTCCACCCGGATGAGCCGGCCCGATCCGTCATAGCTGTTGCGCACCGCCGCGTGCCTGCGCGGCCCCGCCCCGTCCGGGTCCGGCGCGAGCGTCCCCGTCACCCGCCCCATCGCATCGTAGCGCGCCGCCGACATGTAGGCGGATGGCGAAGCCTGTGCCAACGCCGACGACGCCAGCGGCACGGCCACGGCAAACGCGAGGCCCCGCGCGATCCGAAACAGGCTCATGCGCAGCTCCCCAGATTGGCTTCAGGCTCCGTCTCGCTGATCCGGCGGCCCGACTGGTCGTAGCCGTAACAGGTGCGCAGCGAGGTCGTGACGCCGCCGTCCGTCGCGGTCACCACCTGACCGCGAAGCAGCAGATTGTTCGGACCGCCGTTCGGCCCGTAGTCGAAGGTCGTGCGCACCTCGTCGCCGGCGGTCGCGCAGGGTGCCGAGGGATTGCCCGTCGCCGCGCTCGTCCGGCACAGGCTCGTCGCGCTCAGCAGCCAGATCGGCTGCGCCGCCTGGACGTAAGCCCCCGCGCTGTTCCTCACCCACGCATAG
>CAZICV010000030.1:0-2419 GCA_964537925.1 uncultured Saprospiraceae bacterium | reverse complement strand
CGATGGTGATCTTGCGGAAATTGGAGAGTTTGCCTGTAGCCCGGTCGAAGTCGTAGACAAAAGCTCCCTGCCCGGTCATGTATTTGACATATTTAGTGCCATCGGGAGAGAAATTATACTGTCCCCACCCGTCGCGATGCAACTCGGATACACGGTCACCAATAGTGTCCTGCAGTCTAGCCAGGATTTGCCCATCCTGCCATTTTACGGAATAATAGCGATTGGTGGTGTGGATCCAGAAGAGTATCCACCATGCTTGCCCGTCTTGTGTTTTTGTCGCGGAGAGCCTTGATGCAAGCGAATCATGCTCGAATAAGACCTCTTGATCATGGACGATAATTGTGTGGTTGTTTTCTGCTTTGATGAGTGTTTGAGAGACTCGTTTGACATGTATGAGCCAGACCGGATGAGTGTGGAACTCTGTGTATAAAATAAAAAATGAGGTTCTGTCGGTACCTGGGAGGACGAGTTGGCCTTGGTCTGGGAAGATACCGCCAATGTCATAAAGATTACAGAACTGTCTGCTGAAGGTGCTATTGTAGAATAAAGAATCATGTACGATTTGATTCCGGGCATTACAAACCTTGCAGCCGTTAGAATAGAACAGTAGGTTTCCGTCTTTGTCGGAGACGGAAATAGTTCCTTCGGTCTGTGTGATGGGTTTTTCGAAGAAAGTGTATTCGGGTTTTCCCGATCGGAAACTGACTAGGTTGCCGGTTACGCGACTTGAATCCTGGTCGATATACCAGAAGCCGCTCAGCCAGTTGTAGTCGTAGTTGGCCTGGGCGTGAGAAAAGCAGGGGCATAGAAAAAAGGTAGCAATCAATACATAGCGTGCATATCTAGCTATATGGCTCCGTATGATCATCGGGCGATGAGGACTTTGCGTGTTTCGAGGAGTCGGCCATCCATCCACAGGGTGCAGAAGTAGATGCCGGGAGGGAGTTGCTGTGTAGAAAACTCCAGGAAACGATCCTGGTTCTGTAAGATACCCTGCATCACCTGTCTGCCGTAGATATCGAGCATTGCGACCTGCAGGTCAGTACCGGCAGGATAGCGGAGGCTGATGCGCAGGTAGTCTGCTGCGGGATTGGGCTGGATGGTGAGCTGTTGTTTGTCGGGCCACTGGTCGACGGTGAGAGATAGGCTGTCGCACCAGTTTTCCCAGGGAGTACCGAGGCGGTAGTTAGGCCAATTGTAGTTGGATCGGCCGTCAGGGTAGTCCAGCTTGACACCCCCTTGCTCATAATTGCAGCCCAGTCCGCGCACGTTTGGGTTGTGGATGACATTGTAGTATTCGATACCCAGTTTGGTAATGCTGTATATCTTGCAATCCGGCCCGTGTTCAAACCGGAAAGTACCCATGTTTCTGGGATTGTAGGGGCCGAAATCAGTGTTTTCGGCGACGAGGATACCGCTGTTCTGTAGGTCCGGATCCATGAGATCGTACTGCCAGATCTTATGGCCCTGGCTCAGGTAGAGCAACCGGCTGTCGGGTGAGAATATGGCGCCGGAATTGGTATTGAGCAGGTAGGTCTCGGGGTCATCGATGGTGATCTTGCGGAAATTGGAGAGTTTGCCTGTAGCCCGGTCGAAGTCGTAAACGAAAGCGCCTTGCCCGGTATTATACTTGACGTATTTGGTGCCATCTGGGGAAAAATTATACTGTCCCCATCCGTCATAAGCTGGATTGGGTAACTGATCTCCTAAAGTATCTTGTTGGATAACCATAACTTGGCCATCTTGCCATTTTACGGTATAGTATTGATTGGTGGTATAGGTCCAGAAGATGATCCACCAGGTTTGGTTGTCCTGTGTCTTTGTAGCAGAAAGACGTGAAACGATGGAGTCATTCTCAATCAGGATATTTTGATTGTGTACAATTATTGAGTCTTTTTCTCGAACATTTACGAGCGTTTGAGAGAATCGCTTAGTACTTATTAGCCAGATAGGGTGCTGGTGGAACTCCGCGTATAGAATGAAATAGTCATTTTCGGAGTTTCCGGGTAAGACCAATACTCCTTGGTCAGGGAAGATACCTCCAATGTCATAAAGATTACAGAACTGTCTGCTGAAGGTGCTATTGTAGAATAAAGAATCATGTACGATTTGATTCCGGGCATTACAAACCTTGCAGCCGTTAGAATAGAACAGTAGGTTTCCGTCTTTGTCGGAGACGGAAATAGTTCCTTCGGTCTGTGTGATGGGTTTTTCGAAGAAAGTGTATTCGGGTTTTCCCGATCGGAAACTGACTAGGTTGCCGGTTACGCGACTTGAATCCTGGTCGATATACCAGAAGCCGCTCAGCCAGTTGTAGTCGTAGTTGGCCTGGGCGTGAGAAAAGCAGGGGCATAGAAAAAAGGTAGCAATCAATACATAGCGTGCATATCTAGCTATATGGCTCCGTATGATCATCGGG
>CAZICV010000029.1:0-2473 GCA_964537925.1 uncultured Saprospiraceae bacterium | reverse complement strand
CGCCTGAGGCGAGTGGGGTGGTTGCGGCCGACCATGGTCCGCTCCTTGGCCTCGATCGCTCGGATGGCGCGAACCTGCTTGATGGCAGCCGGCGTGTCACCACGGTCCAGCGCGCGGTGACACCTGCCCCACAGCTCCTGCTTTGCCTGGAGCATCACGATGCCGCCTCTCCGCACACGTAGGCAGCCAGCAAGGACGCAGCGAGAGCGAGCAGGTGGAATTCAGGCAGGCCATGGTGCCGCTCGAACGCCCGCTCACCGACCGCGTGGATCGACACCGTGTCGGTCTGGTGATGCGCCATACAGGCGGGCGCCGCCAGTGCGAAGGCCAAGCCCTGCCGGCGCCGGAGCGGAAGCCGGGTCTTCAGGCTCACTCCACCCAACACGTGGTGGGCATGGCTCGGGTTCCTGCAGCCCGGCACGATGCACGGTTGGCTGGCGACGAAGGCCAGGAAGTCACCGACGTTCGGCTTGCGCTTCTTGGCCTTCGCGATGCGCTTCTTCGCGTGGGTGGGCTTCGGGAAGGCTACGGTCATGCTGCGAGCATCCGATCGACCAGCTCAGCAGCCGACTGCTGCAGGGCGGTGACGGTGGGCTCGAGCTTGGCCCACGCCGCAGCCCCCGCCGCAGCCCACGCCGCAGCCCACGCCGCAGCCGCGGTCTTCTGGGCGGCGCGGACGACCGGCGCCGCGGCTTCGGCCGTGGGCAGGTCGACGATCTCAGCGAGATCCCGGATCTCCTGCGCGGGCTCGGCCAGGCCTGCGAGGTCGAGCCACGCGGGCGTCTGGACCCTGATCAACCAATCCAGCGACATGTAGGCACGTCGGCTCTCGACCTCGGGCGTACTGCGGCTACCAACGAGCTTGGCGATGAAGGGCTTGAGCAGCCTGTCGCGTTCCTCGTCCGAACGGAGGCTGTCGTTCCAGTTGCGCATGAACGCCGCGATGACCGGGCAGGCACAGCTCGGGCTGTCTGACCAAGCCTCGCCTGCTACGTACGCAACGGCCTCCATAACGCAGGCGCCGTGCTCCCAGCCCTTGTGGCCACCGTGGTGAATGGCGCGCTGGAGGGCTTGCTCAAGGCGTTCAGGGTTGATCGTGGTCATGGTGGTCCCCTCTCCGGGCTCTGATTCGCTCGACGGCTGGCGGTACCAGCAGTGCGGTCTCTGCAGGCATCAGCGACATGTGGCATTCGTCAGGTGATAGGTCGAGTTCGACCCGCAGTTCGGCATAGGCCTCACCGCGGTCCATGAGTCTGCGCGGCCCTTTCTTCCACAGCCGGTCGAAGGCGTCATGCGCGGCCTTCCGGGCGTCATGCGTTGCCTGGTCGACCAGCGGCTTGCCGTCCCAGGAGTGCAGGTCGCAGCAGGCATGGCGGGTGCCATATCTGGTCGTAACGGCCTTGGCCTCGCTGCCGCACTTCGGGCAGATCGGGGAGGCAGTCACGACGCCAACTCCAATCGCACGGCATGGTCATCCAGCCAAGGCATCTCGACGCGGCTCACGACGAACGTCGTCCCGTTGTTGGACTGCTTCACGACCCAGGCAGCAATCGACCAGCAGAACGTGGCCGGATCTGGGACCGTCACGCAGTAGGGGCCGGCGATGATGTCGCCCTCCCACCACGAGCCCGGCGTGTCTCTCAGAACGTGCAGGGCATGTTCGAGGTCCGCTTCGGCGGTTGGGTCGCCAAGCCCAACCAGCCTCTGGGCGCCGTCGAAGTGGTCGACGGGGTCGCACTGGTAGATGTACCGGTACGGCCCCATGCTCATGGCGTCGTCTCCGGAGCGATGAACACCGGCCGGCCAGTGGCGGCCCGAACGGAATCGCGGAACGCGATGGCGTCGGAGTTGCCGTTGCTCAGGTGAAGGAGATGGATCTCCACCACCTGGCTCATGTCGTTGGCCTTCAGCAGGTCGACGGCGCGCTCGATGCTCATGTGGTTCCGCCGAGTGCGCGCTGCCTGAGCAGGGTTCAGGCCACCGCTCTCGACGTTCGCCTGTAACAGCTGCTCGCTGAAGTTCGCCTCGAGGAGGATGTGGGTCAGGCCCGTGAACCGGAACGGCGAGTAGGCCGAGTCCGTGAGGTAGAGCAGCTTGCCCGTCGGTCCAGCCACCAGGAAGCTCAGCGGCTCCACTGCGTCATGGACGGCCTGGAGCGGCAGGACTGTCCAGCCGGCGATGCTCTCGACCACCTGGTCACGCACCACCCGTGCACGGAAGCCGGGCTTGATGCCCAGCGCCGCCCAGGTGCCTGCGCTGGCGTAGACGTTGACGCCTGCCTTCATCAGTTGCAGCACGGACTTGGCATGGTCTCCGTGCTCGTGGGTAAGCAGGCAAGCGTCGAGGCTGGCAACGCGGAAGGCCAGCTTGCGGCGTAGGACCTCGAAGGGTATGCCGGCGTCCAGCAGCAATAGGCCGTCGCTGCTGGACACCACGTAGGCGTTGCCAGCCGAGCTGCTGGCGAGGATCTCGA
>CAZICV010000028.1:0-2496 GCA_964537925.1 uncultured Saprospiraceae bacterium | reverse complement strand
GTAAGCGAGGTCTGACGACCGCCTTGCACGGCGCCCATTCGCGGGGATGATTGCCGCTCTTTGAGCGGGGTGGCCGGTGTCGGACGAGATCGAGGTTTCAGCTAGCGGTGCAGCGACTACTCATACGAGCGGTCGTATGAGTAGTCGGATAGAGGTCGTTAGCCGGCTGTCGGGCCGGCGGCGCTGGACGGTGGAGCAGAAGCTGGCCGTGCTGCGGGATGCATTCGGGCCGGAGGGCTGCGTGCGCGCGGCGTGTGAACGCCATGACGTCGGCAGCGGCTCGATCTACACCTGGCGACGACAGGCGATGTCCGGCGAGCTTGCCGGGGTTCGCAAGCTGGCGGAGCCGGCATTTGCGGAGGTGCAGATCAGTGAGCAGCTGGCCTTGCCCGCCCCAACGGTCGCCGCGCGCAGCGACGGTGTGATCGGCATCGAGCTGCCGTCGGGCATCAGGGTGAGTGTGGACGCTAGGGTCGATGCCGACGCCCTGTCGCGGGTGATCGGTATCCTGACGCGATGATCCCGCTGCCGCCATCGACGCGGATATTCCTGGCCTGCGGGGCGACGGACATGCGCAAGGGTTTCGACGGCCTTGCCGTGATGACGCAGCAGGTTCTGGAGCAAAGCCCGCATTCCGGCGCGCTGTTCGCCTTTCGCGGGAAGCGAGGCGATCTGGTGAAGCTGCTCTGGTATGACGGTCAGGGCATGTGCCTTTTCTCCAAGCGGATGGATCGTGGCCGGTTCGTGTGGCCATCGACCAAGACTGGATCGGTGGTGATGACCGCAGCCCAGCTTTCCATGCTGTTGGAAGGCATAGATTGGCGGCGGCCCGAGCGCACTTTCACCCCTTCATTAGCGGGATAAATGCCCATTTTTCGGCGCTTTTTCTGGCATTATAACCGCTGTTCCGCTATAGGATCGCGGTGTCGGACGCAGGCCTTTCCACCGCTGACAAAGACGCTCGGATCGCCGAGCTCGAAGCTGCTTTGGCGGCGGCCCACGCCGATATTTCGGCTCGCGACATCCTGATCGACACGCTGCGTGTGCAGATCGCGCGCCTCAAGCGGATGCAGTTCGGCAAGTCGTCCGAGAAGCTCGATACCCAGATCGCACAGCTTGAGCTGGCCCTCGAAGAGCTCGAAGGCGAGGCCATCGTCGCCGCCGCCCGTCGGGCCGATCCGGCAGAGGTTGATCGGCCGTCGCCTGTTCGGTCGCTGCCTGCCCATCTGCCGCGCGAGGAACAGCGGATCGAGCCTGTGCAAGGCACCTGTCCCGGCTGCGGCGGGGCGTTGCGGCCGCTGGGGCAGGATAGCGACGAGATGCTCGATGCCGTGCCGGTGCAATGGCGTGTCGTTCGGACGATCCGGCCCAAGTATAGCTGCCGGTCCTGCGAGAAGATCGTCCAGGCGCCCGCGCCGGTAAAAGCCATTGCCCGAGGCAAAGCGACCTTTGGCACGCTGGCCCACGTTGTCGTCTCCAAGTTCGACCATCATTTGCCACTTTACCGCCAAGCCGAGATCATGGCGGCGCAGGGCATCGAGATCGACCGCTCAACGCTGGCAGGCTGGGTCGGGCAGGCATCCGTGCTGCTCGACCCGATCGTCAGTCGCATTCGCGAGGTCGGCCTGACCGCCTCGAAGATCCATACCGACGATACGCCGGTTCCCATGCTCGATCCGGGCCGGGGCAAGACGGCGACTGGCAGGCTCTGGGCTTACGCCGTCGATGATCGCGGCTCCGGCGCCACGACCCCCTCGCTGGTCTGGTATGAGTTCACCACCGATCGCACAGGCGCGCATCCCCAACGGCAGCTGGCCAACTTCACCGGCTATCTCCAGGCCGACGGCTATGCCGGTTATGACAAGCTCTACGACACTAACCGTGTCACCCAGGTTGCTTGCTGGGCGCACTTCCGGCGGAAGATATTCGACATCCACGCCACCAAGCCGACGCCGCTCACCACCGATCTGTTGGAGCGTATAGGTCAGCTCTATGAGATTGAGGCAGAGGTTCGAGGCCATCAGCCCGAGATCCGGCGACGAAGTCGGCAGGACCGCACTCAGCCATTGATCGACGAGTTGCGCCAGGCACTCGACGAAGCCCTGCGCCGTCTCTCGCCCAAGTCCGAGATGGCCAAGGCGATCGCCTATGGCCGCAAGCGCTGGGTCGCGCTTACGCGCTTCCTTGATGATGGCCGCCTGGAGATCGATAACAACATTGCGGAGCGCGCCATGCGGTGTGTGGCTTTGGGCCGTAAAAACTGGCTGTTTGCCGGATCAAAGGCAGGCGGTGATCGCGCCGCTGCCGTCTATTCCGTCATCGAGAGCGCCAAACTCAATGGCCTTGAACCCCAGGCCTATATCGCCGACGTCATCACCAAGATCGCTGGCAACTGGCCTGCTGCCCGCTGGGATGAACTCATGCCGTGGAACTGGCGGCCCGATCAGCAACCGATCGCCGCAGCCGCCTGATCTGCGGTCTCCAGCTCACGCTTAC
>CAZICV010000027.1:0-2630 GCA_964537925.1 uncultured Saprospiraceae bacterium | reverse complement strand
CTGCAGTCATGCCTTTCATTATGGCGTAGACCACCGACATTCCGGGGTGCGACTGCCGCGACCGTGTGTCTGGGCCTCGTCGATTCCAGCTTGTTCGACGAGGCAGTGCGCGTCGGGAGTGTGCAGGGCGGATACGTCGGCAACCGGTAGAAAGGTCGCGCAGTTCCGCATCCGCCGCAACGACGCGCAGCGAGGTCAGGTGCACAACGTGCTCTAGGGCAGGTGCATCGGGCAGGAGAGCGGAGAAGCTGCAATCGCATCTTCCCCCTACCGAGCCCGCTGCAGTGCCTGATGAGAAGAACCGGCTTCAGGCCTTGAGTTGCCCTGCACCCATCTTGCCGCCGCGGCCTGGCCTGCCGGAGAAGGCGACGCATGACTATCAGCGCAATAGGACGGCCACCCTGTTCGCTGCCTTGGAGATCGCAACTGGCAAGGTGACCGACGGCAGCTATCGGAAGCATGGGAAGGCTGAGTTCCTTGGCTTCATGAAGAGGGTGGCTCGCGACAACCCGAACGAGCGCTTGTGCCTCGTGGTCGACAACTGCCGCACCCACAAGCATACGGACATCAAGGCGTGACTGGAACGGAATGAGCGCGTCAGCCTGCACTTCACGCCCAAGTCGGCATTCAGACTGAGCCTGGTGGAAGCGTCCTTCAACATCGTCACCAGGCAAGCTATCCACTGCGCCTCCTTCACCTCAGTCAAAGAACTGGTCACGGCCATCACTCGCTTCATCCAAGCCTGGAACGAGCGCTGCCACCCCTTCATCTGGACGAAGACCGCAGACGAGATCCTGCCCCACACCCGTCAACCAGAATCAGACGCACGACGCTAGCAGGAAGCGCAACGGCTGGCGTAGGAGCATTGCTTCGAGGACGGCCGTGATTTGATGGGGGAGCGGATATCCACCAGCGAGGAATGGACCGCGAGCACTGGGTCGAAGAGGTGAGCGAGGCTGATGCGTTGGGTTTAGCAGCTAAGCGGAAGGCGGTATTGCTGCCTGCGAACGACTATGGGAGGGCGTAGTTCTCAATCAGCAAGTGCGTCTCATCTTCGTGCATGAGGAGTTAGCTGTCGGGGCGGCGGTAGGTGAGGTCGACAGTGTTCGACCCGTACCAATCGACTGCCACGACCGTGACTCGGGCGTCGTTGGGAAGGAGGCCGCAGGGGAGGGTTTGGGGTGAGGTCTTCTAGGAGCATGATGGTGGCTGCCTCTATGGTCCACAACACTTGAGCAAGTTGACAAGAGGGAGTATTGGATGAAGCGAAGTGCGAACACGCTCGCCACACTCGTTAAGAACAATGGCGGTAGGGCGCGATGGGTTGCTCCCTCCCTTCCCGATCCATCAGGTGTGGCGCGAGAGTTCGGTCAACGCTTCGAGTCTGAGTTCGACGCGAAGGTGGTGCTGCTGAGGCGCGGTAAGCACGGTGAGATCGCACTATTCCGGGCGATGCATCAATCTCTGGAGGTTGCCGCGAACACCGCTGTCCGTGTAGGCGTTCACGAATATCACGGTGCCGGGCACCAGGTTCACTTCGAACGTGAGGTGAACCGAGGTGGCGGTCCAGCCCGGTGTGAGTTGTCAGACCTGGCTGTCATCGCATTCTCGACAGTAAGCGGAGAAGCGCGCCTGGTGTATATCCAGGCGAAGTTCGAGAAGGCTTGGCCTAAGCAGAACCCAAGCACTCTGAAAGCCAATGGCAATCAATGGGATCTCCTAGCCCACCGCCCCGAAGTACATGGTGCAGGTAACTTTGACCCGCCTAGAGACCTGCTTTCGAGTTCACCTATGACGTCCATCGGATCATTCGTGTTCTTCGTGGGAATGAATGGTGGGGCTGATCTCCAGTTTGCGGCTGCATCGAGGCTCTGCTTGATGAGAGAAGACAAGGCCTACCGCGGACGGGTGATGCTCCCGTTACATCGAGACTGGTATGTAACAAAGCCCGTATTGGAGGTCCTCAGCGCGGTCGGGAGTTCTGCATTCGCTTCTGCTTTGGCAGATCTGCGGATCGGTGCTCCTCTCGATCGATTGCCAGATTCGGTGAGGACGTGGGTACTTGATCGAGTGCTGGCTGCGGCGATTTTACGGGGTGCAGATCCCCAGTTCGTTTCGTTGGCTCGGGACCTTCTGGTGGACCGCCTTGACCCTCTTGGCGCTTTCGACCAGGTGGCTGAATCTGCCGCGTCTGGCAGAGGTCGGCGCGATGGAGGCGGCATCGGGGGAAGCCGTCTGATGCTCATCGGTGTTGGCGAGCTGGGTGGGGGCGCTGAGCGAGAAGTTACGAATGCCGCCCCACTGACCGCACGATGATCTTCTTGGTCGCGTCATCGAAGTCCAAGCACATCCGCTACGCCGCTCTGGTAAGGTCCCGCCCGGGGGCTTCGGGTACGGGTCAAAGAACCATGAATGTCGATGACCATTGTCCTGTTTACGTGCGCGGGGTTGGGCAGGGTAGTTCCGGATGAGTTGGTCCCGGTCACATGCGACTGCTTCGGCGTCGTGCAGCAGTCGCTGGTCAGCTCCGTCGACTGGCGGCAAAGTAACGGTCCGTGAGTGATGAGTTTTGGAAGCTGAACCGCCCTGGCTTCGGTGGAGGCTCTTCTCTCGCTCGATTGGGGAGAATG
>CAZICV010000026.1:0-2656 GCA_964537925.1 uncultured Saprospiraceae bacterium | reverse complement strand
GAAACGTGTCATGGCTGGGAATGCCGTGCGGCAATTCAAGAAATGTTTCCAGCCACAGAGCATGGCGCAGGTGGCGATGACCAGGATGTCCTCCAGCTGGTGATACTTCGTGCGGGTCACTCTCCAATCAGGGATACCCTTGAAAATATCACGCAGATCGGGACATGGCAGCGATGAATGCTCCTTCATCCATCTTTTTATACACCGTTCTTAAATAAATATCGGATAAATCTATAAAAACTAGATTCATAAGCTCTGTCCAATCACCCTATTTCATGACCTATATTCAGGCCAGAGAGAAGGGTGGACACGTCCGCAAGGGCGAGAAAGGCTTTCTCGTCGTGAAATATGGCACCTATACCAAGGAAACCGAGGCCGCGGCTACTGACGGCAGCGACACGGAAACCCGCCGCTTCCTGAAAGCATACACCGTGTTTAACGCCTGCCAGATCGAAGGGATCGAGTTTCCGCAGGCTGCCCCCACCCCCGACTTCACCGAATCAGAGAAGTCCGGGGCCGCCCGTGACATTGTGGCCGCCATGCCCAATCCCCCGCCATCCATGAGGGCCGGAAAGCCTTCCCCCACTACATCCCGGCACTCGATACCGTCGAAATGCCCTCCCGCGAAACCTTCGTTGCCGTGCGGCATAATCTGTGGGCTGCTTGGGAGGGGAACTGAGTGTTGATGGGGCGGGAAATGCTTCCGCGCTTATGAAAACATCAATCGACATACCTCACGACGGCACACCCTTCTGGATCGAAACTCATCGCACCGCTTTCCTGCAACGACTTGAGCGGCTGGGATATTCGAGATCCACATGGAAACAATATGCCGCCTCCATCGCCCGCAAATCGCACGGCTCCACCGCCAGGCACACCCGCAGGCTTTTGGTGAAGATCAGCATGCTTCCTCCCGGCGATAGAACCGCACCCGTCCTCCGCCCGGCACTTCCACTTCCGCCACCAGGACCGCCCGGCACTCACCGCTCGCTGGCGGCGGCACCTCCACTTCCACAAAACTCATCGCCTTCGGACCGACAGCTTCACCCCGTCGTTCCTTCTCCCAGCGCGCCAGGCTGAGAGTGGACACTCCATGCCGCCGCGCATACGCCGCCCGGCTTTCTGCGCTTTCCACCCAGCCGGCCAACAACTGAGCCTTCTCCTCCTCGGTGTATCGTCGTCGGTTCATCCCTCATTCTTCACGTCCTGCCTCAGGCTCGCCAGCGGTGTCCGACGGTCCTCCGTCGGACGCTTAGATGAGCCAGTATAAACGAACATGAAGTAGCGAATGAAAGAGACGCACAGCAAAGACACAGCCAGTCATGCTGACCCCGAGTCATGCGGGTCGGTCCGCAAGGGCCGTTTCGAAGCGTTGACAGGGGAAACCACAGGCGAGGTATTGAGCCACGAAATAGACAAGACCCGGCTGCCGACGCTGTTAAGCGAAGCGGAAGGCAACAACCCGGAGGGCGCCATGGCGAGCCCCGAGGGTAGCCGGCGTGGTCGGAGACCCTCTGCCTGTGGAGACGCTTCATGTATCGGAACTGGGAGACCCCGGAATCCTGCGAGTCGAGATGGCGACGCGCCGCGCGACGTGAAGGCCGCAAGGCCGAAGACGTCGATGGACGATGCCGGGGAGTCGGAGTCGGTCGTCGTAGCGATGAAACCGCCGAACAAGATGCCAAGCTTGCTCGCTTGGCCAACCGAGGAGGTGGTGGAGCCAAGGACCGACGCCAAGAGGAACCCGCCACCGGGCGCCACATCCCGGACGCAGAGCCGGAACCACGATGTGCCTTGCGACCTGCGGCGGGTGCGCCAGAGAGCACAACAGGATAAGAAAGTGCGGTTCACCGCCCTGCTGCATCATCTGACCCTTGATCGCCTGCGGTCGGCCTTTTACAGGCTGAAACGGCATGCGGCTGCCGGGGTGGATGGGGTTCACTGGAAAGCCTACGTCGAAAACTTGGAGGCAAATCTTCAGGGTCTTTTGGCGCGGGTGCACCGGGGAGCCTACAGGGCCAAGCCCTCGCGGCGGGTTTACATCCCCAAAGCGGACGGCCGGCAGCGCCCCCTGGGCGTAGCTTCCCTGGAGGACAAAGTTCTTCAAGGGGCGGTCGTTGAAGTCCTCAATGCCGTATACGAGGTCGAGTTCTTGGGCTTCTCCTACGGCTTCCGGCCTGGACGGAGTCCCCATCGGGCGCTGGACGCGCTGGCGGTGGGGCTGTGTTCCCGGAAGGTGAACTGGGTGCTGGACGCGGATATTCGTGGGTTCTTCGACACCATCGACCACGAGTGGATGCGGAAGTTCCTCCAGCACCGGATCGGTGATCAGCGCCTTGTGCGCTTGATCGGCAAATGGCTCAAAGCGGGTGTCATGGAGTCCGACCAATGGCAGTCTAGCGAAGACGGCACTCCCCAAGGGGCGGTCATTTCGCCGCTTCTGGGGAATGTGTATCTGCATTACGCTCTCGATCTGTGGGTGCAACACTGGCGCCAGCGCCACGCCCGCGGAGAAGTGATCGTGGTGCGATATGCTGACGACTTCGTGATCGGTTGTCAGCATCAAGACGATGCGGAAAGACTCCTGAGCGCTTTGCGAAACAGGCTGGCCAAGTTCTCGCTGCACCTGCACGAGGACAAAACCCGACTTCTGGAG
>CAZICV010000025.1:0-3220 GCA_964537925.1 uncultured Saprospiraceae bacterium | reverse complement strand
CATCCTCCAGCTCTACCCTGTTTATATACAGCGTCTGTACACAGGTACCTACGTTACCGTATGAGTCCGTACATCTCCATGTACGCTCGATCACTGACCAGTAGTCTCCCGCACATTCCGTACGGTTTACATTGTCCGTGTATGTGCACTGTGTCGGCAGACAGTCTTCCACGCCTGGGCGGTACGGGCTCGTCGTGCCTTCGTACCCTACCTCCAGTGTATAGGAATGCCATGTACCGTCATCGCCACCTACATTGTCCACTATGCTCACCTGCCAGTTACCCGCAGCTGCAGTTCCGTTCAGAGCTGCCATAGCTGTAGGTCCTGCCGTAGATCTCATGCGGATACCGTCGTTACGCTGAGCGCAGTTGAATGCTGCTCCCTGGTCGTCTACGATATAGTTGATACCGTTCTGTGCAGGGCACTGACCAGCAAAAGCTGTCGCCTGTGCGCCCGCAGGGTTACGTACGATCACCTGGATATCTGCTACCCATGTGTGTGTTACGTTCACCGCCAGGTTTACGTCCGTGATCAGTTTGCCCGCAGGCGCTCCTACCGGTACAGTTACTACCTGTGCAGGCGCTCCGCTCACGATCGCAAGGTTCGGCGTACCGCTTCTGTATACATATACATCTTCGTATACGATCGGACCAGCTACCGGATCAGTGCTCTGGTTGCAGTCAAGTACTGCATCTTCGCAGATCAGGATCGGCGCGATCTTGTCCTCTACCAGAACAGTTCCCCAGCAACGGTTGCCGTTTGGCGCGATCACTGTAGCTTCGAATGTCTGGCCTACATGGCTGGCGTCTACCCGGTTAGGGGGGCTCAGCAGTACACCGTTTCTTCTCAGCTCTACACGGTAGTCATCGTAGCAGGAGTATGGTCCGCCTTCCAGGATATCGTCCGCTCCTACGATTGCTGAACAATCAGGATAAGGTGCGATAGAGATATTCACATGGTCGTTGCAGGCCAGTGATGCTACAGGATTCGGGTACTCGTTCACTGTTACATTGAAGCAGCAGGATGATGTCAGACCTACGGCGTCCGTAGCCTGGTAGCACAGCTGTACTGTACCTCTCGGGAAGAAGTCGCCACTGTTCAGGCCTGTGTTGTCCAGTTTCGTGATCACTGGATCCAGGTCTACCAGACCGTAGATATCGATGATCGGGAACAGGAAGCCGAAGCCCGCTGCAATAAAAGTCACTATGTTAGGCGCGCCTGTATAGTTACATGCACCACCTGTGTTGTCATTGTAGAAGTAGCCCGGTACTGTCTCAGGATCGTACGTATTACCGATCATGAAACCGTTGTTGTTCGCAAATACTTCCACCATCAGGCGTGTACCCGCTGGGATCACCATCGGCGTAGCCAGCGCTACGTTGCGGTAGATCGCACCACTCGCAGGGATCGCTACAAACTCCTCTGCGATCAGCGACAGCTGTGCAGGAGGTATGCTTGCAGGACCAGGCATCGGGCCCGTATACGCATATGTACGCAGACGTACAGGGTTCAGCGTGTTACCCAGGAGGCCCGGGAGGCTGAATACACCGAAACCGATACGCTCGATCACAGCAGCACCGCTCACACCCAGACCCGGCAGGTCATACAGACGCAGGTTCGCGTTGGATGCTGATCCAAAGCAAGCCAGGGCGTCAGGGATAGACGTCGTGAAGTTCGTCTGTGAAAACTCGAACTCCTCTGATGTACAGTTGTCCGTAGCGATGATGTCAAAGCTGATGATAGACTCGCACTGACCTGGCAGCAGGTTCACCACGATATTGTTCGGGCACGTGATAGTCGGAGGAGTCTGGTCAGTAACCGTAACTGTAAATGTACAGATAGTAGGTATACCGTTCTCATCTATACCTGTCACTACAACTTCCGTTGTACCGGCAGGATAGAAGTCAGACGGATCGCTTGTACCATTATAGTTATTGGTAACAGTCAGACATGTCTCGTCGTCTACACCGAGCTCGATTGCCACGTTAGCGCCGCAAAGGCCGCCATTCGTGCTTACGGAAATGTTACCCGGGCAGTCCAGAACGCACAGGGGCGGTGGAACCGCGAAAGTACCGATCACCGGACCTTCGGGAGAAAACGGTGTAGTGGTGCAGTTATTGGTTACACCTCCGCCGGAAGCCAGCGTGAAAGCGGCAGCCAATGGGTTACCGTTAATAAAAGGCCTCAGGTTCGCTCCGTTCCAGCCATCGCCCCATGAGTCATAGGCGCGGACTGTATAGTTGCCTGGTTGAAGCATGACAGTAAAGCCGGCAGGAGGGTTTCCTCCACCAGCCGCCTCACAGTGAACTACTGTATTAGTAGCGTCACTTATGATCTGCCATCCTACTTCTCCCGGCCAAGAACCTGGATTAACCGTAAAATCCACCGGCACCTGAGCGGATACAGTTCTCACTGTAAACAAACTCAGGAACAGACAGACAGCGGCCAAGCCTGGTAAAGTAAAACTCGAAATTTTCATGAGTTATTGTTTTGTTTTAAAGTAGTTTAAAGAGCACACATTATTGAAGCACCGGAAGTACTTGCTTTACCAAACGGGAAACTTCAGCGAAGTCGATTCCTTCGGCAACCAGTGCATTAGACACTGCGTTCACAGCATCTTTAGTAGTACGGTTGTTCGAAACGATCTCCTCCACAACGCGAGAGTAATACACCGATACCATGTTGTGACCGCTGTGCGTACGAAAGCCGCTGTTCTTTTGGTCCTCAACAATCTGGTTGACTTGGGTCTTCAGGCGAGTCGCAGCGAGCTGGCGATCTACCAGCGCTTTGTTGCCTACCCAATCACTCGGTGCCTGAGCACTCATCGTACCTACAAACAGGAAAACCAAGAGCATCATAGCGCCCAGCTTCATGGCAGCCGAACGAAGAAGACCCGGATTACCCGCAGAAGTACGACTTACATTTTTCGTCATCTTCATGAGATTTGTTTTGGGGTTATACAATTAAAGTTAATTAGGATATTCTCAGAACAAAAAGCGTACCAAAAATGCCAGCTGAGCGCATTAAAAAGCGCTCATTAGCATAATTGCTTGATACACATGTAGTTTCTTAGAAGAGAAAAGTCTGAGTCAGGTATCCGATAGACGGATTAGATCACAAATATATAAAACAATTCATTCCGAGCCATTTTAACAAATAAAAAAAGGGCTGTCCATTCGGACAGCCCCCTGTATTCACTATGATCGATCCGTCGATTACT
>CAZICV010000024.1:0-3362 GCA_964537925.1 uncultured Saprospiraceae bacterium | reverse complement strand
TGTGATTCCAGCTACAAGCTGAAGATACTGAGCCTTGACTTTACGTTCAATGTAAATATACCGACGAAGGTGCTGGAGTGTCCGGGAGACGCTATATCGATAGATGCGTCAAATGTACTGCCACGGTTGTCAGACGGACGCAGTGTATTTGCGGGAGTGGAGCATCGCTGGCTGAAGGACGATGAAGAATACCTGGTAGGTCCGTATATCTATATCAACTCGGCTGGTTACTACAAGCTGGAGGTATCGGTCACGTTGGGTAATGCGGTTTGTGTGAAGCACTTCGACGTAGTGATCACGGAGAACTTTGTCCGCCCGCCTGCGCCTGTATTTACGGGAGAGTCGATCGGATGCGTGGGTACAGAGCTGGATATCAATATCAGCAACTACGACGGGAAAGCGGAGATCAACTGGCTTGACGGGCCTGGTTATGAGATCATAGGTAACAAGAAGAACCGCCGTGTGAAGGTAAGGCTGACGGAGGTAGGCAACTATACGATCTGTGTGAGACAGAACAAGCCGAAGTGCGACTCGTTGTATACGATCGGGTGTTTTTCGGTGACGGTGACGGACGGGGTAGCGTTGAATGTGGACGGGGACCCGTCCTTTTGCCGGGGAGGCAATACGACTCTGAGCGTGCCCGGTACTTACCTGAGCTATAGCTGGGAGAGCAGCAATGGCGATATGTATACGACGAACAGTATCCGGGTGGATGAGCCCGGGACATATAGTGTGACGGTGACAGCTGCCGGGGGCTGTAGTGGCACCGCGACTGTGACGGTAGATGAACATACGCCTCCGTCGCCGCAGATCAACGGATCACGGACCTTCTGTACGGGAAGGTTCACGGTGATAGGAGTGGGCCAGGATTACGAGAGCTATCGTTGGTCGCAGACGGGCAACCCGACGACGAAAGAAGTGACGATCAACCAGCCGGGTACGTACACGGTGACGGTGACGGATGTGAACGGCTGTACGGGTACGACGTCGATCACGGTGACTATCAGCGATGAGCTGGAGCCGCAGATCAGCGGGGACCTGAACTTCTGCCAGGGAGGCAATTCGGTGTTGGACGCGGGCGGCGGATTTTCTTCATACCAATGGGGAGGCTCGGGCACCAACCGCACCCTGACGGTGAACACAAGCGGCCTATACACGGTGACGGTATCGGATGCGAGCGGCTGTACAGGTTCGTCGCAGGTGACGGTAACGGAAGTACCAAACCCGGTAGCAGCGATCGAATCTACGGCTACGGCCCTGTGTGAGGGCGAGGAAGTGCGCCTGGAAGCCAGGCCGTCGGGATTGCAGTACAGGTGGAGTGGTAATGTGACAGGTCCTGTGCTCACGGTGCGGACAGCCGGCACGTATAGCCTGACGGTGACGGATGCGAACGGTTGTACGGGAGTGACGAGTATAGTGATCACGGAGCGCAATGCTCCTACAGTGACGATATCGGGGGACGCGAGCTTCTGTTCTGGAAGCAATACGACGCTGAGTGCGGGCCCGGGTGGTTTCAGTTCCTACGAGTGGAATGGTTCGTCTGGCGGAAGTACGCTGGAAGTGAGCCTGGCGGGGATCTATACGGTAGAGGTGACGGATGCCTTTGGGTGCAAGGGTAGCTCGTCGGTGGAGGTGAGCCAGCTATCGAACCCGCAGCCGCAGATATCGGGAGATGCGTCGCTGTGCGAAGGAGAGAGTACGACGCTGTCGTCAGTGTCCGGCTACCAGTCTTATATATGGAATGGCTCACCGGGCGGACAGACGCTACAGGTCAACAGCTCGGGTACGTACCGGCTGGAGGTGACGGATGTGAACGGTTGTACAGGATCGACTTCTATGGCGGTGGTGGTACACAACAATCCAAGTCCTGAGATAGGAGGATCTACGACATTCTGCCGTGGATTTTATACGACGCTGGATGCGGGAGCGTACCAGAGTTACGCATGGAGCGGCGGTACACCGTCCAATGGGCGTGAGGTAGTGATCAATGCACCGGGTGTATATATAGTGACGGTGACGGATGTGAACGGTTGCCAGGGTACGTCGCAAGTGACGGTAGAAGAAGCGGACCAGTTGTCTACGACGATCACAGGGGACAAGTTTTTCTGTGAAGGAGGCCGGACTATGCTGGATGCCGGTCCCGGGTTTACGGGTTATAGCTGGAGCACGGGGGCGACCGGCCGTACAGTGGAAGTATCGGCAGGAGGTACCTTTACCGTGACGGTGACGGGAGTAGGTGGTTGCAGCGGTACGGCGAGCGTAGTTGTGGAAGCATATGAAAACCCACGTCCTGAGATAGGAGGTCCGTCGAGTTTCTGTGACGGAGTGTCGGTCACGCTGGATGCCGGAGCGGGTTACCAGAGCTATGAGTGGAGTACGGGCAGTACGGACCGTACGATCGAAGTGAATACGGCCGGGCTCTTCCGTGTGACGGTGACGGATGCGAGGGGTTGTACGGGAACGGGCTCGAAGGAGACGCGGGTAGAGGAGGAGCTGAGTGTGCAGGTAGGAGGAGACCGGCTGATGTGTACGACGGGAACGGCGACGATATATGCGGAGTCGGGTTATGCGAGTTATGTATGGGATGACGGTGCGACGGGCCGGGAGCGGACGATCAGTGCGCCGGGGATTTATACGGTGCGTGTGACGGATGTATCGGGCTGCAAGGGATCGGGTAGTATAGTGGTGGGCGAGATTCCGCCTCCGACAGCAGATGCGGGCGATGACCAGTCGCTGAGCTGTGTGCGTACGGACTATATTCGTCTTGGCGGGAGCGGGACGAGCACAGGCAATCATCGCTACGAGTGGCGTGAGATAGCCAACGGTCATGTGATAGGAGATCCTTCACAGCAGTACATCAGCACGAACCAGGAAGGGATCTATGTGCTGGAGGTGGAGGACCTGGTGACGGGCTGCGTGGAGCGCGATACGGTGCGTGTGACGCCGAACCAGAATACGATTCGTGCTGCGGAGGTCAGGGCGGCGAACCCTTTATGTTTCAATGAGTTCAATGGAGTGATCAGTATAGATGGGGTACAGGGAGGCACAGCGCCTTTCCAGATGTTCCTGAATGATATATATGCGCCGAATATGCGTGTGAGCAATCTGCCGTCGGGCCATTACAATATTTTGCTGGTGGATGCGAAGGGTTGCGAGTGGAGGATGGACACTACACTGAAGAACCCTGAGTTGCTGACAGTGGATGCGGGAGCGGACCGAACGATCAGTTACGGTGACACGATCTGGACGGATCCGACGATCTACCCGTTGGGTTCACTGATAGAGGATATGACGTGGCTGGAGGGTGACAAAGTGCTATGTGCGGGTTGTCCGATAGAGATCATTGTGCTGCAGCCGGAGAA
>CAZICV010000023.1:0-3813 GCA_964537925.1 uncultured Saprospiraceae bacterium | reverse complement strand
TCTTTATTAATTCAGAAGAATCATCTTCTTGGTAGCTGTTGCATTCGTCGTCTTCAGTTCGTAGTACAACACACCCGCTGCTCCTGACAACTCACCCGCTTCTATGCGTACTTCGTTGTAGCCTTTGCCGTATGTACCCTCTACTACCTTCAGCACCTTACCCGCTACGTCGTAGATCCGCACCTCAGCTACTCCCGCCTCAGGCAGGTTGAAGCTGATCACCGTCGACGTTCCAAACGGGTTCGGACGGTTCTGGTACAGCTCGAAGCTCGATACTCCGCTCGCAACCGTGCCGCTTCCAGCTCCAAACTGCAGGCTCACTCCAAGACGATCCGTATCCACTCCTTCATATGCTTCCGCTTCAGTCACCACTGAATTCACATTCAGCAACTCGCTCAACCGGCCAACTCCCTTCGATTCAAACGTCAGCACAAACAGTGCCTCACCGCCTGATACCGTCGCTCCTTCAACCGCATTCCAGCTCGTAGACACAAAGCCATCCTCCAGTCTCACAAATCCAAAGTTAGATTCCGTCAGATCAAGCGCGCCCGCTTCGATGTCTTTCAGCTTCAGCACCTTCGTATCAAAGCCCAGCGTGAACTGGTAACCGTAGATGTTCACAAACTCCGTCGCCTTCACAGATACTCGGTATTCCGCTCCAGCTTCCAGCTCCACATCATCCACGCCCAGTACCAGATCTCTGCCACTGCGGCCAGATACTTCCTGTGCACTCGCACTGTTCGCCTTCACACTCCCGTTCACATCACCCAGCTTCACCGATACAAAACGGATCGCAGGTGTGTTCCCGTTGAAGCCTACTACTTTCACTTTCTCTCTGAACTGCTCGTTCAGCGGATCCTTCGCATCCAGAAACTCGTAGTTCTCATCCACAAATCTCCACGATTCGCTGTCCGTGAACTCCTGCTTCGTACCCAGGATCACTTTGCGCATCTCCACAAGGTCCGCTCCCGTTACTCCTCCGCTGCGGTTTACGTCCGCCGCTATGATCTTGTATGGGCTGTTCAGGTCCTGGATACCCAGGATATGACGCTGTACCATCAGCAGGTCCGTCGTCGACAATCCGTTCTTCGCATCGTCCCGACGTGCTGGCGTTACCGTGTACGTTCCTCCCCGCTGGATGTTCGTAAACTCGAACTTACCCTCGTTGCCCGTCACATATTCGTTCGACAGCGTGCCTTCCAGCTTCACTGAGGCATTCTCTACACTCTCCGTTCCTTCCGTGAACAGCATACCCGCAAGGATACCTCCCAGGTCATCCGGACAGTCCGCTCCCATATTGTTCTGTACATTGATCGTCGTCACACAGAAGTCCCAGTTGCCATCCGCATCGCCTACCCACAGGCGTACGCTGTTCAGTCCCAGGTCATCGCACGTGAAGTTGTAGAACGTATCCGCACTCACCGGTGGTACTACCGGCGCTGGTACTGTAAACGGCTCTACCTCCAAACGATATACCAAGCCCGAGGCAGACGTACAGTTGTCATACGAGCCCGCATTGAATGTACGTGCATCTATGCGAACCATCGGGTTCGGGATCGGCATGATGTCCGTCGCCAGGTGATGGCAGATCGGTGTCGGTTTCTTACAATCTCTTACAGTCACTGTCGTCGTACAGGCAGCCGTATTGCCGCATCTGTCTTCTACTACAAATCTTACTCTATGGCTACCTACCGGGAAGTTTCTTGTCAGTGATGATGCATGACCGCTTGACGTCATCGTCGTTCCGTTGTCCTGGAAATATTCCCACGTCCAGTACAGATCCGACTCCCTCGTACAGTCATCCGTCGCACTCGCTCTTACTGTCAGTATCTCCCCCGTTGAGCAGATCTCCTGGTACGAGCACACCGTCACCGGTGCCGGGCACACGATCACAGGCGCTACATTGTTCATCACCTTGATCACCTGTACATATTCTACCAGGTAGTCGCTGCCAGGACCTCCCTCTTCGAATACACACCAGTCGATCACCTTCCACGTACGCAGTATCTTATAGCACGCGCTGTCCTGTATCTCAAATACATTGTCTTTATACGTCACCCCGATCAGCGAACACTCGTCGTCTGAGATCACAGGGCGGTTGTATGGTGCAGGTATACGATCCGGCGCCAGATCCACTGCAGGATCATTCACGCATACATTCGTCACCCAGTCCTCTGGCCAGTCGATACGAAGGCTCAGAGGTGTGTATTCTCCCACTACCGTGATCACCTGGGTGCACTGTGCTACCGTATTGTTGCCGGCTCCTACCGCACGGAAGGTACGCGTTACCGTTCCACGGCCGCAGTTGTTCAGCGATATGCTCTCCTCTGAAGTCACCGTGATATCGCAGTTGTCGTATGCATATCCGTCCAGGCCTACATACTCGCCGTCTACAAAGATCGAGTCTCTCGTCTCTCCGTTGTTCAGGTTCACCACGCGACCGAAGATAGACAGATCGTCCAGGTCAAATCCACACTCCACCGTCAGGTTCGGAGGGCAGACAATCGCTGCCGCCAGCTTGTCCTGTACTTCCAGCTGTACCATACACTCGTTCGTGTTTCCGCTGCTGTCCCACACCCGCATGATCACCGTCACCGGCGCAGCTACATCCGTACAGCATACCGGTACATATTCACGGAAGGCCGGAAGCGGATCGCAAGAGGCAGACGGGCTCATCCTTCTTACACGGATAGAGTCGATTCCGCAGTTGTCATAACTGCCATCGTCAAATGACTGGTATGGAACACGAGCCGTTCCGTCTATACCCAGCGATGCAGTCGTATATGTCTTGCAGATCGCTACAGGGTTTACATTGTCCACCACCGTCACTTCCTGCGTGCACACGCTTGAGTTGCCGCAACCGTCATATGCATAGAATGTGATCACATTCACGCCAGGCTCAAAGCCGCTCACCAGGCCGCCACGGAAGTTCGGGATGAATGTGCTGCCAAACGCCAGATCCACTATGATCGACGAGGCAGGCGAACAGTTGTCCGTCACTGCAGGACGCTCTACACGCAGATCCCGTGCGCAGCTCGTGATATTCGTATTCACCGTGCTCGGTGCAGGGCACACAATCACAGGCGCTATCGTATCCAACAATATGATCATCTGAGTGCCCAACACTTCGAAGTCCTCTCCGCAGTACCACTCCGCTACCGTCCAACGGCGCATGATCTTTCGCTCTCCCGGACACAGACCCGGAAGATTCACATCCGTATAGCCTACCATCAGGTTGCAATACAGCGCTGCATTCGCCGGGTTGAGCGGCACTTCATCATATTCAGGGTATCCCGTCACAGACGGCGCAGGGTTGCCGTTGCCGTCCAGCTCATAGCTGCCGCTGCAGCTCAGCTCCACCAGCGACGCAGGGAAAGACACTTCTTCCAGGTCAGGGCGACGTACAGAGATCTGTACCGTACATGTATCTCTCAAACCTACATGGTCGATCGTCACATACGTACGCGTGATCACCGCTGTGATACCCGCAATACGCTCAGGCGAGCCCACCGTGCAATCTCCGTTGCGACGCGTCTCGTTGATGATGAGCGTATCCACCACCTGGCAGTTCTCCAGGATCACCGGTGCAAATACAAACACCTCGTCGCAGTCCAATGTCACATCCTCACATGTCATCACCGGCGGCATCTTGTCCTCTATCGTCACAAATGCCCAGCAGCGCTGACCCGTAGATGGATCCAGCACCTCACCAACCAACGTACGGTTCAGGTACGCAAAACCGTCCACCAGCGCTGGCGACGCCTGCGTACCCGTGTAAATCACCGGGCCGTTCATCGTCTCGCGCAGGTAAAT
>CAZICV010000022.1:0-4256 GCA_964537925.1 uncultured Saprospiraceae bacterium | reverse complement strand
GACTTGGTTTTGGTGGGTCCTGTAGGACTCGAACCTACAACCCGCTGATTAAGAGAGCGTCATGACTGGGTCGTTGAGGGCCGATTTCTATGTCCTGGTGCCGCTTCCTTCCCAGAAAGGGTCGCAGTCCGGTTCGTTTAGGGAACGCCTGTACCTCTTGGGGTTGTCGGGATCCGCACACTTTTGCGCACACTTCTCCATAGGCTTGAGCGACATGGTAGATGTCGCGCAAATCTGACGTTAGCCCTGTCATCTAAACCACCCTGGCGCGCCATCCGAATGTTGGGCTTCTCGTAGGTGAGCTAAGTGGGTTGTCCGATTGGGTTCGCTTAGCCGGCGGCTGCTACCAGCTCGGCGGCTTTCGAATGTCTCCCGTCGACGACGGCACTGGGTCAGGGAAGTGGCACTTGTGGAGCACCGAGTCAAGGTGTCGAACCTCACTCACATACTGGCGCAAGCTTGCGACCGGCCTGTTGGATGGGGTGAGCAGGATGACCGGCAGGCCAACGTCCCGCGCCACGATTCGTATCGGCTCCGCAAGGTCGGAGTCGTTGGTGACGATCGCCGCTTGCTCGAATGCGCCCTGGAACGCATCTCTGACCAAGTGGGCGCCAAGTGCAACATCGCTGCCCTTTTCTTCGGTCTTGACAACCTTGGCGAACTTTGGTTCTGGCACTGGGACGGTAATGGTGGGAGGCTGGAACTCCAGGGGCTGCTTCAGCGGCATCACCGTGTCATTGACGAGGAACTTGCCCAAGTGGATCTTGAGACAGGGGATCGTCTTGAGAGCTTTGAAGTAGACCTGCTGGCGAGCTGGCACAGTTGGGTCCCGCTTACCGGAGACCCTGGCCGTGTAGTAGTTGATGCGCTCTACGACAGCGGTTGCCTGCAATGCCTCTTGAGACAACTTCAATAGGTTGAGCCACTTGTGCCTGGTGCCTCTCAAGGCGCGGTAGTACAGGTTGAAGCCGTCAACGTAGACGAAGGTTCGCATCTGGCTCCTGAAGCAGGATGGCCCGCAGCGTGAACTGCGGGCCATCCTGAGCCTGCGGCACGCCGCAGGGGGGTTATGAACACCATAGATGCTCTCTAGCTAGAACGTCAACACCTGATGACACCTGTGATACCTGGATCGCTTGGCGAGGAGACCGCGCGCACGTGACGGCTCTGCAGAGGACTCCAGCACCGTGTATCGTGCGAGGCTACCAACATGCCTGGTGACGAGCCGCACTTCGTGAAGCATGAAGCCTTCGGCACCTTCCTCGGGGTGTCGCCCGAAGCGCTCCACTCGATTGGATGCATGGCGATTGCTGCAGGTCGTCTTGAGCGAACGATTCACTCTGTCGCAGTGGATCTCAGCATCGCACCCACGAAGAAGAAGCGATCCAGTGACTTGCTGAAGGAGATTGCCGTAGCCGTCAGAGACGAGGAACTGCCTGCTCACAACCGTCTAGAGCGTCCCCGTGATCTTGCCGAATGGGCTCACGAGGCGGGGGAGCTACTCAAGGAGAGGAACCAGGTTGTGCACTCGGTGGCAGCTCACCAGGTTGGAACCGGCCAGGTCTTGATCCCTTTGCGCGCCGGTGCCCCAAGTCCCCTGGATCCCGAGTCAGTATGGGATCTGGCGGTGCGGATGGCACGCGGTGAACGCCAGGGAGCCCGGCTGAACTCCGCACTAAGGCACAATCCTCGGCTGGGCGTGTACTTGCCGAACGCTGTGTGGGAGGGTGAATGGGTACCAACATGTTGGACGGACGAAAGAGGGGCTGACATTTTGCGACCGACGGATGACGAACTCGATGAATGGTGGCGGACCTACGGCCCCTTCCCCAGACTGACCGAGTGATGTGACATAAATCGTCCGGTGCTTGCTCCAACGTCGTCCTAGTTCCTGTCGGTAGAACGCCGCCACTTGTGTAGGTCTCAGAACCCGCTCGAGAGGCGCGTCCTGAACGACACTTCCAACTGCCGCGTGTCACTGAGTGCCCACGAAACACTGCTCTCCGGTGTAGTGGTTCATGGCAAGGCAAAAGCAAGAACCATTGGGTACCCCACAGCAAACACCCTATCCCGTGGGAGTTCAGTGCTCGAGAAGGTCTCTACGCGGCCTCAGTTCGACTCCCATCCGGGGTCGCAAGAGGCGACTTTGCAGCAGTACCGGCCTGGGCGCCAGAAAGCATGGTGCGCCTTCACGCAATCGCCAAGGAACTCTCCCCACTACTCGGCGCAACCCCTGCTGCCTTGGAGCCAGGTTGGCACCGCAAGCCGTTACCACCCATGCCATGGGCAGAAATGCTCGCGATAGTCGCTATGCTCGATCCCACCAAGATCCCCCGAAGTTGCGAGGTTCATATCTTTGGCTTTGACGACCAACTGTATGGCGCCGAAGTACCGGTAACCTTCGTTGAGTGGCTGATGGACATGCCCAGTCCGGATGACGACAAGGTGTCCCGGCAGCTACTGACTGCCGGGGTAGCCGATCGAGCGAGACGTGTGTTGTCGCAGTACGGCAGGGTTTTATGACCATCCACCGACTAGCACGGCCTATAGCTGAGATAGGTCGAAGTCCTCACCCCGCCTCGACCGTACCGCGGAGGCCGCGGCTTTGATCTCCGCTGCGAAGTCCGGTTCGTCTTGCAATACTTCAACGGCGTTCAGTTCAGATCTCGGGGGATCCTCGTCCTCACCGACAGGCTCCCACCAATGCCCACTCTTCTCGTAGATCACCCCTCTAGCCCTTCCCCACAGAGCTCTTGGGCCGGCGGGCTCATACCAGAACTTCAGCAAGAGTAGTGGCGCCTCATCATCCTTGCTTAGATCCAGCTCCAGGCGGCCGCCAGTGTTGAGGGTGGCACCGGGTACCTCAGTGCCGTCTGGTTCCCTTGAGGCGAACTCTCGAATGGCGAGCGGTAGCGGCTGCCCGTCCGGGGCAATCTTGCGTTGCTCCAGGAGCATGACAGGACCACGCCCGAGGTTCACAAGCCAGTGGCTTCTCGTAGTCCCATTGTAGTAGACGTGGAGACCGGGCTCTCGCTCTCGTTCCTCGCGATCACGTTGCATCTGGTTTGCAGTCCTCGCCTCGTTGACTGCAGCTTGGGCGATAGAGGAACTCCTCTGGGCTGCACGGACACCACGTTCTGTTGTAACGGTGTAGATGATGTTCACACCGACCAGCGCCAGCGTCAACCACACGTTGGAGTAGCCCCTCACGAATTCCTGGGTTTCTTCGTTTCCATCACGGTGGAGCAACCAAGTTGCAACCCCCGAAGCCAGAAGAAAGGTAACGAGAACTGCCCAGGCAGCTGTAACTCCCCACGGACGCATCTGATCGGTCCTTGCCATCTCTAGAGTCTATGCAATGCTTGACCCCGAAACAGGTGACACCACGGGCGTAGCGTTCAGCACGTTCCTCAGTGACCCCGATGTGTCGATAGTGTGCCTCAAAGAAGAGCCCCTGCCAGGGGGCATCGACCTTGAGAGTGAAGCGACTGCTGGTCGGCTCGGCGGGTGAATCGGTGGGCTGTTGCGCCTAGCTAGTCCAGCTCTTGACGCACCCAGTCGTCAAACTCGCGCTTCAAGAAACGCACCGCGTCGGCTCGTGGATCCAAGGGGCACTGCTCCATATAGGCTGGCGTCAGAGGGTCGGCAGTCCACCGGTGGTCACGCATCCGGGTCACCACGAGTTGACCTTCGAGAACCTGACATCTGAAGGAACCCTTCGAGGCCGTCGGGGACGGCCTCGTGTCCCTCGCAACTACATCGTTGTCTTCTCCGTGGTTGACGCTGACTCTGGGTTCAGATTTGGCATGTGCTTTGAGTTCCGTGTGGATGGCCTGGAGCTGCCCGGTGAGGTCTTGAGGCCAGCTTCCATCGCGCTCGTCAGTAGTCATGGACCAGGCTACATGGTTTGGCTGTCATAGGCGGTCAGCTTGTAGTAGATGTCCTCGGCCTTGATCTGGAGGGGCTGGCCCGTGTCTGAGTCGACGTCATCTGTAGGTATCCTGACGGCCGCCACGAAGAAGGCCAGAGCTGAAACTCGGGCCCAGAGACCGGTGTCGTTCGTCGAGCCCTAGCGAGGCTCGGTGTCGACCATCGGCGTCTCGGCGTGGCCAGGCGCATCGTAGACACACCACAAGGGGAAGCGGTCCCGCTGCAGCGGGACCGCTTCTGAACTACCTGCCGTGTGGGACGACGTTCCTGCTGGTGGGTCCTGTAGGACTCGAACCTACAACCCGCTGATTAAGAGTCAGCTGCTC
>CAZICV010000021.1:0-4385 GCA_964537925.1 uncultured Saprospiraceae bacterium | reverse complement strand
TTCGTTGTAGGTCAGCAGTACTGGATCATGCTGGACGGTTGTGCGGGAGATATCTGTGATTTTGAGATCACAGCGACGCAGGGTATCACTGCGCCGATTCTGACGGACCCTGTATCTATCAGCGGTCCGCTGGTGGTCTGTCCGGGGGAGACTGCGACGTTCACGGTGAACGATCCGCAGTTTGCGTCGACGTTTTACTGGGTGGTTGACGGTGATCCCCGTACGACAACAGGCCGTTCGGTCCAGGTGGTGATCCCGAGCAATGCGCCGGACGGTACGTTTGAGATCTGCCTGGACGATGCGGAGAATGCGTGTTACAACCTGGTGGATGACAATGGCTATACAGGTAATGTTTGTTTTGAGGTGGAGGTACAGTCTCTGCCCATCACGTATGCGCCTGATGTGACCTGGTGCGAGGACAATGCGCCGTATGTACGGGACGGCTTCAATTTTTATCCTCCGAGCGGGATGAAGGAATACCAGATGCAGTCGCCGAGGGGTTGCGACAGCACGATACGGTTCAACATAGAGTTTATCAAGAATAACCCGGACGATGATGTGGTGGTGATATGTACGGAAGACCTGCCGTATCAGCACCCGATCCTGGGTACGCTGACGAACCCGGGGGACTACCCTGTAGACTGGGTGGACCGCCACGGTTGCGACAGTTCGTACAATTTCCAGTTGGCGGAGATGATCTTTGATTTTGATGTTCGTATTCCGACGGATGTGCTGGAGTGCCCGGATGAGACGATCGAGATAGACGCTTCCCAGACGGTGGTGCAGTTGTCGAACGGAGAGATTGTACTGAACGTGCAGTATAACTGGCTTCTGAACGGTCATGACCAGGGCGTACAGGGGACCTACCTGACGGTCCGGGCAGGAGATGCGGGCAATTGGGTGTTGGAAGTGATAGGAGAGTATGACGGTGTGATCTGCACGAAGACCTATGAGTTTGAGATAACGGAGAACTTCAATATACCGGAATCTCCGGTGATCATAGCGCCACCGTCGGGCTGTATCGGCAATGTGCTGGAAGTGGGCCTGGGCAACTATGACGGAGAGGCGGAGATCTACTGGTACCCTGGTACGGGCTATACGATCCTGAGCGGTCAGGGTACGCCGAATATATCGATCGAGCTGACGGAAGCGTCGACGGATGTGATCTGTGTGCGTCTGAACAAGCCGGACTGTCCGCTTCTGAGCGTGGAGGACTGTATCACACTGGTGATCTCGGCGGAGCTGGATGCGGGAGTGACGGGCGACCTTCAATACTGCGAGGGAGGAGGAACGACCTTGACGGCAGGTAGCGGATTTTCTACGTATGCGTGGTCGACGCCTCCGGGCGGGACGACACAGTCGATCCAGGTGACCTCACCGGGCGACTATACGGTCACGGTGACGAACAACAGCGGTTGCTCGGGCGTGCAGACGGTGACGGTGGAGGAAGTGCCTACTCCGGATCCGACGATCACGGGATCGACGACGTTCTGTACGGGACTGAGTTCGCAGATCGGAGTGGCGGAGACCTTTGTATCATATCTGTGGAGTACGGGAGCGACGACACAGAGTATCACGGTGAATGAAGAGAGAATATATACGGTGACGGTGACGGATGGGAACGGGTGTACGGGAACGAAGTCGATTGCGGTGACGGAGTCGACGGAGCTTCGTCCGACGATCACGGGAGACCTGGCGTTCTGTGCGGGAGATTGTGTGACTCTGAGTGCGACGGGTTTTGCCTCGTATGTATGGAGTACGGGAGAGACGGGCGCGTCGGTACAGGTGTGTACGGGCGGTACGGTATCGGTGACGGTGACGGATGCGGGTGGCTGTACGGGCAACACATCTGTGAGTGTGACGGAGAACGCGAACCCTGTAGCGGGTATAGGAGCGCCGAAGCTGGTGATCTGTCCTGAGGAGACGCTGGATCTGAGCGGTCAGCCGGCGAGTGGAGTGACCTATGAGTGGAGCGGCTCACTGGGGACAGGCCCCGTGGTGACGGTAGACGGAGCCGGTGACTATGGTCTGACGGTGACGGATGGGAACGGCTGTGTGGGGACAGCGAGTGTGACGGTGACGGAGCACAGTTCGCCGACGCCGACAATATCGGGTGATGAATACTTCTGTGCTGGTCTGAGTGCGGATATCGGAGTGGACCAGCAGTATGCATCCTATGCATGGAGTCCATCACCGCTGCCGTCGGAGCAGAATATAACAGTAAATACAGCGAATACGTATACGGTGACGGTGACGGATGTGAACGGGTGTACGGCTACGTCGAGCCATGTGGTGCGACAGGAGTCGAATCCTGTTCCTGTGATCAGCGGAGACGGAGATCTGTGCCAGGGAGAGAGTACGACGCTGTCGACGACGCAGGGTTATGCGGGTTACTTGTGGAATGGTACGGCCACGACGCCGACGTATGTAGTGAATACGACGGGAACGACGACGGTAGCGGTAACGGATGCAAATGGTTGTGTAGGAACGGGCTCGTTCAATGTGACGGTGCATGCGAACCCTGTACCGGTGATAGGCGGCTCGAAGTCATACTGTATAGGCCGGACGACGACACTGGATGCGGGCAACTATGCGGAGTACCTGTGGAGTACGGGAGCGACGAGCCGTGAGGTAGTGATAGGCCAGGAAGGTACGTACTGTGTGACGGTGACGGATGTGAACGGTTGTACGGGCACATCATGCACGGCGGTGACGGAGGATACGGAGTTGCGTACGGATATCACTGGAGACAGGTCGTTCTGCGAGGGACTGACGACGACGCTGGATGCGGGTCCAGGCTTTGCGAAGTATACATGGTGTTGTTCACCGGGTATAACGGAGCCGGGGAACCGGTTTGCGACGGTAGGTATAGCGGGGACGTATACGGTGACGGTAGAGGATGCGACGGGTTGTACGGGAAGTGCGAGTGTGGTGGTGGAACAGAACAGCAATCCTGTACCGGAGATCACAGGTCCGGGCAGTTTCTGTACGGGCCGGGATGCGACGCTGGATGCGGGCTCGGGCTATGTGTCGTACCAGTGGAGTACGCAGGGTATCAACCGTACGATACAGGTAAATGAGACGGGAACGTACACGGTGACGGTGACGGATGCGAACGGCTGTGTGGGTACGAGTTCAAAATATGTGGAGGAGCTGGAGCGTCTTGTTCCGGCGATCACGGGCGACCTGGGCTATTGCGTAGGAGACTCAACGGAGTTGTGTGTGGAGACGGGTTATACGGTATACCAGTGGCAGGGTGCAGGAAATGTGACGGACAGGTGCCGTTATGTGGATGCGCCGGGGACGTATGTAGTGCTGGTGGAGGATGCGAGTGGTTGTACGGGTACGAATGCGGTGACGGTGACGGAGCATGCATTGCCGGTATCGGATGCGGGATCGGACCGGGAGCTGACGTGCCGGGACAGTGTGCAGACGGTTGGTGGAAGCGGGACGTCGACGGGTAACTACAGTTACCGTTGGGAAGAGATAGAGAACGGAGGAGGTGTACAGGGTACGGGCCGTGAGCTTCGTGTGACTGAAGCGGGTACGTATGTGCTGGAAGTAGTGAACCTGGAGACGGGTTGTGTGAATGTGGACACGGTGATAGTTCGTCAGAACGACAACCTGATCACGGGAGCGGAAGTAGAGGGACTGGATCCGAAGTGTTTCAATGAGAGCAACGGAGTGATCCGTGTGCTGGAGGTTGAAGGAGGAGTAGGACCCTATACATACTATGTAAACGGAACGTTGGTATCGGAGGGTATACAGGGCTCGTTGGGTCCGGGCAACTACCGGATCCGGATAGAGGATGTGAACGGTTGCTGGTGGGAGGAGAGTGTGCAACTGACGAATCCTGAGCGGTTGGTAGTGGATGCAGGTCCAGACCGTTTGCTGGAGTATGGAGATACGCTGGTGGTGAACCCTGAGGTGAATGCGTCGCCGGACCGGCTTGACATAACGTGGGCTGACGGCAGTACGGTACTGTGTACGGGTTGTCCTGGTCTGAGCCTGTTTGTGGAGCCTCAGCTGGCGACGACGTATACGATCACGGTGATAGATGAGAATGACTGTGTAGCGACGGACTTCATGCGTGTGAACCTGAAGCGTACGCGTCGGGTGTTCATACCGGGAGCGTTCAGTCCGAACGGAGATGCGGTGAATGACCGGTTCATGGTATTCGGCGGTCAGGATGTGGTACGGATAGTATCGCTGCGTGTGTATGACAGGTGGGGCGGGATGATGTATGAGGCATCGGATCTGGCTCCTGGTGACCCTGAGGCGGGCTGGGATGGAACGATAGACGGTCGGAGACTGGATCCAGCGGTGTTCACGTATGTGACGGAGGTGGAGTTCAACGACGGAGAGATCTTCAAATACTTCGGCGA
>CAZICV010000020.1:0-4559 GCA_964537925.1 uncultured Saprospiraceae bacterium | reverse complement strand
GGCCGCGGAAGCTGTCGTAGCCGAAGGTCTCGCGGAGGACGGCTTGGGCGCGGGGTATGGGGTCGTCGGACATCGAGTTGAGGGTACCAGGCGACACAAACCGCCGGAACACACAGTTGGCTCCTCGTCCATCTATCACGACTACCACCCATGAAACTCGGTTGGTCCGCTGGGCGCTTGTTCGTGCCAACACCGTAAGACTGCGTAGCTAACGTAGAGAAACGTCGCAAGCGTCGCCATCATGCACCGCGGGCAGTGCAGCACATGAACTGTCGAGGACTTCTGGAGGACAAGCGCGACACGGTAGTCGAGAAGGGAGACCGGAATTCATGACCGTCCTCATCATCCTGGCAGTACTCGTGGCCATCGCGCTCGTTGTGGGCTCAGCACTCCTGATCAACCAGTACTCACAGGAGAGGTATCGCTACACTCCATTCAGCCTTCCGAACATCGTCACCATCATCGTCGCCATCGCCATGCTGTTCCTGGCCAACCATCTCGTCCCTGAGGGACAACAATTCTCGAATGTCATATCGGAGGCGATCAATCTCAGGGTCACACTGGAGGCGTCCAACACCGTTGCGCTCGTTGGCCTTTCGGCCCTGATCGCTATGATCCTATACATCAGCATTTCTGTGCGAACAAACTTCTTGATCGGTACATACGCCTTCATCGTTCAACTCGTAGCTGCCGTGGTGGTACTGGCCCTTCTGTGGTTGATTTTCATGATCGGTTCTTCAAAGAAAGAAACTGAGCAAGAGAAGGCCAAGGCTAAGTCGACGAAGGCTGGTGAGGTAGCTACTGTAGGCTGATTGCGGCCTCGGCCAGTTGCGAAGGCCTTCACCGCCAACAGCAACCTCGGCTGGCAAATCAGGTACCTCAAGACCCACGACCTCCTGACATTCCCCAAAGCCCATGCACAGGTGTGGGATTCGGCCAACATTGATGGCGCCCGGGTAACAGGAGTTCACCTTGAGGCCGAAGGTACAATCGACGAATCAACACGGCCACCCCATCAGGATTGAACGGAGGCCAGATGACGGCAGGGCTAGAGACGGCTCAATGGACCGAGGAGGACTTCGAACGGTTCTTCGGTGGCATGCAGTATTACCGCGATGTCGCACGCGATCTTCAGCAAAGGTACGCACCTCAGTTGGCGCCATCGTTCTCGGTCTTCGATTACATCGATGAGAGTGAGACGAAGCTTTCGCGGATCTTCGCCGACCTCCTCAACCCCAGAGGCACCCATGGTCAAGGGACCACTTTCCTGGAGGCCTTCCTCCGGTTCCTGCGCGCACGAGGCTGCGAGGTACCAGAGGACCTATATCAAACGGAGACGATGAGCGTCATGACCGAGGCCCCGACCACTGGTGGCCGAAGGATCGACATCCTCATCGAACTCTCGCGACGCTTCTGGATCGCGATCGAGAACAAACCCTGGGCCAGTGAGCAGCCGGATCAGTTGCACGACTACAGAGAAGATCTCGAGCGACGGTCCCTTGGCGATGCTTTCATCCTCCTGTTCCTGACTCGTGACGGGCGGTCCCCGCGGACCGCCCGTCACGAGTGGGACAACCTCGTCAAGGCCCGGAGAGCCGCCAACCTCAGCTTCGACGATCTTCGCGATTGGCTCACAGATTGCAAGCGGAGGTGTGAGGCGGACAAGGTCCGTCACTTCTTGGGCGATCTGCAGTCGTACCTGGAGAAGAATCTATACGGCCTGGCTACACAGGAGCAGTCGCATGATCAGTGACGAAGACCGCGCATCGATCCTCAGCTTCGCGACCAGTACCGACAAGAACCTAGAGCTTGCACTTGGGGTCCTGTCGATCCGCGACGAGATCCGAAAGAAGGCGATCCAGAACTTCCTCGCGAAGCTGGGTACGCAGCTAGCTGCACACTCGGGTCGGGCGTGGAAGGTCGATGCTCGTGTAGAACCAGGAGACCTGTTCAACAAGTATTGGCTCGTTTCCATCACCCAGGAGTCGTGGGAGCAGCTTTACCGCATCGGTATCGAGCCACTGGGAAACGGGCCAAGTGGTTTCATTCTTGGAGTACGGAACGACCTGCAGCGACTACCCGAGGGTTGGGACCAAGGGAAGATCGCCGAGGTCGTGGAAGTGCGAGCTGGTAAGGGCAGCACATCTGCCTATTGGCCGTACTATCGCTACATCGAGCGCGACCTCTCTGATTGGAGCAACCCGCAAACCCTCGCACGCCTGCTTGGGCGAGAGGGTGACGCAGTTGCTGAGAACTTGGCCAAGCTTCTAAACGCGATCGCTGAGAGTGCGAAGGAAACCATCGACGATTGCGTGCGATTGTGGCGGGAGACCCACTCTGGCCGCTAACCCACAGGACTGTCATCGATATGTCACCTGAGCACTGGCCGTCAGGGGCACCCATCATCGTTCGTCAGCTGTGGGCAGCCCACGTCTGGGCGGCCATCCCGGCAACCGTCGTTGAAGACAGCGCGAATCGGATCTCCCTGTACGTGCGCCCTGGCACGGCGTTCGTCGCTCCTGACTGCTCCCGTGAAGCGTACTTGCGGGTGGCGGCAAGCGGAAGCTGGGTCCTGCGGCGCTACACGTGGATCGGCCATCACCTCTGGACGGCCGTGCCGGGCGAGGCGTACTCGATCTGGACGACATGGTCCGATCCGGACTGGGAGCATTTGGGATGGAAGGTCAATCCCGAAGCACCTCTTCGCCGTACCGCCATCGGTTTCGACACCACTGACCATGTGCTCGATGCGTTCATCGACACAGACTTCAGATCGTGGACATGGAAGGACGAAGACGAGTTCAGCGAAGCGATCCGGCTTGGGCTCATCAGCCCTAGCGAAGCTGAACGTATCCGCGGTGCGGCACTCGCGGTGACAAAGAGTCTATTCACCAGACGCCGCGCCCACCTAAGGGGTCTGGCGGCATGGCGACCTCCTGAAGAGTGGGCAATGGAGCCTCCAGGGCTTGCCGGAGACTCGACAACCACCTAGCTAGCGACCGCACCATGGAAGCAGCCGGCCATGTTGCTCACGGATGCCGCCGACTGAATCACTGAGACGCCACGGGCCACGGAGATCCTCATCTACACCGGCTAGGTGGAGGCCTAGGCCGTGGCGACGAGCGTCAGATCCCGTGGCATGCTCCGCTCGTCGCCTGTCGACTTCCACTCAACCGGTTGATGATGTACACATAGATGTACATGGAGGTGCCCCATGACGGCTCGTAGCGTGTCCATCGCACAGGCTCGTTCGTGCCTGCCCGACCTCGTCAAAGACGCGGAACTCGGCGCGGCCGTGGAGATCACGCGTCGAGGGAAGCCCGTGGCCATGCTGGTCTCCGCTGCGACCTACCACAGGCTGAGCGCCGAGCGACCCACCTTCACCCAGGCCCTGAACCGCTTCTTGGCCACCGCCGATCAGATCGGTCCGCCCCTGGAGCCCGAAGATCTCGAGGGCCTTCGCGACCCCACGCTCGGCCGAGACCTGGGCCTGTGACCGCCGGCTTCCTCCTCGACACCAACGTCTTGTCTGAACTGAACCGCGCGACCCCCGATCCGTCGCTGATCGCCCGGCTCACAGAGCACGAGAACGAGTTGGCGACCGCATCCGTCGTCTGGCATGAACTCGTGTTCGGCGCGTCGCGTCTACCCCCTTCACGCCAACGGTCGCGCCTCGAGCACTTCCTCGTCGAGGTGGTGGCTGCCACCGTGGCCGTCCTTCCCTACGATGCGGCCGCCGCCGACTGGCACGGGCGGGAGCGCGCACGTCTGATGCGCTCCGGGCGTACCCCGTCGTTCGTCGACGGGCAGATCGCGGCCGTGGCCGCGGTCAACGGACTGGTGTTGGTGACCGACAACGTCCGGCACTTCGAGGGGTTCGAGGGGGTGCGGGTGGAGCGGTGGCACGGGCGCGGTTCTTGAGCAAGGGGTTCTGAATCATCAGCCGCTGATCGAAGCCGACCAGCGTTTCTTGGAATGTCGCGACAAGACCCGCGCTTAGGTACCGCCTACGACTCAGTGTCCTTGGACCACCCCACCATCCATGCAGATCAGGGAACAACACTCCACGATTGCAAGGTTGCGTCTCGACCCACCCTACTGATGCGGATGACCGCCAGACTCACCAGCGGAGACCATACTGGGTGTGAAATCACAGGTGATCATCATGGAACCAAGCAGCCTGGTGAGGCCCGGCGTCGAACGGGTCTTCCTGATCGACGGCCTGGGCGGCGTCCTCACGGCCACGATGCTGGGCTTGGTCCTACCCGCCTTCCACGAGCACATCGGCCTACCCGTCGACACGCTCCGGCTGCTCGGGCTGGCCGGACTCGGCTACGCTGCCTACTCGCTGAGCTGCTTCCGCTTCCTGCGCGGCAATCATGCGCCCTACCTGAGGTTCGTCGTCCTGGCCAACCTGCTCTACTGCATCGTCACGGCGGCCATCTTGACGGCCCACCGTCAAGACCTGACCACCCTCGGCCTGGCGTACTTCGTGGCCGAGATACTGGTCATCCTGGCCGTGGTCGGCCTCGAGATCCGCGTCCTGAGGCGTCTGCCTG
>CAZICV010000019.1:1485-4869 GCA_964537925.1 uncultured Saprospiraceae bacterium | reverse complement strand
AAACTAACTGAGGACTAGGACCATGACCTTTGCGACAAACCATCAAAGATGGCACAGCACCATAAAAATTATGCTCCCGTACGCCACTATACACAACCCTAAAAAAATACCTCAGCACAGCAGTGCACTAAAGTAGAAAAGGAGAGCAACTCATCGAAAGACGCGAACCCTGGTAAAAAGAAAAAACTTTTGCCAGCGCTGCTGGTACCGAAGATACAGGCGTCGAACGGTATAATGTTTAAAAGAAAACAAACACCAGCGCAAAAAATCCCCGAGTTTATAACGGAGTCGCCAGCCTCCTCCCCTGCGTAAGCTCCAACGAAAGGACCTCCCAAAGCGAGCCAAGAGCCTTCACGGACGAAGCACGTAACGCCTTAAATAAGGGCGTCATTTGCGCGATTTCCACCAAGACCAACGTGCAAAGTATCAAGACTTGCGCACAAAGAAACGTGTTTGATAGTAAGCCGTGATCGTAACAAAACGATAAAAAGCTCAAGCCTTCGCACTGAGCCAGTGAACGAGCAGGCGTACCAAGGGCCAAAAGATGCGCGCCTGAAAGGCCTCCCTGGAAAAAATCCTATCTTTGCGACGCTTAACGTAAAGTGGAATATCCTCAAAAAGGATCTCCATAAACAGCGTGTAGGGAGGGCCTATGACCCTCCTATAGAGAACCAGAAAAGACCTTCATTGAACTTCCTGTCGAAAAAACAAAGGCTTTAAAAAATAAAAGCACAGCACATGAAAAAAAATAAAGAAGGCGTCCAACAGCATATAAAGCATATAGGCACACCATAAAAATAAATAATAAACAAAAGAAAAACCAAAAGCTCATCCAAAAAGATGTTTAAAAAAACGAAACAAAGTTCACCTGTGATGGAGGGGTCGCATCAAAAAACCCAAGGCGCTGTGAGCTATAAAAAGACCGTGTTTTTTTAGAGCTTTCCCATAAAGCTTCAAAAAGGCTCTACCTGTAGCCCTCAAGGTAGCCCCCAAAGAAGCACCTTCAGAGGCCCTCGCAAAATCATAAGACAGACAAAATTCTGTAATATCGTAAGCACATTCACGAAAATAATCCACTAACTCACCACCTCAAAAGCGAAAACTACAGCGCCAGCTACCCCACGCGACCCCAAGCCTGCGTCCTCAGAAAGCCAAACGTACAGGCGCCTGTGCTCGTTGACGGCGTCACCAGCGCCTCCAGAGCAGCCGACCTCGCCGCGGTCAACGGAAGGGCTGAAGCTTCCAAATTTTCTTCCCAAGATTGTAAAGCAACAAAAAAATTACATAAAGTATAGTAAAGTACTGTACTCAAAAAATAAGTCAATCTAAAAACTTCATTCATAAAGCCATCAAACTAAAGGACTTAGCCCCCGTAGCTAACGCTAAAAAAACTCATTCCATAAGCTTAAATCTTTACGAAACGCCCTTTTTCTTTTTGGCGGTAATCTTTTTGAACGCCTTGGCCATAATCTTTACGGAAGCCTTGGCCATAATCTTTACGGAAGCCTTGGCGGTAACCTTTTTGAACACCTTGGCCATAATCTTTACGGAAGCCTTGACGGTTTCCTAAGTCCCTACGGGTTGCCGCCAAAAAAGGCGCTCTTTTTTTCCTACGTCCCCAGCTCCATCTATTGCTGGCACGAAACCTTCGCCTTAAGAACCTGCGGAGCCGCAGGGTATACTGAGGTTGCTCCAGGCTCCCTACAATTAAAGACTTCCCTTGAGAAGGGCTACGAGACTTCCAACGTTGAACATCTAAAGGCATTCGCCAAAGAGAGCCTCCAGGGAGAGCGGCTAAACTAAAATCATAAGCAGCTTGCTGATGCCTAAAAGCTTGTGATCCTGGGCCAAAAGGAATATGCCCTATAAAAAAGGGGCGCCTTCTTCCCCAAAAGCCGAGGGAGAGAGACCTAAGAGCGGAACCATAAAATTTTGTCAAAAGGGCCCGCGGGCGCCGCCTACGATGAGAAAGCCGCGGCCCCTGGCGGAAAGCTACAGCCCTGGCTAAGGCCCCTGTAACATCAAAAAAAGATGCTCCACTCGTCCCTACCCTTGGGTGAAAGAATCCATAAAAAACCATCCTTAACATTTCCTTCCGTAAAGCAGACAAAAAACGACCTAATCGAAAGAAAGCTGAGGCTCTTTGAAGGAGTTTCCTTCCAGTAGACTCTATACGCTGATGGCCGTGGACCAGCTTGGCTGCCCGCCTTCTTAGATAATGTGCTCTGTCATAGGGATCACGGGGATAAACGATGCCCAAAAAATGCTTTTCCCTATGCTCGGGTGAATGGTAAAAAAGCTCTATAGCTTTTTTATAAAAACCCCTTCAGCGCCCGAAACTTAGATGTACTCAGCTATGACGCCTGCGATGCTGCGGCTTATGCCAAGGTTTGTTGGTCCTTGGATTATGTTTTGTATTTTTTTGGAAATTACTTTTTGTATTCTTTTTCGTATCATTTTTTGTATAATGTCGTCTATGCTGCTTTGGCTGAGCACCGCGCGCCGACTTTGTAGACAATCCCGAAGCATCCTTCCCCTTATGCCATCAGTGAGGATGGCCGTGGCGCCGGTTCTCATGGCCGTGGCGCTGGTTCTCATGGCCGTGACGCTGGTTCTGGTATCATTCTCTTTGAAGCTGTATGCGCTCCTCGAGCCAAGGCTCATGAAAGACCTGAAAGAGTACTTGAAAGAGGCCAAAATGGCCACCCCAGAGTTTACGTCTTTGGCGCTGCGTACCGAGGCGTAAGGTGGCCTCATAATGTTTGCGATTACGAAAATATTTCCTATAGTAACGCCAGTAAAGACGAAACTCGCTCCGCAAGGGCCGGCGGCTGACCATTCTAAAGGGTTTGCGACGCCACCGGCGATAGGACGCTTTGACCTTCTTAAAGGTTTTCAAGTAAAAAAAATAAAGAAGCAGATAATAATGAAGGAAGCGTCGTACATGGCGTCGCGCCCCTAAACGACCTCGACGTAAACCATAGAGTCGGCGCAAATAGCGGAACTTCCGGGCAAAGCGCAAAGTCTTCCACTGGAGGTTTTTGCGCAACCAAACCACCATGCTCCGGCGATGGCGCAGGCGCCACTTGCGACGTACTTTCTTCGAAAAAAGCAAGCGCCCACGGCGACGCCACACGCGGCTAAAAAAAAAGTAATTAAACAAATAATGATACTTCGTGGCCCCTTGTTCCAAACGATCCAGGGCCTCCCTCACAGAGAAAAGGGACGCTCCCCTAAACACCTGTAACTGTTCTTCCACCACACGACTTCAAGTACCTTGGCCTAAAAGGAAATTTATGGCTAGCTGAGCAAAAGGCAAGCGCACCTTAAGGTGGCTTGAAAAAAAAAAGCCGAGATCCAAAGAGCTCTTGTTTTTTTTTTTCA
>CAZICV010000019.1:0-1385 GCA_964537925.1 uncultured Saprospiraceae bacterium | reverse complement strand
AGGTGGCTTGAAAAAAAAAAGCCGAGATCCAAAGAGCTCTTGTTTTTTTTTTTCAATACTAACCAATCATAAAAACTCAGTAGTCTTTTAGCTCGACGCACATGCAAAAATCACAGATAGACCTTGGAAAATTTGCGATATAAGATATACTCTGCCAGGAGCTCGTGATAAAACACCACGCTATCCAAAGCATCATCATTACCGGGCACCGCGATGGTACATCCCTGTACCATCGCATCACTATCAGCTATACCCATACAGGGTACACCACTCTGAAGGGCCTCATTCACCACCCCATAATTAGCACTTATACTCGACACAAAAACCATCCCTGGCCAAGTATAGCGCGTGAGAAACCACTGGGTAAAGGCCTTATCCAACAGGCGTTGTTTACGATTGTTGGCAAAAGCCGTAGCCTGTTCATGATGCTTGGCAAAAGCTCCAACCACTTTAAAATTTGAAAGCATTCCACGGATCCATAAAGCAGCACTAGAAAATTCCCCGCATTGGAAGGCGTAATAGCCCACGTAGCGAGCAAACGCTTTATCCTGATTTACGAATCAGAGAGGACGCCCTAAGGACACTATATAATCCAGCACCTGAAAACCTAGGCGTAGCATGCCCCCAAAGCGCTGAAGATTTATTAAACAAACGCCAGCCCTATAACCATAAACCAACCATGCCGCATAAATGCTACTATTAACTAAACTATGACCCACATGAACGCCCATAGAAACCAGCTGAGTAAATCCTAAACGACGACTAAAATATGCAACCGCTGCCATACTTTTAATGTAATGAACTAATCTAAAAACACTGTCTATAAAGTAACACCGGGGATAGTAGGACTCGAACCCACATGTTTGATTTTGGAGACCAACATTCTACCTTTAAACTATATCCCCTCCTGGGCTGGGTGGGATTTGAACCCACGGACCTAAGGTCTTTAGTTTTCAAAACTAATGCATTCAACCACTCTGCCACCAACCCCCCAAGCTAGGAGGGGATTCGAACCCCTACCAAGTGTTTTGCAGACACCTACAATACCCTTATGCTACCTAGCCTTTTGTGCTCCGGATTGGATTTGAACCAATATCGTACCCATTATGAGCGGGACGCTCGACCCTTAAGCTACCGGAGCTTCCGGCCTGCGAAGGATTCGAACCTTCGTCGCAGTGGTTAACAGCCACGCATTCTACCGCTAAACTAGCAGGCCTTTTTTACTACTGTCCCTACAGGACTCGAACCTGTAACCCTTGGCTTCGGAAGCCAACGCTCTACCTATTAAACTAAGGGACCTATCCTAGCACTTGCCCGATGCAGGAATCGAACCTGCGTAACTGGTTTAAAAGACCAGCGTTCTACCATTGAACTAATCGGGCGTA
>CAZICV010000018.1:0-4971 GCA_964537925.1 uncultured Saprospiraceae bacterium | reverse complement strand
CTGCCAAGGCAGGCCGCGTGAAGAAGAAGTCTCTACGAAACCCAGGCCGGTTCAAGCCTTGGGAGAAGGAGATCGCTTCTTTCGAGGAGGCTGTGGAGGTTGTCCACGGTGTCTTCGAAAAGTGGTCTGCCGCTGGGCGCTTGTTCGCGTGGCGAGGGCAAGTGGATGCAGCGCTCCATAGCTCGCTCTATCGTCGTCTCCTCTGGACGAAAGCGTCCCCACCTCTTGAGGCATGTTTGCAGACTGAGGAGGGGAAGATTCTCGAGGCTGTGCATCGCTGGGGGCTCCACACGAGTGATCGGGGTCGCCCGTCCGCCCTTAACCAACTTGCCGTCTTGTAGTACTACGGTGCGCCGACCCGCCTCATCGACATCACGTTCAATCCCCTGATTGGTTTGTGGTTCGCGGTTAAGCAGCTGTGGGACAACGGCCAGTTGAAGAACGAGGATCGAGATGGTCGCTTGTTTGCGATTGACGTGACCAAGCGACTTATCAACGAGGATGAGAATCGCCGGAAGTGGGAAGATGATCTCCGTCGCCCGTGGCCCCGTAAAGGCGCGGGAGACGAATTCCTCCAGTGGACCACGAATGTGTACGCGTGGAAGCCTGCACGCCTCGACCATCGGATTGCTGCTCAGAATGGTGGTTTCTTGCTAGGAGGTGTTCCGATGTCAGGCACGACAGGCCACCCGCTCCAATGGCCGAAGGGACCAGATGCTTTGGCCGCACGGTGGCGCATCGAAGAAGTTCGCCGTGCAGTCTCAGTTCCTCTGCGCGTTCACAAGGTCGAGCGCGATCAACGAGGTAAGGAGCCGAAGAACCCCGTCTATACGCTGCGGATCAAGCACACTGCGAAGGGTGCCATTCGCAAGCACCTACAGGACTTGTATGGCTATGAGCACTCGACCATCTATCCTGACTACTCGGGGTTCGCGCTATACGGGCATCCAACATTGAAGTCGCGTCCGTAGTCCTAGCCCTCCTTACGCCTTCCATGGACTTTGCTTCTATGCAGACAGCGCATGGCGGATGTCACCCAGGTACATACAAAGACTCAAGTGACCGTCATACCTATCGGAATCAGCTCAGGGTCCGGTCGATCTGCCGCGTACTTTGGGACCCGGACTTCCAGATCGCCCCGAGCGCGTATTACACCTTCAAGAATGGGCCAGCTATCCGCAGTTTCTCGGAAGATGCAAGCGCATCTACCACGCCAGCTATATTTGCTGCGGCGCCAGGATGATCTGGCATGCCTGGTGGTGCAAGGGAGAGTCGGTAGGCCGCAACTGGGTGGCGAGGTTGATGCAGGTCACAGGCCTAGACTTCGGCGGTATCGCAAGGTAAGCACCATCGTGGTGGATGCGGAAGCCGCTCGGCTCGACCCCCTCGGTGGGGCCGACAACTCACAGGAGTAGAAGCGAACTCGGAGAGCTGCGTGAGACAACAATCATGAGGCGCTTCTTTGCCCGGCTGAGAGCAACGTAGAGCAAGCATCGTGCTTCAGCGTTGTCGGGAAAAGTGTTGCCATCACATGGAACCAAGATGACAGCGTCGCACTCGAGCCCCTTGGATTTGTGGATGGTGCTGATCGCCTTCGGCGGTGGCTTTGGGCGAGAGTAGGTTCGATGATGCGTAATATGTGCGAGGCCCTCTCTCGGATCATCATAGTCTGCAAGTCGCACAGCTTCCCGGTACTCAGAGCGGTGATCAATGTTGACTCCTGCAAAACCCGCGTCCGTCTGACGCAGCTCTGCTAGTTGCTTGAGGGCGGTAGCCACGCCACGATGATCCGGCGCGTCAACAATGTGTCTCGCCAAGGACTGAATCTTGGCCGGATTGCCCCTTGCGGTTCGTGCACAACCTTCGACTGCTTCTCTGATGAGACGATCGCCGAAAGTCGACAGAGTAAAACCCGTGCCGGTCTGGCCAACGAACAATGTGAATGCCCGCGCCAATTGCTCTGGCTCTCCTGCGTGTGTGATCGTAGCTTCTACAAGGCTTTCAAGCGCTGGGCGCGTATGACCCTCCCAAAGAGGGAAGCGGCGCCCAAAGAATGCTCGCAAGCTTTGCGTGGTCGCTGTGTGGCGGGACAGAATCAGGAGAGAAGCGTTATCGCGTGTAAACCTGTCGATGGGCCTGCGCTCGGCGGGTGCAAGTTGGTAGCCGCCGAATCGAGGTGATTGGTTTTCTGCGATCAGGACTTCAACACTCCGCGGTACGTTGGTGCTCAGATCTAGTTGACCGCCCGCCTTCAGTTCGCTGCGTGCTCGGAGTGCCCATGCGCCGAGTTCCGGACATCCATCACTCCATCGGTGCGGTATGTCGAGTTCCTCAGATGCGTCGGCTATATCTGCCAAACTTCTCCACTCAAGTGGCTGGTTGCTACCTGGTATGGCTGGATCTCTATAGATGCGCTGCATCGGATCCCCAAACATGCGTAGTTTTGCGCCTTGGCTGTGCAATGTCATACAAACGGCGTGCTGGTCACCACTGCAGTCTTGATGCTCGTCGCAGATAATGGTTGGAAATCGCCGAGCGAGTGCTGCCGCAAGCATAGGGTGACGGTCAAGCAATGCCGCGGTTTTTGCGGCGAGTTGCGCGTAGCCATTGTCAGTTTGGCGGGCCCAAGCTGCCGTATCGGCTGGAAGCCCCATCCCGAGGTGATAGGCGGTTGCCACTTGGCTGATCAGGCTGTCGATAGTTCGAATTTCGACGCGAGAGCTGGCCTCTCTAGTCCGCTCAGCGAACACAGAACACGCAGCATGTGTATGCGTGAGAATGAGTACGCGATCTTTGGTGGACTCGGCAACCTGACGTGCGTAGTCTGCTCCTTGGTAAGTCTTTCCGCAGCCTGCCGGTGCTTCGATCACTACGAGAGGTGCGCTTGATCGGAGCGCAGTTCGGACCGACGTTTCGCTCATGCTGGGAGGTCTTCGATCGCTGGGAGCCCCAGCGCAGAGCGAACTGCGTTGCAAAAAGGAAGCAAGTGTGGCTTAAGTTGGCCCCACAAGCCAAGGCTGAACAGCTTGTCAGCGATCTCCCGGCCGCCCGTCACGGACTTGAACCAGATACCCGCGTGGGCTTTGTACTCGCGCGCGTCTTCTTCAAGGCCCTCCGGAACCACCCCAAGCGCTGCTTCAAGGATGGTCCTATGTAGTTGATCTCCCGCGCATGTCGTGATCTCGGCGAAGTTGTTAGCAGTTATCCCCAGCCGCTTTGCAAGCGTGCTTCTTCGCATCCCGGTCTGTCGGCCCTCCGGATCCACCATCAAGGTTTCGAGACTCAGTGCAGGCACGATTGGAATCACGTTTTCCTCTAGGCAGCCGTTCGTCCAACGAAACAGCAGTGGGCCTAATGCTTCCTCGAGCCGACCCCATCGAGTAGGGTGAGCGCCACCTTCGTTATCGGCAAATCCACCGAATCTCAGGCCGCCGGTCTTGAGCCCTTCCAGCAGTTCGAGCGTGCCTTCGTGCCCGCCGCCATCACTCACATGCACGCCTAGACGAGTCAGCGGTCCATCAAGTGCACGTTCTAGTAGCGAGGTGACAAAGCCGACCTCAGTCGCACCTTCAGCGACAATTGCGAGGCGGGAAAGGAATGCCTGAGGGTCTTTAACGCGGTGCCGAGCGATCTTGGTCGGATCCAGAGTTCCGATCCGGCCCAAGTGGTCGACATACCAGAAGCTCGCTTCCGAGGCCGAGGCGATCGCAGTTGGGCTATGCGTTGTGACGAAGGACTGCGCGCCACCCGTCTGTAACTTCTCGACAAGAGCTATCACACGATACGGTTCTAGGCCTCGTTCAAGCTCATCGACCAGTGTGATAGGTTGCTCTCCGTGCTTTTGCTCGGCAATCACCAAAGCTGATAGCCGACGTGTGCCAGCCCCCCAACTTGCTAGCGGGAGAGAGACCCCATCCTCCTCGGCCGTCAGGCCGATAAGCGCGGCAATGGACGTGCTCTGTCCGCCTGTGATAGCCAAGCCCAATCCGGCCGGCAGCCCCTGCTCTCGGAACGCGCCGTCAAGTTCGACCAGGGCTTCTTGGGCGGGTTCAGCAAGCTCCCTCTCCACTTCACTCTTAGCGAGTTCACTTGCCAAGCGCGATCGCAGCGTTTTGTCCGAGAGCAATCGATCCAGTGCAGAACCGTGAACGAGCCGGAGATCACGATCATTGCGGTCATCACCACCCAATCGCACGAGCCCGATGGCGCGCCTAAGGGCTACGGAAAGCCCAGCAGTCGAGCCGTCGGGCTGCAGTACTTCATAGACGACCTCAAGATCCTCAGTACCCCGTATGCGAAGCCGATAGACTGGCTCGGTCGGATCGTTCTCCAGACTCGGTACCTCTGGCTCCTCACCGTTCCATGCCCAAGGCCACGAAGGCTGAACCTGCTTGTCTATAGTGCTCCGAGCTGGCAGTGACATCACTGCCTCGATCTCAAATCCTTCTTCGACCTGTCTGCGAAAGTAGTCCGTATCCGACGATCCAGACTGCCCAACTGGACTAAATAGCAATCCGATGGCGTCCAAGATTGTGGTCTTGCCGACGTCACCACCACCCAGGATCATGTTGACACCAGGTCCAGGCTTCCAAATCATCTCTCTCACGCCACGAAATCGCTTTATCGAAATACGTAGAATCGTTGGAGCACTATTGGTATCGGTCATCGTTTAACCTCCGACCCCAGCCCGGCCACCCGACGTTCGTATGCAGATTGATAGTCATTGTTGGTTCCGGCTTGCTGGAGATCTGGGACTCCCATGGAGTGAATACAAGGGACTCCTTTGCGGAAAGCTATGCGCTATTGAATTCTACAGCCTTGCAATACAGGTTAAGTAGCTTCATCTCCTGAAGAGACTCTGCCGAGGTGGATGCAATCCCCGCATCCCCCACCACCACTGCCAAACACTTCGCCCTCGACACCGCCACATTCAACCGATTCGGATCCAGGATGAACCCCAACCCCCTCGCC
>CAZICV010000017.1:0-5266 GCA_964537925.1 uncultured Saprospiraceae bacterium | reverse complement strand
ATCGTGCCGTTTTCCGGCAAGTTTTCCACACCATCATAAGAAGAGCCTCGCCGCTAAGAACCTGTTTAGTTAAAGCGAGTTCGCAGGAGTCTAGCGATGGAGGCGAGATAAATCATTGATTCGGAGGTCCGGGTGTATCGTTCATCGTCCTTGCTCAGTCGGCGCTGCCCGTTGAACCAAGCAAAGGTTCTCTCGACGACCCAGCGCTTGGGGATCACAGCGAAGCCATCTTGGATTTTCTTGCTGATGTGAACCGGCAGATGGTATTTTTCCTGAAGAAAAAGCTCGAAAGTGCCTTGGTAGCCGGCGTCAGCGCACACGGCCTTCACTCGAGGCAATTTGGGTAAAGTCAGTTCCATGAGCACACATCCCTCGACCGTGTCGGACAGGTTGGCGGCATGCACATACACTCCAAGCAGATTGCCTTCCGTGTCGACGGCCACTTGACGACTGCGCCCTTTGATCTTCTTGCCTCCATGAAATCCTCTCTGCTCTCCTTCGAAATTGGTCTTCACACTTTGAGAATCAACGATCACGTAGCTCGGCGTCGATGCCCGCCCTTTTTTTTCGATGCCTCACCACGAGCGCCTGATTGATTCTCTCCCAGACCCCGTGCTTTTCCAGATGGCGGAAATTCCAATAGACCGCCTGCCACGGAGGAAAATGCTCAGGGAGCATCCGCCACTGGCCCCCACTCTTGTTCAGATACAGAATGGCATTGATGATTTCTCTGGGATCGTGCTTGCGCACGGCGCCACGCTGATCGGAACGGCTCAGCAAGAGCAAGGGTTCGATAATTTTCCATTGGGCATCGGTCAGATCACTCGGGTAACGGCAGCGCATGCCGTCCGGAAATAACAAACTTCTATTGAAAATCAAGATTTTTCAACTCAACAGGTTCTAAGTGAAGGATCGTAACCGCTCGGCAATCCTGACCAAATCCGCCAGAGACTCCGCTTTCATTTTGTGCATCACGCGGCCTCGCTGGACTTTCACGGTGATCTCACTCGTGCCGAGTTCACCGGCCACTTGCTTGTTCAGCATGCCTTGAACCACCAGACTCATCACTTGACGCTCGCGAGGGGTCAGTTGCTCGTATCGCTCGCGCAATTGGCCGGTGACAGATCTCTCCTCACTCGCCACGCGGTCCCGTTCGATGGCCGCACGCACCGCGTCTACCAGAATATTGCCGCGGACAGGCTTGGGGAGGAACTCCACAGCGCCCGCCTTGATCGCACGCACGGTCATCGGAATGTCGCCATGCGCGGAGATGAAGATGATAGGAATATCCATCCCCGAACTCCCAAGCTCCTGCTGAAGGTCCATCCCGCTCAACCCCGGCATGCGGACGTCGAGGACCAGGCAGGCTGGGCGTTCCGAACGCGGATGCTTGAGAAAGTCGCGGCCGGAGGCAAATGCCAGGACTTTGAAACCGGCGGATCGAATCAGGCGCTCGGTGGAGCGGCGAACCGACGCATCGTCGTCGACCACAAATACGATCGGCTCTGTGTCGGTGGCTTCGGTCATGGCTCAGAGCGGCCTGCACCCGGCAGGTTGAAGGTAAAGGTTGCTCCATCACCATCGTTTCGTTCAGCCCACAATCGCCCGCCGTGAGCCTCGACGATCGAGCGGCTGATCGACAAGCCCATTCCCAGTCCTTGCGGCTTGGTGGTGTAGAAAGCTTTGAAAAGGCAGTCCATGTCTTCTGGCGCGAAACCAGTTCCGTAATCCTGGACGCTGACCCACGCTTCGTAATTTCCCCGCCGGCTTTCGCGGCGAGCGCGAATTAGCAGGCTTCGTTTTGAAATCTCTACGGTTTTCACCGCATCCATGGCGTTGATCACGAGGTTGAGCATCACCTGCTGGAGCTGCACCCGATCTCCCAATACGGGCAGCGGCTCTTCGGGCAATTCCGTGCGAATAGCGACCGAGCGGACGACGGACTCGCCGCGGGCCAGTAGCAATACGTCGGCGATGACCGCTCTCACGTCCAGGGGACTCTTCTCAAGCGGCGATCTTTTTGCCATCTGCCGGATTCGCGCAATGACGACGCCCGCGCGGTCGGCATCCTCGACGATTTCAGTCAGCGCATCCCGTGCCTCGTTGAAGTCGGGAGAGTTGCCTCGCAGGAGGTTCAAGCAGGCATTGGCATTGTTTACCACTGCGGCGAGAGGTTGATTGACTTCATGAGCAATCGAGGCCGTCAATTCACCCATTGTCGTGAGGCGGGTGATGTGCGCGAGTTCCGTCTGCGCCTTGTTGAGAGCCTCCTCCGATTTCTTGCGGTCATCGATTGCAGTCAGGAGGATATACCAGCGAACGATGCGACCGTCCTCGCCACGCAGCGGAAGTCCGCAGACGTGAAACCACCGGTAGACGCCGTCGGCACCACGGGTGCGGTGCTCAACAGAGTAAGGATCTCCCGTCGCACACGAGTGTGCCCAAAGCTGGAGTGTCTCGGGGAGATCGTCGGGATGAATGAGCGAAACCCAGTCCCAGTTCTGGATGGCCGCCTGGGTTCTCCCGGTATAGTCAAGGAGCCGTTGATTGGCGAATTCGAGTGCCCCTTCCGCAGTATGGGTGCAGAGCAAACCAGGGATGTTTTCGACGATGAGCCGGAATCTTTCCTCGCTCAAGCGGAGCGCAACCTGAGCCCGATTACGCTCGGTGTTGTCGATTACGCTGCCTACGAACTTCACGAGCTCACCGGACGAGTTGAAAACCGGGTGACCTATGCCCTGGATATTTCGGACCTCGCCACTGGGGAGGATGATCCGATAGGCGTGATTGAAATCCGTCCTATTCTGAATGGCCTCTTCGAGAGGACCCACCATGCCGGGCCGATCCTCCGGATGAATACGATTCAAGAAGGATTCAAAAGGCGGAATTCCCTCGCACTCATCGAAACCCAGCATGAGGTAGCATTCATGCGACCAGTATATGATTTCTGCGGTGTTAGGGTTCCAGGCGAAGCTGCCCGTCCCGCTCAGCCGCTGCGCTTCTGTCAAATAGGCCTCGCTTTCGCGCAGCTTCTCATCCGCCAATTTTCGTTCGTGGATATCGACGTTGTTCCCATACCAGCCGGCGATGTTCCCACTTCGGTCGAAGAGCGGCGACGCTCGGCTCAAAAACCAACGGTATTCTCCAGTGGAATTCCTCAACCGCATTTCCCATTCGAACGATTTTTCTTCGGCAATCTTTGTTCGCCATAGGTTCAGGAAGGCAACCGCGTCGTCGGGGTGAGCATAAAGCCCTGGTTCCTGTCGGCCCGCCTGTTCAAAGTTCGCTCCAAAGTAATCCAACAGGCGCTGGCTGATGAAGTCGATTCGACCGTCGGCATCCGCCGTCCAGATTTGTGCCGGGACGGTATTGATGATCAGACGAATCCCTTCTTCCACCTCCTTCCCTTTCGTCACGTCCATTATCGCGCCGACAAACTCGACTCCGCCCCCTGCATCTGGTTCGGGATGCGCCACGGCGCGAAGATGCTTGACCGCACCGTTCGGCATGAGCAACCGAAACTCGAAATCGAAATCCTTCCAATCCTGTGCGATGCGCTCCATAGTTTTTCTCAGCATCTCGGAGTCGTCAGGATGAACCCGCTGCAAGATCATCTCGACGGTGGGGCGCGTAGTCGGGGCGTATTCGTAGATGCGAAAGGTTTCCTCCGACCAGTAAACTTCGCCTGAGGGAATCTTCCAGCCAAAGCTGCCGGTATGACTGAGTTTTTGGGCAGCCGCGAGGTATGCCTCGCTGTGTCGGAATGCGCGTGGGTCAGCGCATTCGGCTGGAGGTATTTCCGCGATGTGCGGCGGCAAACCGATGTTCTGGACAGAGGCGCTCATCTCAACTTTCGACTGTATTCCTGTTTTCGCTTCCTTTCGACAAGGTGCCGCTGTATTTGCATCGATCCATGCGCCCCGTTTTCAGGCGCATGCATAAAAAATGGGAGAATTGGCAAATTGAGCGCGTCGAGTTCATTGGCGTCAAAAATGGATGCCTGAAGATGCTCCCTCGAGCAACGGCCTGGTGGCTCGTTGTCTTGGAAGCGGTTGACCGCATGAAGCGTAGCCTGCCCGCGTTCGTTCGGCGATTCAATTATACGTTGGTATGATCATGCGACTGTGGAGCGCGGTCTGACTGAATTCGATCTGAGGACTCGGCGATCCTCCGATGCGCTGAGCATCCAGACCTCGCGTCCCCCTCGTGCTGCAGGCGTAGGGTAAACGAAGGGTTTCAGATGAGTCGGTCGGGCACCTGCGAACGATTCGGGCCTTGAAAACTTCCGGGCACCTCTGGAAAGCCAGTTATGGGAAGGGCTGGATGATCGCTGAAGCAAAACGGAGGCCTCGCCAGCCATCTTGGCGTTTCAGAAGCCTCCTTCGTGGCACCGGGGAGTGTCACGGCGCGTGCTCCGCGGTGCCCTGCCCCCCGTTGAGGGGCTGGGCCGCCCTCAACGCGCCAGGCGGACATAGCGGTCCATATAGTAAACCAAGTTGCTGAGATGGTTGTGTGAGCTGGCCCCCAAAAATCGGGCCAGGGGTTAAGCTATGATTGTGGGGCCGGGAGGAAGCTGCAAACTCGAACCCAATACCCACAAAATGAAAGGAAAACGCAGAAGACACGACCCCGAGTTCAAGGCCCGCGTGGCGCTGGAGGCGCTCAAGGGGGTGAAAACGATCCAGGAAATCGCCAAGGAATATGACGTGCATCCGGTGCAGGTCTCCGAGTGGAAAAAGACGATGGTGCAGAACGCGGCGAGCGCCTTTGGGGCGGGCGCGGGCGCGGGCGGAAGCGAGGCGTTCGAGCGCGAACGCGAGCGGTTGCACGCCAAGATCGGTCAGCAGGCGGTCGAACTCGACTGGTTGGCAAAAAAGTCCAAGCAGCTCGGTCTGTAAGGGGTCGTCTCGAGCTGCTGGACCCAAAGCATCCCAAGATCAGCCAGCGACGGCAATGCGCGCTGTTGGGGGTGGCCCGCTCCAGCGCGGCCTACCAACCGGTGGCCGCGGATCCGGAAGACCTGATGATCAAGCGTTTATTGGACGAAATTTACCTGCTCGATCCGTGCCTGGGCAGCCGTCGTTTGGCGACGGTGCTGGAGCGGGATCACGGGGTGAAGGTCAACCGCAAGCGTCTGGACCGGCTGCGTCGCGAGATGGGGCACGAGGCGATCCGGTGCCGGCCCCGCACCAGCGTCCCGGACGCCGGGCCGCGGAAGTATCCGTATCTGCTGCGTCACCTCGCCGTGGAGCGGCCGGACCAGGTG
>CAZICV010000016.1:0-7146 GCA_964537925.1 uncultured Saprospiraceae bacterium | reverse complement strand
TTACATTGAACGTAAAGTCAAGGCTCAGTATCTTCAGCTTGTAGCTGGAATCACACCCGTACTGATCCCAGGCCCTGATGGTAAACTCGGACGGTGCGCTCACGATCCCCACATCAGGGTGCAGGATCGGAAAATCATCCTTGCAGGCAATGTATTCCAGCGGATCGGGGTCATGTTCTATGAAGTTGATATAGACCTGGATCAGTGAGTCACAACCCTGCGCAGTAGTCAACCGCATTTCTTTGACCCCCGAGGGTGGGTAGAAGTTGTACCCGTTGAGCTGGTAAGGAAAGCCCGTATAACAGAAATGTACCTCCGGCAATTCGACAATCCGGGGCTCCTGCACGTCAATCGTAATACATATATCTCCCTGGTAATCATATTCGCCTACCAATGAATAGCAATGATTCTGGGCATCCGAAAGACAGACAGTGTAAGGTCCCGGGGGCTGATCAGCCGGGATCGTAAGGGATATCCGCCGGCTAAGACTTTCCTGGATCGTGCCATCCGGCAATTGCCAGAAAAACTGGTTACCGAGCAAAGGGTTATTGGTCTCTATTTCCACTGTACCTCCCGGGCATGCCGATGCCGGGCCAGTGATCGAAGTCGGCGGAAATAACGTAGGCGGATCGGCGCCGATTACATTTGTGACTTCATAAGCGCAGATATCCCTGCATCCGATAATCATCAGCGTGTATATCACTCCTGGTTGAAAACGACCGCCCACTCCTACAGTAAACTCATCCATCGTACAATTCAACTGGCAGCTGCCTACAGTACGCCATTGGTCGGGGCCGCTACCACACACCGGAAGGATAACGGCACAAATTCCCATATCCCTGTCACACTCAACAGCCTGCAACGAAATCTCGACCGTCTCCGAGGTTGCCATAAACTGTACGTGATGCAGGTTATTGGCATATATTGTCGCAAAGTCACCATTGCAAAAAGGAATAGAGACAGCGAGATTTCCCGGAGTTTCAAGCGTATCGCAAAACTCGGCAAGATCACACGCCAGATCAGCTAATATGCAATGTACGTTGCCCTCTACATCTGACTTGCACTGCCCGTTGCTCGAGTAAAAGGCTAAAAGAAGAAGCCCTGCGAAAACCGGTTTAAGCAAGTATGAAAAGTGTTGCATATAGACGCTCATTTGTCTGGTTATAGTAGCAAAATCCAGTTTATTCCTCCGTTATCCTGTCCGGGACCATAGTCGGTAGTTCCGGCGCCATTAAGAAACCTACGGTGCGGCCTGACCGGTTTATATAACGATTACTTGTTCTGCCAGCTCAGGTAGTCGGCACTTCAAAAAATATGCCGGAGAAAGAGCCTCAGACATCCCGGAGGCACAGCGATCCACCCTAAACCAACTGGAGGGTCCTCTTGCAGAAGACCCTCCATGATATTCCTATCTGTAAGAACCAAAGCGCCGGAAGGTCATCGAAGAAGCGTAACCTCTCCGTAAATCCTGGTTTTCACACCATCTGTATACTCGACCTCAGCGATATATACGAATACAGCAGGCGGCAGTTCCCTTCCTTCGAACCGGCCGTCCCAACCATATTCTTCCACTCCGGGCGGTATGTCCGAGGCTTCAAATACCATTTGGCCCCAGCGGTCGAAGACCCGCAATGATTTGATCAGTTTCAGGTCCTCTCCACCGAATATGGTAAACCGGTCATTCTTTCCGTTTTCATCGGGACTAAATCCTCCCGGTACATATACAAGATGCTCTTTCTCGACAATCACGTTGAAGTGATCAGTAGCTACACAGCCGTAGATATTCGTTATTGTGATCGTGTACCGGGTATTCTTTTCCGGTTGGAGCAGTATTTTCTCTATTGGACAGCCATCACAGAGCACATTGCCGCTATCGTCCACCCAGATCACGTGACTCAGCAGAGTCGTGGCAGGCGAAAAGACCGGGTTGGTCCACAGTGTATCACCGAAAGCGACCGTCCTGTCGGGACCCGCATCTATTGTCAGTAGTTCAGGATTGTACAAGGTCGTATCGACACTCCACTGGCAACCTTTCGAGTCGACTATAAGGATGCTGTATTTGCCCGGAGGCAAATCCCCTACCCTGTTATTGGATGTCACCAGTATCTGGTTCAGGTACATCTCGAACGGAGCGGTCCCTCCGAATACACCTTCAAGACTGATCACACCATTGAAGTCATTGAAACAAAGCGGATTAGCCACATTCAATTCGGCACCGGCTATCCTGTCGTTATTGGGCGTGACGATGACAGTGTCCCACACGATGCAGCCTGTCTGCAGATCTTCGACTTCGAGCACATAAGTTCCCGGAGTATTGGTATTGATATACAGCTGAGCTGCTCCGCCAATAGTGTGGCCAAATTCAATCTCCGTCCACTCATAGCGGTGTGAGCCGGTGCTGGTCCGGGCGCTGCCCAGCCGGATATATTCGGTAGGTATACATGAAAGCGACTGATCCTCTCCTGCATCAGCTACGGGCGGCGGGATTTCGTTAACCGTTATACTGCCCGATCCGATACAGCCTTGCGCCGTGGTCGCACGTACAATATAGACGCCAGGCGCCTGGATTGTACGCTCACGCCCCGTGACTCCATCATCCCACAGGTAAGTAGCATATCCTGCTTCTGCATAGATAGTAGCTGAGCCGCTGGTACACATCAGACGGTCTCCATCGACCCGCACAACCAGTTCCGGCTCATACGAAGTTGCAAAACTACCCGATCCTGTACAGCCGTTGCCATCGGTCACCGTCACTGTGTATGTCCCGGCAGTAGTGATCGCCAATGTTCTGCCTGTACCACCTGTATTCCAGGTGTAGCTGGCAAAATTGCCTGCATCCAATGTAGCTGTACCACCCTGGCAGAACTTGTCCGGACCAGTGATCTGGGGTATGGGGTTATCATATTCAACAACAGTCACACTTGCACTACCGGTACATCCGTCGGCAGCAGTCACCGTAACCGTATATACACCAGCTCCAGTGACAGTCGCATCCTGAGCAGTACTGCCTGTACTCCACCTGTATGCATCAAATCCAGGCTCGGCTTCCAGCAAAGTGGACCCACCCGCACAGAAAGCCAGATCACCGGTGATGCTCGTAGAAAGCTGGTCCTCCTGCTCTACCTGCAAGCTGGCAGTACCTGTACAACCATTGGCGTCCGTGACCGTCACCGTATAGAGCCCGGAAGCGGAAACAGGCAATGTCCTGTCCGTACTGCCGGTATTCCAATTGTAGCTTACATATCCTGATCCTGCGTCTAATGTCACCGTCACCCCGGTACAGAAGCTGGTAGGGCCTGTGACCTCAGGGATAGGGTTAGTATATTCTTCTACGCTGGCGCTGGCTGTACCTGTACAGCCTCCGACTCCTGTGACTGTCACTGTATAGACACCCGACCCGGCTGCAGTAATCGTACGACCTGTCGTGCCGTCGCTCCATTGGTACCCTGTAAATCCAGGCCCTGCATCCAACTGCACCGATCCCCCGGCGCAGAATGACTTGTCTCCGGATATAGTCGTCGACAGTTCTGTAGCTTCTTCAACCGTCACCTGTGATGTACCCTGGCATCCGTTGACATCCGTCACCGTCACCGTGTAGACACCGGGCGCTGTGATCTCGACTTCCCGCTCATCCTGCGGGTTACCGCCGCTCCAGCTATATGCGCTGTAGTTGCCTGCATCAAGTGTTGTATAGAAGCCACTGCAGAACGTTGTAGAACCCCCGATCTCAGGTTGGGGATTCTCGTGTACCACCACAGCGAATGTAGCTGTGCCTGTACAGCCGGTGTGATCCGTGACCTGAACGGTATAAGTACCGGAAGTAGTCACCACAGTCGTAGGACCGCCGGGGGTATTGTTCCATACATAGCTGTCGAAAGGCGCTGTAGTCGACAATGTCCCACTTTGACCGGCACAAAAAGATGCGTCGCCTGTGATCTGGGGCTGTGGATTAGGTATCTCGCTGACCTGGACGGATGAACTGCCAGTACAGCCGAAAGCGTCCGTGACTACTACCGTATAAGAGGCCACTGTACTCACTTCGAGGGTAGCGCTGCCTGAAGAGCCATTCCATTCATAGGCTGCAAAAGCTCCCGGGCCTGCTGTCAGTTGGGTACTGCTCCCGGCACAATAAGTCAAATCTCCGCTGATCGTGACAGTTGGCTCGTCACGTTCGGTGATTTCAATACTCGTCACGCCGGTGCAACCATTGGCATCAGTGACCGTGAGGCTGTATGTACCTGCTGCATTCACAGGCAGGGACGGGCCACTGATATTGCCGCTCCACCTGTATTGCAATCCTGCCGGTCTCGCATGCAGAGTGACTTCGGCGCCTGCACAAAGAGCGGTAGCGGCGGATTCAATACTGGCTACCGGGTTAGGTACTTCGGTTACCGTCACCTGTGTAGATCCCGTACAACCGCTCGCATCGGATACAGTCACAGAATAAACGCCGGACGAATTGACCGTAAGTGTGCGGTTTGTACTCGCTCCGGACCATTGATACTGGTTGAAGCCTCCTCCTGCGTCCAGGGTGGACTGACCACCTTCACAGAAACGCAGATCACCGCTGATCTGGGGTTCCAGGCGATCGCTTTCTGTCACGGCGATAGAAGACGTCCCCGTACAACCATTGGCATCAGTCACCGTGACGGTATATGTGCCCGGCTGGTTGATGGTTACGTCCCGTGTCTGCGGATTACCGGGCGCGGACCAACGATAGCTGTCATAGGCCTGGCCTACCGACAATAATGTCTGTTGACCCGCACAGAACGTGCGCGAGCCATTTATCTGTGGCGAGGGTGGTATATGCTCTTCTACCGAGATGCTGCCGGTGCCGGTGCATCCGCCGGTCTCTGTCACCGTGACCGTATAGATACCTGGTGAAGACACGGATATGGATTTGCCCTGGAAAGTCCCGCCACCACTGCTGCGCCAGTCATAACTGGCATAGTTGTCCTTAATACTCAATGTAGTCGATCCACCGCTACAGAATGAATTATCCCCTTCTATCGCTACAGCCACCCCGGCAGTGACCTCGATGGGCAGGCACCCGATTGTATACAGAGAATCACAATTGGGCTTGTTCATCCGGACACAGATCGTATCATGACCTATACGGGTCAACCTGATCTTGATACGGCGGTTGGTCCTGGACCCGACGATCTGGTAATGGGTTCCGCCCTGCCACAGAATCTCTGCTTTACCGTCATAGTTGCCGATATTGATATCCAGCTCTGTACCGATACAGCCCACTGAGTCTCCTACAAACACCGGTGCAGGCGGACGGACAAAGTTTTCGGTGATATCAAAGTCGAATGTCTTCGTGCATTCTACTCCGCCGTAGTTGACACTGACGGTCAACTGGTATTTGCCTTTTTGTGTCACATACAGGAATGGACCGGGAGCCGCGCCGAATTCTTCTCCGTCCTTGAGCCATGCATAACTGACTCCTCCAAAGATCGTCCGGCCATCAGATAGCCTGGGCAAGACGTTCGATGCATCGATGTTAATGGCATCGCCCGGGCACTCTAACACCCTCGTAGGGATACTGACGTTGAAGGTAAAGTCCAGGCTCAGGACTTTCAGCTTGTAGCTGGAGTCACAACCAAACTGGTCTCTCGCACTGACATCAAATTCGGAAGGCCCGTTGACTACGCCTACTTCCGGGTGAAACAACGGAAAATCGCTGGCACATGCGATATATTCGTGATCGTCGGGATCATGCTGTATAAAGTTGATATTTACGCGTACGATCGAGTCACATCCCTGGTAGGTTTTAAATTGCATTTCCTTCACACCGGAAGGCGGATAAAAGTCATAGCCACTGATACTGTAAGGGCTTCCCGTATAGCAGAAATTTACTTCCGGTAAGTCTACGACAGTTGGTTCCCGGACATTAATGGTAAAACACAGATCGCTCAGATAACCAAAATCATCGACGAGACTAAAACACTGGTTGATTGCGTCCGACAAACAGACAGTATAAGGTCCGGGAGGTTGATCAGGCGGAACAGTCAGTTCCAACTCCCGGCCTTCCGTTTCTATTTCAGAACCATCAGGCAACTGCCAGAAAAAGTTGGTGCCGAAAAGAGGATTATTGACTACCAGGCGTACTGTACCGCCCGGGCAGGTGCTACCCGGACCCGTGATCCGGCTGGGAGGAAACAACACTGGCGGGCTTGCACCCGGAGCTACGGAAAGGATCTCGTACGCACAGTTATCACCGCAACCTGCAATCATAAGGGTATATATCTTACCCACTTCAAACCGGCCATTAGCTCCTACATCGAACGCATCCATTGTGCAAGCCGTCTGGCAGTCACCTATAGTCCGCCAGTCCGGTCCGGCCTGGCATCCCTCAAAAATAACGGCAGCTATACCTGCTCCGTTACGACAATCCGTAGCCTGCAGCCGGATGGACAAGTCTTCCATAGAAGCGATAAAACGGATATAATGGAAGTTGTTAGCATGGACTGTCAATGTCTGCCCTCCCCCGCAAACCGAAACACCGGCTCTCAATGCGCCTGCTACCGGCAGTGTATCGCAAAACTTGGCCAGCTGGCATATAAGCGGCGCGTCCATACACGAAACCGTGCCTCTTTCCGGTCCGCACTGCGCCATTAACTTACCTGTTCCCAGAAACCAAGTCAGGAAACAAGCTGCAACCAGGACTGTCAATCTACGTGTAAAAAATTTCATATGTATTGATTCAATCAATATTTACTTAAAAAGCACCACACCAGGGAAGCCAATGAGAAATTCCAATGTCGAATAAAACGAAAACTACACCGCCTCCAAACAGCCCGCTAATGTACTGCAAGATGCCCGCCCGACCCTGTTAGTTTCGCCTGTAAAGCCGCGCACTTAAAGAGACGTACTTCCAGTGATCCGGGTTTGTGAATTCGAGGATTTTCTTCTTTCAAAATTCCGGTTATCTCTCCTGGCGCCTACCGGAAGCTCCCCGATCTTTTCCTTCCCTCAAATATTTATATATACCGTGATACCAAAACAGGGAGAAGATCTTCACTATACCGATCTTCTCCCTGCCAGGTCTTTCATTTTGTTCTGATTATCACTTTATCAAGGTCACATCGCCGAAGTATTTGAAGATCTCTCCGTCGTTGAACTCCACCTCCGTCACATACG
>CAZICV010000015.1:0-9046 GCA_964537925.1 uncultured Saprospiraceae bacterium | reverse complement strand
TCACGAGGTTCAGGTACAGGGCCTCGCCGTCCTCGTCGGCCAAGTAGGCCGGAGCGAAGCCGATGAACGCCGTCCGGCCTTCGTTACCCGACACGATGGCCGGGCCGGAGCCGCCTTCGGAGAAGTAGGCCAGTTCCTCCGCGCCGGGAAGCGCCGTCAGCGCCAAGCCAGGGAGTATGTAGCCCCCTGGTCCGGGCAGCATCAACGAGGTGGAGGACAGGCCGGCGCCCAGCATCTGGTCGACGATCTCCAACTCGGTCGGTGGCGTGAGCACGAAGGTCACGTCCGCGCCCAAGGCCGCCACCAAGGGCTGTACCCCCGTAGTCAGGAGGTTGTGGGCGAACAGGAGGTAACCACCTTCCTCCACGTAGGTCTGCAGGCTCTGGTAGATCGGCTGAAGGAAGGTCGTCTGGATGCTGATGAACACCACCAAGTCGAACTGGGCGTTGGGATCGGCGAGCTGGTCTGTCAACGTATGGGGAATGCCATAGGGAATCTGCGTCACGTCCAGGCCGTAGTCGGCGACCCCTCGGTCCAGCGCGGCACGCACCGGGTCATCGAAGCTCAAGCCACCGACCATCCAGTTGGTCGACAAGAACAGGACCGCCGACCTTCCAAGAGATTCGTGACCGTCACTTCGGCGGCGTCCGACCGCGTGCCGTCTGCCACGCTGGTGGCTACCACGCTCGCGGTGCCCGGCGCCGCGGCGGTCACCAAGCCCGACTGGTCCACCGTCGCCACCGACTCGTCGGAGGAGGACCAGATGACGCTGGTGTCGGCGCCGCCGACGGTCTCCACGGTCGGCATGGCCTGGGCGGTCTCGCCGACCAGCAGCGCCTGATCAGCCAGGCTCACGGACACGCTCGGCACGGTCAGTCGTTGCGCGCCACCACCGTCAACGCCAGCGCCAGGCAGGCCATCAGGCCCGTTGCCCCCAAGTAGGAACCCACCAACAGGTGGTAGGGGTGATCGTGGAAGCGGTCGTAGGCGTGCTGCATGACTGGCGGCTCCTGCTCCAGCCCGTCAGCGGCCTGTTGGACGGCCGCTTCGATGGCGTCCAGCAACTGCAACACACCCACCGCACCGAAGTCCTGATCCGGCGGCGCAGAGCTGTCGAGCCAGGCGGCGGCACCGGGACCGAAGGTGGCGCCCTGCGCCAGCCAGCCGCCCACCGTGTCAGCGGCGGCTGCGCTGGTCTGGGTGGCGCGATCCAACGCCTCGCTCCACAGTTGCCGAGGCGAGCGACCGAGGAAGGCGGGCACCCGACCGTGCTCCAGCCAAGGCAGGTCGCCAGCGCTGGAGGAGAGGTCGCTGAAACGAGCGGTCAGGCGCCGTAACCGAGTGGGCACCTCGTCCCAGCGGCTGGGACCCAAGCGCAGCGACCCGGCGGCGGCCGTCACGCCGACGGCGGCCCTCGCGCCACCCTGCCGCTCCGCCTGACGCAGCAGCGCGTTGGCGAACAGCCGCACACCCTCACCCCAGCCGAGCTGCAGCGCGTCGAAGCCGAACTCGGGATGCGAACCGAACAGCACCACGGTGCCATCGCCGAAGTCGGCGGACAGGGCCGACAGAGCGCCAGCGGCCACCCCGCGGTCGAAGACGACCGCCTCCGACGCGCCAGGGTCGAGGAAGGCCTCGCTCGGGGTGAAATCGCGGCCGCGCGCCAGGAAGCGGGCGGCAGGTTGTGGGCGACCGAGGGCAGGGTCGACGGACTCGTCAGCGATGAACATGGGGCCGTTGTAGTGGACGATGGGGAAGCGCTGCGGCAAGCCATCCACCAGCCAGTGACCGGGATCGGCCAGCTCCAGCTCCACCGTGCCAACGCCGGGTGAGGTGAGGCCGGCGAAGGCGCTGTCATCGTCGTTGGACAGCCGCGCGCAGACCATGTGCAGCGGCGCCACCTCGGGATGCTCGGCCTGGTAGGCGGCGGAGGTGCGCGTCGGCAGGAAGGAACCGGCGCAGGAGCCGACGTACATGCCGCCACGCGCCACCCAGGCCCGCAGCGCCTCGGCGCCGTCCACGCCAAGCGGGCGCAGCAGGCCGGTGGTGGCCCTGGCGCCGCCGCCCGGGAAGACGATGACGTCGAAGTCCTCCAAACCGCCCGCGCGGATGCGCTCGGCGGAGAGCGGCTGCGGGACGGCGCCCCAGAGTGCGGCGAGGGCGGCGTGGTGGTATGGCGCGCCGCCGCTGCCGTAGACGGCGACGCGCAAGGAGGCGAGCCGGGGGCGGAGGGAGCGCACCAGGTCGTCCCAGGAAGCGAAGGTTGGGGGCGGCAGCAGCGAGGGCATGGGCGAGCCTACCTTCGGTCGGTGGTGGCAAAGTGCGCGCAGCTAGACCCCGTGGAACCAAGCTCCCGGCCGCCCAACGGAGTCCGCCGGCCCTGGATGGGACCGGCGGACTCCGAGACGAGGAGGGAAAAGGAAGGAAGGGTCTGGTTCAGGTCACTCGACTTGCTCGCGCTGGCCGAAGCTGAAGACCGCCACGTCGATGACGGTGTCGTTGGTCACCGTAGGGAAGAAGGGCGGGGCCATACCCATGCCAGTGCGCTGGTCGAAGGTAAAGGCGCGGGCGTAGCCGTTGGTCATCTGGGCGGTGCTGGCGTTGAAGGTGCCGAAGGCGCCGTAGGCGTTCTCGATGATGCCGCCGAGCAGGTTCATGGTGCCGCGGGCACCGCCTGAGTTCCAGTTGTCCACCGCCACCACGCCGGTGGAGCTCATCAGCACACCGTGGACGGTGACGTCGCGAGGGGCGTTGCGGCCAAGATTGACGTTGTTGCTACCGCTCGCAGAGTTGTTGTGACCGATGCGGATGTCACCGTTCTGGCTGTAAATGCCCAGGATGTTGTCTGCATCCAGGTCGGGGCAGGTGGCCCGGGTGACGACCCGCGTGACGGGATCGCGCACGGGGCTGCCTGTGCAGGGCGGGTTCTGGTACTTGAGATCGCCGGTGATGCGGATCTGGCCGTTGCTGGCCACGGTCATCTGACCGAAGGAGGCCAGCGCGGGTGGGGCAGAAGCTGGGTTGTCCGGCGTGGCCGAGGGGCGAGGCGGTCCGGTGAGGCGATCGACCTGACCGTTGACAAAGATGGCACCGTTGAAGCCGCCAGACACGCTGGACCACGAGGTGGTGTTGCCGCCCGTGTTGATGGTGGAACCGCCCGGCTCGGAGTTGCTGTTGTAGGTCGCCTGCCGGTGCTCCATGTTGCCTGACGCGTCGATGCGGTACTCCTGGCAGCGCAAGCGGACGTTGCCCGAGACTGTGACCTGGGTGCAGCCGCGAACCTCTTGGTAGGCGGACGTGCCTGAGCCATCCGCAGGCATATTCGCCATGGCGGGGGCAGGACCCGTCGCCCGAAGGGTCATCATGTAGAGGTTGTTGCCAAAGTAGATGCCACCGGTCTCCGCCGCCAAGCGCTGGTCCTGGTTGTTGGCGGGCAGCGGGATGTAGGGCGAGTTCCAACTCACGCCGCCATTGAACTGCGGCGCGTGGTTGCCGAAACCGTTGCTCAATACCGGGCTCTCGGTGCCACCCATCGAGGCCATGGTGGCTGTGCTGAGGAACAGGCCTTCGGCCGAGTTGTCGTAGAAGACACCGCCCTGGTTGTAGATCTCGCTCTGGCAACTGCCTGCGACTGGCGTGACACAACCCGCGCTGGTCACCCTGCCCCCGAACCATGGGTCGAGGAAGTAGCGGAAGTGCTGGTTGGTGTGCACCGGGCCATCGAAGAGGGTGTTGTCGGTGAACCAGATCGCCTGGCCACCATTCGTGGCCGTACGGTGCACGTTGGTGAAAAGCGCGTACTGCGCGAAGCTGCCCCGGCCGATCCAGAAGTGATACTCACCCGAGGAGACGATTCTGCGCTCGTAACCACCCGCACGCCCCTCGGCCACCACAACGAAGGGCAGGCCATAGGTCTGCATGGCGTCCGCACCACCGGCACCGTCGCGCGGCTCGCCTTCCACGAAGCGCCCTGTCGGCACCGTCACGCCAGCAGGCAAGTCCTGCCCGCAGGCCTGGCCATTGGTCACGTGAATCCTCAGGCTGATGGACTCCCCTGCCCCGAGGCCTGGGACCGCCATGCCACAGATGATGCTGTTGATCTGGCCTTGGAGCTGATTGGCCACGCTGTTGCCGTTGGTCGACAGCACCTGCACCACGCTGGAGGCCTCAGGCCGGACGCCGGCGCCGTTGCCGAAGACCCAGCGGTTGATCATGTTCGCCTGGTTGGAGACGATGCTGTTCAGGCTCACCTGCACGGGCCCCTGCATGACCGCCCCAGCCATGTTGGCCGCGCCGCGGGCCAGCATCAGGGACTGCACGATGCCGCTGTCGTCACCGCTGTGGCGGATCTCGGCCAAGGTGCGGGTGAACATGAGCGCGGCCAGGCCGCCCACGACCACCAGGATGGCGAGCGACGTGAGGAGGGCTGCGCCTCTACGGTTGTTGGTCATACGCAGGACACCACCGATCTGAAGGTGATGCTGCCTGTGGAAGGCATGGTGATCTGGCTGACGTAACTACGCTCCACGACTCGCCCTCCCGCTATCTGCTCCTCGGCCGCGACCGTGACCTGCAAGGATTCCAAGGTGTAGGCAACACCGCCGATGCTGGTCACGCGCAACACCGCGTTACCACTCGTGAACGGCTGGTTCTCCAGGCGGAGCGTGCCGTTGTCGCCACGGTAGGCGTACTGGATGCGGAACTCCGAGAGCCCGAAGGCCACCGGCTCCTCGCCCGCCGCGTCGCCCATGGACCGGCGGAACAGCGTGCCTGCCCCAGCTCCGGGTCCTGGGTCGAAGCGGTACCCCACGCTGTCCACCACGAACAGGCGCACGGGGTACTCGTAGGGTACCGGGGTGCAAGCAGAGTGGCTCACGCTCCAAAGGCTGTTCCCCAGGGAGCCGGTGCCGCTCGCACCCACCGTCTGCACCGTAGCCTCCCCCTCGGCGTTCACCACCAGCACCCGGCGACCGTTGGTGCCGACCGCTTCGGCCGAACCGGCGTTGGCGTAGATGCGCTTGCTACCGGAGGTGTAGACGCTCTCGTCCACCTGGAAGCTCTGGCCGCCGTCTGCCAAGGAGAAGGAGACGGCGATGGACGAAGGGGTGTAGGGGTGGATGGCCAGACCACCGAGCACCGTGGAACGAAGGTCTTGGCTGATAACCTCGGTGATGCGTCGCAGCTTGCCTTGCATGCCGGTGTTGGCCTCGTTGATCCGCTGCATGCGCATGGACTGCACGATGCCGCTGCCGGCCAAGGCCACCACGATGGCGAAGATGAGCAAGGCGACCAGTATCTCGACGAGCGTGAAGCCGGCCTGGCGTCGGTGAACACCCGCGCCTATCACTAGTTGATCCCCTCGAGGAAGCCGGCGCCTTCGTCATCCGTGCGCGTCCGGCCTAGGGTGGTACCACTGACGCAGGCTTCACCGGACGAACCCTCAGTGCAGACGGTCACCGTGTACTGGATGATGGTCACGCCAGCGAAGGTGTAGGGTCCTTGGTTCTGGATGGACACCCGGTAGCGGTTGGCGGCGTTGCCGCCGGTTCCGCCAGGCAGATCGGGGAAGGCGGCGGCCAACTGACCGTAACCCCAGTTGATGGTGTCACCGGTGTTCGCGGGCAGGACATCGTTGGTCCCACCACCGGACACCAAGCGGCCGATGTAGTTGAGGTACTGGGTGGTCTGGGTACGGGTGCCGGCGCGCTCGGTGTTGCGCAGGGTTCCTACCAAGGCTGTTGAGAGGATCGCGAAGGCCACGCCTACCACTACGAGGGCGATCAGCACCTCGATGATGGACATGCCCCGGCGATCCAAGGTTGGGTAGCTCATTGGACGCGAACCTCCCCGATCAAGGAGATCTCCAAGGTATAGGTGGTGCCGTCTGCCGTGATCTGGATGGCGCTGGCGGGCAACGCATCGATCCGGCCGGGCGGTGTGAACACGAGGATAGGGTTGCCAGGCACGTTCAGTGTCACGCCCGTAGCGAACTCGAAGCTGCGCAGGACCGTGCCGTCCAACCGCTGGACCTGCAGTTCGTTGCCTGTGCGTACCAGTTGGGTACGAAAACCACGTGCCGAAGCTATGGTGGCGCCCTGCCACACCGCCTGCTGGAAGGTGTTGACGGCCGAACGTTCATCCGACCGGCGCACGAACTCGCGGCCAATCATGTAGCCAAAACCCAGCACGATGCCTAGGAGCGCCACCACAATGATCAACTCGATCAGGGTGATCCCTGCTCGGGCGTGTCGGAATCGGTTGGAAGATACCGCGGCCACGCTACACCTCGCTGAGCTAGGCTAAACTGCGCGCCCTCACAGCTTTGTCACATTGGTCACCGGCTGTTCTAGTGAAGCCTCCATGTCAAAACAGACATGGAGTTGTACGCTTGCAACTCCAACCAGAGGCGACCAAGTCAACACTCCTGCACGAGCTACTAAACTGAGCAAGTACTGGCGGACGTGACCACCAAAGCGTATCACCATCCGAACGCTCCCGCCCCGCACTCCTGGAGCGAGCATTGGCCCGGATCCTACCAAAGGCATACCGGGCTATCTGGGCTAAACGGCCTGTAGTGAATCAAGAAGTGCCAGATTGGGTGAGTAGTACCTAGCTCTGGTTGAGGGCTGGTTGCCGAGTAGGTGAATACAACGCCACCCCGCTCATATACAACATAGTCATCCGGAAACGTGGCCGTGTGGCGCCGAAGCTCGTGCCATGCCAACAAGTGCCCTGTTTGTTCGGCACCATAAAGCGCAGGGTTTGAGGACTCAAGCACACGCACCAAGTCATCCTGACCGGTCAACACAGGCAATCGAGGTATGAAGAAGTGATTACTCTTCCCCAACTCTGTCTGAAGATTGCTGTACATAGTGAACGTCGTTAGCGTCCTTCCCCCCATATAGGGGCTCACTATGTTCAACGCCAAGAGAAGCAGGAGTGGGATGCACGGATAGGCGATGCGCCAATCCAGCGGCGCACTCCTGAGGCGCACTTGGAGGATCGCTATCAAGAGTAATCCCCCAAGAACTAAGGTAATCAGGTTTGTCAGTAGAGTGTCAGACAGGTGGTGACCGAAGAACCCAAGCGATGGCAAGGCCCACGCCATAAGCAGCGATAAACCGCCTAACCACACAAGCCTTCGCCTCGGCACGCTAACTGCTCCGCCAGAGGTGCGATCAGCCAACGCCACGAATCGCGACTGCGCCTCTGGAGAGAGGAACAAGAGCCCGACACCCAGCACTAGAACAGTGAAGGTTGCACCAGGCGCCAGCGGATTGAGACTCATCGAAAGGTGTAGTGGGACCAGTAGAGCCACTCCGGCATGTCGTAAGCGAGGTGTCAGCAGTAACAGGGGGACTAGAAGTTCGGCAGAGGCGATGGCCAATGGCAAGATTGCAAGTAGCCAATCAGGCGCAGATAGATTAATGCCAATCCAGTTTGAGGCCAACCGCTGCAGATAGCCATAGAAGTCAGTAGTACATGACACCATAGGGTCGAAGAATCCGCGATTGAGCTTCGAGATTGCTGCGGCTCCATAGGCCATCAGAACGATCATGCGAATCGTTGGCAGAAGATTTTTCACTGAGTACCGAAACGCCATGCCCACCAACAAGCATAGGTTGACAAACAGCATGATCATCGAGTGATTAGGAATAAACAACCGCGCGTCTATGACAGTGAGTACGTGCACAAGGCACAAGCTCACAAGTAGATACCACCGAGATGGAAAAATGAATACCGCAATCGCGAAGCCCAATAAACCTATGCCTGTGGGATCAATTCCGCTGCCGTGCCTCAGGAAGTGCACAACATGGACAAGACCCCATAAGGATGTGAACACGACAGCGAGCTGCTGAGTAGGCTCTGCGCTCTTGACGACTGTCATCTATCATCCTTCGCGTAAATAGATCCCGGATTTCATCACGTTGTCGCTACCGAGCCAGCGAAACCGGTCACAGTTCAGCCCTCTTCTCACTCACCAGTTCCTAAACAGGCTCGTTCAGAACAAGCACCGGCCCACGCACGAACGAACGACCTATTGATAAGGAAGAGCCCGCCCCCACAGGCGGGCTCAAACGACAACTAGACTGGCTCAAGTTATGTCCTGAGCCCAAAGGCGGTGCCTAAGGAGCGATTGCTACGCCGGTACCGGCAGAGACAGTGAACTCTGTTGAACCGCTCGTGTGACGTGCGGTCCAAGTAAACGAAGCGCCAGTCCCGTCCGTTGGGCCGGCGACTGTCACACCCGTGCACACAGCGATAGCAGAAGTGTCGATGGCATCAACTGAGGCCGCCCCCGAGTACAAGAAGGGTACGTTGCTGAACCGGACCTCTTCCTCGATCACGATCTCCTTCAGACAATTCTGTGCATTCACATCAAACGCCCTCGCGCGGGCACTTAGCAAGTTGGGAATCAAGACAGCCGCGAGGATGCCGATGATGGCAATCACGATCAACAGCTCGATCAAGGTGAAACCTGAGCGTCTCTCGATGCTCATCATAGAAGCGATCCCTTTCGACCACGAAGTCGAGTGCTCCGCGTGATTAATGATGACTTGCAGGCACATCTGGGACGAAGCACTATGCCTCCCAGAAAGACCCGTAGTTAACTTGGCCGCCTAAGAACATGAGGGTGGAACCGCTTGCTTGGTCCCACCCTCGATTCCCTAAGCAGTAAGGCCTAGCGTAGGCCTCAAGAGTAAACCTTATTCGCCAGCCGCGACCGGAACAACACCCGTACCGTTGGAAACGGTGTACTGCGTGGAGCCATTCGGGTGCTGAGCGGTGACAGTGAACGCGGTGGCAGACACAGTGTGGGCAGGGGTGATGCCGTTGCAGGAGCTCGCCACGGCGTCCGTGTCGGCAGCGTCAAAGGCGCGGTACTCGAACGGGGAGTTGGTGGCCTGGACTTCGTAGACCGTCGCGATGGAGCGAAGGCAAGACTGAGCGGCGGTGTCGAAAGCACGAGCGCGGGCATTCAGCAAGTTCGGAATGAGCACCGCGGCGAGGATGCCGATGATCGCGATGACGATCAGCAGCTCGA
>CAZICV010000014.1:0-11091 GCA_964537925.1 uncultured Saprospiraceae bacterium | reverse complement strand
TGTTCGCGACAATTTCGCAGCGGCGATTGTCAAGAAGATCTCCAGTGACCCCTTTTCAAAGGGGTCTCTGGCCGACCTTGTGTCGGCCAGTGACCCCTTTGGGCAAGGTATCAAGACTAACTACAAGGGTAAGCCAGAGTATGCACTCGACGACAAGCCGTTCGAAGGGTCGATCCCGCTCGTGTTCGCAACGAAGGTTGCTTACACGGCACCGGGCGCCCTTGAGCGCCACCCAAACTGGGTCGATGAGTGGAAGGTGCTCATCCCGATGGCGAGCAGCGGAGACACTGCCCAGGATGCGGATGGACGGATCATCGACGTCGTCCTAGGTGAGCCGATTGCGCTGGCTCCAGGCTCCGCTTGCACCCAGAGCTATCTCGTGGCAGGACGATTCGAAACGAGGGAGGAAACAGAGAACTACGCGTATTACCTGGCGACGAAGTTCGTGCGCTTCCTTGTCCTGCAGCGAAAGATCTCGCAGCACGTCACGCCGGATCGTTTCGCCTTCGTTCCAGCAATGGACTTCACTCGTCGCTGGACCGATGAAGACCTCTACACGCGCTTCAAGCTAACCCAGCGGGAGATCGACTACATTGAGGCTTCGATCAAACCACGGTCGCTCATACTTTCCCTTGACTCGCCGATCCCCGAGACGCACCTTCCCGGTGGCCGGAAGTACCGCGCCGGTGACGCCCCGGTCGAGGCCGACGACGAGGGCGACGACGAGTGAAGACCGACGTCGTCAAACCGAAAGATGTCTTCTACAATCCGACGCGGCTCGTGGTACCGCTTTTCCAGCGGCCCTACGTCTGGTCGAGGGAGACACAGTGGGCGCCACTGTGGCAGGACATTGTCCGACTGATCGAGGTCATCTCACAGCACAACCAGACCGCGACGCACTTTCTCGGGGCCATCGTCATCCAGCAGGTGCCGACAACCCTGGGTGCCCTGCCGACGTGGAACGTCATCGACGGCCAGCAGCGGCTCACGACGCTGCAGCTCCTCCTCGACGCGTTGCACGGGGAGTTGGAGCAGCGGGGCTGGGCACAGCTCGCTGGGCAGATCCGGCCGCTCGTGGAGAATCCCCCCGATTATCGGGACAACGAGACCGATCGCTACAAGCTGTGGCCCACCAACCGCGACCGTGACGGCTTCACCTCCGTGATGTCGGCACCTGCGCCCGTGGACTACTCCGCTGTCGCTAAGTCGCGACTCAACGATGCACACCGATTCTTCGCCGAGTCGATCGCCGCGTGGCTCGGTGACGATGACGCAGCGGCCGGGCGCGCGCGGATGCTCGTCGCGACCATCATGGACCGGCTGGAGATCGCGAGCATCCGCCTCGACGCGAACGAGGACGCACAGGCGATTTTCGAGACACTGAACGCCCGCGGCACGCCGCTGTCAGCTGCGGACCTCATCAAGAACTTTGTCTTCCAGAGTCTCTCGGGCGCGCCCATCGATCTAGAGAAGGCCTATCTGAGCTACTGGGCCGACTTCGAGACGCCGTGGTGGGAGACGGAGATCACCACGGGCCGCATCAAGAACTCGCGCGCCTCACTGTTCCTGTGGCAGTGGCTGACGGCGCGCACTCTGGTCGACTTCCCGATCCGCGAGGTGTTCGCCCAGTTCAAGCACTACGTGAGTATCACCGCGAAGGACGTAGCCGCCCTCCTGCCCCAGGTCAAGGCAGCGGCCGACCGTTACCGGGCCATCATCGTGGGATCGGAGACCGCAAACGGTCCACTCAGCCGGGTCGAGCTGTTCAGCTATCGGGTGGGGACACTCGACTCCGAGATAGCCCGCCCGCTGCTCCTCTGGCTCGACGAACCGGAGCAAGCCGCTGTGCCTGCCGCGGACCGGGAACGCATCCTCGCCTCCCTAGAAAGCTGGTTCGTGAGGCGCGCGCTGGTCAAGGCGCCATCGCAGGGATCGAACCGATACATCATCGACCTGATCAAGTACCTCAGCACGCAGCCGAAGGATGCCCTGGCCGACGCTGTCGAAACCTACCTCGTCTCGAACCACACCTCGGTCGGGTACTGGCCTGGTGATGGCGAGGTGCGTGACGCGCTAACAGGCGTGGCCGCCTATAGGAAGTACCTGCGCGGTCGCATGCGAATGGTGCTCGAAGCGCTGGAAGACGCGAAACGTGGATACCCCGATGGGAAGCGACTCGCGATGGGACCTGTCGTCCGCGGCAAAGGCACGATCGAACACCTCATGCCGCAGAGCTGGCGCAGGTACTGGCCCGCCGATCTCACGGATGAGCAGGAGGCCACCCGCGATCGCACCGTTCAGCAACTCGGAAACCTCACGCTGGTGACACAGAAGCTCAACAGTAAGGTCAACAACGGGTCTTGGGCGGTCAAGCGCGACCATTTCCTGAACTACGACGACGTACTCATCACGAAGGACGCGCTGAACCTCGCACCCGAGGCCTGGGACGAGTCGAGCATCGAACAGCGCACTGGTCTCCTCGTCGAGCAGATTCTCGAACTCTGGCCCGCCCCAGCAGGACACATTGGGCTTGTTGGCACGGCACCCGCTGCGCAAACTTCGGTGAGTGTCGACATCGCAGAGCTCGTTTCGGCCGGTTGGTTGGAACCGGGGACGCAGTTGACCCCCAGGCATGCCGCCTCGAAGTATGCCGGTAGAACTGCTTCGGTGGCGCAGGACGGGCGCATCTTCGTCGGCGAGGAACCCTTCTTCACCCCGACAGGAGCGGCGGTGTCAATCACCGGCGGGACGGCTAACGGCTGGTGGTGGTGGATCGTCGCAGCGACCGGGAAGTCCTTGCAAGATGTGCGGGCTGAGTACCTCGCGAGCCTGGGTGAGGCAGACGCTGAGGTCATGGACGAAGTGCCGAGGAACGGTGAGCTCCTCACGCTTGACGACGAAGACGCAGACGAGGTCACCGAGTGACCACCTACATCTACGCTTACACGCACGCGGGCAATGCGAAGCGGTGGCGGCGTGCAAGCGGGCAGAAGGGCGACACCTGGATCAAGGTCGGTCAGACCATGAACCCAGGGATCGACCGGGTGCGCCAGCAGGTCAGCACGGCGTTTCCTGGACTCCACGGTGTCGAGATCCTGTTCCATTCCGAGCCCGCGACGCGGCCCGACGGCACCGGCTTCAGTGACCACGATGTGCACCGGGTGTTGCGAGGTACGGGGATCGTCAACCCGGGTGGTGAGTGGTTCGAGGCGACTGAAGACGAGGTATGGGCTGCAATCCGGTCGTTGCAGCGCGGGCTGCCCTTCAACCCGACCCGCATCCAGGACTTCCGAATGCGCCCCGAGCAAAGGCGTGCCGTCGAACAGACCGCCGCATTCTTCCGGGCGCATGCCGCGTCCGGGCAGGAGGCAGCCCCCAAGTTCCTGTGGAACGCGAAGATGCGCTTCGGAAAGACCTTCACGACCTACCAGCTCGCAAATGAGATGGGCTGGACAAAGCTGCTCATCCTTACCTACAAACCTGCGGTGCGCAGCGCGTGGCGTGATGACCTGCTGAGCCACGTCGACTTCATCGACTGGCGGTACGTCGACCGCGACACCCTGACTAACGAGGCAGACGCAATGATCGACAGCGGTCGGCCGACCGCCTGGTTCGCGTCGTTCCAGGACGTCATCGGACGCGACTCCGACGGCAGGCCCAAGGAGCGCAACGAAACGCTGCACCTCGTCGAGTGGGACTGCATCGTCATCGACGAGTTCCACTTCGGCGCTTCCACTGCGGCCGCTCGCGAGGTCTACGACCCGCAGGACAAGGCCGAGGCAGCCCTTGCGCAGTTGTTCCAAAAGGCGGCGGACGAGGCGAGCGACAGCGATGCCGACGTCCTTCCCGAAATCGACTACGGGCTGAAGACGAAGTACCACCTGCATCTCTCGGGCACGCCGTTCAAGGCCATCACGAACGGCGACTACGCCGAGTCCGAGGTCTTCAACTGGACCTACATCGACGAGCAGCGTGAAAAGGCAAACTGGGACGATGGGAAGGGCTGGAATCCCTACGTCGAGCTGCCAGAGATGCGGATGTACACCTACTCGATGGGCACGTCCGCGGGGGAGTGGGCCGAAGACGGCGAGTTCGGCGGCTTTGATCTGAACACCTACTTCAAGGCGAAGAAGGTCGGCGACAACTACGTCTTCGAGAAGCCCGACTACGTCGCATCCTTCCTCGACCTCATCCGCGGCAAGAAGGCGCTGCCGGAGAAAGTCATCGAGTCGGGAGAGACGAACGCGCCGTTCCCCTACGAGGCGGCCGAGTTCAAGGACGCGGTGCGGCACTCAGTCTGGTACCTCCAGGACGTCGCCGCGTGCGAAGCGATGGCCGATCTGCTGCGGAGCGATCCGTTCTTCTCCACCTTCGAGATCTACGTTGCCGCGGGGACGAGGGCGAAGATCGGCGCGCAGGCCCTCCCTCCGCTTCAGGCCACGATCCGTCGGGCAGACGAGACCGGGAAGTCCGGATCGATCACCCTGTCATGCGGGAAGCTGATGACCGGTGTCACCGTGCCGGAGTGGTCATCGATCTTCATGCTCCGCTCGCTGAAGGCCCCCGAGTCTTACTTCCAAGCCGCGTTCCGGGTGCAGTCGCCGTGGAAGGTCGACGGCGAGATCAAGAAGCACACCGCCTACGTCTTCGAGTTCGACCCGAACCGTGCGCTGTCGCTTGTTGCGCTCTACGGCACCGAGCTGGCGAACAACTCGGCCGACCGCAAGGCGACCCAGGCATCCGTGCTGGGGGAGCTGATCAACTTCCTTCCGATTTTCGCGATCGACGGAGGCCGGATGGAGCAGCTCGACGTGCAGGCGATCCTCGACTGGGCGCATGGCGGCATCGGTGCGAACGCCCTTGCACGCCGCTGGCGGTCGGTCGATCTGTACAACCTCAACGGCGTCACGATGGACCGACTGCTACAGGACGCAAACCTCATCGCCGAGCTGGAGCAGATCGAGGATTTCCGCACCATCCGGGAGGAGGCAGCGAAGATCGTCACCGCGTCGAAGAAGCTCTCAGGGGTGAAGCGGGCAGGTGGCGGGGCGAACGAGCAGAAGGGGCCCAAGAAGGAGATCGCAGAGAAGCGGAAGAACATCCGCGAGAAGCTCAAGAAGGTTTCCGCGAAGGTACTGATCTTCATGTACCTCACCGACTTCCGTGAGGAGCGCCTGGCACACGTCATCGAGTCGCTCGACACCGCGCTGTTTCTGCGCTCCACCGGCCTTTCGCTCACCTCCTATGCGAAGCTGACGGAGATCGGCGTCATCGACGTCGGCAACATGACCGACGCGATCCAGAAGTTCCGCTACTTCGAGAAGAAGAGCATCGAAGGGCTGGTCACGAGGGAGACTACAGCGTGATCACTTCCAACGGTCTCTGGGTGGAAGAGGGGAGGCAGCCTGCGCAATCAGTATGCACGAGTCGAGCGAGAGACGAGACTCCACCAAACCCACGGGGTGGTTCACTGCACACTTGAGAGACTGTCAACTCGCGGCTGCCGCCTCTACTGTAGGCATCGAACCACATGTAACCCGCCGAAGCAAACGTGCGAAGCTACACTTCCTCATAGATACGGTCAATTCGTCATTGCACTAAACGATTTGAGATGTACTTATAGATACATCTACTTCCCAGCACGAAGCTACTTAGTTGAGCTATCCCGTAGCGAAAAGCCCTCGAACGAGATTCGTTGTCCTTCTTGTTCGCGTACTCGGCGCATCGCATAGGAGTCGAACAGTTGCACCAGCTCGGCTGCGCGCACCTCGTCGATTTCAGAGACTTCCGACACTTTTGTGAGACCAATGGAGTGAATGGAAGCCCCCAATCTCAATCCCGCACCCTCGGTCAAGATCCATCTGTCGTGGATTGGCGCCTGACCGGTGCCGCCAAGGCCAACAACATAAACGTCGACATCTGGAACAAGTCCGTCAGCGACACTCGAGCGCCAATAGTCCCGATAATGGCGTGCGAACTGTTCCGTGATACCCTCCTCACGCTGATGCTTGAGGCTTGTCATGACCTCGACCCGGCACTCTGAGCACTCCTCAAGCATTATTCGTACGATCGAAAGGTCCATGGGACCGAAGTAGGGGTCAGCTACTTTCAAGTATTTACTAAGCTTTGTCTTTGCAAACTGCCGCAACACGTCGTGTACCTGCTCACGTGAACCAGGTCGGGCAACCATCCGACTAACCCTACCAATGACAAGCTCTGATGCCTTCCTCGAACGTTGGTCTCTTGTAACCGATATCGCTGCCACGCGGCGAGCTACTGCTGCAGCAATGCCGCAACTACCAACGATCTGCCTTAAAAAGGTCGCGTCGCCTGCGGGACGCAAGACCTCATTTAGTACGACCCATGAGTACACAGCCTCCACACCGTGAAGAGATGAAGTTCCAGCGCTGGCCACGAACGGGACCGAACGTTCGGTGTTGATCGGTGACATCCGGTGGGCATTTAAGCTTGCCATGTGGGAGCGAGCCATCTCAATGACCTGCACTAAAGGCATGTCGGCATGACGCGATTGACCAATTGGTTTCTCAAGATCATCACGGGCCTTCAGAATACCCACGTGCTCACCGAAACTCGTTGAAGTCCTTCGCTCTCTCGCTGGATCATCGTCCATCTGTTTGGCCAATCGCTCAGCAAGGGCTGGGTCGACCCCATGAGCCAGCTCCAGAATGGACTGAAGGTGCTTGTCAACTGGACCGGAGACGCCACGGCCCACCACACTTACAGCAGCGTGAATGCATTCACGACTGATTCGCGTATCTATTGGCCGAGCCGCCTGGGCAATAGTCTCGTATCGGTCAATCGCGTCAAGTGCGCTACCATTGCCATCAACCATAGCTATTGCCGCATGTAGGAACTCCTTTCGCAATGCGTTTAGGCGACCTGGCATATACTCAGTCAGGCTTGCCAGCACATACACCTGGTCAGATTGGTTCGGAATAAGATTGACACGACCGAAGAGCGCTTTCCAGGCTTCGCCATTACTTCCGCGAAGCGCTATCGCCATACCCGAGAATAGAATCAAATAGCCGTCATGCAGAATGTTACGCGGGTCTGGCAGCTTTTCTGCAGCGAGTCTCTCAATCCGCGCTGCAACGTCACTTTGTTGCTCACGAGTAACAGTCACGCCACCCTTCTGTTTCGTGATGGATATACAGATCCGACTACAGAAGTTGGCCAACTGCGAGTCTGACCGGCTGAATGCAAGCACACCGAGAATCTTGAGTGTAGTTGGATAGTCAAGAGGTATAAGCTCTGGAGACCTCACAACGATGGGCTCTCCGCGCAATACACGATAGAATAGGAAGTGACATATCGCTTCAACAGCTTGATCACGAGCGTGTAACGGCAGGGAGCCTAAGAGTCCTGCAGCAACATCCTGATGGGTCGCATAAAGTACCGGAAGTACGTCTATCAGGCAGGCTAGCCTCGCATAGGCGTCCTTTACCTTCAGTCGGTGAAGCTCGGGGATTACCCACTGCTCCATCAACCTCATTCCCAGCTGTTGATCCCCTGACCGAATACAGGTCGCAGCGAACTTAGCATAGACTGGAAGCCGCTGAACCTGGGATTCTAGCAAAGTCACGTTTTCGCAGATTTGATCTAGGTAACCTTGTGGCACTGCCTTTCTCAACACCAATCCCCCGAAGGCTCGAATCTCTAGCCCGGCAAGTTGACTCAAGGTTGTTTGAATCGCCGAAGACGCCTCCGGTGCATCCTGCCGAGCCCGATCGCATTCGCTCACTAGGTCTCGCGCTATAGCCGGGGAAATCGCCGCAAGGGTCTCGGCAACTTGGTACCCGATTGCCACACGTACAGGCAGTATCTCCAGATCTGACACGCGTTCCACCGCCCACCTAGCGACACGTTCGCTCAATCCGCTGCCTGCACGCGCGAGAACAACAGCCGCTGCCGCCAGCGCTCGGGCTGCGGTCGCGGGATCCTCCCACGCTCGCATGGCTTCGAAGCGTTGCCTCAAAGCCTCCTCTACGTCCTTTGGCAGCTCCCGGATATCGTCGGCTAGCAGTTCGAGCGCATCAGCAGACACCTTCCGACGCATGACATCATTCGAGACCCGCTCGATGATGCCGAGAACATTGCCGAGACTCAATCCGTTCGGTCGACTCTCAAGCATTTGAGTACCGACCTCAGCAAAAGCAGCATCACGACGATCTTCAGTGTTGAGCCTTGCAGAGATCTCGGAAGCCCTGGACAATCCCGCCTGCGCCAGTGTCGAAATTGTGTCCTGTAAGAGATCATAGTGGTTAGCGCAAGACACAATGACTTCGTTAACAGCATGATCGTGATTCTGCTCAACGACTCTTATAACCGGCTCTATCTGCTCCGCTCTCTCAGCAGAGACATCCGCTTCGCTTAGCAATATGGTTAGGACAAGAGCAAAGCAATGAGCTCTTGTCGGAGCATCTTCTAACTCGTCAATACGCTCAAGGACCCCAGATAGACGAACCACAGCCCCCTTTGGAAGCTGCCCAATCTGAACCGGCTGTCGCATCTCAGCACGAAAAAGTTCGAGGTCTAGCCTGACAACCTCCGCCGTCCTGCTCCTTCCGCGGGATGCTGCGCTGAGAGCATCAGTCTTGCGAACTAAATCCAACGAGCGTGCGGTATCTTGCGACGCAAACGAGGCAATAGCACCAGCAATCAGCCGAAAGTCCCGCGCAGTGGCCACATACTTATCGTTCTCTACAATGATCTGGAGGCAACGGTCAACAACATCAATCGCACCAATGCGATCCCCAGCACCTTCGAGCCATCGCAAGAGAAAGAACAGTTGCTGTTCGGATCCTAAGCTTTCGACAATGCTGAAGATCTCGGCAGCGTCCTTGGTACTGGAGAACCGTGTCACAGCGCGGAGCATTGAGCGAACATCAACATTTGCACCACGACCGTCCATTGCATCTTGCACATATGGAGACTCCGCACCGTCAGGAGCGCCCCTAGCAACTTGAGGGTTCAAGGAGCGAGCTCGCATACGATCCGCTTCAGCATGCTCGATCAACTGATACGCTAACTCTGGAGAAACATCAAGCGTACTCGCGACCAGGTCTCCAAACCGTCGAGTGGCTATTGTGTCGTTGTCTTGGAGGAGTCGCTTCAGCTGTGACTCGACCTCGGACTTGAGGGCGTCGAAGCGGGGAACGTCAACTTGCTTGAGCTTGCTGCAGATTGCGGCCAATGATGCTATGCGATCCTCAATGATTGGCGCACTCTGAGCTAGAGCAATTGCACCGTCGACATCACCTAGAGCCGTCAACGCATCGATGTGAGCCTTAAGCGTACCTCTACCATCGAGCTCAAGTAGAGTTGAACTGAGTAGAGCCAAGCGAAAAATCTCCCCGGGGTCGCCAGTGGCCACAGCCGCGGCGAGGCCGTCACTTGAGTGGCGGAGGACAGGAAGGAAGGAGCCGGACGCATCAAGGCGGTGCGCAAGAAACTCCCCAGAGGTAGCCCCAGCAAGCTCTGCATTGCGACCCCCAATCTTCAAGTAAGAGATGAGCTCTTCGTCACCTCGGCCTCTATTCGTATCAGACAACCGTGAAATAATTAGATCAATAACCTCGTTGCGGCGCGACTTGAGAAGTTGGGACGCATGCTTGCGATGTGCTTCTGTAACATACTCCAACTCGTCATATGGCTCATTCACAACTATATGTCGAATCTCGCGCAATAGATCAACCACCGCATTCGTGCTTAAATCTAGTAAGGTGGCAGCCTCAGCCAAGGTGTAGGGTCGTTGCGCAAAGGCAACCAAACCCGCAAGTTTCCCAACCACGTCACTGATCTCTATACTTGCCCATTCGCGCGCGACGTATCCCTGTAGGTCCTTCGGTGCATCCTTAAGTAATGTAGAAGGCGTCTGACCGGCCTCTATCTCACGCCGGAAGCTTGCCATGAGACCTGGCATCTTGCGGGCCTCTCGGTAAATTGCTTCAACAGTCCCTTCGTCCAGACCGAGACCCGAGAAGATCTCCTTAGACTCGCCTAGCGAAAAGAGGGGCACGCTGCAATGCCGAACCTCGGATCGTCTCAGCAGATTCTCCGGAAGTGCGTCTTGTCCGCCGGCCACAACGAACCGAAACTCCGGGAGTCCGAACGGCAGCACTTTCCTCACAAGTTCGTCCCGAGCAGACCTCTGGCTTTCTTCGAAGTCAGCAAGACCGTCCACCACGACGACAATGGGTCTAGCTCGACCTGAGCGTCGAGCGAGTGCCTGTAGTCCAGTGATAAGCGCACGGAACTCAGCTTCGGTAGCCAGTGCGTCTGCACGCAACTCACCAAACAGGATGTAGTGCGCTTGATTAGCAAGATCACTCATCAGATAGTCAGGATCTGTCGCTAGCGAAGACAGCGGCCTTACAAACAGATTGAGCCCACAGTCAGCGGTCCGCATTGCAACCTGCGCCAATAGGGTTGTTTTGCCGATCCCGTCCACCCCTTCGACAAGAACGATCTCCGTGCTCGCATCTTCAAGCATCTGAAAGATCGTGTCGACAATGTGATCTCGGCGCACGCTGTAACGTGCCGAGTTGGGGAAAGTCGCGGAAATTGTAGTACTGTCAACCACTTGGGCCGGCACGGCGCCTCCTCTGAACCAATGTGCTGTACAAAAGCATAGCGCCCGCTTCTCAGCATCTGAGGTTGTTTGTACTCAGCCAGCATCAGACAGACGCGCTCAAGCTGTTCCCCACCACTTCCCCACCCTCCCCACCACTTCCCCTCCCCTCCACATCACAAACCCCAACCCCACCCTTCTCCCCATCCCGAAGAACCCCACCTGCTCCCCCATCACCGCCAACACCTCCCCCCGCTCCGACGGCTGCACCCACACCCGCTGCACCCTGATCCCCGACCCCTCGAACGCCGCCCGCACCACCACCAGCATCTCCTGGTCCGGCTTCTCCCTCGCCCGCCTGCGCGCCAACAGGCTCAGGTGAGCCCGTGACACCCGCACCTCCGGCACCATCACCTCCTTGTGCAACGACACCCCGGTGACCGCGCAGACCCCCAGCTCGTTCACGAAGTAGGTCTGCTGCCGCCACGCACAGGCCCCCA
>CAZICV010000013.1:0-12225 GCA_964537925.1 uncultured Saprospiraceae bacterium | reverse complement strand
CCGTCGGCGGTGCCTTGCGACGACATGTAGAGCATGCCCTCCACCCCGGTAATCGCCTGTTCCAGCGGCGAGGCAACGGTTTCGCCGATGACCTTGGGGTTGGCCCCGGGGAAGGCCGCGCGCACCACCACGGTGGGCGGCACCACTTCCGGGTATTCGCTGATCGGCAGCTGGAACAGCGAGATCGCGCCGGCGATCAGCACCAGCAGGGATAGCACGGCGGCGAAGATCGGCCGCTTGATGAAGAACTGAGAGAAGTTCATGGAGTCCTCGAACTTGGCGCGTCATGCGCGCCAGGCTTGGGTCATTCGCAGGGCGGGTGAAACCCGCGGGTTCGGTGAGGCGCGAGCATTGCCCGCCCTACGTTTGGCTCAGCTACGCGGCGAGCGGGGCAGGGTGGTGTTCTTTTCCGCCACGCGCGGTGCATCGCGGTTGTCGACCGCCTGGCGCAGGCTCGCCAGCTGGGCGAGGGTGGCCTCGTCGGCCATCGGCACGGCCTGTGGCTCGACAGTGGCGCCGGGCATGGCGCGCTGCAGGCCGTTGACCACGATCTTCTCGCCCTTGGCCAAGCCGGTGCGGACGATACGCAGGCCCTCCAGCTTCGGGCCGAGTTCGATGGCGCGGTAGTCCACGGTGTTGTTCTCGCCGAGCACCAGGACGAACTTCTTGCCGAGGTCGGTGCCGACTGCGTCGTCCTTGATCAGCGCGGCCGGGTAGGTGCTGCTGCCGACCAGCTTGAGACGGGCGTAGAGGCCGGGAGTGAACTGGCCGTCGCGGTTATCGAACACGGCGCGGCCACGGATGGTGCCGGTGCGCGGGTTGACCTGGTTGTCGAGGAAGTCCAGCTGGCCGGCGTGCGGGTGACCGCTCTCGCTGGACAGGCCGAGGTATACCGGGCTGGCGCCACGGGCGTCGCTGCCTGCCTTGCGGGCCAGTTCGATGTACTTGAGGAACACGCGCTCGTCAGCGTCGAAGTAAGCGTAGACCTTGTCGGTGGAGACCACCGAGGTCAGCAGCGACTGGCCGGCGTTGACCAGGTTGCCCTCGGTGATCTCGGCGCGGCTGACGCGACCGTCGATCGGCGAGGCGACGCGGGTGAAGCCGAGATTGAGCTGGGCGTTCTCCAGCTCGGCCTGGATGGCGGCGACGGCGGCTTGCGCTTCGGTCGCGGCGCTGGCGCGGGCATCGGCCAGTTCGGCGGAAATCGCGTTGCTCTGGCGCAGGCGTTCGCCACGGCGGGCTTCGTTGATGGCCCGGGTCTGTCCGGCGCGGGCCTGTTGCAGTTGGGCCTGCAGACGCTTGACCTCGGCCTCGAACGGGCGTGGGTCGATCTGGAACAGCAGCTGGCCTTTCTTCACCAGGCTGCCTTCGTCGAAGGCGACGTGGTCGATGTAGCCGGAGACGCGTGGCCTCACCTCGACCGATTCCGGCGCCTCCAGGCGGCCGGTGAACTCGTCCCATTCGTTGATCGGCTGTTCGATCACCTCGGCGACGCTGACCTTGGCGGCCGAAGGCTGCTGGCCGACTTCCTCGCCCTTGCCGCAGGCGCTCAGCACCAGCATGGCCGCCAGGGCCAGGGGGAAGCGCCAGGAGAGATTGCGTGACTGTTCCATGTTTGACTCCGCCAGTCGGATTTGTGGATGGGCGGAGTCTGCGGCGCAGAATTTGAAGGCACGAATCGAACGCCACAAATTCAATTATCAATACGCGTGATTTTGGTTCATCAAAGCAGGGCGTGGTTGTGGAGTTGGCGAGGGTGGCGCCAGGCAGTATGATTGCCATGTGGCATATATTTAAATGCCATCTGACAAAGGGAGTTCTCCATGGCTATCGTAGCTGCCCTGGCCGAAATGCCGCGCTTCCAGCCGCCGCCGCCCCGCGACGGCTCGATCTGGAGCCTTCTCGGCCTTCCCGCCGACGTCAGGCTGCTGCAACGCGAGATAGAGAAGGGCATGAGCCACGCACTGATCGAGCGCTTCGCCCGCATCTCGCACCTGGCGCCAGCGCAGATCCTGCGCAGCCTCAACCTGAGCGAACGCACCCTGGCCAGGCGCCGCGAGAGCGGCCGCCTGCAGCGGGAGGAGAGCGATCGCCTGGTCAGCCTGTTGACTATCTACGACGCGGCGCTGCAGCTGTTCGACGGCAACGCCGAGTCGGCTTCCCGCTGGCTCAACAGCGCCGAGCGGGCGCTGGGCGGACAGACGCCCGTCGAGTACCTGCGCACCGAGCTCGGCACCCGGGAAGTCCTGGCGCTGATCTATCGCCTGGAACACGGCGTATTCATGTGAAGCTCTATCGCATCTGCCGGCGTCGCCACCTCGACAGTTGCTGGAGCGGCCTGGGCGCGGAGCTGTACGGCGGTCGCTGGAACAGCGTCGGGCGGCGCGCCGTGTACTGCGCGACCAGCATCTCCCTGGCCATCCTCGAGGTGCTGGTTCACCTCAAGGACGAGCAGGCGCTGGAGGACTTCGTGGTGCTGGAAATCCAGGTGCCGGACGACAGCCTGATGCGCCTGTTTCCCTTGCCCGAACAATGGAACGCCGAGCCGCTGACGCCGACCTCCCAGCAGGCCGGCGACGCCTGGCTGGACAGCCTGGGTTCGCTGGGCCTGGTGGTGCCTTCGGTGATCGTGCCGCCGGAATACAACGTCCTGCTCAACCCCCGTCATTCCAGTTTCGCCCATTGCCAGGCCACGGCTTGCGAGGTGGAGCTGAGGCTCGATCCGCGCCTTCTCTAGCCGAGGCTGTCCGGATCGCCGCAGAACATCTGGATGCGCGAGCGCAGCCAGCGCTCCGCCGGGTCGTTGTCCTGCGCGCCGCGCCAGGCCATGTGCAGCTCGAAGGTGCGGGTCGGCAACGGCAGATCGTCGGCACGCAGGCCGCCCGCGGCGGTCAGCGTCGCGGCGGTGTAGTCCGGCACGGTGGCGACGATGTCGGTGCCCGCCAGCAGAGTCCCCAATCCGTTGAACTGGGGCACCGCCAATACGACCCGGCGCTTGCGCTCCAGCTTCTCCAGTTCCTCGTCGATGAAGCCGGTCAGATCTCCGGCGAAGGAAACCAGCGCGTGAGGCCTGGCGCAGAAGTCGTCCAGGCTGATGGCGCCGGGCACGCTGTCGGCCCGCAGCAGGCGGGGCTTGCTGCGACGCAGCACCTTGCGCTTGGCGTTGGCGGGCAGCTCGTCGGTGTAGCTCACGCCCACCGAGATTTCGCCGGAGGCCAGTAGGTTCGGCATCAGCAGGTAGTTGGCACGGCGGATCACCAGCACGACGCCCGGCGCCTCGGCACGCAGGCGTCGCAGCAGCGGTGGCAGCAGGGCGAACTCGACGTCGTCTGACAGGCCGATGCGGAACACCGCGGTGCTGGTGGCCGGGTCGAAGTCGGTGGCCCGGCTGACGGCGGTCGAGATCGAGTCCAGCGCGGGAGAGAGAAGGGCGAAGATCTCGTTGGCCCGAGCGGTGGGCTCCATGCTGCGGCCGGTGCGCACGAACAACGGGTCGTCGAAGAGGTTGCGCAGGCGGGCGAGGGCGGCGCTGATGGCCGGCTGGCCCAGGAAGAGTTTTTCCGCGGCACGGGTCACGCTGCGCTCGTACATCAGCGTCTCGAACACGATCAACAGATTGAGATCGACGCGGCGCAAATCGTTGCGGTTCATGGCGGGCTTCCACTTTGGGTGTGTGAAAGGTGCGGCCGTGGCAAGATAACGTCAAGCCCGCTGCCGCTCGCGGATCAGCACCATTTATGGTGACTATCAATCCGTCCGGGTGGTGCCCGAGGGAAAGCCCGTATAGAGTCCGTGGCCATAGAGACTACGGCGAGGTGTGTGATGTCCCGCATGATCCGCTTCCATCAGTTCGGTGACGCCAGCGTGTTGCGCCTGGAGGAACTGCCGACTCCGAAACCCGGCCACGGCGAGGTGCTGGTGCGTACCCAGGCGCTCGGCGTCGGCTGGCGAGACGTGCTGTGGCGGCAGAACCTGGCGCCGGATCAGAGCGCCCAGCTGCCGGCGGGCGTCGGCTTCGAACTGGCCGGCGTGATCGAGTCGGTCGGGCCGGACGTGACGGACTTCGCGCCGGGCATGGCCGTGGCCAGCTTTCCCGCGTTCAGTACCAACCAGTACCCGGCCTGGGGCGACCTGGTGCTGATGCCGGCCAGGGGCCTGGCTCGCTACCCGGATGCGCTCACGCCGGCCGAGGCCGCCGTTCTCTACACCCCCTACATGCTGGCGTATTTCGCCCTGGTCGAACTCGCAGAAGTCCAGCCGGGACAGCGCGTGCTGGTCACCGAGGCCGCCCATTGCCTGGCACCACAGGCGGTGCAGATGGCCAAGGCGCTCGGCGCCGAGGTCGTCGCGGCCACCAGCGATGGCAGCACCCGTGGCTATCTGCGCGAATTGGGCGCCGACAAGGTGATCGATACGGAAGAACAGGATCTGGTCCTGGAGGTCGAGCGCTTCACGGACGGCAAGGGCGTCGAAGTCGTGCTCGACCAGTGCGCGGGCCCGCAGATGAAGCTGCTTGGCGACGTGGCCGCGACCCGCGGCAAGCTGATCATCTACGGCGTCAACGGCGGCAACGATGCCGCGTTTCCGGCCTGCGCCGCATTCAAGAAGCACCTGCAGTTCTTCCGGCATTGCGTGATGGATTTCACCGGCCAGCCCGAACTGGGCCTGCAGCGCGACGAGGCTGCCGTGCAGCGCGCGATCGTACGCATCAACCAGATGGCCGCGGACAGGTTGCTCAAGCCGACCATCGCCAAGACCTTTGCCTTCGAGGACTTCGTCGCGGCCAACCAGTTCATGGAAACCTGTCCAGCGGGCGGGCGCGTGGTGATGACCCTGGATACCCGGGCTGACTGAGTGTCAGCCTGGCGTGACCGAATGTCCGATTCGAAAGTGGCGTGTTGACTTTCCCGACACTTAATATGTCAGTTCGCATAATGCGTTACGTTACGTTAATTCGTGGCCGGACCATAGGCGCAGCCACTCCGGGCGCGATTTAATGTAACGTCACTTATGCGATGCCGACCTTCGACATACCTGAATATTTGTTACGTAACGCTCGCCTATACGCTCCAGGGCATGACGACCTGGGCGCTGTTGTTCATCTGCTTGAGGATTACGCCCGGCTGGTCGCGGAAGTTCGTGATCTGCGCCGCCGGGTAGCGCAGCTGGATGATGAGGGTGCCGCCCTGGACGCCCGGATTGAAGCCTTGCAGGATGCCTGCCGGGCTATTTTGCAGCTTTAGACTGCCTTCCTATTTTGATTCCGTTTTTGTAGCTTTCTTTGCTCTTGGCTGTTTCGTACGGCGGATTTAGATCTAGTCCTATCCCTGTTTTTCCCACCTGTAGGCCCAGCCTGTATGGGGTGATCGGTGTGTTTCCGGCCGCCCGCATATCCTGTTTATGCTTCTCGAATATCTCCTTACCGTTACGTTGCGCTAGCTCGGCTTCAAGCTCTTTGACGCGCTGTCGTGCCTTCTCGCCCAGGGCGTATTCCGCCCTAGCTTTTTCCTCGGCTTTCTCTGCGCGCTCGATGGCGTTCGCCAGCTCGGCGCGCAGATCCTCGGCAACGCCCTGGTGTATTTTTTCGTTACGTTGCGCTTTCAGGTTCTCGCGGTAGCGGCGCTGCCGCTCGGCATTGCTCATTGCATTCCCTGTTGCGGGGCGGCCTCTAGGCCGTCTCCGGGTCGGGCATTCTGCGAACTCGGCGGGCGGAATTTCCTCTCCGGGCAATCCCGTTACCACCTCTTCGTTACGTTTATTCTCGACGATTTCCAAGGGGAGGGCTTGGGTCTTGCGGTCTTCTGGGTCGATCATTGCGGCGGGCTCCGTTCCGTTTCGCTATGATGCAATTATAGTAACGTAACGATAAATACTCTACCGTAACGTAACGATAAATGCGACCGCCCGTCGGATTATCCGTTACCGTAACGATATTCCATCGACCGCGCACCGCCCTGACCACCCCTCCTCATTGATCACTCCCCGCGTAGCGGGCCAGTGGAGCGAATGGCGAAACATTCCCCGCCAGGGGAACGGGTAGGCGGAAGCCGCAGGGTGGAACCCTGTTCGAGGTAGCTGACGCATGTCAGCGTTAGCGAGAGCTTCTAGGGCAGGCACGCACGCGCCTGGGGTAGGCCGAATGGCCGCAGGGGTTCACCCCCTGTTCGAAGCTAGCCCACGCATGTGGGCTCTGCGGAGAGCTTTTGACGTGCTCTCGACCGGCTCCGGCCGGTGGGGGTGCTGTAACACCCCCACTTTACCCCGGAATCCCGGGGTTTTTAGTCTCTGGTGATCGATACGCAGCGGATGTTTCCTTGTACGCGCCTCGTCTTACCGAATGATCCTTTGAGGCCTGAAAACTGGTCAGTGGCCACTTCGCTGATCCTTGCCCCAGCTTCGTTGCACGACTTTTCGGTCTTGAAGCCGGGGATTATTGACTGGTGAATCTCTGATCCTTTTTCAGTTTCCAAGGCGAAAATTAGGACCCATTCGATCATCACCTTTTCCCCTTGGCCATCTTCTCGAAGTCAGCCTCTGTTACCTCTTCGAGCCCTTTCAGGATGAGCCATTTCAGCATCTCGGTTTCCTTGATTGACCGCTTCGTAGCGATGGTCGCCTTTACGGCCGCCTGCTCGACCTTGCGCCAAGTCTCGTCGTCGATGTGCTTCGTTGGCATCGTTGATTCCTGTCAATTAATTGGCCTCGGATTCTAGGCTGATTTTCTAAGTACCTTGACAATTAGATTCTAAGAATCTAATTTCCGCCCGAATTCTAATTTCTTAGAAGCTGAGAAGCGGATGTTTTACGACTGGATCAAGGCTTATCAGGATTTCCCCTTCGACCTGCCCAAGGTCGGTGAGGTGATTTGCCGTCGATCCTGTATCGAGACCGAGGAGCTGCTTTCGACCAGCGTGCCGGCGTTCTACGCCGAGGGCAGCTACTGCACGACCTTCCGAATTCATGTGTGCGGCCGTCGCATTACCGTCGACGGCAACCCGTCTCGGCTCAACCGCCTGGACAACGTCTTCGGCATCGATTCGCTCGATGGTTGCATGCGCGTGATCAACGCCGTTCTGGTCGAGCTGGGGCTCCCGGAAATGAAGCGCTGCACAACGACCCAGCAACTGCAAGACGGCTCGGTGATCGCTGATGGCGCGATCTTCCAGCGGCTGGACCTGACCAGCAATTTCTACGTGGGGCAGGGCAACGAACGGGCGTTCCTGCGCGGCATTTCGAGCCAGCGTTTCCGTAACTCCATCGCTTACCTGTATCCCGATGGCAACACCTGTGTCTGGACCCCGAAGGGCGGCGAGAAAGCCGGCTCTCTTGTGTACCCGGGCAACTACAACAAGGCGGCCGAGCTGGACGCCCACTTGCTGCCGAAGGTCAAGCGGACCTTTGGTGACGATTCAGACGAATACCGCTACGTGCGGGAACTGCGCGACTGGTGTGCATCGGTCGGCATGGTGCGCTCCGAGATCAAGTGTCGTTCGGAGTTTTTGAAGCGGGAGGGGCTCCGGTTTTGGGGTCTCTTCGACGAACAGAAATTGCGAGAAATCCATAGGGGGTTCCTCATGGTGGGCGACAAGTGCGAGATCACTAACTTCGACGTTCTGACCGTGGCCGACGAGCTGCTGGCCAAGGGCATTGTCGAGCATCGCAAAGCGGCTATGACCACGGCCGGCTACGTCGCTCTGTGGCAATGCGGTCAGCAATTCGACTTCAACAAGTCGGCGGTTCAAGAGCACCGCGCCCGTCTTCGCCAGATCGGTATCGACATCAAGTTGCCGTTCGATGCAACCCGCCACGGCGTGGTCTTCATCCGCAACGTGCGCGAGGTTGAGCGCACCTTCGACGTGGCCCTGCCTTCGTTCTACCGCTCGGCCGTCGTGCCGTCGCCGCTGCGGCTGGTCGCCTGATGAATCGCCGCGTTGGCTACATGCTCGCGGTGCTTGCAGCTGACGGCCGCTATGTCGCACCTCATCTCGTCACGGTTCGCGCCGTCATGCTCGATGACGACTCCCTGTGCCTCTACACGCCTATCCGCTGGTTTCGCTATCAGGTGGTGGTGTGAACCGCGTGAAGCTGCAGGGCAGGGTGCCCACGCTCCGCGATCAGCAGCGCGCCGCGACAACCCGCAAGGTCGCTCCGCCTGTGCTCGATGCTGCTGCCTTCGGCGAGTTCGTCGGCCCACCGACCCCTCGCCACATCCTGATTTCTCGGCTTCCTGCGAGCTGGGAAAACACGCGCCATTGGCGTGTCGCTGACGACCTCAAGCGCTACGGCCGGGTCGATCAATCGAAAACCAGCGCGCCTTACCTGGGCGACGTCTTCGGCTACGGCCAACCACCTCAAGAGGATCAAGCATGAAAATTCTTCGCGGCTTCGTCGCCGGCGTTGTCCAGAAAGGCACCCAGGAAAAGCCTTGGGCTGCTGTCGGTATCAACTGCATTACCGTCGATTTCGACGGCTTCGAATCGACCCAAGTCGTCAAGTTCATGGTCGCCGGCCAGCAATACAAAGACGGTCTGCACAACGCCTATCGCCAGCAGATCGGCGCCGAGGTCTTCGCTCCCTACCGCGACGAGCTGGACGAGTTCAACGGCAAGACGCGCATTCGCTATTCGCTGATCGGCGTGCCGCTTCGCTTGCAGGACGTGCCGGAGGCACCGGCCAAGCCTGCTCCCGTGCCTGCTCCGGCGCCGTCTACTGCCGCGAAAACGGCATAAGGGGAGGGCGCCATGATCCTGGGCTTCTGCCTCGGCCTGCTTAGCGCGCTGTTCGCGCCCCGTGGCTGGAAATTCCCGGTGGTCAGCTTCTGGGCGGCCGCCCTGGTGGCCACTTCCGCCACCCAGGCGTTTGCCTGGTGAACACCATCGCTTGTTCCGGCCCTTGGCAAACGTCCCCGGAAGGCTACTTGCGTTGTGCCGGAACACTGCACGAATTGCCGCAACAAGCGGCACTAACCGCTGAGGATTACAAGGAGCTGCTCGACTCGTCGTTGTATCTGCTCGTTGTTGTTTTCGGCTTCCTGGCTATTAAAAAGGCCATTCTCTGAAAGGAGTTTCACAATGCAAAAGATGAAGTCGCTGTTCGCTGTAGGTGCTGCGTCCGCCGCCCTGGTCGTCAGCAATGCTCATGCTGCACTTCCGACCGGCGTTGAGTCTGCAATCTCTACTGCTGGCACTGATGCCGCCACTGTTGGCGGTGCTGTTCTGGTAGTTCTGATCGGTATCGCCGCCTTCAAGTATATCCGCAAGGCGATGTAACTCTTCCTGGCATTCGTGCCGAGCATAAGCCCCGCCTCGGCGGGGCTTTTCTTTTTCAAGTTGGAGGCGCCGTTATGCTGTTTGACCCCTGGCTAGTTGTCTATACGGTCGTTATTGTCGCATTCATTAAGCTGTTATTCGGGCGTCTCTGATATGTGTCGAGTATTGTTATTCCTGTTTCTTTTCTCGGCCAGCATTAGTGCTGCTGAGTTTGATTACTACACCAGTGACAAGCTAGGACTTGATAGTCATTTCGGCAGCGTTCGAACTGCGTGCATGGCTGGATTCTCTGGCCTTGATTTCAAGGAGGGTCGGCGTTACGGAACTACTAATGGGTTTCGCTGTGTTTATTTTTATTACACTGGAACTACTCCGGGCGAGACTCAGAATGGTTGGTCATACGGCCATAAGGCTGGTTGTCCAGAGGGGCAGATTTATAACGTAGAGAAAAAGATGTGTGAGCCGCCAGAGCCTCCTAAGGATTGCTCGGACAAAGCTGGCAAGCCGACTAGTTGGAGCCTGATGCGTCCCGATCTTAATGGCATGGGCATTGTCGAGAATGTATGTAAAGAGGGCTGCAAAGTTGCCACTGGCACAAGTACGTGCGGTGCAACTGGCGATGATCCGCCTGGTGTTTGTTGGGGTATTGGGACCTTTACGGGCGATCCGTGCGCGCCTGGTGATCCTGCCTCGGGTGGCAATCCACCTCCGACCCCTGATCCAGATGATCCTAATAAGCCGCCGACCTGTCCTCCAGGCTGGGGTTTTTCGGGTACTACATGTGTGCCGAATCCTCCTGATCCTGATAACCCTGATCCGAACAATCCTGACCCTAATAACCCTGACCCGAATAATCCCGATCCGAATAATCCTAACCCTGGTGGCGGTAATAACGGTGGTGGGAATGGCGGCGGGAATGGCGGCGGGGACGGTAGTGGCGATGGTAGCGGTAATGGGGATGGTAGCGGCGATGGCGACGGCGGCGGCGGAACTGGTGGCGGGGATGATGGTGAAGAACCGAAAGGGCCATCTGTCGTCGGCGAGTTGTGTTCCCAGATATTGAAGTGCGAGGGGGATGCCATTCAGTGCGCGATTCTTCGTCAGCAGAAAGAGCAAAAATGTTCTTGGGAGTGGACGGATACTACGGCTAAGCAAATTACTGATTCATTCACTGGAGATAAGTATGAGCTTCGGGAGAATGAGACCGATGCCAGTGGATTCTTTAGTTCTGCGCTTTCTAAGCCTCGGTTTTTGCCCGCTAGCTGTCCGTCTCCCAGGTCTATCCACGTCATGGGTAAGAGCATAAGTATCTCGTTTCAGTATGTTTGTGACTTTGCGTCGGCGCTTTCATATTTGATTGTCGCCATGTCTGGGATTTTCTTTGTGACCTATGTTGGTCGCGGCTTTGGAGGTGATTGATGCACTTTGCAGCGATATTTTCTGTTATTGCCACAATTGCGGGGCCGCTGGTTAAGCGTATTTTGATTTCCCTGGGTATCGGCATGGTTTCCATGGTTGGTATCAATGTCATGCTCCAGGGCGTTGAAAGTTGGGTTCGCGGGCAGTTCTCCGGCGTTATGCCCGAAGTTGCCTCGATCTTGGGTTTGGCCAAGGTTGATATTGCGGTGAATGTTGTTCTTGCTGCCGTTGCGACTAGGGCGGTTATTGCAGGCATGAGCAAGGCCGGCTCAATGAAGAAACTTGGCTCGGTGGGTGACTGATCATGTTTGTTCTTCGTACTGGTCTTCAGGGCAACGGCAAGACGCTCAATACGATCAAGGAGGTTGATCAAAAGTCAGCGAAAGAGAGTAGGGTGGTTTACTACCACAATATCCGTGAGTTCAATCCTGAGCATGATGCGCTCCAGGGCGAGTGGGTTCAGTTTGATGACCCACTTAAGTGGCATGAGTTGCCGCAGAACTCGTTAATCGTGATCGATGAAGCGCAGACGTTCTTCCGTGTTCGTAAGCAAGGCTCGCAAGTGCCCGATTATGCGAGCGCCCTAGAGACCATGCGTCATCGCGGCCATGAATTGCATTGCATCACCCAGAATCCCGGGCTGATAGATACGCACTTTCGGAAGTTGTGCAATAGCCATATTCACTATGTGCGCGGCCATAAGGGAAAAGTGATTAAGCGCTGGGAGTTCGAGCGCTGCAACATGGACGTAGAGAAGCACAGTAGTTTTAGCGACGGTGAAAGTCGCCGGATCATGATTGATCCGAAGTACTTCGGTGTTTACAAGTCCGTGGCTGATGGCTCGGAACACCATATGAAGTTCAAGGCGCCCAGGGCGTTGTGGGTGTTCGGTTTTTGCTTGCTGCTGCTGACCGGCCTGGGCTGGAAGTTCTACAGCTCGCGCTTGGCCCCGGCGCTGCCTTCTGAGCCTGCTCCTGTCGCTGAGTCGGCTCAGTCCTCGGCGTCGTTCCTGCCGGTTTCTGCGGCCGATAACGCGCCGATGACGACCGAGGAGTATGTCCATGCCTATACGCCACGGATTGTCGATGTTCCGGCGTCAGCGCCGATCTACGACCAAGTGGCGCAGCCGGTGACGTATCCGAAGCCCAGCTGCGTGTCGTCCAGGAATGAAGACTTCGTGCGTCGCAACGCCAGCCGCATGGCGATCGGTTACAAGGCCGGTGAGCTGCATGGTTGTCGCTGCAACAGTCAGCAGGGCTCGCGGCTCGCGATCTCGTTCAAAGCTTGTATGGATATCGTCGAGAATGGCTACTTCGACCCGGCCAAGCCCGACCGCGAAGCGCCTCCAGTTGCGTCGGAACTGCGGGGCGGAGCACCGCAGGCCGTCGCTACTGGTGGCGCTCCAGTGGTTTCGCGCGTTACTGTCGTTTCCGATTCATCGCGTGATAACCGACCGCTGACGCCGGTCCGCTGATTCAAGGCTTCGCATAATGCGTTACGTTACGTTAATTCGTGGCCGGACCATAGGCGCAGCCAC
>CAZICV010000012.1:0-16037 GCA_964537925.1 uncultured Saprospiraceae bacterium | reverse complement strand
CGCACTTGACTGGGGGTCAAGTGGTCGTCGGTTCAAATCCGGCCACCCCGACCAAGAAGAACACCGTCCAGGACAACGAAAGTCGGAGAAGCGCCCCCGCCCCCGTGGGGGCGTTACCCGTGGGTAGTGTGTCAATGAGTGCCCACGGGCCTTCAATTGGCTACCGCCTGCGCGTTTCGGACCACTTCGCTGGCCTCCTGAAGCCTGGTGTCGAACTTCCGCATCCAGTCCTCGGTCGTCTCGGCGTCAACGTGCGAGTAAGTGTCCGCCGTCACCGAGATGGTCGAGTGCCCCATGAGGTCGCTGACCACCTTGAGCGGCACCGAAGCGGCTACCGCTGCTGTTGCGAAGGTGTGCCGGAGCGAGTACAGCGTGACGGACTTCGTGATGCCCGCCTGCTTGAGCAGCCGGCGTAGATCGCCGGTGCTGAACGCCCAGGGCCGCAGCATCCGGCCTTCTTGGTTCGTGAACACGAAGCCCGAGTCATCCAGTCCCAGCCCTCGCTGAAGGTCCATGTGCCTTGCCAGCTCGTCTCTGAGGCCGCCGAGAAGCGGCACGGTGCGGCGGCTCCGTGTGGTCTTGGGCTCGGCCAGCAGGCCGTCGGAACTCTTGCCCTTGGTCACGGTCCGCTGCACGGTCAAGCGGCCGTAGGCGAGGTCCACGTCTTCCCATCGAAGGCCGCACGCTTCTCCTGGGCGTAGGCCGGTGTCGAGCAGCAGCTGATAGAAGGCGCCGTAGAACGAGGCCTTGCAGGCGGTCAGAAACCTGTCTCGCTCGCTGACGGACAGGACCTGCTTCTCTCTCGCGCGGTAGGAGGGCAGCGAGGCCTCGGCGGCGGGGTTGTGGGGGATCATGCCCCACCTCACGGCCAGGGCCAGGGCTTGAGAGAGGGCAGTGTGCGCCAGGCGGATGCTACGAGCACCGAGGGCTCGGCCTGTGACACCCTTCCCCCCCGACGGAGCGGGAAGTTCCCCCCGCGCCATGGCGCCGTAGAGCGCGTCGACCTCCCTGAGGTGGATGTCACCGATCTTCCGGTGCCCAAGGGAGGGGAGGACGTTGTGCTCGAGGGCGTGCCTGTATCCCTCCATCGTCCTTGCGGATACCTCGTGCTCCTTGAGCTGCATCCACTCCTTGACGAGGTCCCTGAGGTTCATGTGGGCCCTGGGTTGGAGCTGGCCGACGCTCTTGGTCTGTAACAGCTCCAGCAGCCTGGCATCGGCTTGCCTGCGGCTTCCGTGGACGACCTCCGAGCGGTACTTCTTCCTGCCGCTCTCGTCCCTGTGGAGGAAGACGCGCACCATCCAGCGCTTGGGGTCATCCTTGTGCCGGAACAATTGTCCGGCCATGTGGCCGCCGCCGCGGTCGATGCGAACGTAGACGCTCATTCGTCGGCCCTGGCCTTCGGTACGGCGACCAGCTCGAGGTCGAGAGCCTCGAGCATCTTCTGCCAGCTCGCTGGGATCTTGCCGGTCTTGCCCCTGATCAGGTCACTGACATGCTGGGGTGCGATGCCCAGCTTCTCTGCGAGATCGCGTTGAGTCATATCGCGCTCGGCTAGCGCCACCCTCACGGAGCGTCGAATGCGTTCGTTCACGGCAGCCATGTTCGCATGTTCTCCCTTCCTGGTTACGGAATCATATCTACCCATTGACTCTAGCATATGTTTCGCGTATCGTCTCGGTGTGGGAGAACCACAAGAAAGCCCCAGCGCACGGCGGGAACCAAGACGCTGGGGCCGGACACGGAGGTCCGAGATGAACGTTACCAGCCCCTCGCTCTCGAACACTGCACCGACCCTGCCGGACGTGGTCAACACGCCCACGGGCCCGCAAGAGGCACCGCACGTCCAGTGCTACGCCTGCGGGGTCTACACCCACATCGCCGACGTGCACCCCTTCGGCAGCCTCGACGGCCACGTCCTCTCATGGGTCTGCAACGACTGCCGGCAGGAAGCGGAAGGGCACCCCTTGCCCAAGCGCAGCACGCCGCCCTCCAAGTACTCGGTGGACCTCATGACCATCCTCAAGGCCGCTCGCCTCGCCCACAGGGGCTATGGCCGGTCTGCGGACGACGTCATGAACCGGGCGCTCGAACAGTACGAGGTGGCCGTGAAGGACGACGCCGATGTTCCCTCCTAGCAACGACAAAGTCGGGCACCGCCTCTTCGATCGGAAGACGGGCATGTACCGGGACGCAGCGCAGGAGGAAGTGGCCGGACTGCGGCCGGAGAAGAAGCTCTCACACGTCCGCTTGAAGCTGAACCCGGACGACCCGTTCACGGCTGCGTTGCTCTTCGCGCACTTGCGGACGGTCATCACCGACGCGGACTTCAGCGACATGGAGGTCATGCTGACCCTGGACTTCCAAGCGCTGGATGAAGAGCAGATGGAGGCCCTGCAGGCGTTCATGAAGCAGTGCTGGGACATCTACTCCTGCCACATCATGGAGCAGACGGTCTACTACACGAAGGACGACGACAAGCAGGTGCGTGACGATGCCGCGTGACGAAGCCAGCTCCCCAGAGGCCTTCCCGGCAACCAAGTGCACAGCCTGCCTCTCAGATGAGAGTGTCGTAGGCCCACTTGGCCTGAACCCGCGCTACCCACAGTGCTGCGCCTACTGCACTGCAGGGCTCGCGCAGGTCGACGGGCTGATGGATGAGGTTGCTCCCGTCCTTCGTCCCTGGATAAAAGCCTGCAACGCGAGGGGGGTTGAACCCAGCAACGTCGTAGACACCGTTACCCTGGTGGTCGAACAGCTGATGAAGGAGATCCACTACAAGCGCCTTCACCTGCTGGACCAGGTAGGCTGACTGGTACAAACTGGCCTTGATTCCCACAAGAAGGAAGAGCCTCCGGCTACGGTCGGGGGCTCTTCCTTGTCTACCTTGGTAGGTAGACCCGCAACGGTTGCGGGTCTGTCGGCTGTGGTCTGAAACGAACCCGCCACCGTGGCGGATTCGTTCGCTGCGTTCTGGTTGCCGGGTTGCGCCCCAGCGCCCCAGGGTGCCTACCCGACGTCATATCTCGATCCACTGCCCCTCGTCTGGGTCGCTCCGTCCCCACGCCTCGGGGGAAGCGAAGATGCCGCCGATGACGACCGGCTCGTGGTCGTCTCGCGCCACCCACCACACGCCCAAGGCGGTGGCGATGACCAGGTCATCGTGGCTGCTGCGTGAGGAGTCGTTCCCGTACGTGTCGTGTCCGGAGGCGCTGATCTCGATCTGGAACGCCAGTAGCTCGTCCGCCCAGCGCTTGGCTTCCGTGAGGCCGGAGGCCACCTTGAGGCGCCCGGACTGAAGAGCGATCTGCAGCGTGGTCACCAGGTGCCGTTTCGGCACGCGGTAGTCGAAGCCTGCGCTGTTGACGTTGTCGCCTGCGGTGATGGTGACGGCGTGAGGTGTGAGGCCGGCTTCTCGGAGCATGTCCACCACGGGTCTGCCCACCCCGGTTTGGTCGACGACCAGGTCGCAGGCGCCTGCGGCTTCGACGATGCCTTGGATGTGCTCGACCTGCTGCGTGTAGCTCGTGCCTCGTTGCAGCCTCTCCAGGTGCCTGACCTGATGCAGCGGGCGTTCATCCCCTGACTTCTCCGAGTCGATGATGGCGATGGCCGTGTAGTCGTGCGTCTGGGCTAAGTCGACTGCCACGACGCGCCTCGGGCGGGGGCGCTTCATGCTGCTGCCTCGAAGAGCGGCGTGATGGTGTCGTCCAGTGCGGCCATGACGATGTCATAGCCGAACGCTGCTCGTTCTGCGTCGACGAAGACGCCGAAGTACTCCTGTAGGTACCAGCTCTCGGTGTGCGTGGCTTTCTCCTCCTCCAGGAAGCCTGCGCTGATGCGCGGCACCTCGGCGGCTGTGACCTGGACCCTCCGCCAGCCGGGCGCGTCGCTCCAGGTCTCGAAGTAGTGCCCGCGCTTCCCGAACGGCGTGCTCATCAGGATCATCCTGCCGTTGCTGGTGGCCAACATGGGGCGGACGGCTTGGTACAGCTCGTCCGGGACGCGGGAGGCTTCGTCTTCGATGATGAGGGTGGCGCCTGAGTACCCGCGGATGGTGGCTTCGCTGCTGGGGAGACTGACGACCCGCCCGCCACCAGCGATGGCCATGCTGAGCTTGTTGTCCTCCGTCAGGACCAGCGAGTCGGGCAGGCGTTGCCGTAGGTCGGTGACCTTCCTGAACAGCTCGCTGGACTGCCGTTGGGAGGGACTGACGAGGATGGTGAGGCTCTTGGGGCGGTAGATGGCCTCGTGGAGGGCGATGATGCTCGCTACGGTCGACTTGCCAGCCTGGCGGGAGCAGTTGAGGATGTCGCGCTTGCTGTTGCCGGCGACGACTTCCCGCTGCCATGGGTCGAGCTGGATGCCTAGGGCTTGCTCCGCGAAACCTACGGGGTCGTTGCGGTAGTGGTCGCTCTTGCGGGTGTACTCGGCGGCCCTAAGCCGCGATTCGGCTTTCGTCAGTCTTCTCTTCAAGCTCATCAATGCGGCCCTCCACCTTCTTCGTCCTGGCCTCGATCTCGCCGACCTCGATGAGCTTCACGTAGGAGCCGGCCAGCTGGCTGAGCAGGTACCCGGCGTCCTTCAGCTCCTTGATGTCCGGAGGGGCTTCGGGGTTGTGGATGTAGGCGTCCAACACCTCGATGAGGTCGCTCATGACCATCTGCAACCGCAGGAGGTCGATCGGCTTGCGGTTCTTCCGGTTCTTCGCGCGCTGCGCGAGGCGGGCTTCTACGGGGTTGCGGTTAGCCATCGTTGCTCCCATCAGATGCGAGTGCAAGGACCACGTGCGCGATCCATCGGCACGTACGCCAGGCGGCCTTGCCTACCGACCATGCGTCCTCGGGCTCGGACGAGCCCAGGATGGCTCGGGCCTGCCAGACCGTGACCGAATCAATCTCAGGCAGCTTGACGGTGTCCCAGATGGCGTCGTCGTCGGGCACGTCTTGAGGTGGCCATTGGATCTCATCCAGCCGTCGCATGAAACGCCTCAGCCATGGCCAGCGCGCGGATGCGTAGTGGTCGATCCAGCCGTGAACGATCGGCGAGTCGGTCTCGGCTATCAGGGTGTCCACGTGAGCGGTTGCTCCTGGGATTCGGCTCACTGCGTTCACGAGCCGTTGACGGGCGTTCAACTTCGTTGACGGAGCGGGACTGTCCATCGCCTACCTCCTCCTCCTGCCTCTCATGGTGAGCTGAACGGCGACCTCTCTCGCCGCCGTACGGGCAAGTGTGCGGGCATCCGCCGCCAGGGGTCCAGGAGCGGGGTTCACCGTGCGGCCGTCCACGTTGACGTTGATCGGCGCTGAGCCGACACCTCCAGCAGCGCCCGCACCGCCGCCCGCCATGAGCAGGGATGCCGACGGGCTGAGCTTGCCGAGCATCTGGTCCATGGACCGTAGGGCGCGAGCGTGACCGTCCTGCACGCCGCCCATCCAGGTCTTGAAGAACGTGCGGCCGGACGCGGTGAGGTCGGACAGGGGCCCCACCTTCGCGTCGGAGCTGGGGAGCATCGCGCGGATATCAGCCAGCGCGCGCTCAACGGCGTTCTTCACCGCGTCGCGGTTGGCGTCGATGCCCCGTGCGAAGGCGGTCATCATGCCCTCGCCTGCCGTCAGACCGGCGGCTTCGGCAGCAGAGCCGAGTTGCGACTCCAGCTCTTCTTGCAGCCGCGACCGCTCATCGGCCAGGCGCTTGGTGAACGCCTCTACTGCCTGACCAGCAGCTTCGGTGAAGGTCTCTTCGGTGATGGCGCCCATCTGGTCGATGACGTCCGAGTAGCCACTGACCAACTGCTGGCCGACCGACTCGAAGTCCAGATCAAACGCGATGAGCTGTTTGAGGCTCTCGACCTTGGCTTCCAACCTCCCGATTTCATCGTCGATCTGCGACAGCACCTCGGGCGTCTTGGCGGCCTCGACGTTCAGGTTCTCGAAGATGTCGGAGAGGATGTCGGGCCGTTGGAACTCCACGTCACCGAAGGGGTCTTCGAGTTCGCCCTTGGTAAAGGCTCGGATGCGGTCGAAGGCTTCTCTGACGGGTATCTCGAACTGCTCCGCGATGCGTTGGGCTGTTTCCTGCATGCGGGAGACGGGGATGACGCCGGTGCGGGTGATGGCTTCGAGGTCGGCCAGCTCCTGTTGCAACGCTTGGCGGGATGCGGATTCGTAGTCTTGCCAGGCGCTGGTAGCGGCGTCGAGGCTGGCGCTGTACTGGTCGAACGTCTGCCCGGCCTCCTGAGCGGCTTTCACGCCATCCAGCAGGGACAGTGCCAGTTTCTCCTGAGCCTCCAAGACCTCGGGCGGGATGGCTCTGCCCAAGAGGTCGGCCAAGTCCGAGACGGTGCCGTAGATGCCGCTGTACTCGCCCTTCAACGCTTGGAGTCTGGACACCTGCCCTTGCAGGCTGGCGATGTACTGCAACTGCGCTTGGGTCAGGGCTTGGGTGACCTGAGCGACCTCTTCGACGGCTGCGCCTTGCTCTCTGGCTTCGATGACCGCGGCCCTTCGCAGGCGGATGGTCTCCATGTACGTCTGGTTGGCCACCTTCTCTGCCTGGTCGGTCGACAGAACGGCCTGAGCCACTTCGCGGAGGTTCTGATGCTGCGCACTGGCGAACTCGGCCATGGACCTTGCGGACCGAGCGAGCACCGCATCCAACTGGGCCAACTGCTCACGAAGGGGAGCGAGAGACGCCTGGTCGAACCCGACCGCTTGCAGGTTGGCAATCTGGCGGACGAGGTTCGTACGGGCTTCGTTCAGGGCGTTCGTCTGCACGTCGCTGATGCGCCTGAGAACCCTGTCAACGTCCGCCTGCAAGAGCTGGGCAGCAGACGCTGAGATGTCGCGCTGCGCAGCCTCTAGGCCGTCCTGGTACGCCTTCATGGCGTCCCGTGCCATCTTCTCGGCGTCCGCCACGGAGTTCCGGTAGATGGCCCTCATGTCCTCGTCCAGCTGCGCGATCTCCGTCACCAGCCTGGTGCGTTGCTCGCCGAACGCCGTCGGCAATGCCGCCGCCATCTCTGCCTGCAGGTCCTTCAGCTCCTGCATCCGCTCAGAGGCGTTCAGGAGGTCGGTCTCCAGGGTGCTCAGGCCTCGGCGTGTGTCTTCGCCCGCGAGAGCGCCTGAGAGGCGCCGTGCGCTTGTCAGGAGGTCCTCGATGTGCTTGCGGGTCTCCTCGTTCACTTGCCGCAGGCGGCCGCCGACGTTGCTCAATGCTGCATCGATGAGCTTCACTACTTCGCCGTTGCTGCCGTAAGCCTGACGCCAGCCTCCGAGCTGGGTTCGGATGGACTTCAGGGTCTCGCGGCTTGCGGAGTTCAGGTCGCTGATGAGAGCGTCGATGGCGGGCGAGAGACTCTCGGCGAAGGCCTCATCCGCGATTCCTTGCATGTTTCGTGCCATGCGCTCGTTGGCGAGAGCCAGTTCTTCGTTGCGGGCCTCCGCGATCTCAGCGAGGGCGCCTGCGTGGTGCGCGAACCGTTGCTCCAGCTCGTCGTACTTCTGCTGGATGGTCCTGATCTCCTCAGCCGCGCGAAGCTGGGCGAGGCCGGCAGCGTCACCGTCCAGTTCGGCACGTTGGCGCGCGAGGTCTGCCTCAAGTTCGGCCAGGGTCTTGCCGCGCTCCGTCGTGAGCTGGGTGACGTCTCGCCAGTAGGTCTCACGAGCGTGCAGCCTCTCGGCCAGTTCCTGCTCGTCGAACACCGCCAGGAGTTCGGCGTTGCCTTTCGCCTCTTCCCGAACCCGCTTGTAGTACGCGTCGATGCGCCGCGTGGCGGCGTCGAAGTCCAGACCGAACACCGCCATGTCATCACCGCGAGCCTCAGCCGCCGCCCGGACGAGGTCATGCTGCCGGTCCTCGATCTGCGCGTACAAGTCATCGTAGATGGCTTGTACATCGCGTTCGTATCCCTGTTGGATGGCAAGCAGCTCGGTGACGCGGAGCTGCTCAAGGCGGGTGGTGTCATGGCCATACTCAGCCGCCTTCTGGATGAGACCGGCGTACATGGCCTCTGCGTCTTGCATGCGGCGTTGGTGTTCCAAGGCGAGGGCTTGCGCTTGGTTGAGGCGCCCCCGGGTCTGGGTATCTACGATGGCTCGCTCACGATCAGCAATAGCTGCCGCCAACTCCTGCCCTTGCTTCTCCGCTTCCTCCTGGCGTTTGCGTGCGTACGATTCCTGGATCTCAAGGATGCGGCGTTGCTCAAGCTCGAAGGACCTTGCGATGAGGCCCTCGGCCTTGGCGGCGAACTCAGCGTTCTCCACTGCCGCCTCAGCGATAGCGTCCCGCATGTCCCTGAACTGCACAGCCAGCTGAGCCAGCTCTCTGGATTCACCGTCGAGCATCCCGATCTCGATGCCCATGAGCCGGTCTTCGAAGGTCTTGGCCGTGCGTTCAGCCTGCTCTTGCAGTCTCGCCAACGCGGCAGAGCCGTCATCGGCGCCGTCCACCAGGGGCGTCAGGCCACGAGCCGCAGCCTTAGCTGTCGCGGCAGCAAGGCCATCAGCGAGTCCCTCGTAGCGGTTCAGGAAAGCCCGCGCGAGATGGGCGCCAGCTTCATCACCCATGCGGTCAGAGAAGGCCAGGAGTTCACGTGCTGCATCCTCGGCCGAAGCCCGCACGGCTGCTGGGTCGAACGGGTTCGAGAAGTCCAGGGCCCGGAACTCCCGCGCAGCGCGAGCGAAGTCACCGCGAGCCAGCGCGGCGAGGGCGCTCGTCATGGACCGCATCCGGCGGAACCAGTCCTCGAACTGAACGCTCAGCGTGCCGATGGCTGCGCCGAGCGCCTGGAAGTGCGCCAGCACGAACGTCACGAACGAGCCGATGCCCTTGCCGATGCCGATGATGGCGTCACCGATGCGAAGGACCGGGGAGACGAGTCCGATGATGCGGGCGCGGAACTCCTTCCCGGCTTCCCCAGCTTCGAGGAAGCGTGTCGTGAAGTCCCGCACCCTGTCCGCTGCCTGTTGCAACAGCGGCACGACCTGCAACTGTAGGAGAGGGAGCAGCATGTTCTGCAGGATGGGCAGGAAGGCCGCGGCGATCTCTGTTCGCGCGGCCTCGAACTGCTTACCCAGCTGCTGGACCGTCTGTTGGTACTGCCGCAAGCTCATGACGGCGTCGCCGCTGATGACCAGGCCGAGTTCCCGGGCCTCATTCCTCAGTTCTCGCATGCCCTCGCTACCCAGGCTGAGCAATGGCAGGAACTTGGCGCCTTCGGTGTCGAAGATGCGGAAGGCGAGACGGAGCTTGTCGGCGTTGTTCGTCACGCCCGCGAGGCCGTCGGCTACTTGATCGAGCAGTTGCTCGGTGCCCAGGAGCCGGCCGTTGCTGTCGGTCAGTGAGACGCCGAGTTCGGCGAACGCTGCTGCGAGGCCGGCGTTGCCCTGGTGGGCGTCCGCAGCTCGCCTTTGCAGTCGCTGCAACGTTGTCGTGAGCAGGCTGGTCTCCACACCTGCCTGTTGCGCCGCGTACGTGTACTCCTGGAACGCCTCAACCGACAAGCCCGTCCTGTACGTCGCGACGTCGATCTCTTGCGCGAGCTTCGCGCTGGCATTCGCAGCCCTGGTCAGGGCAACGCCACCCAACGCCAGAGCCGCAGCCGTGGCTAGACCGAGGATGGCTGGGATGCGCCGGGCGATGTTCAGCAGGTTGGTCAGCCTGAAGTTCGCAGCCGTCAAGGGTTGGTTCAAGCCAGCCAGTGCACCTGACACCAGGCCCAGACCACCAGCAGCAACAGCACCGGCTGGCCCCATGCCGCGCAGGCTGTTGGCCAGGCTGTTCTGGATGCCGATCTGCACCGTGGCTGCGAGACCAAGGCGCGAGGCCTTGCCGTGATACGAGGCTAGGCCGCGCTCACCGTAAGCCAAGGCCCGGTCGACCTTCTGGATCTGCTCCTCCGTCAGTTCGAAGTTCTCCTTGAGCCCGCGCAAGGAAGCAGCAGTCGTCTTCGTACGCTCCTCGAACTGCTGGCCAGTGGACTCCATCGCCGCGTACTCGTCACGGGTGCCTCGCATCCGCAAGCCCAACACGCGGATGACGTCTTCGAGCTCCTCCTGATCCGCAGCCGCCTTCCGTGCGGCCTGGCCAGCCTTCTCCTGCTCCTGGCCAAGGTCATCCGCCGCCGCAGCAGCGGCAGCGGCCTGCTCATTCATCGCCGCGATGCGTGCCCGGACCTCATCTACCCACTTCGCGAAGTCCTCGCTGGACTTGCTGGCGGCCTCCGTCGAGTCGCTGATGTTGTCGAAGGTCTGCGCAGCCTGATCCGCAGCTGCCATCTTCTGGGCCACGTCATCGACAGCCTTGCTGAAGTCCTCCACCGGCTTCGTGTCGGTGGCCTTCCCCACGGCCTCATTGACAGCCTGCATCGCCTCCCGCATTCGTTCCAGCGGGTTGAAGTTGAGAACCCCTTCCATCTTGCGCCGCCAGGCCTGCGCCTCGGCCAGCGCCTCCTTGAGGCCATCACTGAAGGGTTTGGAGTCCAGGATCAGTGTGGCCTTGATGTCAGCCATCAGTCAGCCCCCTCACCATGGCTTCCGCCGCCGTGGCCCCCCGAAGAACCACGGCGACATCAGCCACCCCAGAGGAGGAAGTCCTACTCGCCGCGCTCACGGCCAACCGTCAGATCGACGCCGCCTCCCAGAAACGCCCCGACCCTCCTGTACGACTCAGGAGTTGAATGGCCGGCAGTCGGCCACGGCAAGTAGGTGATGTTCATGACGCCCCGTCCTTCGAGCCGGGTTCACCACGTTCGTTCAGGCGCCCAGCGAGGACAGCAGCAACAACAGCACGAGCAAGAGAAGGCATCTCAAACGGAGCCCAGGAATCGACCTGCCCCGCCACATCCAACAAGGCCGGCGTTGGTGTCGCGTACTGCGTGATCGGTATAGCCACAGACTTCCAAGGCGACTGGATCCGGTCTACCTCGAACCACCGCTGACGAGCTGGGTGCGGACCGAACACAGCCGGATCTACGCCAGCCTCAGCCAGGCGAGCATGAAGAGCCTCGACCACAGCAGGATCGCTCAGCACCTCATCCAGCCCTCGCGGAGACCTGCCGGCCTCACGCGCCGAGATGGCCTCTTCCTTCTCCAGTGCATCGGTGTACAAGCCGAAGGCGTGCTTCCACTCAGCGCTCGCTGCCCTCACCCGAGCCGCATGCGGCGCAACCGCAGGGAACAAGGCGGCCATGGCCTCATCGATACGCCGACGCTGCTCCTCGATCGTCGCAGCCACCCCTCGCAAGCTGTCCACGAGCTGCTCTCGATCAGCAGCCACCTGAGCGGCATGCAGCTCCGACTCGGCCGCGTCGATGTCACGCTCTGTCGCATCCAGGATGTCCAGCAAGCCGCGATGCGATGTGCTCAGCTGCTTCTGCTCATCGACAGTCGCCCTCGCCTTACGCGCAGCATCCAGCCGCTCCCGCGCCTCGGCCACGTGCGTCTGGAGCTTCTCTCGAGCGGCGACGAGGCTAGCCAGGTCAGCCTTCGCACGCTGCAGGTGCTCCAACGCGGGAGCGCTCGTGCCGGGAGTCATCAGTTCAGGCCCAGGAGTCCGCGAATGGCCACCGCGTGGCGGCCATCCTCACGCTCGTCGGCCGACCTCGGACGGGAGAAGCGGGCAGGAGCCAGCGACAGACCCAACCCGGCGAAAGCCTGGGCCATCCCCACCCTGGATTGGGCTTCAGGCGATAAGGGCGCCCCAGTGGCCTGACCCGCCAGCCGCTGGAACGCTTCGGCGGTGTCCTCGGCGTCGGCTCTGCCGTACTTCTCCCAGAAGCCGGGGATTTGGTCGCGCTTGCTGAACGCCTCCATACGAGCTTCCAACACGGCATTGCTACGCTCAAGCTGCCTGATACGCATCAGCAGGCCCGCGCGCCTCTCGGCCCGCTTCAGCTCGGCCAGGGGCTGAGCAACAGCAGGGGGCTCGTCGTCGAACCGCTGAGAGTTGATTCGGTGACGCGGTGGGGTTTCTCGGATAGCGCCTTTGTGACGGCTCATGAGGCGAGGATGCCCCGACACAGCAGCTGCATGTGGTCCGTCTAGCGCGTTTGGCGCGTTTGGCTACACGTGCTCAATCGTCATCGGCAACATCCAGCAAGATGGCCCAGTCCACAGGCAGTCCGCGCTTCGAGAAGAAGCGCTCGACCTCAGCCACCGACACGAAGAGCAGCGTGCGCGGGCCTGCGGGCTGGGTGGTCTCAATCTTGCCGCGTCGAGCCCAGCCCTTGAGGACAGACTCGCCGAACCCTGTAGCGCGGGCCACGGCGCTCAAGCGGAACACCTGCGGATCGGCGCGCTTCTTCATGCCGACCGCTTGTCTGTAGAGCAGGACAGGGCGCCGTATGCCCGTCCCAGACGCATGCTGTGGGTGGTGGTGTGTCTGTGGTGGGTCGCCGCCAGGCTCTTACTCCCCCCAGGGGGTAATGCGGCACGTGAAAAGGAGCGGTGGGTCCACATCGACTCTGTCCCGTCTCTTGTCTCCTGTGGAGACTTGAGGTGTAGGGCAGGTAGTGGTCTTCTCTTCGCAACACCGCAGGTGTTGATGTTGCGGTCTTGCGGTCTTGCGAAGGGATGCGTTGCTGGCGGTGGTACCTGGGTGTTTCGCAAGACCGCAGGCGTTGCGGTGTTGCGGTTGGCAACACCGCAGACCCCACCGCAAGACCGCAGGTTGCGGTCTTGCGCGAACCGTGTCTGGGACGCCCCTCTTTCGCAAGACCGCAAGGCTGTGGGGGTTAGGTAGGCAGTTCCCACTCCCACCGCCCCCCTCCAGCGTTTCCTTTGCTCACTCGCCGCTTCTTGATCCCCATGGCCTTCTGGGCCTCCTCCACGGTGCGCCAGCCAATGCCAGCGTCCCTGGCGGCGTCCTTGATGTCTCTTACTGGAGTTGGGCCATATGCCAGGACGTCTCGGAGGAGGTCTCCAGCTTCATCCCTCTTGAACCTGGCCTCGGGCGTCAGGGGTGTTGCCAGGAGGTCATCGGCGGTGGCCGAGTGCTGCCCCAGCCACCAGAACTTGCCCTCCTCGAGCTTGAAGCCGAGCGATGGCCCTAGGGGGGCAAGGTTGGACTTGACGTGGGCCAGCACACGTAGGTTGGGGTCGTTGGGATCCTCGGCGATGAGGAGCACCGATCTGGCGACCGCCACGAAGTCGTAGGACCCCGCTCCGCGATAGAGCGCCTTCTGCATGCTGCTCTTGTTCAGATGATGGACGATGATGACCGCCAGCTCGTGCCGGGCTGCCATCTTGGCGAGCTTCGATAGCACCGGCCGGGTTTCGTTGCTACGGTGCATGTCCACGTTCGAGCCCAAGTACTCCGTCAGGGTGTCGACGATGACCAGGGAGGGCTTGTACGTCTCCACAACACGCTCAAGCGTCTCGATGTCGCTGAGTGTGATGCTGGCCTCCTGCTTCTCGCCGGCGTCGTTCGTCGTGGACTTGGCTGTGATGGCGTAGACCCTGCTGGGGTCTGCTCCTACTGCGTCGAGGCGCCTGCGGATGGTGTCGGCAAGCCCGTCTTCGCCGCTCAGGATCACGACGTTTCTCGGCTCTCGCTTCGGTCCGTGCATCCCAGGATGTGGGCTTCCGGTCGTTTCGCTGGATGTGAGAACGAGCGTGAACCAGCTCTTGCCCAGGCCGGCGTCCCCTTGGGCCATGGTGATCTTGCCGATGGGGATGTAGGGCATCCAGAGGAAGCGGACCTCCTCCGGCAGCACGTCGGATAGCCTGACGATCTCGGGAGTCCACTGCTGGGTGGGTTTCTGGGCTTCGTGCCTACCCTGCACGCGTTGCCTGAGGTCGGAGAGCGGGCCGGTGGTCGTCACGCGACCTCAAGCTCACGGGGGTGAGCCATGCCGTGACGGAGGCCATCTCGAATGACGCGCTCGACCTCGGGTTGGCCGACCTTGGCGAGGTAGCGGTTTGCATCGCAGGCGAGTAACAGCGCATCGCGCACGTCTGCTTCATCGAGCAAGGCCGGAACCAAGGTACCGAGACGGCGAGCGGCCTTGAGAAGGGCGTCATGCCGACCTGCGCCTGCCTGTGTGGCCTTCAGGGCGTCGTATTCGCCCTCCAGCGCTTTCCAGGCGTACGAGCCGCGGCCACGCCGGGCAAGACGCATTGGCGGGCTCTCTGGTGCTGGTGGGGGGTGATCAACTTCATGCACGGCCTCGGCCACCAGCGGCCAGCGGGCACACAGTTCGGCCAGGGTCAACGGTGGCGCGTCGTGGTCTAGCCACCACGCTCGGGTCATGAACGGCTCGCCCTTGCGGTGCAAGAAACCGGGCACGCGCATCACGCGCGGGAGGTCACTGACCTTGGGGTCGCCGCCGAACGTCGCAGCGAGTGCACGCTGCACGGCGGAGAAGTACTTCAGCTCGATGCTCTCGACCCGCCAGTACAGGTGCCAGCGATCGGGACTGCTCTCGATCATCCCGTGCGCCTGGTGTAGCTCTGGCGCTGGCAGTGGGCCGCCGTCAAGGTCGAGGAAGACGAAGCGGACGAGGATGACGTTCTCCGTCTTCCGACCGCGGCCATCGCCGCGGTTGATCATCATGAATATCCCGGCGCCGGCCAGGTTCTCCCGCTCTAGGCGCTTGGCGAGATCGCCAGCCAGCGGGCCATGGATGATGGGCGTCCGTCCACCTGGATGGATGACCTGGAAGGTGAACATGCTCGCCGACGGGTCCAGCCAGCGCAGGGACCGCTGGGCTTCGTCAAGGTCCACAGATTGTGGAGCAGGCGGTAGGCTGCGAAGTACGTCCAGGACAGCGTCATCATCGAGCAGGACCAGTTCACTGGCCACGCTTCACCCCCCGCCTGAGAGCAGGGTGCAGGAAGTTGGGATGGATCTGCCTGGGTGCCCGGCACCTGGGTGCTACGATGGCCTTCCTGTTGCTCTCGTGTAGCGCCGCCCTTGCCCAGGGGCGGCGTTTCACTTCGGTGCCTTCTTGTTGAGGTCGCCGCCACCCGCCAACCAGGGGTCGATGACGGCAGTGTCGAAGAAGATCCGCCGGCCGACGCGGACCACGCCAGGCATGGTGCCGGCTTGGATTCTTCGGAGGATTGACGGTGTGCTGATGGACACCCGAGTGGCCTGCAACTCAGAGATGCTGATGAACCTGCGTGTGCCCGGGGGGTCAACCGTCCTGCGCTGATTGGCTGAGCCTTGGTTTACTATGATCCAAGCCTTCTTTCTTGGGCGAGAGCCCAGGTGAGAGGTTTGTCCTCGGGTTCCCGAAAGAACACGAGGACTTCTCGTGGGGCATACCCGCCGCGCTCCGGGAAAGAGTTATGCGGCGGGTTGCCATTTCGTATCGAGGAGGGCACCCAGTCGGTTCGCAAGACCGGGGCACATCCGCACCATCAAGATATCATGCAGTTCACTACGCATCGAAGCCGAACATCGGACTTCCCCTGTAACATCATGCACACGAGGTCCATGTGTGGTACCTTCCGCGGCTACCCCCTTCTTCAGTAGTGTCCGTCGTGTCCACCACGTAAAAAGACGTGACCATACCTGCCCATGCCTGCCGACCACTGCCGATTGCTGCCGACCACTGCCGATTGCTGCCGGTCTGTTAGGTGCCATCCTGGTTAGTCCAGAAAATGTGCCAGTTGGCACCATTGACCTTAGTTGTGACGGTATGCGTGCAGCGTGAATCTCCTGTGTAACCACCATGGGGCGGCGGTGCCCGCACGGTGTCGCTGCAGGACACGGTGGCAGCGGCCTTGGGGGAGTTGTTGAAGATGTTGCGTCCGAAGCTCTCGCTTACATTGATGCCGGGGACTCGTATGGAGGGCGCGAAGCAACGAGGTTGAGCTTGAGCCACGCTTCGTTGCGTCGCTTGGTGTGTCGCTCTGCCTGACGGTATGGCGCCTGATGATTGCTTGTGAAGCGGGTGGATGAGAGGGGGAGGGGAAAGGCCGCGTCCCTGTCGCAGTCCTGATAGCGAGTGGTGCGTATGATTCGGCGCGACCTTAGCCTGGGGGTCAAGTGGTCGTCGGTTCAAATCCGGCCACCCCGACCAACCGTTCTCC
>CAZICV010000011.1:0-17414 GCA_964537925.1 uncultured Saprospiraceae bacterium | reverse complement strand
TAGATATCTATCCACCATCTATCCAGGATCTGTAGAAGATCTGTGGTAGATCTGTCTTAGATCTATGGTAGATCTATATTTTTTTTGAATACCCAGAATATCTAACCCGTCCGTCTGTCGCATAATCCGCTCGCACGCACCGGGGTGCGCGCTCGCGGATTATGCGGGAAAATACAAGCAATAGCTTGCAGTGCGCTCGTATTATGTGACATATCTTGGATAGCGCCACAAACGATATCGAAAAGAAAGAACCCCGGGCTCCCTATTCCTATCGGATCTTACCAGTATCAGGAACAGCATTCGAGACTCCGGGCTTCCTATCGGATCTTGCCAGCATCAGGAACAGCATTCGTATCTTGGATAGCGCCACAAACGATATCGAAAAAAAAAAGAAAGAACCCCGGGCTCCCTATTCCTCCAGATCTTTGTATTTCTCTTTCAATGGCTTCGGCACTGGTTTCCGGCTCTTCTCGGCGATCTGATTCGCTTCTTCGAGTTTGTTATTGATCGTCACGGTTTGATTCACTGCAAATGCAGTTAGCAATACGAGCTGATATTCCGGTCTGAGATACATATCTCGATCAAGGCTGATCTGCTCAATAAGCCGGCCTATTTTCGGATTTCCGGAGAGATTGTTCGTGAGGCCTTTGCAATTAACGTTATTCCGGACTAGAGCAATCTCACCCATGGATACGAGAGACAGAAAACTCTCGCGGTTGAAGCTATTTGCTTCGTGAGTCTGCACTGTGAATTTGATCTCTTCTAACACATCATCGAGCTCGCTTTTACTCAAAGATAGGAAGTTCAAGTTTTTATAGTTCCCCAGGTATTCTGAGAATACACTGCTAAGATATTGATTGATCTTCCCCCGGACTCGGATTTTCTCCCTTCTTTCCTCTGGGGTTTCTGGGGGAGGTGGGGGAGGTCCGGGTGGTATATCCATATCCGCCACAGGAGAGGGTGGATCGATTGGATCATCAAGATCATCGACCCACTTATCAAGTACATCATCTCTTGTATTGTTTTCTATCCGAGAGAAATCAAAACCCCGGGCCGATCCTTCATTCAGTTGAAGAACTTTTTGTTGTCCGTCGTCAGACGACATCCTTATTCTAAATCAGAGTATCGGTTCTTTAGTTCCTCGCAGCCTCTATCTAAATTTCTATTTAGATTTCGCTCCGTTTCGCCTGCAAAACGCGATGAATCCCGGATGAGCTTATCGACGTATAGGAAAAGAAGAAGGATGAACAACACGAGATAGAAATCGATCATTTCCACACAACGAGATCGTCTTTGAATATCTGGAAATAGGATTTTCTTGGGATAATAACCTTCGGTGCAACCTCGGCTGGTTTTATCGGTTGAGTAGGTTGCGGTCTAGGGAGTGTGAGCTCGGTTGGTTTGATAGACTCCGGTCGCAAATCAAGTTCGATGGCTTCTATAGTTTGCTTTTCTAATTCCGGGCTTTCTTCGATATTATCCTTTCTCACGGTAGTTGTTGTAATGGGTTCTATCTTTTCAACTTTCTCAGAGCTCTCCGAATATTTACTGAATCCCTTATTGGAATATTCAATGTGTGACATTTTATTGACAATCTTTATATGAATTTAGAGGTTGTCGAGCCGAATGTATATAGATCAAGCGGTAGAAGAATCTAAAATCTAATTATTCAAAACATGAGTTCGACTATTTTACAGACTCTAATGAAGCCAGCGCTCTCGGGTCTCGCCGGAGGTGCTTTGTATGTTCTGATTAATGGGAACCTCGAAGTGTTGGTCATGGATAAAATCCTCCCCGGTTGGCTGGTAATCGGATTTGTGGTTGCTGGTGCTAGTTATGTGGGTGAGATCGGTAAGAATTATATCCTCCCTTCTCTCGGCGCAGGAGGTAAATTTGAAGAAATCGCGATATCGGCTCTTGAACCCGCGCTCACCGGTGCTGCTACTGCCGGTGCTGTGTATTTACTTGGGGTTAGTGATGCGGGATCATTATTACCAGCATTCCTCCTTGGTGCCGGAGCTAACGTTGCCGGAGATTATGCCTACACAAACTTCATTTATAAAATGCTTTAGATTAATTAATCTAGATTAATTAATTATACATGGCGGAAGTGAATGAAGCTGGAACATTACGTGATGAGTACATCACAGGAGTCCGGAGATTCCGACGATTTGTCGATAATAACTTCTCTGAGTTCCCAACCGTAAAACAGTTTGCGTCAGAGATCAGTGATTGTACTATCCTGAACTTCGTAGCCACAGTAAAATCAATACTAATCCCACAGCGCACCAATCTCGATCGCTGTTTGCGAGAGCTATGCCAGCGCTTGGGTGTAAAATACGAAGATATAGGCGAAGAAATCCGGGCTAAACTAATCCGACATCTCGAATATTTTTGTGACCTGGTAGAGGAACTGGAACGATAGATCGACAAAAAAATATGATTCTTATTTTTTTTTTTTCGTTTTGCTTGCAAAACGCATTGCTTGCGGAACTCACGGAGTATCTTAGTCCAGCAATCGATTCACTTCTACGAGTCCATTACGATGAACCACGACCTCTCTCAAGAGAGATGATCGAACTGTAACGGTGAGTGATGCCTGAGTAAATCCAGCAACGGCCGCGGTGGTGTAGGTTGTTGCGAAAGTAACAAGAGCCGGAACCGAAGTTGCAGCACCGATAGGAATACATACAACTGTAGAAGCATTGATGTTGTGAGCGAAATCCTGAGTGTAATCCTTTCCAGCAAAAGTGAGAGTAGCCGCGGCTGTGAGAGCTCCGGAAGCAGTTACGGTATTAATACTGGAATCATCCCAGTTGGGCAAGCCTTCAAGAGCAGCTTTGATCGCAGCTGCGTCAGAGCTGAAGAGCAGGAATCCGGTTTCGCAAGTTTGGCCTGTTACCGGAGATGTGAATCGAAGGGCATATCCTCCCGAAGCCGAAGTTCCGCTCGGGGTAATAGTGAGAACCGGAGCAGTGAGAGCTAAACTGGAAGCCCGAATTCCAAGCTGATTGTTTGTGTTCTGATACAACGCTCCTTCCATGATTCCGGATTTAGTGCCGGCTTCAACAGATCCCCAGATGATTGGATAAATCGGATACATCTTGTAAAAATATCCGGCATAGTGGAATGTTGCATCCATGTTGCGCAATTGATCTCCATCGAGAGAAGATCCGCCAACGATGTTTGTTCCCTCCGGGCTATAGACTACAAACTGGGGGTTAGAACCGAGAGAGCTGAAGTTTCGATACGCTCCATTGGCAATAGCGTTAGAAGTCCGGAATGAAACGCTATCTTGCATATCATGTCCGATCAAACCGGTTAGCTTGATGATTGTTTCGCTAGATGAGATAGTCTTGGTTTCCACGACTCTCGAAATATGATCCAAAAATTTGTAGCCGTGGTCCGGAGGTGTGTTTGTATCATTTGGTGCGTGTTTGGTGTATAATCTCAAATTAATCGCAGAGCATCCCACATTACCGGATCCGGATTCGATGATTGAGCCCTTGAGGTATAATCTCAAAGTAACGAATCCATCCCAATCTGCGATAACACCATCGAGCTGACTTCCGATCCAATCTCCAAAGAGCCAGAGGAAATATTTACGTTTTCCGGAAGCAGCGATAGTAGTGCTAACGTGGGGTTTCAATGTCTCTGCATCAATACCGTGCATTGGGCCGATTTTCTTGAGATGTTCCTCAGACTGGTTTGCAGTTAGGATCTCAAACAAATCATCATCATTCATGGTATTGATGATTTCATTCTTCTGGTTCAAATATTCGATTCTATTTACGAAGTAAGGGCTCATTGCGATCTTAACCGGATTTGCACCTCCGGATTCATTAATCTCAAACTCCAAGATAGCCTGGTAAAGTTTCTTGCCGGACATTCCATTAATGTGGAAATCAAGAGTCGATTCCACGGCTCCGGAGGCGAAGCATCCAGTATTAAGAGTCGATGATGGGGTGAGTAAGATCTGTTGATAATGGAAGTGCTCATGATACCGATCTGATTGAGCCTCCCGAATATGTCTCCCCCTCTCTTTAATCCATTTAGTGCCGAACATTTTTTCCTGATTGAATCTATAAAAAGCTCCCATCCGAACATTTAATTAGATTTCATTTCACCCCAAAATGCACTGAAAAAAAAGATCGTTCCATCATCAGGATGGTGAGTTTTCCTCGCTGATCCTCTCAAGCCAGTCATCATCGGGTGTCTTTTCAACGGGAGAGAAGGAAGCACTTTGAAAGATTGGCTAAGTACCGGATGTACGCTTTTGCAGACCTTCCAATCTCCGGGCCGAATCGCTATTTTATAACCATCAATACCACCACTGCTACTGCACCTACTGCGAGAAGTGAGATGGGAGAGCTAAGGAGATTCGCAGCTCCGGCTTCTAGCTTACCGAAATTATCCGCCTGTTTATTTACTAACTGGCCACCCCATGATACAACGCTTTTCGCATCTTTATATCCGGTCTGAACAACACTCTTAACCTCTTTATAAGTATCCTTCGCGGCTTGTTTAGTCCATACGGCCGCCTTTTTGAAAGCCGAACCAATGGACTTCCCAGCTTTCTTGAATCCTTTTTTAATCTTGTCCCAGAACGCGGGCATTGTGTTGAATTTACAAATCAAATATTTTTGGTATTCAAGTCATAATTCCTGAAGGGTTATTATCAAAAATAATATACAATGTTCTCGCATGTCTTCATAGATTCTGCGAACCGGACCAATAGTTCGGATAATTCTAACCATTTTGAGATCCGGTTAGATCAGCCGGTAGTGCTCGATCCGGTTCAGCTCATATCAGCTCAGATACCGTTCAATTATTATAACATCAACAACTCTACGAACCGCTTAGTTGTAACATGGAATTCAACGGATTACGATGTCGTTGTAGATAATGGGAATTACAGCTTGGCCGATCTCGCATCAGCTCTACAATCCGGGCTTCAATCAACTGTAGATCCCGGAGTTACTTGTAGTTATAATGCCAAGCAATTCAAATTCACCATTAATTTCTCCGGAGCAACTCCGGGAACCGGGATATTGAAGCTCTCCACATCCACGATGAACAGGCTCATCGGCTTCGGAACCGTAGATACTTCGGATGCCGCTTCACATATCTCCACTACAGCGGCGCAATCTATGATTCCGAGTTATCTATTCATCCGGGTTTCTGAAATACCGAGCTCTATCATCGCCTCGAGTCACAAATACTTCGGGTTCTATGTTCCGATAAACGTGAATCCCGGAGAGATGATAACTTATGTTCCGAACAAAGATGATGAGCAGTCATTCAAGGGACCTCAGACTGGACATTCCTTTAATATCGCATTAACGGATGTAAATGGGAATCTACTGGATATTAACAATTCGGATTGGTCTATGGTCTGGAAACTACTGCGTTGAAGCATATTGCTTTAAAGTAGTAGGAGATGGATGATATATTGCGATTTATAAAATAAATCGATATGGCTAAAAAAGGTCTTGAAGCTTTAAAAAAAAAATCAATCATATCCCGGGCTAAGAAGATGGGAATCCGGCTAACTAGCAAGAAAACCGGAGCGCCAAAGAAGAAAGCCGCACTTATTAAGGCAATCCGGAAACGCCAGAAATAGCGTTCTATTCTCTCGGAAAATAGAACGCACTGGAAACAGAATTAGATCTACCGCTATTTTTTTGTATATAGGGATGGCATTCTTCGACGTACAGCAACTACATCTCTTGATCACTGCTCCGGGTGGTGGTAAGACTACTTTGATTAAGTTTGAATTATACAAAGGAGCTCAGAAGAAAACTTATGATGTTGCTATTGTATTTACATCGAGCTATGATGATTACACCGGGGTTATAGAAGACAAGTATATCTACACTCAGTACAGCGATAAAACACTGGCTAAGATTCTACGTTTTCAGAAAGAACATGGAACAGTGGAAAATATGCCCCGATTACTACTAATCTTCGATGATATGATAGGGGCCATGAATTTCAATACTCCAGTGGTTAATATGCTCGTTACACAATATCGGCATTTTAATATCGGCGTGGTTATAGCTATCCAGTATTGTAAAAAAGTTCCTCCAACAATCCGGGAATCCTGCTCTAAGTGCTATATTCTCGGATTAAATAATCTAGATTCCTACAAAGCCTGTTATGAATCATTTGGTCAGAGGAAATTTAAAACTCTGAAGGAGTTCCAGCAGTTCATCGATGAGAATACTAAGGATCATTGTTTCGTCGTTGTGAATAACAAGACTAATGATCTTGAAAAAAGGTTTGAGAAGAAAAGAATCGATCCCAAAACAATTCCCCGAGATACCCTGATACTATTTTAAATCTACTATCAGACGAGGTATATAAACAGAAAAGAAATGACATCCGCTCAAACTCACTTTGTAAATTGGGCTATTTTTAGCCCAGGTTTCACAGGCGAGGTAGCTAATGTGAATATTGACGTCACCAAAGGTGGATGGCTCAACACCTATAAATTAGCCGATGGTTCTAAAGGAACATTTGCAGTTCCTTCAGAACTCCAACGAATGGAAGTTCTAAAGTTTTACGATAAAATCGGAGTAACCGCTGAATATACTGATGCATTAAAATTAACACATGCTCTGGGTGCCACCGTAAAAACAGTCGTAAAGAATGATCTTTTAGTAGAAGATGGGATGGTTGGCGGTGCAGCAACCGTAGGCATTCCAGGAGAAATGGTGAAATATTGTGTTGCGGTTAAAGCTGCGGCTCTGGCTCTTCTCACTGATTACTTCGAACAGCTGGATGCTATGATTAAAGCCGGACATGAAGTGGATAAATCGCGGGATATTCTCGCGAAGCAATACAAAGGGATATTCGAATCTAGAGTCTCTGTTTTGAGGACCCAATTTTCTCTCAAGGATTACGCTGAGTACGCGAAGAAGCGGTACCAAAATATCCTCTAAGAAAAAAAAACACTACGAGCTATTTTTTTTTTATAGATGCGCAACTGGTGGCATATAGAAAAATGTTTGATCCACTCTCGTACTTCATTGGACATGCTGAATCCGAAAATCATGTGCTCAACCGGAGTGGTTCTTTATTGACCCAGACGCGGCAAACTCTAACTCAAACGCGACGAACCTTAGCTACGGCTCAGCAGAGAATTGCGGATAAAAAAGCAAAGATACAAGCGGAGAGACAAGCCACTCAACTCATGAAGGATCAGATGAAAGCCAAGACGGCGAAAGTAGCAGCGGATAAACTAGCTATAATAAAACAAGAACGAGCTAATGTGAAGTTAGAACAGCAAAAAGTATTGCAGGAAAGACAGGCAGCGGTCCGATTTGAAAAAGAGCTCCAGACTTCAGAACAAAGACGATTCGCAACATTAGTGGAATATATCACCAGAAAAGCCGATGGTGCATATCGTTGTGCATTAGTCTCGGTTACCAGCGATCCATATTTAATATTTATCCGTAATATGAGGGATCTTGGTGATATGGACCAATTGGATAAATCATCCACTACGCTCACTGTAAGAAACCATAGGATTTTCGAGAATATGGGATTTACCAAAAATAGCAAGTTCTATGTACTTCCTAATATGAGTGGTTCTAGAGCGTATGGGACTGATAGATACCCGACAGATCCCAGTGCAATTGAGGTCTCGATAAAAACCCATGCCGAAATTAATATTGGAAAAGGAAATCCTTTGTACAGGGAGGGACCGGTGGTTATGACCCTCGGGGAAATTGGGAGAAATACAGCCCCTTTCAATGATCCCAACCTTAGGATAGAGGGGTCCGTAGCGTCTTTATATGTAACCCCGTCGGATACGACACCGGAGGGTAAATATCGATTGATATCCACCATTAAAAGGGACACGGGATCTAATATAGTCGATACTTTCATGATATATTGCAAGGGGATAGGATTAAACACCGATGAGATAATGAGTCGGATTCATTTTTATCCGAAGGGTTGGTCCATATTTAAATAGATACTCCGGCAAAAAATATAATCCAAGATGACAGATGAGAATCCATTTGTCAAGATCACCGGGTCAGAAAAAAAGCCGGCTAAGATAATCCGGAATCGTTGGTCTAATTTTCTCTTCACAGTGAATGTGAATAAACGGTTCGAAGATATAGAGAATGATGAGTTCAAGCGCTTAGAGGATAAGTTAATCAAAACCGCGGAATATATGTGCGATCAACTCAATATCCTGAACTACACAGATATCGTTACGACCGAGCATTCTCGAGAAGATGGAATCAAGTACATCAAAAAAATAGAAACAATGGGCCAAACTGAAGTAGGCCCAAAGACCGGATGTCTTCATATGCATGGGATGGTTCGGTTCCATCATAAAACAAAAATTCGGCTTAACCGAGATAAGATCAATAAGCTATTCAATGATCGTATGGGTTCCGATTGCTATCTCAATATCCAAGGATCTAGTGATACATCCGTGGATTTCGAGAACTATATCCGCAAGTACAACTCTAAGGTCTAATCACTATTTTGCCACGATCCGATAGACCGTATGTCCGGAGGCATCTTTCCCTTTCAAGGCCGGATGCCCGTTCTTAAACTTTATTTTTTTCGGTGATTTAATCGCCACTGATTTTTTACATACAATACAATAAGCGTGCTTCTTATCCATTTCGGCCGAATTTCATAAAATCGATTGAGTATTTCTCTAAATCCCTCTTGTCGAGTTGTGGATCTTCAACGGAGCTTACTGGTTGCAATTGATCCCTTCTAAACTTCCGGATGGTATCATCTACCTCAATCTTGTAGAGCGTTATGGTCTTATTAATCCCGGTTGTATTGACCCGCGATACTCCGGAGATCTCATAAACTCCATCGCTCCATTGCTTAATATACGACTTCGCGCCTTTACCAATCCCGGAGTTCTGGGCCTTCCGGACTTCTCTACTCATAGCGGACTTTAATATCCGGACTTTATCTCCGGCTTTAAGCTTCCCGGTCTCGGCTTTTACTTTCTTCAAATTCGCTTCTACAATAGTTCGGTAAGCATCCGCTACTCCGGGCTCGCCGATTATTCCCTTGAATAGATCGGAGGGTTTCTGTTTGGTTGTAGAGTGGATTCGGTTATTATAATTCAAGACGAGTGAATCTATCGCCGGAACCCATATCTTGGTATTATACATCGTCTGGTATTGATGAATCATACCTTTGATGGTTTTATTGAATCTCTCGATCTGGCCCTGAGCCTGGGGTGTATGACTCTGAGAGAGGTTATGCCGATATCCCTTCTCCCGAATTAACTTCGCAAACTCAGCTTGAAACTCTGTACCATTATCGGTTTGGATAGTCCGGAGTTCTGGTAGATCTTTGAGGATCTTCTTAAAGCTCTCCACAGTCTCGGAAGCTTTGAGAGATTTCTGAGGAATTACCCAGGCATACTTGGAGAATACATCAATCACTGTGAGAGCGTATTTGTAGTTGTTGTTTGGGAATGCGTATTCGTCGAGATTAATCGTATCGAGCTGAACGTACTTTCCCGGGCTCTTCTCGATAACCGGTTTGATTATCTTATCCCGCTTCGGGGGTTTATGGAGCTGGTAGGTTTTCTGTGATTGTAAGAAGTCCCGGACTTGGTTAAATGTAATACCTTCGTATTTTGAGTGTATGGTATTAAAAAAACTTTGCTGACCATTACTCATCGTTTTAGGATCTTCATACTCAAGCTTGAGAGTTGTTTGGAGCTGATCCTCCGGAACTACCACCCGATCTCCTCCGGGCCCGGTACTCCAAATTTGATCATCTTTGATATAGTAGTTTTCGCAGCGCTTCTTAAATCTATACACCGCGAACCTCGATAGTTTCGCTGGTAGCTGATTCTTCTGGAGGTACAACTTTAACTGTGCATATTTTATCTTGTCCATTCTGAAAAAGTTTCAAATCTTCGTAATGGGCTCGCCAATATCCGTATCCATAGCTACAATAAATTTCATCACCTTTTTTAATGTCTTTCAAGGATACTAGAAAGACCTTGGAGAATGTTTTACTGAACCCGGCGTTGTATTGGAGATCGGGATGGGTCGGGAATGCTTTAGCTTCAGCGAATGATTTGATATCCTCATCTGTATAATCATCCTTCCATACAACGATATCATTTGAATGAACTACTGCGCAGTTTGATCCCCAGATATCCATCTGGTCATTAAGTCGGATACATTTCCCGAACAATAGATCCGGCATCATACCTTTGTAGATGATAGTCCCACGGTATTCTCCAAGTATAGTTCCTTGAGGGATATCTATCTTTGCGAACAATCCCAAACCCGCTTTTGGAATATTGGATTGTTTTAGCTCAAGAGCAAAGTAATCAGTATCTTGACAGATCATTTTGTATATCATATGGAGTATATTAGTCCAAAATTGTATATGTCAGCTAGATAAGACGTTATATAAGGGTCCTTTAGACATTTGACAATGGTGCGATATGCACCATAGCTATGAGTAGATTGAATCTCTTAGATAACTTCCCTCCGGGGGATAAGCGTAGAGAACTTATAAGTATCTCGGAAGTCGGGGATAATTGTGAGGTAATCGAGAGACCATTAATCAGTGATCTGGGAATAGTTGAGATCTGGTTCAGTGGAGTCCGGGTCCATCGAGGAAGATTGAAGAGATATCATGATTGGAGAAAACTGTATAAGGAGTTATACTCAGTAGATCCGGAACCCGGGGTTTATGTTATATGGAGGATGACCGGGCATATTCTCCCTCCTCCGGATTTCGAGGCTAAGTAACGTTTTACGAATAGCATTGGATTAGATAAATATCCCTGGTATTAATATAGAGCATTTTGATTTATCTCATCAATCGGAATGGGTAATAAGCAATCAAAAAAGAAAGATAAGAAGGATCCGGTAAATGCCCGGTTCTTTCTCGCAAGCACGGCCCGGGCTCTCATCTCAGCTAATGATTCGATATTACTCCTTAATAGCTTGCTCGAGACTAATGAGTTCATTGAAGAGCCCGGTAATCGGAGAGCTATAGAAGCTCAATTGGCTGAGTTTGATTCAATGCTTGAACAAGTCCTTAAGCATGTAGATAATATGAGAAAAGAAGTTCTCGAAGCTCAGGACTTACTCCGGAATCCACGCCTCCGAATAACCTTATTAGCTCAATATGTTAAGTAAATAATTAAGTTCATTTTATAAACTGCTATGATATAGCGATGGATGCCACATTATTTAACGAACGTTTGGATCAGCTGATTAAGGATTTGCGGGATACCCTTGAGAATACCGAGCATATCCGGTATTCATTCGATGATATTCTCGATGATAGAGAGAAAGCCAAACTACTCGAAGCCCTCGAGAATAACTTCGATGAGCAAATTGATGCCTGTATGAGCTTAATGGAGACTCAGCATACGAGACTATTGATGAGAATGGATAGGATCGAAGATAAGTTGAACGATCTATTAGGAATAGTGAGCGATTTGGATCAGCGCCGGAAGTTCGGCAAAACCGAGGATCCGTCTATTAAAAAATGAATCCCTCCGGTCTTATTGGAGATCGAATACTATCTGGACCGGATAAATGGGAAAAGCGATCCCTGGCTAGATGGATTACCTCCGGAGGTCCGGAGGGATCTGTTTTTCTCATTTCCAAAATAAATCAGAAGATTTATCAAACGAAATCCACATTCTTTTTTTTTAGAGACAGGCGAGGAGAGGAGCATAGCAATGGTTAGGAATACAGCAAATTCACCAGGATCCACCGGCCCCACAATCTCAAGTCCGGAGATAGATAATCAATTTGATCTCGGGAGCATATCTAATCGATGGAAGAAGCTTTACATCTCAGACTCAGTTATCCCCGGAGTCTTCTCAGATACCTCGGATGAAACTAAGAAAGTCGAGATTGATTCTTCAGGCTCCGCAACAGGAACTAAGGCAACTATAATCGTAGATGTAGATCAATCTAAGACCATCACGATTCCGGATGTCGCGGCTAGCAACGTTACTTTAGTATCCACCTCCGGGGTACAAACTCTTTCCAACAAAACATTAACACTTCCTTCGATATCTACTATCTCTAACACTGGAGTTCTCACTCTACCCACATCTACTGATACGCTCATTGGGAGATCGACGCTAGATACGTTGTATAACAAGACGCTAGAGAACCCAAACTTAAACTCGGTTAATTCATTAACCTTCAGCAATATTCTCCCGCAAACTCAGCTCGGTTATTATCACGTATCCTTTTTTACTCCGACGGTTTCATTCGGTGGAGCTTCAGTTGGGATTACTTATGCATCTAATGTTGGAACGTTCGTCGGGATAGGAAATCTCGTTTATGTTGATATGTACGTTCAGCTGAGCAATAAAGGCTCCTCAACCGGGAATGTCTCAGTTAGCTTACCTATCGTATCCAGTAATACAAGCCAATCAGTTTCATCGAACTTTATAGCTTCCGCGATTACTCTTCCCGGGACTACAACTATGATGACCGCTCAATTCGCGAAGAACTCAGCGAGCTTTGGGATATTCGGATGGCGTGCTGGAGGATCGGAGATCACCATCTTAACTAATGCGAATTTCGCGAATAACTCTTCGTTTAACTTCTCCGGGGTTTATTGGGCCTAATCCGGGATCATTTCATTTCAAAGTTTATTTTTTTCCGGAGATATGAAAAATGACTACATGCGTGAGCTTATTCAATATTAAATGCCTCGCATTCTGGTTTAGCATGATAATCTCCGGAGCCGCATTTTTGTTGTGCGCCGTTAAGTTATTCACAAGCCCGGAAGAGAAATCTTACTATCTTCCAATCCTGACTAGCATCATTGGGATTTTCTTACCCACCCCCAAACTTCCGAAGGCTGAGATAGAAAAAAATGAAAGCACAAGCTTACTAGCTTAATAGAAATCTGTAAGGCCATGTTCTTGGATGAATTTTCTTTTTTCCTCTTTTGCTAACTCTATCGCCCTTCCTCGGCCGTATTTCCGGAAGCTCCAGGATTTCGAAACTTTGAGCTGAATAGACTTAATATTAATTTGCAAACGCATACTTCCTCTATATTCAGTCAGGCCAACTCCGAATTCTGAAATTCTGTTCTTGTTTAATGATTGAATTATTCGTTGTCTAGAATCGTCAGGATCTCTGCGTAAATTAGATCTCCGGTTATCCCATCTCAGTTTATCTATATGATCGGCATTTTTTAATCCTATAAGTAGTTGATGAAGATGTTTATTTTTTCCATTAACCGCCGTACGGGCATAGCCATCATTATCGCAATACCAGCTAAACCCTCTAAAGTTTTCCCAATCCGATGAATCAAGAATGAAATACTTATCACCGAATACACGGACGACCGCGACATCATCCACGATGCAATATGGATTGATATCCCGGTCCCGGTATTTTCTTCCATTTTGAAAATCAGATTCTAGTATAATAGACTCTAAAAGGATTTCAACTTCTTCAAGGGAAGCCATTCTTTTTTTTTTATATCCTATCACTAGGGTTTGTTTATATTAATACTTTTATCCCCGGAATATACCCTACACTGACAGTCCAATATCGATTGACAAAATACTGAAAGATATCGCTGGTGTTGGAGAAGGGGATAGCGATAGGTTGGATTCCGGAGTTTCTCAAACTCGGTAAGGGAAGCCTCTAATCTTATCTATTACTACTATTACTACTTTAATGAAGAGAATGTAGGGTATGTAATGTATGTAATATATACAAAACGCCGGATAAAATGATGGAGAAGGTGATGGTAGGATGGTGATGTCAATTGACATTGGACAGTCAGTTGTAGGATATGTCCCAAAAAAATATAAAAAAAACCGGAGTAGGACCCCCACTTCATACACAACATACACTGCATACCATACATAGGGGTATCTAATCCTACACAAAGTCTCGGATCAGATCCGGGATTCTTAGTTTCTCGAGTTTGAGATTTTTTTGGGATTTTTAATTTCATCTAAAAAAAAACACATAAAATAGGTATATAAAAATTTCCATCTGAAAAAGTATATATACCATATTATATACCCTACTCAAAAAAAGTTACCTCGCAATCTCACTCTACATACGAGTCGCAAAAAAAATTGGGATCAGTCTTCACTATTATAACAACATCTCTTTAAGTGTTTTTAATCATGGACAAAATAATTAAATATATCTACCCCACATTCATTCTTGATGGGATCGAGTACATTGATGATATGGCCGAACCTATCGAAACGATCGTCGAAGAATCCGGAGTTGAATCCGGAGTTGAGGATCTACCCCTCATCTATGCACCGAATCTTGAAGATTTGGAATACGATAAGAAAATCGAGCAGATGGAGCATGCAGAGAGACTGCTCAATGAAGCCCCATCTAAGGATCAACTCATAGCCGAAGCTCAGGTCTTAATGATCCCTCCTCTCAAAGCTGTCGCAGTTCCGATGAGAACTACTGAGAAAGAAAGATCCGGGAAGGCCCAAGCTATTAAAGGTGATGAATTGGCCCAAATGCACCGGACTAATTTCGATCATTGGGGCTGGAAGTACGCAGTTAATATTGCTATCAAAACCGGACCGGACTCCGGACTTGATTGTATCGACGTGGATAACAAAGAAGATACAATCTTTGATTGGGAAATGATTACAGATAAATTTAACCTTCCGGAATGCCCTAAAGCCCGGACTCCTAGCGGAGGATATCATTACTTCTTCAAGCATAACCCGGATATTAAAAGCCGGGATAAAACGATCATATTCGAAGATAAAAAACTTCACATCGATTACAAAGGCCAGAATAAGACTGTGAATGTCTATCCTTCTATAAACCGGATCACACTTAAAAAATATGAGTGGGTTCTTCATCCTACTGATTATCGCAAGACCCATGATGATTGGCCCGTGCTTCCTCCGGAGTATGTGAAGCTGCTTAACCAGACTCATAAGCTAACTGAGGATTATGAGCTGATTGAGAATAATCTAACCGATTTTAATAAGTTAGCCATCGAAACCGTCGATGGATGGTTTTCAAATCCGCAATCAGCAGTAGGACGCCGGGATTCAGGGAATACTACGGATTCATATTTCTTCGAACTTTTGGATCAACTAGGCCAGGAAGAACCCGCTCAATTTCAACATCGTGATCCATGGCTTAAGAATATGACCCGGATTTTTATGTTTGTTTATCCAGATCGGGATGAGTATTCCAAGATAGCCGGACATTTCTCCAAGAAGTATGAAAAAAACGGGTCCTATAATCAGGTTGAGATCGATGATCTTTATGATGATCTGGTGAAGCGAAAACTAGATGGAAAAAATATGCCCGGGCTTTTGAGTCTCGAAGACGACGTCCGGGACTTGAATCCTAAAGCCTTCCAGGAGATCCATGATAAATATTATCTACTACCCCCATCCACCGTCTTTAATCCAGATGATCTAGAGATAATAGATAATTCAGTCCCGGAGTTTAAACCTTTCGATAGAAATGATCCATATTGCTGGATAGATTTCTTTAATCAGTTCAACAACAAAATATTTCCGGATAAGCAAGCCATGCTCGACGAAGTAATCCCCCATCTCAAGAGGGTATTCGCCGTGGTGATGTATGGGAAAGGTTCGGTTATAAGAAAGGAAAAGGTATCGGATATGTTTCATGTTTTTGAAGAAAAGTCATATAGTCGCCTCAGGTTCTCATACAAGATTCAATCCGAAAAAACTACGAAGATCGAGAATATCAAGTTTCAATGCTTTCTCGATGATTACGCTGAATACATACCCAGATATTCGAATATTACATGCAAGCCTAAAACCGAAACTGGGAAAGAATTTAACATCTGGTCCGGATATCAAGCCCAAGAAGTTCCTGAATTAAATATCAATTTAGTTCAGCCTATGCTTGATTTTATCCGGGAGGTTTGGTGCCGAAATGATGAGCAGTTCTATCGTTATCTTATGTCTTGGTTACACCAGGTTATCGCGAAGCCTGAAGCCCGGACTCAAGTAACTGTATTCGCCTATTCTCGAGAACATGGAACTGGAAAGAATACACTTACAGATTTCCTATTGGACTACGTGATCGGCAAGAATGCCGGAGCTGATTTTTCCGGACTCGCTGATATTACTAAAAGATTTAACTCCCGGATGCAATCCAAAGTACTCGCAGTAGTGAATGAAGCAAGCTCGGCTAAGGATAGCTTCCGGGCTGATTTCAATAAGATGAAGACATTGATCACAGATTCTACTCTCACGATTGAACAAAAAGGCCGGGAAACATACGATGTGGATAACTTGCTTAATTTTATGATTCTCAGTAATCATGCTGATTCTATACATCTTGAGAATGATCGTGACCGGAGATACTTTTGCCTAGAGATTTCAGATAAGTATTGCCAGGATGTTGAGTATTTTGGAAAACTCCGGGGTCAGTGTTTCAATCAAGAGGCTGGAAATCACTTCTATACCTATATGCTCAGATATCCCATCTCCGAACTTGTATCTCTCCATAGGATTCCCAAAACTGAGCTTAAAACCCAAACAGTCGAAGTTAGCGCTCCTTCTCAGATCCGATTTCTCACGGCACTTAATGAACTTTGCGAGATTATGAAAATTGAAGGTCGGGAACCTGCAGACCCCGATTCTTCAGCTCCGGATTCCGGAGACCTCCGGGCTGATTGCTCTGAACAAAAAAGCAATCCCGGGCAATTGTTAATCTCTGGAACCAAACTATATGATAGATATCGAACATGGTGTGAGAGGAATGGTGAGCGTAATTATTCAAATAGCACTAAGTTCGGATTAGCGATCAAAGATAAGATAGACAAGATCAGAACTGCGAAAGGAGTTTTCTATGTTCTCGATTCAATCAAAGCCTAAGGCGATTCAGATAACGCCGAACCCCCAACCCAGTCCAACCGTCAAGTCCTCTGTTCTCAAAAATAAATAGGGTTTATAAAATGGGGGCTTTTTTTGTATAACCCAACCGGGGTATAATATTTTTTTTAGTATTAGAATAAATATAGTATCTATTATATATACTACTCAAGATGTCAGATGAGAGATTCAAACTCAAGTTAGATGATACGGTGATGTATGATCCCGGAGCACTAAGAAGATATGAATATGAGATCCGGTATGTAAGTAAGAAGTCCGGAGAAGAAAGAACCCGGACTGTTCATCATGTTTATAAACCATCCGGGAATCCCCGGGGAAGACCTCCTGTGAATTCGGATACGAAAGCCCGGGTAATCGAACTCCGGCGAATGGGTGGAACCCTTAAAGAGATCGCGGCGGCTACCGGGATAAGTACTCAAACAGTTCGGAAAGTTCTCCGGGAACGAGATCTCCAAAGGACCCTGGATTTATCTCCGGAGATAGATATCTATCCACCATCTATCCAGGATCTGTAGAAGATCTGTGGTAGATCTGT
>CAZICV010000010.1:0-22793 GCA_964537925.1 uncultured Saprospiraceae bacterium | reverse complement strand
AAAAGTTATGCACTCCTCCCTTCCAAAAATTGTGTAATTCTCCTTTCTGCTTACACAAAATAAGTGTAGGCACACCACGCACCTGATAAGCCGTTGCTGCTTGCTGATTTTTGTCCACATCAATTTTGATGATGTTTGCGTTTTCGCCTACACGATTTTTTACATCTTCCAAAATGGGCGACATCATTTTACACGGTCCGCACCATTCGGCAAAAAAATCTACTAATACAGGTTTGTCCTGATTGATGATTTCCTGAAATGTCATACTGTCTTGTTTTTATTGTTCTGAAAAATTGAGCATAAAAGCCCGCCCATAATTGAGCCGTAAATGGTACTGTTTACAGGGTTTGAAGTGATTGCACAACTACCCGAATTACAACCGACAAATTTCCAATAGAGAAATCCCGCCAAAGCTCCGAGCGGAACCCCGATAATCGTTAGTATATTTTTCTTTAGGAAGATTTTCATTTTATTGGTTTTGTTTTAGTTTGATTTTCCACATTCCTCTTAAATCCCCCATTTGGTAGCCGATAGCTTTATCGTTCGGATATTTTTGGGCAATCATTTTTTGTGTGCTTTTGGTTATGTCGGTTTTACCTCCGTGGCATTTGATGCAAGTAGGCATTGCTATTAAAATCGGTTTATAATAATATACCTCTCCACTTTTGTTTTCCTCAATAAAATCTGTCTTTTCAGATTTCATTTTCTCCCAAGCTATACTATTCATTTGCGTTTGAATGGTATTAGCGGGATTTCGGTTTTTATCGCTCAACCGTTGGATATAAACGTTAAGATGGTTAGCGATGCTATCAGTGAGCGGCATTGCCTGAATGTTGCAAAATTCAACGGCATAGTCTGTTCCTCCTTTTTGTATGGCTTCGCCTACGTTTTGTAGCAACACATTTTGCATCTCCACAGAAATGCTGTCGCCCAAAAGCATCAATGCCGCTTTTTCTTCTTCGGATATAATTTGCTGCTTATGATTACTGCAAGCCGAAAGTGCTATTATTGCCAATAAAAAAGTGATACTTCTCCACATAGACCCCAAATTCTGTTTTTATGTTCTTCTTTTATAAATGCAGAATAAGAAATTCTGTTTTGTGTCAAAAGGTGTTATATGGTCTTCCGTTATGCAGCTTATTTTTTCAAAGTCGTTGTCAAATACGGCTGTAAGCGTTTCGTTATTGTATTGTTTGATTTCAAGACCACTGCATTTGGTTGGTCCGTTTTCGGAAAAAGTTCCGATTATCATATAGCCGCTTACGGATTTTCTTGCTGTGTTCAGGTATTTTTCAATTTGTTCCTTTGTCGTCAGGAAGTGAAAAGCGGCTCTGTCGTGCCAAATGTCAAAAGTTGTTTCCGTTTCAAAGTCTGTAATATCACTTACAATCCAATTTACTTTTTGGGCGTTTTCTCCTAAACGCTTTTTTGCTTTTTCAATTGCTTTTGTTGATATGTCTAAAACGGTTATATTTTCAAATCCCTGTTCGAGCAAATGGTCAGCTAACTTACTGTCGCCACCGCCGATATCAATAATCCTTGCTTGCTTGTTTAGTCCGAATGAAGTAATAAAATCGAGCGAAGTTTTTGGTACCTCCTGTGTCCAACTTACCTCATTCGGGTTCTTAGTTTCATATACGGTTTCCCAATGTTCCTTTCTTTTATTGCTATTCATAATTATTATATTTCTTCTTTCGCAAAATTAACCGTATTTAGTTAGCGAACTTCTTCATAGGTAATATCTTCCACTTTTTTATTGCTTTTTGGAACAGGCGTATTACAACTCGAAGCACCGCAACAACCGATATTCAGCAATGGCATTAAAGAAAATAATCCGCCTAATGCAATAAACAACCATTCTTTTGCTTGAACTCCCTGCACTATAATGAAAATGCCTAATACCAATCGCAGCACTCGCATAAAATTCCAACTTCTTAAATAATTTTTCATAATCAATTCATTTTCCCGACAGCACAACTCACATACGATTTTGCTTTTTTCAACAGGTCGTTATTTCCTGTTTCGGGATAGCCCAATCTTGAAAGCTCCCCAACCAACATATCTTTATCGGCTGTGCCGTCAATAGTTACTGTTTCGGTGTCTTTGTCAATGCTTACATTTTCTACACCGCTGATTTTCATCAATGCTGTTTTGATGCTGTTCATACAGCCACCGCATTTTATATTTTCTACTGTTATATTATGTATCATCATCTTTTCTTTTTTGAAGTGTTGATGCCGAATGGAAAATACAAGGGACAAAAGCTGATGAATGACGTGAGGACAAACACCACCGCTAAAATGCCCAATATGATTGCCAATGTTCCCGAAATAACATTTGTGAAATATAATGCTGCAATAACAACCGCTATGCCTATACGGATTGTTTTGTCAGTCGTTCCCATATTCTTTTTCATTCGTTGTGTATTTAGTTGTTCTTAATTCCTTATTCCATAAATCCTAACAACTGAAGCTGTACCGACGTGACAAATTCCCTCTTGCAGTTCAATGTCAGTTTCATAGCTTTCCATAAAGTCAAAACCTTGAAAATCGTTTTTTAACTCCTCCAAATCATACAGCATTGTTTCGTCTTTTGGACCACCAACATTGGGGTTCACTTTTTGTTTTTCAATATGTCCTTTGCTAAAACCCTCAATGATGAGTATTCCTCCTTTTTTAAGGAGCGAAACCAGCTTTTGATGATACCGCTTTCTCTCAATTAGCGGAAAATGTGCGTAAACCAAGACCAAAACATCGAATGAATTTTCGGGATAGCTAACATTTTCCATATCCGAAACTGCATAATCAATATGAACACCGTTTTTTTGAGCCAACAATTCCGCTTTCTTTTTCCCCTCTTTGCTCTGGTCAAAAGCCGATACCTGCCATCCTGTTTTAGCCGCAAATACGGCGTTTCTTCCCTCTCCCTCTAAAGGAAACAGAACTTTACCTTTCGGTAAACCTGCAAGTTTACTTTTCAGGTATTCGTTAGGTGTTTCGCCATAGGCATACTGTTCCTGTTTGTATCGTTTGTCCCAAAAATCTTGCATCACTCTATTGATTTACTGCCTGATTTACATTTTGCCACGTTCCGCCATTGATAACATTCTGAAATCCGTTGTTTTCCAAAATACTTTTTGCCTGTCCGCTACGGTTTCCGCTTCTGCAAAAAACAACGATGCTTTTTTTGTTTTTGAATTTGGACAATTGGCTCGGCACTTTGTCTAACGGAATGTTTACCGCTCCTTTCACACTACCTGTCGAAAACTCGGCAGGTGTGCGGACATCTACTAAAAAAGCACCGTCTTTTATCACTTCGGTAAGTTGGCTGTTATCTGTATTGCCGAATAAGGCTGAAAAAAATCCCATAGTTTTACATTTTAAGCGTTTGTACACGATGCTTCTTTGCAGGCAACTGCTTTACCCTGTTCCGCTAACCATTCTTTCATTCCGCCCGAAAAGTTCTTTACGTTTTCAAAACCACTTTTGGCAAGGATAGAATAAGCAACTGCTGAACGGTCGCCTGCCTGACAATGGATGACTACCTGTTTGTCTTTACTGATTTTATCCAAATTGTCTTGCAAGGTTCCCACAAAAACATTATCTGCTCCCTCTATGTGTCCTGCTTCGTATTCTGTTACACCACGCACATCCACAATCTGAACATTTTCTTTGTTGATATACGTTTTAAACTCGTCAAGGGAAATGACATCTGCCGTTTGCAGCTCAATGCCCAAATCATTCACATCAGAAATGTACCCGTAAATATTATCCAGACCGATACGCATTAGCTTACGGGTCAAGTCTTCCATTTGGCTGTCATCGGCTACCAATATGAACTGTTCCTGATAGTTCAACAGCCAACCTGCCCAAGTGGAAAAAGAATTATTGCCCTGAATATTCAGGCTTTCGGGAATAAAACCGTTGGCAAAATTTTCTTTATTGCGGGTGTCAATAATCTTAATGCCTTTTTCATAGGCAGACATAAACTGCTCTTTGGACAATTTAGGATGCTTTGGTACTTCTACCAATAAAGGACGATTGACTTTGTTCAGATGCTTCATCATCGCAAAATATTTCGGCGGTTCGGGTTGGTCGGCTAACAAGTAGTCGGTAAATCCTTTTTCATCTTCGCCATATTGGAACGCCCAATTTCGGATTTTCTCATAGCCTACGGTAGAGCTGTGTACTGCTCCCAACGCCTTTCCACAAGCCGAGCCTGCTCCGTGTGCCGACCATACCTGTACATATTCGGGAAGTGCAGCAAACTTTTTCAACGATTGGAACATCTGTTTGGCTCCGGCTTCTTTTGTGCCTATAAGCCCTGCCGCTTTTTCCAACAAGTCAGGACGACCAATATCGCCAACAAAAACAAAATCTCCTGTGAATACCATTACGGGCTTGTCCGTTGCCAGATGGTCGGTCAGTAAAAAGCTGATACTTTCGGGTGTGTGTCCGGGTGTGTGTATTACCTCTAATGTAAGATTGCCTACTTTAATCACATCGCCATCTTTCAACCCTTTGTGCGGGAACTGATATTGCCAGTCTTCGCCACCCTCGTCCGAAAGGTACATCGTTGCACCTGTAACGGCTGCAAGTTCCCTCGAACCGCAAAGAAAGTCTGCGTGTATGTGCGTTTCGGTAATGTGCGTGATACGCAGATTGTTATGCTTTGCAATGTCGAGATATACATCTATATCACGTTGAGCATCTATTACGATTGCTTCTCCTGTAGCCTGACAGCCTATTAGGTAACTGCCTTGTGCTAAACTCTTGTCATAAACGTGTTGAAAAAACATAGTTTCTATTTTTAATTGTTAATTATTCTTTTTTAAACTGAAATTACCCGATTGATTTTTTAGCCAGATACCAATCTACCTGTTCTAATTCCTTATCGGCTTTTCTTGCTGCCAATCCCTCTAAAGTTTTTGGAGCACCCACAATTACTTTATCCCCGGGTTGCCAATTAAGCGGCATTGCAACTTTGTGTTCGTCCGAAGTTTGCAAAGCAATCAAGGCACGTTTTATTTCGTCCATATTTCTGCCTACGTTAAGCGGATAGTACATTATCAATCTTATTTTTCCTGTGGGGTCTATAATGAAAACAGCACGAACGGCTGCGGTTTCACTTTCCTCGGGTTGCAACATTCCGTAGAGCTTTGCGACTTTCATATCCAAATCGGCAATTATGGGAAATTCAAATAATACACCTGTTTTTTCGTTTACTGCATTTACCCAGGCAATGTGCGAGTGAATACTGTCAATACTCAATCCTATCAGTTTGGTATTGTGTTTTTCAAAGAAATTGCTTTCGTTGGCAAAACCACTCATTTCTGTTGTACATACAGGGGTAAAATCCGCAGGGTGCGAAAAGAGAATTACCCAACTTTCTTTGTTGTATTCGGAAAACTTCAAATTTCCTGTGGTAGTTATAGCTTCAAAGTCTGGAGCTATGTCGCCTATTCTTGGCATTGTGTTTTTAATTTCCAGTGTTTCCATTTTTTAATTGATTTCTGTTTTACTTTTTTGATACTGCAAATTTCCGATGTTTGCTTTTCCTGTACAGCTACTTTTGTTACAATGTAGTTTTATTACATTTTCCCTTTCATCATTTTGTTCCAATACAGGTAAGGAAGTATGTGTTTTTTGAGTACCCACAATCGCCAATGTTCTTTATCACTGTTCTTTATCAGCATATATTTCAGCATCGGGTCGGGTGTAAATTCATTCTTGTAATTAAATTCAGCCAATACCATTTTTCCGTAACCTGTTACCAACGGGCAGGAAGAATATCCTTGATAGTCCTTATTGTTTGGAGGTTTATTACTTAACAATTTCAGAATATTGTCCACTACTACGGGTGCTTGTTTCCTCACTGCTGCACCTGTTTTTGCAGTGGGCAAAGCCGCTACATCGCCTAAGCCAAAAACATTGCTGTATTTTTTATGCTGCAAGCTGTTAATGTCCACATCTAACCAACCTGCATCATTGCACAAGTCAGATTTTCGGATAAAGTCGGGTGTGGTTTGTGGAGGTGCAAGGTGCAGAAAATCAAACGGAACTACCAGTAAATTGTCTTCGGTTACAGTTGTTCCGTGTATCGTTTTTGAACCTGCTTTTTTATCATCGGGAGTAGCATCTTTGAAATAGACCAATCTTTTATCCGCATCTATTTTTACAGGAGTATGGAATAATTTAAGATTGACATTGTAACGGTTAATAACACACATCAACGTATCGGCAATGGATTTTACCCCGAAAATGACTGTGCCGGATGTTGCAAAAACTACATTGGTTTTGTCGGATATTCCTTTTTTGCGAAAGTAATCGGCAGCGAGGTACATTGCTTTCTGCGGAGCACCACCGCATTTTATAGGTGTGGCAGGTTGTGTGAAAATAGCATTACCGCCTTTGAAATTTTTCAGGCACTCCCAAGTATGTTCAGGATTGATATAATTGCTGCAAACCACACCTTTATTAAGGGCATCTTCCAAACCCTCTATCAATGACAGGTCATTTACAAGTCCGGGAGCTACTACCAAATAATCATAACCCATACTTCCGTTTTTTTCGGTTGCGACTTTGTTTTCATCAGGATAGACAGCCATTGTCTTATCTCTAATCCAATCTACGCCCGAAGGGATAAGCGATGCTTCGCTTCTTTTGGTTTTGTGCATTTCATAAGTTCCCGCACCCACTAATGTAAAAGCTGCCTGATAATAATGCGTATCGGACGGTTCTATAATGGCTATTGATAAACCTGACTGCCTTTTCTGTAATTGAGCGGCAACCATAATGCCTGCCGTACCGCCACCTATGATTAAAATCTGATAATGATGTTTCATTTCCATTACTTGTTTTAGTTCAATAATGTTTCTTTGATGATGATGTAAATACCCATTACCAACACAAACCAACCAAATGCAGGTTTGAGTTTTGCTCCGTTAATTCTTTTGGAAAGTGCCATACCGATAAAAATTCCGACAATGGCAGAGGCAATTACTTTTGAAAGGAAAATCCAATCAATAACCGTATCGCCACTTTCTCCAAAAAATCCAATCAATGATTTTGCTGCAATAATGACTAATGAAGTTCCTACGGCTTCTTTCATTGGCAGCTTACTTAATACTACCAATGCGGGAATAATTAAAAAGCCACCGCCTGCACCTACCAAACCTGTGAGCATACCTACTACTATACCCTCAACAAGAATTAACGGATAATTGAATTGTTGTTGTTTTTTTGGTGTTTCTTCGGTTGTTGGCTTGTCCTTTTTAATCATACTGTATGATGCGAAAATCATCAGCACGGCAAAAAGCAACATCAGCAATATGCTTTTGGTAACGGTAAAATCTCCGATGCTGAAAATTTCCTGCGGAATGGCAGGAACGATATAAGCCCTTGTGAGAAAAACGGAAATGATTGACGGAATACCAAAAACAACTGCCGTTCTGATATTAACCAATCCTTTTTTGAAGTAAGAAAATGAGCCGACTACACTTGTTGTGCCGACAATGAAAAGGGAATAAGCGGTTGCTAAAACCGCATCTATACTGAATAAATAAACTAAAACGGGAACGGTAAGAATACTGCCACCGCCACCGATTAGCCCTAATGCTATACCAATAAAAATTGAAGCTAAATAACCCGCTATATCCATAGATTTCTAAAATTGATACCGCAAAGGTGCATCAACTCAAAAACCTGTACAGCTACTTTGGTTACACAAGGGTGATTTTATTCCTGCCGAGCTGGACAGCTCCGTTTTCTTCCAATTGTTTCAATAGTCGGGAAACGACTACACGAGCCGTACCAAGTTCATTGGCTAATTGTTCGTGGGTAATGTTTAGTGTTTTGTTTCCTGTAAGTTCTGCTTTTCTATTCAGCAAAACCAACATTCTTTCATCAACTTTTTTGAAAGCAATAGCATTTACAATTTCCAACAATTCTTCAAAACGTTTGTGATATAGACGAAAGATATAATCCAGCCATTGCGGATGTTCTTTGATGAATAGGGTCACTTTGTCCATCGGAAGAAAAAGTATTTCTGCATCTTCCTCTACCTCTGCTTTCACTTTGCTGGTTTCATTATGCAGACCGCCTAAAAAAGACATTATACAGCTTTCCCCTGCTTTTATGTAATACAACAAAATTTCTCTGCCGTCTTCTTCTGTTCGGATAACTTTCAACGTTCCTTTGGTAACAATCGGAATAGAACGAATATGTGCATTTTCGTTTAGAATAATGTCACCAGCTTTGTAAGTCTTTTGTATGCTGTATTGTTGTAGTTTTTCTACTAATTCGGGCGATGTTTTAAATTCTGTTATTTGTCGTAAATCTTCCATTTTGCAAAGTTATGTATTTTGGTAAGCGGTCTGTTATTAATGCAATGAATAAAAATTATGTTTTAGTTAATGTATTTACCCAATTGTTCCTGCTGTACCAAATGCTGTAAGTTCGGGTATTTTCTCCACGCTCCAATTCGTTTTGAACAACGTGGTGCTTTTTAACAACAAGTATATGGCTACCTCTCGTCCTGTTCGTCCATTTTCTTTATCAGAGCTTCACACAAGCTGTCAGGGAATTTAGTACGGTTTATTTTTCGGGATTTTAATTCCATAAACGTATGGTAGAAATCGCCTAAATCTATATTAAAGGTACTTTCAAATGTTTTGGCAATGGCTATTATGTCTGCATTACCAAATGCTCCCTGCGAATACAGTGCGTAAATCAATTCGGTTAACGCCGTTTTTGGTGTAGAATTTTATCATTTCTGTTGTTTACATATAAATTATCCTTACACTAATCGTTTTGTCTGTGGTCAAATCAAAACTTGCTTTGTAAAAATTAGGCCTGTTTCGCAAACCTATTGACTGATAATTAGAAAATCCAATTCCTTCTTTGGGCAAAAGAAAGCCTTTATCAACCTTACCGTTGCTGTTTTCATCGTGTAAAATATTCACGGCATATTTCCCTTTGGGCAGATTTTTAAAAGTAATTTCGGCTTTCCCATTTCCGATTTTCGCTTTCTCTAATCGGTAATAATTTCTGTAATCTTCATCAGGTATTGAGCCGTCTTTGTTGTAAAGGGCGAACTGTACAACGCCTTTTGAGTTTTGTAATTTTTCTACCTTAACGGTCAATGTGTAGGTTTCTGCCCTATTTCCCGAAAACGAACAGAGAAAAAAACATAACCCAACTGTCAGTATAATAAAAATTGTTGCTTTCATTTATTATTGTTTTTTATTTGAACCCAATTTTTCTTTCATTCTATCTACTCCGTAGTACACCATTGGCACTAAATAAACCGTCAATGCCAATGAAGAGAGCAAACCTCCAATAATTACCCACGCCAAACCGTTTTTCCATTCGGCTGCTGTTCCGCTGGCTAATGCTATGGGCAACATTCCTATTGCCATTGATAAAGTCGTCATTAAAATGGGTCGCATACGTTCTTTTCCTGCGGTAATCAATGCTTCTTTGTAATGTTTCCCCTCCGCTTTCAGTTGGTTGGTAAAGTCCACAATCAAGATGGAATTTTTTGTTACCAATCCCATTAACATAATCAAGCCGAGCAAAGCAAATAAGCTCAAATTGCTTAACGATAAATTCAAGGCTAAAAATGCTCCGATAGCTGCAACGGGTATGGCAAATAAGGCAACAAAAGGATAAATGTAACTGTCGTATAAGGCTACCATAATCAAATAAATCAGTAAGAATGAAATCAGCAATACCGAACCCAAAGCCCCGAAACTGTCGTTTTGCCGTTTAATATCGCTTCCCCAAGTCATTTGTATGCCGTTTGGTAAGGGATTGTTTTTGAGATATGCCACAACATCGTCTGCTACTGTTCCCGAAGGTCTGCCGAGTGCATCGGAAGTTAATGTAACGGCAGGTTGTCGGTCTTTTCGTTCTAAAAGCGAAGGCGAATTATCTCTTTCAATAGTTGCAAACTGTGAAACTTCAATCGGAATGCCCATTGGATTTATAATGTTGAGTTGGTTTACATCATCATAATTTTTACGGCTGAATTTATCCAACCAAATCCGTACAGGATATTCTGTTCCGTTTTCCGTTAAAGTGGCATCGTCATTTCCTGTAAAAGCGGTACGCAAATTCATTCCCACATAAGCCGTGTTCAATCCTAAACGCTGCATTTTGTCTTTGTCAGGAATGACTTTTAATTCAGGGTTTCCTGCTTCTACCGAAAACCGCACATTATCTGCTCCAGGTATTTTTTCAATGACTGTTTTTAAGTCATTACCTGTCTGCATTACCTGGTCTAAGTCGCTCCCGCTTAATGTAATTTCTATCGGTGCAGAACGTGGAATTAAGCCTAATGCTATCATTGAAAAATTGATGCCTGAATATTCTTTTTGCAAATCAGTTCGCAATTTTCGCATAAAGGTTTCGGTAGAGAGATGATTTGTTTCTTTCTTGGATTTTAGCTGAATGGTAAATTCGGTTTTATTGGCAGAGCCAACTCCCAAACTTCCAATACCGGTGCTTGGTCCGCCCACATTACTGAAAACTGTTGCAACTTCGGGTTGCTTCAAAATATAGTTTTCTATTTTTTCTGAAACCAAATTGTTTTGCTGAATGGAAGTACTTTTATCAAACTCTAATGCCAAACGGAATTTCCCTTGGTCGCCTGTGGAAATGAGTTCCTTTCCAATAATTCCCTGCTTCATCATTGCTGCCGTCCCTACGAACAGCAACAAAACAAATCCTGTAAAAATGAGTTTGTGATGTAAAACCCAATTCAATGTTCTGCCATACCAATTGATAAATTGGTCTAACTGATGTTCAAACCAAAGCAAAAAACGGTTGAAGATATTAGTCGGCTGCAAATCTTCTTTTTTCCCGATGCGTGAAGCCAGCCAAGGCGTTAAAGTAAAACCTACCAATAAACTGGTAAGTGTAGAAGTGATAACCACCACCGAAAACTGTTTGAGCATATCGGCAACAAAAACCTGTAAGAATAAAATCGGCAGAAACACAACCACATCAACCAATGTAATAGACAATGCCGAAAAACCGATTTCCATTCTTCCGTCCATAGCTGCCGTTCTTTTTTCTTTACCCATATCCAAATGACGTTGGATATTTTCTAAAACTACGGTAGCATCGTCCACCAAAATACCGATGATTAAAGACATCGCCAGCAAAGTCATCAGGTTGAGCGTATAGCCCAAAAGCCACATCACGGCAAAAGCGGTAATTAAGGAAGTAGGAATAGCGACCAACACAATCAGTGAGTTTCTGAAACTTCGCAGGAACAGCAACATTACTAACGACACTAAAATAACGGCTAAAATCAAGTCAAATACCACCGAATTAACGGCTGCAATGGTGTTATCGGTGCTGTCATCCGTAACTACAAATTTTACATCTGCATTGGTATTTTGTTTTTCAATGGACTGAAATTTTTCTCTAATCAGTTTTGAAACATCAACGGCATTGGCATCGCCTTGTTTTTTTATCATTAAACCAATACCGTTTTTACCATTGTAACGGCTGTAAGAAGCGGTTTCTTTAATACCGTCCGTTACTTCTGCAATATCTTTCACATAAACAGGGCTGTTTGGAAAAGGCATAGCAACTTGAACATTCTTTATGTCCGTAATGGTGTTGAACTTTCCTACCAAACGTACCGAATTATTTTCTGTATCGGTTTGCAATTTTCCGGCAGGTAAATCAATCCCCGAACGATTGACAGCTTCCACTACCTGATACAAAGAAATTTTATAGAGCTTCAGTTTTTCTTTATCTACCTTGATTTGAATTTCCCTTTCTTCCCCACCTAAAATGGTTATCTCTGCCACTCCTTTTAGCTGTTGGATTTGTGGCAGGTAATCGTCTTTCATTTTTTGATAAAACACTGTCGGCTCTAAATTGCTTGTTGCACTTACCGACATTATCGGCAAATCATTAGGCGATACTTTGCTCATTACAGGGTTTTGAATATCGTTAGGCAAGTCCTTTCGGATATTGTCAATATAGCGTTGAGCGTCCTGCATTGTTTTGTCCAAATCCGTTCCGTATTTCAGGTTGGCTATGATGATTGAAGCATTGGGTAATGATTTGGTAAGCAAATAATCTACGCCCTCCAAATTGGAAAGGGCATCTTCAATTTTTCGGGAAACGGAAGTTTCCACTTCGTTGGGTTCTGCACCGGGATAAACCGTTCGGATTACTACAACAGGCTGATTAAAATCGGGCATCAGTTCATAGCTCAAATTCTTGTAGCCGATAATTCCCAACAGGGCAAATACGCTGAAAAGTACGATAATCAGCGAGGGACGTTTGATTGATATTTCTGTAATATTCATTTTCGCTGATTTTATTTAATCGTAATATTCGCTCCGTCAAACAGATTGATAAAGCCATTCGTTACCACAATATCGCCTGTTGCCAATCCGTCTGATACAATCGTTCTATTGCCGATATTTCCTGATATGGTAATAGATTGCAATACGGCTTTTCCGTTTTTTATGAGATACACTTTCGCTTTTCCATTTTCTTCTGTAATGGCAGATGTAGGGATAAGAATACCTTGCTCTTGCTTGGTTTCAGAAAGATTTACCTTGCCGAACATTCCCGATTTTATGGTTAAGTTTTTGGTGTTGGTAACCTGAAACTGTACCGGAAAGCTATTGCCCAGATTGGCTTTGCTTCCTGTCATTATTACTTTTCCCGAAAGGGAAATATCGGGATAAACATCAGCATTGATTTTGTAGGTTTGATTGTTTTGAAACTGCACCAAATCATTTTCGGGAACATTAACCGTAAAACGTAAAGTGCTTATATCCGTAATTTGTAGCAACGGAATACCCGGTGCTGCAAAACCGCCCTCCTCATTGAGCTTGGCAGTTACCACACCATTGAAAGGTGCTTTTATAGTGGTTTTACTGATTTGTTCTAATAAAGTCGCTTTCTGAACTTTTGCAGATTTCAATCCCAATTTTGCCTTTTCCAACTGTACACCTTGAACGGCATCGGCTTCCGTTAAAATCGTATAGCGTTTTACATCATCTTCCAAACCCTCAATCTGTACTTCAACTGATTGCAGTTGTAATTTTAATAGCGAATTATCCAATTGAATAAGCGTTTGTCCTTTGCTTACTTCACTCCCTACATCTACTAAAACCGCATTGATTTTTCCCTGTATGTCCGCACTAATTTTGGTTTCTTTGTTCGGTTCAAAAGTTCCTGTATAAGTCTTTGCGTCATCAATACTTTGCAAACGAATGGTGTCCACACTTACGGCAATCGGTTTTTCTTTGTCGTACTGATACACCTTGCTTTCGGTAGTTTCTTTATTGTTTTTCAACTTAAAAAACACAAGTGCTATTACCGTAATCAAAGCAATTATCCCGATTATTTTTTTCCAATTCATATTCTTGATTTTTTATTCGTTATTTTAATTCTTAATTGTTCCCGTCAGTTTTTTAAGTTCCAAATCAGCTTTTAGATAATCTATCACTGCCGACAGGTAGTTTTGCTGTGCTTCACGAAGTGCATTATCAGCCAATAAAACATCGGTAAGTGTTGCCGTACCTTGCTTTTGTTGTAAAATGGTTTGCTCATAAATGGATTGAGCCAAAGTGATTTGATTTTCGGTATTGATGACTGTTTGCTGTGCAATCGTTCTTTGCCTTAAAGCATTTTCAATTTCCATTTTGTTTTTATCGCCAATCAGTTGAGCCTGTAATTCGTTATTGCTGATTTCCAGTTTTTTTTGATTTATTTTTCGCTGTGTAACTGTTCCGTTGAAAAGCGGGTAAGTCAGTTGCAAGCCTGCAAAGCCTATGGGATAAAATTTCAGAAAGTCATTTGGGGTTTTGTCGTAGCCAAAACCTGTTGTTCCGTAGGAAGCAATCAAATTAAGCGAGGGTAGAAATCGTGATTTGTTCAACGTACTCAATTCGCTGTTCAATAGTTTGTTTTGTGTCTGAATAATCTTCAAATCCAATATATTTTCTACATTATTTTCCGTCAAGGTTTGCTGTTCGATTTCAGAAACAACGGTAATATTTCGCTCCAATGGGATACCGATATTCAGTTTTAGTGCATTTAGAATTGAAATGTATTTATTGTGAACGTTTTCCCTTTGGGTATTTAACTGCTCGGCTTGCAATTTCACTTTACTCACATCTGTTCCCTTTGCCAATAGCTGTTCTTTCAAGAGTTCCATATTCTTTAAGAGCTTTTGGGTATTTATCAGATTGCTTTCCAAAAAATCCAATTGATGTTTCAATATTTGAGCGTTGTAATACAGCGTAGTGATGTCGTATAAAACCTGTTCTTCCGATTTTTGAAATTGAAGCTGTGTCAGTTCGTTGGCAATTTTTGTATTCTCAATCACTCCATAAACCTGCGGATTATACAACGGCATTGCCAACTGCACATTTGCATTGATGTTGTGCGGAACACCAAATTGCAAATCTCTGAATTGCCCTTCGGGTGCTTGCGGATTGAGGGCATTCATCGGCATTAACTGCGTAGGCAGTTCCATAAAATATTTGTAATCGGCATTAGCTGTAACTTTAGGAATAAGATTGGCTTTTGCTTCTTTTTCCCGTTGTTCGCTGATGGATACGTTGTTACGATTGATTTGCAAAGTCTTGTTATGAACTTGTGCCGTATCAATACATTGTTTTAATGTCCAAACCTCTTGAGCTTGGGCTATATTCCAACCTGACAAAACTATCAAGCTAAACATAAGTTTGCGAGCGTTCACTAACATCATTGGGTAAATTTTTTTTAAATCTGTATTTTTTGAGCAAAAGCGATAATATGTCCATCTAAATCGGCGAAATAACAGGCTTTATCGCCCCAGTCTCTGTCTTCTACCGGACTAATAAGTTTAGCACCTATTTTCGTTGCGTTATCAAATTCGAGTTCAATATTGTCAACATAGAAATACAGTTCGCATCTTGGAATTCCGTTTCCCTGATTTGGATGTGGTATTTTATCCGAAAGTATTTTTGCAATTCCGTGGTTGGGCATCAGCCCTAATTTACAATTTTCTGCCAGTTGAAATTCAGTCATACCCGGAACATTTAAGTCAGGATTCGTTCGAAAAAGTTTCGTGTAAAAATCAGTACTTACCCGTTGGTCATTTACATAAAGTATGAATTCCGTTGCTTTAATGTGCCTCATGCTGAATAGGATTTTGTAAAAATAGTTATCTGAATTATTCTTGACGTATCATTGTCAACAGCATTTTAAAACGTTCAACAGCTTTCAGTGCGTGAGGAACATTTGCTGGCATAATAATGCAGTCCCCTTTTTTCAAATTATGTAAATTGCCTCCAATGGTTATTTCTGTTTCGCCATCCAAAATCTGCACAATGGCATCATAAGGCGTTTTATGCTCCGATAGCCCCTGTTCTTTGTCAAACGAGAACAAAGTCAAATTTCCACCTTTGCTTTTAGTTATCTGCTTGCTGATAACCCCGCCGTTTGTGTATTCAATTGTATCTTCGAGATTGAAAATGGTTTCTTTTTCAAATGTTGCCATATTATTTTATCTTTTTAAATCCCGTTAGTTAGTATTCGCTAACAAAAGTAGAAATAGTTTTTTAATTGACAATGTTTTCTTGAGAAAAAAACTCATCTTCTCTTTATCCATTTATACACTTCAAACCACAAGACAGATACTGCTGCGATTAAAAATGCCGTTCCCAATTCCGGGATGTTCAGTCCGGTTACTTGAAAGAAACCGGCAAACAGGGGTATGTACAAGATAGCGAAAAGCAATACCAAAGTTACTCCGGTAATCATTGGGAACAGTTTATTTCTGTTTTTGAAACTATTAAACAGACTGTACGTAAACGAACGGTTGGTGTGGCTTAATAACACATTAGCAACGATTAGCGTAGTAAAAACCATTGCTCTTGTAGTTTCTTCATTGCTTCCTTTTTGAACGGCAAATTGATAAGCGAACAATACACCTGTTGTAATTAGCAATCCTTGAATAATACTGATGCTTAATTCTTTCCAATTCAGAAAGGTTTCGGTCATTTTCCGTGGTTTCCTTTGCATCGCATCTTTCTCTATCGGTTCGTTTTCATAAACAATGGAACAGGTCGGTCCCATAATCAGCTCCAGAAAAATAACGTGTACCGGTGTAAAAATATTCGGATATATCCAACCCAAAAACAAAGGCAGGGAAACGGTTAAAACAATGGGAATATGAATGGAAATAATATACTGAATGGCTTTTTTGATGTTGGCATAAATCCGTCTTCCTGCTGCAATTCCTGTAATAAGTTTGTCTAAATCATCATTGGTAATAACTAATGCTGCTGCTGCTTTGGCTATTTCCGTACCCTTATTGCCCATAGCTACGCCAATATGTGCCGCTTTGAGTGCAGGTGCATCGTTTACGCCATCACCTAACATTGCTACGATTTCTCCGGATTGTTTTAAGGCATTGACAACAGCAAGTTTCGCTTCGGGAAACATACGGGTAAACAAGGTAGTGTCTTTTGAAATCTCAATGAGTTCCGCTTCCGAATGATGTGTTATTTCAGAACCATTAACAGCCGCAGTTGGGTTGATTATTCCTGCCTGTCGGGCAATGGCGTTTGTGGTGTCGGCATTGTCGCCTGTAATCACTTTTACTTTAATTCCGGCATCGTAAATCTTTTGGAATACCTGCTGAATGTCCTTTTTGGGCGGGTCATAAAATACCGTAAATCCTAAAAAGTCAAAGTTGAAATCCTGCTGTTTTTCTGGAAAATGGCTTCCTTCAAATGTACATTTGGCAACGCCCAGCACACGATAACCTTGTTTGCCGAAATCGCTGATTTGCCGGCGAAGCATTTCTTTTTCGCTGTCCGGAAGATGGGATACCGCAAGAATAGCTTCGGGTGCGCCTTTGGTTGCAACAATGCGTTTTCTGGAACTGTTTTCAAAAAGATGTGTCATCATTGGCGGCTTTCCCTCCAGCGGATATTCGTGTATCATTTGAAAGTCTCTACGCAGGTCATCTTTTTGCGTTTGTTTATAAACCTGATGCAAGGTTTTTTCCATCGGGTCAAACGGCACGGGTTCGCTGCTCCACATCGCATATTGAATGAGTTCGGAGAGTTCCAGTTCATTCAAATGCGTTTCATCAAACACCTGATTGGTTTTATAATTGAAAAGAGCTTTCAGCCGCATCGAATTTTCGGTAATTGTTCCGGTTTTATCCGTACAGATGACAGTAGTACTTCCCAGCGTTTCTACCACACTGCTTCGCTTGATGATAATGCCTTCACGCATCAGTTTCCACGCCCCCAATGCCATAAACGTAGTAAAAGCGACAGGAATTTCTTCGGGCAGAATAGACATTGCCAAAGTCAGTCCGACCAACAGACTTTCCATAATATTCCGTGACTGCCAAAAGCTGTATGCCCAAACCATCAGAAAAACGATGATTCCAATAATTGCCATTCCTTTTACAAATCTGGCAATCTGGATTTGCAGTGGCGAACGTTCTTCTTTGATGTGGTGAATGGATGTGCCAATTTTACCCAGTTTTGTTTCTGCACCTATTTTTTCTACTTTAAAAACCGCCAATCCCGAAACTGTCAAAGTTCCGCTATACACTTTTTTGTCTTCGGTATCCTGATTTTTGAATACCGAAAAACTTTCTCCGGTAAGCGATGCTTCATTGACGGAAAAATCGTTGCTGTGTATTATTTCGCCATCGGCATTTATCATTTTTCCTTCTTCTGTAATGCACAAGTCTCCCACGGCAATTTCCCGGGTAGGGATTTGTATTACTTTTGAATTTCGGATAACGGTACTGAGTGGCTCATTCAGTTTTTCCAATGCCTCTAATGCCTTTTTGCTGCGGTTGTCCTGGTAGAAAGAGATGCCCGAAACAAGAATAATTGCTCCCAGCATAAACAGGGCTTCGGAATAATTGCCCACAATGACATAAATCACCGAAACGGCAATGAGCAAAAGCAACATCGGTTCTTTCAGAATATCAAACAACAATTCAAACCATGAGTTTTTATGGGTATTGTCAGTCTGATTGTAACCAAATTTTTCACGAGAAGCTTTTAGTTCTTCTTCCGTGAGACCAGATAGTTGTTTGGGGATATTATAGGTTGTCATGGTTCTTCAATTTTATAGATTATCCGGTAATTATTGATTGTTTTGAAACTGTCTTTGTGTTTTATTTTATTTTTTTCAGACCAAACTATCAAATTTCACATAGTTTGGTCAATGATTTTGTTTGAATTATTTTTTAACTCCTTTAAAATTACCGGAAAAATTATACTTCAAACCTAAAAACGATTAGAAGTATTATTGAATTTCGTTTTTAATATTTTTTACCCAAGCCTCAATTTCTTGTTTATCGCTGTTGGACAATTTAGCATCGCCATGTATAAGCGTATATGATTTTAATGGCATTTCATTGTCTTTGATGTTTTCAATCACTTCATCTAATTTATGCAATTTCTTTTTAGTGGAATAAGCGTTGAACTCATCAAAATTCAGTTTTCTTTTTCCTTCATTTACATGGTTAGACAACCACCAATTCACTGGTTGGATTTTGTTGTACCAAGGATAATTGGTGTTGTTAGAATGACAATCGTAACAACTTGTTTTTAAAATATTTTGAATATTTTCTGGTACTTCGTAATACTGTGTAATGGTGTTTTCAGAAACCTGAATACTTTTGTTTTCTTTTGTTTTAAAGAATTGGATGACTACCAAAAGGACGATTATTGTAATCGCAGCTTTTTTTAAAATTGACATTTTCATTACTTTGAATTTTTAAGGTTAATTGATTTTAAAATGTTTTGTTTATTCTTCTCCCTTATTTTTCATCGCCATCAGTAAGGTATATGCTCCTTGCTGCACGATTTTGCTGTTCTTCAACGCATCGGCATTGAGGATTTCTGTAAAACCATCTCCGCTGCTTCCCACTTCTACCGCTATCATTTCAAAGTTGGCAGTATCTTTTTGTTTAAAAATATAATGTTTCCCTTCAAAAGAAACGATACACTCATCGGGCAGTGCTAAGTTTTTTGTTTCAGGAATTTCGATTTCTGCATTCATATACATTCCTGGGATTAAAAGAGCATCATACTTATCAAAATGAGCGTGTACCTCCACGGCTCTGTCTTCTGAAATGCTTTTTCCAATGAGAATAATTTTTCCGAAATACTTTTTATCGGGTTTGTTATTGGTATAACTGACTACCGGCATACCGATTTGAATTTTATCAAAGTCTTTTTCAAAAATTTTTAGGTTCAAATGAATATCTCTTGGGTCCACCAATTCAAACAACACATCTGACGGACTCACATACTTACCGATATTGACCATTACTTTAGTAACATATCCATCAAAAGGGGCGTAAATATTAGATGTTCGCTTGATGTTATTGACGGTGATTTGATTGGGATTGATATGAATGAGTTGCAGCTTTTGTTCTAATGCAGCAAGCGAAGCTTCCAAAATCCTGTAATCTGCCTGTGCCTGTTGGAAAACCTTATCGCTGCTTGCTTTACTTTGATTGAGTTCTTTTTGGCGGTTGTATTCATCCTTTGCATTTTGCAATTGTGCTTTTGTGGTCAAATAATCTTGCTGTAATTGGATATACTGATTGTCTTCTAATGTTACCAGTACTTCGCCTTTTTTGAAATGCATACCGGGCAATAGTTTAGTGGATTGCACCCTGCCGCCTAAAGCACTGCTGACAGAAACCAAATTTTGTGGCGGCACATCTATTGAGCCGTTTAGCCTGAGCGTGTGATGGATATTTTTTTCCTGTAATTCCGTTGTGCTTAATTGAAAATTTTGAAGTTGTTCTTTGCTTAATGAAATGTGGTTTTCATTGGTTGTACTTTGCTTTTCAACTTGCTCTTGTTGGCTGTTTTTACAACCGAAAAGAGCTAAACTCAATAGGACGATAATTATATTTTTCATTGTTATTTTATTTTGAAATGAGATAAAGAATAGTGATGGCTGTTTGATTTAACTGGGCTACAGCCTGATAATAGTTGGTTTGAATTTGTGACGCCTGATTATTCAAAAGCACCCAATCCAAATAGTTGATTTCTCCATTGGCAAATTGTTCTTTTGCTGTTTTAAAAATCTGTTCTGCTTGTGGCAGCTGCTTGTTTTGAAAATTCTCAACAATTGCTTTTTGTGTTTGATAAGTATTCAAAGCCGACCGGTATTCCGTTTCTAATTGGGCTTTTTTGACTAATTGCTCATTTTCGTAAAAAGCAATTTTTTGTTGTTCTGCTTTTATGTTGGCTTTTTGTCCGCCAGCAAAAATGGGAACGCCTACACCCAACGCCACCACATTGTATCTATTTTGACCAAACTCTCTAAAACTTTGGTTGTAATAAGATAATGACAAATCAGGCAGAAGTTTGGATTTCTCCAATTTCACCTGCAATTTGGATTGTTCAATTTCCTGTTGAGATAATTCAATCAGAGGATGATTTTCTATTGAAATATCATTAGACAGTAATCCTATATCAATGATAAAGTTATCAGCTATCGGCTTATATCTAATATCTGAATTTAACAGACATTGTAATTGAATTTTTGCTAAATCAATTTCATTTTCCAACCATTTTAATTGATTGGAAATATTCTCAAACTGAATTTCGGCAGTTGTTTTTTCCAGGATATTTCCAGCACCTTTTTCAAATCGCAATTTGCTTTTTTCTAAAAACTCTGCATATAGTGTATCGGTTCTACTTAGAATATTTTTCTGTTCATTCAGCAATAAAATCTGATAAAAAATTTGAGTAACCAATTTTCTTGTTTCTGCCTTTGAACGTTTTGTTTGGGTTAACGCTTTTTGCCATTCCTGCTCTAAAACTTTCTTTTGATTGCTGTAAACCGTAGGAAAATTGATGCTTTGAGAAATACCAAATTTATTGTCAAAAGCTGGTGTGTTTATTTGCCCTAATTCTGTAGTGAGATTGGTTTGCGGAATATTGAGATAAGATGCTCTCTTCTTAGCCTGATAGCTTTCTAACAGTTCATTGCTTTTGATGGAAAGATTATTTTTATCCGCCATTTCCAAAGCCTGTTCCAACGAAATATTTTGTGCAAAAAGCGGAATTTGGAACAACAAAACAATAAGGGTTGCAATTGATTTTTTAGACAGTTTGATTTTCTTAAAACTGATTTTTTCAAACTGAATAAATAGGGTAGGAAGCACAAAAAGCGTTAAGAAAGTAGCAATCAACAATCCGCCAATCACCACCGTTGCCAAAGGTTTTTGCACTTCGGCTCCTGCACCTGTGCTCAATGCCATTGGTAAAAATCCGAGCGAGGCTACAAATGCTGTCATTAAAACTGGTCGCAATCTGGTTTTTGTGCCGTTTAAAACTATTTTTTCTACATCTTGTTCTCCTGCTTTCTTCAATCGGTTAAATTCTGCTATCAATACAATGCCGTTCAGAACAGCAACGCCAAACAAAGCAATAAATCCAATGCCAGCACTGATGCTAAAAGGCATTCCTCGCAGTGCTAACAGAAAAATACCGCCAATGGCAGAAAGTGGAATGGCAGTATAAATCAATAAACTTTCTTTTACTGACTTAAATGCAAAAAACAATAGCAGAAATATTAAAGCCAATGATATAGGTACGGCAATCATTAAACGATCTTTTGCTTGGTTTAGATTTTCAAAAGCACCTCCGTAAGTGATGTAATAACCCGGTGAAAACTGTAGTTGTTGTTCTGCTTTTTCACTCAATTCATTCACAATACTTTGTACATCCCTGCCACGCACATTAAAGCCGATTACAATTCTTCGTTTGGCATCTTCTCTCTGTATTTGAGCCGGTCCGGTGATAATGTCCACATCCGCCACTTGATATAAAGGTATCTGTGTGCCTTTGGGCGTTGGGATGAGCAGATTGCGAATATCATTCAAGTTTTCTCTTTGCTTTTCATCCAATCGAACGACCAAATCAAACCGTTTTTCTCCTTCATACACCTTACCGGTGCTTTGTCCTGCAAAAGCAGTGTTCACCACTTTATTGACTTCTTTAATATTCAGTCCAAATTGTGCCATATTGGCTCGGTTGAATTTGACTACCACCTGCGACATCCCAGTTACGGGTTCTATGTATAAATCTTCTGCACCCTTTACGGTTTTGATGATAGTGCCTAATTGTGTGGCATAATGTGCAAGACTGTCTAAGTCCTCTCCAAAAATCTTACAAACCACATCTTGTCTTGCACCGGTCATTAATTCATTAAAACGCATTTGCACCGGATACTGAAAACCTGTGCTGATGCCGGGTACAGCTTCCAAAGATTTTCCCATCTTTTCTGCCAATTCGGGAAAGGTTTTAGCGGAAGTCCATTCTTTCTTATTTTTCAAAATCACCATCATATCGCTGGCTTCCATCGGCATAGGGTCGGTGGGAACTTCTCCGCTTCCAATTTTTGTCACTACTTTTTCCACTTCCGGATATTCTGATTTCAAAATATGAGCGGCCTTTTGAGTGTATTCAATGGTGGTGTTTAAATTACTACCGGTTAATACTCTGGTGTCCACTGCAAAATCACCTTCTTCCAATGAGGGAATAAATTCACCGCCCATTCTTGAAAGGATAAATAGAGCAATTACAAAAAGTACAGCAACCGATGCGATGACCGTTTTGGGAAAATGAATCACCTTTTTCAATAAATTTTGATGTGCGTTGGCTACTTTATCCATTACCTTGTCCGACAGATTGGGCTTGTGTTTTAGTTTTTTACTCAATACCAAAGCACTCATCATCGGTATATAAGTAAGCGAAAGAA
>CAZICV010000009.1:0-36638 GCA_964537925.1 uncultured Saprospiraceae bacterium | reverse complement strand
ACGCCTGCGTACCCGTGTAAATCACCGGGCCGTTCATCGTCTCGCGCAGGTAAATAATGCGGTCAGCTGCAGGTCCGCAGTTGCCGCTTGTGCCCTGGATAAGCATACCCGGGCGTACAGGCGCTATACAGTTCTCAGCTATACCAACATTGATGTTGCTACATGCCATTGAACAGCCTTGAGCTTGAGCAGTGCTCATCTCAAGAAGCATAGCAGCCGGCAACAAAAAGAAGGACAACATCCAACTTCTCATGCCAGCAGGCAAACGCTTGCACGTCTGCCGAAGAGACTCAGTAAAAGTAGTTTTCTTCATGAGATCTTAGTTTTAATTAAACAGATATTAGGTAATAAGGCAATACTATGCTGAGGCACAGCGCGAGCCGTGCCGAACATTCGGTAAAGGGTATTACCAGGCAGGATATATCCACGACGGATAATCCAATCTATTTATGATCTCAGGTAGGTTGATACGGGGAATGTTGGCCACATATCCCCTGGGTAGGTTCTAAACTAAAATACTCAGGCAGGTGGGTTCAGGTTCGGCAGCGTACGATATACTTTTTATGTCGATACACTACTACACCACAAATATACATGCGCAGTTTTTTTAATATATAACACCCAGTGCATATTTTTTTATATTTTTTTTCCTGTAAACTATATCATACTGATTATACGCCATATACATATTCAAAAATAGCCAATTAGATGCCGCGCCAAAGTGCTTAAATGAGAATGGGCCACTTCCATTGAAGCGGCCCATTTCACACGAACTAAAACTAAGATCTAACTAAAACTATTCCTTTCAGTGCATAGGCACTATCATCTTCTTGGTGGCGCTGTAATTACCGGTCTCGACCCTGTAGAACAGTACGCCGTGCGCCTGGCCGAGTTCTCTGCGCAGGAGACGCAGTTCATTTCTGCCTGCGGGCAACTGGCGTTTGGCGCTCCATACGATACGTCCGCTGAGGTCGTAGATCGTACAAGTCACTTCATCCGCCGCCGGTATATCGAAACGTATGGTCGTTTCATGTTCGAACGGGTTCGGTTCGTTCTGGTAGAGTTCGAATGAGGCGGCGGCCTGCATCGCTGCGTCGTGGAAGCGCAGTACTGGCTTGCGGCTCTCCCCGTTGCCGGTATACAGATCTGCCATGGTCAGCTCTGAATTGAGCTGCAGGCACTCCTCAAGCTGACCGGAAGCCAGCGCTTCGATACGCAGTCGGAAGATCGGCTCGTCCATCACAAGGTTTCGATCCGTACGATCCCATACGAAACTGATGAGTCCTTCACCTGCACGCGACATGTTTATATGTACATCGCGCATCAGGCTGCCAGGTATCAGCTCCGCGATACGGGCCATGTTGCGGTCCACACTTATAGTGAACTGGTAGCCTGCCACATCGGAAGCCGCCGTCATATAGACAGGTACTTCGTATGTATGGCCTGCTGTGAGCGGCCGTGCTGCAGTATAGAGCTCATGGTCGGGTCTCAAAGAACGCCCCCGGATCACTTCCTCTATCGTATTGTTGACATCGCCCAGTTTCACACCTATGAAACTTGCGTTGTGCCAGTCGCCCGGTCCGTAAACGGTCACTGCCTCAGGGAATGCTTCTGCAAGCGGCTGTACAGGGTTGCGGAAGCGATATGCCGCATCCACAAATCTCCAGGAAGACTCCGTTGATTCCGGCGCTGTGCCGAGGATGCGCCTGCGCAGGAGATCGATATCGACTGCATCAATGCTACCTGAGCGGTCTGCATCGGCTGCTATGATCTTGTAAGGGGATCCCAGCGGCTCCACTCCGCTGATGTGGCGGTTGATCGCCCAGAGGTCGCCGACGGTCACGCCTTCAGCCGGATCGCCTGCCAGTGACGGCAGTACGGTCAGCCCTCTGCCCGGATCATATGCGTTCACTTCATAGTGTCCGCTGCGGTCCGTAGCGCCAAATGCCGAGCGGCGGTCCGAATCCAGTTCGATGTGTACACCGCCGAGGCCCGTCCTTAGTTCGGTCATCACATCACCCATGACGATGATGGGCGATCCGCCGAAGCGCACTCCGATCATTTGTTCGAACACTGCAAGTGTATCGCCGTTGCAACTGCTGATCGCATACCAGGTGCGGAGTACTTCACGACAGTTGGCCGAGAATACGGGTGGGACGATCTCCTCATCTTCATATACGAAGATCGGATCGAGGCAGAGATAGTTTTCTTCCAGTACCGGGTATGAATCGAGATCATCGGGGCTGATAGCACCCGGACAGCCACCAAACACTACTATCTCCGGATCCGGCCAGATAATATCATCCTCGTCGAAGGCTTCGGGGCCTCCGGTGACGATGATCACGCGGTTGCACTGCGCCTCGTTGTCTCCTATGTCTACGTAGCGTATGTTGAAGTTGATCGTACCCGCGCCGCAGTCGCTGACGTTGTAATTGATCTCAAGGATCTCTTCGTACGGACACGGCTCAAGGATGGTAATCCCCCAGTTCTGTATGAGGCTGTCGATATCCGTGGCACAAGTGACCGTACGGGATACCGGTCCACAATTGACAACCGGCGAGTTGAGGTCATCAACGATGACCACAGCCGTGTCGCGGAAAAGTGTTTCACAGCCGTTGGCAATGGTGTACACGACGATGGTCGTGCCTTCCGGATAGAACCCGCTGGCATCTGCCCCTCCGCCGTTGAAATCATTGGCTATCGTCACATCTGCCGCACAGAAGTCAGTTGTAACCGGGAACACCAGGGTCACATAAGCGGCACAGCTATCGGCCGGTGCACTCTCGTGTACAAGCTGGAAGGTCTCATCCAATGCTTCTATTCCTGTATAGTCAGGCAGGTAGATCGCCTGCGTATACGTGAAGATGCCTTCTTCTTCGTCTTCGTATACGCAGTTGTCGATCACGGTCCAGGTACGGAAGATGACCTCGCATCCGTTGCCTGAGAGCACGGGCGCTTCGTCTTCGTATGTAACCTCCAGATCGCTGCAGTTTTCTTCAAACTGAGGTATACCGGTGATCCCCTCATCCGAAGTCTCTGAGCATGACAGCGTGATATCCGCGGGCCATTCGATCATCGATTCTTCTACATAGACCGGCTCGATCACGATATTGGTTGTACAAGAGCTGACCAGGCCGTGGATATCCTCCGCGATGAAAGTGATAAGCGCGGTACCTATACCGCAGTCTATGTCTATGTCACTTAAAATGCGTGTAGTCGTTGACAGATCACATGCATCCGTAGCTGTGAAGTCCAGCCCGGCAACTACCGCGCCCAGATCGTCTGTACAGAGTACGGTGACTGCATCAGGACAGCTCACTGCAGGCGGCGTGACATCTTCCACCGTGACCGATACCTGGTGTGTGGCTGTATTGCCACATGCATTGGTCAGCGTATATGTGACTACAGTCGTACCTACTTCATACACTCCGGAGGCATTGCCGCCACCGGCCGGGTTGAAGTCATTGGTCACCGTGATATCTGCTGCGCAGGCGGCATACACGATCGTATCCAGGAAAACAAATGTCTCGCATGCATCTATGGGCGCTGATACGGTCACATCGGCAGCAGCGCTGAGTATCACCGGTACCGGCGCCGATACTTGTATTTGTTGTACCGAAGAAACCGATTGGCCGGAGCAGGTATCCGTCACCGTCCAGGTGCGTTCGATACGATCACATCCTGCAGGGTCACCTGCGAAGACTTCATCTTCGAATGTAGTAACGTAGGATGCGCATCCCGAAGGCGCGATCACTACAGGTTCGCCCGTAGCGGAAGGATCTGTATCGGATCCGCAGCTCAGGGATATATCAGCCGGGAAGTCTACATCTTCCGTTTCAAATTCATGACCTGCGTCAGGCTGCACTGTGATGGTACGCGTGCAGCGGCCTGTATTGTTGCCCTCGTCGGTCGCGCTGAACACCAGGCGTACATTGCCGGTACCGCAGCCGTTGAGGTTGAATGTGACCGTCGTATCGAGCGCCAGGGTCTCCGGGCAGTTGTCCGCTGCCGCGAACGGGAAGTCACTGATGATCTGGTCCAGGTCGGCATTGCAGTTGACAGTGATATTGGGTCCGCAGGTGACGACCGGTACGTTGATGTCCTGTACGATCACCGTGACGCTGTATGTATTCGTTTCGCCGCAACTGTTGCTGAGTGTGTATGTGACAACGGTCGTACCTACCGGGTAGAAGCCGCTGGCGTCCGCACCACCGCTGTTGAAGTCATTGACAACCACGATATCCGTGGCGCAACCCGAACCCGCGACGGGGCCGAGTGACACATCTGTTCCGCATTCGTCATCCGCCGCGAAAGCCAGTACGGGCGAAGCAGGACCTGTGACCCGGATACCCGGTATCGGTCGTATGATCTGCTGCACGGCAGAGAAGCTCAGGTCCTGGCAACTATCCGCTACGACCCATGTACGCTCGATCACGATACACCCGTCGAGGTCAGGATCAACTGTCGTATCCGTATAGCTAACCTCCGGATTGGAGCAGGCCGGTGCATTGACAATCGGTGCGCCCGCCACTGCCGGGGAAATATCCTGGCAGTTGACAGTAATATCGGCCGGGAAATCAATATCGGTTTCGGTGAGTGCATTGTCCGGATCCGGTACAATCGTGACCACCGAAGTACATACAGCAGACTGGCCTCCCAGGTCGATCGCAGTGAAGGTAAACAGGATGGTACCCTGGCCGCAATCGTCCAGTATTTCTGTAACCGCCAATGTCGTATCCGCCAGGCAAGCGCCCATAGCTTCAAAATTGGCGAGATAGGTTTCATAGAAATCGTCCAGGTCGCCTGTACAATTGATGGTCGCATCTGCGGGGCAGGTCAGTTCAAATTCGTCTGTCTGCTGTACAGTGACTGTAAAGGCACATACTGCGGTACCAGCACCGCAGGTAGCGGCTGTGACCGTATAGTTGTGTACGCCTACATCCTCGCAGTCAAAAGTGAGGACAGGGCCCAGGTCGTAAGTCACAGGGATGGCACAAGGTGCATTGAGTACTGCAAGTGCCAACTCATCGAGGTCTACACTCACTACTCCTCCCGCTCCTACTTCCAGTATGGTGTCCCTGCAGATAGTGAATACCGGGGCGATATCGTTTACGATAGTAACGGTCATTGAGCAGGACCCTTCATTGTCCGACGCGTCGGTAGCGGAGAAGGTATACCGGATGACCCTGGTTCCCTGCTCAGGGCCTGTACAGAAGTCCCTGTCTTCGATGATCAGCGTATTGAGTACAAGTGACGCATCACAATTGTCGCTGAAACCAATACCGAGATCTGCAGCATCCGGCGTGCAATCACCGATCACCGAGAGATCGAACGTGACATCTGCGCAACCTGTAAATACAGGTGCTGTCACATCTTCTACGGTCACAGTTGCCGTACAGTAAAACACCTGGCCGTCATTGAGCGTAATGGTCCACGTCACAGTTGTTGCACCCAAAGGATATGCGTCTGCAATGGCCAGTGCATCGCTGCGCTCTACCGAAACGGTAAAGTCACAGTTGAAGGTCACTACAGGGGTGAAACCAGCGAGCTGTACCAGGCTGAGTGAAGCCGAACAATCCGGACCCGCCTGAAGCGTAATATCATCAGGACACTGGATATCAGGTGTTTCTCCGTTGGCTACATTGATGTTCACCTGGCAGGAAGCGCTGTTGCCACAGGCATCGGTAGCGGATATCTCTACCTGGTGATTGCCGAGGTCATCGCATGTATACGTAAGCGTAAGCGGGCTGACAACTATTGTCTCGCAGCAGGCATCCGACAGGCTGATGATCAGATCGTCTACTACATCGATTTCGTAAGTACCGTCTTCTTCAAGCGCGACCGTCGTGTTTTCAACGCAAACTATAGCCGGCGGGAGCGTATCTGTCACCGTGATGGTCTGCACACATGTCGTTGTATTACCGGCAACATCCTGAGCCGTCCAGGTCCGCGTGATGACACCACTGGCGCAGCAGTCTGCGTCAAACGAGTCGCTGAAGCCAACCGTAAGGCCCAGTGACGCACAGTTGTCCTCTGCATCCAGTACCTGTCCTGTATTCACCGGGGCTATACTCTGGCCGCAGTCTATGATCGTATCTGCAGGGCAGGTAAATGTGGGAGCCGTATCGTCGATTATGGTCACTGTAGCTATACATGAAGCTGTATTGTCGCATTCATCCGTGACTGTGACGGGGACAAATCTTACATTGTCGTCGCCGGGGCAGTTGAGCGTATAGCTGAATATGGTCACGAGGGATGCCTCGCTGCATAGATCGGAAGCCGAACCCAGCACATCCTCGGTAGTCCAGTTGGCATCTCCGTTCTCATCTAGGTATACGGTGATGTTCTCGCATACCACGACGGGTGCGGTCGTATCCACTACCGTGATGATCTGCACACAGGTGCCTGTGTTACCGTATTCATCTGTAGCGGTGAACGTACGTGTGATCGTACCTTCTCCATTACATGTACCCGGCAGGAATGCGTCGGTATAGCTGAAGTCAGCCTCCGTACAAGCGTCGGCCAGTACAGGTTCGCCCGACAGGGACAGGTCTGACTCATCTTCTTCACAGGATAGTGTGATATCGGAGGGACAGGCCAGTACAGGCGCAGTCACATCCAGTACGGTCACGTTCACCGTGCAAGCGCTGTTGCGCCCGTCGCAGAGAGAAGCGACGATCGTCACGGTAACCGGAGATACCGGTACATCGCTACAGGTGAACGTAAGGGATCTGTCTACTGTATAAGATATACTGTTCTCCAGGTCCGTGCACGCGAAAGGCATTTCTGCAACGGCCAGATCCTCTATCTGGACTGTAACGGAACCGTCGCCCGAAAGCTCTACCGTGATATCTCCCGCACAGGTCGTGAAGACCGGGTCTGTGTCATTGGTCACCGTGACCGCGATCGTACAGATCGCTTCATTGTCATATGCATCGGTCGCCGTGAATGTAACAGTAGCGGATAGTGTACCGGGGCTATCTGTATCTTCACAGAAAAGCACTTCGTCAGTCACTATACCGGCCGAGATGGAGACCGGACCGCTGCAATTGTCCGTAGCCGTGAGTCCGTAAAGAACAGGATCGGCGTATGAAGCCGGGTCACATGCTTCAGTAGCAGACAGCACAAAACCGGCATCCGTACAATTGGCGAATACAGGGGCCAGCTCATCCACTACGGTCACGCTTACAATACAACCGGTGCTGTTGGAACAAGCATCTGTTACAGTCAGCTCTACCAATACAGGGCTACCGATATCCGTACAGTCGAACGAGCTCTGGCTGAGGCCGGTCGTGATATCCTCGCAGCAGTTGTCCTGCAGGTCCTCTATCAGTTCGGCGGCAGTGATCGTGCCTTCGCCGTCCTCATCCAGCGATACAGTTACGCTTGCTACACAATCCAGTACAGGAGCAGTATTGTCCGTTATCTCTATAGATTGTATACAGGAAGCCGTATTGCCGGATACATCTGTAGCCGTCCAGGTCCGCATGATCGTACCTGTCTCGCAGCAGGCGGCCGTGAATACATCGTTGTATGCCATCGATTCCAGGCAGTTGTCATCTACTACAGGTACACCGGTATCGGTGAATATGAACCGGAAGGTAATCGTAGCCGCCGCCCCGGTAAGACCGTCCAGTGTCTGCTGGCTGAAACAGAACTCTTCTCCGGCTGCTACTGCGACGGTAGCTACGCCCGTCTGCTGTGCCGGACCTGAAGGATCGGTGAGCTCTGTGAAGTTGCCTTCAAGTATATAACCGAACGGATCGAAAACCGGGAGCAGGTCTTCAGATGTATAGCTCCAGCTGAATACGATCGTACCGTCAGCCGGTACTTGTATACACAGATCCGTCGTATAAAAGCCGGCATCGGCTTCATCATCAAAGTTGGCGCTGTTCAGTGTGACCGAGTCAGGCGCTTCCGTATCATCCGTCGAACCGTTGCCGGTCACATTCGACGCCCAGTTGGACAGGTCGAAATCGCCCGTGAAACCCTGTACACTGAGCAGGTCTGCATCGCAGGCCACAGTCACATCATCTGGACAGGTGATCACCGGCGTTACTATATCGATCACCGTGAGCGCGATCGCACAGGATGCTTCGTTGCCGCAGGCATCTACTGCCAGCAATGTCAGGATACTCTCACCTGCATCTGCACAACTCACAAGATCCTGTGAGAGGAAAAAGAAGACGCCACCGTCATCACTGCTGCCACAGCAGTTGTCTTGTGAAGCGGTTGTGATGAGTTCCAGCGGATCCAGGAAAGCCACCTGGTCGGTGAGTTCGACCGTCACTGCATCTATGCAGGACAGGGTCGGAGGTGTCGTATCTTCGATCGTGATCGACTGTTCGCACTGGGCTGTGTTGCCGGAAGCATCCGTGATCAGCCAGGTACGTACCACTTCTCCTGCATCGCAGCAGAGCAGATCGGCAGCCAGGTCATCAAATGTGATCGTGAAGCTGCAGTTGTCCGAAGCACCTGTGGGCTGACCTGTCACCAGTGGACCCAGGTCTTCGCCGCATTCGATCGTGGCTGCAGGCGGGCAGTCAAATACAGGCGCCAGGTCGTCTATGACAGTCACCGATATCTCGCAGGATCCTGTATTACCACACTCATCGCTGACGGTGAATGTCACCGTGATGGGGTCTTCAATGTCTTCGCAGTCAAACGATGTCCGGGAAGCAGTCAGTGTGATATCGGTACTGCAGTTATCCGCCAGGCCAGATACATAGTCATCGGGATCCAGCACCGCCTCACCGTCTTCATCCAGTGTGATCGTGACAGGAGCTGTCTCGCAGACAAAAACCGGCGCTTCGTCATCCGTCACGGTGATCTGCTGGACGCATACGCCCATGTTGCCTCCGTTACCGGTGATCGTGAATGTGCGTGTAATAGTCAGTTCCTGCGGACAGGAACCGGCCACATCGACATCCTCAAAAGTTATGTCAAAATCGCAATTGTCTATGACAACAGGGAAACCTGTGACATCCGTATCGCGATAGTCTTCGTCGCAGTCCACTGTCACATCTCCGGGGCAGTCTATATCAGGCGCCAGGTCATCCTGTACAGTGACCGAGATCACACAGGAAGAGGAAGGGCTGCCGCAGGTAGTGGCCGTGACTGTAATGATATGCGGTGACTCGGATACATCGTCGCAGTCGAAAGTGAACTGCCCTAAGGCTTCCACTTCCAGCGTTGAGCTCACTTCGTCACAGTCGAGCGGATAGCTCGCCGATGCATAGTCCGTCCAGTCGATGGATACCGTGCCGCTTTCGCCGAGAGAGACTGTCACGTCCCCGACACAGTTGTCAAATACCGGCGGCACATCATTCGTCAACGTGATCTCTATCGTACAGGTAGCCGTATTGCTGTATGCATCTGTAGCTGTGAACGTGATCGTGGCAGAGGCTGTCTCCGGGTTGTCCACGTCCTGGCAAAAGCTGCTGATGATATCGATATCTCCTTCATCCAGCGGGATATTGCCTGCACAGTTGTCCGTCGCAGTCAGTCCGAGCCATGCAGCGTCGTTATAGTAATCCAGGTCGCATACCTCGCTGTCCGAAAGCAGGATATTCCTGTCGGTACAGTTGGCGAATACAGGGGCGCTGTCATCGACTACCGTCACGTTGATGACACAGCTGGAAAAGTTGCCGCAGGCATCGGTAGCACTGGCCGTAGCCGTATTGGATCCGATATCGTCGCAGGTATATACGGTAGGTACGAATACCAGTGTGACGGTCTCGCAGCAGGCATCCGACAGCGACAGGATCGCATTGTCCTGTGTCAGCTCGGCCTCCCCGTTTTCGTCCAGGGAGAGTGTAATATCATCTGCACAGACGAGGCTCGGCGCGATCGTATCTATCAGCGTGATCGACTGCACGCAGACGGAGCTGTTGAGATATGCATCTGTAGCTATCCAGGTCCTCGTATATTCACCGGTATTGCAGCAGCCCGCCACGAAAAGCTCGGAATAGGCGATGTCCGGATCGGGGTGGCAATTGTCTTCAAACAAGGCCTGGCCAAAATCAGACAGGTCGATGCTTGTCATACAGTCTACCAACGTGTCGGCCGGACAGAATACTACCACGGGAGGGATCTTGTCCTGTACGGTCACAGTCAGCATACAACTGTTGCTGTTGCCGCTTTGATCATAGACCACTACCACGAGCATATTGGCTCCTATCTCGTCACAGGTATATGTGACGGAGTTGCCCAGGACCAGTGGTGATTCCATTTTGCCGATCAGCGTATCACCGAGGCTGCAGTTGTCGGAGTAGAAGTTTTCCAACGAGTCTGCAGTGACCAATACAGCGCCATCCTGCTGGAGGCTTACCGTGATCGGGCCACAGGCCATGTTCGGCACGATGCGGTCTTCTACTACTACGGTATAGGTACACAGACTGCTGTTGTAGCAGCGGTCTGTAGCCTGTATAGTGATGATATTGGCGCCGAGCGGCAGAGTGACTACTGTCTGGCCTGGTATCTGCGGAAACCCGTTTACATAATACTGCAGCGTGATATCGCCGTCAGGCGTACAATTGTCAGATACATCCGGGCGGGGCAGCGTATAGGAGGCTGTGCAGGTAAACGTACCTGTGCTCACCGTCTGATCGGCGGGGCATACCAGCACGGGCGCTTCGTTATCCGCGATATTGATAACCTGTAGGAAAGTGGTATCCTCACCTGTACAGAAGTCCAGTACCGTCCACATCCGCTTGATCATGCGGGAGCCGGGACAAGTAGTGAAGCTAGCATCGGTGTAGAAGGCCACCAACTCACAGAAGAAGCCGAGCTCGAGGCTGTCTACTGTCGGGTAGCCAAGCGCTTCAGGACTGATGTCCTGGCTGCTGCTGCAGCTGAGAGTGGTATCTGCCGGAGGCGTGACATCAGACAGGACCGGCCGGTCAAATGTGATCGTGTGTGTACAGAGGCTGGCATTGCCATACCTGTCTGTTGCACGGTAGGTGCGCGTAATACGTGCACTGTATCCCGGGTTGCAGTTGGGATTGTCGAGCGGCCCCTGGTTGAGGAGTACAAGATTGAAGCCCGGATCACAATTGTCACTGACCTCTACGAAAGTATCGAAAGGCAGGGAGTAAAAATCCGTGGCGCAGGATACGGTCACATCTTCACAGACAAAGACCGGAGCGAGCTTGTCCTCTACCCTCACGGTACCCCAGCATGCATTGTTGCGGATGGGATCTGTGATCAGTACCATGAAAGACTGGCCTACATCGCTGCAGTAAAGCGTGTCCGATGTGCGGCCCATGATATTGACGTCAAAAGTGGCATAACAGCCATAGTCGTCCGTAAGGATCATGTCCGGTGTGATCACCGCGTAACCTTCGGCGCTGATCCCGACATTGACATGTGTACAGGCAAGACCGCCTATATAGTTGTCGAAGACTTCCACCTGTACTGTATCGGACAGGGTGCAGCCCTGAAGTGTATCATTGACCGGCGTCGCTGCAAACGTGAATGCGACCTCGTGTATACCGTCACCCAGCGCCGCGGCATTGAACTGCGTCGCAGGATTACCGTTGATCGTTACTGTGAATGTACCGATATACGGAGGAGCCGTCACTTCCAGGTTGAACACCGGGTAGTTTTCGCAATAGTTGTCCAGCAGGTTGATCTGCGGATGTGCGTAATAGCACCGGTTGGAGATACTGAGTGTATCCGTACCATTGGTTGCGGTCAGTGTATAGCCCAGGGCATCTACATGAACGCCTTCGAGCAGGTAATTAGAAGGCACATCCGGATCTGCTGGCAGCGGCGTACCTGCGGCGATCGCATCGCCGGGCAGCGGGGGCACCGAAGCGCCGGATTGATAGAGACCGCTGGCTGTTACTACCGTCCAGGTCTCACCGGGCAGGGAAGTCACCAGCACTACTTCGCCAAATTGCCCGTTGCCGGGTGCTGTGGCGTTATTGAGACAGGTACAAGGATCGAGTATCGAGACCCCGCACACCGCGATCTCCGGCACATAGTCCGTACTGACATGCAACGTTTCTTCCGGGCAGTCGGTGTCGTGGAACAGGACCAGCAGGCGACCGCCGGACATTGTTTCCGCTACTTCGAAAGACAAGGTATAGGTATCGCCGGTCCGTACTGCGCCGCTCAGCAGCTCTGCAGGATCAGCGACGCCGTCATCATCCTGGTCCCAGTAGAAACTGACTACGGGATCAGTGGCGCCTTCGAAAACAGCTTCGTAGACAGCTGTTTCGCCGGCACAGTAGAACGTGCGGCCGTTCACTTCCGTCAGCGACGTATTCTCGGAATCGGGGCAGATCATGCCCGCCGCTCCAAGCCGCTCAACGCCGAAAGCCTGTGTAGAAAAACACAGGATCCCCAAAGCTGCCGAAAGACAGAGATGAATGATTCTTTGTACTGTAGTTTTCATTTGACCTTAGTTTTTCGCCATCCTTCGTAGGCCTGGCGGTAGTTTATTTGTAGTTCTCTTGGTGTTCGTGTTTACGTGGTTTTAATCCGTAGTCTGAAAAAACCGGAGGACCACACTTTTGTCGTCCTCCGGAGCCTTATTACTACTCATACCTATTTGTTAACTAAAACCATTCTTTTTGTCTCCGAATAGCCCGGTGTCTCCAGCTTGTAGAGATACACGCCCGGCTGGCCAAGTTGAGACTGCTCTACGGAAACCCTGTTGGTCCCTTTGTCGTAGGCAGCTGTATGATGCCACAGCACACGGCCTGCTATATCGGTCACTATCAGTGTCGCTTCCATGGATGATTCCAGCTGGAAGAAGATATCTGTCTTGTCTGAGAAGGGATTGGGACGGTTTTGCAGCAGGCGGTTACCAGCTGCCGGGTCACCACCCAGCGGTGCGTCAAACAGCAACTGCAGTTTGCCTGTAGCATCCTGTTCTTCCCGGTAAGCTTCGTTGGCGATGCGGTCTGCATTGAGTTCCAGCATATCGCCCAGCCTGCCGGACTGGAGAGCCATGGCTCTTATGTAGAACAGCGCTTCTCCGTCGCTCAGTGACTGTCCCCCGGCCTGGTACCAGTTGAAAGACAGCCTGCCTGTCTCAGCCTGTGCCAGGTTATAGTTTTCTGCGGTAAACCCGCGCAACATACCGCCGGCGAAGTCCATCAGCCTGAGACGGGAAGGATCGAATGCGAACGTGCCCTGGAAGCCCATCACCCGCTCGAATTCCCTGGCCGTCACCGCGAAGTACAGGTATTCACCCTTTTCTACCCAGCGGTCTTCTATCGCGAGATAGAGTGTCTTGCCGCTATTACGGCCTGCTGTCTGTTGCAGTGTATTCATCGAAGCCGAGTGGTTCACGTCACCCATCTTGATGCCGACGAAGTTCTTTTTGATTTCCGCCTCATTGGCCGTCACCGTTATCTTGTCCGGTATATCGCCTGTGAACGGATCTGCGGGATCGTTGAACACATGTCCTGCATCTACGAAGCGCCATGCTTTGCCGCCTGACAGCCCGGTCGTCTTGCCAAGCAGCAACCTCTGTATGTCTGCAAGGTCAGCAGCTGTGATACTGCCTGAAAGGTTGGCATCAGCGGCCAGGAGCTTATAAGGAGAATTCAGCGCCTGGATGCCCAGGATATGGCGTTGTATGAGCAGGATATCGATCGTAGTCACGCCGTTCAGCGGGTCTGTATCCTTGGCTGCGACCAGCTGATAGCTGCGCGTCTTGGGTACTTTGGTGAACTGAAAACGTCCGTCGGCACCCGTGACGACTGGCTGTTTGTTGCTGTTGACGAGCTCAACTTTCACGTATTCGACCAGTTCATCCTTTTCATCCAGGATCAGGCCGGCGACTGTGCTGCCGTTGATGATGTCTTCGGGACATTCTCCGGCATTGTCCGTGATCGTGATATTCGTTGTGGTAAAATCAAAGTTGCCTGCTTCATCCCATACGTAGATCACGATGGGATTGGTGCCTACATCTTCACAGGTAAATACGCGAACCGTATCGTTGATATCCGTCGAGTACGAGAACCTGAGGTCTGTACTTGCCGTACAGTTGTCATAGCTCGCTGCATTGAAGGTACGTACAGGGATGGATACCATCATGGCTCCCGGCATGAGCGCCGTGTAGAGATCATGTATGACCGGCGTAGGATTCTTGCCGTCCGCTATGCTGAGCGAGACGATCATAGTGCCTGTGGCAAGGTTGCCGCAGCGGTCATCTACCTGGAACTGGACCAGGTGTGTTCCTACAGGGAATACGCCTGAGGCATTGTTACCCGGCCGGAAGCCGATATCGTAACCCGGATCCGTGAGGTAGTCGAAGTCTATGCGATAGCGGAATACCAGGTCGCCAAACGGAGTGCAGTCCGTGGCAGTGATATCCTGAAGGACAAGCGACTGTGATACCTGGTCGCAGTTCTCATCCAGTATATCGATCGTAAAGGATCTGTTTGCCAGGCCCTGGATCACCGGTGCTTCATCGTCCAGGATCTTGATGAACTGGCGATGCCTGTATATACCTGTGGACGTATCCTGCTCATAGGCACACCAGTTGATGATTTCCCAGGTGCGCATTACTTTCAGGCAGGCGCCTTCGACGATCTCGAATACATCGTCCTCATAGCGGATGCCGATGATCGAACAGGGGCTTCTGTCTACTACCGGGTAGCCATTGGCCTCGGGCAGGTCGCCCGGTGTATAAGAGCCTCCGCAGGCGTTCATCATATAGTCCTCTGGCCAGGTGATGCTCACACCTCCTGTATAGGTGATATTAGCCTTGGTGATGCGCTGAACACAGACCAGCTCATTGACCTGGTCGGTATAAGTCAGCGTACGTATGGCCGTACCGAGATTGCAGCTGTTGATACCTGAACTGTCGATTGTCACTTCGACCGTCATATTGGCGCCGCAGTTGTCGGATACAACCGGGATGTCATTCGTAAAGTAATAGCTCAGTTCATCTACACAATCGATCGTGATATCGCCCGGGCAGGTCACAGTAGGCGCCAGTTTATCCTGTACCTCCACTTCGACCATACATTCGTTGTACCGGCCTGCGAAGGCGGCCGGATCGACTGCTCCGGGTCCCGGATCTACATCGTATACCCGCAGGATGATCATGATGTTGTTGTCCGGTATATCTGCACAGCAGAAGCTGATCTGGTCGTCAAACTGAGGATTGGATTCACAACCATTGGCAGTCATACGTCTGACCTTGAAGTACAGCTGTCCGCAGTTGTCGGAGCTGCCGGCATTGAACACATAGGCGGGTACTGTCGCCTCGCCCAGGTTGCTGAGCGGCACAGTCGTATATGTACGGCATCTGACATTGGGCGGCGTATTATCCTGGACAGTGATGACCAGTGTGGTAGTGGCGCTGTTGCCACAGGGATCCTGTACTACATAGGTGATCATGCTCGGACCCAGCGGCAGGCCGGAGATGGCGCCACCGTTGCCGTTGATGATACCCTGAGGCGTCTGCATAAAAGTAACCAGGCTGGGTGTTGATGAACACGCATCGCTTATGGTCGCCGCAGGGAGCAATACAATACCTGACTGGCAGCTACCTGACGTAGCGTCTACCGTAAGTGTGTTGTATGGCAGGCTGATCGAGGGCGCACCTGTATCGTTGATGGTGATGACCTGTACAAGCGTGGTCGCACTGAGCGGGTCACACATATCCATTACTGTCCACCGCCTGGTGATGACGCGGGAGTTGCCGCAGATTGTTCCTGTCTGATCGACCGGATCGCTGATCATCAGGTTGCAGGCCTCAGACGGATCAAAAGGTACGCCGTCTATGTTGGGTCCACCGAGGGCTTCTACGGATATATCCAGGTCGGAGGTACACTCCAGGGTTACATTAGCCGGGGCAGAGAGATCTTCCGGCTCAGCGGGCGTGATAGTCACGTCATATGAGCAAGTCGCCAAGTTGCCCTGGATATCAGTTGCAAACCAGGTGAGCCTGACGATACGCAGTATTCCGCCGGCGCAGTCGTTGTTGTTCGAAAGGACGGTAGGGATCGGCCCCGTAAGCGTTACAGGATTGGTACAATCGTTGAAGGTCGGATCGGCCAATGTGCCGAAGTCATAGCCACAGGGGAGTGTGCCGGGACCGGTCGCGCATACCAGCACAGGAGGGTTGTAATCCTGTATGGTCACCGTACCTGTGCACCCTCCTATCCCATTGTTGATCATATAAGGGAAGGTGAGCCCCAGATCGGCAGCCGACACATTCGGCGGACTGGGTATGCCTCCGCGCATGATCACGATAGAATAGGTGCAAGCCGGGTTGTAGTTGCTCAGGAGTGAACTGGCCGGAATCACATCCTCGCAATTGTCGGACAAGCCATAGTTGACCGCCGCTATACAAGCCGGCGGCTCTGTACACTGGGCGCTGGCCGTGACACTCAGCAGGCAGAGCGCTGTCACCAGCTGCAGTATCAGGAAGTACAGAAACAGGTTGTTTTTAAGTTCCCTTTTCATCATTCAGGTAGGTTATAGTTTAGAATCAGATCCTTTCGAACGGGCAGTTTTTTCCCTGGTGAACAGGCAAGCTGTTCACCAGGGCGTCACTGTTTTTGGTATAATGGATGTGGTAGTCTTGGCTTGGCGGACACAGGCCCGCCAGGTATCTTTAGCGAAGGAGCAGCTTCTTGACGACGCGTGTTCCTTCATTGTATATCTCGATCAGGTATGCTCCGGCAGGAACACCCATCTGGTCTCTTTGTATGCCGATCCGGCTGCTGCCTGCAATCAGATCATATGTATGATGGTATACGGCAGCTCCCGAAAGCGCGAGTACCCTGACATCTACCGTGCCCGGCCTGACCATATGCAGGTCGATATTGACCTGGTCCGCTGCCGGATTGGGGAATACATGGGCCATCAATTCCGCCACAGGCGCCGGAGTCACCACATTGCTGCCGTCTCTCCAGCCGAGCTCTATATTCCTAAGCTGAAGCTGCCGGTCAATGCACTGCTGTCTCGCTTCCGTCTGCAGGCGCACATACTGTGCTACCTGTCCATGCGTACGGCCTTCAAACTCGATATAGAAGAGTGGCTCGTCCTTGTCAACGGTAGCGGCTGTGATCGCGTCCCAGATCAATCCCAGGCGGCCATTTTCCAGATCGCCTGTGTACAGATCTTCCCGGGATATGGACAGGCTACCTGCCTTGCAGCCGCGGAATTCCAGGTATGCCGGGTCAAAGAGCAGGTTGACCTGCAGCCCCAGCAGGGACATACCCGCAGACGCATATACAGGTACCGAGACTATTGATCCCGCATTCACCTGCCTGTCTTCCATCGTGAGCATTGTTGCCTCCGATCTGCTCTGCAGGTCCTGTATCTCGTCATAGTAGCTGCCGTCGACGTCGCCGAGTTTGATCCCGATGAAGTCCAGCTTGACATTCTGTTTGCCGTGGCCGGATATATTGTATCCAAAGACAGGTTGATCTGAGAACGGGTCCTCGGGCCGCCCGAATACGTAGCGTTTATCCACGAATCTCCAGGATTCGAGCCCAGGGAACTGGTCTACACCCAGATGCATCAGCATCCGCAGCTGTATATAGTCCTGTACGGAGATGCTGCCGGAGTTGTTGATATCAGCCGCCAATATCTTGTACGGGGAATCGAGGCGTTCGATACCCAGGATATGCTTGCGGATCATCACCAGGTCCCGGATATCGACTCCTTCCTGCAGCCCGCTTTGCTTGACGGGGCGCACAAAATAGTCTTCTCCTTTCTTCAGGTTTTTCAGCTTGTAAGATCCTTCGGTATTCGTGACCGATCCTACCGGCCGGGATGAGACCGCCTCTACGCGGAAGCCGGGTAACACGCCTGCGCCTTCGGTCATCACCAATCCGGATATTGCGCCTCCAAGCGAATCAGGGCACATACCCATATTTTCCTGGATGATCACATAAGTATATACAAAGTCCGAGTTGCCGCTTTCGTCGTATACGATGAACTTGACCTCATTGCGTCCCAGGTCCTCACAGGTAAATGTATGCGGTTCCAGCTCGAAACGCAGCCTGTTGGCCGGGGTACAGTTGTCGCTGCTTCCCCTGTTGAACAGCTTTGCATCTACCGTGATCGCCGGACCGCCTGCCATATTCATCAGCACAGCAACCAGGCCGTGGTGAGCGATCGCCGTAGGTATCTTCTGATCCCTGACAGTGACCTGCATCGAACAGGTAGCCGTATTGCCGCAATCATCCTTGGCCGTAAAAACAACCGTAGTAGTGCCTACCGGGTACCTGCCGCTTGCGTTGGACCCTCCAGCATTATGGCTGTTGGTGATGGTCACATTAGCCGTACAATTGTCTGTAGCTTCTGCACGCTGGATTGTTACATGCAGACCGTTACAGTCCTGGTCCGTACTGACTGTGATGTCCTGCGGGCAGAAAGTAAATACCGGCCGTTCCGGATCCGAGAGCTTGATGACCTGTACATGTGTCCAGATACCTACCGGAGGATACACATTAGGTTGATATTGGCACCAGTCCATGACCTTCCATGTACGAAGTACCTTCTTGCAACCTCCGCCGCCTACCTGAACGATCTGGTCGTGGTATGATGTACCGATCATGGCACAGTCAGGGGAAGTCCACCGCGGCCTGCTGTAGGGGTCCGGGAGATCGTCCGGATGCGTACTACCTACACAGGTTCCCAGGTCATAGTCGTCCGGCCAGTCGATATTGTGATAGCCAAAACTACCCGCACCTGTTATGGTGATACGCTGTGTACAGGTACTCTGTCCGAAAACAGTCTGTATCACCCATCTTCTGACCAGGTAACCGATACCACACCCGTTCAGATGATCCTCTACCGTATAGGATAGGATCGTGATCTGGTAATTGCCCAGTGGCGTTGGCGCTCCATAATCATCAGGATTGCCGGTATACTGGGCGCAAGAAACATACACATCCTGAGGACAGGAGTAAGGAATGGTTGCTGACAACCATTGTTCGCCGGTGCGTACGGAACGATATGGGAAAAAAGACAGGTTTGCATTCTCAGGTTTAACAGTTGCATTTCCCGTCGCACCGGATACCCCCACTCCTGTCACACCGACGTGACCGGCCAGGCTTGGTACCGTATTGAACAATAAATAACCAAACACGGCCATGTATGAAAAAATTGGCCTAAAAAATTCACTCACCTTACCATTAAGCACAGCTAAAACTGCATTCATAAAAGTTATATTTAGCTGTTATAGAATAAAATACAATTGATAAAAATATATAATGTGTTGAAAACACGAAAACCAGACGACCTAAAGGGCCTCGGGTACGTGCACGACACGATAATATCAGTAAATAAGTGGGTGGTAAATTTTGGCGAGAAAATGCTCAGAGGAGCAATTCGATACAAATATAAATTAATCGTAATGTGTTGTCCAAATATTAGCGGTACTTTTTTTCACTGTGGGGCAAAAAAAAGCGCCTGCGATATCGCAGGCGCTTCATAACTCCTTGTTTATCTATGGTATCCGTGCGGATCAGTCAACCAGGACCAGGCGTTGCGAAACAGCGTCGCCACCGCCAACCAGCGATACGAGGTAGATACCGGCACCACCCTTCAATTCATTCCTGTGGATCAGGAGTTGGTTGCCTATGCCCTCTGTTGCTTCAAATGAACGTACATATACTATCCGTCCTGTCAGGTCTCTCACTTCGAGAGATACGACCTGTTGTACCGGGCTGCTGAAAGCTACCGTACACTCACCGTTGAACGGGTTAGGATATGCAGTCATACTCATGCGGCCGGAAGCTGCGGCAACAGGAGCCAGATCCCTGAGTACCCATTTGACCGGCATGATATTAAGTGACTGACCGTATGCTTCTGCCCTCAGGTAATGAGAGTTGATGGCAATGGCACCGGACAGGTTACCATCCTCTAATGCTGTGAATTCAAGTGTAGCGAGGATATCTCCTGCTTCCGCACTATGCCCTCTTGCATTGTCCCAGCTAAACGTAATGAAGCCCTCGCCCAACCTGTTCACGCCAAAGTTAGCCTCAGACAGTCCCGGCAGATCGCTTTCACTGATCCCTTTGAAGGCCAGTTGATCTGCATCAAAGCTGATCGTGAACTGTGCACCTGTCAAACTCTCCGACCGGACGAAGCTGACTGGCATACGGACTACAGAGCCACTTACATACCTGCTATCGTCCGAAGTCAGCAGCAGATCTTGAGCGGAACGGCCATTTATCTCGTTAAAGTCTTCGTCCTCTGCGATTGGCATACAACTGCCATCCAGGTCGCCCACCTTGACGCCAATGAAACTCAGCGTCATATCATTCTTGGTATGGTTGCTTATCTTGTATATCTCGTGGAAGTCCTCTGCAAGCGGATTCTGCGGATCGTCAAACTTGTATGCCTTATCCACAAAACGCCAGGACACCAGTCCCGGGAACTCCTCCAGGCCAAGCAGCAACAACATCCGCAACTGGATTACGTCCTGGATATTGAGCACATTATCCCTGTTGATATCACCGGCTATGATACTATACGGATCGCTCAACAGCTCCTCACCCATGATATGCTTGCGCAATTTGACGAGGTCCAGCGTAGACACACCCTCCAGCAGACTTGCTTTCTTCGTGGGACGTATCTGGTAGTTTTTACCCTCTACAAGTTTGTCCAGTACATATATCCCCAGGCTATCGGTTTTTTCCATCGGGTTTTCCTTATCCTCGAGCGCGTATACTTCTACTCCGCCCATATTGTTGCCGTTGACAAACTTGATCGCACCGGATATAATACCGCCGGAGCTGTCAGGCGGGCAAACACCGGAGTTATCCTGGATCAGTACATACGTCACACAGAAGTCCGTGTTGCCGCTTGCATCTGTAACGATCATGCGTACTTCGTTGCGACCGCGGTTCTCGCAAGTGAATGTGTTGGGCACTAGGTCAAAACGCAGTTGACTGGCTGGTGTACAATTGTCATATGAACCCGCGTTGAACACTTTCCCGTCCAGTCGTACGAATCCGTCGTCACCCATCGGCATCAGTGTAGTCGCCAGACCATGATAACAGATAGCAGTAGGATTCTTGAGATCGCGAACAGTTACACGCACGTAGCATGTATCATAGTTCTGGCAGCCATCGTCGGCTATAAAGCGCACGGTTGTCGTGCCGGTATTGTAGAATCCACTTGCGTCACGACCTTTTGCATAAGAAAAAGGAGAGTTGTTCGTGATACGTACATGCTGACTGCAGTTGTCAAATGCCTCCGGCAGCGGGAAGTTTACATACGCACCCTGGCAGTTGTTGTCATAGGTACCTACTGTGAAATCCTGCGGGCAGTATGAAAAACGCGGAGGTGTGGAGTCCATCAGCTTGATCACCTGTACGTAGGTCCACATACCATAATTGGTATTGGGTATGTACTGGCACCAGTCTATTACTTTCCATGTACGGAGTATCTTGCGGCACCCTGCACTGCCATACGGCTCACCAAAGTAGAACACATCATCCTTATAGCTTATACCGATCATGCTGCAGGCTCTCTGGTTCCATCTCGGCTTGTTGTGCGGATAAGGCAGGTTGTCCGGATGTACGTCAGCATAGCACTGATTTACTATAGTATAATCAAGCGGCCACTGGATATCATAATAACCAAAAGATCCGCCTGCTCCCGATATCGTGATGCGTTGCGTACAATAGTATGTGCCAATCGGTGTATAGATCGTCCATGTCCTTATGATATGGCCGATGCCGCACTGGTTGGTATAATACTGCGGCTCGTGCTCCTGCACCACGATGTTGGGATAGTGAGAGTTGATCACCGGCTGACCGTAGTCAGAAGGATTTCCCGTGTAGGTAGTACAGGAAACATAGCGGTCCTGCGGGCAATTGACAAACAGCGTCGTCGGTTCTTCCGGCATATCTTCCGGACATATAATGTCGGGTACATCGATCAGTTCGGCACAGGACGCAGAGCCAAAAACAGTTTCGTAGTCGATTGATTCTGCGCTAAGTACCGGTGATGAAACTAAGGGCAATAGCATCGTAAGTATCAACAGGCATCTTAATCCAACGCCAGGCTGAATAAAACGGGGGAAGCCAGCCATTTTCATAGTTTAGTAAGTTTTAGTTCATGTGTTCGTATGAGATAACAGGCTCTAAGTTATATAAAATGAAGCAATTCGCTCCTAACATACCCTCCAACTTTATACAGGCCCGGGGCTAAGCCTTAAACAAAAAGAGCCCGGGACTAGTCCCGGGCTCTTTTCTATCAGATTATACTTTACGCAATTTATTCAAGTATGATCATCTTCTTCGTCGCTTTGAAGTCTCCTGCTTCCAGCTGGTAGTACAGTACTCCCGCTGCAGGCAGTTCCGCCTTCTTCACGATCACATTGTTGAGGCCCTTCGCGTAAGATCCTTCGATCTCTTTCACTACGCGACCGGCTACATCGTACACGGTGATCTTAGCATTCATCGCCTCAGGAAGGCTGAAGCCGATCATCGTCTCGTTCGCAAACGGGTTCGGTACGTTCTGGTACAACTCGTAAGTCGCAGTAGTAACTGTACCGTTCAGGTTTGTGAACACGAGTGCAAGGTTGATCTCGGTGCCGTTCAGTGCGATTGCTTCCGCAGCAGTGTAGCGTGAGTTTGCACTCACCACATCACTCAGTCTTGCAGATTCTTTCGCTCTGAACTTCAGTGTGAACAGCACATCGTTTGCAGAGAGTGCTATTGCGTTCACTGTGTTCCAGCTTGTCGTGATCATTCCTTCGCTCAACATTGTGAAACCGAAGTTCTCCTCTGTAACATTCAGTGCACCTGCTTCCATTCCTACGAAGTCAAGCACGTCTGTCTCAAAGTTCAGTGTAAACTGGTAACCCAGTACTTCAGCGATGTCTTTCGCTCTGAACGCGATCGTGTACTCATTGCCGGCTTTCAGATCAGCATCTGCAGTATTCAGTTCGAATACTCTTCCGCTTCTGCCTGCTACCTGGCTGGTCAGATTCGCTTTCACGTTGCCATTGACATCACCCACTTTGATACCTACGAAGTTGGCGCCGAGTACATCGCCGATCAACGGGTTGATCGTGATGCTTTCAGGGAATTCTTCTGCCTGTGCATTATCAGCATCTTCGAACACATAAGCTTCAGGTACGAATCTCCATGATGTATTGTTAGAGAACATCGGAGCCTTACCCAGCAGCACTTTACGGATATCCGCAAGGTCAGCAGCTGATATGGTCTTAGAGTTGTTCGCATCCGCAGCGATCAGTTTGTACGGGCTATCCAGTTTGTGTGTACCCAGGATATGACGCTGGATCATCAGGATGTCCGTAGTTGATACACCGTTCAGCGGATTATCGTTTCTGTTCGGTTTCACCGTATAAGTAGACATTTCCGGCAGGCCTACTGCAAAGTTTCCGTCCGCTTGTACCGTCATGTAGTTCGGGTTAGTCGGAGTAGAAACATTCACCGTAACTGTAGCAATCAGTTCGCTTATTTCAGTATTAAGCTGACCGCTTATGATTGACTCTTCTTGGTCCGGACAGTCTGCACCCATGTTGTTCTGGATCAGGATATACGTGTCGCAGTAATCCCAGTTACCCCACTGGTCTACTACCCACAGACGTACTTCCACACTTCCCAGGTCATCACAGTTGAACACGATCACTGAGTCTGAAGCCGCAGGAGGATTACCATTCGAGTCTGCTATGCGCTCGATACGGAATCTCAGATCCGGCTGTGCTGTACAGTTGTCGTATGAACCGGCATCCCACAGCTTCGCAGGTACCGGTACCTCACCTGTCGCTGGCATCAGGTCCGCTGCCAGTCCGTTGTAACAGATCGGCGTCGGCTTCTTGCAGTCGCGGATACGGAACTCTACCTCTCTCGTTGACTTGTTACCGCAGCCATCCTCCGCTACAAGCTTCAGTATGTGTGCCGGTCCTCCGTCAGGAGTCAAAGGCCACTGTCTCGCTATCACAATAGAGTCGCCTCTCAGCGGTGAGCCCGTGTAACGGATCACCTGCGTACGGTCTCCAAACGGATACACTTCCCAATCCCAACGGATCTGAGCGCCCGTAGCACAGTTGTCTGTCGCATACGCTACTATCGTGATCTCGTCAAGGCTAGGTACACAGTTCGCTGCCGATGTGCAGAAGTTGTAAGGACCTGCCGTGATCGTCGGACCTACAAGGTCGATCACTTTGATCACCTGATCCCACATCCATGGGTTCAGTACAGTCTCCTCCTGGCACCAGTCTATCACTTTCCAGCGACGGATGATCTTCTTGCAACCTGCGTCAAAGTCAAACTCCCACTCGTCGTATGTCATACCTATCTGTGAGCACAGATCTTCTCTGTGACCATAGTATGGATAAGATCCTACTACAAATCTCGGGTTGTTCTTCAGTGATTCAGGATCCAGCGCTACTCCGCAGAAGTCTACTTCCAGATCCGCCGGCCATACGATATCCCAACGTGACGGGTACGTCGTGTTGATCGGTCTCAGGTTCGCTCTTGACTGGTCTGAGAACACTTTCTGACCCGCCGGTGTGTTGTCCTCGTATGGACCGTTCGGGTACTGTGGATAGCTCTGTGCATTCCTCAGCTGTGCATATACACGGTAGAAGCTCGCATCGAACGGATACAGGTTCACCACCGTGATCACTTGCGTACATCTCGCTGTGTTTCCTGCTGCATCCGTTACCGTGAACACACGTGTAACTGTTCCCTGACGGCATACCAGGTCCGCACTGCTCACCGTCGTGATCGTCAGATCACAACCGATCGCCGGCTGGTTGCCGCAGTTGTCGTTCGCTGTTCCATCCAGAAGCGTCGCTCCTGTCTGTACACTGATGAACGGTGACGGCGTCGGAAGCGCTCTGCGCGTCTCACCCGGCTTCACTACGCGACCAAATTGCTCGCCCAGTTCTACCTCCGTCAACCCAAAATGGTAACGGCAGTCTACCGTGATGTTCGGAGGACAAGTCACTACCGGAAGCAGTTTATCCTGTACCTCTACCAATACCATACATGTATTTGAGTTGCCCGCTGCATCTATCGCACGGAATACTACCGTACGCTGTGCTTCAGTCGCTCCTATATCCGAGCAGCAGAAGTCCACACTGTCACGGAAGATCAGCGCTGCTGATGCTGGCGTGTAGCACTGGCTCGGTGTCATACGAGCTACTTCCATTCTTACGATTCCACAGTTGTCGTATGAACCGTCATCGAATGAAGTTGCAGGGATGCGCACGCGGCAGTCAGGACCCAGGGACGCTACGCGGTACTTCTCGCAGATCGCTGTCGGTGGTACGCGGTCTCTCAGGTCAAGCTGTTCTGTTACCGTTCTTATGTTTCCACATGCATCTTCCGCCGTGTACACTATCGTGTGTACGCCTACCGGCAGACGCAGCGGAAGCAGCTGGCCCGGTTGTGCGCTGCGCGGGTAGTCTACATTGTCTATAGTCACTACTCCGTTCACCTTGCGGTAGAAATCACCGCTGAAACCAGGACCGCTTACGCTGATCCGTACTACCTCTGAACAGTTGTCTGTCACTGTCGGACGGTTGAATCTTACATCATAGTCGCAGTTCCACTGACGCTCTACCAGCGTAGGCGCTACTACTGTCAGTGCTGGTGCAAGTGTATCCATCACTTTGATGACCTGGTTGCACTCCGCTACCTGACCCGTCGGACGGCACCAGTCAAGGCAAGTCCATCTACGAAGGATCTTGCGCGCTGAGCTGCCTTCTCCGCACAGAGGTATGTTCAGGTCATTGTATACACACTGGATGTTACATGCCTGGCTGCCCGGTGCTCCCGTTACGCTCGGTGCAGGGTTACCGTTGGCATCTCTTGCCCAGTTACCGTCGCAGTTGAATGCAGGGAGATCCATGCCGTCATAGTTGCGCAGGTTTGAACAGATATCCTCCAGCTCTACTCTGTTTATATACAACGTCTGTACACAAGTACTTGCGTTGCCGTATGAATCCGTACACGTCCATGTACGCTCGATCACTGACCAGTAGTCTCCCGCACATTCCGTACGGTTTACATTGTCCGTGTATGTGCACTGTGTCGGCAGACAGTCTTCCACGCCTGGGCGGTACGGGCTCGTCGTGCCTTCGTACCCTACCTCCAGTGTATAGGAATGCCATGTACCGTCATCGCCACCTACATTGTCCACTATGCTCACCTGCCAGTTACCCGCAGCTGCAGTTCCGTTCAGAGCTGCCATAGCTGTAGGTCCTGCCGTAGATCTCATGCGGATACCGTCGTTACGCTGAGCGCAGTTGAATGCTGCTCCCTGGTCGTCTACGATATAGTTGATACCGTTCTGTGCAGGGCACTGACCAGCAAAAGCTGTCGCCTGTGCGCCCGCAGGGTTACGTACGATCACCTGGATATCTGCTACCCATGTGTGTGTTACGTTCACCGCCAGGTTTACGTCCGTGATCAGTTTGCCCGCAGGCGCTCCTACCGGTACAGTTACTACCTGTGCAGGCGCTCCGCTCACGATCGCAAGGTTCGGCGTACCGCTTCTGTATACATATACATTTTCGTATACGATCGGACCCGCTATCGGATCAGTGCTCTGGTTACAGTCAAGTACTGCGTCCTCACAAGTAAGGACTGGTGCGATCTTGTCCTCTACCAGAAGAGTTCCCCAGCAACGATTGCCTGTTTCAGGATCAATCACTGTCACTTCGAATGTCTGACCTACATGGGTTTCATTCACCACGTTCGGCGGGCTCAGGAGCACACCATTCTGGCGGATTTCGACGATATAGTCATCATAACATCCGTAAGGACCACCTTCGAGGATCATATCTGCACCTACCGTTGCATCACAAGCAGGATAAGGTGCGATAGAGATATTCACATGGTCATTGCATACCAGGGAAGTTCTCGGGTTCGGGAACTCGTTCACTGTTACATTGAAGCAGCAGCTGCTTGTATTACCTCTTGCATCCTCAGCGATGAAACACTGTTGTGTCGTACCCCGCGGGAAGAAGTCGCCGCTTGTCAGACCTGTTCCGTCTACTTGTGTGATCACTGGATCCAGGTCTACCAGACCGTAGATATCGATGATCGGGAACAGGAAGCCGAAGCCCGCTGCAATAAAAGTCACTATGTTAGGCGCGCCTGTATAGTTACATGCACCACCTGTGTTGTCATTGTAGAAGTAGCCCGGTACTGTCTCAGGATCGTACGTATTACCGATCATGAAACCGTTGTTGTTCGCAAATACTTCCACCATCAGGCGTGTACCCGCTGGGATCACCATCGGCGTAGCCAGCGCTACGTTGCGGTAGATCGCACCACTCGCAGGGATCGCTACAAACTCCTCTGCGATCAGCGACAGCTGTGCAGGAGGTATGCTTGCAGGACCAGGCATCGGGCCGGTATACGCATATGTACGCAGACGTACAGGGTTCAGCGTGTTACCCAGGAGACCCGGGAGGCTGAATACACCGAAACCGATACGCTCGATCTCTGCCGGACCGTTCACACCGAGACCTGGCAGATCGTACAGACGCAGGTTCGCATTGGATGCTGATCCAAAGCAAGCCAGGGCGTCAGGGATAGACGTCGTGAAGTTCGTCTGTGAGAAACGGAATTCCTCTGATGTACAATTGTCAGTAGCGATGATATCGTAGTTAACGCGTATCTCGCACTCACCCGGCAACAGGTTGAATACCATATCACCAGGACATGTAAGTACAGGAGGCATAGCATCGCGAACAGTAATCACTGCCGAACAAGTAGCCGAGTTACCACAAGCATCCGTTACAGTCAGGATCACATTCTGTGTGCCGATGTCAGCACAGCTGAAAGAAGTCCTGTTGATTGAGAATGTCAGGGTACCGCAACCACCTGTGCTGCCATTGTTTACTTGCGGCGCAGTCAGTGTAGCCTCACCGTTTGCATCAAGATCCACGGTCACGTTGCGGCAGATCGCTGACAGAGGCGCCGTAGGCGCTACTGTGATAGTCTGCGTACAAGTCAATGTACCGTAGATCGGGTCTACATAAGTCCATGTACGTGTGATTACACCCGTACCTACACAAGCACCGGCTACGATGTTGTCCGTATATGTGAACTGCGGATTCACCGGATCAGCACAGTTACCTGATACTGTCGGATAGCCTACTGCAGGATTCACAGCCGGATCTACGCTCGCGTTACAGTTGACTGTCACGTCAGCCGGACAAGTGATTGTCGTCGGTACATTATTTACTACTGTCACTACAAGTTGACAGACATCAACCGGACCACCGCAAGCGCTGGCTTCGATCTCGATTGTAAGGTCTGCTCCGATATCATCACAACCGAGTGTCAGTACATCCGGATTGAAAGTGATCGGGAAGTCGCAAGGATGAGAGAAGCTTGCCTCTACCACCTCAGATACGTCAACTATAGCTTCGCCGTTCTCATCCAGCTCAACCGTGATCGGCTGGCAAGACTCGATTACAGGCGCTATATCATTTACAACTGTAGCCTGCAGTTCGCAGATGCCTACATTGCCATACTCGTCCACTGCTTCATAAGTCAGCGCGACAATCAGCAATCCGACTTCCGGACCATCACAAGGCGTTGAAAGGATCTCCATAGTCTCGAGAGATATGTCGACACCTTCAGAACAGTTATCAGTTGCACTCAGCAGTTCAATCACACCTGCAACCAGTTCATCCGGGTCACAAGTTTCAGCTGCGGAAAGTTCGAAAGTTACATCTTCGCAACCCGCGAACACCGGCGCCTCAGTGTCTTCCACTGTAATCTCAACTACGCATGTGCTTGAATTACCATTTACGTCTACAGCAGTCCAGACAACAACTGTTGTTCCGATCGGGAACACAGCGCCATCCAGCGTAGTAGTATCAGGTGCAGGTACATAGTCATGTGACACATACTCCACACCGCAGTTATCGCTCACAGTAGGATCAAATTCACCTCCTGTCGCAGTATGATCACATACACCCGGATCAGTGCTGACCGTGATTGTGCTTGGCAGCGGCTGCTCCATGTATGTGTGCAGGTTAGACAACCAGTTGTACACATTCGGAGACGGGCTATGGAAGTTCGGCGTAGTCATACCGCCAAACATCACTATACCCGAACCGTAAGGATACTCTACCAGTATATCACCGTCGTTTTCACCTATGATCAGCGTAGTAGCGCCCATACCCGGAGGTACCAGGATCGCATGCGCAAAATAGCCGCCGGTGAAATTGCCATTGGCCGGTGTCAGAGGACCGTTGAAGATCGGGTGACCCGGTACTTGTACAAGACCCTGGTTGTTACCTGTAACACCGATGTTGTACAGCAATGTCACCCCACCGAAACCGAGATCAATGTCTCCACCTTCGTTTGGTGCAGCATTCAGGAACAGGTGACCACCATCGTTCACCCATGCTTCCATAGTCGTGCCATTATCTGCGATAAACGCTGCAAACTCCTCAGCGAGATCATCACCACCTTCCAGGTAGATATATGCATACCTTCCGTCAAACAGCGTAGAAGCATCAACCGTGTTGTAGTCAAAAGCATCCCAGTTGCCAGCGCCAAAAGCAGCATTCAATGTCTGCTCAATGGACTGGTTGCCACTTGGAGACCACAGCTCCGTAGTACTGTATACAACGGCTATTGTATTGCCCGACGGGCTTATCGGAGGTGTAGTACCTACACATTCGATTACCGGAGCCAGGTTGTCCGTAACAACTACCACGAAAGAACATGCAGCAGAATTACCACAATCATCCGTAGCAGTTACGAATACAGTCTCCTGACCTATATCGTCACAACCATAAGTAACGTTGATCGGATCAAGCGTCACATCGCTGCAGTCATCAGATACTGTTACATAGTCAGCCAGATCCAATGACAGCTCGCCATCAGCATCCAGAGACAACGTCAGAGCCGTAGGACAAACGATCGTCGGAGCAGTCTCATCTATGACTGTGATCGTCTGCTCACAAGTAGCAGAGTTACCACCAGCCGAAACTACCGTCCATGTACGCGTGATCACACCGGCATTACCGCAAGTCGGTGTGAACTCATCTTCGAATGAGAACTCAACCGGACAGTTGGCTACAGCCGTAGGAATACCCGTGTCAGAGAAGATAAAGCTGAATGCCAGTGTAGTGCTGCTACCCAGGATACCATCCGTAGAGCGCTGGCTGAAGCAGAACTCTTGTCCGGCTACAACAGTAAGCACTTCTACACCGCCCTGGATCACCAGACCTGAAGGATCCGTCAGCTCAGTGAATGAACCGTCGATCGAGTAACCGAAAGGATCGAACAGCGGACCATCTACATCATTTGTATTGTATGTCCAGTTGAAGATGATTGATCCGTCAACCGGAACAGTGATACAGAAGTTGGTCTCAAAAGGACCTACACCACCCTGATCGTCAGAGCCGACGAGTACGATAGACTCAGGTGCATTGTCTGTATTGACACTACCATTGCCTATGATCTCTTCAGTCCAGTTACCAACTTCGAAAGCACCTGTAAAGCCATTGGCTGTCAGGCTCTCATATGTACAATCTACCGTTACGTCCGGAGCGCACTCGATGGTCGGAACGGAGCTATCAACTACTGTTACGTTTACGATGCATGAAGACTCATTGCCGCAAGCATCTACTGCGAGTACAGTAAGTTCGTTTTCACCTATGTAAGAACAAGTGAAAGCATCCTGAGAAAGGAATACAAAGACATCTTCCGTACAGCACTCATCTGTCGGGAAGTCGCCATCGATCACTTCTTCCGAGGAGACAAAAGCAACACCAGTCTCATCGATCTCTACCGTGATCGCCGCCACGCAAGCGAATACCGGAGCTACCGTATCTACTACGGATATAGCCTGGGCACAAGTAGAAATTGTTCCACCTGCATCGACTACAGTCCACGTACGAACGATCTCTCCTGCAGCGCAGCAGATATTGTCGAAGGTGTCTTCGTAAGAAATCTCCAGGCTGCCCGGGCAGTTATCCACGATATCTGTAGGCTCACCTGTCACAGCAGGATCAGGATCTACACCACATTCAATCGTGATATCAGCAGGACAGCTGTAAGAAGGAGGCATATCGTCTACTATCGTAACGTTGATCTCGCAAGAAGCGATGTTACCACAAGCATCCGTCACTTCTACCGCGATAGAAGTCTCGCCTATATCTGTACACTCGTAAGTATATTCAGTATCTATAGCAGGCTCGTAAGACAGCGGCTCGCTGCACATATCCGAAGCCTCTACATAGTCACCCAGGATCAGGCTGGCCTGACCATCTGCATCCAGAGAAAGTGTTACATCCGTACAAACCAGCGTAGGAGCTGTGTTGTCGGACACTTCCAGTGTCAGCTCGCAAGCATCTGTATTACCACCGATATCCGTCACCGTTACCAGTGCAGTGTAGGTACCTGTACCCTCACCGCAACCGACCGGTACGAAGCTGATATCGCCGATAGTTGTATCGACTATTTCACAGTTGTCCGATACAGTAATAGAAGCTGCCAGAGATTCGAACTCTTCTTCGAGATCAAACTCCTCAGAACATTCTATAGTAACTGCAGCAGGACAGCTCACTACAGGAGCTTCTGTATCCTCACCGTCAGCTACCGTCACCGTGAACACCTGGACGTTGCCGTCACAGAAATCACAATCTCCGGTCTGTGTTACAGTCAGTGTATACTGACCTGCACCTGCATTGGCAAACAGGAATGCACCCTGCGGGAAGCCGATATAAGTCACAGTAGTAGTCGGAGGAGGCGTAGAACCTCCAGGGCCGCTACCTGCTACAGGAGTAGCATTGATCGTATATGTACCTGCACATTCCGGGTTATCCGTAACCGTCACCGTGAATGAACCGTTGGCAGTGTAGCCATCAGCTTCAGCAGGACAAGTCGGAGAAACCGTTGTAGAGCTTACTGCCGGAGCAGTAGGACCTACTACTGTTACAGTAGCTACACAAACAGCGGTAGCATACTCAGGATCAGTACATTCTTGTGTAGCTGTGATAGTCACTTCCGTTTCACCCAGATCCTCACATGTGAATGTCAGGGTAGAAACATCATAACTAATACCAAACCCACAAGGACCGATATGAGCTGCCTCGAATATCTCGCTTCTGTCAACCGTGATTTCACCATCAGTGCCCAGGTTAACAGAAATGTTGTTACAATAAACAACTTCCGGCTCAAAGTCATAAATAGCCGTCAGTACAAAGTTACAGTCGCTGGAGTTTCCGGATTCATCCGTAGCTCTTACAGTCACGTTGAACATCGCATCTCCGATAGGCTCATCGCAGATGAAGTCAAAGATCGAGATAGCCGCAACGGTAAGATCAGCCTCTCCGCAATCATCCGTCGCTTCGAACAGCGTGACGATATAAGCATTGGCTCCGCCGCTACCTATATTACAAGTAGCCGGATCGATATCGGAATAGAAGATCTCCCTGTCACCGCAATCCGTAAACACAGGAGCCTCTGCGTCCTGTACCGTCACTGTTGCCTCACACTCGGCAGTAGCACCTGCACAAGTAGTTGCCGTGAACGTCACAGTGTTCGGACCTGCATTAGAACAGTCGAAAGTATAAGAGAACGGTGTATAATTGACAAACAGGTTACAAGCCCCCTCGTCGATCGCCTCGAATACGTCACCCGGCTCAACTGTTGCAGTTCCGTCACCGTCCAGTGATACGGTTATATCCTGGCAGTAAACCACTTCCAGTTCATAATCGTAGATAGCCGTAAGTTCGAAAGCACATGTAGCTGTATTACCGTTATCATCCGTAGCCGTCACGACAACATTCGCTGTCAGGTTCGGATCTGTGGGCTGTTCATCACAAAGGAAGCTGGTTACAACCAGGCTGCTCACCACTACATCTACCTCACCGTCAGCACAGTTATCTGTAACGCTGAATTGTTCAACTATATAACCATTAGCTGCGCCTGAGCTCACACTGCAAGTCGGTTCCGGCAGGTCGCTGTAGTAGATCGTAAGATCACCGCAGGAAGCAAATACCGGCAGCTCAGTATCCTCAACAGTGATTTCGATTGCACAAGTGCTTGAGTTTCCAAACTCATCCACTGCAGTCCAGATCACTGTAGTCGTACCCAGGGAGAATATTGCACCGTCAAGAGTAGTATTCAAAGGTGCATCACCATAGTCGTGTGTTACTGATTCCAGTTCACAGTTATAAGTAACTGTAGGATCAAGTTCTGTACCCACTACAGTATAATAACATAAGCCTGGGTCAGTGCTCAATGTGATACTGTTATCACCTAGCGACGGCTGCTCAAGGTAGCCGTGCAGGTTTGCCAGCCAGTTGGTAGCATTCGGACTAGGACCGTGGAAGTTCGGCGTAGTCATACCACCGAACATCACTATACCTGCACCATAGGGATATTCAACCAGGATATCGCCGTCGTTCTCGCCGATGATCAGCGTAGTAGCACCCATACCCGGAGGTACCAGGATCGCATGCGCGAAATAACCCCCGGTGAAGTTACCGCTGGCCGGTGTCAGAGGTCCGTTGAAGATCGGGTGACCCGGTGCCTGTACGATACCCTGGAGATTGGCTGTAACACCGATATTGAAGAGCAGCTCAAAGCCACCGAATCCAAGATCAATATCACCGCCTTCGTTAGGCGCCGAATTCAGGAAGAGGTGACCGCCCTGGTTTACCCATGCTTCCATTGCCGCACCATTGGCAGCGATGAAAGCAGCAAACTCATTGGCAGTATTGTCGCCTCCTTCGAGGTATATATAACCGTATCTGCCGTCGAATATCGTGGCAGGATCTACGGTATTGTAATCAAATGCATCCCAGTTGCCCGCACCGACAGAAGCATTGAGTGTAGCGGCAACAGCCTGGTTGCCGCTTGGCGACCACAGCTCAGTAGTGCTGTATACTACAGCTACCGAATTGCCTGAAGGGCTGGATGGCGGTCCATCGCCTGCGCACAGGATAGAGGGCGCAGCATCCGGCACTACTGTAACAGTAAATTCGCATGTAGCTGTATTACCACAACCATCTGTAGCCGTTACGCTGATGGTCTGCGGTGTACCTACATCACTACAATCATATGAAAGACCAGCCGGCTCAAGAGTGACACCGTCACAATTGTCTGTCACACTCACGTAGTTCTCGATTGATCCTGTAGCCTGGCCGTTCTCATCCAGTGCAACAGTTATATCGTTGCAGGTGAGCTCCGGCAGCTCTTCGTCCTCGACCACGATAGTCTGTACGCAAGTACCTACATTACCGGTCTCATCCGTAGCTGTGAAGGTTCTTGTGATCGTACCGCAGCTACCGGTCAGCGGGCTGTCGCTATAGGTCAGCTCAAAGCCACTTGGACAGTTTTCAGTCACAACCGGCTCACCCAGCTCGGCAGGAGAACGATCGTCTCCGCACTCCACTGTTGCATCTGCAGGACAATCCAGAGAAGGAGCTGTCGCATCCTCTACGGTCACTGTCCAGTTGCATTGAGCTGTATTGTTACAGTTGTCGCGGACGATGACCAGGATACCGTTCGGGCCGACTGTATTACAGTCGAAGTTGATCGGTACATTGAGCGGCGGGTTGAAGAAAAGTGTACCGCCGCAATCATCCGTCGCTGATATATGATCAGCAGGTGTTACCGCAGCTACACCGTCGCCGTCCAATTGGACAGTCACATCGTTGCAGGTAATCACCGGTGCAGAAAGATCCGATACATTGATCGCCTGTGCGCAGGTAGCTGTATTGCCCGCAAGGTCCCCCACTATCCAGGTACGTGTGATCGTACCGCTTCCGCCCGGGATGTTACATCCGCCCGGGGTAAAGCTGTCAGTGAAAGATATCTGCAGGTCGCCGACCGGCGTACAGTCATCCATTGCTTCGAGGAGATCGCCGTTTGTGTCGGCAGGATCTGTGCTACCGTCGCAGTGAATCGTAGCTGCCGGAGGACAAACAACGATAACCGGGGCGCCCATATCAGAGTCACCCTCGGCTACAGTGAACGTCTCAACAGCAGTACAGCCATTGTCATCTGTAACAGTCACCGTGTAATCACCCGGTGCGAGATCCATTTGGTTTTGCTGAGCGGGGTCGCTTACTGCTCCGCTCCACGCAAATGTGAAAGGTGCGTTTCCAACAACTGTCAGAACGATCGCGCCATTATCGTCGGCACATCCGGCATCCATCACCTGGCCCGTCACCTCAACACCTACCGTCACCGGTACGCATTGTTCCGTCATCAGGAAACATGCTTCCTCGGCAGCGAGGTAGTTGAGCAATTGGCCCACATTGTCAAAGCTGTTGGCCTCAATGATATCGGCCAGATCCTGGTACGTACCCAGGTAGTTGAGTGAATGTATACAATAGGTACCTGCTTCTCCGAAAGTATATGAGAAGCTGGCGCCTGAATTCTCTTCTGTATAAACCAAAACAGCTGCATCGCCGCCGTTTGCAGTTTCATCCTTTGTAACGATCCATACATTCGTATAGCATACTTCAGTATTTGCCGCCGTGAGTTCCAGACCCGGCGAAGCCTCACCTATACAAAGCTGAACCGGATCAGCCGGGGAAATCACACCGGGATCCGGATTACATCCGCAAGAAGCGCTAACCTGGGCACAACAGGTAGCATCAATGGCCGAGACAGTAATATTGTCCCAACCGAATTCATCACGGGCGCCCGTACCTGAACTGGTATGTGTCCATTGCAGGTAGAGATAGTCGCCTTCATCAAGCACGACATCACCCAGAGATACACCTACGGCAACTGATTGTATCCCGAGCGCATCCGCTGCTTCGGGAGTAACCAAGCCACCGCAAGGGATCGCGGTAAAGTTTACACCGTCGGTTGAATAGCTCAACCCGATGTTACTCGCCCTGGTGTCATTATTCAGATACAGGTACTCGAACGATACAAAAACACCGTTCATAGTTGCGCCCGAGTTGTTCTGCGAGCGGAATACCATGCGCGCAGCTCCTCCGTCAAAGTCGGAGCCTCCCGGCTGTATCCAGATAGCATGATCACCACCCGGCCTGTTCAGGGAGTAAAGGCCTCCAGTGGTGACACCTCCGTTGGTCGTGCCCCTGGCGAAGTCCCCGGATGTACCGGAGCCGCCAAAGTCTACACTCCCCTCGGACATGCCGAAGATAGCCCAGGAATCGGAACATAGCTGCCCCGCACCCGGACTCGTCGTCAGACCCCCGCCCGTATAGGCGGCCAGATCGTCTGTGACGGAGTCACAATCCTGGTTGATATCCGGAGCCACACATTGTGCCTGTGTTTCTCCCGGACTCACCAACAACAAAATGCCCAGTAATGCCATGGTCAGCATCCTGAACATCCTGTGGACTCCAAATTGGCTGAGAGACCCAGCCACTTGGTCGTTCGTCTTTTTCATGAGATATGTATTTGTTAGTCGATAGGTTGCTTGATTAAATACTTTAGCACAGATGATACACCAAAAAGCGTACCAAAATGCGCCAAACAGCACACAAATCGCCCATTGGGCTTATAATTTTCCTAAGTTGTTGACCTTGAGTTAGTTGCAGAGAGATAGAGTTGTGACCCTATTTCCTGATACAAATATAGACAATCGCTCATTTTGCGGGAGTATCCCTTCATCTTTTTTTAGCATAATAGTAGCAATAAAAAAGGGGCTGTCCATTCGGACAGCCCCCTGTATTCACTATGATCGATCCGTCGATTACT
>CAZICV010000008.1:0-100930 GCA_964537925.1 uncultured Saprospiraceae bacterium | reverse complement strand
AAGCAGTGGTGGGCGCGGCAGGGATTGAACCTGCGACCCCACCCGTGTGAAGGGTTAGTTAAACTAACTTTCGTGCTGCGCCTTCAATGTACGCACGTATAACCGCCATTTTTTCGAACATCAAGTCTCCTTCGGAGCGGGCCAAGTGCGGACCATCGGTCTTTTGCGGACCATGAGGACCATAACGCGGACCATTTTCGGTTGACATCTCTGGCGCAATAAGTCAGGCAAACTATCATAGAGTCGATTCAGGGTGCCGTGGCTAATGGAAACGAAAAGAACCAAATCGGTTAATTTCATACCGGAGTTGGATATCTACGGCCTTTTCCTTGTCGGTCCTGAGTGGAAGGAAGACGGCTCTCTAGGAAAGGTCGTTGCCGCCCGCGCAGAGACGCCCTCGTTCAATATCGTGGCTGGGACCACGGAGGAAGCCGTTCGCGCAGGCTGCGCCAAGATCAACGCGTTCCTCGCCAAGATGCATTCCTACGGACACAGGTGATAACATGACGCGACCGCTTGCCATTGAAGGAGCTAACCTCGTTCTGCGCTGCCCGCCCGGCACACCCAACTGCCACGACATCTACGTCAAGCAAGAGGTGATCGAGGGTGTGCTCTATCGGACGATGGAGCTTGAACTGGAACCGCATGAGCGAGAAGCGGTCCTCAACGGTGGGACCCTCCGCATCCGTCAAATGGGCGACGTGTGGGTCCCGGTAGCGTCGTGGATCGAGCCCGCGCCAGTTGCTCCGTGGAACGTGATACCTGATGCTGGCTGACAAGTCCTCTGACAGTTTCGTGGCAGAAGCGCTCAAGCAGTCCCTTGCCAAGCTTAAGGAGACGTTGGGCGGGACTTCCCCCGGCAGGTTCCCAACACATTCAGGCGGGACGCTCATTGGCGGTGCGGGCCTGACGAAGGCGCTTATGAGTCAAGGCGAAGCGATCCTTCCGAAAAGCCACGCCGCTGCCTTCTGTGATATACCAGTCCACGAAAGCCCTCTCTTCCCCTACGAGTTTAACTGCCGCGCTTGTGATGGGACGGGCGAAGGGCAGGACAGCACGTATTGCTCGCGATGCGGCGGAGCCGGAGCAGTTCGTGTCGAGGGGATGATGACGGCGACTGTCACCACCAGCCTCTTTTCTAATGACGCTGTTGCTCTGCCAAGCGCGACGCTCATCACGTCCAAACTCCCTCGCAAGTTCGATCCCTACTTCCCCAAGGGACTCGTGCCGCCGATGCCGATGAAGGGACCTGTCGTATGACGCGTCCTAACTTCATCACACGCCGAACGGTCCATTATGGACCTCATACGGTATCATATTTCATATCGAAGGAAGCCTCAGTGCCGATCTACTTCGACTGTGGTCAGTGCGGGGACATCGGGCGGGTGGATCAATTGGTCGAACATCCTACTCGCCCGATGCCTACGGACATAGGTTTTTGTCCGAAGTGCGAATCTGAGATCGATTATCTCATCACCGAAGAACAGGTCCGCGCCCTGCTTGCCGAATATGGTGAAGAGGCGGACGCCTTCTTCAACTCCCTCCCGTCCAAGGAAAGCTGATGCCGATCTACGAAGACCCCAACCACCGCTTCTACGGTCCCTCGCGCCGCCTGTATCTGATCCTGATGCAACTGTTCGGTGACGAGCTTCCTGCGCTCGAAGAAGCCTACAGCGCCAATCACGGTCAGGATTGGACCAGCTTCCTCGAAATCGCTATCGGTCGCCACGGTATGCCGGAAGGACACACTGCCCGTAACGTGATCCGTGAGTTCGACGACCTTGCGGCCAAGATCGAGATCGCCGCTTCCATCTCGGCGGCTGCTGCGCTTTGAGCGAACGCTTCGTCATCGCTGATACCCACTTCGGTCATCGTGGGATGATCCAGTTCGTGCGAGCGGACGGGACACCTCTGCGTCCCGAGTGGGGGAGGGCTGATCCGGAACGCCTTATGTCTCCCGAAGAGGCAGCGGAGCGCGTCGCGGCGATGGATGAGGCGCTGATCGAGCGCTGGAATACGGTCATTGGTCCCAAGGATAAGGTCGAGGTCCTTGGCGATGTCATCATTGGACGCTCTCAGCGTGCGACGCTGGGAAGGCTGAATGGACGCAAGCGTCTTCGCATGGGCAACCATGACATCTTCACGCGGCGCTGGAACGAAGACTATCGGCCGTACTTCGAGGAGATCACGGCCTACAAGGTCATGGACGACCTCATCATGTCGCACATCCCGCTCCACCCGGAGAGCGTGAAGGAGCGCTGGCTGGCGAACGTCCACGGCCATCTGCATTCGAACAGGGTCATGAAGCGGAACCCTGCTTTTGAACTATGGGCGAGAACTTCTCGGCGCGGGGACCCTGTACCTCCTATCGAGATCATAGACCCGAGATACCTGTGTGTCAGCGTCGAGCATACCGGGTTTCGTCCCATCTCCATGGATGAGGTGTACGAGCGCATCACTCGCCAGCGCGAGGAAGCCGACCAGATCGTTCAGAAATCATCACTTATGCGGTGATGGTGCGGGCGGAGGGACTTGAACCCTCATGGGCAAAGCCCGACGAATTTTAAGTCCGTAGCGTCTTCCGATTCCGCCACGCCCGCGAATGCTCAGGCCTGTTCACTCAAGTCGATGACGCCTTCATCTGCGATCTTGCGGGCCACGTCCCAGCCATAGCGAGCGATATAGGCGAGTAGGATCGAGGCAATCGCCGGAGCGCCATAAAGCTCCCACCGCCGCAGGTTCTTGCCCTTACTCTGTCCGGGCGATCCTAGGAGACGTTCCATCTCCACCTTTGTCATCCCGCTTGTCGCGACGAAACGCTTCACGTCATCACATGACGCTACTGGCGGGGAAGAATCATTCACTCAACGGCTCCATGCAAATTATCCTATCGCCTTAATGGAATGGGACAATTTGTCAACGAAAAACCCTCGGAACCGTGGTCCCGAGGGCGTAGCTTTCTTAGGGTGTATAAGCTGTTGTCAGTTTCCGCCCCAGCCTTCGACGAAGGTGGTTCCGCCGTCTGACTTGAGACCGCCCACGCCTTCGATGTCATCCTTGATCGGTTGGTGCATAGTTCTATCCTTCGTTGCGAGGGGCGTCAGGAGCGGCATTTGACGGAGCCGTGACCGTCCCACTGTCCTTGTAATCGGAGTTCCCGATAGGCTTGCCGAACGTGGGGATGAAGAGCTTGATGAAATGGGTCACGATGTTGACCGGATCATCACGGAAGCGAGCGGACAGGTTCAGGAACGCGAGGCAGATGTTCTCGGTCATGATCGCCGCGACGCCGCACGCCGGATAGACCCACCACTTGTCCGCGAAGTTGTAGCCAACGAAGCTGGCACCACCTGCGCCAAAGATGCAGCCGATGGTCAGCGACTTCCACGACCGACGCTGCTGGTTCACAATGGAGAGGAAGAGGACCAGTAGCGCGCCACCCGTGGCATTCCACAGGACGCTGGCGTTGGTAGAGAACCAATTCACAAGGCGTAACCAAAGAACCTGTTTGCAAGGATGCGATCTCGGAAGACCGCATCGACGAAGAGGTGCGCCGTTGCGAACAGCACGCCGATAAGGGTGTGCAGGAACAGCCAAGCCGGTTGAAAGCTCTCCGTACCTACGATTGACGTGCTAGCTGTCAGCAGGCCTACCATGTGGACAAGGGAGAACGCCGTGGACAGGACGATCCAGACATACACCTTTGCGAGGAGGTCTCCTCGCAAGATATCCTTACAGGTGAAGTTCCAAGTACGCCCATCTCCTACGGCGTGAAAACCCGTGATTACGGCGATAAGATTGGCGAGGATAGGGATCAGGACGAGCACAGATGAAGGCTCTGACTTCTCTTGTTTTGGAAGGGTCCTATATTAACGATTTGTGCTTAAATAGTCAACCCGTTAAATGTCAGTAGTGGATGGAATGTAGTCATCCGGAAGCGCTTTACGAATAGCGCTACGAACACCCCTCAACATCGAACCGCCAACAGCACCGAGCCTGTAAACGGATTGAGGCCCGAACGTGAGAACGATCTCCGAAATGTATCGAAGTTCGATCAATGGAGGTAGGCGATACTGGATTTCGAATGTCCCGAGGCCTGCCATTACGGCGATCTCGCGAAGGGTGGCACCATCGTCCTTAGTCAGCTTAAGCCCAGCAAGTATCCTGTTCTGGATGATCTGCGAGACACTCAGAACAATTCGAAGTTCCGTGATCGTCAGTTCACGGTCATCGAAGTGCTTGAGGGCGACAAGCAGCGCTGGGGTGACGATGCGCTTCACAAGGTCTGGAAACCTCCATGCTCGCGGGCAAGCGCATGGATGTAGGCGCAGATCAGTTCATAGGTGAACGGAGCGTGCTTCGGTAGGTTTGCCAGTCCAAGCCCGAGGGAGATTTGCCCCAATGACGTAACAGGAACAACAATGTCACGGTGCTTAGCCAAAGTCTTCACCCACTCCAGACACGCGACTACCTCACCGATAAAAGAGGGGAGATCGTCATCGTAGAAGAAGGCGTCACGGTCATTGCGAGGAGCCTTCTTGGTCGGGATACCGCAAGCATTCTCCATCTCTCGGACCACTGCCTGTCCGCCCTTGCCTACTCCCAAGAGGTTGTCGCCAAAGAGGAATACCTTGGAGCGGTGCTTCGCAAGAAGCTTCGGCGTGTAAAGTGCTGAGGTCGTGTAGATCGTCATTGCAGAACCACAGGGACGACTGCGACGCCCGCCTCTCGGAATAGCTCGATTGAGTGCTGCTGGTTCTCTATCCAGCGGTCGTTCTCATGATTGGCGGGAAAGACGACGCGAGTGATCCCGCGCTGAATGATATGAGGCGCGCAGGCGGCGCAGGGCGCGAAGGTGCAATAGAGCGTCGAGCCAGTCAGGTCTTCCAGTGCCGAATGAAGCGCGTTCATCTCAGCATGTATCACGATGCGATACTTGACCTCGCGGTTGTGAAGACGCTCCTCAGTATCAGCGATCTTCCTCGGAAAACCATTCACACCAGCGGAGGCAAGGGTCCGGTTCGGACGAACGATAACACAACCGACTTTCGTGCTCGGGTCCTTCGATTGGGTGGAGTAATTAGCGGCTTGTCCTAGCCAGAACTCATCGGACCACAATGCAACTCTCCTTCACGTCGAAGTCCAGAGGGCTTCTATCCGGACGGAGAATAGGTCGATTCGCACTAACCTGTCAAGACTCCAGAGTCATTGAAACTACCTCACCGACTCCTGCGAGTGTGGGCGTCCTCCGTGGCCATTATCTCGATATCGAGACCCTTGCGCTCCTTGAGCAAGGCGCGCGCCTCAGCGAGCGGCGGGAAGCGGAAGGTGCGCTTCTTGTTGGTCTGTCCTTCGACGGCGAGCATGTATTCCTCCGCGCCGAACCAGCCCAATGCCGCAACAGCAATGTCATCGTAACTGGTCTTGGCCTTGTCGCTTGCGAAACGCATCCGCACGAAATCTTCAACGCACTGGCGCAGGTTGACCGCGTAGATAGTCGTCTCCTTCGCCTCGTTGAGTTCGATGGGGTCGAAGTTCTCGTTGGTGGACTCGTATGTCCCGGTGCGCAGCAGATCGAGCATGAACTTGTCCACACCCGAGAGGCTTTCGACCTGCTGCTGCTGAAGGTACTTCGTCTGAGGCGGCAGGAAGAGACAACCGAAGCTGCCTGTTTTGGGCTGGTAGTGGAGAAGCTCATACATCATGGCTTCAAGACCGCCTTCGTGCTTCATCTGGTGACGGAGCTTGTCGAAGAACTCAATATCGCCTCGACGCTTGTCCGAGCACCGGAACACGCCGAAGCGGCGCTCATCCTTGAGGGTGGCGGGAACCACCCATTCGTTGTTGGAGATGAGCACCAAGCGCGTGTAGTTCTTGGACTTGATCGGGTCGTAGCCCTTCTTCTCGATCATCATAGTCGAGTTGGTGATCGTATCCTTGAGCGCGCCTTCAGCCTGAGGATCGGCCGCCCAAAACGCTTCCTCGCAAACCATGAGAAGCGCGGTGGCGAAGTGGGCGTTGAAGTTGCCGGTGATCTGTTTGCGCTGGCTGACGGTAATCGCGTGCTTGCCGAGAAGCTCACCGAGGAAGTCGAAGGTAGTGGACTTGCCGGTGCCTTTCTCGCCAGTGATTACCAGCGTCGAGCCGGGCTTGCGATCCGGCTGCTGGATAAGCTGCGCCATCCACGACATGAACCAGTCGAAGAGGTCGTCATCACTCTCGCAGATGTTCTCATAGATGTGGTTGCGTAGCAGCGACCAATCCCCCTTGAGAGGCTGGATCGGGAAGCCACGGAACAGGTTGTAGATGAGGTCTCCAGTATCCTGCCCCGGCGCGAAGACGACGCCACGGTAGGTGCGCCGCGTTTCGGATTCGAGCCACTGTTTGAAAGCTTCCAAGCGTTCGGTCTTTCCGTTTTTGGTGGGGACGAAGATGATGCGGTTCTTCTCAAGCAGCGCCACGTCGCTCTGCGTCAGGAAGGTCACATCGTCGCTGCCTACATGCGGCTCTGAGAGGATGCGTACAGTGCTGCCGTTGACGACAACGGCGTATTGCTTGTTGAACCAGTTGAGGACGCGCGTCTCTTCGTCGAGCGTGTCGTCGGCAGGTTCCTCATAGACAGGATCACTGCCTTTCGGGTCAGGGGAGTGGGCCTGCCGCGCGGGACGAGTTTCCTCTTCCTCCTCTTCCTCTTCGAGTTCGAGGTAGTGATCCTTCTTTTGCAGGTCCTTAACCGAGAACCATTCCTCCTCGATACAGCCCTTGATGAAGTCGAGGCGATCACGTCCCGCGCAGGCGTTGTGGACGCAGTGGAAGGTGAAACCGCCGTCGAAACCATCATCATAGTTGCCCGAGGAATTGACAACATAGGAGCCGCCGCCGCCGAACGAGGAATGCTCAGCCTCGAAAGGGCACTCGGTGTGGATGCCTGACTTACCACTGCCACGAGGATCGCGGAGCATGTCCGGACACACCTCGGTCAGGAAGTTCTCGATCTCGAACTGCTTGGCGTTCTTCTTGGCCCATCCGACAAGGTTGAAGCCATCGACGATGTAACGATTCTTGTCGTCCTCATCGTCCGCATCACCCGCAAACTCGGTGAACGCGTTCTGGACCACGGCTCGCTTGCCGCGCTTACCACGCTTGATCTTGATGCGGTCGTAATCGTCGAGGTTTACCGGACTTCCCGCGATCCACCACGAACCGAAGGCCTCGCCCTTCTTGTGGCGCGGGAGGTAGAACAGGCGCGCCGGATCGACACAGGTTTCGTCGAAGAAGAAGTTCAGCGCCGTAGCGAACCCCGCGTAACGCTCCTTCCACTCGGCAATGGCGTCCTGCTGCGTGCCGCCACGCTTAGCGAATACGAACGGCTCCGAGAGAGGGAATACCGCGCGGAACTTCGGCATCGGCGCGTGCTGCACGAGGATGACTACACCCTCTTCGGTGTGGTGAGCGTCCTCGACGATCACGAGACCTTCCGTGATCGCGGGAATGGTGCCCTTCACCTGTTGCAGGTACTCGGCACAGAGAGCCTCGGTAGGGTCCTCACCGCCTGACCATTTGAGGAAGTGGTCACGCTTGATCTGGCTAGTGTTCTTGAGGTGCGAGTGCGTCGTGTAGATGACAGCTTCAAGCCCGGCGTCCACGATGGCGTCCATCACGTCCGCAAGCGGCTCGCCGCTATCTAGGTCAAGGCCAATGACGTAGTTGGCGATCATCGCCGCCGCTTTGCGTGTGCCGCCAGCACACTCGCCTTGAAGGAAGCAGGGACCGTCCTTCTTACCCTCTTGGTGCTGTTGGAGCCGGTCGGAGAATTGTCCGAAGACCGACTTCATGGGCTTCCACTTGCCCTGATACTCCTGCCGGTTGCGCCCGGTGGAGAGGATGATGTCCCGCTCCGATCCCGGCGTGGAAATGTCCAGATCACTCGGGAGATAGGCTACAGGCTGTTCAGGACCCTCGACAATAGTGGACACTGGCAGCATGTGCTTGCCTTGCTCTTGCCCTGCAAGAGGCGTGTCGAGCATGTAGATCATCCCTCCGTCCACGACGAAGGACGGAGCCGGGTCCACCACGACTGGATCACCGGGCAGGAAGAGGCCACACGCCATGCCATTGCCGTCAACCAGATCGATCCACGGGTCTTCGTCGTCGGCGCACAGGCTGATTACCTGCTCGTGCGACGTGCATGGGACGGTCTCGCCCGACGAGAGTTCGACATTGATATCACCCTCGTCGAAGAAGTCCGCAAGGAACCCAGCGAGGGCCGGTGAAGCATCGATCATTGGAAGTCGTTACGCTTTGCGATAGCTGCACGGATGTCTTCCACCGTGAGGAACTCCACCGGGCCTCCTGTATAGACATCGTATTTACAGGCGATCTTGACGGCCTCCACGGCGTTCGACCCCGCAGCCATCGCGCCCATGGCTACAAGCCTACCAGAACCCAAGGCGAAATAATTGACGGGAAGCTCGTGTAGCGTATCGCCAAAGAGCGTGAAGATACCGCCATCCGCATTCATGGCCAGAATATCGTAGGAGTCCTCCCACAACCGCTCGGGCATGGACTCAGGTGTGCAATATAATTGCTCGAACCATTGCCTGATTGTTGGAATCTTGTCGCAGCTACCGCAAACGCCCACGGCGTAATCACCGGCAATGAACAGCTTGAGCTTGGGAACGGAGGTAGGACTGTCGGCGTAGGTCATCTGAGTGTCAGCGACCAGCACGCCTGCTCTTGCGGCAATGGTTGTCATGGAAAGCCTTAACGGGAAAGGTTAGTCTAACTAACCAATAAGGCCTTGCGAGTCAATAGAGACTGTCACGAGATGACGTAGAAAGCCCCACTGGTTGGAGCCAGTGGGGCTTTGTCTTAGTTGGCAGGGGCGGGAGCAGCGGTCTTCGCGGCGCGCGCCTTGCGAGGCTTCTTCTCTTCCTTTGCAGCGGGCGGAGCGGCTTCCGTCTTGGCGATGGTCGAGAGCGGACGGTCCTGCGGAGAAGGACTGTCCGGGTGGAGCCAGACGCGGATATCCCCATCCTCACTCACCTTGCGGGAGACGAAGGTGCAGTGCTTGTACCGCTTGCGTCCGCCCGCGAGCACCGAAGGAGGATTTTCCGAACGAGGGATGAGGAAGCTCGGGCCAGTCAGGGCAGTCTTGTCGTCGTTCTCCCAGCGGGCGGGAGTGAGTTTGCCGAACGGGTACTTTTCCTTGATCCACGGGATGTACCTGCCTGACAGGACGCCGGTAGCCTCTTCGATCTTCACTTCGCTGGACATGGGAATCTCCTTGTACGTAATAGGTTTGCGATAGGTTGAGTAACGGGTTCTGTCAATCAAAGCGCCGCGATCAGGTTCCTCGTAGTGTCGGTCGGTTCGAGGTAAGCTTCCGTGGTCTCAAGCTTGGCATGGCCGAGCAACATTTGCAGGTCCTTCAGCGATTGCCCGTGGTTGGCGAGCATCCGCGCCGAACGGGTCGCGAAGGAGCGCCTACCGGAGTGAGAGGAGCAGTTCTGCATCCCCGCTGCCTTATACAAACGGAAGAACCAAACCGTTAACGCATTGTCGGAAAGGACTTGGCGAGGGTTGCGCTGGCTGAACGCCACATGGTTGAGACCGGGATAGCGTTCAATAAAGCGTCGGAGAGCCTGTGCGACACGCGGGTGCATCGGCACCGTGCGCTCGCGCCCCTTCTTGGCGACGTTCGACATCACACGCACCGTGCGATCTTCGTTACGCAGCGGGATACGTCCTTCGGCATCAAGGAAGGCAGTGTCGATGGAGAGCTTGGCGATTTCGCCTACGCGAAGACCGGCGAGGTGCGACAGGAGGTACATCAACTCGTCGCGTTCAGGCGTGGTAGACGTGTTGCGAATGTGATCGACTACCCTGTCGATCTGCTCCGGCGTCTGGATGGCGGCTCGCTTGATCGCCATGGCGTTGCTCCTTTTCTGTTGACGAATCAGGGATACTGATTCGCCTCTAAGGAGTCAACGGATAATTTGTCCTAGTTGACGAACGGGTAGGGCGGAACTTCATTACCGAAGCGACGGAAGGAAAAGGCCCACCTCAGCTTGGAGCGCGTCAGGTAGAGATAGTGCAGGGCTTGCTCATGCGTCTCGTCGGAGACGTGACCGCCCATGTGAAGCTGGGTGACGAACTGCCACTGCAGAAGCGCGAGTTGCAGCGCCGCGAAGATGAGTTCCGGGTCCTCGGTCGCAACCGCCAGATCGTAGTCGAACGTGTTGGCGAGGGAGATGCTGTCCACGTCGAAGATGCGGCAGATGTAGTGGAACCGCTCCCGATTGGTCATCCCATCTGCTTCTATGATGTTGTCGGAATTGCAGACGGAGTAGGCGATCTCAAGCGGATTCATGAACGTCCTTCAGGCATTTGCAAGTGGTGTATTCGGGGTCGCTGTCGTCAATCAGGAGGTCGTTCCAGTCAGGACAGATATGCAGCGTGGGGTTGAGGAACCGACACTCGGGAGGGATGACGCCGCTCCGCTCGATCTCGTTGCACACGATAGGGGAGAGACCTCTTGGCATCAGAGAACCCTCAGGCCGTGGTATGGGCAGTCCTGATGTGCTCGCAGGACTGTCTTCCAGCGCCGCTTCCCGGTGTCAGGATCGGTAACGATGATGTCAAAATCCATGCGCTTGTTCTCCGGCACGAACTTGCGACACAGACATAATTCCTCATCCTGCTCATCAGGGAGTTGATCCATGCTACCTACATACACAGTATGAGTTGACTTGTCCAGTTGGAATCGTTAGCCAAACTACCTCTCTTCACAGGTAGGATAGGCCGATCATGAGTTCCAACGAGGCTGCGCCTTCAGGCGATTACGCCCACATTGAGGACGTGGATGACGCGATTACCGCGATCCTTGGCTACGAGCGCATAGCCTCTCGGGTCCTGTCGTTGGACACCGCTGCGGCTGCTGCATTCTTCAGTAACAGACCGGAGGATGAGCACACTGCTGTCGTGCGGAAGGCCTACAAGGACCTCTGCGCGACTGGCTGCTTCCAGCCTTCTGTGTCTTGGCAACGAGGCGTGGCTGATGCGATCTACTGACAGCAGCGGTTCGCGCGACGAGTTCGAGCTTCCCGATGGGTTGTTCTACATGGACGGCTGCGCATCATTCGAGTGCCGGGTGTGCGGAGCATGGACGCCTTGGGAAGGCGAGATCGATGAATTCGATTTCGAGGATTACGCCAACGTCTGCGGCGGCTCGCCGCGCTGCTGCCCTTAGTAGGAATTTCCATGCATCTCGAATACCGGGGAGGACGCTACGTCCTTCTCCTCAAGCAGTCCGAGCGCCAGATCGCACGTCAGGCGGGCTTCACGTTCGACATGACGGGCGCGAAGCACTGGTACACGACCGACTGGAAACGCGCCGCCGAGTTCCATCATGTCGCGGTCGGTGAGGCCAAGGAGCGACTCGACAAGCATGTCACCGAACTGGAAGCCGCCCTTGAGGCGAGCTTTGCGATGTACGCGGACTATGAGGTCCCGGTCCCGGACATCTACCATCCCAAGACGGGCGAGAAGCTGGATTACCTGCCGTACCAGAAGGCGGGGATTCTGTATGCGGCGTCGCGGAAGCATGTGCTGATTGCAGACCCACCGGGGTTAGGAAAGAGCATTTCTGCGGCTGGGATCATCAATAACCACGACATCCAGTCTGGTTTGATCTTCTGCCCCTCTGGACTAAAATATAATTGGTTCAAAGAATTAACAAAGTGGCTGGTGGATAAGTCCCTGACCATCGGCATCGCGCAGGGCGATGACATCCCTGACACCGATTTCGTCATAATCAACTACGAAATCGCTGACCGGAATTATGACAAGCTGTCCCGCGAGGAATGGGGAATCATCGTCTGCGATGAGAGTCAGGTTCTCTCCAACGGCGACGCCAAGCGTACCATGGCGATCCTCGGCAAGCGCTTCGGCAAGAAGTTCAAGAAGCGTCCGCTGCGCGCATGGAAGTGGTGTTTCCTGTCAGGCACGCCGATCACCAAGCAGCCCATCCAGCTTTGGCCGATCATCCAGCACTGCGATCCGGAAGGCCTCGGACGTGATTGGGAGACGTTCGTCTATACCTACTGCGACGCCTACCAAGGGCACTTCGGTCTAGTCACCGATGGTGGATCGAACCTGTCCGAACTCAATGAGAAGCTACGTCTCTCGTTCATGGTCAGGCGTTTGAAGAAGCATGTGCTCAAGCACCTGCCTCCGAAGAACCGGCATGTTATCATCCTGCCAGAGGAAGGACTGTCCAACCTTATCCAGACGGAGCGTGACACCTTCGCCAATGCGCTCGCGGCGCTGGAAGAGATGAATGAGGAAGTCGAGCGCACGGACATCACTCGCCTAGTCGATCTCGATCCCGCCTACATCCTAGATCAGATGGCTACGATCCATGCTGGCTCGTTCGATAGCGTTGGGGAGCATCTCGACGCTGGTGATCTCGTACCGGAATTCTCTGCTTACTCAGAAGCTCGCAAGGAACTCGGCCTCGCCAAGCTACCGATGGTCATGGAGCTTATCGAGCGCCTGATCGCTGAGGGTCGAAAGGTTCTCGTCTTCGCGATCCACAAGGAGGTCATCGCTCGCATGTATGAGCGCTGGCCGCAATCAGCGCGCATCATCGGCGGAATGACGGCCAAGAAGGTCGAAAAGGAGAAGGTGCGCTTTCAGGGATGGGCTGATGAAGGGATCGAACCCGATCCGGATTGTGATCGCATTCTGCTCAACATCAGAGCGGGAGGTGTTGGACATACCCTGACCAAGGGGACTGCAATCGTGAAGGCAGAGCTTTGGGCGGTGCCGGGCGATGTGGAGCAGTGTGAAGACCGCTCGCATCGCATCGGGCAGGATGAGGAAGTGGACGTTTACTACCCCGTGGTGAACGGAACGATGGACGCCATGACCATCCAGAGTCTCATTGCTCGCCTCGAAATGATCGAAAGCGCGATTGACGGTTGACTTGGAAGGTTAGTTTAGATAACACCAAGGCTCTCCAAGGCCACTGAGCCTACCACGAGGTTCTCTCATGGACACTGTATCTCCCGGCGCGCTTCAGATCGCGGACGGCACCTATTACGAGCCGCTGAACTTTCGTCCAGAGGACGTGAAGGCCGAGATGATTGCCCACCAGCTTGCGCTCAAGTGCCGCTGGAACGGCAACACCAACGACCTTTCCGCAGCGTGTCTGCCAGTCTTCTTTTCGGTCGCGCAGCATTCCTGCATCGTCCACGATATCGCACGAGACCACAAGGCGCTCTTCGTTCCCGGCGCGCGGTGGGACCTTGAGCCTTGTCCCAGCGCCTACGCCCTCCTGCATGACTCCGGGGAGGGACCATTCCTCGATCTACCGCGTCCACTCAAGAAAGAGATGCCGGAGCTTGCGGAGGTGGAGCGACCGATCAAGGACACCATCCTCACGACGCTAGGCGTGCCTCTCAGTGGTATTATCTACGAGTGCGTCCGCCGCATCGACAACGCCATGATCTTCTTGGAGCGAGACGCGCTCGTTGGCGAGCCGGTGGCTCCTTACTCGAACGAAGCCGATCATCCGGGCGGGACCCTCTACGATTGGGTGCCGGACTTCGAGCCGTGGACGCCTGTTCGCGCCAAGCGGGAATTCCTCGACCGCTTTGCTGGCCTGACGCTCTATGCTGTCTGAGGCTGCGCGCAAGGACCCGGCGATGTCCGGGCAGGTCAACTACGAGCGGATCGCGAACGAATTCTACCCGACTCCCACCGGGTTTGTCCGCTGTCTCGCTTCGCACTTCAGCCTACACGACACGAACTGGTGGGAACCGGCGTGCGGGGAAGGGCACATTGCGTTTGAGGTGGTGAAACTCACGGGCGTTGCTGTCCGTTGCTCTGACATCATCCGCTACCCGAAGTTTGGCGACAAGGTTCATCTCGTCGAGGAAGTGGACTTCCTGTCCCTGCGCGAGGCTCCAAGGGGCGTCACAGGGATTATAACGAACCCTCCCTACCTGACCATCAATGTCGTGGACGAGCCTGAGGAAGGCGAGGACGACTGGCGCTATCTCGCTCCGCTGGCTCGGAGCTATGGGATCAGGTCCAAGCGCGTCAGCCTAGCGGAACTCTTCCTGCGTCACGCCATCGAACTGATGCGTCCGGTGCAGGGTAAGGTGGCGATGTTCCTCCGAAACGAGTTCGACTGTGGCTCGAAGCGGATGAATCTGTTCCAGCATTCGACTTATCAGATGAAAATCATCTGCACCGAACGGCCCCGATGGATCGAAGGATCAACTGGCTCCCCGCGCCACAATTACTCGTGGTATTGCTTCGACTGGCGAAACGAGTCTGATCCTGTGGTGCGTTATGCGCACCCGAAGACCGCCAAGCCCATCACTTTCCAATAGGCCCAAAATGACTTCCAAGCAAGGACGCCGCCTATTGTGGGTGGACGGTGTAAATAGTGCCGTAATGGCACATATTATTCTCATGGACGATCCGGAAGCTATTCCGGTTCATTGCGATCTTGGGGCAAGCGTTCATCAGGACAGCCATCGTTTCATCGACGATCTCGAACAGTGGTACGGAAAGGAAATCATCCGTATCCGTAGTGAAGAATACGAGACGATTGACGATGTATTCGAAGCGCGGAAGTTCCTGTCCGGTATCGACGGAGCGCCTTGCACTGGCGCGATGAAGATTGTCCCTCGTATGAACTTTCAGGTTCCGAGTGACATTCATCATTGGGGTTATGCCGCCGATGGCGCTGACGCAAAGCGCTTTACGGGGATGCAGGAGCGTTTCCCGCTCCTTCACCAGCGTGCTCCGCTCGTGGAACTTGGTCTGAAAAAGACACACACACACGAGATACTCAAGCAGCATGGCATTCGCCGCCCTTGGGTATACGAGATTGGGATGCCCAATGGGAATTGTATCGGCTGCGTTAAGGCAACCAGTCCGAACTATTGGGCACTTATTCGTAAGTATTTTCCAGAAGTATTCGCGCGCAGGGCGGAACAGTCGCGGCGCTTCGGTAAGAACGGCGTTCGTCTGACCAGAATCAAGAATGAAAGAATATTCATCGATGAAATTCCAGACGATTGGCCAACGGAAGTAAAAGGCAGTTTTGGCGGTTGCGGATTTCATTGCACGGGAGAGTAACAATGAGAATCGAGAAATGTCCGTCTTATCCGGTGAGTATTTTCATAGCGGTGCCGTCCGATCCAGATACGCACGAAGCTGTCGAGACCGTCTGCCGCTCTTTTTGCGATGCAGTTGGATTGTGTGTGTCCGTTACGAGGACTGAATACATTTACACCAATGGACAGGAGTCCGGTGTCGTTGTGGGGCTTATCAACTACCCACGCTTTCCTTCCTTACCCGAACAAATAGTTGAGAAAGCGAAGGCACTGACGCTTCTACTCATTTCAACTCTTAACCAGACCTCTGCGTCCATCCAGACGCCAGATGAGACGATTTGGTTCAGTTTCCGCGAAGAAGATAATTGATATGGAACTTCATGACGCCGTTAAGAAATATGGGGGCGTTCGCCCTGCCGCTCGCGCTCTTGGTATTCCTCGGAGCACCCTACAGGGACGCCTCGAACAAGAACGACAAGCAGCCCTTCGTTCTTTCCAGCTTCCCGAAACCGTATCCTACCCGGTGGACCCAGCGCGGACATCCCATTTCATAATCACTTCCGCACAGGACAAGACGGAAATCCACGAGGACTTCTGGCGTAACCTCAAAGCCTACGCCGACTACCTCGGTGCGACGATCCTGATTGGCGGCTTCACTTACTCGAAGCGTCTGTTCACCGAGACCGACCCGACCGTGCGCTCCGATGACGTGTGGTTCGACAAGCGGATTGAGCCTTATGTGCTGCATGAGAAGGTGGCGCTGGGCGATCACCTGACCTTCTGCGCCGAGATGAACACGCTGCCCACCGCTGTGCAACCGCTCTCCGGACTGGAAACCTACACCGGCTCGAAGTGGGGCATCTTCCCTCACGCCAAGGTCCAGCTTCGCACCATTGCGACGATGAAGGACGCCCTGTCCAAGCAGATCATGACCACTGGCGCGGTGACGCTGCCCAACTACATCCGCAAGAAGGCGGGTGTGAAGGCGGAGTTCCACCACATCATCGGCGCGGTCGTCGTCTCTGTCGCTCCGGACGGTGCCTTCTGGTGTCGCCACATTCAGGCGAACAGCTTGACCGATGGCAGCTTCTACGACCTCGACCGCTTCGTCAGCATCGGCAAGGTCTCGACTGGTCATCGGCCGGAAGCAATCGTCCACGGGGACATTCACCGCGAGAAGCTCGATCCTGTCGTGGCGCTGACCTCGTGGGGCTATGACGTAGAGACCGGCGAAGTGAACAAGGCGATCCCCTCGCTCACGACCACGCTACGTCCGAAGCGGCGGGTGTTCCACGACCTGATGGATTTCTCCGCTCGGAACCATCACAACATCAAGGACCATCACTTCCGGTTCAAGGCGCACTTCCACGGGCGCGATAACGTCAAGGAAGACTTCCTCGACAGCGGACGCTTCCTCGCCTCGCTGTCCGATCCTGACATCACCGATGTTCTGGTCCAATCGAACCACGACAATGCCCTGCTCAAGTGGGTGAAGACGGCGGAAGCCAAGCTCGATCCCGAGAACTATGAGTTCTGGCTTGAGTGTGAGCTACTCGTCATCAAGGCGCTGCGGGCCGGGCGCGATCCCTTCCTCTACGCAGAACTTATTGAGGAGCACTTCCGAGGACAGCTTCCTCAACTGACCATCGTCAAGGAGGATACCTCCTACATGGTCAAGGGCGTGGAGCTTGCGATTCATGGTCACTATGGCGCGAACGGCGCGAAGGGAACTCCCAACGCATTTGTCCGCATGGGCGCGAAGTCGATCACGGCTCACACGCATAGTCCCAGCATCACCGATGGACATACATGCGTCGGCGTCAACGGCGAACTCGACATGGGTTACAACGTAGGCCTGTCGTCGTGGTCGCACACAGATGCGCTGCTCTATCCCAATGGGAAGCGGGCGCTCATCACGCTCATGCACGGCCGCTGGTTCGATCCCTCCGTGGCGCAGCCTTCGCTCGTCCTTGAGGGTTAGTCTGACTGACATATCAGTCATAATTGCTGATTACGCCTGACATATAAGTCATTAGGATACCATGACCTACTACGAAACCTACCTTGGCGACTGCCTTGAAGTCATGGCGTCCATGGAAGCAGGCTCGGTCGATCTGATCTTGGCTGATCTTCCCTATGGGACGACCCGCAACAAGTGGGACAAGATCATCCCGCTTGAGTTCTTGTGGGAAGCGTATTGGAATGTGCTCAAGCCGGACGGCGCTATCGTCCTCACCGCTGCGCAGCCGTTCGCGTCCATGCTCGTCGCCAGTTCGCCCAAGTGCTTCCGCTATGACCTCATCTGGCGCAAGAACAAGGCGAGCGGCTTCCTCAACGCCAAGCGGATGCCGCTGCGTGGACACGAACACATCCTCGTGTTCTACGTCAAGCCGCCGACCTATAACCCGCAGAAGACGGTGGGTCACAAGCCGGGCAACGCCGCAACGCGGACGAAACAGTCGGACAACTACGGCGCTGCAGCGGCTTCCTCCTATGGTGGACAGACTGATCGGTATCCGGTGAGCGTTCTCGATTTCCCGGTGGTGAACAACGACGATCCGGCGCGCATCCACGCGACGCAGAAGCCGGTGGACCTCATGGCTTACCTGATCCGAACCTACTCCAATCCCGGCGATCTCGTGCTCGATAACACCATGGGCAGCGGCACGACTGGTGTTGCTGCCATGCGTGAGGGACGGTCCTTCATCGGGATCGAGGCGGACCCGGACATTTATGAGAAGGCGTTGTTGCGTCTCCGCGCTGAAGGGGATTCTGCTTGACTTAGAAGGTTAGCTAAACTACCACCAAGCCTCATAAAGGTTAGTTTTCTTGCGCCTCAAGCCTAAGCCCACATTGGTGTTCGACTGTGAAACCGATGGCCTGCTGCATCAGGTCACGCGGGTTCACTGTATCGTCATCAAGGACCTCGCCACCGGACAGGTTCGACGCTTTCGGCGCAACAAGCGCGAGGACACGATCCCGCAGGCGTTGAAGCTTCTCAACGAGGCCGACACGATCATCGGTCACAACATCATCGCCTTTGATATTCCGGTCTTCGAGCTTCTCTACGATTGGCAACCAGAAGCCAAGATCGAAGACACGATGGTCCACGCTCGGCTTCGCTTTCCCGATCAGAAAGAGAAGGACTATCGCCTTTACGAGCAAGGCAAGATCGACGGCAAGCTCATCGGCACGCACAAGCTCGACGCGTGGGGTCAGCGCATCGGCATCTGGAAGGGTGACTATTCCGAGATCAAGGAGGCTGAGGGCATCGCCTTGGGCTTCCTCAAGGGTTCTGAGGAAATGCGGCTCCATGTTTGGGGCGCGTGGTCCGAGGACATGGAGGACTACTGCGTTCAGGACGTGGAGGTCACCGCCAAGCTGTGGGAGATGCTTCAGCTTCGGGAAACCTCGAACGAAGCGTTGCTTGTCCAGCACATGCTTGCCGACCTCATGCATCGGCAGGAGCAGGCAGGCTTCCCCTTCGATGTAGAGCGGGCTGAACAGCTTCGCGACGATCTGACCGACGCACGCGTCCTGCTTGAAGACAAGCTCTTCATCGAGTTCCCCGGTCGCTACGTCCCTAAGAAGATGATGGACGCCGCACCCATCGGGCGCAACGTCGCGGGCGGCGAGTTCCCTGAGTTCGGTATCACGCCTGAGGAAGAGGACGACACTCGCTGGTGGGGCTATCCCGAGCAGAAGGCAAAGACTTCCCCCAAGTGGAAGTTCAAGTGCGTCGAGGCCGACAACGAGCTTGGCTTCACCATTGCCAGCAACGCGCCTTACGACGAAGGCGTCTGGTACACGCCGATCAAGTGGCAGGAGTTCAATCCCCGGTCGCGTCCACAGATCACCAACCGCCTACAGGACATGGGTTGGGACCCGGAAGAGGAAGACTACACCGAGAAGGGGAACGTCAAAGCCAATGACGTGATCCTGCGCCGCATCGCGGAGCGCTTCCCGGTCGCGGAGGTTCTGGCTGACCTCATGGCCGTCAACAAGCTCATGGGGCAGTTGGCGGACGGTAAGAACGCTTGGCTCAAGCTGGTCAGCCCTGACGGGCGTATTCGCGCGTACACTAACCCCTGCGGCGCGGTGACGACCAGAGCCACGCACTCCTATCCAAACATCGCGCAGATTCCCGCCGTCCGTAAGAAGAAGGCACGGATCGGAGAGCTTCTCGAACCGATTAACACCTCGGGTATTGTTACGCCGAATGCGTGGTGGAAGAACGGCCCGGGCTTCATCACTCCCCACGCGCTCGAAGCCGCTGCTGAGAAGGCGGGCGTCAAGGCTCTGACGTGGCGTGATCTGCCTGATGATGCTGACGTTGAGGTCATCATCCTCGGCCTCAAAGGCGGCTGGGGATACGAGTGCCGGTCGCTGTTCTATGCTCCCGAGGGTTGGGTCCTCGTTGGTGCCGACCTTGCCGGTATCGAGCTTCGCTGTCTGGCGCATCGGATGGCGGCTTACGATCAAGGTGCCTATGGCCGCGTCCTTCTTGAAGGCGACATTCACTCAGAAAATCAAAGACTTGCTGGTCTCGACATGCGGGACACAGCTAAGACTTTTATATACGCGTTCCTCTATGGTGCTGGTGATGAGAAGATCGGGAAGATCGTTTCGCCGCTCTCGTCTCCGGCGAAGCAGCGGAAGATCGGCAAGGAACTCAAGGCCAAATTCCTTCGCAACCTGCCTGCGCTCAACCGTGTCATTCGCGATATCCAGAAGCAGGCGCGTCGCCAGTATCTCGAAGGCTTGGACGGGCGTCGCCTGTTCGTGCGCTCGAAGCACGCAGCCCTTAATACCGACCTACAGGGGATGGGCGCTACCATTTCCAATTGGTGGCTCATCTTTATCACCGAGTTCCTCGACGAAGAAGGCCTTGAATACGGACAGGACTACACCTTCGCGGCGTGGGTTCACGATGAAGTCCAAATCCTGTGTCGTGAAGGTCTTGAAGAACTTGTGAAGGAAATTTGTATCGATGCGGCGGCGGAAGCTGGTCGCTATCTCGGCTTTAAGCTGCCTGTGGATGCTTCGGCCAGTCACGGCAAGACGTGGGCTATTACACACTAATGACCGACGAAGACGACAACCTCATCTTCGGCTTCTTCGGTCCCTACAGGTTCCTCTCGAACTTTTGGCCGGTGCCGCATGGCGTCTATTTCGCTGGTCACTATTTCCCGACCGTCGAGCACGCCTACCAAGCTGGGAAGACAGACAATCTCGAACAGCGGCGCGCGATCCGGCTTCTGAAAACTCCCGGAGAGGCCAAGGCAGTCGGGGCAGCGATCCGGATCACGCACGATTGGGAAGACCGCAAGCTTCTCCACATGGAGGCCTGCCTGCGCGGGAAGTTCAGGCCCGGAACGCGTCTCGCTGGTCATCTCCTCAACACCGGCACGAAGAGGATCGTCGAGAACAACACTTGGGGCGACCGCTTTTGGGGACGCTGCCGAGGCGTCGGCAAGAACCACCTAGGCGAACTCCTGATGGAGATTCGCGATGACCTCAGAACGTCTTACATTCGAAAGGCACCGAAGTGAAAATCAACCCGAATATTCTGTGGGCTGCTGCGGGAGCGGTTGTTGGCGCTCTCCTTTATCGGCAGGCCATGGGCACGCTCTACGAGATCACCGCCACGGCTTGTTACGATGCTTTGGACGAGTTCTCCGAGACGGCCGAGATCACGGAAGAAATGAGTCCTCCGCTCCATGGCGGCGGCGGGACGCTCACCAGTGCGTCTTTCGCTGAGAAGATGCGCAAGATGGATGAATACGACCAGTGAACATCCTCTTCTACGACACGGAGACGACTGGTCTTCCCAACCGGAATCGTCCGTTTACCCACCCGTGTCAGCCTCGCGTTACACAGATGGGTTTTCTGTACGAAGAGAATGGCGTCGAGGTCAGTTCGCTTGACTCTCTCGTGAAGCCGGATGGTCCGAACTGGCAGATCAGCCCCACCGCTTCGGCACTCACCGGCATCACTCGCGAGATGTGCGAAGATACAGGAATGCCCTTGGCCGAGATGATGGACGCCTTCGTCGATCATTGCGCCATGGCCGATGTCATCATCTGCCACAACGTCTCCTTCGACAGCTTGCTCATGATGATGGAAGCGGCGCGGCTTGCGCCCGACATGGAGCCGCGCTCGATCTTCGAAGGCAAGCCACACGTCTGCACGATGCTGGCAGCTACGCCGATCTGCCGTCTTCCCAAGAAGGATAAGCGCACCGGCTTTAAGTGGCCCAAGCTTGAAGAGGCGATCATGTTCTTCTTTGGCGAGAAGCTCGACGGCGCACACGACGCCATGGTGGATATCACGGCTACCCAGCGGTTGTTTCGCCATCTGTGTAACATCAACGCTATGGATAAGCCCTTCGCCAACCACGGGCTGAAGACCCCTGCCTATCCATGGGACAAGGCATGTGGGGAGGACCCTCGAAATGGGTAGCCTGCATCAATTCAACCCGACGCTTCATCAGCCGGTGCTCAAGGTCTGGTCCTCGGGCGACCAGTATAACAAGGCACGCGGGACTTGGTTCTACCGCTCGCGGCATGGGACGCTCCACGGGCCGTTCATGAGCAAGCTCACCGCTCAACTCGATCTTCTTCACCAGACCTGTGACGCCGGTATCCCGATGCTGACGGCGTTCGAGGTCGATGGCGCGTGGTGGTGGAAGAAAGACACCGCCAACGGTCCCGCAATTGAAGGTCCCTACGTCTCCGAGACCGAGGCGCAGTTCTGGATCGATACCCACAAGCAAGCACTCAAGGATTTGGCCAGTGACGACCGCTACCGTTGAACAGGAACCCGCGCCGCTCCCCGAGGGCGCAATCGACTTCGAAGGTATGTTCAAAGCCTTCGAAAAATCCACCGAGAAGGAGTGGCGCTATGATCGCCGCGCCAGTCTTGGTGCCTCGGAAGTCTTCCAATGCATCCGCAAGTCTTTCTTCGAGAAGTGGGGCTACGAAGCTGATGACGACCATGAGGATGATTGGGGCGCGGCCAAGCGCGGCGACCTGATCGAAAACCACTTCGCGGTCCCGGCAGTCAGCGCTATTCTCAAGAATGGTGAAGTGCTCGCGATGGCGGGTGAAGATCAGGACACCTTTCGTGTCGGACGCCTCTCGGCCACGCCTGACGGGCTTGTCATCAATGCGGCGCGGACAGCGCTCGCGCAGCTAGGTATCGACGATATCGAGAGTGACTGCTTCGTCACCGAGTTCAAGAGCCACGATCCGCGCGCGAACATCAAGGAAGAGAAGGCTGTTCACCGTGGACAGGTACAGGTCCAGATGGGTCTTCTCCACGAACTGACCAATCACCGTCCGCAATACGCGGTGATCTTTTACTTCGATGCCTCGTGGCTTTCCAAGATCAAGTTCTATGTGGTGCGCTACGATCCCAAGGTCTTCGCCGTCGCGAAGAAGCGGGCCGAGCAGGTATTCACCGATCAAAACCCTGCCGATCTCGTCGCTGAGGGTAAGATCGACGATACCTGCGGCATCTGTAAGTACCACGAGGAATGCGCCATCGCCTCGAAGGAGGCTATTCCCTCGACCAAGCGCAAGATCGCGGACGCCGAGACACTCGACGAACTGGCGGAACTGACGCGTCGCCATGCCGCTGCCAAGGCTCTGGTAGCTGAGGGAACGCAGGAATCCAAGGAAATCGCTCAGCAGATCAAGGACTTACTGCGCAAACACGGCACCAAGGGGGCAAGCGATGATCGCTTCACCGTCTCACTGTCGTGGAACAAGGGCAAGAAATCCACCGATCTGCTCGCCATGCAGGCGGATGGGATCGATGTGGAAGCCTACCAGAACGAAGGCGTCGGCTTCGAGGTGCTCCGCGTCACCGCCAAGGAGTTTAGTGACGCCTAGGGATGTTATTTAGATTGACTCGAAACGCGAATCGGTTTAGCCAAACTACCACCCGAGACGGTCACTCACAGGCCGAACAAGGAGTTCAAAATTCACATGGGTAATCTCGTTCCTGTCGGCAAGTCCGGCGCAATCATGACTTACGAGGGTTCCGACAACCCGTGGGCCGAAATGGGCCAAGAGGTTGAAAGCGGCGCATTCCTCAACTTCAACGGCAATACCGGCGAGATCACGTTCGGCTCGGATGACAATGTGGTTCCGGACGGTTCCACAGTCGTGGCCGATCTGGTCAATATGTCGCGCGGCTGGATTTGCTGGAAGAACGGCGAGCCTGTCGAGGAAGTGCTGCTCCCGGTCACGCAAGGCAAGCCGCCGCTGGAACATGAACTCAAGGACCACGGCCCCTACGACGATGAGGACGATGGCTGGCGCGAGGCTTGCGCTATCCCGATGATCCTCGAATCCGTCGATGGGGATCAGAACGACGAACTCGTGGGCACCAAGCTCCTGTTCAAGACTTCGACGGCTGGCGCGATCCGTTCGACGAAGAAGCTGGCCGGTGCGTTCGGCAAGCAGTTCCGTGAGCACATCGGTGAACTGCCGGTGGTCGAACTCACGACCGAGAGCTACACGCCTCGCGACAAGAAGTATGGCAAGAAGTACGCCATCAACTTCAAGATCGTGGACTGGCTCGGTGAGGACGGTCTGGCCGAACTGATCGGCACGCTCAACGACGAAGGCGGTGAATACCTGCCCGAAGACGACGCTCCCGCTGCTGAGCCGGAACCCCAGCCCGAGCCTGAGCCGGAACCCGAACCGGAAGTCGTCGAAGAACCTGCGCCGCCCCCGATGCGTCGCACCTCCCGCACGAGCGCTGCCGCTCCTGCTACCGCCGCTGCGCAAGCGGCTCCCGAACAGGCACCGGCACGTCGCCGGACTGCCTCTGCCGCGACCGCTGCCGCTGAGCCTGAAATGGAAGCGGCCCCGGAACCCCGTGGACGCTCTGAAGAGCGTGGCGGTCGCCGCACCCGTCGCTTCGCTCGGTAACACCCCTCGCGCTGAGTGAAGCGATGATAGGCCGGGTGGGTGTCCGTCCCTCCACCCACCCGGCCTCTTTGTAGGAGTCCGAATGGACATTCCGATCATTCCTGCCAAGCCGATCCCGGACTTGGACTACATCAACAAGCTCCCCTTCGCGAAGTCGGCCGAGGCTGATCCGAAGGAGACCAACGGCAAGATGTTCATCCGGTCTGGATGGGCGGGCAACGCCGTCGCCAACGAGTCCCGCTATCCTGACAACCCGTCAAGCAACAACTTCGTCGTGGGTGTCAACGGGCGTGGCTCTTTGCAGATCGCGCCCAAGGAGTTCGACGAGCTTCTGTCGTCCATGCTGGCGGTGGCCCGTCTTCGGGCTGGGTTCGAGCCGAGCGAGAAATACTGATGCGCCTCTGGAATTGGCTCCTCGACAAACTGTTCAGTGCCTTGTTCGGCAAGGCAAAGGTGAGCATCGTTCTCCTCAAGTCTGAGCCGGAAGTCTTGGAGTTCGTGTTGGAAGTCTCCACGCGAAGGGGCGACTTTTTCTCCCGTCCCATTCGAAAGCTCCTCGACGATCTCGCTCTGACGGTCGTCGAAGAGGACGCTGACACCCGTCCGGCCTGACTAGGCCCGCTTACCGCTTTTCCTGTTGCCTAGCGCGATTCCGCGCCCGGAGTTCCTATGTCCATCACTCTCTCACAGAAGCAGGGACAGGCCGTTGAACAGGCTGTGGACTGGTACAGGAACGAGCGCGACGTTCAGCAGGAGTTTAAGATTGCGGGCTACGCCGGGGTTGGTAAGAGTCAAATCCTGCCGTTCATTATCGATGATATCGGCGTCGCTCCTGAGCAAATCGCCTTCGTAGGACCTACGGGCAAATCGGCGCGAGTGATGGGAGCCAAGCTCCGTGAGCAAGGCTACACCAACGTCGAGCCAACCACCGTCCACTCCGCCATCTACCAGCCCAAGCCGCAGAAGGCTGAGGTCCTTGAGGCGGAGCTTCGCACGCTAGAGGCAGAACGCGTCACGATCATCAACGGCGAGCACCCACACTACCCACCCGCTGCGAGCCGTGAAGCCGCGCTCGCTCAGGTCAAGGAAGTCGAGAAGAAGATCGAGATCATCAAGAAGGACCTCGACCGGGCCTACGATCAAGACTCTCCCAAGTTCCAGATCAATCCGGAATCTCGTCTCGTCACCGGCAACGTCAAGCTCATCGTGCTCGACGAAACGTCGATGGTTGGCGAGAGCATGGCTGAGGACCTCCTTGGGTTCGGGATTCCTATTCTCGCGATGGGCGATCCGGGCCAGCTACCACCAGTGGGTGAGGCACCGGGTTTCGATCTGCACAACGCGGATGTGATGCTCACGGAAATCCACCGGCAGGCGGCGGACAACCCGGTCATCCACATCGCCACCTTGATTCGGCGCGGCGAGCGTCCTGAGCTTGGCGACTACGGGAACGGCGTGAAGGTCATTCGCCGCCGCGATGATATTTATACGTGTGACACCGACCGCGATGCTCAGGTCATTGTCGGCACGAACAAGACGCGCTGGAAGCTCACGAGCCGGATCAGGCGGGCGGCGGGTTATACCGAGATGGCTCCGCAGGAGGGCGAACCTCTCATCATCTGCAAGAACTCGCGCCAGCATCCATTGCTGGTGAACGGCACGCCGGTTTTCTCAGCCGTCGATCATCCGGACTTCGATGATGGCTCGTCGCGGTTCCTGATCGATATCTTCGACGAAGACGGCAAGCGCTACAAGATGTTCGCCTACCAAGGCCTGTTCGAGGAGCACAAGGAGAAGGTCAAGGGTTTCTCCTCGGCCAGTAAGTCGGCGGCGTTCCGTGCGCGTATCACGGACAACCACGTCGATTTCGGCTGGGCGATCACCTGTCACAAGGCTCAAGGCTCGCAGTGGGATGAGGTGATCGTCCACGACGAATCCGCCTCGTTTCGGGAGGATGCGGATAAGTGGGCCTATACGGCAGTCACTCGCACTGCCGGTGGCCTCATCCTAATCGCCAACGAGTAAACATCCGGTTTATCGCCAAGCTCCTAATTGTTATTCAAAATAGCACGACTCGCGATAAATCCGTCATAATCTTTCGGTTCATCGATCATATGACACATTTCACCTAGGACACTTTACATTCAGAAGAATCGAGGTTAGTGAAAATGACACAGGGATCGCCAGCGCTTATCGGCCTCACGGGTCGCAAAGGGGCCGGGAAGGATACTGTCGCCGCCGTGCTGCTCGCAGACGGTTTCGCGAACGTGAAGTTCGCAGGCGGTCTGAAAACGATGATCTCCGCTCTGCTCGCCTATCAGGGTGTGGATGCGGTCACCATCGAGCGGATGATCGAAGGTGATCTGAAGGAGGTGGCTACACCGTATTTGGGCGGGAGAACCCCGCGCTATGCGATGCAGACCCTCGGCACTAATTGGGGTCGTAACTTCATCGGTGAGGACTTTCAGGTGGATACGGCCATGGCGAAAGCCACGCGCTACCCCAAGGTCGTCTTCACTGATGTTCGTTTCCCGAACGAAGCCGAAGCCATTCGGGTGAGGGGAGGGCGCGTCATCCGCGTCGTCGCCACCGGAGAGGTTTCCACCGACGCCCACGAGAGTGAGGCGCATATCGACGCCTTGCCCGTCGATGCGGTGTTCGAGAACGACAAGAGTACCGGGGTGAGCGCGGCCCGAGACCGCTTCGCCTCCTTGATTTCTGAACTCGGTTGAGGAGCGTGCGTTGACTGTTACTGCCAAGGTGATCGCAGACTCGGTTTCCGAATTTTCCCCGCGTCTCCTCACGCTCGAACTGGAATACCCGCGCTTCATCCACGCAGAGGTCATGACTCACCGGACCTTCAGCCGGAACGCGTCCTCTTCTCGCGCCATCCCTACGCGGCGGATGCACCGGAACATCCGGGAGAACCCCGCTCTGCCGGAATCGTTCCGGATGAACGAGCCGGGGATGCAGGGCTTCACCGTCGCCTCGGACGAAGTGACTGCCAAGGCGCTCTACTGGATAGACCGGCATCGCGAGTTTTCCATCTTCGTGGCCGAGCAACTGGACGCGCTTGGTCTGCACAAGCAAATCGTCAACCGCTACACCGAGCCGCATCAGCACATCCGCGTCGTCCTGACCTCCTGCCAGTGGGACAATTTCGACTGGCTCCGTCAGCATCACATGGCCGAGCCAACGATGTGCGTTCTGGCCGAAGCCATCTACGCAGCGCGTCAAAACAGTACGCCCAAGGTGCTGAAACCGGGCGAATGGCATCTTTCCTACATCACCGACTCGGACTACGACTCGGCGGAACAGATGCAGAACAGATTCGCTCTCGACACTCTAGAAATCCTCCGCCGCATGAGCGCGGCGAGGTGCGCCCGCGTGTCCTACAACAACTTCGACGGCAAGCCGACGAGCATCGAAGCGGACCTCGCTCTCTTCGATAAGCTCATCACTCGGCAGGCCGCTGCTGACCAATTCGACCCACTCCATGCCTCGCCGGTAGAGCATCAAGCCACGCCGGATCGGTATCTGGAACGGGCGATGAAATGGGATCGTCCTGATTTGCACGGCAATCTGCCGGGTTGGGTGCAGTTTCGTAAAACAATTTCCGGCGAAAATATGGAGGGTATCCGATGGCAATCGCAAAGCTGATTCTCGAAGACGTGGATGTGAACACGGGCGAGGTCTCGATCCTCACCGACATCCAAGGGTCGTTGGTCGATGATGGGCAGATGACCGCCGCCGAAGTGATGCTTCGCGTGCTTCTGGCAGAGGTCAATTCGCCCACGTTTCGCGCGAAGGTGTGGGCGGAGATCGAGAATCTCGTGTCCGAGACGCCGGGCGCGAGTATCGCCAACGACGATCACAATCCCAACACGAAGGCTGGTTGATATGACGCAGATCACGCATCCCGAACTCGTCCGCGCGCTGCTCAAGCCGGGCAACGAAATCGCTGATACCATGACGGCTGATGAAGCCGATCTCTGGCACAACGCCACTGGCGTCATGACGGAGGCGACGGAGATCATCGAATCGGTGCTCGCTACCGCCGTCAATCCGAACGTCCGTTTCGACCGGGAGAACCTGACGGAGGAACTCGGAGACCTCGAATTCTATATCGAGGGCGTCCGTCAGCGTCTTGAGATCGAGCGCAACAGCACGCTCTTCCTCATGGATGTGGATACTGGTCGTGGTTCCATGCTCTTCAACTCGGCGGCGCTGGCCGCTGCGGCTGGGAAGCTGCTCGACCGGGTGAAGAAGGTCGTCATCTACAAGAAGCCGGTGGGCGATCTCCTACTGCCGATCCGGGACGCTCTGGCGGAGATCGAGCAGTTCATGCACCGCATCCGCACGGACATGGGGATCACCCGGTCGGAGACCATCACCGGCAACATCGCCAAGCTTTCGGTTCGCTATGCGGGCCTGAGCTACAGCGACTCGGCGGCGCAAGAACGCGCGGATAAGGCTACGCCTCATGGCTTCGCTGATAAGGCGTCGCCTCAGGCGGCTGCGTAATGGATAGCGGTCTGCCTTGCGACGTGGAGGCTCCTGAGCTTCCGCGTCGCGGTACTCCGCTGCCGGGCTATCACCTTACGCAGATCGAGCGCGGTGAGTTCGGGGAGCTTTCGAAGGTCCGCGAGGAGATCGAAGAAGCTATCGACGCCGAAGAGCAGGGCGCACAGGTCATGGTCCTGCAAGAGCTTTCGGACGTGCTTCTCGCAATCAAGGGATACCTCGACCGTTATCATCCGACGATTGGTGTCCTCGACCTCTGGTGCATGGCGCGGATCACCGAGCGAGCTTTCGCCTCAGGACACAGGACGCCTCACTGATGGGAGCCTCTCGCCGTCGCTTCACGCGCAAGCAGTTCGTCTCGCTCATGCGGGAACTCTTGACCGAACTCGAACAGGACCACGAGAAGTGTACCGGAACCTCCGCTCAGGCTCGGATGTCATACCGTGCATGGTGTGATGATCTGACGGCTCTGTACGAGAATACCCGCTCGTGACGCTCGATCTACTCATCATCACACCGGATTCGCCTTCGGCCGCAGCGCTTGACCGAGCGTATCTCGGGACCAAGAATGTGAGGGCGTGTTCCGCTTGGAGCACTCATGGGATACGCGCTCGAAAGCTCATCGTGTTTCCTGCGCCTAGTGATTGGAGCGCCGAAAACATTGAACGCTATGCGCGTGCTGTTCAGGAAGGGGCTGCGCGGCGTCTCACGAAAGATGGGGAGATGATCCAGCTATGACGCCCATCGACTGGTCCCTTCTAGCACGCGCCAAGGACTTCTACGCCGGGCTTGGCTACCGCTACGTCGAGACGCCATGGATCGCACCAGTTGAGGCGTGCAAGGCTACATTCCACTCGCCGCGTTTCAACGTCGATAACGGCTGTCTGGTTGGCTCGGGCGAGCAGGGCCTACTCTGGCTCGCTCATATGGGCGTGGTCACGGCTGGGAAGTGGATGACGATCACGCCATGCTTTCGCGACGAGCCTAAAGAGGATCGCTATCACCAGAAGCAGTTCATGAAGCTCGAACTCATGGACTTCGGTCAGCTAACCGAAGCAGAGGACGTGGCGCGCGATGCCAACGATTGCTTCACGCTTCTGCGACCGGGCAAGGTGTTCGAAGTGGTCCCCACCCCGGAAGGTTTGGATATCTGTCGCGCAGGTATCGAACTAGGTTCTTATGGGTTGAGGGAAGGGTTTGTCTACGGTCGTCATTATTATTGGACCTACGGCACTGGACTAGCCCTTCCTAGGTTCTCGCAGGTTGACTAGAAGGTTGACTTTTTAGTCCATCCACAGTATACTGGTCGAGACTTTCGCGTAGTCTCCCTCCATCCAACAGGAATTCCATGGCAAACACCGTCATCATCGTTGCGTCTGAGAAGGCGAAGAACTGGCTGAGCAAGCTGTTCCCCGCTTCGTCGGATATCGCGGTCATCACTCCCTTCAGCCCCACCGATGCCATCGTCGATGATGAAGCCACCACGGTCGTCATCACGCCTCCCGACATCTACATGGGCAACGATTCCGTCGAGGCCTACGACGCGGCCATTGCTGCTCGGCTGGCTGATGTGGAAGACGCTCAGCAGGTCTGGATCGGCAGCGATTGGTCGGAAGGCGCGGAGAACGATATCCGCAAAATCCTCGCGGAAGGCGGGGAAGAGTAACACGTCCCACATAAGTGACAGAAAGGCCGGGGAAACCCGGCCTTTTTTATGCCGACAGCGCGAGTCGATTAGGCTGTCAAGCACACATTGAGCTTGTCTTGGGGTGTTAGTTAGACTATACTTCATCCTCCAAAAAGTTCACTAAACACACTCACCTCAGGATACTTCATGCCCATACCTCCCCACGAGGTCGTGATCGATCTCGCGCGCGACGCCCTGCTGTCCGAACAAGCTCACGAGACCTTGACGGATCGCTACATGATCGCCGGGGAAACCTCTCCGCAGCACGCCTTCGCCCGAGCGGCTGCGGCTTTCGCGGACGACAAGGAACATGGTCAGCGTCTCTACGACTACGTGTCGAAGGGCTGGTTCATGTTCGCCACGCCGCTGCTCTCGAATGGTGGGACGGAGAGAGGTCTGCCGATCTCATGCTACCTGAACGCGGTTGCTGACAGTCGCGAAGGCCTTCTGTCTCACTACGAAGAGAACGCATGGCTGGCTTCCATGGGTGGAGGCATCGGCGGGGCTTGGTCGGACATTCGGTCGGTGGGAACCGCTACGTCACGGGGTTCTCGCACCAGTGGGGTTATCCCCTTCATCAAGGTCGTTGATGCGCAGATGCTCGCATTTTCGCAGGGTTCCACTCGGCGCGGGAGCTACGCAGGCTATCTCGACATCTCACATCCTGAGATCGAAGAGTGGCTGGAGATGCGTAAGGCGTCTGGCGGAGATCAGAACCGCAAGACGCTAAATCTCCACCATGGCGTCAACATCACGAACGACTTCATGCGCGCCGTTCGCGCCGGGGAGGACTTCCCACTAGTCGATCCTCACTCCGGCGAGGTTCGTAAGCACGTCTCAGCGCGCGCGCTGTTCCGCAAAATCATCGACACTCGTCACCAGACGGGGGAACCGTACCTGTTCTTCATCGACACGGCGAACGCGGCGCTGCCGGAGCCGCTGAGGAAGCGTGGACATCGTGTCCGTCATTCGAATCTCTGCGTCGCCGGACATACACCGATCCTGACGCTCGAACACGGATATGTTCCCATCTCCGAGGTCGATGGGCAGTTCGTCAACGTCTGGAATGGCGAAGAGTGGTCGGAAACCGAAGTGGTTCAGACCTCCAAGGGCAGTGATCTTCTCTCTATTGGTTTTTCTAATGGTGCAGATTTGAATTGCACCCCTTATCACAAATTCTTCATTCAAGAAAATTACCATTCCGCCCCAAAGGAGGTACGCGCAAGTGAGCTTCGCGTAGGGGATAAGCTCATCAAATGCAGTTTTCCGGTCATCACGCATGAAGATGCTGAAGAGTGGGATGATGCTTATGCTTCTGGGTTCTTCTGCGGGGATGGTACTCATGGTCCCCGAGGGGATCAGATTCTCTGGCTGTACGGCGAGAAGCGGAAGCTAGTAGGCGAATTTCTTCCTTTTGCTAAATCTGTTTCAATCCGGGACGAAGACCCGCGCGACGCGGTTTATTTCGGCGTCGAGAAGTTGCACGAAAAGTTCACAGTCCCACATGGTACGACACTTGCGACGCGCTTGGAGTGGCTCGCAGGCTACTTCGACGCTGATGGAACCGTAGCGCGGAATGGATCGAACGAATCCATTCAGGTCGTGTGCGCAGATCATGACTTCCTAGATTCCGTCCGTCTTCTGCTTAATACAATGGGACTGAATCCTAAAATTCGCCCCATGCGAGACGAAGGGGTTTACGCACTGCCTGATGGTAAAGGTGGTCTTGCTTCCTTTCACTGTCGAGAACTGAAGCGGTTGTTGATTTCCAGTGGTGATCTCTATCGGCTGATGCAGCTTGGCTACAAGCCGCGCCGTTTGCGAATTAGCGGACGAAAGCCGCAAAGAGATGCGAACCATTTCATCACCGTGGAATCTATTAGTGATGGTGGCCATGCTCCCACTTATTGCTTCACCGAGCCGAAGCGACACATGGGTGTCTTTAACGGTATCCTCGCAGGGAACTGTACCGAGATCACGCTTCCCACCAGCGAGCAGCGCACGGCTGTCTGTTGCCTCTCGTCCGTCAACCTCGCCAAGTGGCATGAGTGGAAACGTGATCCGCGTTTCCTCGAAGACCTCATGCGGATGCTCGATAACACGCTCGACGTGTTCATTGAGAAGGCTCCTGAGCAACTGCGCCGTGCGATCCACAGCGCCCTCTCGGAGCGTTCGGTCGGGTTAGGCGCGTTCGGCTGGCACACCTTCCTGCAACAGGAGATGGTGCCGTGGGAGAGTGATCTGGCGCGCGGTCTCAACCTCATGATCTTCTCCCACATCGAGAAGCAGGTTAGCGCCGCCAGTCACAAGCTGGCTAATGAGCGCGGCGCGGCTCCGGACATGAAGCCCCTCAAGGAGCGCTTTGCCCACAAGACGGCCATCGCCCCGAACGCCTCCTCTTCCACCTTCATCGCGGACGGGCCTGTCTCGCCATCCATCGAGCCGGTGAACACCAACGCCTTTCTGCACAAGACGCTTACCGGCTCGCACCCGGTCAAGAATCGTGTGCTTGAGAAACTACTGAAGGAGCTTGGGAAGGACACCAAGGAAGTGTGGCAGTCGATCATCGCGAATAGTGGATCGGTCCAGCACCTCGACTTCCTGACCGAAAAGCAGAAGGCGGTGTTCAAGACCTCGCGTGAGATCAAGCAGCGCTGGGTCGTGCGGCACGCGGCTGATCGACAGAAATTCATCGACCAAGCTCAGTCGGTCAACCTCTTTTACGACGCTGAGGTTCCGGCCCGCGAGATCGTGGATGACCACTTCGCTGCGTGGGAGATGGGTTTGAAGTCACTCTACTACCTTCGGGCTACCAGTGCGAAGCGGGCCGAGAACACCAACAGTGTTGTGGATCGCCGTGTGGTCGAAGCGCCGATTGAGGCTGAAGTTTGCGTCGCCTGTGAAGGCTGAGTAATAAAATTACAGGATTGTGAAATAAATGAGTCTTCTCGACAAGCGCGACTACTACAAGCCGTTCTCTTACCCTTTCACCTTCGAACGCTACCAGATGATGCAGAAGCTCCATTGGTTGCCGGAGGAGGTTCCTCTTTCTGAGGACATCATCGACTGGAACCAGAAGCTCACCGATGGTGAACGTAACCTCCTGACGCAGTTGTTCCGCTTCTTCACGCAGGGAGATGCTGACATTGCGGCGGGTTACTTCGAGCGATACATTCCAGCCTTTCCTCATCCAGAAGTCCGCATGATGCTCTCAGCCTTTGCTACGGCAGAGGCGAACCACATGCACGCCTACTCCTTGCTGCTTGATACGATTGGGATGCCGGAGACCGAATATCAGGCGTTCCACGAGTTCAAGGAAATGGCGGCGAAGCACGAATACCTGTTCGCTGAGCGCGCGCGCTTCAATAGCGTGAAGAAGCTGGCGCTCGATCTGGCCGTCTTCTCGGCGTTCGGTGAAGGAATGCAGCTATTCTCTTCGTTCGCGATCCTCATGAGCTTCCAGCGGCGCGGACTTATGAAGGGCATGTCCACCATCGTTGAGTGGTCCATTCGCGATGAGAGCTTGCACGTCGAATCCATGCTCGAACTCTTCCACACCCTCGTGGCGGAGAACCCGGACATCTGGACCGACAGCTTCAAGGCGCACCTCTACCAAACCTGCCGGGACATGGTGGAACTAGAGGACGCCTTCATTGATCTCGCCTTCGAGATGGGTGACATCGGGATCACTGCCGACGACTGCAAACGCTACATCCGTTACATCGCAGACCGCCGTCTCCTACAGCTTGGTCTCAAGCCGAACTACGGGATCACCGAGAACCCGTTCGACTGGCTCGACTGGATCATGAACGCGGAGACCCACACCAACTTCTTCGAGAACCGCTCCACCGAGTATTCCAAAGCCGGTGTTGTGGGTTGGGAGAGTGGCTTCGATGGTGTGGGAGAGTCCCTCTCTTCGCCAGAGACGCGTCGCCAACTGGTGGTTTACGGGAAGAAGGATTGTCCTTACTGTCACCTTGTCAGCGATGAGTTAACCCGAATCGGCACACCGTTCACCTACGTTTCGCTTGATTGTGACGCGAAGCGGCGGGAGTTCTATGCGGCTTCAGGCACGAATTCCGTGCCTCAGTTGTATCTCACGGAGTTTCCATTTGGGGATACCACTCCGTCTGGCGAAGCGCTTGGGGGATGGGACGCGTTTGAAGCTAATCGCGGTAGATTTGTGGAGCTTTCAGGCTGATGGCTTGAGTCTTCTCCTTGCGATAAGGTGTGGATAACTCAACCTTCAGAGGTTGAAAGGAGAGGGGAAATGTCATTGCGGTTATTTTCCATTGACAAGAAGAAGGAAAACCTGCATTTACCGTCCACTAGCCACCATGAAGGAGGTGACGCATGATGGTAAAGAAGACTCCTCCCTCAGGGGAGGGAGGTAATGACAACGATAAGCCGTCCGCATTGGGTGTTAACCATGGTTCGTTCAAGCTTACTCAAACGGTAGGTGAGCGGATCAAGTGGGCGCGCGAGCGTAGTGGACTGACGCAAAAGGAGCTTGGGGAGAAATCCAACAAGTCTCGCTCCTCCATCGTGCAGTATGAACAGGGGCGGATTGAGGCTCCGGTCAATGTGCTGGAAGACCTCGCCAGCGTTCTCGATGTTTCTCCGGAGTATCTTGCGTTTGGGCGTACCGGGATTGCCGGTATTCACAACGCGCAGGAAGAAATCCTCGTACTTGAGGAGATCGCCTATGGTAAGGACGGAGCCGGTAATTCCGGTGGTTGGGCGCTGCCCAAAGCCATCTTCGCGGAATATCCACAGTTAGCGGGGCTGAAGGTAGTCAGTCTTCAAACCGACGAGCCTCATTTCAACCTGAAGAAGGCTGATCGCGTCATCGTCGATGAGAAAGCGGCGCTCAGCAAAGACGGTCTTTATGTGATCGTCTCCCCGTTTGGCGCTCGTGTTGTCAGAATCCGTTTGGGTTATACGACGAGCACGGGAGTGAAGCTAGTCAGCGGACTAGACGGCACGGAGGAAGAGGTTGATCCAGCCAAGCTCGACGTGGTAGGTTGTGTCGTCAGCATTTTTTGCCGACAATTTTGAGCGCCGCTCCTTCTGTTGACACTTAGAAGCGTGCTCGGCCCGCTCGAACCTAGTTCGGGCGGGCCACTTTCTTCAGCCACCAGTGTCCATGACATCCTCCTTTCAATCCATCACGTCGAGCTTGTAACCCTCAGCCTCGGCTTCCCGCACACGAGCGATGAAGTCCGATTCGGACCAAATCTCGACGCCGTGTTTTGCGGCAGCAGTCGTCTTGACCTTGCCGGTGTTGGACCCAGCTACAAGCACGGTCGTCTTCTTGCTGATCGAGTTAGTCACCTTCGCGCCTAGGTCTTCCGCGATGAGGGAAGCGGTCTCTCGCGACCAACGCTCAAGGCCACCAGTGAACACGATGGTCATTCCGGTTAGGACGGCCGACTTCGCGCTAACCTGTTTTGGCTCCTGAATATCGAGCGCTTGGCGGAGGCGGTACGCTTCGTCGATATGATAACCATCCCAACGAGCTTCCAGCGCTGAAACCGTGGTCAGGCCGACGCCATCGATCTTGCCGAAGCCTAGGAAGCCACCTTCGTCGCTGATGGCTTTGAAGAAGGCGTCCACCGAACCGCACCACTTGGCAAGGTCCTTGGCCGTCTGCTTGCCGATGAGAGGGATACCTAGGGCGTAGATGAAGCGGTCCAGATCGACCTTGCGGGCCTTGGTGATCGCGGTCATCAACTTCTTGGCGGAAGTCTTACCCCAACCGGGGAGGCCTGCGAGATGTCCCTGCGCCGTGATCCGCTCGAACGGAGCGCTGTCTGCGGTGGACGTGTCGAGCGCTCGATCAGGAAGCGTCATGATGTCACTGGCGTCATTGAGCCACCCGAGTTTGAACAGGTCCTCGATCTGGCTAGGTCCAAGGCCGTCGATGTTCATCGCGTCCCGGCTCACGAAGTGCTCTAGGAAACCTAGGAACTGCGCATCGCACTCTTTCCCGTTTGTGCATCGTAGAAATGCCTCTCCGTCTCGCCGGATAGTCACGGAGTGGCAGGAAGGACATTCCGTGGGGATTTCCACTGCGCCGCTGTTGTTGGTGTTCTGAACAACTCCGACGATCTGCGGGATGACATCACCCGCGCGCTGGATCGTCACGTCCAGACCGGGACGAACCCCGAGGCGTTCGATCTCATCGATATTGTGGAGTGTCGCGTTGGACACGACAACACCGCCCACGTTGACCGGAGCGAGGCGGGCCACGGGCGCGATAATGCCGGTACGGCCAACCTGCCAATCGATCTTGTTGAGACGTGTCACTGCTCGCTCGGCGGGGAACTTATGTGCGATAGCCCAGCGTGGATGGTGGCTGGTGGAGCCAAGCGCCATGCGGGTGGGGCGGTGATCGATCTTGTAGACAACCCCGTCGATATCGAACGGTAGCTCCGCGCGGAGTTGGTTGGTCGTCTCGTGATAGAAGCACAGGTGATGGACAGGCTGCTGCGATATAGCCGTTCCGTGCTCGACCGTGAAACCAGCGAGTTCGAGGCGGCTGAGACAGGCCGCTTCACTTTCAAGGTCTTCAAACGTGTCGTGCGTCACCCCGAATGCGATGAAGGAGAGGCCGCGCTTGGCGGTGATCTCAGGATTCTTCTGCCGCAGCGAACCAGCGGCGGCGTTGCGGGGATTGGCGAACCGCTTCTTATCCTCAGCGGCAAGCTGCTCGTTGAGTTCGAGGAAGACAGGACGCGGCATGACGACTTCGCCACGCACCTCGACCCACTCAAACTCGCCAGCAAGGCCAGCGAGCGTGTGAGGGATGTTCGCGATCCGCTTCGCCTGCTCGGTAACGTCCTCGCCGGTCTCTCCATCGCCGCGTGTCACCGCGCGTAGCAAAGCGCCGTTCTGGTAAACGAGGGAGAGGGAGAGGCCGTCGAGCTTCTTCTGCGCGCTGATGACGCCCCAATAGGACAAGCCTGCGTGCCACTTCTCCACGTCCTCGGGCGAGAAGGCGTTATCGAGGCTCACCATCGGCACTTCGTGCTTGACCTTGGCGAAGCGTCCATCAGGTGCCGCGCCTACGGACTCAAGCTTGCCGCCTGCCTCGACAATTTCTCGGCAAAGAGCGTCGTACTCCGCATCCGACATGATCGGATCATCGTTGTTGTGGTAGGCTTCGTCCGCGCGGGACTTGAGGGCGGTTAGGTCAGTGAGGCTGGTCACGAATCCTCGCAATGTGGTTTGAAACTAACCTCGTAAGTCAGGCCAGACTTTACTTCAAGCCGAATCTCAACCTATCGCTTAGCCTTGGCGTTGATCTCCGCCACAACCTCTTCCGTCACCTCCTGCTTGAGACGCACGCGAATGAGCTTCTGGCGGCAGTCTTCCCCTGCTTCGTCCGTGCGTCGATAGCGCTCAGCTACAACCTCAGCAGAGGCGTCGTAGGATAATTGCCCAACGGGCGCGTCCTTGCAGGTCAGTTCATCCGACCGGAACTTGGTCGTCAGGAACTCCACCCGCGTCACGGTTTTGACGCAGCCGGTCAAGCTCATTGATAGTATCAATGATGAGAGAAGGTACGGCAGCAGCTTTCTGCTCCGCAGGGGCGGACTGGATTTGGTTGCGGACATATTCGTAATCCTTGGTCGTCTGGACCTTGAGAGCGTCCATCTTCACATCCACAGCCGCAGCGCGGTTCTGGACCTTGGCTTGCGTCTCCAGCGTCTTGTTGGTGGCTTGGAGGTTCACGTTCTCGACGGCTGAATTGACCAGCTTGTTCGTCTGCTTGTTGAGGTAGAAGTACGTTCCGACGCCGATGGCGAGCAGCAGGGCTATGACGCCTGCTGGGACGAGGAATTTCTTGCTGGTAAGGAAGGAGGCGACGTTCGCCCAAGGGGGAAGCAAGCTCATGCGGCGTGCTTCAGATACTTGTCCGCAACCCACACAGGTCGCGCCAGCTTACCACCGCTGACGAGACACCAATCGCCTCGGTCTTCGAGGATGGTCACATTGTCGTTGGCGTGGAGGAGTGCGACAATCGGCGCAGACGTGGATGGCTGCTCACGCCCGTTGAGGGCGCTGGCGGTAACGGTAGCGCGAGCGGTGGGGGAAGGGGAGGGACCACCAGCGGCACGTCCCTCGTAGCGGTCCGCCAGCGTCTTGAACTCCCCAATCGGGAAGTTGGGGCCGGGATCGGTCTTCCACCCACGAGTGTCGATCTCCTCGTGGCTGCATACGCCGAGGATATTGTAGGCGTCGCAGATCGCCTTGAGCAGTTCGCGCCCAGCGTCGAGTTGCGCCTTGGTGTAAGCAGGCCACACCACCTTTCCGCCGCCGAGGCGAGGATGCGCCTGCTCAAGCGACAAGTCGTAGCCTTGCAGGCGTGCGGCTGGGATCGCCTTGCCGGTGCTATCGACGTAGCCGCTGCCCGAGCGCTTGATGTAGCCGGGATTGACGAACTCCAAGCCAATGGCGTGGGTGTTGAGGTCCTTGTAGCCCATGAAGGCGGACGGACCTGCGTGCCATGCGCGCTGCTCACAGGAGACAAGCTGAGTGATACTGCCGTCACGGTCGATAACGAACTGTGCGGAGACCTGAGCCGAGGGGTTGGTCAAGGTGGAGATGGCAGAGGCGGCGGTCCAACCTGCAGTGTAGTGACAGGTGATGAACTTGGGGGTGATCGTGCCACCATGGTTGGGGGACTTAATGAATGGAACGCCCTGAAGGATGCCGTTGATAATTTTCATAATGCCTTGGATTTAGTTGCTTTGGAAGATTATGCCTTGGAGATAACAATGCCCAAGGAGCAATATGCGTTCTGACTTGCTGGCGTCCAATTCTGTGTGCCGAGAGTTAGGTCGTTTGGCGCTGAATACATACCAACAGCAAACATAGACCCTTGGCCGTTACCCCCGTTATTCGGGAGGTCGATGATCTTGGTAATCTCCGAAAGATTCAGCGCTGTATATTGCCAGTTACCTCCCCAGCTACCACCGGGGAACGAAAGCATTAGCTCGCCTTCCAACATGTTCACCGAAGGGACGACATGCGTGCCTGTATTGCCGTCTGACCTGTTGGTGACGACGCTTGAAAACGGGTAGGAGCCAGGAGCTTGTCCCCGCACAACGATAACCGAACCAGTCTGACGCGTCGTCGCAGAAGAAGTAACGACAACAGTGTCTCCGCTTTCGGTTCCATCCGCGATCTTATACCAGTGGAACCACACCCCTTGGCCGTTGGAGTCGTTGTGGAGGAGCGTGAACCCATCGTCTTCCGGGCCATCTAGCGTCGCGCCGCTGACTCCGCTTGCCGTAAGGAGAATCAGATCGCCCGCCCTTACCGAAGGTATGGTGAAGTTGAATGACGTACCAGCGGTCTCCACCCTCGTTGTCTTCCAACCGGCTACGAAGGGTCTCTCAACCGTGGCGCTTGTTGGAAGCCTAACAATTTCAATGTAGGTGTTATTTTGTCCACCATACCCGTGGGAATTATTCCTCCGGGTGTAGCCCGGTTTAATCTTCTGAGTACCATCAACATAAATCACACCGCTGCCCGATACCGTCCCCTCGTAGTCGTTGCTTCGATTACCCAGCGGGCGGAAAGTGCTGTCGATATAGACCCCGGCGTTATGGAAAGTCGCGTCGTTAGACGCGGCCATAATACGGACATTGACTAAATAAACACCCATCGGCGGCACGAACCCGTTCGTGTCCCACCAGTTTTGAGGATCGTAGTCCACATTGTCCAAATCAATCGCACTATTGCCGTCATTGGTATTGAAGTTGCCCTCGGTGAGGTAGGCACGAGCACAGGTATTGAGAATAGCGCTACCGCTCCCGCCGCCAGCCGAGGCGCTTTCGCCTGTATATTCCTCCACATTGAAGGTCTGGAACACGTCAGCCGTGCCCGGCGTCGTGATCGTCAGGATATTAGTGGTGAACCAGTCAACCGCGTTGTGAGAAAACTGAATAGCCGCGATGGGAGGCATGTCAGTAAACGAGTCGTTGGGAGCGAGCTTGACCTGTCGAGGCTCAACCGGAGTGACGAAATCATAGGCAATCCAAGCGGTACGAGCCATATACTGAGCCGGTAGCCACCCGTTGCCGCTGGTCGAGCCGTTAAAAGCTAGAGACGCTCCCCACCCTCCATTCTCCGACGACGCAAAACCGGCACCTGATCCAACCAAGTTCGCACCTAGTTCATCCAGCCATTCGATTTCGCCAAAGCCGACCCATTGCGCCACGGACGGCCAGTAGCCATTCGCAATACGCCAATATCGGGCGGAGATGCGTTCCGAACCGCTGCCGCCACCACCACCTTCGCCGGGGACGAACGATTCCCATTCGCCATCCTTGCGGGCGTATAGACTGCCGTCTTCAGGAGCTTCGGGAATCCCGCCAGCGTCTCCGGCAAGATCAGCCACATCCTGTAGCGTCGTTACCCGCGAGTTGCCGTTCTGAACGATATGAAGAAGTTCGCCACCAGTCAGGTCGTCAGCAGGATCGAGGTCTTCGGTAGTCTTATTGGTCATGTCAGGTCTCGGAAATCAGGAGAATGTCATCGCCGTCCGAAGCGTCGCCGGACAGGAGAAGGAAGTCGCTGCCGTCCGAAGCGTCGCCGGACAGAAGCAGGCCGCTTTCCGCACTGTCAGCGACAATGCGGAACGAGGAAGCGACTGGTCCTAGTAGGGCGAGGGACGGGGCGGATAGCATCAGGCAGCTTCAAGATCGCCAGCGAGGTCCCATACGTCCGATCCTTGGTAGATCAGCGCGGCGGATGAATTCTGCTTGCGAAGCTTGAGTGTCTCGGCGGTGGTGATCGTAACGCCAGAACCCGCCACAATCGTGACCTGACCAGCATCAGCAGCCCGCACGTTGATTAGATCACCCACCTGCCAAGCAACATCGGATTGAGGCGGTACGGTACAATCCACTGGAGTCGCCTTCGCAATCCGCACGTACCCGCCCACGTCCGCAAGGCCTAAGGTGTGGTCATCCGTGTATGAGTTAATGGAGACGCGTCCGATCTCAATCCACGCCTCGTTCTTTCTAGCGTAGGTCTTCCCGTCATCAGGTGCGTCCGTCACGGAAGAGAGCGGGACGCCTGTCACCTTGAAGGTTTGCGGTTCCTCGCTGACCCATTCCAACGGGATACGCTCGCCAGCGTCCACGAACTCTGAGCCGTTCCACCGCTGAATCTTGAACTGCGTGGGCGTGAACTGCGGGAAGCTGTTGATCGGCCAGAGTTTGACGAAACGGATCGAGACAGGCGACGCAAACTCATACTCAATCCATGAGTCCACCACGTCACTAGGCTCGGACAACCACCCTTCGCCGGGACCTGTGTTGTTGTCGAAGGCAAGGAAAGGCTCCTTCCCCGTATCATAAGATGATGCGGTTGCCGTCCCACCCGTCGCTTGGTTGATCCCGTCTGCATTCTGGAACTCAACCTCGCCAAAGCCAATCTGAGTTTCCGTCCCACCATCGACAACGAGGATGCGCCAGCGAGCGGAAGGGAGGTATTCAACCGCTTCCGCTTCAGGCGGATCAACGAACTCTAGTCCGTTCTCAGCCGTCTTCACGGCAACGAGCTTGCCCTGCTGGCCCGCGTAGGTGGCTGGGGTATCGGTGAGCGCGACAAAGGTCGTGACAATGGTCGCCCACTCCACGCCAGTGCCATCCGCTTTGACTCTCAAGCCTTTGAGCGCGTTGCCCGAGAAGGAGGGAAACGACACCACTTCGATGAACTCAAGCTCATCTTCGTCTTCGTTTACCGCGATCACCTTGCCGCCCATCCCGGCGTAGGTGCCGGGTGTGTCGGTCAGAGACAGGAAGTCCACGACTGTAGCGGGTTCAGCCGCCACGATCATATTCGTTCCGTCGAGCGCTGCGATCAGACGCGCCGCGCCGTTCGGGACAACCACGGTCGAGCCTGCGCCCGACGCGAACTTGATCGTCTGCGCCTGTCCGGACTCGTTGCGGACCACGAAGGTACGATTCAGTGACGCGCCGTTGATGGCGATTGGGAAGTTGAGGATCGAAGCCGACGACGCATTCGTCAGCTTGAAGATCATGTTCCGCGTCGCTTGCGTTGCCGTAAGCGTGTAGGTCGTCACACCTGTGTAGTCCACCGTCAGCACAGCGTTCGTCGCCGCCTCCAACGCGAGGATCGCGTCGTTGATGGTTACTTCTTTCTGGTTCTGGCTGGCTGAAACTTGGGGAATTCCCAAGTAAGGAGTGTTGGGCATTATATCCTCAATGAGGGTAAGAGTTTAGTTAAACTACCACAAAAAGTCAATAAGAATCCGTGGCGTTCCAGCGGTTCTCGTCCAGCCTCGTGAATTCGATCCACTTAGGGATGCCATCCACGTAACCTACCTCGTATGCCTTGAGCAGGAAGGTATCCTGTCCAGAGAGCGAGGAGAGGGGAAACGAGAAGGCTGCTGGGATGTCATTGCCGGAGCCGTCGAACAACGACGACACGCCAGTCACAGCAGGCGTTTCGACGGTGTTCACATCCGTCAGAGTCAGGCCCGGCCAAATCTCATACTTGATCTTGGCGCTGAGCTTGTCGCCTTCGTTATAACCGATGTAGCCCGTACTGCCGACGAGCGGCTCGGTAACACGAGAACGGCGCTGGCAGGTGATCGTCACCGTAGTGTCGTCGTCCGTGATCGCGAAATTCTCAGGCGTGAACGGCATGAGATCGCGCGGAATGAGGTCGGCCGAAACGATCACAGCTTCGTCGAGTGTCGAGCCGGGCGACGCCGCCTTGAACAGACGGGTCGTGACGTAGTTGTCCTTCGTGCGACTCCACTTCGCAATCGTCGCCTCCGACAGGAGGACGAAGCGCTCGCCAACAGTGTGTGAGTTCACCGCGTAGTTCGTTCCGCGTCGCGCCCGTAGGATACCAGACAGATGCCACTCGCCATTGGTCTGCTTGACCGCATCCCGGAACTGAATCACTTCGTCCCCGATGATGGCGGCGTTCAGGTAAGAAGTGAGCATCGTTTCCTGCTCAACTGATTCCAGCACCGCATAGGGATTCGTCATGCGGACGCGAATGACAGTGGTTTCATCCGTGGACTCATACGCCTTCGTTTTCGGCAGGGCGGTCAAGCATGTGCCGTTCTGAATACCTGAGCCGATGGAGGCAATGGAGTCGTACTCGACTAAATCTTCGCTCATGAAAATCTGAGCGCCGTTGAAGTAGGCGGAGGAAGTCGAGGCTGTCAGGTAAGTGACGGAGAGGTTATTGGTCGTATAATCTTCATCTCGGAGAAGAGGGGTATTGAGAATGACTGGCGAACACGGATACGAGCCGGGGATCGTCTGTATCGGTGCGTCGCTTTTGGTGCCTACCGCATTCGAAACATACGCCGTGGCTTTCTCGCTGGTGGCGACAGCTTCGATAGAGAAGTTCGCGCCAATCGTCACCTCATTCAGGCGCATCATATAGGTGGTGCCGTCATGCATGGACACCGTAACTACGTCAGTGGGATCGTATTTTAGGTACTTCCATGGCATGGACGTGGTGAAGGACCACCTGTTTGCCCACGTCATTTTAAGGAGTTTGTCAGCGCACTGCACCGCTTGCGTTGGTGACCACGCAATAGGTAAATCGATCCGGTCTTCCTTCGTGGTCCACATCGTCGGTACAGGACCGGCATTGCGCTTGGCGCTCTGTGAGCCTTGCTGGTGGTCGCGGGTGATGTCGTAGAAATTGACCGTGATGCGCATCGGCATCTCAAGCTCTTGCGTCAAGGACTCCTTGACGACGAGGCCTTCGCTATCTCGGCCGAGCCAGTCTTCCGTGATCGTGGTGACTGACGGGTTGCCACGGGAACGGAACTTGAGCTTGTAGTCACTCTCGTAACCATCGAAGAGATAGGCCGTAGCAAGCTGCTTGAGCACGTCGCGCGCCGTGCATTCGCGGTCGATCTGGTAACCTGCCAAGAGGTCGTCGTTAAGGTCTGAAACGTCAAAATCACTATCGACCAAGACGTTCGTCTTCCGGCACACATCCTCGACAACGGAACGGATGCTGTAGCCCGAGGACCCCACCAGCAGGAACACGCGGCGGAAGCCGGTTCCGGTATTCAGGAGAACGCTATTGGACAGGTCATCCCAATGCTGGTTTCCGCTAATCAGATGCCATTGGCCGAGATTGCTGCCAGTATTATCCGCATTCTCCTGTAGGATTGCTCCTGATTGGAGGTCAATTTGAGTAATAATAGGGGGGTTGTAAGCTCTCGGATAGATATACCCCAGCGTCCCGCCATATAAACGGCTATATTGCATGGTAGTACGCGGGATTTGGAAGTCCGGGCTATACTTAACCTTGAACTTGTAGCTGTTACTATCAAGCTCATATTTGAATGAGCACGGAACACCATTCGTCATGCCCATGGAGAACAAGCAGTTATCCGACGCATCATACAGGCATAGCTCGGGGCGGTAGGTCTCGCCCATAAACGGAGTAAGCGTCAGATACCGGACGCTGAAACTACCGTTCACATAGCGACGAATCGGATCATACTGATAAGACCCTGCAGACCCACTCGGGATTGTCCATACTGTAACATCCAGCCATCCGAGGGAGTTAGAGCGCCATCCAATAATCTCCGATGTGGTGCCGGTCTTACCAGCGATCATGATTCCCGGAGTGTAATTCGCACTAGTTATGAATAGGGGCACACGATTGCCGGGCCGGAAGCAAATAGTATCTCTTGTCCAGCTTGTGTTTAGGACGAAAGCGTTTGGAGTATTAGCGCCAGTGTGGAAGTTGGCACACGAGGTTCCGTCTGCGCTATATTGTTCAACATATTGACCAGCGCCGTTGAGGTGGATCATCCCCAAGGCATTACCTTCGACGCCGAAGTTACCTAAAGAGGAAAAAGTGTTCCAATTTGTTACAGTAAAAGGACGACTATTAGACGCACCGATTTGGTTCAAGGCGATTCCCGTGCCGGGGATAAAACACGCACGTCCGCCTACCGAAAACGATCCGGGTCCCGAATACATCTTCGTCATAGTCGTCATATCGAACACGGTGACTTGTCGATTCGAACCTGTGTTGTCACTCATGTAAAGCAAGCCGGTTACCCAGTCCGGATACCACGACTTACCGTCGCTATAGACTACTTCACCGCCCTCGGTTTTCGCAACGATGGAAGGGAAGTTCCCGGTGATAGCCTTAGAGACTTCGACCGTAATCGCAGGAATACGATTGGCGAAATCTTCTAGCTCGAAATTCTCAAATACAATGTAGGCGATGCCTCGGTATGCGGAAACCGAACCCACACCTTTGTCTGCTTCAATAAGGGAGTCGGGAAGCTGGTCCTCCCCTCCCTTATAGACGCGCATCTTGAACTTGCCGGATGTATCAGACGACGACTTACCGAGGGTCCAGCCAGCATCGTCCATGATACTTGTTGCGATATCGTAGAACGCGTCCCCGCTGTAGAGATCGCGGGAGGCATTACCGGAAACGTCATAGATCAGCTTACCATCGCCCCAAATGCGTAGAATACCGTCGATAGGCCCCTTGCACAGCGCCATGGCGAAGGTGCAGTCGTAGGTATAGGTTTCCCGCTTGGGACCGCCTTTGCCGCGTGAGGTGTGCTTCGTCTCCCTGATGCCGGTGGACCAGATCATGTTGGTGCTAACACGCACCACCCCATAGACCTCGGGGATTGGGTTCCCATAGGTCGATGCCGAGACCTTCAGGTCTTGAAGCTGAGGTCCCTTGATCGTTGGACCAAAGAACGTCTGCCCGATAAAGCCGCCGATGGTCAGGCCGAGAGAAACCGCAGCCAAAGTACCGCCGATGGCACCGCCGAGAAGACCACCAGCAAGGGTAACTGCTAAGACGGCCATTAGTATTCAAGTCCTTTGATGCGGCGTGTCATCATGAGAAGGCGGGGCCAATGATGGATGAAAGGCTCTTCCATGACCTTTCCAATCGGAGCGTAGGAATGAATGAGCGTCAGGACACCCTCTCGCTCAGCGAAGATGCCAGCGTGGCAGGGCTGCTGCCTTTCGCGAAATAGCGCGACCACACCGGGGGCGGAACCAGTTGCGGGATCGGTGACGCTCTTGATATGCTCAACGAAGCGCTCAGGATCGGGCGTGCGACGATAACCGAGCGAGTCTCCAATCTCGATCCCGATGTCTGCTGCTGCTGCAATGATTAGCCCGACGCAATCCACGCCCGCGCGGTTACGCCCTTGGTGAAGCCAAGGGAGAGTCAGGTAAGAACGTGCTGCTTGAATGAAGTCGTCAGTTTTGGGCATCGGGGTAAGACACAAGTTCGTCGGTTCCGGGGATGTAATCCTCCGCGCGGCGATTGATGACGTTGGCATAGAAGATACAGCGGTCGAGCGTCTTGTCGCAGCCGGGAGCGACCTTTACAGTTGTTCCCACTGCGATTTCGTAGGGCACGTTCTCGAATAGTTCGATTGTCGCGGTGTCTTCATCGAACCCGATAATTTCCATGACGCGCCCGGCATTTTCTCCATCGACGAATGTCACCGTTCCATAGGCGAGATCACCAGAGAAATTTCCCGTGAACGAGCTAAGTGATACAGTCTGCGTTTGCCCCGGCGTGTTGAAAGGCTGAATATTAGCGACTTTGGCAAGCGTCCAGTTGATCCCATCTGCCGAGAAATAGAGATTGAACCTGTGCGGAGTCTGTCTCTGCCACGGAGGATCGATACGCGCGGTGATAGCAATTTCCGCTACCGATACCGGGACGCCCATATCAAGCGTGTACCAAACAGTGCCATTCAAGCCCTCCACCGTGCCCCACAGTGTCGAAGGATTGCCGTCGATGGCCTTGGCGGGGGTGTTGTTCTTGTCGGTGTTGCTGGCGGAAACGGCTACGGGTGTAAGAGCAGAGCCGCCGACGCTGGCGCGAAGCTGAATCTCGGCCATGGACACGCCTTCGTTCATCTGGCCTGTCATGTTGGCCAGTTTCCAGTAACGATAGGCGGGCGGCTCGGGCGGAGGCGGCGGTTCTTCCCCTCCTTCAATGGTCCCGATGGTGAGAGAGTCTCGTGTGGCAGACGCAACAACCGTGGTCTCGGTCTGGAAGTCCGCAATATTGAGCTTGCAGCGTGCGTCACAGAAGTCGGCGCGACACTGTGAGGAGAACACCTCAATGAAATTATGCGACAAGGCTTGAGCGAGGCCACGGATTTCCGACTGGAACGTGCCGTTGCCGAGCAGTGAGACCTCACCGAGCCAGCCTCGACGAACCTTCAACGCACCCTGCGAGGGGTCTTTCCAGTTAAGGATGAAAATATAGACATCGGCTCGATTGAATAGGCCCGCACGAAGCTCCTGATCGGTGATCTTCTCGGAATCGATGATGCCTGCCACGTCGAGGTTATCGACCGAGAAGTCCGAGCTACTCTGAATCGCGGTACGGTCGTAGCTGGACTCCGCTTCGTAGGTGTTCCCCTCGAACACAATGTCCTTGTCGTGGTCGGTGAAATAGAACGCCTGACCATCGCGCCGGACGATCTTCCAGCACGAGCACAGGGTCGTGACCTCGCCCGAGAGGTGGGCGTCTAGGGCAGGGGAGATCGACTTCATCGCGGACGGATTTCAATCAAGGGAATCGAAGGCACCGACAGGTTGTTGTATTCGTCATAGGACGGCTCAAGCTCGTCGATGTCGAAGCGCACAGGGACATGGAACTCGCAGGCCGCGACGCGCACGAGGTGTCCCACCGGAGGTGCGGTATTGAACGTGACGATGCCGGTGGACGCGTCGAGGGTGAAGGCGGTCGTCGCATCCGCATTGACCGTCATCAGCAGCGTACCTGCAATCGGTTTACGGATCGGGCGGTCGTAGGCGTAGCTGGTCATCGGTTCGTACCGCTTGAAAAGCTGAAATGCCTTGATGACGCCATCGCCTGTGCCGATCACCTGATTGGTGATGGTGTGGTCGAGATGGTCAAAATACCGGAAGCCGTAGGCTCGGCCGTTACGTGCGAAGAAGAAGTCCACGAGGGCCTGCATCTGCTCGACGGTCTTGACGCCATACTTCGCGTCGCCCTTGCACCGAGCTTCCGACCAGTTGATGTTGCGCTGCTCGTGTCCGGACGCCAGTTCCTTGATGGTAGTGTTGAAGGTGGGGCCGAACGACGATCCATAGGAGATGTCTTTCGGGAAAATCACATCATGGAAATCGGTCACTATCAGTTATTCCGCTGAACGGCGCGAGTTGCGGCCCGGTGCATCTGGTTCGACATCTGTTGCTGGGAGCGCTTGAAGCTGTCGGCATTCGGCGTCTGGACGTTCCAGACGTTATTGACGACAGTAGGGCTACCACTACCACGCTCATTTGTCAACGTAACTGGCACCTTACGACCGCGAGAAAGGGGAATAACGGCCTCGTTATCGTGTAGCACCGCAGGGATGCCCGGCGTGGTGTTGTGCGTGCCTTCCGAATAGTGAGGTGCATTATTCCACCGCACCACTGGCGAGGTGGAGTATCCACCTTCCTTGAAGATGCCGGGATTAGCGGCGATGTTCGACATTACGTCTGGCGTCAGGCGCGTGACAGCAGCGGCGCTTACGCCCGGAAAGAGACCACCGACGCCCAAGACGCCGCCGATGAGCTTGGTGGCGAGACCGGCAATGCCGCCTCCTCCGCCGCCGCCCGAGATGCTCTGGATAATGTAATTGAGTTGACCGCCAAGGCCGTTGATCGACTGACCCCACGACTGGTTCATCAGCTTGGCGGTGTCTTCCGCCGAGCGGCCAAGCGCGGTCGTCATCTGGGACTCGATATCATCCACCCAACCGGCGTTGACAACAATGTCGCCGTTGGCGTCGAGGCCTCCCATAGCCGTACCGGCATTGAACGACGAACCCAGCGGACCAGACATAAGCTGTCCGTTGACGTTCACCGTGCCGGAATAAAGATCGACGTTCTGAGCGTTGAAGCGCTGAGCAGCGGCCTCCTTATCGAAGCCAATATCGAGGCCGAACGCCTTGAACAACCCGCCAAAGATAGTCGGATTCTTGCTATCCTTATCGCCGGTCAGGAACCCGGCAATGGCCTTGGTGATATTCTGCGAGGCAAAGCGCAGGAGACCATCCTGAATGGAATCGAACAGGCTGGTGAACGACAGCTTACCTTCCTTACCGATGCGGAAAATCGTGTCTTCCAATCCGCCGAGGAAGGTCTTGTCGAGTTCGTGGACCGTTTCACCAACGGTCTTGATCGAGTTGATGTACGAGTTGACGCCGTTGTTCTCGTAGAACTCGCGCTCCTGCTTGAGGAGGTCGAGGTATCGTTCACGCAGGCGGATTTGGTCAGCGAGCTTATCAATTCGCTCCTGATCGATTTCACCACCTCGCTCGTTGATCTTACGAACTTCCTCCATGACAGCCGCAAGCGTGCGGTTCTCGACAGTGCTCATCCGTGCGAGATGAACCTGATCGTTCATGTCCTTGATGATGCGACCACCGAACTCGGCGTCGATCTTGGCTTGCGCAGTCTTGTAGGCGTAGGCGCGCCCTTGGCGCTCTAGGTACTCAGTCAGGTCGTTGACGGATTTCCCGTAACGAGTCTGTAGATCGGTCAAAACCTTTTGGTCAGCGCCCGCTCCGGTCAACTGATCCTTCAAGGCTTCCATCGCGACAGAGGCGTCACCGCCACTGTCCGCCAGTTCCTTCATCCACTTCTGGTAACCGCCGTCAGTGAGAAGCGTCTGCGCCTGCTCGGTCAGGTCATTGATGAAATCCTGCTGTAGCTTCAGCAGTGGATTATCCTCAGCCAGACGCTTCATGACATCATCGACCTTGCGCTGAATGCGGTCGAGTTCCTTCATGGGGTCTACAGGCTTGGGAGTGCGCTTCTTACGGCCTCCGCCCTTCTTCTTCCCGTCCTCGGTCTGATCGGTACGGAGAAGTTTGGTTGGGTCGTATAAGCTGTTGAGATTTTCCTGAGCGGTTTGATCCAAGGCACGTCCGCGATCAGCAGCGCCACGGCCACGCTCTCCGTAAGCGGCAAGCTGATTGGACACGACGCCATAACCCGCGTGAACGTCAGCCTTATACTGCCTGAACTGGCCGGGGATGTCAGCGAGGAAGCCCTTGAAGCTATCTTGAAAACCGCTCGCAAAGCCTTGTCCGGTGACGAAACCTAGCGCCGCTGATCCTGCGCCTGCAAAGTCGCCGCTGAGTAGCTTTCCAATTGCGGAACCGATCAACGAAATCTGATTGGCAATCCCCTTGAAGACACCTGTCATGGTCTTCCAGATCGCTTCAGCAACCTTAGTAAAACCGAAGGCCAGCGCCATGAAGAACTCTTTGATCGTTCCCCATAGACCATTGACAATAGTGCTAATGGTTTCAGCTACCCATCCGAACTTCTCAGCCATGAAGTCCGAAACCGTGGTCCACACGGATGAAATGTTGTCACCTAGAGTCAGGAAGAACCCTGAAACAATCTCAGTCGTCGAATAGGAATCGTGCGCGTACTTTTCGTTCTCTTCGCGACCCACAGCCATGGCCAGCGTCAGGCCAGCAGCAATTGCTCCTCCCATCTTGGCGAACGAACTGACAATGTTCGGAATGATACCAGTAAGCTGCGTCGCGCCTGCACGGATTGCCCCAAACGGATTGGGAGGCATCGTGCTCAAGGTGGTCTTAAGGCCGTTGAAGCGTTGCAGTAGAGCAAGTGTCGCCGGGTCCATCTGGCGGACGCTCGTGAGTAATCCTGCCAAGGACGAAGCGTTCATCGCTCGCATCAGAAGGATGCCTTGACTCGCAACGGGAATGAAGGTCCTGAACGCAGAGGTCGCGCTGAGGATCGGCGTGACAAGGAACCTACCGATCTGGAGAGTACCAGACACGACAGCCAAGGTTCCGATTAGCTTCAGCCCGGTAGCGAGCGGGCCTTTCAGAGAATCCCAATTCTGCGCCAGCCAATCCACTGCGTTGGACAGCTTGTTCATCCCATTACGGATGAGTTCACCGATTGCCTTGCCGTAGCGCTCAATATCCTCAGGACGCATGTACGCGTTGATGCGCTTGAGGAAGTCAGTGAAACCCTCATTACCACCGTTCGCAGCGATGGATTCGAACATCTTCGTGATGTTCGTTCTCAAGATATTCATCTGCGCCGCAGGGCGGTTCAGGGCTTGCTCAAGAGCCGGTCCAAACTCCTCACGATACTTACTTGCAAGGAACAAAAGGCCTTGGGTGGCGTCGATGGCTTTCTTCTTGAGCGCATCCTCAAGCTCGATGCCAGTCTTCTTCAACTCTTCGCGAAGATAGCCTAACGCGCCGGGGAGGTGCTCGTTCAACTGCTGGTTGAGTTCTTCGCTCGACAGATAGCCCTTGTTCATGGACTGCTGCAAAGCGAGCATCACGTCCGTCTGCCGGTCAGCAGACAAACCCATCACGGTCATCGCCGTGCCGAAGCCCTCGAAGATGTCACGAGCTTGAGCGGTAGTAGCCCCAGCCTTCGAAGCCGAGATCGAGAACTTGGCGAACGCCTCTGCGGCAGGACCATAAGCGAGTCCCAACCGATAAGCAGTGTCGGTGACAAATTGTAGCTGATCGTTCGCGAAGCCCGCTTCTCGCGAGATCACGGTCATCGACGCGTTGAACGATTGCAGCCTGTTCGTAGCTTCGAAGAAGTTTCTTCCTAGCTCCGCAACCGTCAGTGATCCGAACAGAGTGCGGAGGACGGAACCCATCTGATAGGTTGCAGAGAACGCATTCTGCAGGCCCATCATGTTCACGGTCGCTTGACGCGATCCGGCGTTGAACTTCGACCAGTTAAACCCGCCGATTACTCCTCGCACGCCTCGCAAGTTCTGGTTCGCAGCCGATGACGCACGAGCAATCTTGTCCAACACCGACGCGATCTGAGCGCCGTTCTGAGGAATGCGGAGGTTAGCGACCGTGGTCAGAAAGGCTTGGAGGTTCTTGACCTGAGTTGCGCTGGGAGCCTTGAAGCCGCTGATCTGGCGCAGCGACGAGAACATGCCCGCCGCGTTGGCGAGGCCGTTGTTGCGGAACGTGGAGAGCGCCGCGAAGAAGTCCGAGATGTTGCGGACATTGGAAGCGCTGGGAGACTTGAAGCCGTTGACGGCGTTCTTGAGCGCCTCGATATTGCGCGCAGCCGCAGCCCCGCCGCCCGTGCCAGCACGGTTGAGCGCCTTGAAGAAGTCGTTGAGATTCTTGACCTGAGCAGCAGACGGAGCCTTGAAGCTCTTCATCGCATTATTCAGCGCCGTGATGTTCTTGGTACTGCTTCCGCCAACCTTCAGGTTTCCGAGGTCGTTAGCCGCCTTCTTGAATGCAGCAAGTCCGCTCGCAGACTTCTTGCTTGCATTGTTGACAGAAGTCATCGTCTTCTCGACGTGACTTTCCATCCTGTCTAGGGCCTTGAACACACCCTCGACGGCGGACTCAAACTGCTTCCAGCCTTTGGCCGCATCGGTCGCATCGACCTTAAACTGGAAGCCGTATTGTTCGGTCATTGCCTTGGACGTGTGAAGGTAGGTCTAGGGTTGGGAGGAGGTTCCGGAGTCTTGTCCGTTTTTTGCTTCGCGTCCTTGTAGTGGTTCGTCATCCACTCTTGATCGAGTGCATTAAGGTACATCAGGAAGCGATCACGCTCGTAGGAGGAGGTGATGTATCTAAACCTGCAATAGGCTTCGATATCGGACACTGTGATCGGGACAGGTCCCGACATGGACACGCCACGTCGATAGTTGAGAACTCCGAACGCATCCCATACCCAAAGAAGGTGAGGAAGCAGTTCGGGTTCGTTCTCTAAAGATGGTATTCTTAGGGTTGAGTCCGCCTTCTTGATAGACTCCAACCATGCCTTGTTTTTGGCGGCGGGTTTCTGACTCCACCGCAGGTAGTCGATTAGTTTCCCACCTCTTCCGTGACCAAATCCTTCTCGAAGTTGGTCTCGTCCATCGCGATCCGAAGAATCAGAGCGGTGAAGCGGGGAAGCTCCTCACAGAGTGCAGCGACCGCCTCCTTGGAGTAGGGAATGTTTTCCTTGTCCTTGCCGGTGATGCCCTTCCAATCCAGAACGAGCGTCTCGGACAGGAAGGCGGCGTTGATCTTCTTCGACTCTGCCTCGGTCAGTTCGAGGCCGAGCTTCTGACGCTGAGCGTAGGGACGCATCAGGTTCTCATGCGCGCGCTTGGCGGCTTCGCTGCCCATGTAGCGCAGCTTGATCTTGGCAGTGTCGGAAAGGTCGAACCACTTACCGTCTTCGTCGAGAGGCTTGGATTCGAACGCTTCGTAGATGTTCATGTCGGGGAGATTCCTTGTCGGTAAGGAGAGGGTGGGCGGCTCCCTTCCCGACTTGGGAGCCGCCCGTTTCGCCAGCGAAAGAGTGTCGGGTAAGCTGTTGGTTGGCGGAGGCGCGGAACCTCCGTCCGGTTAGAAGCCGATGGGGAAGGTCGAGGAGAAGCGATCCACCTGAAGGATGCAGCCCTTGATGGCGTCGCGGAAAGCAGCACCTTCCATCGTTTCCATCACGTCCTGATCGATGCCACCCGGAGCGATAGGATCACTGGTGATCTTGAAGCTCGGCACGGTGAACTGGTAGGTGTTCTGCTCCGGATCGATGATCGGGAACACCAGATCACGGGTGTCGTGATTGATGAAGGCGTCGAAGTTGCTGCCGTCTGCGAAGTAGGCTTCGATAGTCAAGCTCACTGCAAGGCGACCAGCCTTGATGCCGACCGGGAACTTGTGCGAAACCGCCGTCTGCTTGCGCAGCGGAGCATCGACCGTGAGCTTGATGCTCTTGATCGCGGTCGAGAGAATTTCGCCACCAGCGCGCAGAGCGCCTACGTTCGCCGTAGCTGACACGTTCTCCGTGGCCGGAGCGTCCAGCGCCGTGTAGGGCGAGGCATGGAGCTTGCGAGCGCGACGGAAGGTTGCACGGCCTTCGCGCTTGACCGAGCCGGTGATAACCGCACCCGCCGACACTTCGAGTTCGAAGGTGCCGTCCACCATGCCATCCGAGATGAAGTTCTGGCCGACATCGGTGAAGGTGGTTTCGAGCGAGATCGACTGCTCTTCAATCTCGGTATCGACGCTCGGGTTACGAAGGATCGAACCCTTGATCGTAATCGGAGTACCAGCAGCAGTGGCGGGCAGATCGCGATCAACCACAATAGCGTCGTCCGTGACGGCAATCACACCATAGAAGCCACCGAAGTCGGCGTTACCACCCGCGAAGTCCACGATGGTGAGCGTGGCGGTGAAATCGACGATCTCGTACTCAGCATCGCTGCTGGTGACTGCGCCACCGTTCGGACTGATGAGCGTGATCGTCGCGCCGTTCACAGAAACGGTGAGGTCGAGACCAGCCACTTCGATAGCGCTGGCGAGGTTGGCGGCAGTGGCCGCATCCGATCCGCCGACGATGAAGTCCACGTCAGCTTCGAAGACTTCCGTGGTCGAACCATCGTTGATCGACACTTCGTCACCAGCAGCGACGCCGTTGATCGTGATCGATGCCGCTTCACCAGCGTCGCCGCTGATGCTGCCGCCACTCTTGTAGAGATTGGTCAGGGTGACGACGCCGAGGGCGCTGGTAGCGGTCACGTAGAGGTTCCCGGCTACACGGGCCTTGTTGATGGCAGCAGCGAGGTTCGCCGCCGTGGCAGTGTCATCAACACCAATGTCGAAGTCCTCATCGACAACCAGCGCGAGAACCTGTTCGCCGTCGCTGATGGTTAGCGTTTCACCCGCGACCGTGCCCGAGACGGTAACAGTACCGACCTCGTAGCCCACGCCGTCGATGAAGAGACTCTGACCGGGGACGATCTGCTTGGCAGCAACGAGATCGGCAAAGGCGTTCGCGCCGTTGGTGTCCAGCGTGCGGCTATCGAGCGTGCCGAACCGAACCACAGTGCTCTTGAGCAGCAGCACGTCATTGGCGTCACGAATGGAGGTGAAGGCCGAACCACCTTCCGCGACGAAGGGCGTGCCCGAGACGGTGATAACCGTCTTGCCGCCCGTGTAGGCGAGGGCGGTAATGGTGGCGTAGGTGTTGTTCGCCGGGTTGACGAAGCCCGAAGTGCGGATGTGACGGCCCACGGTGAAATAGCTGCGGTAGTCACCGCCGCCGATGCGAACCGTGTTGTTCGAACCAATCTCAACCACAGCGCCGCGCCACACGTCGAAGGTCATCGGGCGCGACCACGCGCCCTGAAGCACGCGTTGAAGAATGCCGTCCTGATTGCCCGCCGAGAACTCGAAATTCAGATCGCCACCCGACGACGCACCCGTCTCGATGATCGAGGAGACCATGCGATCCGAGCGGATTTCCTCGGAAGTGGCGGTGTCCTTGGAAACCGTGATCGACGACTGCGTATAGCGCACGGCGCGGCTCACGCCGATGGCCGGGGTATCACCCCAATCGCTTTCGGTGATTTCACGCAGCGCAGCGCGATTGGAGTCGGCAAGAATTTTGCGGGTCATGAAGGGCCTTCGAGCGGAGGGGAGAGGACCCCTGAGCGGGGCGAATTCCTATGAAGGCCTTATACTAACCTTTTTGGTTCAAAAAGTCAAGGAGAATAACCAACAGGTTCAGGCTTACATCTCATGGGATAGAGAAATTCCAATCCTGTGCTGGAAGGCGCTACTATGGCTCCACTTGATGTTGGGATTTATAACCTTGTCGCCAAACTGCCCCGCACAGTGTTAGTTAGAGATATGCCTGTCCAAACCCTTGCCGCCGAGAACGAGTCCATTGACCAGATCGTAGATCGCCTAGCCTTGGCTGGACGCGCGGCGCAGCGTGAGCTTGCGCGGCTCGATAGCTCTACCAAGGGCAAAGCCCTGCACGCCGCCTCCCAAGCGCTACGCGATGCGCAAGATGAAATTCTCGCCGCCAATGCACGCGATCTTGCTGCGGGGGAGGCAAACGGGTTGACTACGGCAATACTCGACCGACTGAAGCTCGATCCTGCGCGCCTTGCAGGGATTGCCGATGCAGTCGATCAGGTTGCAAACCTACCTGATCCGGTAGGCGAGGTAATTGACCGAAGCGAGCGTCCCAACGGCCTTCAACTTAGCCGGGTGCGGGTGCCTATCGGGCTTATCGGGATCATCTACGAAAGCCGTCCCAACGTGACCGCTGACGCCGCCGCATTGTGCTTCCGCTCGGGGAACGCCGTGCTGCTGCGCGGCGGGAGTGAGGCGGTGAACTCGAACCGCGCGATCCTAGCTGCGCTTCAGACGGGTTTAGCCTCGGCAGGCGCTCCCGCTGCCGCAGTGCAACTCATGCCTACACAAGATCGCGCGGCAGTCGGAGCTATGCTGACGGCGGCTGGTCTTATCGACATGATCGTGCCGAGGGGAGGTAAGAGTCTTGTGGCTCGGGTTCAGGCCGATGCGCGGGTCCCGGTGCTCGCCCATCTCGACGGAATCTGTCACACCTATCTCCATTCCGCCGCTGATCCCGAGATGGCGAAATCCATCGTGCTCAACGCCAAGTTGCGTCGCACCGGCATCTGCGGAGCGATGGAAACCTTGCTGATAGATGCGCAGTTTCCCACCGCGCCAGAGGTGATTGGCGTGTTGCTCGCCGCCGGGTGTGAGTTGCGTGGAGATGCTCGCGCTTGTACGCTCGATCCGCGCGTAATCCCCGCCACGAGCGAAGATTGGGACACCGAATACCTCGACACGATCCTCTCAGTCGCGGTGGTGGATGGACTTGACGCAGCGATGTCTCACATCGCGCAGCATAGCTCGGCACACACCGACGCAATTGTCACCTCCGATACGACAGCGGCGGAGCGCTTCCTTAACGAGGTGGATAGCGCAATCGTCATGGTCAACGCTTCGACGCAGTTTGCCGATGGCGGAGAGTTCGGCCTAGGCGCAGAGATCGGCATCGCTACCGGGCGGCTCCACGCGCGGGGACCTGTCGCGCTCGAAGGGTTGACCACATACAAGTGGCAGGTTCGTGGAGCCGGACAGGTCAGACCATAAAGCGACGCGGGCGGGAGGGTTTCATGCGCGTCGGCCTCTTGGGCGGTAGTTTCAACCCAGCCCACGGAGGGCATCGCCGGATTAGTCTGTTCGCCAAGGCGGCGCTCGGTCTCGATGAGGTGTGGTGGCTGGTCTCGCCCGGTAATCCACTAAAGCCAGCAGCAGGCATGGCTCCTCTGGTAGCGCGTGTCGCTTCGGCGCAAAGGCAAGCCCGGCGCGTGCCGATCCGAGTAACCGCATTGGAACGCGAGCTTGGCACCCGCTTTACCGTGGACACCCTGCGCAAACTGCGGAGGCGGTGGTCTAAGCGTCGTTTCGTCTGGCTGATGGGTGCAGACAACCTCGGGCAATTCCACCGTTGGCGCGGCTGGCGGGATATCGCTCGCGCCATGCCAATCGCGGTGATCGCCCGACCGGGGTATGATTCTGCCGCTGTTATGAGTTCTGCAATGACTTGGCTGCGCCGCTACCGGCTGTCCGCCGCCAGCTTTCGCAATCAGGTGGAATGGAGCGTGCCTGCTCTGGTGCTACTGCGTTTTGACCCTGATCCGCAGTCGGCCACCGCCTTGCGCAAGGCTGATCCGCATTGGCCGGATCGATTGGACTCGGCGCAGCTTCGCGACGCCGTTACCCATCGTTCTATTGCGTAAGTCAGGCTTAGCTGACCGGCGTCAATGTCTGATATTCATCCCGGAAATAGGGGATGCGAACAATCGACTGATGCCAACCACCAGCAGCGTCAGGGTGCCGCGTCTCAGCAACCTTGAAGGTGTAGGAAACTCCTTCGGCGTCACGGCCTCGGAAGTTCTCGAACCATTTGACGAGTTCATCCATGGCGAGGCAGGCGCGCTTGGTCCCGCTCTCAGCCGGGGAGAAGAAGGAAACCTGCAAGATGCCAGTCTTGCGATTGACGATCTGCTCGCCGGACTTGGCTACGGTCAAACCACGTCCGCCGAGAAGGAACATTCGAGCGTAAACCGCATTCTCAGGCGGATCGAACTTCTGGTTCGGATAACCGATGGGGAGGGTAGGATCGAACGCCTTCATCTTCACCGCAACGCGGTTGGAGAGATAGACGCGTTGACTTTCTTCACTCATCTCAGGAAGCCCTTGGAGCGTACAAGCTCGCTGATGTAATTCTGCGTCAGACCGAACATGCCGTTAGGGGAGCGGGATCGCTCAGGGGTAGGCAGCAGGCCGTATTCCAATCCGCCGATATCCTCCGCGTTGTTCGTGAGGATGAAGCTCTGGAATGGATTCGAGAAGTCCAGCGCCAACAGGGTTTCACGAGCGGCGCTCTCATTAGGGGCGCGGCGAGGCTCGGTGCCGAGCGGCATGGAGTTGGTGGGGCCGGGAGGTCCGTTGTCGATCGGATCGTATACCTGAGCAGACGGTCTCCCGGTGGACCAGATGTAATTTCTCACAGCCTTGCCCGACCAGACAGGTGTATGCGCCTTGATCGTGTCATCCGCCTCATGACAGATTTCCTCGATACCGCGAGCGAGACGCTTCCGGAAATTCGCCATGGAAGCGCGGACCTGTTTCTCCACCTGCTGGCGGTTGGTGATATATGCCATTAGGTACGCCTGACGAACAAGATGTAAACAACATTACCGGGAACATCTACGGTCTTACGGACCACCCAAATCTGTCCGGCGATGCGAACACGATCAGATGCCTCCATCGCGTTAGGAAGCCAGTTGCCGGGGACGATAATCTTGGAGTCAGTTTTCTCTACGCTATACTGGCTCAGGTCTTCGGAAGTCGTCCGAACGACAGGCACCTCGAACGGTCCATAAGAGTCATAGACTTCGTTGACACTATCGTTCTCCGCATCGTAATCACCCGTCGAGGTCAGGAAGTCGAAGGTGACTTCCTTGAGGAACGGCTTGAGGGGTCCCTTGAAAGCCGCGATGATGGCGGCTTGAGCGGTGGAGACGAGATCAGTCATTAGTGCTTGACGATACGCTTGCCGTTGTTGCGGCCCGTGGTGATTTGAGCAATGTCACGGAGGATGTAGCTGAGAGAGCTAGGCCAGCGCTCCGGCGAGGTGTTCACGTCGAACTGGATAGAGATCACATCCACGTCGAGACGGGTGAGGTTGCTCTGTCCATTGGGGACAGTGGGATCGCCGCTGTTGAGGAAGTCAGCCAGCGTCGCGACAGCGGTCTTGACCGGCAGAGGCACATCGTCGTCCGGATAGAAGCCGCCGTCAGCGTTGCGAAGACCTGACCGAGGGAAAGGCAGGCCGGAAGTTTCAGAGACGCGGACTCCTTTCCAACGTGCTCGTTCGCACAGCAGTCGGGTTGCCCAAATCAGGAGCTTCTCCTTGCGCTCCTCCTCGGTGATCGCCGCCCACGTCGAATGCACGTTCACTTCAAGAAGTGCGTCAGCATCCTCAACCGAGCAAAGAGAGTTGGCGGTGGGAAGGCCGGTGCCGTCTTCAACAACGAGGGTGACCATGATCTACTCCAAAAAAGAACGCCCGACAGCGGAACTGCCGAGCGTCCAGAGAACCCGAGAAAGGTATCGCGCTTAGGCGGGGACGTTGCTCGCCAGCGCAACCAGCGTGTCGAAGCTGGCGCGACCATCAAATTCGATATGACGATCACGAAGGAACGCCTTGACGGCATCCTTGTCAGCAAAGGTCAGCGGCTCGGCTTCATCGACCTCGTTGGCGAAGTCAGCGTAGTCGGCGTCTTCACCGTCTTCGTCGAGAGCCGCGTCTTCACCGTCTTCATCCTCGATAATCTCCTCAGGAGCGCTCGACTCGACAGGAGCCGGTGCTTCCACGGGAGCGGGGATCGGAGCCGCAGGAGCGCCGGGAGCGTTGGTCGTGAAACCGTAGTGCAGCGTACAGTCGAGGAAATTGGCGCGCGAAAGTTCGAACTTCTCGCCGCTGGGCGAATAGCAGGTATAAAGCTGGCTCATCGGTTGCCTTTGCTTCGTGTCGGGGAGGGAAGTGGAAAAGGGACCTCCGAAGAGGTCCCATCAAATCGCAAGGCTTACGCCTTGACGATCTGGCTAATCCACGAGTGATAGGTGATGGACGGCGTGGTGCCAGCCAGCGTCGCGGTCAGCTTGACGCCGCCGAAGTTCGACGCGACCTTCTTGACGGTGGCGGCATCGACCAGAATGACGTACTGGCCGACAGCGTTGATCGCCAGCGTGCCGAGAGCGGCAGCGTTGTTGACCACACCGGCAGCGTTGGTCGCCTTGGCCGCAAGCGAGTAGGTCTCGTCGCCAGTGGTGGCGTCCAGATCGGTGACGTTGATGACGATGGCGAAAGTTTCATCGGCCAGTTCACCAGCGGTGTTCCAAAAGCCCTTGAGCGTATCCAGAACGACGACCGAGGAGTCGCCAGTGGAGGTCACAGCGGCAGCAGTCCGGGCGCGGAGGAGCGTCGCCGGGGCGGCATCGTAGATATAACGATGCGAGGTGTTCATCTTCGACATTGGAGTTCTCGGAGTCCTTGGTTGAGAAGCAGAAAGAAGAGTGGTGCGTCACCAAAGGGGAGGGCCGAAACCCTCCCCGATCTGGTTAGGCGACCATCGCGGCCTTGGTGATACCGGCGACGCGCGAGACGGCCTTGCCGTTCTCGATGGCCATGCCGACGAGCCACTCGACGCGGGTGCGAAGAACCGGCTGCGCGTCGATCTCACCGAGGTCGGTCACTTCCATGATGCCGTTCTGCAGCATCTTGACCTTGCCCTCACCGAAGGCGACGACATAGAGCGAGCCGGTGTTGGAGGTGCCGTCCGGACCCGACTCGTTGAAGTCGAGGATGCGTTCACCCGCAGCGTTCTCGCCGGTCACGAGGATCGGCAGATCGTTGTAGAAGGCGATCCGACGACCGAAGTCATCCTTCGACCAGTCCAGATCACCACCGATACCAGCCTTCGCGGCGCGCGACAGGAGGTTGCGCATCCGGCCGTCCATGATGAGGTGCGTCGGACCCTGCACGCGGTCGATGGCCTCATCCAGCGTGGCCAGCGACAGCGGACCCGAAGCGCCCGGATTGTCCTCGTTGGCAACGAGAAGCTGATAGCCGGTGACACGACGACGCAGGCCGTCGAAGCTCACACCGTCCGAGGCGTCGCCGTTGATGAAGCAGTCGGTGATGGTCTGGCCGAACGCCTTGACCTTCATCTCTTCCTGCGTGGTGCGGACGCCCGCGCCGTGCATCTTGATGAGAGCCTTGTCCACGTCAAGGTCGCCGCCAGCGATCTTGAGGGTCTCGGTCTGCGGATTGATGACGCCGACGCTGGAGGTGTAACCCTCGTTGATGCCACGGAAGCCGACGCTCGGCAGCTTGCCTTCCTGATTGTAGCTGTAGCTACCACCGGGCAGGTCCATGAACGGCAGAACCGCGTTCAGTTCGGTCGAACCGGCGAACATTTCGATGATCGCCTGCCGCTTCAGATCGGTATCGAACTGCTTAGCGGCTTCGTGAAGGGTAAGCACTTGACTGCAACTCCGTTAGGATTATTGAACAACAACCGCCTAGAGGTTGGTTAAACTAACCCCGGTAGGCGATCAGATGCCGGGGCCTGCAAGGCGGTCGTTGCCGAGGCGGTTAGCCTGCGTTGGCGAGCGCCAATTTCTGTGCCGGAGAGAGCTTGGCGATTTCCGCCGCGCTCAGACCGTGCTTGGAAGTCGTTCCGCCGCTCGCGCCACCGCCGCCATTTCCTTGGAAGAAGTAGGGGGCTTCATCGCGCAGCTTGGTCAGCCACTCCTTCGGCGTCATCGGCTCGGAGCCGTCAGCGCCAAAAATCGTGCTTTCGCCGTTCATCGGGACCGGCTTCCCATCCACCCACTTGAAGAGCTTGTAGGCTCGTTCGAGGATGTCACCGAGCGCCTCAGGACGGACGCCGGAATTCGGGGCGATCACCGACGCCGTGATGGCGTGGCGAATGTTCGTGTGATCGAGCGCGACCTTGAGTTCATCGCGGTCCCGTTCCGCCTTGGTGCGGAGGTCGCGTTCGGACTTCTGGTTCTGCTCGTAGCCGTCCTTCACAGCCTTAACGCGTTCGGCCACCGCCTTTTCGATGTCCTCGGTGGTCTTGAGTTCACCATCGGACACGCGCTGGGCGATGCTCTTGAGTTCGGTCAGTTCGTTGGCGAAAACGTCGAGGTCTTCCCCAGCGATTTCCTTGATGCGCGCCATGACCGGCGTGAGCGTCTCGATCTGCTGCGACAGGGCAATATTCTTGTCGCGGAACTCGTTGAGCTTGACTTCGGGAGCCACCTTGACGGTGAACTTTCCTTCGGTCTCGGTTGCAAATTCGCGGAGACCCTCCGGAATCGCTTCCTTGGATTCGAACGTGATAACAGGCATGTATTTCCTCACCGAGGATGAAAGAGCGGCTTCACACTGTGAATACCTACCTGCGGACCCTCCGCAGGATTTGCGGGACGCGCCGGGCGCTATCCCAGAGAACAAACGAGTTTCGGGACTCGTTGTCTCAAGTGGGTCCTATGTTAGTCTAACTAACCACTTGTGTCAAGTAAAAATAACCAAATTGGTTCACAAACGACGACGACGATAAGGTTGAGGCGCTCCCAACTCTTCATCAATCAGGCGTTCGAGTTCATCCGGGTCTTCGTAGAAGGGTGCGGATTCGTCATCGTCGTCAAGTAAACTGTCATCGCTCCAATCAGGAGCTTCAACCGTATCGTCTTCGTCGATTTCATCCGGATTACGCCAGCGCGACATAGGTTAAGCGTTCTGCCTATCCTTGAGGTTCGCTTGGCTTGCCTGAGACGGCATCGGCGGGATGTCAGGCTGGTTGGCCGCTGCTTTCTCGCGGGCTTTGCGGTCCTTCTCAGCTTCCTTGGCGTCGAACTCAAGCTGGCTGTCGAACTGCTCCTGCTGCTGCTGAGCCTTGGAGTCAGGGAAGCCATCCTGCTTGGCGAGAACATCCGGGTTGTTGATGAACTGCTCATTATCTTCGAGCATCTGCTTGAAGACTTCGAGGGTAATGAACTCGGGAATGACCTCGTGCTGAAGGAAGAATTCGTAGATCACGTCGAGCGGTAGCAAACCGTTCTGCCACATGAGCGTGATCGCCCGGAATTCGCGAGCGGCGAAGTTATTGAGGAGGAAGTCCTGATTGACGCGGAACTCCACGCCCTCGTTCTCTTCCTTCTCGTTCAGCCACTCGCCCGCGAGACGGAGAAGCTCGGTGAAATTCTCGTTGAGGACGGTCGTGACGTTGAGAAGCAAGGACTGCTCGTTGCGGTCCTTGAGCTTGATCTGATTGTCGGACTGACCAGCCGTGGCGCTGTCACCGATCAGACGACCACCAAGCGCGGCAGCTTGGTTCTCCTTGGTCGTCAGCGCCTTTTCGAGGCTGTTGAGGCCGTGGCCGTTGTATTCGATGATGCCCGCTTCGCCGTTACCGTCGAGCGCCCACACCATCGACGGGCCGATGTGGTACTCGTCTTCGTCTTCCGCGCCTTTGACGTAATAGACCGGGTTGGAGGTGTAGAAGCGTCCCTGTTCAAGCTGCGCGTAGCTCTTGTAGTGTGAGAGGTTGAGCGTCAGGATATCGAGGATCGGCGGCTTCTCAACTGGCGAAGTCGGCGTCGTCGCATTGAAGAACTTGAACGGGATGCGCTCGAAAGGCTTGCCGTAAATCTTGGGGACATAGACTTGCGGCTCGACCGCTAGATCAGCGTCGGCATGATCCCGCTCATAGACCTCCTGCCTATACTCCCATTTGAGCGTTTCGGCGTTGTAGATCAGCCGCAGGGCGCGCAGGCGGGTGAAAAGACTGCCATACGAGCCGTTGGGGATACGCTTCCCGCTACCATTCACGATGTAGGGACGGCGGTCGATGAAGAATTCGCGGAGGAGGATGTAATCCTGCTCGGTGCGGCCTTCGATCTCGGTCTCGGTCCAGTCGATGATGTTCTCGGTCGTATAGAGCGCGAGATACGGATCGGGATTGCTGCCGGGGGTCTCGGGAGCCTTGTCCAGCAGAAGCCCTGCACGGCCGACCGAAAGCTGCTCCTGTGCCACGACCTTACACAGTAGCTCGCCAGAGAGTCCGTCCTTCGACAGGCGCTTGTAAAGCTTCTGTAGCTTGGGACCGGCGTTGAGAAGGCGCGGCGAGCGGCGGAAGATCGAGCCGGTCAGGCCCGTCACCGTGCGGAAGGTCATGTTGAAGAAGACGGCGCGTTCGAGGAACGCCTTATACTGCTCGTCGTCCATCCCGTCAGTCGGAGGGAGGTAGCGAGCGCCTTCCCGCTTGATCGCAGGTTCCCCGATCATGGCGTGGCGGATGGACCGCCAGATGTCTCGCCACTCGACGTACTCCGGATGAACGTAGTCCGGCATGAGGTCGAGAGCCTGCTTCGCTGTCTTGGTGCCGCGTCGGCGTGACGCCTTGGGAAGCGGTTCGGCGTGGAGAAACTGTTGCGTCATGGATTCCGAGGGAAGAGAAGGCCCCGGATCAGCGGGAGGAGGAGAGACAGCGCTGATCCGGGGCGAGCGCGACGGCGGTGGAGGGAGGCGCAAGGTGCGCCGCCGCGCTTATCTGGCTCTGGTGACCGCGTGCGGGTGGCTGACCCCTACGGTAAAAGGAACTAAACCCGGAAGGGTGTGGGTTCTGCGCCCGAGAGGTCACCAGATGTTTGTGATAATAGACTCTAAGCCTTTAGGAGTCAAGTTTTAATAACAGGGGTGGTGCCGCAGTTTGAATTTTCGGCTAGTCCGAATAGCCGTGGATCACCACCGCGCCGGTCCCCGTGGCGAGAACGCGTCGAACCAGTACGTCTTCCACCGTAAGCGACTGCGGCGGGACTGAAATGGTAATGGTCGAATTGTGGTAGGTGACGAAGGTCACGGTCTCCACGGTTTCACCATCGTTGAAGATGCGGAGACCGCGAGAGACCTCCGGCAAGTCTTCGTCGTTGTTGGGTGTAATGCGAAACATGTCCGCTGCTGCGCCGGACAGGGTGGGACGGGCGATATTCTTGTAGTCGTCTTTCATTTCAGGTTTTACCTTGGCTTACCATTGAGTGATGCGGGATCGAGCGCGGCGGACCACCACTCTCCATTGGCTGGCAGGGCCGGAGAATGCGGGATGGAAGAGGCCGGTGGAAACACCAGCGGTTGAGGCAATGCTTTCCGTCAGGAAGACCGCAACCATGCTACTGGTCACGTATCCGGCCGAGGTGCCTGCTGTGGTCACGAGGCGTCCACCGATGCCTTTGATCGTTACCCGTCCTTGTGATCGCGCAACTGTCTGTGATGCTTCGTAGTAGCTTCCACGAGCCTTGGCGGTTCCGCTAGCCAGAGCGGCGGTGAGGTAATCTATACCCCAACGAACGCCTGTCACCGTGGCGCTCCCGGCTGCGTCTCCTACGGTAACGGAATACTCCAGACGGACGCCGCTCCCGTTGACGGCCGAAAGTCCTGTAGCGCCGCCTACACCGGAACGAACACTGCTTGCAGCGCCCGAGACATTAGAGAAACCGTGTCCATAAGCAATGGTCTCACCGGCTCCAAGGCTGTTCGAAATGACATCCGTTACGGCGCTACAAGACACAATGCCGTCTGCCTGCGCCGTACTTCTCCCACGCCAGTTCGTGGTAGTCCCACCAGAAGCAGTTCCGTCGCCTGACTGATAGAGGAAGGTGACGCCAACGCCTAACGCCGCGCCGGTCCCTTCGACGTTTCCATAGCCGGTAGCGAACCACATTGCCTGAGCAGAAGCGTCTGCCGATCCTGAAGCTCCTGCAAGGCTCTCAGCTAGTACGAGACGCTGGCCTTGTCCGCTAGCGGTTCCGACGCCGAGAGAAGTCCCATCGGCTTCAACGACCGCGCCTGAGGTCGTGGCGCTGAAGGCACGCCAGCGATGTGTGCCATTGGTGTTCGTGGGGTTCCCGCCCACAATCCCAGCGTACCCAGCATCCGTTATATCGGAATCGGTAACAGCCGCCACGGAACTTTCGTTGCGCAGGACAACGATGGCATCGCCTGTGCAGGCGAGCGCCCAAGTGTCGAACGTGCCAATGACGTTTGCAGTGCGACCTTGGAAGGTGGCGAGGGTAGTACGAACACCTCCAACGATCTTCTCAAGGATTGCGCCTGTCGAACCAGTGGTTCTGGTCGTCACCTGATATCGATTTCCCGACACAGGATCAAACCGAGCCATCAACGCAATGACGTTACCAGCTTGGTTTGACGCCATCTGGCAGATAGTCGTGTAGTCTGCGCTAGGAGGCTCTTCATCATTGTAGTAGATCGTCTCAAGGGTGCTGGATGCTCCTTGAGTGGCATAGGCGTTCGCGACGAGGATGTCTGAATATCCCGGCGTATGCTTGACCCAAGCACCACCGACGCTGGGAGCGTGGGCTTCCAGTGAAATCGGAGAGGACTCACCATTGAGTCCGTCTAAGATGAATTCAGCCATCGCTCCGCCTCACGGCCAGTGAGGCTTAGTCCTCAGTGATCGTCGAGCTAGTCGAAATGCGGGGCGTGACGCCGTTGCCGGTGGCGATGGTCGGACTGATCGAGCCGCTATAGAGAATCTTGCCCGTACCATTGAGAGCCGTGCCGACTGCGAAGTGCGTTGCCGTGCCCGAGCCGCCAGTGCCGGTGGGGAAGTCGATATTCTGCGTAGGCGAGACGCTGTTGCCGGTGACAGTCCAGCCATCGGCTGTGCGCTCGACCGCGACACGGGCGTAGCTCGTATAGTTGACTTCCGAGGTGGACTGGCTCCCGCCTTCGCCCGGATCGGCGGTGTGAAGCGAAACGAACAGGTATTCCAGCGCATCGGTTGCGGTATCATCCGCGATGCCCGGAATCGTGACGCCGTTGAAGATGAGCTTGAGCAGATCGTTTTCGAAGGTGTTACCCTTGGACATTGGTGTTCCTGATATGAGGGAGGAGGGACCACCAATAGGTGGGCATCATGTGTCAATAATAATAACTCATGACGCCACAAAAGTCAACCGGATTGCCTAAGCATCAACCAAAAGCAGTCTTCGTCCGGGACCATCAGTCACCAAAGATGTTCAACACGTCCGAAATCACCGGGTGGCGCTCGACATCCTTCTTCTCGAACTCGATCACGGCAAAGCGCTGCTGGCGACTGCGAGTGGATCGGCGTAGCTCGTCGAGGAAGAACTGCAGGCCACATTCTCCGTCGATGCGATCACGCTGCTCAAGATCACCCGTGACGATCATCCGGGACCCTTCACCGATACGGGTCAGGAGCATCTTCATCTGCTCCTTGGTCGTATTCTGAGCCTCGTCGCAGATAACCAGCGCGTTCTTGAAGGTGCGTCCGCGCATCAGGCCAAGTGGAGCGAGTTCGAGGGTCCCCTTGGCAAGGAGGGATTCCACCTCGCTCTTGTCCATCACTTCCTGAAACGTATCGAGCACCGGGCGAACCCACGGGCCGAGCTTCTCGATCAGATCGCCGGGCAGATAGCCGAGGTCCTCGCCGTTGGGGACGACAGGGCGGGTGATGATGATGCGCTTGTAGCCGCCATCCTTGAGTTCGCGTAGCGCGTAAAGGCTGGGGAGGTAGGTCTTGCCGGTGCCTGCCGGACCTACTGCGAAGAGAATGTCCCGGCCCTCATCATACAGGGCGTCGATGTATTCCGCCTGCTTGGCGTTCTTCGGCGTCAGTTCGATGGTTTTGGATTTGACCCTGTAGGCTTCTTCCGTCGCGGAGCGACTGCTATTGCAAAGAGGCTTAGTCACACGAGTAGGAGCTTTGCGCTTGGCGATGCGAGCGTCATCACGGCGCTCGGCTTTGGTCGGCTTGGACAAAGAGGGTAGGGTCCTTGAAATGGTCAGGATAGCTACATCAACGGTATAGCTGGATGGGATAATGCGAGGATTGTGGGATACCCCGTTGGGTCCCTGTCGTCTTGGCTTCGTGGTTGTGTGATGTGTTCTGCGAAGACGGGCGGTTGCTGAATTGAATCAGACAGGTGATGGGTGAATCAGTGAGCGTGTGATGGTGTCTGAAGTTTACGAGTGATGGTAGGTGGTTGGGTCCCCTTTACGTGTGATGATGTAGGGACCTACTGAGGATGTCATAATAGAGAATCGATGAATTATCGATTGAGAAATGATGATAGCATAAAGTTATGAAAAAGGCTACCTTCTAATACTTCATACGCGCACTGTGAGGCCCCGCTGGGAAAAATAAGGGTATACCCCTATGGGTCCCTTTCCTTGGCAAAAAAAATACCCGCCGAGTCGAAGCGCGGCGGGTAAGCTTAACGCGGGGCGAAGCGCTTGCTTAGGCGTTCTCCGCCTTCCAGCGCGCAAGGGCTTCATTGCGGATTGCTTCGATCCGGGCCTTGCCAGCGGGCGTATTATTGCAAGGGCCGCGCCCTTCAGTGCGATGCGAGTCCGGGCCTGCGAAGGCGTCAACGCGCGTCACCTTAGGGGCGATCACCTCGCAACGGCCGAAACGGCGCTCGGCGGTGATAAGCGCTTGGCGGAGGCTAACAGCCTTGACCGTTCCAACAAACTGGCGATTGCGAAGGACTTCGAAGCGGATCATTTGACATCTCCTCTGTTGACGAATCACTTATGGATTAGATTAGTGATTCGGTCAATAGACAATTTGTCCTAGAAGCCGACTCCACGAAAGTTTTTCTGGCCATCGCACGCGGCATTGCGGGCGCTGTGGAATCGCGAAAGCCAATCAGTGACAACAGTCTGATTGCGCTCGCGCGTCGCGCTATCGATTGCCCTATCCATAGCAGCACAATGGCGCGCGTTCTCTGCTTTGTCGCTCCAAAAGGCGCGACGCGTTGCAATATAATCGCGTTCGGAAAGCTTGAACATGACTGACTCCATCTGTTGACATAGATGGGTTAGCACATGATTCGCTAACAATTCGTAAACATGGCCCTATGGGATACAGAAAAAGGGCGGTTCAACCGCCCCTTTCCTTATCGATATGCGGGCCTCTGGCGAGGGTCTGGCATATGCCTAGCCGCTATCTTGGCGCGGCGCTGGCGTCGCCTCTCCTCGCGTTCGGGACGGTCGCGGCGGCGGTTGCGGTCAAATATCGGGCGCATATGTCCTCCTATTGATAATGCACAAAAGGCGCGTTGCCGTAATCGACATGATCCGCGAACCACACATGAGACTCGCCAAATTCGCGGGCCTTTTCCGATAGGCGCTCTCCTAAGCCAGCGAAGGCGAGCGGCGCGCGGTCCCAAAAGCCAGTGCCATGGCCATTGCGCGTTAGCCAAAAATCGTGCCCGGCTTGCTCTTCGCTGTAACCTTCGCGCTTATAGGCTTGGCGAAGCAGATCGCGGGCGTTGACGTGAAACGCGCCGCAATCCCGCTTGATTGCCTCTAGCGCGTCCGGGTGGAGGTCTGAAAAGCCAGAATCAGACGGCAAACAGCCATCCGCTTGGCCTTCCCGCAATGCCTCTTGCGTTTCGTCCTCTTGCCAGTTCTCAATCGTGTAGAGACTGGCGCAAGACTCGGTGAAAAACAGCGCTTCGATATAGCCTTGCGCGAAGGGCGAGAGGCTGGCGAACGCGGGAAGCTCTTTCCCGTTCATCTGAAATTCCGGCATGGTCGATCCCTTCAGCAAGAGTGGAGCCAGATGGGCAGGGCGTCGCCTTCCAGCATAGTCACGGCGAGACATTCCCCGTTTTCCTTGGCTTCCCATAGGAGCGCGCTAGAAAGCTCGATTCCCTCGCGATTGTTCGCGAATTTAATGGAAAGCGCCGTAGGGGAAGGCTTGGCGGCGATTAGATGGGGAGCGGTCAAAGCGCCCGCTGTGAAGGCGAGGAGGGCCGCTAGGGCGATGGGGAGGGCCTTGGTCATGTCAGCGCCTCCTCGCGATGCGATTTGCTTCGCGATGTTGCGGAGTCATCCGCTTATAAATGACAAGCTCAACCGCTTCAGGGTCATCCGGGCGCGAATAGATGCGCTGCAATTCCCGCAAGAGGTCGGAATATTCTTCCGGCTTGGCGGCGCGAGTCTCGTAATACCACCCATGAGAAGCGCCGCCATGCTGGCCAATATGGGCGTATATGGTAAAATCTCCGCCCGAATTGTTCCAAGGGAGAGTCGGAAAAACGGCGGTTACACCGTCAATCTCAAACATGCTCTTGCTGCGAGGGCGGCGAAAGATAACGGGAAGCTTTTCCATAACATCTCCTCTGTTGACGAATCCACCTTATACGATTCGCAACGCGATTCAAGTCTTGTTTCGCAACGCGTTAGGAGTTTGTTAGGGTTAACGAATAGTGCGAAAAAATTAACTAGGGGCCGAAGCCCCTAGTCATTACGCCATGTCATATTCTGCTTTGGCAATAACCGGCTTCAAATCCTGCCAGATAGACTCCGCAAAATCATTGGCGGAATAGTCACTGATAACGTCCCAGCCATCATTACCATAAATCAGGCTCCACCACGCAAGCTTTGCGCCCTTGGCGTCGCGAGCAACTAGCAAATCCCCGTCTGTGGAGAAGAGCGCGCCCATGATCGCGCTCTTATCGCCAGAGCGCTTCGCGACCCAATCGCCTCCGCCGTTTTCGTCATCATTCACGCTAATGACAGCGCCTCTTGCAAGAATAGCGTCCACAAGAGCGGCGGCGATCCGGCCTTCAGTGCGGATGCGCTTGGCAGTGTAAAGATCGCCGCGATCTTCGGCTTTCTTGGCGTAGCGGGTGAATTCTCCGTAGTGCATCGCGTTTCCTCCAATTGACGAATCACTTGTGCCAAAGGATTCGATTCGAGTCAACAAACAGGTTGTCAGAAAGATAGTTAACGGGTTCGCCTGTCCGGTTAACCTTAACAACACATTACCGCAAAGAAAAAGGCCGGGCTTTGGCCCGGCCTTTCCGTGTGTAGCTTCCCTTGCCTTTGCGAGGGCGGATTTTCCGCTGGCGAAAGCAGGGAAGCGCTAAGCTTCCCGCTATCCCATTACGTCGATTGCGCTTGTGCATATTCATAAGCCTTGTTTACGCGGTCGAAGTGTTCCCGCGCCTTGTCTGGCGTTGCGTGCCATTGGCCATGCCGGGAACCTTCGAATTCCCAGATTACGCCCCATGAGTCTTCCCAATGGCGCGCGAGCGATCCGGCAGGATACATTCCGTTTTTGCGGAAAATCAGAAAGATAGGCTTGCCAGTTAGGCGGATACCCTCTTGCAAAATCTTTTCGCCGTTGAGTAGGTGCATGATTCGTCTCCTGTTGACTTCCCTAAGGTATGCGATTCGCCCTAGGGAGTCAACAAATAGGTTGAGAATCTGGTTAGGTGTAGCGTTCCCATATTTCAGCCAGTAGGGCGCTAGTGTGTGCATACGGCTTGGTCGATTCCAGCGCCTCCCACTCTTCGCGGAATTGCGTTGCGTCATCATCTTGGAACCACAAGACGCGCTCCGCGCCATTACGGCCAAACTCATAGGCCCACCCGTTCCCTACGCTAATGAGATGAAAGTCGTTTCCCTTGGCGATTAGAGCGCGTTGCATGGCGGTTCCTTGGCTTTAGTTAGCGCGGCTAGGTAAGCTTTGCTCCCATACTGACTAGGGGCGAAACATTGCACGGTGACGGGGATTTGAGCGGCGATATCATCCCAGACGCCACGGCGGAAAGACATTCCTTCCACCTTGTAACCTTTGAGACGTACAAAGCCGCTCGTCCCTATTTCCATCACGGTGTGCGGATAGGCTTTGAGAATGTCTAGCAGCGACTCCGCGCCGCTTGGAAGCTTAGGAGTCATGACAGCAATCCTTCCAACCTGCGCAAGCGCGCGACGACTCATAAACCGCCATTCCTGCGAGCGTATATTCGCCGCACAAGCGGCGCACTTCAGCGCGGAATGCCTTATAGGTAGGGAAGGCGGCGCGCTCTACTTCGTCCACCGTCTCGCGACCTGTAGGGCCGCGCCAGTTCAGGAAAATAGTCATTCCGACTCCTCCTAAGCAATGATCGCCGCCGCAACGGCGATCAAAATAAAACCCATGGCGATGCGTACTAATCCGTCTAAACAGCCCATTAGAGCCACGACGATTTAAGAGCGTACCCGCCATAGCAATCTGGCTGGCCGTTGCGCGTGCCATGCGGCTTAGGCGTTCCTTCAGGCCAAAGGCGATTGCCAAGGCGATAGACAATCTCAAAACCCATATCCATGCCGCAACCGCGAATCCGGATACCGCTTTGCTTATCGTCCCAACCGTCGCCAGCGCCCGCCTTATAGGCGAGCCAGCCAATCGAACGGATTCGGGTGCCAATGCGCTTGCGCTTAGGTTTGGCGTCATAGTCGCGCTGGCCGGGATATTCCGCCGTATCAGCGGACTTGAGCGGATAGATTGTTTCGTAATCGTCCACCGCGATCAATAGATCAATGACGCGGGACATTCCGGACGCCGCCCTATGGCGGAGAACGCAATAAACGGTATCGCCCGGCTTGAGCATTTCGCGAAGAGAGGCGAGGGCTTCCGCCTTTTCGGCTTCCGCTTCAAGTTTCTTGCTCATGTGGTTTGCTCCTCTGTTGACGCGATAGGTATGGAACGATTCGCGGATGGAGTCAACCTAGTTGCAAACTAATCTGCAAACCTATGAAGGGAGTCGTTAAGGTTAACGAAAGAGACTGTTAGGGTTAACGATAGGGGAAGGAAAAGAGGAGAGGGCCTAAGCCCTCTCTCTCTCCTTACATTTCCAGAATATATCCTTTGGTTACGGCGAAGACTCCCTCTTCGCGGAAAGCCTTGAGCCGCTCATATCGTTCACCGCGTTGGCTATGATCTAGCTGGCGCTCTTGCGTTCGTGCATCTCGGGAGCGCTCGCCGCATGTATAGGGAAGGTGTTGACCACGCACGAGGCGATGCCTGTGATTTGTGCTTGCTCGATCCGATATTCCTCCTCGCCTGCGAAAAAGCGCCAGCCATCATCCATGTTGGGATCGTGATGCTCGATAATCGAATATAGCGCGCCGAGTTTGGTGGCGTCGAACACGATCACCACGCCTTTCTCGCACATATCGGCCACGGCGGAATGGCGGGCAAATTCTTCTGCGACGCACTCGGATGTGGTGAAGCAAATTGCCTCGTCGCGATTCTCGCTATCCATCGCCATCATGGTGTCGGCCTCGCGGATGCTATCCCACGCTTCGTCAGAAGTGCCATGGTAGAGATACTTGGGCAGTTTGGTGATGGGCATTGCCGCTACTCCTCAAGCCGCTTTGCGCGCAATACGCCGTTCACCAATGGCAATGGCTTCCGCACGAGTGGTATATTCTCCGCCGTCCCAGCGAAAGCCGCGACTGCACCTTAGGACAAGGTGATAAGACTCACGATAATCGACTCCAAGATGGGTGAAAGCAGGGACGAAACGAATCGTGTAGCTAAGCATTGAACATCTCCTTTGTTGACGACTCGCAACATAGACGAGTCGCCTAAGGAGTCAACAAATAGGTTGGCAGAAAAGATAGTTAACGGAATCGTCCTATTCGTTAACCTTAATAAACGGTAAATATAGGCAAAGCCCTAGCGCGCCAAGGGGCGGCTAGGGCGATGAATATCGGCCGGGATTGGAAGTATTAAGGCGCGAGCCTTTCCATTAGCCAGCCCAAAATTGGGGCCATTGGGCAATATACGCCTTTAGCGTCTCTTCGTCTCCAACATTCATTGCCGGGATAATGTGATTGGCGATATCTTCTGGCGCTCTCCAATCTTTCGAATTCTTGCGCGATGCGACCCAATCCGCGTAGCTGTTTTTGCATCGCGCGCCGTTGATATTGGCGACTCGCTGATAGACCGTTTCAGCGCCGGGCCAATCGGGCAGATTGCTGCTAGCGGGAATTTCCCGGATGGCTTCAGCTTCGCCGCGCGCGATAGCGCCAGAGACGTGATGGCGGAGGCGTTCAAGGGGACTAGGCATTGCGAGGGCTCCTCTGTTGACGACTCACAACATAGACGAGTCGCCTATGGAGTCAACAAATAGGTTGGCAGAAAAGATAGTTAACGGAATCGTCCTATTCGTTAACCTTAACAAGAGTTAACCCTAATATGACGTTAACCTTAATAGAGCGTTAACCCTAATGAGGCGTTAACCTTAACGGACCTGTTAACCTTAACGATGCTCGATTTGCGTTAACCTTACCTGTCGGCAATGGTTACTCAAAAATTAACCAAAACGTCCGAAATCCATCCTCTCTATACTCAAAATGACCTTGCTCCATAGCTGGCGCGGGGCAAAATGGCCTCGCTCCATAGGAAAAATGGCCTCGCTCCATACCAAAATGGGTTGGCTCGATAGTTTGGAACCGATCTGAGAACATTCAGGAGCGTCTAGGGCGTCCGTTGATCGCGGACAGTGGACACCACGAAAGAGGCTTGCGGATCGCTTCATCTGGCTCTGATTTCAGGGTCTCAGGACGTTAGAATGGCGTTCCTAATGCGGTACACTGTTCCATTTTGGCTATATCTGGCCGGTTTGCACTCTATCGTGGGCCTAAAGGCCGTTTTGCGCCTCCTGTGACGTGCATCTAGCCGCGCCAGTCCTCTGCCTCCTGCTTTATCCTAGCACCGCTGGATCGCTTGCCCTGTGAAGGGAGAGGAGGGCGTCGTGGTCGGTAAGACAAGGCCTGAACTATGACTCATCCAAAATCTTACATCAGTCAAAATCAATGGGTTACGCGTGTTCTGGAGTAAGAAAAGGGCGCTTATGGTGTGTTCAGGCGAGGCTAGTAAGAATTTGGGAGGCGATCTGGCGGCTGTCTGAAGGTGAGGGATGGCTAGTTGAAAGCGGGGCAGGGTGCCGCTGGTTGGGAGTGAGGGAAGGGCTGATTGGGAGGGTGGTTAGGGCTGGGAGGTGGGGAGGGGACGTGTGATGCGCCAGTGGCGAGCGTTCCATTATAGGAACAGGCCCCATGTTGATTCGCGTAGGGACCCAACCCCTTGTTCATTTCGCTCAGGGACCCGGCCCTAACCGCATTTGGAGAAGGGACCCGCGTCTGACAAAAGGAAGGGTCCCGGACTCAACGCGTTAACCTTAACAAAGACGTTAACCTTAACGAACCTGTTAAGGTTAACGACCCTGCCGGATCACCTGAGGCCGGTGCCGCCGAGGCGACGCGATCCACGCTTTCCACCCTTGCGGGAGTGCTCAAGGTACTGCGAGGTCATGTCCACTTGGTCGTCGTGCTTGCCGTTGGGGAAAGCGACTAGCTCCTTGAGATAGTCCGGGAGCCACGATGCGGACTTGGGGAGGAAGACCTGTCCGCCCTCGATCATCGGAGTCACACGGTCGAAACGGAACTCCTTCGAGTTCTGACCGACCTCGATAGGGATAATCGGGGCTGGCGCGGAGGACTTGCCGCGATGAAGCTGGATGTAGCTCGTGCCGTTACCCTTGTCCTCAACGAGGATCGCGTTGGCCTTCCACCGCGTCGTCATGGACGCGATCTGCTCCTGCAGCTTCACGAAGTCCGGCTGATCTCGATACACGTCCGCCAGATAGTGGTTGTTGTGCCGATCCCTGAACCACACGCCGATGACGGTGAAGTCGTTGCGTTCGTTCTGCTTGGAGGCGGTATCGACCGAGAGCGTGATGCGTTTGATATCCTCCGGCTTGGGAAGGGCCTCGTACTCCTGAAACCAGCCTTTGGAGACCATCCCTCCTTCGATATCGATAGGGGTCCCCTGATAGAGGGAATTCCAAGACGGCGCGGTCATCTTGGATTTGATCGCTTCAAGCTCCTCAATGTTAAAAAGTTCTGGCCAAAGCGCTTCACCTCGTTGTCGTCCCAAAATGGGATCGTCTTCCTCTGCAATGGCAGGTAAATTTACAATTTTGTATAGGAATTTTACATCGTTTTGCTCGATGTGTTGTAATTTTCCTACCATTTCACGTAGCGCGGCGTGATCCAGTTGTTCAGGAGTATCAAATCCTTCGCGGTTGAGAAGCTCTTTTAGCTCTTTTTTCTCAATCTCCGTGATCCGTCCACAGATATCGTCACTATGCCATCGCGTTTGAACAATAAACAGAGGAGCGCCCGGCAGAAGACGGGTGGAGAAGTCGTCCGCAAACCACTGGTAAACCGTATCGCGGATGGTCGCGCTCTCCGCAGCTTGTCGGTTCTTGTAGGGATCATCCACGCCGCCGAATTGCCCACGGAAGCCTGAGATACCCTGACCAACGCCTTTGGCGACGTACTTACCGCGTCCGTTGTCGAGCGCCCAATAACCCTTGGCGCGCATGTCTTGTGCGATGCGGATTTCGGGGAAGACGCGCCGGTAGTCCGCGCTGGTGAGGATGTTGCGGACCTTCGCTCCCATTTCGTTGTCCACGAAGTCTTGGGAGTGTCCGGCTTGGAGGTAGCGCTTCTTAGGGTTCTTCCCGAGGAACCATGCGGGGAAGTGATGGGAACAGTGCGTGGATTTCGTGTGGCCCGGAGGGAGGGAGATCGCGCAACGCAGAAGCTCCCCATTGGCCGCTGCCATGAGGTGATCCGCGATCAATTGCTGATGCTTGGAGAGCTTAAAGCCACGTTCATTGGGATTGGAAGGAATTTCCTCATCCCGGTTCATGAATTCGTAGAAGTGGCCGTAGTCTGATTGTGCTAAAGGGACCCACGCACGGATGAGTTCCTCTTCACAATGGTCGATAGCCTTCTCAAGCGCCTCGACCTGTCCGTCAAAATTATCTGTTCCTGCTAGTACGCGAAGGGCCTGATATTCTCGGGGCGAGAGGGTTGTCCTCCCCGACAGGGCTGACTCCACCGCCCTCTCCAAGTTGTTTAACTGCGTCTTGGTAGATTGCAATTCCGACTTGCGTTGGAGCAGGCTTGTCATTGGTCTTCGTTTTCGGTTCTAGGAGGCCTAAGATCGTGGCAATCATTTTCAGACTGTCGTTGGCGGTGGTGAATTGTCCGGCCATCTGTGCGAGGCGGGCGTTCTCCCAATAAAGATCGAGCACCTGCTTGGCGGTCCATTCCGCGACTTCGCGGGAGGCACGTACAGGATCGTCCGGATCGAGATTGGCTTTGCGAAGCTCGACCTGAAAGCGGAGGTCGCGTTCTTCCTTCTCTTTCTTGAGAACGGCGATGCGTGCTTGGATGTCGGGCTTATTGGCGAACGTGGAGGCGTTGGAGGTGCTTGGAGCGAACCCTGCAAGCTCATAGGCGGCGACATAGGTCTCGCCTTCCGCAACGAAGCGGGCAAAAATCTCGTGCTTCTTCTTGGGTAGCTGCTGACTAACTGACTCTGGGATTTCCATGCACTCGGTGTCGCGCTCGACGACACCTTTGGGACGGCCACGAGGCCTCCCGCGAGGGGCACCTGATTCACTCACCGGACTGCTCCGACTTCAAAAGGTTGAGAGGGTTGAAACCCGTGCTTGATCGCGAGGTAGAGGGCGATCAGAGCCGCCTCGGCTCGGCCGTGATGCTTCTTGAGGTTCCAGATGGACGTACAACGCGGGAAGAGACGACTGGCGACACCTACGGCCTCTTCCTTGTTGGCAGGGACCTTGAGGTCCTTCTTCCACTTACCCGGCGTCGCTTCCTCGTAAGGGAGATCGAGGCCCGCTAGAACGCCGTAGATGATTCCGGTAGCCTTACCGAAGGTGAAGGCACCTACGTGCCCATCGTTAGGGGTGGAGTGGACCTTCTCGACCAAGGAGAGGTCGGGAGCTTTCTTGTCGAGAAGGTCCGCCAGCTTGGCTGGCTGCATGACGGTGCGCGTGCTGTCGCCCGTGCTCACCTTTACGGTAGGCATGTCGAACACTTCGAGACGGGCGGTGTCGGTATTGAGGAAGGCAAGCGCGCCGGTTAGGCCGGGGTCGATGCCACAGAAGACTTCCATGGAGACTCTTGGTTGGTGATTGCTGTCCCTCTGCAATCGTGATGTTGGGCGTAATATACATCGAGTAGAGGTAAACTGTCAACCCTACTTACGCGAGATGGTGCTTGGCGGGGAGATGACGGCTCGCCATGCGCAGGAGCCGCCACAGCTTATCGTCCTGCTGTCCAGCGATGGCGTCGGCTAGGTCCCTGAGGATGGCGTAATAGGTTGTACGGCTCGGCGTGGATTGAAGTCCGACTGCCATGAGAGGTTGTCCGTCCTCAGTCTCGTAGGTGCTGGGGGCGAGACTTACGATATCGAAGCTCAAATCGCGCTCACTATCAAAGTAGGCGATACGCGGCTGACGGGTGCTTCGACACACAAGGGAAGGGGTGTACGTGCGGTCCTGATCTTCCCAACAAGCGAAGCGATAGAGCGTGGTCATGAGGTAGGCTGTTCCTGTGGAGTTTAACTCGACTCGGAAGGTAGTAGGACTGCCTCGCCTCGGTCAAGCCTCCAAAAACTTTTAAGGCCTTCGAAAAAGCTGGCGAAAAGCCAGCGAGGCTGAAACCCGCAGAAGTCCGCCGTTTTCATGAAAATCCTTATACTTTATATATTTTTATTATTAAAGTATATAAAAGAAAGTGTATTTGTGTGGGATTGATCTCGCTTCTGGGAAGAAGTGATTAAAACGTAAAATCAGGTTTTAATTCCACCAATTTCCCCAGCCCCCGGATTTTCGGTAGATTCCGAAAAAGTTAGAGACGCTCGATTTGGCCTTGTAACCCGCAGAAATCTGCCGTTTTTGACCTGATTCTTTAGGTCTGATCTTTTCTGACCTCCCTGATATTTCTCATATATGGATATAAAGGAGGGAATTGTTCCCATATCAAAGAATCCAAATCTGAAAACAATTAATTGATTCCGCCAATGGGTTTATCTCAAATGGGATTAAATCGGTCATTTGTTTTCACTTGGGAGACTTATTTCAATATTCTTCGGACGTGGAAACAAATCACAGGCTTATTCTCATCGGAGAGAGTAAATAAGGTAAGGGTAGCTACCTAGTTTCTCATTTTTGGATTCTAATAAGGTAAGTGATAATACTTAGTTTCCTATATTTGGTTTTTATTCAGACTACGCTGAAACATCTAAGAATCACATCACTCGCCCACTCTGACTAAGCCACCCCTCGGCCCTTCATCACTCGCCTACACAGATAAGGTCCTAGTCTCTCCCTCATCACACAGCCACTCTGCTCAAGACATCACTCGACCACTTCCAACCTCATCACACGTCCACTCTGGTTATATCACCGTCCTTCCAACCTCATCACACACCAACTCGACATGGGCCATGCGTCATCACTCATCATCACAACCAAGACGACCATACTGACCATCCTCCCACCTCCACCACCCGCCTATAATAACAAAGCCGACCATCCGCCTCTCCCGGCCATCCCTCTCGACCGCCAAAACGGGCAGCTAGAATCATCGCAGACTGGCGTTGTGTGGAGTGATGCTAACTTTTTCCCTTGCACGGCTAGAATCGGAAGGTTATCCAGACTGCACAAAGCGAGTCGCAAGCTCGTCACAGGAGGTTTGGATTGCTTAGTCAGACTATCATCGCCTTGGAGTTCCTCGTGTTCGCCGGAGCGTTCGCCGCCTTCATCTGGAAGGCGTCAATGCACTTTGAGATCATCGACGCTCCGGTGCGGACTATCACACTGCGCATTGCGCCTGCCTGCGTCTGTGTCCTCGCGATCCTGATACTGGCTCTCGGACTAGCGATGGAGCCGGTCATGGAAGTGGCAGTGCTGGGCGCGACGACCTGTCTGCTGGCGCTCGCTCCGGAGAGTGAAGAGGAGGACGCTTCCCCTCGGCTGCGTGGACTGTCCTTGGCTGTGATGGTCGGCGCGGTCGTGACGCTCTTCCTGTGTGTCGCACGGCCTTTCGTGGATGGCTGAGCGGTTGATGATCGCGGCGCTGGGCTTCGGTTCGGTTGTCTGGCTGTCCGCGAACCTGTTGTTTTGAGATGAGAAGGAGGATTTCCATGTCCAGTGAAGACAGGAAGACTAACAATTACGAAGGCGCGCCTACGCTGCCTGACCACATCTCGCTCATTACCCTCGGCTACGGCCAGACGGTCGGTGGTCTCATGCATGAGATGTACGAGAAGCCGGAGCCGCTGGTCTCTCAGCAGACGGGTGAACCCATGGGCGGCGAGGCCACGCACTTCAGCGCGGTCGCCTATCGCGCGGTGATCGAGCCGGGTGTGCCGGGAGAAGTCTATCCGACTGACAAGTTCGATGCGCTCCCCGAGGACGCGCCGATGTTCATCCTCTCTTTCACGTCCTGCGCCGCAATCGACCGGCACATTGCGCTCTGTCAGGAACTCAAGGGGCGTATGTGGCACGCCGGATTGGATAAGTGAGCATGAAGAACCCGGAAGCTCACAAGGCCAAGAAGGCTCTCATCAACAACATCCTCAACGCGTATCACACGACACGTCTCAGTGAGTCATCGCCGGACGAGCACATCATCACTCGGCTGGGACAGCGCCTCAACGATCTTATCCTCATCGCGGTCCATCACATGACCGAGACCATCCCGCTCGAAGCCGAGAAGTCGGCTGACGACGCTGTGTCCACCCGCGCTCGCAACGCCATGATGCGCGACGCTGGTGAAGCAGAAGAGGGTATCAACACTCTCGAAGCGCTGGATATCATCCGCTTCATGGCAACCACGGCAACCACCGAAGAGGTATTGGCCGGGGTTCCTGACCCTTCATTCGCGAACCTCTCGCCTATGGAGCGGTGCCACGCCATTGGTGAACGGAGGATCAAGTACGACACGATGATCCTGCGCGCCCGCGCGTTCCTCGAGCAGGCAGGTGAGAAGTGAAGGACGTTCTCGATCTTCCCGGCTTCATCATCACCCTCGGCGCGCCGGGCTCCGGCAAATCGACGTGGGCTGACAAGCATCTGACGCATCGTCACTTGCGGCTGGAACGGGACCGTTTCCGCGAAGCGATCTTCGGCTCAAGGCAGGCCTATCATGAACACGAGATGGGTCCCGAGAAGTCGGGCGTGCTGGTGTCGTCGATGCTCGCTGCTCTTCGCAGGTGGCCATATCCCTGTTTTGCACTGACGGACACTGGTGTGACCTATCGTTCGGTCATGCCCTTCATCCAAGCGTCCGAGCACCGCGCGCGGTTGTATGGGGCGATCCCGATCACGCTCGTCCTCTTCGACGTGCCGCTTCCCACGCTCTTGCAGCGCAACATCACGCGCCCTGTCGCCCACCGCGTCCCTGAGATGGTCCTGACCGACATGCACGAGCTTCTCTGGTCCAAGGACGCATGGTGGCGAGACGCGGGCTACCCAATCATACGCGTGGAGGATTACTGATGAGCGAGCGCAAGCCAGTCCGGCAACTCGTCCGTATCAAGCACGGCTCGCACCTCTACGGCACGAGCACGCCCGCTTCGGATACCGATTACAAGGGCGTCCATCTGCCGAGCGGACAGGCGATCCTCCTCGGTCGTCCTGAGAACGTCATCAACTCCGGCGTGACTTCCAAGCTCGCGGGCACGGACAAGAATTCTTCCGATGCGGTCGATAGCGAGTCCTACTCGTTGCAGAAGTTCTTCGAGATGCTCGCCAAGGGTGACACGGTTGCGACCGAAATACTCTTCGCGCCGCAGGAGTTCATCGTCGAGGCTGATCCGCTGTGGCCTGAGATTCAGGAGATCGGCAAGACGCTCCTCAATCGCAAGTGCAAGGGCTTCGTCGGCTATTGTCGTCGGCAGGCTGCGAAGTACGGCATCAAGGGTTCGCGCATGGCTGCGGTCAAGAAGCTCGTGAAATTGCTTGAGGAAGCGCTGGAAGAGTATTCCTCTCAGACGCGCCTCGAAACCCTCTTCATCCAACTAGCCAAGCTTGCTGAGGGCGAAGAACACCTCGAACTGGTGAATATCCCGACGAACCAAGGCGCGAATCTCTGGCACATCCGGTGCTGCGACAGGTCGATGCCGATGACCGCGACGCTCCACGATACGTGGAAGGTCTATAATCTCGTCTGGAAGAACTACGGCGAGCGCGCCCGCGCGGCGATGGACAACGAGGGCATCGACTGGAAGGCGGTCTCCCATGCGGTACGCGTCGCGGAACAGGCCATCGAGCTTCTCACCCAAGGCCGCATCACGTTCCCACGCCCCAATGCCCCAATCCTCCTAGAGATCAAGCAGGGCCAGCTTCCGTACAGCAGGGTTTCCAATCTGTTGGAGGAACTGGTTGCCAAAGTGGAAGAGGTGTCGGAGAGTTCAGACCTTCCGGCAACAACTCCGCAGTATTTGATCGACGCTTCGGTGGAGAAATACTACGGGGAGCAGGTTCTATTCGAAAGCGGCGGAGGTTCGTACAATGCGCTTTGACGAGATCGAATTCGAAGAAGAACGCCTGTGTTTGGAAAGCCAGATCGCGCGTCTTCAAGTTGCCGCCACTGGTGCTCGGGCGTTGGAATGGTTCCGCCGCTATACGAAAGGCGAGCATATCAAGGAGGTGCTTATCCCTGACGTTCGCCTCGTGGCGTCCGCTACTCCGGATGCAGGCATCGCGGCTGTCTATATCAAGCGGGCAACGACGCATTACCTTGCGGATATTCTCGGACTGGCTTGCCAGTACGCCCACGAGGACATGAACTCCGCGAAGCAGGCTGGCTCCTGAGATGTCCGCGCTCAATCTTGACCGGATACCGCCGAACGCGACCGGCCTGCGTCTTTACAAGGTCGTGAAGGAACGTCTCTACGCCAATGAACTGGTGACGTTCGCGGCTGGGCGTGACGGTGTTTTCGTGGTGCTCAGCCGCGCCGGAATATCCGGTCTGGTCGAGGTCGATCCTCCCGGCGCGCTGCTCTGCGACCAGACCGACTATTTCGCGGACATCTATGAAGGTCCGTTCGGAAATGACGGCTGGAACGTAAGTGTCGCGCTAGATCGTAACAGTTACAAGGCACTCAAGCAGCACTGGATGCGTTGTGGGTTGGAGAAATAGTGATGGCCAATTGCCCCGCACCCACCACCTTGCCGACAGACTTCTTCGCGTCGAGTCATTTGTTCGACTATCCGTTCCAAGAGACGGAAGCGCACCAGAAGAAAGTTGTGTCGAGTTGCGTGCCTATCATGGTCACGCCGGAGGAACTCGCCTCTACAGTTCGAAGCCTTGGGGTCAACTCACCTGCGGCCAAGGACCTCATCACGCGTCTCATCGCCCGTGCTCAACACGAAGCCATCGCGGCGACCTTGGGTATCAGTAGCGAGGTGGAGTCGTCCGAATGACGATTGTTAAGCGCCCTCGCGGCCGTCCCACAACCAAGCCGAAGACTCCGACGATCCACTTCTCTCGGTTCGTATGTATCTATGCGAATGCGGTAGCTCAGGTCTATCAATGCGTATCCCACGATATTCTGACTGATGCGGAGGAGGAGCGCTACAAAGACGATCCCACGCGTCTTCTGGTTGCGGGGGATTGCTTCGTCTTGAATAGCGGACGCGTTCAATTGGACGGGGAACACGCGAAGAATTACACCCCCTTACAAGCAATCGAAGAGGCTGATCTTCTATGGAGGAACGCCGACGAGGATGCGCGCTTCGGCACGCTGACAGGTCCACGCAAGCGTGTTGTTTACGCCAACTGGTATTGTGAAGTGCAATTCGTGCCTGACATCTCGATTATGCAGCCCTTCGTCATCGTTCATCCGGTCTTCTCCAAGGTATTCGTCGATATCCGAGGTAGAAGGAGGACTTTCAAAACATTGGACATGGCCATCAAGGCGGCTGACCGGGAAGCACAAAGGATCGCTCCATGAGTTTGGAACCAGCAGCAGGCGTGCCGGGTAACTCTGACACCGAGACCGCGCTACTCTCCCTTGCGATCAGTATGAAGCGGATTGCGGATATGTTGGAGGGTGCGAAGGAGTGCGTTCCCTACGCCCTTTCCGAACATCATCTCTGGCTGCTTGGCCAGTCATTCGAGCGGGGGAAGCTCGCATCATGAAGCGCACTATCGAAATCATTCCCAAGCCCGACATCACCCAAGCCGAGCGCCAGTACGTCAACGACCTCCTCCGCCAACTCAAGGAGGTGGATGGCAAGGGCATCGTCGTCTTCATGGATGACGCTCTCCCCATGCCGATCCCTGACGGGCTGATCGAAGGACCGGCCAAGGTCTATGACGCGATGGTCGTGGGGCAGAACTACACCGTCGAGATGCTCTCGAACGCGTGCGGCCTCGCCAAGTCCACCTGCTATCGCTTCATCAATACGCTGGTCGATCACGGAATCGTCAAGCGTGTCGCCAAGGTGAAGGGCAGGGGGCGTCCTCTCTTTCTCTACGAACTCAACAAGAAGGAAACTGAATCATGAGCTTTCTCATTTCCACTCTCATCCTCGCCATCTTTTTCACCGGCTTCGTCGCTCTCTTCGCGATCAAGGGCTTCTGGCATCCGCTGGAAGAAGGGATGATGCGCATTGGCGAGTCCCTCGACGCGTTGGGCGACCGTCTCCTCGACAAGGACATCAAGTCCATCGGCATCCTTGCCGGTAGCGCGCTGGTTCTGTCGGCTGTCCTTATGCTGGTCACGGGAGGCTGACGCATGGTTAAGGCGCTTATCTGGCTTGTCATCGCTTTGTTGGTGATCGGTGCGGCGTACTTCGCCGTCCTCGGTATCATCAAGGCGGTGCGTACTTTCCTCCGGGAAGATGACCTCGATACGGTCAAGGAGCTTCGCGACGCGACTGAAGCGCTTCGGGAAGAGACCGAGCGGGCCGAACGGTTCGCCGCGAACCGTCCCTCACGTAAAGGACCTCGGACATGAATATCAGCAAGCGGACATGGCTCATCGCCAGCTTGGAGACGCTCTGGCCTTTGATCGCATTCATCGTCGTGGCTGCGGGATTTATCTTGACCGGTAACGGGGCTCTCTTCGGCGGTCTCTTTGTCTTGGGACTGTTTCTCACCTTCATCGGTCTGGTGATCTATGTTCTCGGCACCGTCGCTTGGGAGATAGTTGGCCCCATTATCGAAACGCGAGCGATGCATATCGAGAGAGAGCGGAGAGACAGTGAGGATTGACTCGCGTCCCTCATCATGCTCAACGAGGACAGTAAAACTCGACTCGGAGTGGAGATAGGATAACATGCTCTTCAAGCTTACCGAGGTGACGCAGCAAGGTCCTGCCTCTGTCTATGTCACCAGCCACGACATCATCGTGATCGCGGAGGCGCTATGCCCGGACCACCCATCGGTCCAGAGCATCCTCTGGCTGCGCAACAACTCTGCGCCGGTCTGCGTGACCGACGCGCCCGAAGACATCGCGGCGGCTCTCGGCGTGCGCATCGTCGATTTCACCAAGGAGTAATTCATGAAGCTTCTTCGCAATCTCGTACTTCTCACTGGCGCGGCTCTCGCGCTCGCTGCCTGCACCGAGGTCCCGGTCGGCTCCAAGGGCGTGGAGGTGTCGCAGGGTACGCTCCGTGGCGTCCGTGACGCCGGTCTCGTCTGGCATGGTCCGCTGACCGATGTCGTGCTCTACGACCTCAAGCAGCAGAAGTGGGAAGAGACCACCACGGTTTACACCAAGGACGTGCAACAGGCGTCGGTCAAGTTCGCCCTGACCTATCGCCTCGATCCCGGCTCGGTGAAGACGATCTACTCCACGGTCGGTGAGGAGTGGGCTTCGAAGCTCGTCCCTCAGGTCGTCGAACAGGGCATCAAGGATGTGTTCGGGCAGGCCGAGGCCGTCAAGGACGCGATCAACAACCGCGCCGCCTTGCAGCAGAACATCCTCAACGAACTGCGCGCCCGTCTCAAGACGCGTCACGTCATCGTCGAGGGCTTCGAGGTCAAGGACGTGTCGTTCTCCAAGGCGTTCGAACAGGCGGTCGAGGCCAAACAGGTCGCGGTCGAGAACGCCAACGCCGAGAAGAACAAGACCGTCGCGGTGCAGGAGCGCGCCAACCAGCAGATCATCACCGCCAAGGCCGACGCCGAGGCCATGCGCATCAAGTCGGCGGCTCTGTCCGGCAATCCGGGCCTGACCTCCTACGAGGCGGTGCAGCGCTGGAACGGCGTCCTGCCGACGATGATGGGCAGCGGGCAAGTCCCCTTCATCACTCTTCCCAAGCAGTGATCGAGCGCTCGGTCACTGACTAAGGCCAAGTTCCACAGGCATTGGCCACCGAGCGAGGGGAGGGAACTAGCCCCTCGCTCAACCTTCTTCTCTCCTCAAACGGGAAACATCCGTGAGCCCTATCGAACCGCCGATCAACATCCGTCGCCACCACAACCGTCTCATTGCTCGCGCCGTGCAGCAGCGCCAGAACAAGGCCCTGCGCAAGAAGCGCGTTGCAGTGTCGCTGACGAAGCTCACCCGCGCTGATCGGCAGGACGAGCACAAAGCTCGCATGGCGGCACGCAAGCGTCGGTATCTTTCGCAGGTTCCGGGGTTCGAGGCGGTTCCGAGCGGCCCTGTGAACGCGGCTATCATCACCGCGCAGCATCGCAATATCGTGGCGGGCATGACACCGGCCGATGCCTACGTACAGGCTCAGCGCGACGTTGCCCGGCAGCTTCCGCCCGCGCCGATGGTGCGCAGCTACCGCGTCAAGCCGTCGAAGAGCGACAATCCGAAATATCGCAATCCGGCGCTGCGCAAGGCCAAGCGGAAGTGCGCTGCGTGATCTGTGAGAACCCACCTTCGAAGCTCGTTTGGCGAGTAACTCTCGTTGTCCATGTCTTCGTGGTGGGTCTCATCATCTGGCATTTGGGATGGTCCTGATGGCTGAGATTCCTATCTACGCCGCGCGTCGCATCGCGGAGAACTACGGCTACGATCAGGTCGCCATCCTCGCCCGCAAGACGGGAGAGGGACCTGATGCCGGTGAACATATCACCACCTACGGGGTCTCTAGGGTCCACTGTGACGTGGCGGCGCTCATGGGCAAACGTCTTCGGGTGATCGCCGCTTGGCCGTCCAAGGAGGACCGCACTTTGTTGGACGAACTGCTCGACGATCTCGTCTCAGGCACGTTCGGTTATGAGGATTACGACAGGCGTAGTGCTCAGGTTGGCGCTCTGCATCGTTTGCTGAAAGGATAACCAATGGCTCGGTTCACGCTTGTAAACGGTGACGATTGGCATGGCTTGTACGTGGACGACAAGCTCGTCTTGGAAGGCCATTCCCTGCCTCTGCTCGAAGTGCTTGGTATCGCTCTGGACCACGGCCCTGTCACCGAAGTTGTGTCTATCGATGCAAATTACAGGTGGCTGGAAGAGCTTGGCTACCTCCCTCCTGCGTTGATTGATGTGAAGGTAGCAGGGTGGTGACAGAGCTAATCTACCCGCCCTGCGAGCCCGGTCATGCTCCTGAATACGATTGGTTCGGTAGGACTTACCGGGGCGACTATGAGTGGGTTATCAAGCACCCGACGAAGGCTCTCTACTTCGTGCGTTGGAGAGGTGTCTTCCGCAAGCAGCCGGTATGGACTGACAGCCTCCGCTACGCGGCGCGCTACCATCCCGAATCCAACTTCATGGACATGGGACCGGGCACCGAAGCGATGCGCCAGTTCCGCAAGCAGGGTTGCTGTTGCTGCTGGCCCGCGCCGGTCTTGTTGAAGGTGGTGGAGATCGAGAAATGAGTTTCAAGTTCTCCCTCATCTCCGACATGCACGTCGATTTCCCTCAGCCGAGGACGCCCTACGATGATTTGGAGAAGTTCGTCATCGTAGCTGGCGACACCAGTAATGGCCTTGGCGGTCTCAAGTTCTTGAACAAGCTCAAGCGCAAGGGCTTCGAGGTGTTCGCGGTTGACGGTAATCACGAACATTACGCCAACGACAGTCAGAGCAGGGATATCCCGGAGACCGAGCAGGCTTTCTACCGTGGTCTGGATCAGGCGTTCGCCAAGCGCATCACAGACGACCTCCGCATCATCGGTTGCAATGGTTGGTACGGCGTGGATGACGAGAGAGCTTGGCTGGGATACATGAACGATGGTCGGTATGCGGGACCTGCTTCGATGGTCAACGCCATGGCGGACCAGCACGCGGCTTTCCTCGACGTGGAGCTTTCAGAGACGCAGGGCAGGGCGATTGTCGTGACGCACACGGCTCCGTGCCTTGATACCTTGCATCCGGCTTATGCAGGACACTATTCGAACGAGTGGTATTGGAACCCGTCGATGGAGAAGCTTCTACAGAAGCACGCGCCGAAGATCGCGGTATGGGTACATGGTCACACCCATGCGTCGTCGGACAAGATCGTCCATGGCGTCCGTGTTGTGTGCAATCCCCGTGGCTACCCCAGAGAGAATCCGGGTTGGAAGCCGTTGACGGTGGAGGTCTGAGACATGAATCTCAAGGAAGACCTTCGCGCCTTTATCCTAACACTTCCGCCGCTGGGCATGATTCCCTACGCGAAGGAACGGGTTTCGGGATTCCGAAGCTTGGTGAAAAACGGGATCATTCAGGAAGTCTACGCCTACCGCGCCGGTTGGCCTTGCAAACGACACAAACTTTCACGCCTCGGTCGTCTGGTTCAGAACCTCCTCAAAGAGAACGAGGAGATGGCTGAGATGTTGGATGTTGATCGACCAATTTGGTAATTGACGTGTAGGACAAACTATCCTACGAATCGATTCGTCAACAAGGAAGGAACGAATCGTGGAGCGCATCACTCTCGCACCCTGCACCTGCACCGAGTACCAGCTTCGCCATGTCGGCTGTGAATGCGAACACATGGAGCAATGGCTGACCGCTCCCAAGGACAAGGTTCTGATCTGGCCGAATGGCTATGCTGACGTGAATGGACGCTGCGCGTTCTACGTCCTTGCTGGGACGCCTCTGGACGAGATCGAGGCGCAGGCACGTCGCATCTTCAACTGTTTCACCACGGTCTCCGAGATCGTGCGTCATCGGTTCGAGCCGGTTGCTGAGGTGTCCGAAGAGGATGCAGCCCACTACCGGAAGGGAGATAACTCATGAGCGAGCCAAAGCTGTTCGTGTGGCAATGCCATCTCCTGACAGGCTACCAGAGGGGGACCATTGCGGTTGCTGCACGCGACGTGGATGAAGCTCGCGCGAAGGTTGAAGTTGATCTGGACAGGTGGGTGAAGTCCTATGACGGAGGATCACCATACCCTTATCTTTTTGATGAGGATGGGAAATTTTCCAAGCACACCGACGACGAAGAGAAGCTCGAATTGGGCAAATATCTGGCGAAGGTTCTGACGCTCGTGCGGACTACCGAACCGGATTCGCCGGTCGTTTATTGGCAATCGGGAGGAGATTAATGACCTACATCACACTTAAACTCACTCCCTATCAAGCTAAGCTCTTATGGGCTGTTGTCGATGGTGCTGCGGACGCCGGAGCCTGCCTTGACGGGTCAGGAAACAGTGAGCGTGAGACGGAAGCTCTGAGCATCATTGCGGACAAGCTTCTCGACAAGAGGGCACAGTGGAAGGGCGTAAATTAATGGCTTACACACTCATTCAGGTTCGCGTGGACACGGAAGCTCACGAGGTTTCCGAGGTTACGCAGGACGCGGTGCCGTCGCTCGACCAGCTTCAAAAGTTCGTCGGCGGCTACATCGAAACCGTCCCGCTCTTCGATTCCTACAAGGACAAACCTGCCGTGGCGTTCTGCCATGAGGAAGGGAAGCTCGAAGGCCGTCCCGTCAACAAGACGGCGACCGCGATGTGGCGGGACGCGCTTGGTTTCGCTGCGGATGACTACCTCGTGGGGGAACATCATCATCATTGCGGCTGACAGTGCTGAGGAGCTTGAAGAGCTATGACAGCGCACGTCCCTGATGAGAAACCTTGGGCCATCTACGACGACCTCAGCGGCGTCGCGAACGTAGGGCAGGGCGGCTTCCGCACCGAAGCCGAAGCCACTGATCGTCTGATCGAAATGCTGGAAGGGCAGCGCGCTCGTATCGCGAAGCACCTTGCGACCGTCAAACGCCGCCGCGCCCGACTGAGGAAGGTACAAGCCAATGACTGAAATGCAGAAGCATATCGAGACGCTGAACTGGCTTGCCGGTCAGTATCTCCCCGGTGGTCCTCGCGACGTGAAGGGCGCTATCCGCGCGGCTGTTGCTGCTCTTTCCCAACCTGAACCTCGCCAGCCCGACGAGCGATCTCCGAAGCCGGTGGCGTGGCTGTATGAAACTTACTCAGGGGAGGCCTTCGTATCCACCCACCGCCGAACACATTGGGACGGCCATCAACTGACCGGCGAAACTCCGCTCTACGCCCAGCCCACCAGCGAACCCCTGTCGGATGCGGTGGGGCGAGCAATTTTGTGGCTCAAGGAGTGCAGTGATTGGCTGCTCTCGTCGGACCTCGATATGCAGTGCCCGATGGAGGACGATCCGCTCGACATCGTAGACGCACTCTCCGCCCTGCCCGCAAGCAGCGGGGAAGTGGGGCGGGTTGTCGCTTGGCTGCGCGAAGGCGGGCCTATCGGCGATGATTTTATCGACGTGCCGATGCGCGAATGCGTCAAAATGGCCGACGCCATCAAGCGTGGCGACCATCGCGGCACTGACGGGAGCGAGGAGGGATGAAGGGGTTTCGCTACGTCAGAGTAACACGCAACGGAGATTGGGAGGCACACGAAGGACCATTCGAGAATATACCTCGCCGCTTCGTTGAGGTGCGATGTGCCTACACTTGGAAAATTCTTTGGAGCCGCCCATGACCAACCACACCTCTGAACCTCGCCAGTCCACCCACAAACCCGTGGCCTTCGCTCAATACAATACGGTCTCAGGTGATAAGGAACTTGAGTGGTATCGGCACGGCGCTGGTCATCTGACGGAGAGCGACAAAGAAGCGGGCTGGACCGAAGTCCCGCTGTACGCCCGCCCCGAACCTCGCCAGCCCGACGAGCTATCCGACAGCCTGACGCATAGGGCGGTGGTGGAGGGCGTGGACCTGACCGTCTCGATCAGCGATGCGGTCAAGTTCCTCGAAGTCGCGTGCCGCAATTGGGCGAATGTTGATGTCGATCAGGACGATGTGGCTGACGTAGCCAGTGCGTTGAAGGCGTTTCTACAACGGCGCGTCACCGCCACCCACCCCACCAGCCAACCCCTGCCGGATGCGGTGGAGCAGTCGGATTACGACCTCGCGGAACAAGTCGTTTCCGCCGCGAATATCGTCACGAACGGAGGCTGTTACGAAATCGACATTGATGCGGTTGCCAAAACTATAGCGCGACATCGCCTCTCCGCCATGCCCGCAAGCAGCGGGGAAGTCGCGCAGGTTGTGGCTTGGTTGCGGGAGCAGGCGTCAGGCGATCTTATGCTGCCTGCCTACGCCGAGTTTCTCAACGCCTATGCCCACGCCATCGAGCGCGGCGAACATCGCGGCACCCCATCCGATCATGGCTGGCGGGACATCGCCAGTGCGCCGAAGGATGGGACGTGGATCGACCTGTGGTATCCCTCTGCCTCGGGAGAGCGCGAAGATGGCTGGCGGCGGTCAGACTGCTATTGGGATGGAGGATGGTGCAAAGAGATCGACTACCCCGTCTCTTACCAATACCTCACCGAGGCGCGCCCCACTCACTGGCAACCAATTCCCACGCCTCCCCATCGCGGCACTGACGGGAGCGCGGAGGGATGAAAAGACCCACCTTTCGTATCGTCGTGACGCAGTGGGTCGAGGTCACGCTTGACGCTGATACCTTCGATGAGGCCTTCATGTCGGAGTTCCGTGAGAGCTTCTTTAACTTCGATACTCTGGAAGAACATGCCGAGCACATCGCCCAGATGCAGGCTCGTGGCGTGATCGATGTCGAGATCACACCGGAGTTCATCGAAGGCTACGGCCCGTCTCAGGACATGGGTATCAAGGCGAGGGTCTATGATACCGAACTCGAAGTGGTGAGAACATGACGAAGTATCTCAGCGACCTGATCGTGCGTTTGCGGGCAGACGACGATTTGAGCGCCCGCATGGAAGCTGCCCTTGCCATCGAAGCTTTGTTGAAGAGGGAGGATCGACTTCAGGAGGTGTTGGAAGCCGTGCATCGCCGGATGCTTGTGCTTATCACTGAAAACGAAGAAGTTCTCACCACAACGGTTCAGAAGCATGTGGTTGCAACCTATGATATTACCCGCGTCGCCCTTGCCATGGTCACCAATGGTTGATTACACTACTTTGATCGAGCGGTTGCGAACGCTACAGGCCGCAGCCACTCCCGGTCCATACCGAGCGCATGACCACAACGGCATGGCGCGCGTCGGGGCCGATCCGAATGATTGGATCGGCTACGGCTGGGTAGGTCGTATCAAGCCAACCTCGGGACCAAACGGGGAATTTGACGCAGGGTGGTTGAAGACCGACCGCAGAAAAGACGGCGACAAGGAATATCGCGCACGGGCCTCCGCTGATGTCCATTTCGTCACGGAGACGCTGAACGCCCTTCCTGAGCTTCTCGACGCCCTCGAAGCCTTATCGCAGAGGGAGGCGCGATTGGAGGCGATCCTGCGCAAGGCGTCTGACTGGATCGACAACGACAATGCCGACCGCTTCGGCGCGGCGGAGACCTCTCTGTGGCATAAGCTGCTGGATGAGATCGAAGCCGCCCTCACCGAGGGAGGAGAGAAGTGACCATCGTCGAACGGCTAGAGGCCGCGAGCGAAGGATCGCGGGAGTTGGATTTTGCAATCGCTGACGTAATTCTCGGCCCGGTGAAGCCGCCTTACATTCGCGGGCACTGTGAGAAATATACCACCTCCCTCGACGCAGCGATGACGCTGGTGCCGGAGGGTGCCAACACATATCTCGCCTCTGAAGATCGGCATTCGCATTCGTGGGAATGGTCATTGCGGGATAAGCTGGCCAACCGCCATCACGCTCGGGCGGCTACTGCCCCGCTCGCGCTCTGCATCGCCGCCCTCAAGGCGAGAGGCCTTTAGCTGTTGACGGATAGGACAAACTATCCTATCACTGATTCGTCAACGGAGATTGGAACATGAGCCTCAAGCAGATCAACGCCGCCATCCAGAAGGTCGAACCTCTCGTGGAACTCGTCCGTGGGGAAGGGTATCACTACTACGTCTTCGATAACGTCGAGAACGAAGGCATGTGCGAGGGCGTCAAGGTGTTCTATTACGCTGAGGGTGATACCTGCATCTACGAGACCGAGAGCGTCATGGTGCGCTACCTCAATCAGCAGAAGGCTTCGGTGTGGATCGAAGATGGTATTCAGTTCGGGAAGAAGGTTCGCTCAATGCGTGATCTCCCTGAGCGAGCGGGAGAGTGAAATGAGTCGCGAGGATGAAGCGCATCGCCAATGGGGAGTACGTCCGTGCGAGAACCCTGTTGATTGGTGGACTGTCGGTTACACCTACGAAGGAAGCCAAGGGCAACATCAAGGCGAGTTTGTTCCCACCTACCATTGGAGTGGGAAGGCTGAAGCCGACGCGTACTGCGCTGCGCTGCTTGCTGGTTTCTCGCGCGAGCAGGCTCGCCAAGCCGCGCTGGAGGTATGAGGAGAATCGAGATGACCGTAGTTCGCACACATTCATTCGAGTTCCACGTCTACCCTGCCGACGAGAACGGCGCGATGAATATCTCCGCCGAGTTCACCGAATGGGCGGACTGCCGCGATGTCGCCTCGGCCAAGTCCAAGGCCGGGAGCCTCGCCAAGAAGCACAACGGCCCGGTCGATCTGGCTTATGCTGGCAACGAGCCGTGGAACGAGCGTTATCTGACGACCGCGCGGCCGTCCGAATACCACAAGAAGGGTTTCTCCTTTGAGCGATTGGATGGCTGATATGGTAAGCGACCAGATCAAAGAATATCTCGAAGGCGTCGTCGGTGTCGTCGAAGCCAACTCCTTCGAGTATCACTCGCTATGGGAACGCTTCGCCACCGATGCCTCTAGGCATGGCCGCAACGGCTCCCGCACCTTCGAGTATCACTCGCTATGGGAACGCTTCGCCACCGATGCCTCTAGGCATGGCCGCAACGGCTCCCGCACCTTCGAGTGGAATGGGAATAGTAGCGGCTACGGCTGTACCGTAGGTCATCTTGACGGACGCCCTGTGGCGATCAGTCTGCTCACTTCGACCGTGGACGGGAACAAGCTCCTGTTCTGGTACGCCACCAGCGTAGTCGTGGATTACGACATGATCGATAAGTGGCTGAACGAGAACCTCCCCGAGAGCGCCTTTCAGGTGAATATGCCGCGACTACTCAACAAGACGGACGCGACGAACTTCATCAACATCATCCCGAGCCGAGTAGAAGCGGCGTGACCAAGTACGAGTTTCGCATCTACCTGCCCAATAAGGACGATCTCCAAGCGCCACACGAGGTAGTCGTCCGGGTCGAGGAGTGCTCCTCGGAATCAGCCGCGCTGACGAAGGCAGGTAATTACGCAAAATACCACAATGCGCCGGTTGATCTCGCGCTGGCCGGACGCACTGAATGGAACAAGCGCTACCGCACAACCGCGTTCCCTGCGTCAGATCGAGTTAAGGGCTTTCGGCACGAGAAACTCGCTTAGGGAAGCGCACAAGGCGCTTGACTCGCGTGCCTATGTGTTAGTAAAAATCGACTCGAAGTATATCAGAAGCGACATATGGCACTGACTTTGACGAATATCGCTGGCTGGATGGGTGTTCCACCTCCGCCGCCTCCTGTCGTCGAAGCCTTGCTCATTGCAGGCGTACTCACCTGCTGTGGAGTTCTGGCGTGGTTGATGAACGGATAGCTCCCGCAACGATGCGGGAGGCGAACAGGCTTTACAAGGCGGCTCGGGCAGGTGTCTTCCGGGACTACAAGCTCTTCCCGCTTGTTCTCGACGAATACAACCTCATCCGCTGCTACAAGGTCGCCCGCCATTTCAGCACAGGGGACCGTGAGCGTTCTCTTGCGCCAGAGGATTGGGAAGTGTTCGCGCAGGGTCAACCCTGTACGCATGACGTAGCAATTCGAGTATTCGAAAAGTTCCTTCCCGGTTCTGACAAGATAAATCCAGATCATCCCCTGCATGATTACTATGGGTTTGGTGAAATCATCAACATCGTTGAAGACATGGTAGAGATGCTGCCACCGCACGTATTCAACGAAGTGGCGCGTTATCTTGAGCCTCTTGTCCGGATCATCCAATCAGAGCGGGAGTACGGTAAATGACGACGAAGTTTAACCTTGGTGACAAGGTGAAAGATACGATCACTGGCCTGCAGGGCACGATCACCAGCTACACCTTCCACCTCTCAGGTTGTCACTACTGCGAGATCGAGCTTCCTCCCGAGAACGGTGACATCAAGACGCTCTACTACCCTGAGGAGCGCTACGAACTGGTGGAGGCGTCGGAAAACGGACGTGCTCCTGACATCTCCGAGTGCCACGTCCAGCTTGGCAATGAGGTCAAGGATGTCCTAACAGGCTACAAGGGCCACGCCACGCTGATCCTCGCGCCCTTGTATGGTTACCTGCGGATCGCCATCGATCCCGGCATTGGCAAGGACGGTAAGCTGATCGACGCCCTGTTCTTCGACGAATGCCGTGTCGAGGTAATCAAGGCCAAGCCTGCGCCAGTCGTCGAGCAGATGCCTGAGAAGCGGAAGACGCGGGGAGCCAATCCCACAAGCGCCGCTCGGTATCTCGGACGCTGAGATGGGGATGATCCTGCTGGATGAAGAGACCTTCGAGTCCATGATGCAGACGCTTGCGTCCAATGCAGCGATCTTCGACAACTACGGCGAGCTTCATAAGGCGAAGGACACGCCGGAAGGCACGTCGAAGGCGGTAGCCAATTGGGCGCACCGTGACGCGACGCAAGCGGTCATCGACCGGGTGAAGCCGCTGCCCTATCGCGAGGCGACGCCCTACCGGGATGCGGTCGAACTGGCGATGGATTGCTTGCTTGGGCAGAAGAAAGTGCCGGTCAAGCTCGTCATGACCGATATGTTCGCGCGTGGTCTCTTTCGTGAAATCCAGCGAGAGGAGTGGATGCGTCTCATGTTCGGCGCGGGACCTGTACCCACGTTCGAAGCCTTCCTGCAAGGCACCTACCTTGGCTGCTCAATAAGACTGTCGTCGTATCCCGCTGAGAGCGGCGTGTTGGCCTGTGCGGCGGAGTCGCCAGCAGCGTGGCGATGGTGCACCTGCCATCATGACTGAGGGAGTCGTATTTGGCGTCACGGGCGGACGATTGTTCAAGGACGAGAAGTTCGTTTGGGACAACCTGACGGATTTTATGGTTCAATCTGGTCCACTGAGAACCATGGTCAACGGCATGGCTACGAGCGGTGTGGACCTGTTCTGCTATCGATGGGCACAGCGGGTAGGGCTGGACGTTCGCGAGTTCCCGGCCGATTGGGACACTCATGGCGAGGCGGCTGGTCCGATCCGCAATCAGGAAATGATCGACGAGAATCCGGACATGGAAGTCCTCTTGGTCTTCCCCGGAGGTGCCGGCACCAGTGATATGACGCGCCGCGCTCGCAAAGCAGGTATCCAGCGCGTCTTCTACAACCCAACCGTTCCTCTCAAGGATCAAATTTCAGGTTGGGGATGATCCTCCTGTTGACTCATCGGATAAATTGTCCTATCACGATTCGTGTCAACAGGGGGAGCGCTTTTGTGCTCCTGAGTTAAGCCATTAGGCTTCAACTAGGAGGTTACGATGTTCACCGAAGCACCTAAGCCGACCGAAGCTCAGATCGCGGAGATCGAGCGCCTCACGGTCGAGGCTCAGCGCCGTCATGAGCGCGCTGAGGTAAGCTACCAGCGCTGCGGCATGGGTGGCTTCCTGTCGCAGTGGGTGGCCACCATGACGGCCCGCAAGATGGAGAAAGAGATCGAAATCCTCCGCAACGGCGGTTGCGCGCAGTTCCCGGTCCTTTGCGACGCCGAAGGGAATGTGGTCGCGGATCGCGTCTTCACCTTCGAGAACAGTTTTAATGGCGTGCCCACCCGCTCGCGTAGCTGGAAGCTCCCTGCGGCCCTTGCTGACCGTCTCGGACGCAAGTGGGTCCCGGCTGGTATGAACAGCCGTATCCAGAAGCAGCTTGACCTCCACGAGGAGCAGCGCTGGTTCCCGGCTCGTGCGACTATCGCAGGGAGCGGCAACGGCCTCTCAGGCTGCGCGTCGGACTATGTCACTGAGGAAAGGATCAAGACGTGAGCAAAATCGAAACCTACAAGGCCATCGCTATCTTCCGCGATGAAGACGGCTATTATGCCTTCCATGGCTCGGCTATCGAGTTTGAGCATCTGGCAGAGCGCATTTGCACTATGCTCAACGGCGGAGTCGATCTCTTTGCCTAAGTGCATCACTCGCCTCGGTCGCTGCAACGATTGGGACCCTAAGCTCGAAGCCGAGATAGAGGGCAGTCGCTACCTTGCCGACGCGAACGAAGCCGCTGAGCGAGGAAACACTGTCAAAGCCGAACGTCTCTATGCCAAGGGACAGTGGTGGTTGGACCGATACAACAAATTGGCAGGAAACACATGAGCATCCCTGAAGGCACCATCGGCTACGGAGCGGTAGTCCTCGCACATCTTGACGAGTTTCAAGGCTTCTATGTCGTGCGCAACGATCATCTCGATAAGGAAGCGGTGAAATTGCAGATGGCTGCGATGGTGATGCAGCCCATGAACGCCCGAGGCGCTTTGGAAGCTGCTGTGACTGAGGGGATCGTGACGAAGAACGAAACCCTGACCGGCGCGGCGGCGTTGGCGCTGTGGGGCGTCACCAAGGAACCGTACTTTTACATCAAGGCAACGCGGGAAGGCGACGGGACGCGTACCGAGATGTTTCCGCTCGAAGCGCGCTCGATCCATGCCGCGCAGATCGAGGTCAACAATCTACCTGCTGTCTTGGAGATCAAGGAGCGTCTCCGAGCGAAGATGACGAAGCGCAAGCAATGAGCGCTCTCCAGTTACCCATGAAGTCCATCGAGCGGGAAGCCTTCCTCGACTTCCTGTCGGACTATCCTCGCGTCATCCGCACGTTGCAGGGTGAGTTCCCCTGCGACGAGCTTTGCGAACGGGCAATGGTCCTGACGGACCTCATGGAACAACGCATGGTGCCCGATCCACTATCGCCTATCGACCGGGCGATCCTCAAGGCGAGCATCGAGAAGAGCGACTGGCTGGAACCCTACGCTGGTCAGTCGAAGGCGTCCAAGGCGCACAAGATCAAGCAGATGGCTGCGCTACGCCAGTGCGCTAACCTGTTGGAGATGATCGGGGTGGAGGTAGACCACTTACCCTCTTGACGGATGGGACAAATAGTCCTACGACTCGGGTGTCAACAAGGAGCAGTCCATGCGCACGTTAAGAACCAAGAAGACGAAGGAAGACCTGAGGGCTCTTCGCCGCGAAGCGCGGGATGCGCAATGGAAGCTCTGGTGCGACGCCACGTATGAAGGGAAACCCTCTGGTAACGCCCTTCACGCTATCAAGTGCCGTGAGACGCCATTGGAGCCGAAGGCAATCCTCGACCTCGTGGTTGAGAACCTTGGCTACTACGGAGACTCGTATTACGCGCCGCTCACCGATCCCGTGGACCTCCGTGTTGAGGAATTCTACGAAAGCCTAGGTGAGCGAGTTTCGCAAGGAGGGTGATATGATTGGAATTGCAGCACTTTTTCTCGCGCAGGCGGCGGCTCCTCAAGGGCTGGTCTATCTGAAGTGCGACATCGTTCAGAACAACAAGACGATCCCATGGGAGATCACTCTGAACGAGAGCACGGGACAGGTAGATTACGATAACCCGCGCTCAGGTCCGCAGCGCCGTCCGGCGCGCTTTACGGGCGACAACGTGTTCTTCATCGGATTCACTTTGAGCCGTGTGGACCTTTCCATCACACGCCAGATGACCGACTTCACCGGAGCGCCTCTCGCACCAGAGCGAGGCACTTGCCGTATCGCGACGCCTGCCGCACGAGCATTCTGATAGATGTCGTTCAACGCCAACTCCTACTACCGGAACAAGTACCGGAAGACTGCGCTGGCGAAGCTGGAAGAGGCTAGAAGCCTTAAGGCGCGAATGACATCTGGCGAGGCGTATGAGTGGGAGGGCCAACGCCTACCAACGCTCGTGGAACTGGCTCGGATCGATTGGCGGATGTATCTCAGCTATCGCACCATCTGCGGCTTGAGATAGGGATTCAGATCGCTGACCGGACAGTGTGGGGAAGCCACACCCAAGGGAGACGGTGGCAGGGGCCATCAAGCCCTGACGTTTCCCAATCCGGTTACAGGCTGGACGGCCTTGCCCTCCTCTTGTTGACGCTCGCGACCGCGAGGCCGTCCAGTCCTGTTGACCATCATGGGTATTTTGGCTAACACTCAGCCTAAGGAGTTGCAGTGTGGCCGACCTAATCGACTTGCAGAGTCGTATATCCCGATCTATCCTCAAAGGCAGAGGCATCAAGCTCACCCCTGAGGAACTCGGATTGTTGGCGACAACCACCAACGTCCTGACTGACCTCTCCTCAGCGGTGAATGACCGTATGAAGGAGATCATCATATGTCCCGGACTGAATCCCCGTTCGAGTATGGCGGCTTCTGGCTCGCCAAGCGGAAGGACGGACTCTCACCGGACATCTGGCAGATCGCGATCCGCCGCAACCGATCTCTCATATATCGAAGCACTCGTAAGTCCGACCTAGAGCAGGCTAAGTCTGCGCTTATCGCCCATGTAGATAAGCTCAAAGGCGGTGAGCGGCAGGAACCTGTCGATGCGTCGGTTGCCGTCATCCTAGTCAAATACTGGACGGAGAAGGGCACAAAGACCATCAACTCCGACCAGACGCGCCGGTCGCTCTACACGTTCTTGGCCTTCCTCTTGCAGGACGAGGCAGGCGCACATGCGGTCGTCACAGACCTGACCTCTGCATTGTTCGAGCGCTTCCGTGAGTGGCGAATGAACGAGCACGCCTTCTCTGTACCGTGGTTCGGGAAGACCTACACCTACGAGAGCAAGGGCGTGTCAGGAGCGACGGTCCAGAGGAACATCAATGACGTGAGAGCCGCTGTCTATCACGCGGAAGACAATATGCGAATCACGGTCGCGCCCAAGATCAAGGATGTGCCGGAGCGCTATCGAGGGGTGCCGAAGGATCGCATCCTGACCGAAGATGAGCTTTCGCGCATCGTCTGGTACGCTTTCCATAACAAGGACCTCTTCCGCTTCGTCGCCCTCCAAATGGCAACCAGCGTGCGCCCCATGGCGGCGCTACAGTTCGATCCGAGGACTCAATACGACGACACCCGTAAGCTGATTGACCTTCAGCCTGAGGCCGCGCCTCAGACCAAGAAGCGGAACGCGATCATCCCCGCTATCCGTCCCTTACGCGTCGTGCTCCGAGCATGGGCGAAGGAGGGGAGCAAACCCGTCAAATCCCATAAGACGGCTTGGCGGAACATGCGCCGTGTCCTCAACTTATCGGATGACGTGCAGCCTAAGACGATCCGCTACACCATCGCCACTTGGCTCTACGAGATGGAGTGGGTCCCCGAGCGCCAGATCAGTGAGATGCTTGGGCACATCGTGGAGGACAAGCGCGGATTGGCTAAAACCTCCCGGATTTACGCCAAGTATCGTCCTGAGAAAATGGGCCTTGTGGTGAAGGCTCTCACTGACATTTGGGTGCGAACCGCGCGACAGGCCCGATTCTATGGTGCGGACCATGTGCGGACCATCGGACAAAGGAACCATCCATTCGCTGTCTTGGAGAGGTCAAAAAACCTAACAAAAACAGTGACTTAGATGGTGGGCGCGGCAGGGATTGAACCTGCGACCCCACCCGTGTGAAGGGTGTGCTC
>CAZICV010000007.1:0-112491 GCA_964537925.1 uncultured Saprospiraceae bacterium | reverse complement strand
GAAGACGACGAATGCAACAGCTACCAAGAAGATGATTCTTCTGAATTAATAAAGAGTTTCAGAGGTTTTAGATAATAACATCCAGAGGGGCCGCAAGATTCTTGCGGCCCTTTCTGTTTGAGGGGGGCGGATACTCTCTGCAAAAGCTGTATATATCAATAGGGACAATATTTTGTTATCTTTGAATAGATCATATTTATCAAAGAATGAATCTTCAGCAGTTGGAATATATCGTTGCAGTAGACCGCTGCCGGCATTTTGCGAAGGCAGCAGAAAGTTGCTACGTCACGCAACCTACCCTGAGCATGATGATCCAGAAGCTGGAGGAAGAGCTGGGCATAAAGATCTTCGACAGGAGCCGGCAGCCGGTACGTCCTACCAGGGAAGGCGAAGAAGTGCTCATACGAGCACGTAAGGCACTGAGGGAGCTGGAGAGCTTACAGGTTTATGCACGTGAACTGAAAGGTGAGGTTTCCGGTACGCTGCATCTGGGTGTGATCCCTACGTTGGCTCCCTACCTGCTGCCCCTTTTTCTGAGGGCTTTCATGCAGGAGTACCCATTGATGAAGGTATTCGTCAAGGAGATGGTCACCGACGAGATCATAGCCTGCCTGAAAGCAGGTGACCTCGATATAGGTTTACTGGCGGGCCCGCTGCAGGATAATGCGCTGGAAGAGCGCCCACTGTTCTACGAAGCTTTTTTCGCTTATGCAGCGGACAACGAAGCCCTCCCGGCCAAGCAGTACCTGTTGCCTACGGACATTGATCTCAACAGGCTGTGGCTGCTCGAGGAGGGACACTGCCTGCGCAACCAGGTATTCAACTTCTGCGAACTGAAAAGACAGGAGACCATAGAGAGCAATCTACACTATGAGGCCGGCAGCATCGAAACCCTCATCAATATGGTCGATCAGCAGGGAGGGGTCACTATCATACCTCAACTCGCACTCAACAGCCTGCGGGAGCAGCAACGTGAAAACATACGTGCTTTTGTAGAGCCTGTTCCTGTCCGTGAGATCAGCCTTGCCGTGAGTCGCGGGTTTCCGAGGACGAAGTTGCTGCAGGGACTCTGCGATAGCATATTGAATGCCATACCAGTATCCATGCAGAACCGGGAAAGCCGGAATATGGCGGCGATCCGCTGAATACGGCTTGCGTACACCTGCAAATAAATAAGCCCGGAGTGTCGGAAGGTTTATTGTTTTTTCCTACTTTTAAACAAACATAAACCAATCAGTCACTTTCAATCAGCCGTCTATGCATTTTGATATCTACATGCAGGAGCGGTACTCCCGTACGGAGTTGCTGCTGAGAGCCTTCTTCGGATGGCTTTTTATCTCTCTTCCTCACGGATTCGTCCTTATGTTCCTGGAGATATGGAGCCAGATACTCAGCTTCATTACTTTCTGGGTGATCCTTTTTACAGGAAGGTTCCCAGAGAGTTTTTTTGAGTTTCAGCTCAAACTGATGCGGTGGAAATGGCGGGTTAATGCCAGGATGTTCAACCTGGCGGATGGCTATCCGGCTTTCGGATTGGATGTGAAAGATCCTGCAGTGGTTTTCGAAATTCCCCATCCCGGGGAGAGCGACAGGGGGACTGTATTGCTGCGGCTGCTTTTCGGCTGGCTGTATGTCGCCCTGCCACACGGTTTTGTACTGGCTTTTGTAGCTATAATAGCCCTGCTGTTTAATTTTCTTGCCTTCTGGGTGATCCTTTTCACCGGCAAGTACCCGAGAGACCTTTTCGAATTCGTCGTCGGGTTCCTTCGCTGGGGCAGCCGGGTTCAGGCATACCTGATGTTCATGACAGACCGGTATCCACCGTTCAGCGGCCGGCCCGAGGAGGAGTATACACCAGAACCGGTACCCGTATTCAATGGTGGCAGTCCGGCGGCGGCTGGTGAGGAAGACTTTAAAGATCCGGTATGAGTTATCCGGACGAAAACTATCATCCGCTGCCGCAGCCCGAAGAGATCCCGGTGCGGGAGCGCGAAGATGCGATGGGCGCTTACCTGATGATGTTTGCCGCACTGGCGGCAGGTCTTCCATTGCCGATGCTCAACCTGGTGGCATCTGTGATCTATTACTACCTGCACCGCCGAAAAAGCCGTTTTGTGCGTTTCCACGTGTTGCAATCACTCTGGTCACAGCTGCCAGTGACCCTGCTCAATGGCGGGCTGGTGGTCTGGACTGTTTCCAATTTCATCCGGGATGAAAATTTTTCAAAGGCCTTCATGGGGCTCCTCATATTGGCTGTGCTGATCAATATCGTCTACTTTGTACTCAGCCTGATCGCAGCAGTCAAAGCCCGCCGGGGCCGCTTCTTCTACTTTGTGTTTTTCGGTAAGATCGCGTACGAGCAGGTATTCAGGCTAAGCTATACGGATACCGACGAAGAAGAGGAAGCAGCGTATCTCAACAAACCACCTTTCTGAATCATGCGGGCAAAGATCTGGAGGGACGCGGCTCTGCTGGTGCTGCTATGTATCATCGGTTGGGGTGTTTTTGCCTGGCTGAGTCCCGAACGGGGTTCACTGAGTACGATGATGACACGCGAACAGGAATCGAGGCTGGGTGCTGTCCTGGCAGATATGATCGAATCCCGGTACACGGTACTGGATGACAATCCCTGGCAGCCGGCCCTGGACCAGATAGCTCAGCGCCTGCGCGCAGTACACCCTGAGTCCGGGTATTACTATACGATCAAGGTACTGGACGAGGAGCTGCCCAATGCTTTTGCAACGCTGGACGGCCAGATCTACTTCTTTCGCGGGCTGCTCGAGCTTGCAGACAGCCCGGAAGAGATAGCGGCTGTGATGGCTCATGAAATGGCGCATGTGGAAAAACGCCATGTCGTGAAGAAACTCATATCAGAATTTGGCCTCGCTGTGCTCACCGGCCTGGTGACAGGAGGAGATGCGGTGATCGCAGGAGAGATACTACATGCGCTCAGCGCGGGGGCTTTCAGTCGGCGCCAGGAGCGGGAGGCGGATGACTTTGCTCTCGCGACCCTGTTCAAGGCCGGTATACATCCTGCACACCTGGGAGCGATATTCAGGAAGCTGCAGCAGGAATACCCGGATAGCCAGGCCCAGATAGAACTATTGAATTCACACCCGGATATGGCTTCGCGTATCCAATTGGCTATGTCTTATCCGGCGGAGGGGCTGTCTGAGAAGGCCCTGGAGGTAGACTGGCCTGTGAAGGCTCGTCTGCCTGCTCATCGGCCAGCCAGTGAATGAGCTGGTGGCGGAGCCCTGACGGCAGCGCTCCAGGGTGAGAGGTATTGTCCCAGTCCTGTCCTGATGCCTTTGCAAGCAGCTTTTCTTTCAAACCTGAACCGGCATTGGCAAAGCTGCGACGCAATACGGGCAGTACGAGCTCAAAAGCTTCATCCCCGATCTGCTCCACCCACTGATCCAGCGGCCGCCAGAAACGTTCGTCATACAGCAGGATCAGCCAGTTTTCCTGCAGAAATCCTTCCAGCCAGGCTGCTGTCTCCATCGGTTGCGAGACAGAAGAAAATACGGCAAAAAGTACAGGCGCTAAGTTGAGGGGTTCACGGATGGCGTCTTCGCTCTCCAGCAGGAGCCGAAAAGCACAGCCATGTACCTGGTTGACCATGGTCACGCGCAGTCCGAGTTGATTGAGCAGGTCCAGCCAGGGCGCTTTGTACGCAGCGGGAGGCCGGAGCATATGGAGGTGTGTGCGCAGGAAAAGCGGGTAAATATCCCCGGCTTCGAGCGGATCAAGCTGATCGGCTTGCTGAGCGGCGGACGCGATGATCTCTATGGCTATATTGTCGCGTATCGAGGCGATCATACCCATATCGAGATGCCGGACACTGCCGAAATCCATCAGGCTGCCCAGCTCACAGAAGGCTTCCATCAGCAGAAAGGAGTCTTTGCAGGCCGTACTCTGCATGGCCAGGCAGGTGGCTACATCGGCTAGCTGGGCGGGCAGATCAGCGGCCAGGCAGATCTGTAATGTGCGTACGAGCCGGGCCAGATCATAGCCTGATACTTCATCCCGGAGCTTACCGGCGCAGGCTTCTGCTATCGTGAGCCCGAAAGATCCCGACTCTATAAGCCTGAAGAAGAATTCAGGGTCCCATTGCAGGGTCCAGTCTTCGCGGAAAGTACCCAGTTGTTTTTGTTCCTGTGCCTGCAAAGTACCCCAGGGTATATCCAGCAGTTGCAGGCGGTGGAGCAATATACTCCCCTCCCTGTGCGACTCTTTCCTGAGATCCAGTGACCTGGACACGGGAGAACTGTGCTCCATGTCTTTTCTCCACCGGAGTTTGCGTACCTGCAGTTCCAGGTCCTTGACAATGGGTAGTTGCGGCAGGTCTGCGGAGATACTGCCGACCCGGTCGCCGACCGGAATATCTTCCAGTATGATCTGCCTGATCTCCGGGTGACTGTGCCCCAGTACGGCGGAGGCGGCTTCTCCAAGCTCGGCATAACCAGGTCGTGGCAGATCCCGGATTGCAGCCAGTGTCTCGGCCAGTCGTGTAGCGTCAATGGCCGAAGATGGGGTGGTTTCGTATCCACGGGCACGAAGAGATCTGCCTACGTAAGCAAACCAGTGTGCGGGTGCATTCTCGCCGTAGATAAACAGGCGCTCGTACCACATGGGCGCTTCCACGCCGGCCAGGTAGCCGGAAGATTTTGCCAACCGCCGGTAGGACCAGGGTATCCAGGTGGCCTGCATCCGCCTGAGAGACAGCCCCTTCCATTGAGACTTATCGGAGACGGCCTTGATGCTGTCGAAAGTCTCCAGTGCAGGCAGGTGCCATGCTCCGCAGACGACAGCGATACGCTGGTATCCTGAGGAGGCGTATTGCCTGATCTGCTGACGCATGAAGGCTTCTCTGATTTCATTGCGCGGGCTTTCGGGCCGGCCGAGACGCATCTCACGTATCAATGCCGAAAGGGCTGGAAAAATGTCTGCGCTCTCCTGGTTCTCAAAGTGACTTTCCCACCAAACCTCTGCATCGGGATACCCTTGCAGGCCGGCCATCAGGGTGAAGGGGTCACCGGCAGCGCCGGTGAGGTCAGACAGTGAATCGTTGCACATCATGCCTTGCGGCAGATCGATGAAATGAGCGGCCACAGACTCCCTGATCCCATACTGGATGGCGATCCATTCAGGTGAGAAGGCAGCCAGCGGGAAATATGAAGCGGCCCTCAGGTCTTTCGGGTCGTAGATCAGGAGGGCCACAGGTGGCTGCAGCATATCTGCCTGCAGACCACTAAGCAACTGATCTGCATCCTGCGGACCTTCGATCAGCAGGAGATCCGGTCTCCAGTCCTGCAAAGCGCGATCAAGGCTCCTCGCGCTGCCGGGTCCATGGTGACGGATGCCGAAGAATCGTACCTGGTTCGGATCTTGTTTCATCCGGGTGTTTTTAGTACAGTCTGATCATCTCCTGGCAGGCCTCATAGAGCTGTTTCCAGTCGGATCTCCGGCGCATGATCTTCTCCAGGTACTCTTTCCACACGAGCAGGTCCTGGGACTCATCTTTCACGATGGCGCCTGTGAGGGCCGCTGCCAGATCCTGTTCGCCGATGCGGTTGTCACCGAAATAGCCGCCGAGGGATATACACTGTATCATCACGGAGATGGCTTCGGCCGTACTGAGGGTGCTTACGGGGCTTTTCAGTTTGGTCTGCCTGTCGATGGTCATACCCTCGCGCAACTCGCGGAAGACAATGACCAGTTGTTCGATCTTTTCACCCGGGTTCAGGCCGGACGGCAGTGCCAGTGCCCGGCCTATCCGGTCCACGCGAAACTGTACGATACCGATCTCTTCTTCCAGGGTGGCCGGCAGCGGCATGATGAGCGTGTTGAAGCGCCGCCGGAGTGCGCTTGACATTTCCTGCACCCCTCTGTCACGGTCATTTGCCGTGGCGATCAGGTTGAATCCCCGCTGGGCAGGCAGTGCGGTATTGAGTTCGGGTATGGGTATGATTTTTTCCGACAGGATGGTGATGAGTGCATCCTGCACATCGGCATTGATCCGGGAGAGTTCTTCGATGCGGGCGATCTTGCCGCCTTCCATTGCATGCAGTACCGGAGAGGGTAGCAATGCCTGCCTGCTCGGTCCCTGGGCGATCAGCATAGCGTAGTTCCAACCGTACCGGATGGCATCTTCTACCAGCCCTGAAGTGCCTTGTACCAGCAGTGTAGAGTCGCCGGAGATAGCAGCTGCCAGGTGTTCGGATACCCAGGTCTTGGCTGTGCCGGGCAAACCGCTGAGCAGCAGGGCCCTGTCGGTCGCCAGTGTAGCTACCGCCACCTCGATCAGTCTCCGGCTGCCGATGTACTTGGGTTCGATATCGAGGTCTGCTACCTGCCCGCCCATGATATAGTCCACCACCAGTCGCGGGCTGAGTTGCCAGCCTGCTGGTTTTTCGTATGTATCCGCAGCCCGCAAAGCTTCCAGCTCATGGGCATACGAAAGTTCGGCGGCAGGTCTGATCTGCATGTCTTCTGTGATTTGAAAGCCTGTTGACAGGACGAATATAGAAGTCCGTGCCGAAATAGCCTCAAATGGCTGGCCGGAGGTGCAAAGAACGATGTGTCGGAACAGGGAAGATTCAGATCTCGCTCAGGCTGGCGGACAATTTGCGTGTGACCGGCTGGATATCGTGCAGCGCGCTGAAGGTATAGCCTTCGGATCGGAGCTGAGCCAATACACCGGGCAGTGCTATACGCAGGTTTTTCTCGGACTTGATGCTGTCGTGAAATACAACGATTGATCCGCTGGAGACGTTGTGAAGCACATTCTGCATGCATTCTTCGCCGTCAAGCTGATCGTCGAAGTCTCCGCTGAGGACGTCCCACATCACGATGCGGTAATGGCGCTGGAGAAACTGTACCTGCTTGGGTTTGATCTTCCCGTACGGCGGGCGGAAGAGGTCCGAATGCACCAGTCTTGCACACTTGCGTACATTGAGAAAATAATCCATGTTTTCTGTTGACCAGCCGGACAGGTGGTTGAAGGTATGGTTGCCTACGCTATGGCCTTCGCGGCGTATCCGCTCGAAAATGTCGGGGTTGTGCTGAACATTTTCTCCTACACAGAAAAAAGTAGCCTTGGCATCGTACTCGCCAAGCAAATCCAGCACCCAGGGAGTTACTTCCGGTACAGGGCCATCGTCAAAAGTCAGGAAAACAGTCTTCTGGGCAGCGGGCAGTTTCCAGATGAAATTGGGAAACAGGTTGCGCATAATGCCCGGCGTCTTGATGAGGTACATGGGGTGGCATTGATATGGTCATGGGAAGAACTCGCAGTAATAAACGGGAAAATAGAGCGAATAGTTTGCTTGTATAGTTAATATAAAGATTTTTTTTCAAGTATTTTTGAGCTGACAAACAAAGGAACATGACCAGACCCGTACGGGTAAGATTTGCACCCAGCCCGACAGGCGCCCTCCATATTGGCGGCGTACGAACAGCGCTTTATAACTACCTTTTTGCAAAAAAACACGGAGGGACCTTCATACTTCGTATAGAAGACACGGATCAGACACGCTATGTGCCCGGAGCAGAGGCCTATATCATTGAATCGCTGAAATGGTGCGGGCTGCTCCCCGACGAAGGTCCGGGCTTTGGGGGTACCTATGGCCCCTACCGCCAGTCCGAGCGCAAGGACGTGTACGGGCGCTATGCGGAGCAGTTGGTATCGGCCGGGCACGCCTATTACGCTTTCGATACGGTGGAGGAACTGGAAGCGATGCGCGAGCGTGGCAAGGAACAGGGTGATCACAATGTCATGTACGGCGCCGCCAACCGCGGGTCGATGCGCAATAGCCTCAGCCTTTCGTCAGAAGAGACACAGCGCCTGCTGGACAGCGGACACCCCTGGACGATCAGGCTGAAAGTCCCCGTCGGCGAACTGATACGATTCGGGGACGAGATAAGGGGTACGGTCGAATTTGACAGTAGTGAGCTGGACGACAAGGTCTTGCTCAAAGCCGACGGAATGCCTACCTACCACCTGGCGAATGTGGTCGATGACCACCTTATGGAGATCACGCATGTCATCAGGGGGGAAGAATGGCTGCCCAGTACGGCGCACCATGTGCTGCTCTATCGCTTCCTGGGCTGGGAGGAGACCAGGCCTTTGTTTGCCCATCTGCCGCTGATCCTGAAGCCTAACGGTAACGGGAAGCTGAGCAAGCGCGATGGCATGAAGCTCGGCATACCGGTATTCCCGCTCAGCTGGGATGACCCGGATCCTTCGGAGCGTTTTACCGGTTTCAGGGAGGCGGGTTTTGATCCTGCCGCCGTACTCAATTTCCTGGCTTTCCTCGGGTGGAATCCGGGTACGGAGCAGGAACTCTTTACCCTGGAGGAACTGAGCGAGGTATTCAGCCTGGAGAAAGTGTCGAAAGGAGGCGCCCGGTTTGATTTCGAAAAAGCCAGGTGGTACAACCAGCAGTACATCAAAGCACGCAGTGGCGCTGAAATTGCTTCCCTGCTCGCTCCCTGGACGAAGGACCTGCCGGGTAGCATTGACGCGGGATACCTGGCGTCCGTGTGTGAGCTGATGAAAGAGCGGGTTACCGTGTACCCCGAGATACTGGAAGAGGGCTATTACTTCTTTGTACCCGTGAAGAATTATGACGAAGCTACGCTGAAGAAGAAGTTCCGTCCTGAGCTCCTGCCTGTATTGAAATCCATCGAAACCAGGGTGGCCGCTACGAAGCCTTTCCTGGCGGCTGCTATCGAACAGGAAGTCAAGGATTTGCTTGCAGCGGAGAATCTTGGTCCGGGAAATATTTTCCCTCTGCTCAGGCTGGCCATGGCAGGAACATTAAAGGGCCCTGGTCTGTTTGAAATAATAGAACTGCTTGGAGAGCAGGAGTTTAGCGAGAGAATGCAAGCTTTTTATAAGATCGCCCCCATATAATCCGATACATGTCCAAACGCAAGAGGCAATCCAAACGACCGTTGACGCACGAAGAGCTGGAAGGGTTCCAGATCCAGATCAACGAATTCGGCCAGATCGAAAGCACGTTCGGCATCGATCGTATCAATACATTCCTCAATGAACATGTCGAAGACAAGAAGCTGAACGAAAGCAGCGACAGCGCTTCCGAAGAAGAGTGATCCGGTCCGGGTCCGGTACACCGGGCTTTGCAGAGAAACCTTTATCCTCTTTTTTATCCTCTTGGTGATTTCTTGTAATTTTGTCTGAATATGCCAAACGTTTGGCCGGCACCTGCGGTATTCCGTACTATGTGACTTGGCTTGGCCTGCTTAATTGCCTGGGTTATGGATGAATGCTTTACTTTATTTTCGAATAATAAACTTCGCTTCTGGTTTCTGGTTTGTGTCTGCTGCGGGCTGAGTACGGTCCTGACGGCGCAGCGAGTCAATTTTGACTATGCGGGGCCGGACACGATCGAAGTAGGAGCCAACTGTACCGGTATCCTCGACTGGGGGCACCCGGCCAACCCGCACATCACGCCCAATATACCGGGCCTGGTGATCCTCAACACTTCCTATACGATCAGCGGCGGATACCAGATCGGCGATCCCGTGCCCGGAGGCACTACAGTGACCGTACAATACCTGGTCACCGATAATATGGGCGGCTCTTCAACTTTCCAGTTCAGTATTGCTTTTACGGACCGGACGCCCCCGGTGTTTGACGTGGCGCTGATGCCCCCTTCGATATCGCTTGCCTGCGGAGATCCCGGAGATATACCTGTCGGTGGAGTGACGGATAACTGTACAGCAAGGCCGGATCTGGTAATTACCTATGCGGATTCTGCTCCCCTGGATTTCTGTACCGCCGCGGAGGTCACCCGTGTGTGGACCGTGACAGATGCTTTCGGCAACAGCGCTACTTACACGCAGGTACTCCAACCCGAACAGGATGTAGTGGCGCCTGTACTTGTGACTCCTGCTGCGGATATCACTGCTGACTGCAATGTGCAGGATATCTACTCCGCCTTCGGCCAATGGTTGAACAATCACGGGTCAGCCGTAGTCAACGATGACTGCAGCAGTCTCAACTGGACGACATCGCCTGCCAATCCTGTCCTGCAGGGCAATTGCGGTACACCCATTTCCGTGACTTTCACCGCTTCGGATGCCTGCGGCCGGAGTGTTTCTACTACAGCATCATTTACATATACAGATACAGAGGCCCCGGTATTCAGCCGGAATCCACAGCGCCTCATACATACCTGCAACGGGTCGGATATCGATCAATTACTTGAAGCCTGGCTGCTGGCCGGAGCCGATGCGGAAATATCGGATGCCTGTACGCCCGGAGACAGCCTGTCGCTGAGCTACGAGGTTTTTGGCGAAGAAGTGACGCTGGAAGAAGTACTCCAGAGATTCGGGGAGTCCGTAGCGGAAGGTTGCAAAAACAATATCCTGATCGGGGGCAACGCATATGACAATGTACTGGGCTTTGTCATCGTAAACTTCGTGTTCACCGATCTGTGCGGCAACCGGCTGGAAGGACAGTCGACATTTGCGGCGATCGATATGGCGATACCACAATGGACTACAAACCCACAGCCACTATTGCTGGACTGTGGAGCCCAGGAAGATATAGAAGCAGCTCTCACGGGCTGGTATACGCAGGCGGCCGGCGCCGTAGCCACTGACGATTGTGGTATCGTCTCCATAAGGCCAACTCAAGGCCTGTCCGAAGTACTTGCTGCTTTTCGCAGCAGTCAGGCTGCGGGCTGCGGGCGAAGCGGCAGTGTCAGTGTAGCTTTTGCCCTGAGCGATGCTTGTGGCAACATGCATCCCGATACACTGAGCGCAGTATTTGCCATACAGGATACAACAGCGCCGGTCCTGACCGTGCCGGCGTCTGATCTTACGATCTATTGCGGAGGATCATTGGACCAGGATGTATACAATGCTATCGACAGCTATCTGGGTGCAATCGCTTCGGATGCCTGCGGGTCGGTCAGCTGGGATTCGTTGCAGTGGGAGGACAGCAACGGCCTGTCCGGTACGGCCGTCCTGGGCCAGCCGGATCAATACCCGTTGCCCGGTACCCAGGATTGTAACTGGTCCGTACAACTACGGTTTTTCCTCAGCGATGAGTGTGGCAATACAACACAGACCTCGGCCGGACTCGAAGTGAGGGATACTTCGGCCCCGGTCTTTATCGCGTTTCCGGCAGATGTGACCGTATCCTGCCATCAAGTGCCACCGGCTACTGAACCGGCGGTGACGGATCAGTGCCGGTTCAACCTGCAGATTACACTGGATGAGACGACTACCCAGTCGCCGGATACGGCACTTTGTGGACATTACAGTTATACGATCACACGGCGGTGGACGGCCGCGGACGCCTGCGGCAATACGGCGAGCCAGCAGCAGACTATTACCGTGGTCGATACTACAGGCCCGGTATTCAGCCTCGCTCCCAATCGCAACATCAGTTGCGACGGAGACCTGGAGCCGGATATGGAACATGTCAGGAGCCGGATCAACGACAACTGTGATGATGAACCTGTGATCAGTTACCGCGATATAGAAATCGTAGGCAGGTGCCGGGGTGAATATCGTATAGAGCGGCAGTGGGAAGCTACGGACAGATGTGGTAACAGGACGGCTTTTGTCGAACAACTTTTCGTAATAGATACTTCCGGTCCCGCGCTGACAATAACGCCGATCGACCTGACAGTGACTTGTGGCGCAGAAGTCTCACTTGACGAGATATTCGGCGAGTGGGTTTCAGCGCTTGGCGGGGCTACTGCTACGGACAATTGTTCTTCGGTCGCATCTTTTGCGGCAGTACCGGGATCGTATGATCCGGGGGATCCGGCCACTTTCCCGGGCATACTTCCGGCAGATCCGGGCGTCCCTGCCTGCGGAGGCGCCTTCGCACTGGAAACAGCGGTGGATTTCGTCTTTTACGATGAGTGCGGAAATGTCACTGTCGGCCGGGCGAGACTGCTGGTGATCGACGATCAGCCTCCTGTGATCGAACATTGTGCAGATGAACAGGTACTGATAGCGGATCCCGGGATGTGTGAAGGCAATGTGACAGCGCAGGGACCCATAGCGTCCGATGCCTGCCTGAGCTTCGTGACGGCAGACTCAGTAAGCGCGGGTGCGCCATTGGTATCGGCTGAGCCAGGTAACCTGGAAGTACCAGTAGATCCTGTGGTCCTGGAGCTGCTCCTGACACTTGATCCCGATGAAGCTATCGTAGCGCCTGTCAGTCTTTCTATCCGCCTGCAGCAGGCAGATGCGGAAAGCGCTACGGAGTACCTGGTCATCTATGACGAGGATGGCCGTAGAGTAGGGCAGACATCTCCCGTAAACATGCAATGTGGCGACGGCGTGACATTGCTCACTAACCTGCAAGGAGCAGATATCAACCGCTGGGCGGCCGACGGGGTCATTCGGTTCAGAGTTGAGCCCAATATCCCAGCCGGTCAGTCCGGCAGATTTGCCGTCAATGATATATGTCCCGGGGCACGTATCGATCTGACGCTTCATTTTCACAGGAGTGTATCTTCATCGTTGCAATACCAGTACAGTCTCAACGGCGGTCCTGTCGAAGAACTGACGGACAGGACCTGGAATGCATTGCTGCCTGTAGGCACACACGAAGTGATCTACTTTGTAACAGACTGTTTCGGTAATCAGTCTTCCTGCCACCAGACGATCAGGCTGGAAGACCGCGAGGCTCCCGCTGTACTGTGTCCGTCGCCGATCAGCATAGATCTGGTGACCGGATCCTGTGAAGCCTTGCTTGATCTTCCTTTGCCGTCGTCCTATGCAGACAATTGCGGATTCCCGGAGACCTATCTGCAGATATTGCCATCAGATACGGCACAGGCGTTGCTGATCTTTGCGCTCGATCCTGATCTCGGAGGTTTCATAGCCGGGGATCGTGAGATCAGCTTCAGCGGGGTAAACAACAATGCGTCCGGATCACCTGTACGCCTGGAGGTAATGGTGCAGGGTAATGTCGATGAACCAGGCGCCTATTTTTCCATTCGGACGGAAGAAGGCAGTTTCCTCGGAACCACTGAGATAGGCCAGCCGCACGTGACGGATGGAGACTGTGCGCAGGTTTTGACGGCTGTATTCGATATACCTGCTGATGATTTCAATCGATGGGCGGCTGACGGGATCGTGAGTTTTACGGCAGCTTCCAATACAAACTTCAGCATTCCGCCGGGAGGTCCCGAATCGGGGATCAATCCCTGTGATCCGGCTGCCGTTACATCGGACGGAGACACGGATGGAAGTAGCTTCCTGTTCATGCGCCTGGCATTCAGCTCTTTCAGTGCAGCCTATTCGATAGAGGGTGCAACTGAAGTGCCGCTCACAGAGCTGGCTGGTTCCGACAGGAGGCCCCAGGTCCTTTTCCAGGCCGGGAGATCGACTGTACAGTTCCAGGTGGCAGATCCTTCCGGCAATATAGGCTCCTGTACTTTTGAAGTCGAACTGAATGACCCTGAACCTCCTGTAGCCAGGTGCAAAAATGTGCTTGTACATGTGCTCCCGTCGGTGACCGAACCCTACATCCTGTCTCACCAGGAGATAGATGGAGGCAGCACGGACAATTGCAGGATCGAAGAATATTTCCTGGTACCTTCCACATTTACCTGTAACCAGGTGGGACAGGAGCCGGTAGTCACCCTGACGGTGACAGATGTATCCGGCAATACGGCTTCCTGTACGGCCATTGTACGGATTGAAGGCTATATACTGCAACCGGCCTATTCGCTGGAAGTATGTGAAGACGATACTCTCCAGTTATTCGCCAATCTTCCCGCCGGTAGCGGAGGCAACCTCTACACCTATAGTTGGACCGGTCCCAATGGATTTGTCAGCAATCTCGAGAACCCGACGATACCTAATGTAACTACTGGATATTCAGGCACCTATACGCTGGTCGTGACCGGCGCAGGAGGCTGCTCGGCTACGGGTTCTGTCAGTATTCAGATACCACAGCAGCTTGGCACTCCCGATCTTTTCTTTGAGAAGAACCCTGTATGCGAGGGGGAGGACGTTGTAATGGAGACTCAGGCGTTTACCGGGAATGTAAGATACAAATGGTACCGGGGGGTAGCTCCTGGCGGAGTACTGATCGAAGAGACGCCGGCGCCATTGCTTAGACTGAGTATGCCACCGGGTACCTACCAGTTTTACGTAGTCGTAGAATCACCTTCCTGCGTCTCGAATCCTTCGGCGCCAAGGCAGGTTTCCGTGCTTTCCAGGATCACTGCGACCGTGGCCAACGATTATATCGAAGTCTGCGAAGGTACTCCGCTGCAATTGGCAACACTTCAGGTCGGACCCAATCTCAAATACGAGTGGACCGGTCCCGGACAGTTCAGAGATACGGTGGCTGCCCCGCTGGTAAGTAATGCTGCCGAGCCTGTTATGGCGGGCGTCTATACACTCTTTATCTATGAATCTGGTTGCCCGTCCCTGCCTGCTACGGTCGAGGTAGTCGTAAAACCCAAGCCTGCTACGCCCATACTTGTATTCAACGGGATCAGGTGCCCGGGCGAAGAACTGGTGCTGACCGTGAATAATGTCCCTGATGCGGATGTCTACCGCTGGATACATCCTGACGGCAGCACGATCCATACAATCACCAACAGCCTGATCATACCTGCTGCAGATGATCAGCTCAACGGTGAGTGGCGGGTACGGCTTATTGTGGACGACTGCCTGTCCGAACTCTCGGCACCTGTGCTGATAAACATAGAGGAAAGCTATACGGTCTCTGCGGCCAATTCCGGTCCCGTGTGCGACGGGGATTCGGTGGATCTGACCGTTCCCCTGTTTGCCGGAGCTACTTATGAGTGGCTTAGTCCAGGCGGACAGCTTGTATCCGGTTCGGCACAGGCGAAGGTTCCGGCCTTGCCGGGGGTCTATTCTGTGCGTGTCACCACTGCAGCCGGCTGCCTGTACCAGAGCAATACGCTGGTGGTAGTCCATGTGCGGCCGACCGTGACGGCGCTCAGTGCGGATGCTGCCGCTTGTGTCAAAGACGAGGACCTGATCTGTTTTCAGGCGACCGTATTTCCTGCGGACAACGGGACCTATATCTATTCGTGGAGTGGCCCCTCGTTCGCTTCATCCCTCCGGGAGCCCTGCCTGCAGGGAGGAGGATCTGCGCGCAACGGTGACTATGTGCTTACAGTGCGCAACAGCGACGGATGTGTGTCCAGGCCGCAGACCATACGCCTGCAAGTGAAGGACATACCCGATACACCGGAACTCAGGCTCGAAGACTTTTACTGCGAAGGCCAGGATCTCCTGATCCGCTGTGATGACTATGGCTCCGGAGCGATCTATACATGGACGACTCCGATCGGATCGCAGGTGAGCCAGGATCCTTTCCTGCTCATCGCCGCAGCTGGGGTCATACATAACGGAACTTACCGGGTAGCGGTCGAGGTAGACGGGTGTATCTCCGATATTTCAGCGGAGGAGACGATACAGCTTCGCCAGGCCCCCGCGCGTCCGGCAGTGTCGGCCGACCCGATCGTATGCGAAGGGGATACCTTGTTTTTGCGTACGGACTTCGTTCCCGGGGCCAGTTACCAGTGGGAAGGTCCCGGCTGGGCCGGAAGCTCCGACCAGAATCCCTTCATATATCCTGCATTTGCAGCCAATACGGGCAACTATACCTTACGTATCACTGTGAACGGTTGTCCCTCCCCACAGGCACAACCCTTTTATGTCCAGGTCAACAGCCGCCCGGTGACGCCCGGTATCGAGTCTTCAGTAGTAGCATTGTGCGCTTCTCTCGATGGGGCGGCTCTGCAGCTATGCATACAGGGCCCCGATGTGGTAGCCGGTACAAGCTATTCGTGGTACCTGGCTTCGGATGACCGGTTGATTGCGGGGCCGACTAATGCCCGTTGCATCACTGTCCAGGACTTCGGGCAGTTTGCCGATGGCGTCAACGAGTTTTATGTGATCGCGAGCAAGGACGGCTGCCGTTCCGTAGCTACCGTTCCGCTGGCTGTACGAATAGATAAAGTACCTGCGGAAATCGCTGAGGCGGGTCCTGACCTGATCGCGTGTGACCAGGACGAGATCAGGCTTAATGCGGCCCAACTGGCCTTGAGCCAGGGCCAGTGGACAGCCATACGTCCTTCGACGTCCTTTGAAGACCCTGCTGACCCGCGGACAACTGTCTTTGGCCTGTCCCCCGGGGAAAATACACTGATATGGGCGCTGTCCTACAGGTCCTGCGTACGGTATAGCGCCGATACGCTGATTGTGACTTACCAGACGGCCCCACAGGCAGCGGATGATGCGGCGACCGTACCTTTTGCTGGTGTGGCGCTGCTGGACCTGCTGGCCAATGATCAGCGGCCGTTTGCCTATACAGTGGATATCATACAGCCGCCGATGTACGGAACGCTGATCTCCCGTCTTGACGGAGCTTTTGACTTCAGGGCAGCGCCCAACTATGTAGGCCCCGATTCCCTGGTATACAGGATCTGTGCCACAGGCTGCCCGGATCTGTGCGCTACGGCTGTAGCCAGGCTGCTCATCGGCGATGATTCGGACTGCGATATACCTACTATCATCACACCGAATAATGATGGCATCAATGATGTATTTTTCATACCGTGCCTGGAATCGGACAGGTACCCTGGCAACAAGGTGAGCATTTTCAATGAATGGGGCACTGCCGTATTCGAAGAGTCTCCCTATTCCAACACATGGCAGGGCACGTATAAAGAAGCCGAACTACCGGTGGGGACTTATTTTTACATACTGGATTTTGCCAACGGGCAGAAACCCCAGAGAGGATTCCTGATGATCAAGCGTTGAACCCATGGAAACAAACAGACTCATGTCCTTTGGTATACGCGGCCTGCTGTGCATCTGCTCTGTCCTGGTGCTGGGAGAAGGGACGGTAAAGGCCCAGCATGAACAGCAGTACAGCCAGTTCATGTACAACAAACTGGCTTTCAACCCGGCATTCGCGGGTACGTTGGGTGATCTGACGTTTACGGCGCTCTATCGCAACCAATGGATGGGTTTTGAAGGTGCTCCTACAACTATGGGTCTGTCGGCAGATATGGCGTTGAACAGGCAAAGGGTCGGGCTGGGAATGAACCTGTTCCGGCATACGATCGGTATATACGATACGTGGACGATGGACGGAGCCTATGCATACAAGATACAGACAGGTCCCAGGAGCCGCCTGAGCGCGGGATTACAGGCTTCGCTGAGGTACTATGGAGTCAATTACCTGGATCCGCGGCTCAGGGGCGCACAGGAGCTCAGTATCGACAATGCCATCACGCTGGAGCAGTTGGGCAGGTACACACCCAATTTCGGATTCGGACTGTACTTCTCTACGGACCGTTTTTTTGTCGGGCTCTCGGTGCCGAGGCTGCTCAATATCAACATCGACTTCACGGACAGGGATGTGCCGCTTTCCCGCGAGACCCGACACGCATTTGTGATGGCAGGCGGTACGGTGCCGCTTTATCCTGAACTGGAATGGACTCCCCAGCTCTTGGTAAAATTTGTAAAAAATGCTCCGCTCAGCTATGATATCAACAGTATATTTACTCTGGCTCAGCGGTATATGCTCGGGCTTTCTTACCGGTCCGGCGGGCTGGAGCGAAGCTTGGGTGAATCAATCGACATACTTGTAGGATTCCAGATCAGCAATCGCCTGTTCATGGGCTTTTCCTATGACATCTTGTTGTCGGATATCCGCAGGTACAGCAGCGGTAGTGTAGAAGCTGTCCTTAGGTACCAGCTGACCAAAGAGGAAGAGACCCGCGAACGCGTCATCAACCCGCGGTATTTCTAATCGATCTTGAATGGGCAAAGGAAATGAGTAGACAGGGACGGATATGGATAGCCTTACTGTTTTGCATGACGGCCTGCCTGGTACAGGCGCAGGATCAGTCACTGGCTGACCTGATCGGCAATACGGATGTATACAAAGTAGAAGTACTGCCGGCTAAAGAGATCAATACCAGGGCGCTTGAGTTTTCGCCGGAGTATTACAGGGACGGCATTGTCTTCGTCTCTTCCCGGCCCCGTAGCGGGGGACTCAAGGACAAGAGCATTGACGAGGCTTTTTTCGATCTCTATTACGCCCCGTTTGACAAGGACGGCTGGCCGGTACAGCCTGTACCTTTTTCAGCTGCGGTCAATTCGGCATATCATGAAGGGCCGGTCAGCATCAGTGCTTCGGGCGATCTGCTCTTTTTCACGCGCAACAACCTGAGGGATGGCGCCAGGACCAAGGGCAAGGATATACAGAATGTACAGAAGATCTTCGAGGCCAGACGAGGACCGGAAGACTGGATCCAGATCCGGGAACTGCCGTTCAACAGTGACTCGTTCTCTGTGCTTCATCCGGCGCTGAGCGCCGACGGTACCAGGCTTTTCTTTGCCAGCGATATGCCGGGCGGATACGGGGGGATGGATCTCTATATGGTAGAACGCATCGGCAGCGAATGGTCGGCGCCCATCAACCTGGGTCCCGATGTGAATACTACGCGCAACGAGGCATTCCCCTTTGTGCATGTCAACGGTGACCTGTATTTTGCATCCAATGGTCACAAAGGGCTGGGAGGATATGATATCTTCCTGACGCGCCAGGGCGGTAAGAAATGGAACAAACCGGTACATCTGGGCGAACCGCTTAACTCCCGCGAGGATGATCTCGGTCTTGTGCTGGCCCCGCATGGCCATGAAGGTTTTTTCACTTCCAATCGGCTGGGTGGCAGGAGAAAGGATGAGATCTTTCGCATAAGGATACAGTTGCGGGACGATCTGCCATATGTCCAGACCCAATTGGTAGCGATCGACAAGGAGAGCCGCCAGCGGCTCAGCGACATAGAGGTCAGGATATATGAAACGACGCCTGAGGGCGGGTTGATGCCCAGTTGCCCGTTTTACAGTTACGTGGATGCTGAAACAGGCGAGATCCGCTACCAGGTCAAGGAACGCGTAGCTACCGGCAAGCCGGATCTGCTGACAGATGTCAACGGTGTTGCCACTGCGCAGCTGTACAAGCGCAAGAACTATCTCCTGGTAGTCGAGAAGTCAGGGTACAAGCGGTTTTTCATGCCGGTGACTACTCCTCAGGGTGAGCTGCGGCTGTTCCTGGAGCAGGACAAGACACAGCCTTGTGTACAGGTCGAGGGCCAGGTCCTGGCAGCCGACAAATCCATGGGCCTGGAACAGGCAGAGATCAGGATCAGGACAGCCGGAAGACAGGATGTACGGACTTACAAGTCCGCATCGCGCGGCGCATTCTCGCTATGTCTCGACGCCGGTGTTACATATGAAGTGGAAATATCGAGGGCGGGTTATCAGACTGTTCGCCAGACCTGGCCTGTTCCGGCAGAGGGCAATAGCCGGATGACCGGGCAGAAGATATCGCTCCAGCCTCAGGAGTCCATCATCAGCGAATCCGGCCTGCAGGAGGGAGTCACGCTGATCCTGAACAATATCTACTACGACTACAACAAGGCCGATATCCGCTCCGATGCGACCAGGGAGCTGGACGAGCTCATCGCGATCATGAAGCGTTATCCGAGTATGGAGATTGAGCTGATCGCCCACACAGACTCCCGCGGCGACTGGATGTACAACCAGAAACTCTCCCTGCAACGGGCCAATGCCGCCAAATCCTTCCTGTCTTCCAAGGGGATCGCCCCATCGAGGGTCAGGGCGCTTGGGTACGGAGAATCCCAGGTCCGCAACCACTGCCTGGACGGTGTAGAGTGCAGCGAAGAGGAGCACCAGTACAACCGCAGGACAGAAGTGCGTATATTACGCATGAAGGAAAATGTAAAAATAGAATATGGGGAGAGCGGGAATCAACATCAAAAGTCCCCGGCTGGCAACTGACCCGGCACGCTTTGCCTGTACTGAAACCAGGATCTGTATATGTACAAAACGGGATTGAAGCGCCTGCTGGCTTCGGCGGTACTTGGCGTATTTCTCTTGTCTTCCGCCTATACACAGGACTTGGCCGGATTCTGGTCGGGTACAATATTGGCAGGCGGCACTGAACTGAAGGTTGTTTTCTACATGGAGCAGGATTCTGCCGGCGCGCTCCGGGCCGAGATGGATAGTCCGGATCAGCATGCTTACCGGATATCTGCCGATTCCATCGTCTCTGCCGGTAGGGAGCTACGGATATATCTACTTCGGGGCGCTGCGCACTTTACAGGCACATGGGAGGGCAACTCCTGGAAAGGTACGCTCCAGCAGACCCCGCACAAGTTTCCCCTTACGCTGACAAAGGATACGACTTATCGCAGGCCTTTGCGGCCCCAGACCCCGGAGCCGCCTTACCCGTACCGGGAGCTGCCTGTAAGGTTTGAAAACAGCCAGGCGGGTATTGTACTGGCCGGTACGGTGACTATGCCGGAAGGCCCTGGCCCGTTTCCCGGTATCGTACTCATCAGCGGTTCGGGTCCGCAGAACCGCAACGAAGAGATAATGGGTCATCAACCTTTCAAGGTACTGGCGGATCACCTCACGCGTAACGGATTTGCCGTACTGAGATACGATGACCGTGGTGCAGGCGAATCCGAAGGAGTATTTGCGACCGCTACAACAAAAGATTTCGCGGGTGATGCACGCGCCGCCTACACATTTCTGCAGCAGTATCCACGGGTACTGCCGGACAAAGTAGGTCTCCTGGGTCATAGCGAAGGCGGGCTTATAGGGGCTATGCTGATGGCGGAGGACCCGGATCTCGCTTTCATGGTGATGCTCGGAGGTCCTGCCATGAAGGGCGCTGATCTGCTGCTCCTGCAAAACAAGAAGCTACTCGCCGCCTCGGGTGTTGCCGACACGACGGTATCGAAATATGCCGATCTGCTGCATCTTTGGTTTCGTATCATTATCAAGGAGCCTGATAATGCAAAGGCCATGGCCGAGATCCGTCATGTAGCCGACAACCAGTTAGGCCTTTTTACGGATGAAGAGAAAGCGGTACTTCCGCTGAACGGAATGCAGATGATAAGCCTGGTACAGCAACTTACTTCACCCTGGATGCGTTTTTTCCTTGCCTATGATCCCAGGCCGGATCTCTCCCGCATAAGGGTACCCGTACTGGCGTTGTGGGGGGAGAAAGACCTGCAGGTTCCTGCAGCGGAAAATCAGGCAGCTATGCAGGAGATGCTGGATTCTTACCTCAAGGAGAATATCACGATGAAAAGAATGGAGAGTATGAACCATCTCTTCCAGACCTGCAACACGGGTAAAGTGGAAGAGTATGGGGAGCTGGAAGAGACAATCGCTCCCAAAGTACTCAATGTCATCAGAAACTGGTTGTACCCGATCGTAAAACAGGAATAAGATGAAGATTGCCTTTTGCGGAGCGGCCGGGCAGGTGACCGGGAGCGCTCATCTGATCACGCTGGACAGCGGTTACCGGATACTGCTGGATTGCGGTATGTTCCAGGGGGATGAGGAATCCGCCGCTGTGGAAAACCGCCGCTGGCTTTTCGATCCTGCTTCTATCGACAATATGGTGCTTACGCACGCACATATAGATCACTGCGGCCGTATACCCAAGCTTGTAAAAGACGGCTTTCAAGGGGATATATACTGTACACCTGCTACGCGTAGCCTGGCGCTCGTGATGCTCCTGGACAGCGCCAAGATCCAGGAGAACGATGCCGCCTACGAGGAGAAACTCAGTAGAAAGAAAAGAGGCGGAAAGATCAAGGAGCCACTTTACCTCACCGAAGACGTGTATGCCGCGCTCTCTCAGTGCGTAAGTGTCAATTACAACCGGTGGCATCGTATACACGAGCAGGTGGAGATATGTTTCCGGGATGCAGGACATATCCTGGGCTCGGCCAGTGTGACACTCAGGATCCAGGAGAACGGCGCCGAAAGGCTTGTCGGCTTCACCGGAGATATCGGACGGCCTAACAGGCCGATCCTGCGCGATCCGGTTCCTATGCCTGAGCTGGACTACCTGATATGTGAGTCGACCTATGGCGCCCGCCTGCATGAATCTCTGCCGAATGAATATGCGCGCCTCCTACAGATCATCCAGAAGACCTGTGTAGATCAGGGCGGCAAGCTGATCATCCCGGCGTTCAGCCTGGGCCGTACACAGGAGATCGTCTATATGATGGACCAGATGGCACGCGGCGGGCTGCTGCCCAAAGTGCCGGTATATGTGGACAGCCCACTCAGCGTCAATGCTACCAGGATCTTCAGGATGCATCCCGAATGCTATGACGAAGAACTCAAGGAGTATATCCAGTTTGACCAGGACCCGTTCGGTTTCAACGGACTCCGTTATGTGACAGAGGTCGAGGAGTCCAAAAGTCTCAACTTCATCAGCGAACCTTGCGTGATCATATCTGCAAGCGGTATGGCAAATGCGGGACGTATCCGTCATCATATCTTCAACGGGATCGATTCGCAGAAAAACACGATCCTGATCGTCGGGTACTGTGCACCGGGTACACTGGGCGCTATCCTGAGAGAGGGAGTATATGATATCAAGCTCTTCGGGGAAGTGAAGATCGTGCGGGCAGGCATAGAAGTCATGGATTCCTTCTCGGCCCATGCCGATCAGTCTGAGTTATATGCTTTCATAAGCAATCAGCAGCAAAGACTGAAACGCATGTTCCTGGTCCACGGCAACCCCGCTGATCAGCAGGTCTTTGCGAACTTCCTGAAAGAAAAAGGGTTTTTGGATATAAGAATACCTAACTTAGGTGAAGAGTTTGTCGTTGACTGATTACTTGTAATGACCTTTAATACTATGAAATACTATACCCGAGCCACTATACTGATCGCTGCATTGCTGATCCTGGTCATATCCGGGCTCAACGCCCAGAACTGTGAGCAGGCAGATCGCTACCTGCTGCCTCAGCCCGGCCCGGTTTCCGTGTCGACAGTGACATATGCGACTACCAGGGGCTACCTCAATGAGACCGTTACATTGCGTGCGGACATCTATCAGCTACAGTCCGACACTACGACCAACAGGCCAGCGATCATACTGGCCCACGGGGGAGCATTTGTGTTCGGCGCCAAGGCGGATATGGCTGATCTTTGCCGGTCATTTGCACAGCTTGGATATGTGTGCGCGAGCATTGAGTACAGGTTGTACCCGTTTCTCATCCTTGGTATGCCTGATTCGGCCCGGATAGCAGAGATCGCATTCAATGCGATCAGTGATATGCGGGCGGCAGTGCGATACTTCAAGGCAGACGCGGATCACGCAGATCAGTACCGGATCGATCCGGGTACGATCATAGTGGGAGGCTTGTCGGCGGGGGCTATCATGGCTGTACATACGGGTTTTCTGCACGAAGACGATGAAGTGAGCGCTGGTTTCCAGGCATTGCTGGACTCTAAGGGAGGTATAGAGGGCGATACGGGCGATTCGACCAATCTCAGCTATAACTCCAGGGTGGCCGGGGTGATGAATCTCTCGGGGGCTATTTTTGATCTCGACTGGATATCGCCGTCGGATCCCCCGGTGATGAGTATGCATGGTTCTGCCGATGATGTCGTGCCGTATGGTGCTGGCCGTGAAGGAGCTTTCGGCAGGGTGTTCATGTATGGGTCCTCGGCGCTGCACGAAAGAGCGGTCGAACGAGGTGTAGAGAGTTATTTTGTAGGCGTGCCCGGGGGAGGACACACGGATATATATACCAGTCCCCAGTTTGCCTCATACAGCCAGGAGTTTACTCTCAACGCCGTCATACGGATCCGGGACATTGTTTGCCTCTCTACAAGTATACAGAGTGCAGGACGGCCGGAGCCTGAAATAGCGGTATATCCCAATCCCTCATCGGGAGCGTTCAATGTAAAACTGTCCGAGCCGGGCCAGATGGAGGTGAGTATCTACGACCAGATCGGCAGATGCGTGTGGAGGAGTACTGCAGATCAGTCTTCTGAGATCAACGTACCGGATATGGGTCTCGCCACCGGCTGGTATATACTGAGGGTCTCTTCAAATGGCCATACGGTAGGCGCACGCCAGATCATACTTCAATAGAAACGGGAAGGGCCTGTTGAGATTTTTTCAGTACGGGCTCTCACATCCGTTCATTGTTTCCACTTAATGTTGCATCCTGCGCTGGGCTGTTGTTGCGCTGAAGGTTGCCTGCCGTTCAGTACGGCATCCAATGCTGCCCGCAGATCAGCGCCGCTCAGCGGAATATCTGATTTTGGACGTGAGGCGTCAAGCTGGCCGCGGTAGGCAAGCAGCGCATTGCTGTCAAATACGTAAAAGTCCGGGGTGCACGCGGCATCGTAGGCCCTGGCTACATCCTGTGATTCATCATACAGGTAGGGGAACGGGTAACCGAGTTCGATGGCTTTCACTTTCATCTTGTCGGGTGCATCATCCGGATATTTCGTGGCATCGTTGGAGCTGATCGCGACAAAGGCGACATCTTTGGCCCTGTATTCGGCAGCGAGCCGGACAATCTCGGGATTCACGTGAATGACGTAGGGACAATGGTTGCAGATAAACATTACAACCGTGGCTTTCTTACCTGCGTGGATCTCGCTGAATGAGCGCGTTTCGCCGGTGACAGTATCCGGCAAGGAAAAGCCGGGCGCCGTCGTACCCAGGGGCAACATATTTGATTCCGTGAGCGCCATGATGTGCTGGACTGATTTTAGTGGAACAATTACAGAGCGCAACAAGAAAACAAGCGAAACGGTTGCGGATGGGAGGTCAGCGTGTGAAGTGCCTGAGCATGATGATCTCACGCTGCGTCAACTCCCGGTAATGTCCACGCGGCAGGTCTTTTTTTGTCAAACCGGCGTAGTATACCCTGTCCAGCCGTACCACGTTGTACTCCAGGTGTTCAAATATGCGCCGCACGATGCGGTTCTTGCCGGAGTGAAGCTCTACGGCTACTTCGCGGCGCGATGCGCCCTCTACGTAGTTGACTGCATCTATCTCTGCCGTGCCGTCTTCCAGCGATACCCCCCGGCGGATCTTTTCGAGATCCTGTTCCTGTATCGTACGGTCCAATGTCACATGATACACTTTGGCTATTTTGCTGGAAGGATGCGAGAGTTTTTGCGCCAGTTCCCCGTCATTTGTCAGCAGCAACAGACCGGTCGTGAGGCGATCCAGTCTTCCGACCGGGTAGATGCGTTCTTTCACAGGCCTCCGTATGAGGTCCAGGACGGTCCTGCGTCCCCGGTCATCCTGGACGGTTGTGATGGTATCTTTGGGCTTGTTGAGCAGCAGATAGACACGCCTGGTCTCCGGTTTGATCAGTTTGCCTTCGTACCGGACCTCGTCTTTCTCTTCGACCAGTATGAAAGGCTCGAGCGTTACTTTCCCGTTGAACAGGATCTTACCTGCTTTGACCAGCTCTGCAGCCTCCCTGCGTGAGCATATACCGCAGTGCGCTACATATTTGTTGAGTCTCATCGGCCATTCTTCCGTATGAGCTTCTGCTGCAGGTTTGCGTTGAGGTTTGATATCCCTCAGGTGAAAGGATTTTTTTGGTTTGCCCATTGGAGACAGAAAGGTTAGAATTCTATATCATCGTCGTCTTCGTTCATACGGGATGAACGGGTGATCACGGGTGCTCCTCCGCTCCCGCCAAAAGGCGAGCTACTCAGGAAATCACCCGCCGAAAGTGTACCAAACTGGTTGAAATCGGGGTTTTCGAACTTGGCATAATTGTCAATGAACTTGAGCCGGACATCTCCCAGCGCTCCGTTCCTGTGCTTGGCGACTATGATCTCCGCCATACCCTTCATGGAGATACCGGATTCGTCCTCGGTGATACCATAGTACTCCGGACGATAGATGAATGTGACGATATCGGCATCCTGTTCGATAGCGCCCGATTCCCTGAGGTCGGAGAGCTGGGGACGTTTGGAGCCTGTGCCCCTGGTCTCCACAGCACGACTCAACTGGGAGAGCGCTATTACGGGCACACTCAGTTCTTTGGCCAGGCCTTTGAGCGAGCGTGAGATCATGCTGATCTCCTGTTCGCGGTTGCCGGTCTTTTTGGATTCTCCACCTCCCGTCATCAACTGAAGATAGTCGATGATGATCAGTTGTATGTCATGCTGTTGCTTGAGACGGCGGCATTTGGCGCGAAGTTCGAAGATATTGATACCCGGAGTATCATCTATGTATACAGGTACTTCAGCCATCTTCTCGATGGACTTGTGCAGTTGTATCCATTCATGTGGGGCCAGATTGCCGTTTCGCAACTGGCCGCTTGATATCTCGGCATCCGAGGAGAGCAGACGTTGTGTGAGCTGCAGGCTCGACATCTCGAGCGAAAAGATCGCTACGCCCCGTTTGTGGTCCAGTGCGGCGTTCTTGGCCAGGGACAGGGTAAACGCTGTCTTTCCCATACCCGGCCTCGCTGCCACGATGATCAGGTCGGACGGTTGCCAGCCCGAAGTCATCTTGTCCAGTTCTTCAAACCCGCTCGGCACCCCGGTGAGCCCCGTCTCGCGCTGCGAGAGCATCTCCAGTTGTTTTTGGGCCTTGACAGCCAGCGAACCAACCGATTCGTACCCGCGGTTGAGGTTTTGCTGCGTGATATCGAAGAGCCCTCTCTCTGCTTCGTCCAGCATGTCAAAGACATCCATAGTGTCTTCAAAGGCATTCTGGATGGTGGTTGTCGACACGCGGATCAGCTCGCGTTGTATATATTTCTGGGCAACGATCTTGGCGTGGAATTCAAGGTTGGCGGCAGAGGCAACCTTATTGGTGAGGTCCACCAGGTATGCTGTACCGCCTGCTGCTTCCAGTTCTTCGTTCTTACGCAATTCTTCGTTGACCGTAAGGAGGTCGATCGGGTAAGAGCGTTCAAAGAGACGCAGCATAGCTGCATATATGACCTGGTGTGCCTGCAGGTAGAATGTCTGCGGCTTCAGTATATCCAGTACGATAGCCACTGCATCCTTGTCGAGCATGATGGCGCCCAACACGGCCTCTTCGAGGGGGATCGCCTGCGGCTGCACTTTGCCGTGCATCAGAGCAGACATATCTCCGTCGTTGCGGATTGTCTTCATTCTGCCGGGCAGCGCCTTGACCGGTTGATTTGCTTCCGACATGAGCAGTACAGGTTGGTTGGTTGTGGTTCTATACGAGTGTCAGCAGGACAAAACTACACGGAAATCGCGCCATTTTTTGCCGGCTCTTTTGCCCGATCCACAGCCAACTGTTAATTATCACTCAAATTATGTTGAATCGATGTTAATTACTAGTCAATAACCCACATTGGGTAGCAAATCGTTTCCTGAAATTACAGATATGAATTTCAGATATATGAACTAATCGTAATGTAAATGACGGTGAAAGCGTATGCTTGTTGTCAGCCGATATTCATATCTGGAAAATAGCAATGTTTAAGCCTGCTCGAAACACCAGAGGCAGGGAGAACCGATCTCTACCCCGCCTCTGCCGGAAATGTTGAAAGAATCAATATATATAATTACTATTTATATGTTGATTCTTTATTTGATGATATAATCCCCTGATTTTGAGGAGATTGATTTTACAGTTCTGCGAGTTTCCTTTTGAGTTGTTCGAGCAGCTCTTCCTGCCGGCGGATCGCCTGACGGGCTTCTTCCTGGTCTTTGGCATTGGTTATCAGGCTCTCTTCGCTCTTGCGGATTTTTTCTTTTGCGTCCTCGATATCTTTCTCATAGCCGGTGCGGGCACGTTCCAGTCTTTTTTGGTCTGACTGCAGTTTGGACAGGCTCTTTTCTTCCGCCTTGATGTTGTCTTTCATTTTTTCTTTGGCGACCTCCAGGGCAAAATGATTGAGCAGGTTTTCGGCTGCATCATACTTATCTGCCATACGTTCCTTGCGGAGAAACTGGCCCTTGATCTCAAACCAAAGTGTGAAGACCGTATTGTTGCCGTTTTTGGATGCAGAGGCAAATATGTTCATTGGGTCTCCACCGCTGATGTTCGGGATATTGACTCCCTCGGAGAGATGTTCTTTTGCCTTGCGGTTCCATTTGTATTTGCCGCCGTATTTTTTGATATAGGTCTTCCAGAGGTCGTCGGCATAATCAGGCGCTACTTCGGGGAGTTCCAGGCTAAGGCCGTTTTGCACGCCCAGGCTCATTTCACGCAGGCCTTCGGTCACCTGGGCTTTGGCACAGATAAAGCCGAAGAGCAGACAGATGAGGTAGATTGGAGTCTTCATATCTGGTTGGTCATTGGTTACAGCCATGTCCTGCAGAGCAGGACGATTCCAAACACGACCAGGCAGATACCTGCGATCTGCCTGAAGCGCTGAATATTGCCGGGATTGAGCAGGCCGCGGATCCGCTTGGCCAGCAGCACTTTGAGTACGTCAAAACTGATCATGACGATCAGCAAAGCACCGAAGAACTGAGAAGCCTGCAAAGAGGTTCTTGCGCTCTCGGCAATAATCGTACTCATAAGACCCAGCCAGAATATAATGGTGAAAGGGTTGAAAGTGTTTATCACAAACCCCTTTACCGATAATGTCATGTAATCGCTTCTCCGGCTGGCGGGCATTTCTCCCTGGTTGGAGGAGGTCCTCGTAAGTAATGAGCTGAGTCCGAAGATGATCAGGATGATCCCACCCAGGCTGCCGACCCAGGGTCTGAAGCCGTTCCACTGCGTGAAAAGCAGGATATAGGACAGGCCCATATAGGCAAACAGGATAATCAGGACATCGCTCATCCAGATGCCGCTGCAGAGGGCTACGCCTGCCCTGAATCCTTTCTCAACACCTGTCTGTATCAGTGTAAAGAATACCGGGCCTATCAGAAAACTGAGGGTAAGGCCTGCTATCGCTCCCTTGATGATAAGATCCACGTACGTATAGAATTTTCAGACGACCTGATGATTGGCTTCCACAAAACGCTCCCACTCGTCAAACTGGGCGCCCGACATGACCCGCGGGAACTTAGCCTGTCCGCCGATCTTGCCTTTGGATTCCATGTACTTGTAAAATACGGACGGAGGTAGCGTCACGACCTGCGGATGATTCAGGACGACTGCTTTGCGCACGGACGCATAGTCGTCATTGAGTTGGTGAAGCTGGTGGTCTAGCTCCTGGGCAATGATGCCTTGCTGGTAGGCCATCGGCTCCGCGCTGATATACCACTTGTGCGTATAATGCGTACCGGACTTGATCCCGCATACGGTGAACTCCCGGATCAAGATGTTGAGGGTCTCCTGTACCCTCTGTGTAGCCTGTGTCATATTGTCCACAGAGAGGTGTTCGCCGCAGATACTGAGAAAGTGCTTGGTACGGCCGGTGACGACCAGCTCTGAGGCCGCCTTGTCCACGAAGCGGACAGTATCGCCGATAAGGTAACGCCACGAGCCGGCACATGTGCTCAACAGGATGGCATAGTCAATTCCTTCCTGTACTTCCTGTACGGATACGGCCTGGGCACCCGGCAGGATATCGCCTGCCGAATCGAAGTTCTGCTGATTGAAAGGGACAAACTCGTAATATAGTCCATTGCCATAGTTAAGCGCCATTCCCGGGACATCCAGCCTGCTCTGGTAGGCTATGAAACCTTCCGATGCGAGGTACCCATCCAGGAAGAATAATTGCTTGCCCATCATGCGCTGTATACTTTCACGGTACGGGTTGAAGGCCGTGCCGCCGTGGGCATATACTTTCAGGTTGGGCCATATCTCGTGTATATGGCTGATCCGGTTATACTCCAGGACATACTCTAGCATGAGTTGCACCCAGGAGGGTATGCCTGTGATGAAGCCTATATCCCATTTGCGGGCCTCTTTTGCTATGGCCAGCATCTTCTGGTGGTAGTCCCCGATACTTGCTATCTCAAGACCGGGTTTGTACTTGCTGGTCATCCATAGCGGGAGCTTGTGGACGAGTATACCGCTGAGGTCGCCGTAGTAGTAATTGTCGCCTTTTTTGAGTTGCGCCGATCCGCCGAGCATGAGCATTTTCTTCGAATACTGCTGTATCGGCAGGTCTGAGATGGTAAGTCCCGAATACATCTTGATTCCGGTCAGGCGTATAGACCGGATCATCTCGTTGGTGATCGGGATGAACTTGGAGGGAGCGCCGCTGGTACCAGAGCTGAGGGCATAGTATCCGACTTTTCCTTTCCAGGCTACATTTTCCCGGCCGGACTGCGCTTTTGACCACCACTGGTCATAGATCGAATCATAGTCGTAGATCGGCACCTGCTCCCGGAACGCTCTGCAGACCTGGTCCGAGCGGAGTATCCGGTTGAAGTCATGGTGCCTGCCAAAATCAGTGGCGGCAGCCTTGCGCAGCAGCGACCTGAGGGTCTTCTCCTGCGACTCCTGCGGAAATACAGAGTTGGGGATCACTCTTCTGCTGATTCGCAGGCCGCTTTTGATAAGTACACCACTGATCGGGTTGCTCATGACCGGTATTTGATTTTAAAATTAGCTTTTATCAGCTGTAAATGGAAGCAATCAGGTTTCTTTGGCGGGCATTGACCCTGAATTCACAGAGGTATATTCCCTGCCATGTACCCAGTCCGAGCTGGCCTCCTGTGACTGGAATCTGTATCGAGGAGCCTATGAGCGCTGACTTTACATGCGCGGGCATATCGTCCGGCCCTTCGCTGGTATGGCGGATACCGGCAAGATGTTCAGGAGCCAGCCGGTCCATATAGAGCGTCATGTCGTGCCTGACATCGGGGTCTGCATTTTCGCTGATAAGCAGCGCAGCGGATGTATGTCTTATGAAGAGAGACAGCAGACCTTCCTGTGGCAAGGGAAGCAGTTGCTGCAGGATCGGCTCCGTTATGAGGTGATAGCCTGGTGGATAAGCCTGGAGACGGATCTGTACATTTCTGATCACGGGCAGCAAAAGGTCATTTGGGTAATATGCTTGGACAGGGCAGGTAACCGAAGTAGTACATCAGGCCCACCTTGATGAAATTGAATGAATCATTGTCCTTGCTGTTGCCGCGCTGGCGTCCTGCCTGCCCTATATTGAAGCGTTCGCGGTCCGCCTGGGTGGAGCGGTCCGAGAGGTCCACTGCTACGGGGCCTCTGAGTCCTTCCAGTTCATCCTTATCGGCATATACACCGCTGACATCATCCAGGAAATCCGTAAAAAGGCGACGTGCCGAGATGTCTATATTGATCGACCAGGACGGGCTGATATCAAATTTGAATCCGCCGCCGTATACCAGCGCGGGTTGTATGAGGTAGTATTCGTCGCCCAGGAACTGGCCTTCCGTACCCAGTGAACGCAGGCCTATCCATTCGCCTTCGTATTGCGCTTTAGGGTTGAAGTAGAATACACTCAGGCCGGCAAAGAGGTAAGGTGTGAACGGGTAGTCCCTGCTGCCGTGCTCATAATGCAGGAAGTTGAACTCAAACTGGGTTTCCAGTTCGAAGATATTGGAGGCAAAGCTGAGATTCCGGGCTCTTTCAAAATCATTCGAAGAGTTGGCATCGGTAGCGCGGACGCGACCATAGTTGGCGCCGAACTTCATACAGAGCCGATAGTTGAAGTTGTACCGAGCTGCCAGCCCGAGCCCGGGACCCGGTCTGGAAAGATCAAAGCGGGTATTGAGGTCTCCGAAATAGTACGTGGTGCCCAGCCAGCCACCCACTTCCCAGCCAGGCTGAGCATACGAGACCAAGGGAGCCGACATCAAACCGCACAGGCAACACACTAAAAGCCAATATCTCATCGGATCCAGTTGAGGGTGCAAAATTAATAATTTCCGAGGGTATAACGAGCGTTTCCCCCTGACAGTATGCGCCGCGACGACCAGTTGGCAGATGAGACGAGAGTCTCAGAGCCCGGCTCGGGCAGATATCTCCAGCATGCGATCTATAGAGGCCCTGCCTTCCCGGATCACCCAATCGGGGAGTTCGATCTCGGGTAGTTCATACTGCATACACAGGTATAGCTTCTCCAGTGTATTGCGCTTCATGTGCGGACAATCGTTGCACGCGCATGAATTGTTGGGTGGGGCGGGTATGAACAGCTTGTGTGGCGAGCGCTTCTGCATCTGGTGCAGGATGCCTGACTCTGTCGCGACTATGAAGGAGTCCGCCTCACTCCGGACCGTATAGTTGAGCAGCCCGGTCGTAGAACCGATATAGTCCGCATCTTCAAGCACGTGCGGTTCACACTCCGGGTGAGCGATCAGCTTGGCGTCCGGGTATTCGTTGCGCAGCCGCAGGATCTTCTCACGCGAAAAGATCTCGTGCACCATACAGGCCCCGTCCCAGAGGATCATATCCCGTCCGGTCTTTTTCATCAGGTACCGGCCCAGGTTTTTGTCCGGAGCGAAGAGGATTTTCTTGTCAGGAGGGATACTCTCTATGATCTGGACGGCATTGGTCGAAGTGCAGCAGATATCCGTCAGTGTCTTGAGTTCTGCCGTACAGTTGATATAGGATACGACGATGTGGTCCGGGTGGCGTTCGCGAAATTTCCGGAACAATGCCGGCGGACAACTGTCGGCCAGCGAACAACCGGCCTTCAGGTCCGGCAATACGACCTTCTTGTCTGGATTGAGGATCTTGGCTGTCTCGGCCATGAAGTGTACGCCTGCGAATACGATCAAATCTGCCTTGGTTTTTGCCGCTTCCTGGCTGAGCCCCAGGCTATCGCCGACGAAGTCCGCCAGGTCCTGGATCTCAGACTCCTGGTAGTAATGGGCCAGGATGACCGCGTTTTTCTCTTTCTTAAGCCTGAGGATTTCCGTTTCCAGGTCCATCAACGGGTCTACGTCGATGTCCAGGAAGCCGCGCTGGTGGAGAAAACGGATATCAGGGTCCGGGAGGGTTGCTTGCTTTTGTGTTGACATGGGCTGGTCCGGTTTGCTCAGAGACATAGATAAAACAATTTTGATCCCGATTCAGTGCGCTGAAATCAAAAAAACACAGGGTATCTTCTGCACAGGCGGCTCCGGGCTTTGCTTCCACTCCGCTACGGAGCTGCTCCTGATCCATTCATCAGGGCTGTCCAGGCCGGCCACCAGGCAGAGACGGGTAGCCGGTTTCAGTGTCTCGAGCGCGGTCTGCCAGACCTGCATATTGCGGTATGGGGTCTCGATGAAGAGTTGCGTGCTGCCTCCTTCCTGTCCGGACCTCAGCTCGATGTCGCGCAGGGCTTTTTTGAGTTCTGGCCGCTGAGGTGGAAGGTAACCATGAAAATGGAACTGCTGACCACTGAAGCCCGAAGCCATGAGCGCCATCAATATACTGGATGGGCCGGCCAGTGGCTGTACCCGGATATGGTGCCGGTGTGCCAGCCGGACGATCTCCGCACCTGGATCGGCTACTCCGGGGCATCCGGCTTCGGACAGTAAACCGATATCGTGCCCTTCGGTCGCCCGCAAGAGGAACGGTAAAAGGCCGGGATCACTACCGTGTTTGTCGAGCTCGTATATGGTCAGGTCCGAAAGCTGGATGTCCGGGCAGATCTGCCTGATCCAATGACGAGCGGTCTTGGCGCGTTCGGCTATGAAAAGCCTGGTACGCCGGATCGCTGCGACTGCAGCCGGGGGAATGCTTTGCAGCCCTTCTCCGGCTAGCGGCACGGGGATCAGCAGCAGGCTGCCCACATGCTTTGTCTTCTGATGCACAGCTTCTTCCATCTCGGGCAAATGTAAGGAAGCTATACGGCATTATCCCGTACTTCCCTGCCCGGCAGGGGTTGGGCAGGCGGGTAATAGCTGTTGGCATAGAAAAACTTTATGTAGGTTTGTCTTACACTATGCACTACCAGATCAAGCTTCCGGTATTCGAAGGGCCATTTGACCTGCTGCTCTTTTTTATTGAGCGGGACGAAGTGGACATCTACAACATACCGATTGCCCGCATCACGGATGATTTCCTGGTATATATCCGGGAGATGGAGGAGCTTAATATTGATCTGGCCAGTGAATTTGTAGTCATGGCCGCTACCCTGATGCGTATCAAGGCCAGGATGCTGCTGCCCCGCAAGGAACTTGATGAGCAGGGCAATGAGATAGATCCGCGAGAAGAGCTCACCCGAAAACTCGTCGCCTATCGCCAGTACAAGGAGGTGGTAGGGGACCTGCATGAACTCGAGGCTGCCAGGGCATTGCAGTACAACCGTGGGTATACCAGGGCCGAACTTCACGGTTTTGCGAATAAGGCTTTGCTGGAATCGGAATGGGAATCCCTTACCTTGTTCAAACTTCTGAAGGCTTATCAGCGTGTATTGGAACGGATGGACAATGCAGGCCCCAGGACTGTACACCAGATCCGACAGTACGAGTACACGATACAGGACCAGCAGGAGTATATCCTGCAGAGTGTACAGGCCGGCCGGAAGGCTGGCTTTGATCAGCTATTTGGCAAGCTTGAAAACCGGATACATGCGATCATCACTTTCCTGGCCCTGCTCGAATTGCTCAATCTTCAGCAGATCGCGATCCTGCAGTCAGAGGACGTCAACCAGTTTTGGATAACTGCGTATAATCAGCAAACTCAATAAACCTATTTGTATATGTACTACTTGAACAGAATCGGACTCTTTCTCGCCGCTATGTCGAGCGTATTCGTGTTGCAGGCGCAGACCAGTTTTTATGCGGGCCCGGTGGCCGGGTATTATGGTCAGGCGATCATCAACCAGAACAACTACGGACAGCGGGAGATGGACTACATCTACACCGACAACTATGATTACGGGCTGATGCTGGGCGCAGACTTCGGCAACAAGCACCTGATCCAGCTTGAGCTTGTATACAAGGAAATGGGACAGGACTACAGGGACCAGTTCAACGGCAATGTACTGGAGAAAGAGCTGGAGCTCAAGTACCTGCATATCCCACTGACCTATAAGTTTGTCGTGGCGGGGGGCTCGAACGGTCTGAATAAAGGCACTCGCTTCTTTGTGGGCGCAGGACCTTATGTCGGATTGTTGCTAAGCGCGGATATGGATCTTGAGGTCAATGACAATGATCGCAGTTTCTATGATTTCACCACCTTTGCGATCAATAACAATAACCTGTCCGCACTCAACGAACTGCTGCCTGAGCGCGGTACCCCCAACTACAAAGACCTGTATAACAGTATCGATATAGGCGCCGTGTTCGGTCTTGGCTTCCAGTCTTTCATAGCGGAGCGGTTTAAGATCACTTTCGAGATCCGCAGCGGTATCAGCCTCACGGATATCAACGCGACTGCTTGGAGACTGAATAATACCGACGGCCAGTACAATCCTTCGTACAACTGGTTTGGCGGAGCCAGCCTGGGAGCAGTATATTACATGGGAGGAAATTAACCATTGTTTAATCCCTCCGTGGAATATTTCAGGTCTGCGGGGCGTTACATTTACGGCGAAAAATCGTATATTAACTATTCAAATATCAGTAGTATGGAGCAGGATGAAAATATGATCGCTTATCTGGATTCCAACGGGCTCCTGCTTATTGATGACGGATCGACCGAGGACTGTGCGGATATATCGTCCGGCAGATCGGTGTTGCTGTCCGAGGATGAGTGGAGTGACGAGGAGTTGATCCGTATCCACCGGGCACAGAAGAATGTCTAAACCCTAATACGCAAAAAAACAAACAGCGCTTTTATGAAACTATCTGTCCAATTTACGGCCAACCTGGTCCTGGAAAATATTGATCTGCCGGATGATCAGGCAAAAGCCATCATCGCGCACTTCGAAGAACACGGGTCCCTGACCGAAGAACAACTCGATCTCATACTGAATGATCAGAAAGCAGACCTTTTTGTGGATGAAGTGATCGAGATAGACGATGTGGGAGAGACCGGTTCAATGATGTACGACGAGGAGGAATAATCCACGACACATTGCCCCGGACCTCTGAGTCTGATGAATATGCGATCCCCGGCAGTCACTATGGGCTGCCGGGGATCTGTTTTTTTGAACTTTATATACCATTGAGACATTAGCTGAGAAGAAAGCCGGAGTGCGTAAAGCCTCTAAACCGGCTGCCTCCGGGCTGGTTTATTACTTGGTAAAAGATTAGATTTGCACTCTTTACTGAAACAAACTGCAACATGGTATTTGACATTGACATGATCCGGTCCTTCTATGCCGGACTGCCTCAGAAAGTAGATGCCGCCAAAGCATCGCTGGGCAAACCCCTGACTTTGTCTGAGAAGATCTTGTATGCTCACCTACACGGGGAGTCGCCGATGAAGGCTTACAAACGCGGTGCAGACTATGTGTTTTTCCAGCCGGATCGTGTGGCGATGCAGGATGCAACCGCCCAGATGGCTTTGCTGCAGTTTATGATGTGCGGCCGGAAGACGGCGGCCGTACCCAGTACGGTACACTGTGATCACCTGATCCAGGCCAAGGTAGGTGCAGAACAGGATCTTCGCTCTGCGCTGGACCAGAGTTCGGAAGTGTTTGATTTTCTGCAGTCCGTATCCAACAAGTACGGCATCGGCTTCTGGAAGCCGGGAGCGGGCATCATACACCAGATCGTCCTGGAGAACTATGCATTTCCCGGTGGAATGATCATAGGTACCGACTCCCATACGGTCAATGCCGGTGGTCTTGGTATGATCTCGATCGGTGTCGGTGGTGCGGATGCAGTGGATGTAATGGCTGGTATGGCCTGGGAGCTGAAGATGCCCAAGCTGATCGGTGTACGCCTGACAGGCCGTCTCAACGGCTGGACATCTGCAAAAGATGTGATACTGAAAGTGGCCGGGATACTTACTGTCAAAGGAGGTACCGGTGCGATCGTAGAGTATTTCGGACCCGGTGCTGAAGCGCTTTCCTGTACGGGTAAGGGTACTATCTGCAATATGGGCGCCGAGATAGGCGCTACCACCTCGACCTTTGGCTACGACGAGTCGATGAGCCGCTATCTGCGCGCTACGGGCAGGGAAGAGGTAGCCGATATGGCCGATCGTATAGCACCATATCTTATGGGGGATCCAGCGTGCTATGCCAATCCTGAACAATACTTCGACCAGGTGATCGAGATCAACCTGTCTGAACTCGAGCCTCATATCAACGGCCCTTTTACGCCGGACCTGGCCTGGCCGATCTCCCGGTTTGCGGAGGCCGTGCGGGAACACAACTATCCTCCTCAACTGGAGGTGGGCCTGATCGGGTCCTGTACCAACTCCTCTTACGAGGACCTGGACAGGGCGGCATCACTGGCACGCCAGGCAGTCGCCAAAAAACTGAAGGTACGCGCCGAATTTACGATCACACCTGGCTCGGAGCAGATCCGTTATACCGTACAGCGGGACGGCCAGCTCCAGGCTTTTGAAGATATCGGAGGCCTTGTGCTCGCCAATGCCTGTGGTCCCTGTATCGGGCAGTGGGCACGTCATACAGATGATCCTACCCGCAAAAACTCGATCATCACTTCCTTCAACCGCAACTTTTCGAAGCGAAACGACGGAAATCCCAACACACATGCTTTCGTAGCATCTCCCGAGATCGTGACTGCCCTGGCTATAGCAGGCGACCTGACTTTCAATCCACTGACTGATACATTGGTGAATGAAGAGGGAGAGGCAGTGATGCTGGATCCGCCAAGTGGAGCGGAGCTGCCTGAAAGAGGGTTTTCGGTAGAAGATCCGGGCTATCTCGCGCCGGCAGAGGACAGTACTTCGGTACAGGTAGCTGTATCACCTACTTCCGACAGGCTGCAGTTGCTCACACCGTTCACGCCGATCACAGCGGAGCAGGTGTCAGGCATGCGACTGTTGATCAAGGCTAAAGGCAAGTGTACCACTGACCATATATCCATGGCAGGACCGTGGCTCAAGTACCGCGGTCACCTTCAGAACATTTCGGAAAACTGCCTGATCGGCGCAGTCAACTATTTCAATGATGAGACCAACAAGGTGCTCAACATCGAAAAGGGTGAATACCTGCCGGTACCGGAAAGTGCGCGCTACTACCAGGGCAAGGGGATCTCTACCATCGTATTCGGAGAAGAAAACTATGGAGAGGGCTCTTCCAGGGAACATGCTGCGATGGAACCGCGCTATCTCGGGGTGAAAGCTGTGGTCGTGAAGTCCTTTGCACGTATACATGAGACCAATCTCAAAAAGCAAGGTATGCTGGCGCTGACATTTGTCGAACCGGCCGACTATGAGAAGATCCGCCAGGACGACCGGATAGACATCATCGGCTTCGATGCTATGGCGCCCGGTCTGCCGCTGACGATCGCATTGCATCATGCCGACGGTACTTCAGAGGCATTCAAGGTAAATCATACGTACAACGAGCAACAGATAGACTGGCTCCGCGCCGGATCGGCACTCAATAAGATACGGGAGAGCCTGGGAGCGATATAGGTTGCCTCCGCTATTGAAAATAAACCGCATGTAGACTTCTTGTCACATGCGGTTTATCGTTTGTTTAAGGAATATCTGCTATTGCGGGCGGGGCTGTAGATTCGGAAAAGTGTGCAACTGATCCCGATATTTGATATTTTTGGTGAACAACCTCATTGTTATGGAAGACTCCCTGACCCGAGACAGAAGTAATCACGCCACGTTGGGCTTATTGCTTTGTTCCATGTTATTCCTTGCTGCCTGTGCGCATGTAGTAGATGTAGATCCCTGCAGAGAAGGACCTACATATGGCCTGCTGGGAGGTCTCTGGCACGGCTTTATATGCCCGGCCTCGTTTTTCATCAGCCTGATCCTGGACGATGTATCTATCTACGCCGTAAATAATAACGGCGGCTGGTATGACTTCGGCTTCGTACTGGGCTCCGGGATACTTTTTGGCGGTGGATCGAGGGCGGCCCGCAGGAGATAAGTGGCCCGGCCTTGTGTATTCAGATTAACCATTCTTCAACATAAAAACTCTCAACTATGCTAAAGGAATTCAAAGCCTTCATCATGCGGGGCAATGTAATTGATCTTGCTGTAGCCGTGGTCATAGGCGGCGCTTTCGGCACGATCGTATCTTCGTTGGTGGCCGATATCATCATGCCGCCCCTTGGACTGCTGATAGGGGGTGTGGACTTTTCGGACCTTTCTGTGACGCTCCGGGAGGCAGTCGTAGAGAACGGGGCGGAAGTATCTCCTGCCGTCAACCTGCGATATGGTGCGTTCATCCAGACTGTGTTTGATTTTCTGATCATTGCCTTTGCCATCTTCATGGTATTGAAAGGGTATAATAGCTTCAAGAAGAATGAGGAGGCTGCACCTGCCACTCCGCCCGAACCTTCCAACGAAGAAAAACTGCTCGCCGAGATCAGAGATCTACTGAGGAACAAATAAATCGTCTTCAGCGCTGTCGGGTTTCGTGCCTGGGCAGCGTCCGACAACTACAAAAAAAGCGGTTGAGCCCACTCCGGCGCAACCGCTTTTCTTTTCGGGCCGTAAGAAATATATATGTCCCGGCCTTGAGCGTATAAACGCTTATTCGCGCAGGGCCCGGCGGAGCACTTTGCCGACATTTGTTTTGGGCAGTTCGGGCCGGAACTCGACGTGACGCGGCACTTTATAGTTGGTCAGGTTCTCTTTGCAGTAACTGAGGATTTCTGTGGCGGTAAGCGAATTATCTTTTTTGACCACAAATATCTTGACGGCCTCGCCGGAATGTTCATCGGGGACAGCGACTGCGGCAGCTTCCAGCACTTTGGGATGGCTGGCCACCACTTCTTCTATTTCGTTGGGATATACGTTGAATCCGGATACATTGATCATATCTTTTTTGCGGTCTACGATCTGGAAGTAGCCGTCTTCATGCATGAATGCTATATCCCCGGTAGACATCCAGCCGTCCCGTATGACCTTGACCGTCTCGTCCGGCCGGTTGTAGTAGCCTTTCATAACTTGCGGGCCTTTGACCTGGAGTTCGCCGATCTCACCGGTTGGCAGGACCGATCCGCTTTCGTCGATGACACGCATATCTGTCGAAGGTACCGGCAGGCCGATGGTGCCGATCTTGCCTGTGCCGTCAATGGGGTTGACGGATGCGACGGGAGAGGTTTCTGTCATACCGTATCCTTCCGTGAGCGGGCAGCCGGTTACTTGCTGCCAGCGTTCCGCTACGCTTTTCTGCACGGCCATGGCGCCGCCTACACTTACTTTGAGTGTACTGAAGTCGCAGGATGCGAAATCCTTGTGGTTGAGCAGTGCATTGAAGAGTGTGTTGACCCCGGTTACGAGCGTGACTTTGTGTTGTTTGAACTCCTTGATGATCGAACCAATATCCCTTGCGTTGGTGACGAGTACCGTATGTGTGCCTATACCCATCAGTGCCAGGCAGTTGACTGTGAAGGCGAATATATGGTACATAGGCAGCGGGCTCAGGGCGATCTCTTCCGTTTCCTTGAGCATGAACATCATGACGGACCGTATCTGGAGCATATTGGCCACTACGTTGCGGTTGGTCAACATCGCTCCTTTTGCCACGCCGGTCGTGCCCCCTGTATATTGCAACAGTATTACATCATCGGGGCTGCTCTGAAAGGGCTTGATCGTGAACCTGGCGCCCTGTTTCACCGCATCTTTGACATTGACCGTATTGGGCAGGTTGAAAGCCGGCACCATCTTCTTGATATTCCGCACTGCGAAATTGACGATACCTCCTTTAATGCCGCCGAGCCACTCGCCAATACTGGTGACGATGATAGTCTTTATCTGTGTGTCAGGAAGGATTTTTTCGAGATTGGCGGCAAAGTTCTCACAGATCACGATCGCCTTGACGCCGGAATCATTGAACTGGTGCTTCATCTCGCGTGGTGTATAGAGCGGGTTGGTATTGACCACTATCAAGCCGGCGCGCAGTGATCCGAAGAGTGCGATCGGGTACTGCAACATGTTGGGCATCATGAGTGCGATCTTGTCGCCGGGCTCCAGCCCCCTTGAGTGCAGGTAAGCTGCGAAATGTTTGCTCGCTTCGTCGACCTGTTTAAACGTAAGGGTTTTACCCATGCAGGTGAAAGCGGGTTTGTCGCGGTACTTTTTGAAGGTCTCAAGCACCATCTGAATAGCGCTCTCGTATGTATCAGGATTGATATTTGCGGGCACTCCTGCCGGGTATTTGCTTAACCAGGGCCTGGTATCTGTCATGACATCATCGGTTTATGCGTATAAGATAATAATTTTTTGTCTTTTTGTCCCGCGTGCCGGGGTCCAAAAATGGCCACTGGAGCCTGGTCACCGGAAAATCGGCGAAACGCGCAGCCACTTCAGTAGTCTGAAGATGCGCCGCCAGGGCCTCCCTTCCTGCGTCGTGCGTGTAGACATATATGGGGCCACCGCTTGTCGGGAGGCTTCCGGGATCAAGCTCGTGTACAGGAAGCCGGTTGTAAAAATGAAGCGCTGTGGCGTCGGTCTGAAAGCGGTATACCGATGTCGACGGGATCCCCTCGGCACGGAGCCATTGCATAGCGCGACTGCTACTCTGGTATTTCAGCAGTGCCGGGTAAAACCAGGCATTCATCACGAGATTCAGGATCAGTGCTGAGCCGGACAGGCGCCAAAACCACCTGTGCCCGTCCTGTCCGTACAGGATATATAATATGACTATCACCGCTGATCCACCTAGTGTCACCAGCAGCCCGGTGATGCCCGGAACAGGAAAGATCCAGGTAGTGACCAGGATACAAAACAGCGCCACTACCCCCGTTATGACCCAAGAGTAGACGGAAAGGAAACGTATCATGCGGGCGGTAGCCGCCTGTTGCCACCAGGATGCGCAGATCAATGCGGCAAAGGGCAGTGTGACATAGCAGTAATGCGGCAGTTTGTACCTTGAGGACGACAATGCAAGGAGGACCAGCAGCCAGCCACAGAGTGAATAGTACTCCGGCCAGGGCTGTCTCCTCAGTGTGAGGACTCTGCCGGCGAGCGCCGGTATGAGCAATGCGACCCAGGGAAGGAAGGCCCACAGGTAAGTATGTACAAAGAAAAGCGGGCCGGTCTGGTTTTTCCACTCACTGGCGCCGGTGATACGACCGAAACTTTGTTCCCAGAAGTAGAAGTAGAGCCCCGATACACCGGTGCGCCCGTGGATCAGTTTCCCAGGCTGCTGGTCAAACTGCGTGAAAAGGCCGTAACACATCGGCGCGAGCAGGAGCGCTGCAATGAACAACGACAGGAGCCAACCGGGACTAAGGATCAGCCGCCATCTGCCTTGTATCAGCCATACCGGAACAAACGTAAGGACCGGGAATACCAGTCCCATAGGCCCTTTGGCCAGCATACCAAGGCCTAATCCCAGGCCCGTGCCGAGCAGGTAGATGGCCTTGCGGTTCTTTTCGTATCCCGCAATTTGCCAGCATGTCAGCAGGAAAGCGCCGAGCAGCAGGTTGTCTGTGCGGATGTCCTGGTTCATCAGGAAGAATGCCTGTGAGGTGAGCAGCATCCAGGCAGCCAGGCGTGCAGTAGATGCCGGGTAGTACAGCCGGGCAAACCGGAAAAGAGACCAGGCGCCAAGCAGGCTGAAAAGCACGGAAGGCAGCTTGTAGGCAAAATCGGATACCCCGAACAACCAGAAAGAAAAAGCGCCGGTCCAGAATACAAGCGGCGGCTTGTCTAGGTAGTCGCGGCCCTGTTCATATACTTCCAGGAACCGGCCGCTCTGCAGCATTTCCAGCGACATGGCCGCGTACTGTGCCGCATCGATATTCATGACATTGACCGGCATGCCTACGGCAATGACCAGTAGACTGAGCACGGTCAGAAACGGGAAACGGGCCTGGAATTTTGCATCGGGTAAAGGGGATCCGTGCATGCGGAACTTACGGGTAGCTTGGGTTGCAAGATCTTGAATCCTCTGAAATATTCCGAATGCTATGCTGCCAAATAGTAACCAACATTAAATATTCAATATACAGACTTTCTTTCTGAGAAAATATATTTTACATTTCGTAGGGAATTCCGGTTTTTTAACCTCTGTGTTGACAAGCTCTTGGGCAGGATTTTACGAAAGAAACGTAATGCAAAACAAATGGTGATACGATACTGGGTGCTGATAGTATGTCTTGTAGTCATGTTTCCGTTTTCCTCCTGGGGGCAGACGATACAGGGTGAGGTCAGGTCTGCCGCTGACGGGGATCTGCTGATCGGGGCCGGTGTGCAGCTCAAGGGGAGTTCAGAAGGTACAATGACTGACATAGACGGCCGTTTTGAGCTGCGTTATACGGGCTCGTACCCGGTGGTGCTGGAAGTATCTTACCTGGGATTCGTCCCGTCGGATGTCACGGTTGCATCCCCGGGACAACGACTTCGTATCACCCTGGAAGAGGAGACGATGATGCTGGAAGACGTGGTCGTCAGGGGGCAACGCATATCCGACAAGCAGAAGGCGTCTCCGCTCACTGTAGAGTCGCTTGACCTGCTGGCGATCAAGGCGGCAGCTACGGACAATTTCTACGACGGGCTGGGCGCACTGAAGGGAGTGGATCTCACGGCAGCAAGTCTGGGTTTCAAGATCATCAATACCCGGGGATTTAACAGTACATCCCCGGTCAGGTCTCTTCAGATCATTGACGGCGTCGACAACCAGGCGCCCGGGCTCAACTTTTCCCTGGGCAATTTCCTGGGCGCTTCGGACCTCGATGTATTGAAAGTAGACATCATAGCGGGTGCCAGTTCGGCCTATTACGGGCCCAATGCATTCAACGGTGTGATCAGCATGGAGACCAAAGATCCCTTTCTGCACAAAGGGCTCTCGCTGCAGACCAAATTCGGAGAGCGGTCGCTTTTCGAGGTGGCTATGCGCTGGGCGGACGCATTCAGCAATAAGGCAGGCCAGGAGGTCTTTGGGTATAAGCTGAACATGTTCTATCTGCGGGCTTATGACTGGGAAGCAGACAATTATGATCCTGTCTACGGAACACGTACGGGCAAGGATAATCCCGGCCGCTACGATGCGGTCAACATATACGGGGATGAATATTACCCGGCGCTCGATCTGTCGGGCGCAGCGCCCTGGAATTATCCAGGTTTTGGCGTGGCTCATCGCACGGGATACCGTGAAACCGACCTGGTGGACTATAATACACGCAATATCAAGGCGGGAGCATCCTTTTACCTGCGGACCCGCCCTGCCGATGGCATCCAGTCCCCGGAGCTCATCCTGGCGTCCAGTTTTGGCAGTGGCACTACCGTATACCAGGGGGACAACCGGTTCAGTCTGCGCAATATCCTGTTTTTCCAGAACAGGCTGGAGTTCCGCAAGCGTGACAAGTATTTCATACGCGTCTATGCCACCAATGAGGATGCGGGGGACTCGTTCGATCCATACTTTACAGCCCTGAGGTTGCAGGATGAAGCCAAGAGCCCGAATGGCTGGGCGCAGGATTATGCCCGCTACTGGTCGAGCTCTATCAAGGCGCGGGCTAATGCTGCGGGCTATCCGCAACTGGTGTTCAACCCCGAGACCGGTGGATTTGATTTTGACCGTATGGCAGCGGCTCAATGGCTGGACCTGTACCGCGATTCGCTGTTCGCATGGCACGGTTTGGCTGAGCAGTTTGCTAATATGGCCGATCCGGTCAATGCTACGACTTCGGATTTCCTGGTGCCTGGTACGCCGGCTTTCCAGGAGGCATTTAACAGGATCACACGGGCCAAATCCAATTCGGGGGAACGGGGTACGAGGTTCTATGACAAATCCGCGCTGTATCACGCTCATGCGGAATACAAAATGGATCCGGGCTTCCTGGATGAATGGACTGTCGGGGGAAATGCGAGACTCTACCGGCCCAATTCTGACGGCACGATATTTATAGACAGCGCCGGCACGAGGATCAGCAATTTCGAATTCGGGGCGTACACCGGGGTGAAAAAGGCGTTCTTCAACCAGCGGCTTACGGCCAGTGTCGTCGTACGGGTGGACAAAAACCAGAATTTTGACTGGATCGGTACACCGGCGGCTTCGCTGGTGTGGCAGCTCGATGATGTGAGTTTCCTGAGGGGATCGTTCTCTTCCGCACTGCGTAATCCGACCCTGGCAGACCAATACCTGCACCTCAATGTAGGCCGGGCCATACTAGTAGGTAATCTTGAGGGCCGTGACAGCCTGATCACCGTACCGTCGCTTGAACGCTATTTCAGTACACTCAATTCCGCTGATCTGGAATATTTCAGCGTAGCTCCGGTCCGCCCGGAGCGTGTCCGCACATTTGAACTGGGCTATCGCACCACACTGTTTGATAAGCTGTATCTGGATGCAGGTTATTATTACAGCCTGTATGATGACTTCCTGGGATACAATATCGGCGTGACAGCAAGGTTTGCCCAGACCGGCCTGCCGCTGGAACTCCAGCCATATCGTATTTCGGCCAACTCCCTCAACCAGGTGACCACACAAGGTTTTTCACTCGGGTTGAACTACTATTTCCGTAAGTATTATATGCTGCAGGGCAATTACTCGTGGAACCGCCTGAACAAAACATTTGAAGACGACCCGATCATCCCGGCCTTCAATACCCCGGAGCACAAGTTCAACATAGGTATATCGGGCAGGGACGTACCTTTGCGGATCGGCGGGATGCGTATTGAGAACATAGGTTTCAATATCAACTACAAGTGGATACAGGGTTTCCTTTTCGAAGGCAGCCCGCAGTTCACGGGATGGATACCGACATACGATCTGCTGGATGCCCAGATCAATTACCTGGTCCGCCCCTGGAATACGACTTTCAAGGTCGGGGCATCCAACGTTCTGAACAAAAAACGGTTTCAGACTTATGGAGGACCGCGTATTGGCAGGATGGCTTATATATCTGTTTTATTCCAAGTAAACCATAAAAAATAATTAATATGAAAAATCTTCTCACAGTAGTTCTCTCTTTTGTGTATGTGTTGATCTATTCACAGCCCCATTTTGAGTTCGGAGTTATTCCGCTTCTGGGTTCTACCCATTTGTTTACTTCCAATACTGAAGTCTGTAATGCTATCGAAGCCGATTATCACATTTCTGCTCATATCGAAAAACTAACTTATTGGGAGTTTGCCTCCGGTGGTGAGGGTGATCCAGAATTAGCAACATCTGGGTATTTACACCTATACAAATATGACAATGCTGGCAATGTGATCGAAAGGAAAACACATAGATTATCCCTTCACTCGGCTCAGAACACTTTTAAGATAGTCAAAGTCCTGAAAATTGATACAACTTACCACGTTTATATAAATAGATATGGCGGCGGGTCATTTTCCAGTCCAATTGGCTCCGAAATCTTCATTGCCGATACTAATCTCGATCGTATAGCTTATCCTTCTATTAAAATAAATCTATCTACACGGAACATGCTGGCTGATGTCGTCGAAGCAAACGGAGCCATTTACCTTGTGCTAAATGCTTACTATAATAATGACTACCATTGCCACTTTATAAAGACCAGCTATTCATACGTCAACCATTGGGTATATAAATTATATGAAGGTTTTGAATTTAGAAAACTAGCTGCGCTCAACAATCGTCTTTATATAGTTGGCAACAGAGGTAATAATGCCAAGATCATTGACTTCAGTCTTCTTACTTTGACTCCATCCTTCACCCTTTACGATTATGCTTTGCCCTATGTCACGGATGACTTTATGATATTTTCAGAAAGAGCATTTGGTGCGGATATCATTAAGCTTGTCACAAGCACAAATACATCGACGGAAGTATTTCGATATCATTTCATAAACCCCAACACTGTTGGCCACTATGTGCTTACCAATAAGGTGAATATGAGTTTTGCGGGGCCGCTTCAAACAGCTTTTATTGCCAATACTTACGACGATGTTTTCAAGGACCTAAGTGGTTTCAGGGTAGACCTTAGCATCATAACCACTCCCACTATAAAACGATACTGGTATCCATTTTATCAACCTTTGGCAGTAACTGTTCATCCATCCGGTCTTAGAGAGCACTATCATTCGACAACGTCAGGTGGATATAATTATGGCTACAACATCAATTATAAATGCACTTATGACAGCACCACCAGTGCTTTGTCAACGATTAATTATGGTTTAGTAGCAGATTATTCTCCTACTGTTGATTTGGGGGTTAATGGTTCATATGATTCTCGGCCAATAGAGTTCACGTACAAGACACGTGAAGATTTGTGTGCCTGGCCCAGAAATATAATAGATCCACTTGTCGATAAGAGGACAACTGATGCAGATATTTCTGTTTCTCCCAATCCGTTCTCTCGGGATTTTGATGTGAGTATTCCGGGTAAACTAATTGGATCCGGCGAAAACGAAATAGTTGTATACAACCTGATGGGATGCGTCATAAGTAAACAAGCTGTCAATAGCGATAGAGTAAGGTTCAATTTGGAGGGCGTCGACAGCGGAGTTTACATTGTTAAATTTGGTAACATAATTAAGAAAATAATCAAAAATTAAGCATTATGAAATCTTTTACAATTGTAATTGCTTTGGTCTTTGCAGCTTTTACTCAGTTGTATTCGCAGCAAAGATACCTTGAGGAGGTGTTTGACGGGGTAACAGTATCCAAGGATATAACCTATGGCCAGAATATCACGATCATCACCGTACCTGTCACTGGAATGCCCAGCCTCCAGGAGCTGAAGCTGGATGTGTACGAACCCGAAGGCGATACAAAGACTGACCGGCCGCTGATCATTATGTTCCACAGCGGCAATTTCCTGCCTCATCCTGACAACCTGAGCACGAGTGGTACGCGCGGTGATTCTACTGTAGTGGGCCTGGCGCACAGGCTGGCGAAAATGGGTTATGTCGTTGCTTCCGCCAGCTATCGCCTTGGCTGGAACCCGATCGATCCCAGCCAAGCGCAGCGCGTCAATACTTTGATCAATGCAGCCTATCGGGGTGTACAGGATGCACGGACCTGTATCCGCTTTTTCCGTAAGAATCAGGCAGAAGGAGGCAATACCTACGGGATAGACCCGGATCGCGTAGTGCTCTGGGGTGTAGGTACAGGAGGTTATATCACGCTCAATACGACAGTATTGGATGATTATAACAAGGTACTGATCCCCAAATTCATCACACAGGACAATGAAGGAAATCCTGTTCCGATGGTCATACAACCGCTGCACGGTGATCCTAATGCAACGATACAGACACCACTCTGTGTACCGAACCATGTAGGCTACAGCTCCGACTTCAACCTCAGTGTGAACCTGGGTGGCGCGATGGGTGACACTTCCTGGTTGGATGAGGGACATCCGCCAATGATCTCATTCCATGTACCGACAGACCCCTTTGCACCCTATCACGAGGGTTTGGTAATTGTACCGAGGATTGGTCTTCCTGTCGTTGAGGTGCAAGGCTCTCACCTCGTACAGACCCTGATCAAGCAATATGGCAATAACCAAATCTTTGTTGATGCCAATATTGACGATGCTTATACGACTGCTGCCAATGCGATCAATGGTGGCTTGGAAGGCCTTTATCCATTTATCCGTCCTGCGGGCTTAGAAGATGACAGCGCTCCCTGGGACTGGTGGGATCCGAATACCAATGTACATCATGACACTTCCAATGTTGTCCACAAGGATATGTCCTTTGCCAAGGCAATGCTGTTCGCGGATACGATCCTGGGATACTTCGCTCCCAGGGCTTATGTAGCGCTGGATCTCGGCAGTACGTCCGTAAAAGAGACCAGGCTCCAGGATCATGCAGTATCCGTGATGCCTAACCCGGCGCAGGACTATATCCTGTTGCATGCAGCGGATGAGGCCCTGATCAGGGAAGTGTACGTACGTGATCTGACCGGCCAGATCGTAAGGAGCTACCGTAATGTCGGCAATAGCTATTTCTCTGTCAACCGGAATGGACTCCCGGCCGGTTTCTATTTCCTGGATTGCCGCCTGGATAAGGGAATGGTTACCAAGCGTGTAGTATTCCACTGATAGACGAAAGAAACGAGCTATAGCTCTTATATATCAACAAGAAAAGCCCGGTCACTATGACCGGGCTTTTCTTGTTAGAGCCCTGCGCTCAATATCATATGAAAACCTGGAACTGGAATACCAGGGCATTGCGCCGGCCCAGCTCCTGTGGAAGTGCATTACCCGGCTGAGAGAATACCGGCCGGTTCTGGTAGTCCAGTGACAGTTTGCACTTGTGCCTGGCCAACAAATAACTTATACCCAGGTCCATGACTGTAAACGGCTTATCGAGCCGTTTGTAATCTGCATTCTGCATCGTGAAATAAGGTAGCCAACGCCCCGAGAGCCAGTCTATGGTGCTAGGCAACAGGTAGCCGAGTTGTACATACCACACAGACCCAGTACCAAACATCGGGTAGGCATTGCCCGCTCCCGATATCCTGCCGGGATGTTTGTCCTGCATCCCGTTGGCGGGGTTCATGATCCCGTTGCTACGCAGATAGCCCTGGCCATAATCGGTATGAAAATAACCTACATAAGCGTTAAGACAGTCTTCGTCTGATCCCAGCGGCATATCCATGAAGCCCGCAACCGACCAGAGCCGGAGGGGTTCGTGGACCACAGACTGTCCGTCCGTACGCCACATAGCATCCCGCTGGTAAATCCCGCCGGCCTCAATATTCAGCACACGACGTTTACCCAGGTAGGTCCCGGCCATATATGGCGTAGTATGCGGTTCGCGGTCGAGAAGGTTCCAGATGAGCAATGCCTGCCACTGTTGTGTATGGCCCTCGGGAGAGAATGCTGCAAAAGAAGAGACAGCCGGTACTTCCTGGCCATTGGTCTGTATGGGGAACGGATCGCTCAGCGCAAACCGGTAATCGAGTTTACCCAACTGCCCCCTCACTGTTAGGCTGAGTTTGCGCGAAAACTCATCGGTCTGGTCCACGGTGGCCTGTGCAAATACGGGCACATCCAGGCTCATGATTGACGTCACCGAAGGCTGGCTGAAGCGGGAGAGACCGTTGGCAATCGTGAGCCCGCCCCCGATCTTCAGTTTGTCCTTCTCCGGCAGTACGCTGATCTCAGCCATGGCATCGTGAAAAAACGCCTGGATCTTGCGGTTCCCGGCCTGTTGGCTGAGATAGTTGAAGTTGTTCATGCCATATTGGAAATACAGGAAGACCCTCGGATGTATTTGCCCGAAACTCTGTATACGAACACGGCGCAGACCTATATCGAATGTCTGGTCTGCAGGTTTTCCGTTGACCAACGTACCCGGGTTGCTTTGGTTCCAACGGACCCAGACCTGGTTGAGCAGGGTGGTTCTGAGGTACAGGCTGGTATCGGCTGACAGCGGGACGACCAGGTCTTTCTGAGCAATAGCAAGTTGGTACAGACCCATCATGACAATAAACAACCCTAAGCGCATGTTCAGTTTTTTTCGGTTTACAAATGGTTTACGTCGGTTATGCCGGTCAGCAGCTATCAGACTTTTTCGACATAAGTGAGCCAGTCCTTAGCTCCGGACAGCAGCCGCCTTATCTCCTGAGTCGACAGTAGTTCATGTCGCAGGAAGAAGATGATTTTCCCGCCTGCGCTCTCAATATAGAAATCGTTTATTCCGGTGTTTTTGTTTTGCCGTCCCCCCGGATAAAAACCGGCGACTGCTGCATCGTCGGTCTCTTCTGCCTGCGGGGAGACACGGAACCCAGGTATCCCGGGATAGAGGTCTGATACCACCAGTACAGTCATCTTCTGCGCAGGGAGGCCATAGCTACTGTCCACAAATATATGTATATCGGCCAGTTCTATCCGGTACTTGTCCGTATAGCCGGATACCAGGTTCAGTTCGTCGATCCTGTGCGAAGGCTGTAGCAAGGTGAACGGCTGGTATTTGACGGTTGCGGTCGCAGCGTGGTGGATAAAACTGTACTGTTGTTGTCTCGCTAACAGGGCCAGTTCGCGCTGCCGCTTGTCAGGCCTGGTGCGCCTGCCCGCAGATACTCTCCTGAGCAGCCTCCTCGCAGCCAGGGGGTGTTTGGACACAGGATGAAGGTGATCCAGGCCTTCTATTCTCACAGAGCCCCCCTCACGGTGATATCGCTCTTCGAAGTGATGCAATTGTTCCATGAAAGTATGGTCCACCATTACAGATCCTGAAAAGTCAATCACTACATCTTTACCCGCAGGCAAGGACTCGATGTATTTTTTGAAGCCTAGATAATTGGTGAATACTGCGGCATTTTCCGGCCTGATAAGTACTTGCTCGCCGTTTTCCTCCTTGGAGACTATGGACCGGAAGAGTGCGGTGAGCGGTGTCCCGCCGAACAGGTGGAATAACAATTCTACCAGGATGCCGGCTGCGATACCCAGCAACAGGTCCTCCGCCAGGGTGACAATGATCGTCACCAGGAAAACTGCGATCTGCTCTTTGCCGATCTTGTATGTTTTCCTGAAGAGTCCGGGAGAGGCCAGCCTGTATCCGGTGTAGATCAGCATAGCGGCAAGTGCCGAAAGCGGGATCTGGTGGATCAGCGCCGGGAAGAAAGCAACAAAGACAAGCAGGAATGTCCCATGGAAAAAATTGGACCACCTGGTGCGGGCGCCATTATTCACGTTGGCGGAACTGCGAACTACCTCCGCGATCATGGGCAGCCCGCCGATCATCCCCGCCAGCGTATTGCCGGCTCCTACAGCCAGCAGGTCGCGGTTGGCGTCCGACTTCCGCATATACGGGTCAAGCCCGTCTATGGCTTTGACGGTGAGCAGGGACTCCAGGCTGCCCACCAGTGCAAACATCAGGATGTACTTGAATGATGTCCAGGATAACAGTTGGCTGAAGTCCGGGAACGTGATGCCGTCCGTGATCTTGCTGGGCAGCGTCACCAGGAAGCCCGGACCGATGCTGTAGGTATGGTCGAGAAACAGATAGCTGTGCTCGTGGTCCAGGTCAAACCACCGGCCCATCGGCATAGCGATCAGTAGTACAAGCATAGGACCAGGTATTCTCCGCGCCCAGGGTGCCCGGATCAGTGGCAACCCGAAGAGGATCAGCAGCGCGCTGGCCCCGATCAGTGCGATTTCGGGATTGAAGGCAGTGATCATCGAAGGAATCTCGGCGAGCAGAGCCAGCGGGGTTGAATGGGCTGGTTTTACGCCCAGCAGTACAGGTATTTGTTTGGCAATGATGATGATGCCGATAGCTGCCAGCATACCGTGCACGGCTGCGCTGGGGAAGAAATCTACAAATCGCCCCAGCCGCAGCAGGCCGAAGAGTACCTGGAGTACACCGGCAGCCACGATGATGGCGAGTACCAGCCGATACCCAACCAGTGGATCGCCCTGTCCCAGCTCGGCTACCGCCGCTACGGCTATGGCGATGAGGCCTGCCGCAGGGCCCTTGATGGACAGCCGCGAGCCCATGACAGGGCCTACGATCACACCCCCGATGATGGCTGTGATGATGCCGCCGATAGGAGGGAAGCCGCTGGCCATGGCGATTCCCAGGCATAGTGGCAATGCGATAAGGAACACCAGAAAGCCCGAGACCAGGTCCTGTCTCCAGTGTTCTCTCAGGCCTCTGAGACCGTCGGAAGGTATTGTTTTCATATGGATTGGATGCTTTTTTTACGGATGAGATCAAGAATACCCTGGATAAATGTGAGTGGATGCGGCGGCTGGCCGGGGACGTACAGATCCACGGGATATTTGTCCAGGAAGCTCCGGTCCAGGGCGGGACTGCCGGCATATAGCCCTCCGCTGATCGCGTCGGTACTGGCGAGTACGATGATCCTGGGTTCGGGTACGGCTTCGTAGCAGATCTGTAGTGCTCTTGCCATATTGCGCGATATAGGACCGGTGATGACCAGTCCGTCGGCATGGCGCGGAGAAGCGACGAATTCGATGCCATACCTCCCCATATCAAAGTTGGGGTTGCTGCAGGCATTCAGTTCCAGCTCGGCACTGTTATCACCTCCTGCGGAGACCTGTCTGAGTTTGAGCGACCTGCCGAAGAGATGGTGTATTTCATCACGGACCAGATCAGGTTGTAACGATACGGTCTCGTCGGCCCCGGCGGCAATGATCAGAGCGGCGCGGTCGTTTGTCGCCATCCGGTGATCAGCGCTGAACCGGATGACCTCAGGACATCGCCGGGCACAATCCCCGCAGAAAAGGCATTTGCCGATATCGATGCTGAAGGGCATGGCTGTGAGCGCTCCGGCAGGGCAATTTTCACTGAGCAATCTCGCTGTCTCCGGGTCTGTGGCCGTGAGCACCGGTCTGCCACGGAAGGGTGCTGTGAGGCTCGCCGCCTCGATATCCGGTATATATTGCCGGCCGTGGCGGAACAGGATTTTTACTTCGTCAAGCATGATGATAGCTTTGGATTTTTTAGAGATCATGACCACAGTAGCTGAGGTCGAAGCTCTTGTTGTTGATAGGAAAATCGGATATCTCCTGGTTGCGCATGGCCAGAGCCAGTATGAACCAATTATGTACGGAAGGATCTTTGATGCGGTAGAGCGCGAGCTGTCCATCCCGGTCTGTCACACCTATGTGGCAGATCTCTCCCCGCCACCCCTCCGTAAGGGATATCGCAAAGTGGTCGGGAGGAAACGAAGGCTGGCCGCTGAACAAAGCAGGCATCAGCGACTCCGTTTGTCTGTCGAGGGTATCCAGCGCTTCCCGTATCCACCGGATCGCGCTTAATATCTCGTCTTTTCGCAATGCAGCCCTTGCCAGCACATCGCCGGACGCCTGCACGACAGGTACAATCCCGAGGGCGCGGAAGCAACCAAACGGATGCGTAGCCCTGATATCACGTACAAGGCCGGACATGCGGGCAGCCATACCTACGGCCCCTGCAAGCTTCACCTGGTCGGCGGATACATAGCCACAGTCCTGGAACCTGGCCAGTACGGTTGGAAGGGAAAACATACGCCCGGCCATATCCCTGAACTTTGATTCGAAGTCGTCAAGCACCTGCCTGAGCTTCTCCCTGAGCCTCTTGTCAAGCGCAAATGGCCTGCTTCCTGCACGTACCAGGCCCTTGCCAAAGCGATTGCCGCACCAGGATTGTACAAAGTTGATCAGGGGCGTACGCAACACGCCGAATACAGCGCTCCCCAACTGGTATGCGATGTCTGTACACAGGGCGCTCAGATCGCCGACATGAATGGCCATGCGCTCCAACTCGAGAAAGATGCCCCGTTCAAATTGAAGCGTATCGTCGACGGCTATTCCCCCTAGTTTCTCTACGAGGTGTGCAAAGGCAAGTGTGTGCCCGGCCACAGAGTCTCCCGCGATGCCTTCTGCAAGTATATTGCGCTGAAGCAACATCTTTTTTTGTACGAAGAGTTGTTCGACGCCCCGGTGCTGATAGCCGTTGTGGATCTCCAGGTGCAGGACTTGTTCGCCACTGCAGATGAAGCGAAAATGGCCGGGCTCTATGACGCCTGCGTGGATAGGGCCTACGCCTATTTCGTGGACCTCTCCGCCTTCGATCCTGAAGAAAGGGTAGCGATCCATATCGGTAGAAGGGTCGGCGCGGTCTTCAGGGAAACGAAGTGGCTTGAGCCAGGGGTGATGGTCAAAAATGATACCGTGTCGTTCATGCAGGTCTCTCTCAAAGACATGTAAAGCCGGTACACGGGCTGTAAGCGCTTCGAGCCGGTCGCCGGGCTTGCAGATATGAGAAAGCAAGTGGACAAGCTGGGTGCCATCGTCTGCAATACACATGATCAACTGCAACTGGCTGCTTTCCGGAAGGCCCAGTGCCACATAATGAACACAATGGCAGGACATCCTGGCCAGGAGCGATACACATAGGTCTGAAAAATGCGGATAGCCATACACAGGGATGCTGCTGACGGGAGCCAAACCGGGATTCTGTATCTGGCAGGTAGATAGATCTTGTGTTGTCATGTCAGGGAGTTTTAAGGTAAAAGAGCAATTGAGTCGCGGATCAGGTCGACCAGGAAGGCAGGCTGTACGAGCCCGATGACGAGCACAATGCCGATCAGGAGTACCTGGGACAGGGATTCATAAGGAGCTACTCTGCGGGGAGGCGCCTGGGTTCGGAGATGTTTGGGGCGCTCAAACAGTACGTGGAAGAAATTGCTTGCCAGGGCATATAAAATGCAGCAAAGCAAAAACATGATGAGCGCTGCCGCCCAGATATGGTGTTGCTCGAAAAGCAATCTGAACAGAGAAAACTCCGTGATGAACATGCCTGACGGCGGGAGTGCGGAGATACACATGAAGCCCGCCAGCAGAACGACACCGCCGTACGGATTCAGCCTGAAGTAGTCGCCGATATCCTGGTATTTCTTGCTTCCGAAAGCCCGGTGCAACTGACCGGTCTGGAAAAACAGACCTGCTTTTACGAGGGCATGCAGCGCGAGATGGAGCACGGCGATAAAGCAGCCTGCCTTGCCGAGCGACATAGCCACCAGTGCGATACCGCCGTGCTCAAGGCTGGAATAGGCGAATATCCGTTTGACATTGCTGACTTTAAGGAGATAGACTGCCGCAAAAAAAATACTCAGTATACCCGTGAGCAGTAGCACATGATCCATCCAGGTGCGTATGGAGGTTCCGCTGAAGATCTGGTAGAAGCGAAATATTGCGATGAAACCTGCATTCATGAGTGCACCTGAAAAAAGTGCACCTACCGGAGATGGCGACAGATCCTTGGCGTCAATATCCACATTGAACAGCGGGACGACCCCCATCTTTACACTGAAGCCCGCCAGCACAAAGAGAAAACTCGCTTGCAGCCAGGCCGGATCAAGCAAGTGAGATACAGCGGTCAGGCTGTCTATATCGAAAGAAAAGCCTTCCATTCCCCTTGCCGCGAACCCAAGGAACAGGATCCCGGCAAAAGCCAGTGCAATGCCTGTGGAACTGACGAAGAGGTATTTCCAGGTGGCCTCGAGCGACAGCCTGTTGCGGTCATGGTAGATCAGTATGGCTGCGCTCAACGTAGTTGCTTCCAGGAAAGCCCACATCAGACCCAGGTGCGTGGACAGGAACACACCGCTGATAGCGGCGATGAAAACACTGAATCCCATATTATGTATGGAAACGGAGCGTGCACTCTCGCCGCGGTGATGTGCATAGATCCAGTAGTGCAATACGGAGAATGCCGATAATCCAAACGTGATCCACAGGAAGACGAGCGCCAACCCGTCGGCCCTGAAATATCCTTCTTCAAGCCTGTTCAGATGCCATGTGGCATGCCAGCAAAGCAGGCCGTTCAGCAACACCATGGTGGCAGTGAGCAGATGATTGACAGCCTTGTGCCGGATGAGCCAGAGCAAGGGGGCTGCCAGTAATGCCGAGATATAATAGGCAGTGATCATAAGTGTTTCAGTCTTTGAGTGATTGAAGATCATCGACCGAGACAGACCGGAATGTGTGGCCCAGGCGGTTGATGAAGAGTCCCAGCAGCAGTACGCTGGTAAAAATGTCCAGCAGGATGGCCATATTGACGACCAGCGGCATTTCATCTCCTATGGAGAGCGAAAGCAGGAAGATCCCGTTCTCCATTACCAGGTAGCCCAGCATATGGGCGAGTACCTGCTTGTGGATCATCACCAAGAAGAGTCCGGAGAAGATCGTGGCCATGGCAACGGTGAAGAATTTGATCGCGATCTGGTCCTCGTGGAATGTATTTGAAAACAGGAAGACACCGAGTATAATGGCCGACACGATGATCAGGGATTGGTAGCCTGGTATTGTCGGCCGCAATGCCTCTGTGAACCTGTTGCGCCGGATAATGCCGGACACGAACCAGGGAATGACGACCGCTTTGAATACAAGTGTTTCCAGCAGGATCAGCGTGAGATGGGGCCAGTCCAGTTCTTTAAGCTCTATGAAGGCGATCCCGCAAAGCAGCAGACCCTGCAAAGCGATCAGTCCATTGAACATATGTGCACGTTCTGTGACGGACAGGTAGACGAGCGTGACGGCAAAAACGATGATGAGGATATAGATCATGGCGTCAGATTTTGTGGTTGAGGATCAGTACCAGGATGAATACAAGCATACTCAGAGAAGTCAGGGTCAGGATGAATTGAGGGTTTTTGTTCATCGGGTACCTGGCCCGGAACGACTCCAGCACGCCGATCAGCACGGCATAGAGCAGTATGACACCGCCAAAAACCGGGATTTGTATCCAGGTAGCGGCATCCACGGGCAATAAAAGGTTGGCGATCAGGCTCCCAAAGAGTACAAGTTTGAGCTGGTTGGCGATCTGGATGAGCCCCAGGTCAAATCCACTGTTGTCCAGCACCATGACCTCGTGGATCATGGTTAGTTCCAGGTGAGTGCGCGGGTCATCGACCGGCAGGCGGCTGTTTTCGATCATACCGAGCTGGACGAGAATATAGACGGCCAGTATGATCACCAGCCAGTTGGGCCAGCTGTCGAGTGCCAGTTGACCAAAGAGCCCGGCAAAGGAATCGTAGCCGGTCATCAGAGCGAGAGAGCCTGCCAGGATGAAAAAAGCCGGTTCTGCAAAAGTGGCAAAAAGAGATTCCCTGTTTGCCCCCATGCCTTCAAACCCACTGCCTGTGTCCAGGGCATTCAGGATCATGGCCGCCCTTGCCAGCGCCAGGGTGTAGGAGAAGAAAACCAGGTCGCCGGGAAAAGCGATCAGTCCCGGTCGCCCTCCCAGCGGTATCATACACACAGCTGTTACGATGCACCCCAGGTAGACGGCCGGAGCCCAGCGGAATACCGTACTGGTGTCTGTGCTGAAAACACTGCCTTTTCGGAGCAGCCGCAGGATATCCCGCACAGGCTGCAGCAGTCCCGGCCCTTTCTTGCCGCTTAATTTTGCTTTTGTCCGGGTGAGCAGCCCACCGAACAGCAGGCTGCAGGTCACAATGATAGAGATGGCGTACATGATCACAGCAGGTTGAGGAATGTGAGCAGGAATACGAGCAGTATGAATCCCAGCCCGTAGAGTATATAATGTCTCAACTGGCCGGTCTGCAGCAGGGTAGATCTTCTCATGACAGTATTGAGCAGGCGTATTGCAGGCCGCAGCAGGTATTGTTCGCCCGGATCTTTGTATGCGGTGCGGTATTGCCGGTCTGCGGGGAACAGCTCCCCGTCGGTCAGCGGTACAAACTGCCGCTCCCTGACAGCTGTGGAGCGTCTGAACAGGCGACGGAGGTTTTCACTGAAAGTAGTAGCGGTATACTGGTGCGTCGGCGAACCGGCGGTATAGCCGCAACCCCAGGTAGGCCCGTACACCGCTGGTTTGCGTTTCATCCGGTAGTACCTCACTGTAATGATCAGCAAGACGGATCCAAGCAGGACACAGGCTGCAGCTACAGGACCCGACAGAGAAATGGCAGGTAATAGCGGTGATACGGGCTCCTGGCCTGGAAACCACGGACCGAGTATCCCGGAGATCAGCCCCAGGAGCTGACCCGGGAAGAAGGAGACAACGACGATGATCAGCAGGTATCCGTACTGGGGCAGCAGCATCGCTGCGTTTTGCTCATGGGCATGGACAGCCCGGTCGGATCTGGCCACTCCGAGAAAGCCGGTCCCGATCGTCCTCGTGAAGGCAAAGATGGACAGACCGCCCATCAGGGCCAGCCCGGTCATGGCTGCCATCAGCCAGAGATCGGTCTGCATATCTGCATCGCGCAGGCTGCCAAGGATACCGCTGTAAAGCAGGAATTCCGAATAAAACCCATTGAACGGGGGTAGTGCGCTGATTGCGAGACCACCAGCAATGAAAAGCAAAGTCGTTTGCGGCATCCGGTGTATCAGCCCACCCAGGCTGAGCATATCCCTGGTATGTGTGGCCGTGTATACCGAGCCGGCTGCCATGAAGAGCATCGGTTTGTAGAGAGCGTGGTTACAGATATGGAACAATGCCCCGGCGAATCCCAGCCAGCTGAGCGTCTGCAGGCCGGTATACCTTCCCAACATACCTAGGCCCAATGCCGTGCAGATGATACCTATGTTCTCGATACTCGAGAAAGCCAGTACCTTCTTGAGATCTTTTTGTACGGCTGCAGACAGGATACCGAAGATTCCCGTGATAAGCCCGGTGATCAGCAGTATGACACTGATGGCAAACGTCTGGCTGCTGATCTCGGACAGTACCCTGAGCAGCCCGTAGATGCCCATCTTGATCATGATGCCGGACATGATCGCAGATACATGTGACGGAGCCGCCGGGTGTGCATGCGGCAGCCAGGTATGGAGCGGGAAGAGCCCGGCCTTGATGCCAAAACCTGCGAAGAAAAGCAGGAATACAGGAAGCGCATTGTGCCCTGCGAAATATGCTTTCAGGGCGGGGAAGCCTATGTTTTCCGAGCCCTGGCTGCTTAAGAGAAAAGCGGACAGTATCAACAGGAAGCCTATATGCATCTGCAGGAAGTAGCTGATGCCCGTGCGCAGTATGTCTTTGCGGGCCGCTTCGAATATGACCAGTATAAATGAAGAAAAGGACATGAGCTCCCAGGCCACCAGGAAGCTGAGACCGTCCCGGAGACAGACCACCAGTATCATGGCGATATGCAGCCAGCTGAGCGCAAAATAGTGCAGGGCAAACTGTCCTTTCGTAGCCTTGCCGATATAGGGTCTGAGATAGCCCCTGCTGTACCAGGTACCCATCAGAATGGCGAGATCGATAAGTAGTATGAACATTGCAGACAGCCCGTCAGCGTGGAGTGTAGCCTGATCGCTCCAGAAAGGGAGCGAAAACGGGAGGGATAAAGTTTGTCCGCTCTGCAGGACCGGGACGACCCAGCATAGGGTAACGACTGTCAGCGCTGCCGACAGCATAAGGCCGAAGACCTGTTTCCACCTGACCGGGATCAGGAAGGTCACGAAGGTCAACAGCGTCAGGCATTCGAAGACCTGAACACTAGTCATGGTAGATTTTTTAAAAGAAGAAATGGGGTAAATACGGAATGCCCACGGCATCATCGGATGCCGGGTATACAAAGGTCAGGTCGCAGGAAAGGTGGTTAGATCCTGAATACGCAGTTCAGCAGGTAGATCGCCGTGTAGCGTACCTGTTCCCCGCAAGCGTTCGGTGTGCTTGTTTTTACCTGGTAACCACAGGTCGGGGATGAAAAAAGGGCCACGAAAAAGTATTCGTCGCCCAGGTGTTTTGTAGTCTTTTTTTCGTCTTTTCTGTCCTCTTGTTTTTCGGCAGAGAAGTTGTCCTGGATGAATTTTCCGGGCTTCTCTGCCCTGGACTCTGTCAGTCTTGCAGCGTCAGATGTCTGTTCGCAAGCTGCTAGATGATCTGCTTCGACCGGCGGTTGGAAGAGGTTACTGTCGGCAGGCTGCAAAGCTGAAGCCAGACCTGGGGATATATTCACCCAGAAGAGCAGGTGAGCCAGGATCAAGGCCGAGTATCGCGACAGCAAAGGTTTTTTCAAGACAGATGGTTTTGTCTTCGACGGCGGCAAATTTAAATCAAATGATGTCAAATGTTGCCGGTATAACAGCCATTAATTTTTGATTAACTTTTTTGCAGGTGCCTCTGCAGGGGTTAATCCGCCGGTATAAACGCAGGTTCCATGTGCTTATTTTTGCAAACGCACATATCCCTTAAGAGGTGGTTGTCGCGCAGATTATCTGTTATTCCTGGTCTTTTTCTGCTCCGGGAGATATATTCTCCAGCATTTCTCTCAGATGAGCCACCCTGTCGTACCAGGTATTCTGAGCTGCGACGGCATACCTGGCAGCCGCCAGCTCCGCACTGTCGTCCTGCAAGGCAGTCCTGATAGCATCGATAAAAGCTTCAGCGCCGTCGGCCAGGTACACGACCGGACCGAAGGAAGCCATATCCTCGGAAAAGCTCGTGGACACCACCGGCTTCCCTGAGGCCAGGTATTCGTTGATCTTCAAGGGGTAGATGCTGCGTGTGACCTCGTTGTGTACGAAGGGCAGCAACAGCACATCACTATGGGCCAGGTAAGCGGGCAGGTCTTCTATGCGCTGCCGGCCAGCAAACTTCAGGTTGGGGATAGCATCCAGATCAATGCCTGTATGACCGGCGTGATTTCTCGGTCCTACCAGCAGCAAAGTGGCTTCCGGGAACGCGCGGGCCGTGGCAGCCAGCAGGTCATAATGTACCCGGTGGCAGATGTTGCCTGTATAAGTCATGACGGGTCCGTCGATATCCTCGAAGATCGCGGGTTTGGGCAGCGGATTGCGATAAGCCGTCGAAAACAGCTCAAAATCAGCGGCATTCGGAAAGTAACGGACCTCCACGCCGGACAGGCGGCTCAGATCACGCTGCAGTTGCCTGGAAGTAGCGAGCGCAAGATCGGCGGACCGTATGCATTCGATCTCCAGGTAGCTTCCATGCTTGCGAAGGTAAGGCTCGAGTGCCCGGATATTGTCCCTGGACTGGTAGACGAAGGCTTCGGCGGGAAAACCCTTCGGTACCCGCTGTGCGTAGAGTGGGTTGAAAGAGTTGAAAAGCAGGCAGGCTTTATGGCCGTCGCGGTACAAAGCTTTTCCGATGGCGGTAAAAAGACGCCGGTTATTGAGTGCGAGTACAGACCTGTACAGTTTACCCGGGCTCAACCAGTTGGCAGGCAGCATTGCTGGCGGAGTGATCGCTTTCAGGAGCGGGCTTTGTCCTGAGATGGCCGAGACCGGTCGGCTGCCCAGGAGAAGCGCCGACAATCTCCTGCGTACCTGGGGCTGGTTGCGCTCGCGGAGTATATCTGTCCAGGTATAGGGATAGTCCACATAGTAGACCGGCGTATCCCTGGCGAGCTCCTTGGCAAGCGACCAGGAAGCCGAGGAGAAGTCGCCGTCCCAGCGGGACATACTGAACATTACAACGGGAAGTTTTTCCAGGTGGCTGGTCACGTGCTGTATTTGCAGGGAAGTTACGCAGATTGGGGTACAGATGAAAACCCCGTACCGGCAATAGACAGAGTGCGAATGATTCCAGGCCGCAGTTCGGGGTTAAGCAGTTTTGATTAATTTGGGGCAAAATGAGTACAATTTGGCCTTGCTCCTGTCCTTGCTGACCGGGATCTGTGTGTTCTGGTTGTTGTTTCCGCTCGTCAGCGGTTGTGTCGCGCGTGTACTGCCGTCCCGTCCCTTGTTTGCGCCGGTACAGTTTGCAGATTTTGCCTGTGTGGTCACTGTGTACAAGAACCTCGATATAGCACTGCCGCTGATCGACTCCCTGTTGAAACAGCAGTACCCGGGCTTTCACATTTACCTGGTAGCGGACAGGGTAGAAGCTGCGGGTAAGCCGCCAAATAATGCAAGGCTCAGTATGATCTTTCCTGCACAGGCCCTGGACTCTAAGGTCCGGTCGATTTCGGTCGCTATGTCGGCCTTCACACGGCGTCATGACTATGTGGTGATATTCGATCCGGATAACCTGGCGCACCCGCAGTTTCTGCAGGAGCTCAACCGGCTCCATCAACAGGGGTTCGGTGCGGTGCAGGGCAAAAGGACGGCCAAGAACCTGGATACGGTCTATGCCGCACTGGATGCATTGGGCGAGTACTACTACGACTACACGGTGCGAGAGACTCCCTTCCGGCTGGGTGCTTCATCTACGATCGCCGGCAGCGGCATGTCGATCCGCTATGACCTGTATGCAGCCAATATCACCCGCGAAATGGCAGAACTGGAAAGAGCAGGTATCGTTGTATCCGAGGACAAGTCCCTGCAACTTGACCTGGTACAGGCGGGCTGCAGGATCGCTTATGCTCCACGGGCCATCCTGTTCGATGAGAAGGTCACGACATCCGTCCAGGTTTCCCGTCAACGGACCCGCTGGCTCAATTCCTATTTCCGGCATGCGGCCGATGCCCTGAGTGCCCTGTGGAAAGGCCTGCGCAAGGCGGACTGGAATTGTACCTGGTTTGCCTTGACGGTACTGATGCCGCCGATGGTGGTACTCGCAGGCGCCAGTTTGCTGGTATTGGCGCTGGACCTGTTATTTGCACCCCGGCTTGTAGCATGGATGCTTGCGGGCTTGGCCGGTTTCGCAGGCATGTTCATATTGGCACTTCGCTTTAACCATGCCCCGCGCGCGATCTGGCAGGCACTGCCGCGTATCCCGCTCTTCGTGACCAGCCAGGTGCTCAGCCTGTTGCGGATCCGTGCGGCCAACAAGGACTTCATGAATACGGCCCATTCGCGCCCGCTCTCCTTCGAAGAGGTTTGGGCGCAGCGGGGAGCAGATTTCAGGTACCTTTTCCGGGACGACAGGGAGGGGTGAAAGCGGCTTCCCCGGAGTGGAATAGTTCGGGTCAATATGGCTTCTTAAAACCGCCTTTGTCGAGTCTTATCTGGCCCAGGTAATACCTGCCGACATCCATACAGGATAGGTACTGCAGATCATCGGAAAGTTTGAGCAGGCTATAGGTATAGAACCCAGGGGGGTCGCTTTTCCGGGACAACAATAGTGTCCACGTACAGTCAAAATATTCGGCCGAGGCAATTTTGTACGAACTATCTATCGGCAGATCAGTTATGGCCAGGAACGGCTTGAATGAGCAGGTAGCAAATTCTACCTGGTACAGGGTATCAGGAGAGCAGATCATGAGTTCCCCGGGATTTTTCTCTATGGCGGTAAAAAGTCCGTTCCACTTGAACGCTTCATTGGCTGTGATCCACCGGCATTGTTTGTCATATACTGACACACCTTCATATCCATAGCTGACGATGTAATGCTCGGTAGCCTGTAAAATAGTGGAGGAGGTGCTAGGAATCATGGTTCCTGCCTGTTTACGAAAAGGATACCTGCCCTTGCGATCACGTTTAAAAACTAATATCTCGGTTTTTAGCTCCCCCCGCGCCCTGATTACTATTGCCTCCTCGTGGCAGACTGCCGTGATACCTTCCAGTCCTTCACCGGGATAACTGCTGAAAAGGCCGTCATGGCGTATGACCAGTTTACCTTCGTTTGTATACATGTCGAACCAACTGCCGTATGTATCATACCGGATGAAATATTTATCATCCACTACAGCGATCCCGGAGTAGTAGTCATCCCATGAGTCCCGACCTGTAGACGGTACCTTGCGTACGGTCCGGAAGTTGTAATCCATTATGTGTATGTAGGAATAACATGGAATGATGATGCGGTTGTATCCGATTATCGGCGAATAGCAGCCTTCGATGGAGATCGAATCATTCTTGGTGCGCGAGATCAGTACCTTGTACCACTTTTCACTCGTATTATCCCTGATCACCTTTTCAGTAAAAGGCATTCCGTCGACTGTATAGAAATCTGACACATGAACTAGCGAATCCCCGTTGGGCAGGAGCGTCGGAAGTCTCATCTGTGCAGACAAGCGGAAGCCGGTCATCCAGGACAGGCTGATGAGCAGAAACACAGTCTGATACATCGCAGTGCTCTGTTAATTCAGTGAGAACCGTACCCTTACGCCACTGTTGATGTTGGTGATCGGAAAGGACTGTGTAGTCGCAGGGACTGTCCGCGAATAGTCAACGAACAGGCGCACGGTCAGTGTGCTGCTCACATCGTATTCTACGTTGGGGTTGATACGTGTCGTGCGCATACCACGGGTCGGTATCGGGGGCTGTTCCTGGTCCAGCAGGTGGATCACGGTGAGGTCATCCCTCAGCGAGAAGTCGAAATTGATCCGCAGGTTATTGGTCGCTTTGCGGCCGCCCATATTGATGATACTGCCTTGGTTGTTACCCGGACCGGATTCGCGTCGCCTTCTTTCGCGCTCCGTCTCCCTGCGTTTGAGGAAGCCGAACTCCACGTTCTTGATCTCATACCCGAACCCGACGATGTATTCGGTACCTCTCGTCTCATTGAGCTGGAAGTCGATGAAGCTCATCATCAGGTTCCTGTTCTTGCGCATCTCCACGCGGAGGCTGATATCGTTCTTCGTCTTGATATCGACCGCGAAGGGAGTCATGTTCTCATTAATGATCACATTGGGTATCTCGTAGCGGGAGTAGTAGTTGGAGGTGATCTCATTGACGACCTGGACGCCATCCACATATTTGGCGCTGGAGTTGAAAGCACTCACGGTCAGCGTACTCTTGTACACATGGCTGATCCGCACGCTTGAGAACAACGTCTGGAACAGTTTTATCTTGGACAGACCATCGTAGCTGATATTCCAGTTGGGACGGGGTATGGTCTTGAAGACATCGAGACCGACCTCGCTGGCCGGGGTTTTTGTGTACGCTGCCAGGAAGGCCGGGATGAGTACATCCTGCTGGAATCTGCCGAGCCCGAGCGCATAGTCGCTGCCGTCCTTGTCGTGGTCTCCCGCCGGTAGTCCCCGCTCGTTGCGTACACGTTGTGAGATCTGCGGGCGTATCTGTTCATAGGCGCGGAAGAGGCCGTTATAATCATTGTTAAACAGGGTGTTGAGCGAGAAGAAAGACACCGTATAGGAGCCTATCTCCCGGAAGTTCATCCTGTTTACGTCATAGATGCCATCTCCTACAGTATCCTTGAGAAACTGTGTGTTGTTAAATGTCCGCGAACGGCTCATATCGATATCGATCTTGAAGTCGCGGAAGGGCTCGAGTGTCACCCGTCCGTCGATCATATCCGTCACGTTGCGCAGCACCTGCTGGTTGAGCATGAGCGTATCTGTGATCCACCGGTTGCGGGCGTACTGGTCCAGGTCGGCATCTGTCGGCTGCATACCGATCACATAGCGCCATCCGGGAGCAGTCCAGTTTTCGCCCAGCCCGAGCAGGTTGGGCGAAGGCGTGAAGCCCGGTACGATGGAGCTGTGGTTTTGTGTATAGTTCAGGCGGGCTTTGCGTAGGCTGAGCAGTGGTCTGATCAGGATCTTCTCTGCCAGGGAAGGGCCGTCTTGTTTGGCTTTTTTCTTGTCGTCTTCCTGGGCGCCTGGTTTGGAATCGGGCGCTGCGCCCGGTTTGTCAGGCGGCGCTCCCTTCTGCGAGAAACGATTGCCTACCGCCGGTACAGAGGATGATCTGCCTGCACCGCTGGGTGCGCCCTCTATCTTTTGCAGGTATTTGGACTTTGCATAGAGCCGGTCGAAGCTGAAATCCGCATTGGCTCCCCTGGTCTGGCTGTTCTGGATGACGTTGCCGAGATATTCCTGCTGCAGCGCAGCGCGATTCCAGCCGTAGGTGGCAGTGGCATTGGCACGCAATGTGACAAAGTCGAGGAAAGGAAAGTTTTTGAGCGGAACGGTATAGTTCACGTTGACATTGTGCGTGTAGTTCTTCGTCCGGCCGAAGTTGCGGATATTATCCAGGATGACCTGGCGGTTGAGCGCCGGGCTGTAATCGTCATTGCGCAACCCGTCGGGCCCGATTTCAGGTATCTCGTCGATGATCGCGTTGGTCGCCGCGTTGAAGGTCAGTTTCAGCGAGCGCGTGAGGTCCCACTGCATATTGTAGTTCCTGTTCCAGAGGAAGCGTTTGTTGACCCAGAAGCTGTAGTTCGGATCCGAAAAGCGGAAATGCCTGCGCTGGTTTTGCCGGTCCATCATGTTGTTCATGGCAAAACTGTTGGGCAGCGGGTTGAAATTGAAGTCGGTGATAAACTTCAGGTACTTGTCTTTTTTGACCAGTTTCTTGAAAGGCTGGATATAATTGACCTTGCGTGTGAAGTTGTAGTCAAGGCTGCCCCTGTATTGGTCGAGATTATCCAGTTCGATGATGGGGTCGCGATGCACTGTGTTGGCATAGGAATAGCTGGCGCTGAAGTTTTCGATATTCCAGGGCATGGGTGTGCCGGCCTGTTTGGAGCGCTCCTTGCGCACATTGGTAAAGCTATACGTCTTTAGCGCCGTATAATCGATCGCCTGGTTGCGGATAGAATCCCTTACTTCGCGGCTGGGGGCTTCGTTGAGCTTGTCCTTCAGTTCGATATCGAGGTCGTACGGGTCAAACTGTGGCGATCGGACCGTATTGCTGTACTGCGCGTAGAAGGGGATGCGGATGCCACTGGTCTCGCTGAAAAACTTCCCGAGCTCGATATTGGCTGTGATATCGTACTGTACGACCTGCTCCCGGCTCCGTTGTGCGAGGCGCTGATCCAGTGCACCGAAGCCGATCGAACTGTAGTTGCCCGATACACCGACTGTACCCAGGTCTGCGAGCTGCAGGTTGAGCCTGGCCAAAGCCGCGACTCCGCCCTTTTCGTCGAAACCGTTGACACGGAGTTCATTGACCCAGACCTCGAAGCAACGTGCCTGGCGGTCTCCGCCGGTGTTGCGTATGCCGATCATGACGCCTTTGACGAGTCCCAGGTTCGGATTGCCAATGACTTTGACCCTGTTGGCCGGCTTTTCAGGGTCGGCCTGCTCATAGATCTCCGTGAGCGGGATACTGCTGTTGTTGCGGTCGATCTTGAGCTGCCGGAACAATTCCAGCGAAAAGTCAAGCTCATTTTCCTTGAGCCAGATATTCTGAGGATCGCGTATGCCACCCGCCGGATCCGACATAGTCAGCGGGATCTCGTACTCGTAGTAGTTGTTGGTGAAGTCGCTACCCAGGCGCATGAAGAGGCTCACTTTGCCGGTCGGGATAGGATTGAGCTCTTTCGACTCCGCGTGTACAAACATCTTGAGGCGTTCGAAGAGACGCATGTCGTAGTTGAGGATACGATACGCACCTACCGCCTGTCCGTCCGGCAAGTCGCAGACGTTGAAGGCCAGTGACTGCTCGTTCTGGAGCACATCGGGGAACGCACCCAGTGATTGCTCACGGACGATACCGGGAGGGATCACATAGTTGAACGGGAGCTTGCCGTTGTTCTCTTCGTAGTTGACTGCGGCCAGGTCGAAGTAGATATTCTCATCGTCTCCTCCGGGGAAAGTAACTCCGGGCTCTTTCAGATCCCTGCGATAGCGGCGCCACTGGTTGCGGACCAGCTCGAAGCGGGCGAAACGGAAAGTGACCCGCTCGTCAAAGCCGTCCATGTACATCCGCATAAAACGGATGGACCTGAAGTCCTGGATATCGTTGACTGCACGGGTGTATTGCTCGATAGGCACCTTGAAGCGGTACCAGGTGCCAGAGCTGGCCGCGAAGATCGTATCCGTGATGAACTCATTAATCTTGAGACCACCCCTGCCGTCCGGCTCGATCGGTATCAGGTACTCGTAGTAGGATTCTGTCTCGTTGAGCGTATTGTCGCCGTTGATGTCTTCGCTGTCCGGGATGTTGGTGGCACTGTTGATGCTGTTGGTATTGGCCTCGGTGGTCTGAGAGTTGGCCTGCTGGTTATTGAATCTTTTATAGCGGTCAAATACGCCGTCCGTATTATTGAAGCGGTTGTCCAGGAAGTGCACGAAGTTGTCGTTGGCCGGGTCGGCCATGATCCTGTCTCTGGCAGCGCTGGTGATGCCCGAGAGACTGTTGATAAAGTCCGCATAGAGCAGGCGCTCACCCTGGTCGTCGAGCCCGTCGAGCCCGAGGTCCTGTACCTGGCGCTCCTCGTCACGGCCGAATGTACGGGTGATCTGTGTCGCGCGGGGGATACGCCCCCACATGGTCGTATCTACCCGTACCGCTGTGGCGGCATCAGGGCCCGGCATACCGTTTTCAAAGAAAAGGCGAGAGTCGCGCAGGATATCTTCGGATACATTGCCGAGGTTGATGGTGATGTGTCCCGGACCACTGACCGGTGTTCCATCCCGCTTGGTCATAAAGGGGTTAAGCATCCAGAACTCGATGTACTCGATATTGGCCGCCTCGAAATCGTTGGTGGTCAGCGCCCGGGTGATACCCGCCCACCGGGATTGAGGCTCCAGGAGATTTCCGTTGGCATCCAGACCAGCAGAATAGGGCGTACCGCCATTGCCCATATCGAAGTTATAAGGGCCGCGTTCATTGGGATAGTAGGTCATATCGAAGACCTGGATCACGTTATTCAGACCTGGATTGACCGAAGCATTCTGGAATATCTCCTGCAGGTTGACAGGCTTTGCATAGGCGTCGTTCTGATCGTCGGGGCTACGCACGGCGTTATCTACCCGGTACCAGTTGAGCAGTGCCCGGTTGACCCCTCCCCTGCGGTCATTGATCAGTTCGGACTCGGGGAACATACGTACACCGTTGCGTACCACATACTGGGGTACGCTCGAGATAAACCACTGGTTGGCCGGCGTACGCAGGTCTATACGGCTGATCGTGCCTTCGAAGTCGTCCAGGTACACAGCGCCCGCCCCGTCCTGGTTGATCGCCCGGCTATGTCCCGGCTGCAGCGTGGCTGCTTCGGCGGCGAAGCTGATCTTGGACATCTCTTTGGTAGAGTAGAAGGGCAACCTGTCCACAAGGCGGGTGAGCCAGGGAGCATCGTCGCTGTAGTTGAGGTCGAGGCCCAGTATGCGGTTGTTGATGGGGTCCTCACCGAGGTTGACTTTCTGTGTGAAAGGACGCTCGAAAAGGTGCATATAAGTACCGCCGATATTGAGCTTCTTGCTCACCTCGTATTCTGCCCGCAGACCGAGCATAGTCTTCTGCTGAAAGCTGAAGAGTGCGTTGTCTTCGAAGGAGACATTGACCTTGTTGCCGGGTTGGAGGTACTTGTCATTGAGGATACGCACCCGGCCCAGGTTGTAGTCGATCTCATAGTCAACACCCTCCACCAGGGGCTCTGCTCCGCCGGTGACCCTCACGGATCCTTTGGGGATGTTGAAGGCCCCGAGCGATATCTCGGCCGAGACACTGGACTTGTAGCTGCCTCGTATCGTATAGCGGTTGAGTTCCGGGTATTCGCGCGCCCTGGTTACCGTCGAGTCATAGAGCATCTGGTATACATAGCGGCTGCGCTGGTTGGGATCGTCGATCTGGTCTGCCAGCGAAGAGCCGAAAGGCTCGAGTACGGGGAACATGATACGCCCGTTGCGCGGGTTGATCGTGACACCAGGTATGAAGTCAAATACACCGTCCGGGCCCGGGTCTCCGTTGGGGTTGACATTGTCCAGGTTGAATATGCGGATCAGCGGGATACTGGACAGGTTGGAGCTGGGCAGGAACCTTTTTTCCCCTCCTCCCGGATCTTCGTAGAAGATATCCAGTCTGAAGTCCTCCGGCGCTACCTGGTAGGCGTTGATGTTGTACACGTTCTTCATCATCAGGTCCCAGTTGGGCACATCCACACGGGGAGTAGTGGACTTCAGCATCCGGACAAAGATGACCCCCAGGGTATCCGACTGCGCGTTGGGTACTTCGTTGTCAAACTCTCCGACCTGGTAAGTCTGGCCGTTGTAGACGTATTCGTAAGCCACACCGAGTACCTGGTCGGGACGCAGGGTGGTACCGAGTGAGATGGTACCCAGCTCCAGGTTGACAGTGTACTCGCTGGGAAGCAGTTTGCGGGCCCGTACTTTTTCAAAGTCTTTGGATTGCTCCATATTATATGGCGGCGACTGCAGGAAGCGTACTGTCTGATCGAGAAAACGGGATTGTGGATTCTCGAGCAGGGTCTGGTACAGGGTATTGACCGAATTGCTGGGGAGCGGGTAGTTGCCTGAGATATCCCTGATCGATGCACCCGGTCCCGCCTGTATGTTGGGATTCGTATTGCGCGTGAGTTCCCCGAGGTCAGCCAGCGCCACGATATCCCGAACACCTTCGGTCTGGTTGCGCTCATTGGTGATATAGACGTCGATCCTGTTGATCTTGAAAAGACTCTTGATCTGGGGCAGTGCGTCCAGGGCAGGCTCAAAGGTCTCGCGGTTGAAGTGAGACAGGAAGAAATGCCTGTTTTCATCGTACTCGTCGGCCCTTACCGAGAAGAACTGCTGCTGCGCTCCACCCTGGATCTGCAGGTTTTTCTGCTGAGAACGCTGTTGTGAAGCGATGGCTGTGAGGCGCAGTCGTCCAAACTGCATTTCGGTCTTGATACCGAAGAGGCTTTGCGCTCCCTGGATCAGGTTGCTTTTGAGCGGCAGGCTTACATTACCCGCTTCTATCTTTTTGATGATCTCGTCTTCGCTGAATGACTCGCTGTCATACTCCAGGCGCATCTGGTTGTCAAAGTCGAATGAAGCCTGTGTGTTGTAGGCCGCATTCAGTTTGAGTTTTTTACCGATCTGGCCGGCGACACTCATATTGATCGCCATATCAAAATTGAAGACCGTATTGCGCTGCTGGCGCAGGAGCAGCCGGGGGTCGTCCAGCTTCTGGTAGTTGACGCCCAGGATCACATCGATGTTTCCCTGCGGCTTGATCTCTACGTTGGAGCCGCCAAACAGGCGGTCTACAAGGCTCCGGGATACATCGACCTTGCCGATGGGGTCGCGTTTGAAACCACCTTCAGTGCCGCTCAGGCCCGCCATACGGGCAAAGTAATCGCGTTGTTGCCTGGCCGCCTTCCAGTCCATATACTCTTCGAAGGTCATATAGGTGGGCGCCCTGTAGAAGTCATTGCCGATGCGCTCACGGATCAGGTACAGACCTGATTCCGGGTCATACTCCACATCTTTCTCTATGATGGATGGGTCGCGCAGGTCATATGGATTGCGACCCGGATCATTGATGAAGTCCCCGGTCCTGTCTTTGGAAGGCGTCGTATCCTCCTCGGCGACTCCCTGCGGGCCGCTATCCGGTGCGTCGGAAGCACTGCGGTACACCCCTGAATCAATCCAGGAGATGGCTGCATAGGATAGTCCTAAGACAAAGTATAGAGATGTCAGTAAAAAAGTCCGCTTCATAAAAACCTTGAATCAACCACCAAAGACCCTTTCTTCGTACACGCTCTCCAAAACGAAGGATGATGATTCGTATTGATTCGTGTTAAAAATATTAACATTTCCGGGCGCGAAAATAAGCTTATTTCAACTTCATCCCCTTGAAAAACGGAGCTTTTGGACACTTTTGCCCTATTACATCCAGATCTGCTGTTTTTCGTTTTTCCGCGTTGTTTTCACATTATTCTATTGCAGGCTTCGGGAAATCCAAGCCCGCGTCAGGAAGCAAGCTGGCCAAGCGCCGCTTTGATGAGTTGCTCGACGGAAGTATATTCAGGGTGATCTTTTTCCAGCCGGGCCAGCACGACAGCTGCTTTTTGTCTTACGAAGCCCAGCGCAACTAGCGCAGATAACGCCTCCTCCCTGACCGTATTGTCCCTTCTGTTCAAAATTTCGGGAGCTCCGTCCTGGGTTTTGAGCATCTTGTCCTTGAGATCCAGGATGATCTGTTTGGCCGTCTTTGGCCCCACTCCTTTTACGGATCTGAATGCCTCGGGATGATCGGTAAGTATGGCGTGGCGGATATCCTCTACGCTGAGTGTAGACAGGATGATCCGTGCTGTGTTGCTCCCTACTCCCGATACCGAAAGGAGGTGCTGGAAGACCTGTTTTTCTTCTTCGCTGAAGAAGCCATAAAGGGTATGGCTGTCTTCCCGTACGATCAGTACGGTATACAGGCACACCTCCTCCAGGTGCTCGATCCGTCCGTATGTCTGTAGTGTGATATGTATGTGATAGCCTACTCCCTGTGTCTCCAGGTAGACATGCGTAGGCAGTTTGAGGGTCAGTTTACCCCGGATGTATCCGATCATGGGTCTGAGTGGATGAAATGATGGCAAAAGTAGTGTTATTTGACTGATATTCTGTGCCGGCAGACATATAAATATAAATTATTGTAATACGTAAGTTTTTTGTCCACATCGCGGCAACAGCGGCTGGGCTCAGACAGGGGACCACTCGGGGGTATCTTGTAGTTGAGTATCGCGCCAGTCTTCTATCTTTGCCGGGTAACATCAAATCCGGCAGAGATATGCATGTATTATTATTGGGTAGCGGCGGGCGTGAACATACGCTGGCCTGGAAGCTATCATCAAGTCCACGGTGTACCCGGCTTTTCATAGCTCCAGGCAATGCCGGCACGGCCTTGTGCGGTACCAATGTGGCGCTGGCGGCCGATGATTTTGAGGGGATCGATAGACTGGTGCAGTCAGAGCAGATCGGGTTGATCGTCGTAGGACCCGAGGATCCGCTGGTCAAAGGAGTGTATGACTATTTTGACGGGCGGGAAGATGTATTTGTGGTGGGCCCGTCGGCCGCTGCTGCCAGGCTGGAGGGAAGCAAGGACTTTGCCAAGGCCTTCATGGCAGAGTATGGCATCCCGACGGCGGATTACCGCAGTTTTACCCGCAAACAACTGGAGGAAGCCAGGGCTTTTCTCGCCGCTGTACCGGGCCCCTATGTCCTTAAGGCGGACGGGCTTGCCGCTGGCAAAGGTGTGGTGATCTGTGATGACCTGGATACGGCAAACTCCGAGCTGGAGGAGATGCTCGACGGAAGGTTCGGTGCTGCTTCTGAAACCGTGGTCATCGAGCGTTTCCTCAAGGGCCGGGAGTTCTCGGTATTCGTACTTACAGACGGAGAAGCCTGGAAGCTGCTGCCGGTAGCCAAGGATTACAAACGGGTCGGTGAAGGAGATACAGGCCCCAATACAGGCGGCATGGGCGCTGTATCCCCGGTTTCTTTTGCCGGCGAGGCATTGATGCAGAAAGTCCGGGAGCGTATTATCGAACCCACCGTCCGCGGTATCGGAGCGAGAGATATGACTTATAAGGGCTTTATCTTTTTCGGACTGATAGAAGTGGAGGGCGAGCCGTATGTGATAGAGTATAATGTACGCCTGGGCGATCCTGAGACAGAGGTGGTGATACCGCGTCTTGAGAATGACCTGCTGGAGCTTTTCCTCCTGTTGCGGGATGGACGACTGTCCGAGGCTGTCATCCGGGAGACGCCTGAAGCCGCTTGTGCAGTCATGCTCTGCTCTGAAGGCTACCCGGGCGACTATTCCAGGGGGCATGGCATCACATCGCCCGGGTCGGCTGAGGACACTTATCTCTTCCATGCGGGTACGCTGCTTGTGGCAGATACCGGCCAGGTAGTGACCAACGGTGGCCGGGTAATGGCAGTGACGTCGCTGGCCCGCAGCGTGGAAGCGGCCAGGGAGTCCGCCCTCAATACGGTAGATAAGGTGGCGTTTGCCAATAAGTATTACAGGAAGGACATCGGCTTCGACGTACGATAAAAGGCAACTATGTCGGCACTCGTATATACAGCGCGTTCGATCGCCGCTATTTGCGGGCAGAGGCTTCGGGAAGGTACGGCCGCCGAGCCGCAGATCAGGTACCTGCTGACCGACAGCAGGCAACTCTTGTTTCCGGCCAACTCTGTTTTCTTTGCTCTCCGTGGCGAGCGTCGGGACGGGCATCTTTTCGTGGGGAAGCTTTATGAGTCGGGGTTGCGTTGTTTTGTCGTCAGTGAAGCGTTTGATCTGTCCGGCTTTCCGGAAGCATGGTTTGTCGTTGCGCAAGATCCCCTCCATGCATTACAGGCGCTTGCGGCCTGGCATCGTACTCAGTTCGATATTCCGGTCATAGGTATTACCGGCTCCAACGGGAAGACAATCGTCAAGGAGTGGCTTTTCCAGTTGCTGAGGTCTGAGCGTCTTATCGTTCGCAGTCCCGGTAGTTTCAATTCGCAGATCGGGGTCCCTCTCAGTGTCTGGCAGATGGCGCCGGAACATGAACTGGCGATATTTGAGGCGGGTATCTCACGCGTCGGAGAGATGGAGCTGTTGTCGGCCATCATCCGGTGTGATACCGGTTTCTTTCTCAATCTCGGTACAGCACATGATGCCGGCTTTGCTTCGCGTGACGAGAAGCTGCGCGAAAAGCTGAAGCTCTTCACTCATGTGCAGAAGCTCTTCTATTGCAGCGATGATCCGCAGATAGCAGCTGGTGTCGCTGCCCTGCAAATTCCCTTCCCAAGGGATTGGAGCCGGGAGAGAGAGGATGCATTTCTCTTCGTACAGGATATACGGAAGGTCAGGCCAGACAGTACCATACTGCGCTGTCGCTGCCTCGGGCGTGACTGGCGCCTGGAGCTTCCGTTCAGCCAGGATATCGATATAGAAAACGTGCTTCATTGTATCGCATACCTGGTAGACGCCGGATATGAAGAAGAGGCGATCAACCAGGCGCTGTCCAGGCTCAGCCACCTGCCGCTCAGACTTGAGCTCAAGAAGGGACAATATCAGTCCGTAATCATCAACGATGCGTACTCCAACGACCTCGAATCACTTCAGGCGGCGCTGTCTTTTCTGCAGCAGCAGAGCGGGGACCGGCCCAGGACATTGATCCTGTCCGACTTTGAGCAGGTCAACCAGGATCCGGGTCAGTGGTGGTCGGTAGTAGGAGAGCTATTGAGCAGGTACAGGATCCGGAAGCTGATCACTGTCGGGCCGAGACTCAGGGAGTTGCAGGGTAGCCTGCCCGGAGATGTCCGGCATGAGGCATATCTTGATACACCGTCTCTGGCAGCAACCGTAGAGCCTGTGGCTTTCAGGGGAGAAGCGGTCCTGGTAAAAGGCGCCCGCTCATTTGCTCTGGAGCGGATAGCCCGCCTCCTGTACGCTCAGAAGCACCGGACTACGCTCGAGATCAACCTGGAAGCGCTGACCCATAACGTGGCTGCGTACGCCAGGCGTATCAGGCCGGGCGTAAAAGTCCTGGTCATGCTCAAGGCCTTCGCGTATGGCAGCGGAGCGGCCGAGCTGGGCCGGTTGTTCGAGGAGATGCAGGCCGATTATATCGGTGTGGCTTATCCCGACGAAGGTGTACAGTTGCGGGAAGCCGGGCTGCAGTTGCCTATCCTTGTCCTCAACGCAGAAGAGCCGGATATAGCGGATATGATCCGGTACCGGCTTGAACCGGAGGTCTTTTCGATGCGGCAACTGGAAGCGCTCGCTGCTTCTACGGTAGATACGACCAGGTTGCGTCTGCACCTGAAGCTGGATACAGGGATGTCCCGGCTTGGATTTGACGAGCAGAGCCTGGATGACCTGACCGCTTTTCTCGCGGCCGGGCGCCGCTGGCAGGTGGCATCGGTCTTTACCCACCTGGCCGCTTCTGAAGACCCGGAAGAAGATGAGTTCTCTGCAACGCAGTTTGCGCGGTTTGATGCGATGAACGACCGGCTGCAGCAGGTACTTGGTTATCAGCCCTGGCGGCACGCGCTCAACTCTGCGGGTATCCTGCGTTTTCCGGATCGCCAGTACGAGATGGTGCGTATAGGTATCGGGATGTATGGCGTAGATCCGGTGAAAGGACTCGATGCATCCCTCTATCCCGTGCATACGCTCAAGGCGGTCGTATCCCAGATACGGACTCTCTCGCCAGGACAGACGGTAGGTTATAGTCGCACGTGGGCTGCAGGCCGGCCTTCGCGGATCGCGACGATCACGATCGGGTATGCCGATGGATTGTTGCGTTCGGCGGGCAATAGCGGATATGCCGTGTGGTTTGGCGGCAGGCTCGCCCCGGTGGTAGGACGTGTGTGTATGGATATGTCCATGATTGACGTATCGGATATACCCGATATGCGCGAAGGAGATGAGGTCATACTCTTCGGCCCGCAACACCCTATATCCGTATTGGCTTCGACTACGGGATCCAGTCCCTATGAGCTGTTGTCCCGGATAGCCGAACGTGTCAACAGGATTTATACCAGACAGGGGTGAAACCCTGATGTATACTTTAATCGGGGAAGAACCGTTACTCAAACGAATTCTTTTTTAGCTATTTTTGCTGCTCATTTCACATTTCATCACTTCAATTCCAGTTTGCATGAATATCATCAAGTGGAGCGTCTTCTCCTGCATTATGGTACTCAGTCTTGCAGTCGCCAAAGCTCAGGAAGCCGCCGACCCTGTTTTATTCAGTGTTCAGGGCAAACCTGTGCATGTCTCCGAGTTCGACTATATCTACAAGAAGACCAATGGTCAGCAGGCCGACTATTCCAAGGCGTCCCTGGAGGAATACCTGGATCTCTACATCAAGTTCAAGCTCAAGGTGCAGCGTGCCAAGGATATGAAGATGGACACCATCGCTACGCTGGCCCGCGAGCTCGAAGGCTACAGGCGTCAGCTGGCGGATACTTACCTGGTGGACAGGGAGGTGACGGACAAGTTGATCGCCGAGGTCTATCAGCGCATGGCTGTCGAAAGAGAGGTATATCATATCCTGTTGAAGATAAAGCCCCATGCTACCGCCGAAGATTCGGCTGTCGTGCTGGACAGAGCCCAGCGCATCCTGGAAATGCTGAAGAAAGGAGGAGACTTCAGCCGCATGGCCAAGGGCCAGTCGGAGGACCCCTCCGTGATGGAGAACGCCGGCAATATAGGGTTTATGACCTCGATGCTGCCCCAGGGCTTCTATGCGCTGGAAAATGCGATATATACCACTCCTGTAGGGCAGGTCTACCCTGAACTCGTCTACTCACCGATGGGTATACACATCGTCAAGGTGCAGAGTGAGCGCCCGGCCAGGGGAGAAGTTGAGGTAGCGCATGTGCTGGTACGCGACCCGGAAAATGTACGCGGTGCAGAAGCGGAGAAGAAGATCCGTGACGCCTACTCGGCATTGCGCTCCGGCAAAACCTTTGAGGAAGTAGTCACATCATTTTCAGAAGACAGGATCACTGCCGCCAAGGGAGGATATCTCGGTTTTTTCGGTATCAACCGCTACGAACATAGCTTTGAAGACGCAGCTTTCGGCCTGGCCAAAGACGGAGACTTTTCCGAGCCGGTACGCACGCGCCTCGGCTGGCACATCATCAAGCGCCTGAGCCGCAAGGATCTTGAGCCGTTAAGCAAGATACGGACCAGGGTTCAGAGCCAGATCACCCAGGATAGCCGCTTTGAGCTGGCCAAGCACCAGATGATCGACCGTATCAAATCGGACGGGCGTTTCACAGAGAACGCCGCTCAGGTCCAGGCCTATTACAAGACGCTTGATGCAGAGTTTCTTTCCTATAAGTGGAAACCCGCGGAAGATGTTCAGCCTGGGTTTCTCTTCAGCCTTGGAGACAACTTCAGGATGACGACTGCCGACTTCTCCGAGTTCCTGCTGCGCAACCAGCGCAAGCGCCTGCAGATGGCCAGGGATACCAATGTGATGGAGGTGGCTGCTACGCTCTACCATGACTTTGTCAATGAGAGCTGCATCAAATACGAAGAGACCAAGCTGGAAAAAAAATACCCGGAATTCAAGGCGCTGATGCGTGAGTATGAGGAAGGTATCCTGCTCTTTGAAGCAACCAAGATGCTGGTATGGGACAAGGCTTCCCAGGACGCTGCCGGCCTGGAGGCCTACCACAACAAGCACCGCAACAAGTATATGTGGGATACCCGGGCGAAGGTCGTAGAGTACAGACTGCAGAGCGAAGACGCCAAACTGGCCGCTAAAGTGCATAAGTATGCTACGGGTAAGTCTATGGAAAAGACCCTCAAAAAGTTCAATAAAAAGAACTCGACTATCCTGAATGCGCAGGTGAAATACTATGAGAAATCCGCTGCGGACCAAATGGGAGGACTGCCCTGGCAGGAAGGCTATATCACTAGTCTGCAGCCGGAGACGGAAAAGAAACAGTTCACCTTCAGCAAGGTGGAGGAGATCATGGAGCCTACCCCCAAATCCCTCTCTGAAGCCCGCGGATATATCATTGCGGACTACCAGGATCACCTGGAAAAGGAATGGGTGAGCTCACTGAGAAGCATGTACAAGGTCGAGGTCAATCAGCCGGTGCTGAATGCAATGACCAAGACCGGCAACAACAGATAATATCGCCAGGTAAACGCCGGACCTGTCGGATAACCCGGCAGGTCCGGCCTTTTTGTATGTATCCGTGTTTTAGCAAGCGATCATATACCGGCCCTCTGCCCCGGATCCCGTTCTGCCTGTTGCTGGCAGTGGGATCGCTGTTGTTTTTTTCCTCCTGTGACAGGATCAGGACCGGCATCGTTGGCAAGGACGATCGGTTGCTCGCGGAGGCCTATCACAAAAAACTGTATCTGTCGGAGTTGCAGGGATTTATACCCGATGGCGCTTCGGAGAGGGATAGTACCGGGATCGCCCGCGCTTATATCGAGAAGTGGATCCGCGAAAACCTGCTCCTGGTGGAAGCGGAAAAAAAACTGCCACAAGACCTGGAGCTGGACAGGCTCGTACGGGACTATCGCTCTACGCTCATTATCTCCAATTACGAAAAGTGGTTTGTCGAACAGCACCTGGACACGATCGTTTCAGAACAGGAGGTACAACAGTACTACGAGGCCAACAAACAACAGTATCAGTTGGAGACAACCATCGTCCGGAGCCGTGTACTCAAGCTGCGCAATGACATGAGTACGCGCGATCGGGATTTTGTGCGTAAGAACTGGTTGAGTACCAATAAGATGGATCTGCGGTACTTGCAGAGAGTGTGTCGCGAACATGGAGAGATGTGCCATTTCGCTGAAAAAAAATGGCTGAAACTGGATCAGATCAAAGCCGTGCTTCCGGCAGGAGCGATCAACGAAAGCGTGATCAGGTACAACCGGGAGTATGTATTCAACGACAATACCTATAGCTACTACCTCAAGATATTCGAGTCTGTATCTGATAAGGAGACAGCTCCGCTGTCCTTTGTCGCCGAGCAGGCGGAAAAGTATATCCTGCACCAGCGTAAGCTCAGGCTGCTGGAGGAACTAAAAGAAACTCTTTACGAAAAAGAAAGTACGGGCAACAACGTTAAGGTTTACAGCAACTAACTTTGTCGTCGTCCGATTTACACCACAAACGCTTGAAGGCATGATGAGATCCTGGAACTTTGTTTTTTTTCTGCTGTGTCTCGCAGGCGCTTCTGCGGTACAGGCCCAGCAGAGCACCATACTCGACAAGGTGGTAGCACAGATCGGCAGCGAGGTGATCCTGTGGTCGGACGTGGAAGAATACCATGCCTATCAGAAAGCCAACTCCGGGAAAGTGCCGGAGGGGGCCAGGTGTACCATACTGGACAACCTGATGCTGAAAGCGCTGCTTGCACATGAAGCAAGGCTCGATACTTTGATCATCATTGACGATGCCGAAGTTGACCAGCAGATGAACCGCCGGGTGGACGAGATCCTGCTGATGATGAACGGAGATGTCAGCTTCTTCGAAGAGTATTATGGCAAAACGGTGTCGGCCGTAAAAGAAGAGATGCGGGAAGACCTGCGCAACCAGATGCTCACGGAGCGTATGCAGGGCAAGATACTGAGCGATATCAAGATCACACCGGTGGAGGTCAAGGAATTCTTCGACCGGATACCTTACGACAGCCTTCCCTATTTCAATTCGGAAGTCGAGATCAGTGAGATCGTCTTTATCCCCCAGGTGAATGATGTAGAAAAGAAAGCGGCGATCGAAAAGCTGGAAAAACTCAGGCAGCGGGTCGTTGACGGAGAAGACTTTGCGACGCTCGCCAAGAACTTTTCCGATGATCCCGGTTCCGCCCGCGCAGGCGGCGACCTGGGCTGGCAGAAGCGGGGCGCTTTTGTCCAGGAGTTTGAAGAAGCCGCCTATAAGCTCGACGAAGGAGAACTATCGCCGATCGTGGAATCGCCTTTCGGCTTTCACCTGATCCAGATGCAGCGCAGGCGCGGCAACAACTTCAATACACGGCATATCCTTATCAAACCGCGGATCACGGACCAGGATATCGCACAGACAGAAGCCCGTCTGGACTCGGTCAGGCAGGTCATTCTGCGCAGAGAGCTCAGTTTCGAGAGTGCTGTCAAGAGGTTCTCGGACAAGAATGCACAGAGCTACAACAACGGTGGGCGCATGGTCAATCCCAAATCCGGCAACACATTCTTTGAAGTAGCGGACCTGGAGCCGGATATCTATTTTGCCATTGATTCGCTGAAGGCCAATGGCGTCACAGCGCCGATACCCTTTGAGAAAGAAGACGGCAGCAAGGCGTTCAGGCTGGTGCAGTTGAACTCACGTACTCCGCCGCACAAGGCCAATCTGCAGCAGGACTTTTCCAAGATAAAGGCTGCAGCGATCGAGCAGAAGAAAGCGACCTATCTCAACGACTGGGTCAAAGAGAAGGCAGAGTCTACCTATGTCGAGATCGACCCGCAATTCGGCGGCTGCGATATACTGAGCAAGTGGCTCCAGGCCAGGAAGTCACAGCCTTGATTGAGAGACTTTTGATGATATCCGGCAACCTAGTGGCCGGTTTTCCTGATCGAAGGCACCCTCTGGTAAGTCAGAATATCTTTCCGGCAATCCACAGACCTGCCCACACTGCCGCTATGCCGATGAGTACACTGCCGAGTGTATAAGCCAGAGCTGTACCCTAGTGACCTTGTGTGATCAACGTCACGTTCTCGGCACTGAAAGCGGAAAATGTCGTGTACCCGCCGCAAAACCCTGAAACCAGTCCCCACCTGAGAATCTGGTCGGTATCTCCCTGGCCGGAAAGTCTGCCGATCAGTATCCCGATCAACAGGCATCCGGTCACATTGGCGATCCATGTCCCCATGGGCCAATGTCCCGCATACGGTATCCTGCTCAGCGCAAACCGCAACATACTGCCTGCGCCGCCGCCGATGAATACACAGAGATATGCTTTCCACATAGGAATGAAGCAGGTTGGTTCAGTTAGATCAGCAGGGCCCGGCTGTGCCGGGCGCCCTCATACGGATATCAGGGCTTCACAAGTCCCCGTCGCTCGAGCAGCGGACCTATCTCCGGCTCGCGCCCCCTGAATTGTTTGTACAGTTCCATAGGATCCTGGGAGCCTCCTGTCTCAAGGATGAACTTCCGGAACTTTGAAGACAGCTCCCTGTCGAAAAGTCCCTGCTCCTGGAAGGCGGCATATGCATCCGCATCCAGTACTTCTGACCATATATAGCTGTAGTAGCCTGCAGCGTAACCGCCTCCGAAGATATGATTGAAGTAGGTGCTTCTGTAGCGGTAGGGGATCTGGGCTGGCAGAGAGAGCCGGGTAGCTACGCGTTGTTCGACGGTGGCTGCGTTCATATCCGTTTCGGAGTCGGCTGTATGATACGCCATATCCAGGAATGAAGCGGCCAGGTATTCTGCCGATGTGAAGCCGGTATTGAAATGGCGACTCTCTTTCATGCGGTTGATGAGCTCGTCCGGTATGACTTCTCCTGTCTGGTAGTGCCGGGCATATTCCTTGAGCCAGGCCGGGTCCATAGCCCAGTTTTCCATGATCTGTGAAGGCAATTCGACAAAGTCGCGGGGTACGGATGTGCCCGACAACCGGGAATAGGTCACATTGGAAAGCAGGCCGTGGAGCGCATGACCTACCTCATGGTACAGGGTATTCACTTCATCTGTGGTCAGCAGGGCGGGCTGATCTCCGGCCGGCCGCGTGAAGTTGCACACGATCGTGATGATCGGTTGTATCTGCCTGCTCCCGTCCCGGTGTTGCTTGCGGAAGCTGCTCATCCAGCCGCCGGCTCTTTTGCTTGCCCTGGGAAAAAGGTCCATGTAGAGCAAGCCGATACTGCGTCCGTCGGCTTCGGTGACTGCATAGGCCTCTACCTCTTCGTGATAGACCGGTACGTTGGAGATGCGCGAGAATTTGACGCCGTACAGGCGCTCGATTACCTGGAACATACCCTTTTTTACAGACTCTATCTCGAAATAAGGCCGGAGTGCTTCGTCGTCAAGGTCGTACTTTTCTTTGCGCAGCTTCTCGGCATAATAGCGCCAGTCCCAGGACTGCAGGGCGAATGTGTCACCGCTCCGGGAGACCATTTCCTGCAGTTCGGCAGCTTCTCTCTCAGCTATAGGAAGGGTGGCCGACCAGAGCTGCTCCAGTAGTTCGTACACTTTGGCTGGCGTTCCGGCCATACTCTCTTCCAGTACGAATGCGGCATGGTTCTGGTAGCCGAGCATACGCGCCTTTTGCGCCCGCAGACTGCTGATATCGCTCAGTATCTTTTTGTTGTCGTACTGATTATCGTTGTTGCCCCTGTTGAGGTAGGCAAGCATGATCTCCCTGCGCAGTTCCCGGTTGTCGGCATAGCTGAGAAAAGGCATGACGCTCGGGTTGTGAAGCGTGAAGAGCCATTGCCCTTTTGCCCCTGCTTTTTCGGCGGCGGCAGCGGCCGCATCTATGATCGGTTGGGGAAGGCCCGAAAGGTTGGAAGGTGAATTGATGAAGAGCTTGAACTCGTTCGTTTCGGCCAGGATATTGTCGCCAAACCTGAGGGAGAGGAGGGAGAGTTCCTGGTTTATCTTGCGGATCTCTTCCTGCTGAGCGGCGGGGAGGTTGGCGCCGCCCCGGACAAAGCCCTTGTATGTATCCTCGAGCAGCTTGCGCTGTTCTGTCGCAAGGTTCAGGCTGGTTCGCTGGTCATACACGGTCTTGATCCGTTCAAACAGCGCAGCATCCAGTACGATATTGTCGCGGGCGGCGGACAGAAGCGGAGCAGCTTCTTTGGCTATCTCCTGGAGTTTTGCATTGGTATTGGCCCCGGTCAGATTGTAAAAGACAGAAGTGACCCGGTCCAGGAAACGGCTGCTGGATTCGAGCGCCTCGATCGTATTGGCAAAGCCCGGCTTTTCTTTCTGGTTGCGTATGGCTGCTATAGCCTCCGCCTGCAGGCGGATACCTTCTTTGATCGCCGGAAGAAAATGCTCTTCACGGATCAGGTCGAAAGGGGGAGCTTCATACGGTGTGGCGAAAGCCTGGAAGAAGGGATTGGTGAGCTCCGAGTTTTTCTGTGCTGAAAGGAGGGCCATAGGACAGATCAGGATAAAAAAATAAAAATACTTCATGGTGTACTGGTTCGTTGAGTGCCGGTTGTCAGGGCACAGTACCTGTTTGCCACCATCAAGGATAGCGGGATCTATGCCTGCCTAACTTACTAAGGTATGATTTTTCTGCGACTTATTATAGTGTTCTGTGTGTTTCCGCCTGGCGGTTTTACAGCGCTTTTCAGGGTCATGGTGCTCCAAGCGAAAGAACTGACTGTTAAATCAATTATTACTGTCCTCGGCGAGATGATGCCCTGCCGGTTGCAGGTTGCCGGGTAAATTTGTATAAGAGGCAGGGCTGCCTGTATCTCTTTGCATACCTGGTGGGTCAGGACCTTGTTAGCCTGATCAGTAGCCAGCGCTGCTTCTCTGGAGAAAGAACATTCACTGGTTTTTCCGGGTACAATAGATGTTTAATGGCGTGGAGTTTGTTATCTAACGAGGGGAATGCCGATCGCGATCTGAGCGACGCCGAGCTGCTGGACAGGCTGAGAAAGACGCGTCTGCAGCGCTATGCGCGCCTGTTGCTGGAGCGCTATACACATCTTGTTTTCTCGTTTTGTTACCAGATCCTGCGCAATCGCGACGAGGCGCGCGAGGCCAGTACCCGTGTAGTCGATCTCCTGGTATCCAACATGCTGAGCGCAGAGATCCGGGTATTTCGCAACTACGTCTTTTCTATGTGCAGAACAGTATGCCTTGAGGCTGTTGAGAAGCAATTGCGTTCCTCCGAGCTTACCAAGGAATACCTCATGGCCGTGGAAGCACAGACCCAGGAGCCGCTGACTGTACAGCTTCTCTTTGATAGCGGCAGGGAGCATGACAAACATATGCTTGTGCGGTCTTTGTCGAGACTGCAGGAAGACGACAGGTCTGTGCTGGAGTGGTTTTACCGCGAACGCAAGAGCTACGCAGAGATCGCTGAAAAGCTGAATGAGACCAGGAACAAGGTCAAAAGCCGCCTTTACAACAGCCGCAAGGCACTTCTCAATAAACTACAAACACCCTGATCCGCGGCCGTATGGGTGAAATCAACCTGACATTGAAATGTCTTTCCATACCTCAGGCGCGCAAATACGTCCAGGGAGAGATAGCGTCCGAGGAACGGTTTCAACTGGAGGATCATCTTGTAGACTGCCATTTCTGTACAGCGCTGGTCAACACTATACAGACCAATGAACTGGATATACTCAAGGAGGAGACCTACCTGCTGAACAATTCGATCCGTATGGACGCTTTTCAACAGGCCCTGGAGCAGCAGCAATTTGTACCGGACAGGAAAATGTCCATCCTGATCACGGTTGCAGGCTGTGCTTTACTCTTACTGCTGATCGTTGTTTTCTTCCGGAAAGAGGAACATCCTAAAAACCTGTACAAGCTGAATTTCACACTGTACGAATCCGTGGAATGGAACGACCTGCGCAATATCGATATGGAGACCGTAGCCCATGAAGACGGGCGCTTGGCTGCAGCGATGAGCGCTACTGTTCAGAAGGATTACGAGGAGGCGCTGAAGAACTGGAACGGCTACCTGGTTACGCATGAGTCGGACGAAAGAGCACTCTTCTGGTCAGGTCTTTGCTACCTGGAGTCCGAACAGACCAAGGAAGCCATACGGGCCCTTACCAGGGTACGACTCAAGGACAGCAGGTACTATGAGCCTGCTACCTGGTATCTCGCGCTAGCACATGTCAAGAATGAAGAGTGGACCCTGGCCAAGCTGCTGCTCAAGGAGCTGTGGGAGTCCGACAGCCATACATACGCGCAGCGCAGCGAAGAACTCATCAATCAGCTTACCCGCTACGATCGCATATAACATATAGGTTCCAGGCGGTTCACGGCTGGCAGCCACAAGACTGCAGGTCTACAACAGTATGTGCGGTGAAGTAAGGGTTTCTCCCGGGGAGAAGGGCTAGTTCTTCGTGGCAGTGGATCAGAGTCCCATAAGCAGCAGCGCAGGATCTTCGAGCAGCTTTTTCACCTTTACGAGGAAAGTCACGGATGAGCTGCCATCGATGATACGGTGGTCATAGGACAGCGCTACATACATCATCGGCCTGATCCTGATCTCCCCGTTTATCACCATCGCGCGTTCCTGTATGGCATGCATGCCCAGGATAGCCGACTGCGGTTCATTGAGTATCGGTGTACTCATCATCGAGCCGAATACACCACCGTTGGTGATAGTGAACGTCCCTCCGCTCATTTCATCCAGCGATAGTTTGCCTGTTCTGGCTTTGTCGGCCAGTTCTTTTATCCGGCGCTCTACTTCATGGAAGCCCAGCGATTCTACGTTGTGTACGGGAGGTACGACCAGCCCGGTAGGTGTCGATATGGCAATGGATATATCTGCATAATCATGGTAGACGATATCGTCTCCGTCGATCATCGCATTGACCTCAGGCATTTCAAGCAGTACCTGCGCGCAGGCCTTCGCAAAAAGGGACATGAAGCCCAGTTTGATGCCATATTTTTCTACGAACCGGTCCTGTACTTTGCTGCGAAGCGCCATGACCTCTGTGAGATCGACCTCGTTGAAGGTCGTAAGCATAGCCGTGTTGTTCTTGGCGGATACCAGGCGCTTGGCTATCGTCCGGCGCATCCTGCTCAGTTTGTCGCGGCGTTCGGTGCGGCTGAAAGCCTCATGTTGCGCTTGCCCACGCTGCGGGTCGGCAGCTTTGGCGGCAGGCGCTACCGTTGTTGTGGCCGGCGCCGAAGGTTGCTGGGCTGCTTTCAGGACATCCTCTTTTGTGATACGTCCGTCGCGGCCGGATCCTTCGATGGCGGCAGCCTCAATATTGTTGTCCTTCAGCAATTTGGCGGCGGCAGGTGAGGGGTGCCCGGCAGCGTAGCTGTCATTGGACACGGGAGCAGCCGGAGTGTCGGCCGTGTCACCGGCCGGCGGGTTAGGGGTATCGGTCCCGGCCGGCTTTTGTACACTGGTGTCGACCTTTGCAACAAGTGCGCCGATTGCGAGATCTTCTCCCTCTTTGGCTACCCAGATAAGTTTTCCGCTAGCTTCGGAAGGGAACTCAAGTGTGGCCTTGTCGGACTCGAACTCACAGATTGGTTCGTCGATATTTACATACTCTCCATCTTTTTTGAGCCACTGAGACAGCGTCACTTCTGTGATGGATTCGCCTATTGCAGGTACTTTCAATTCAACGATACTCATTGCTTGGGTGCTGTTTTTGACCTTCAAATGTAGGCAAAAAGCGGCTTTTCTGCCAGAATAATGACAGTTGAAACTTGCCTGCGATCAGCCTTAGACCGGGGATAGAATCAGATCAGTTGTGACTTTGTTTCGGATTGGCCTCTTTTTCGGGCAGGTCACCTGCGATCAGTCTGCCTCCTTTCAGCATATCGATCATCTCTATGATATTGGCTACCAGTACTTCCTTTTGCGGGATAGCCAGGAAATGCGGCTGACCGGGGATCATCAGTATTTTCAGGAAAGGAGACCTTTTGGCCTTTTTTTCCAGGAAGGCGGCGTTCGTAGTATAGATGAGGTTATCGTCTTCGCCCTGCACGTAGATGATGGGTTTGCGCAGGTGCTCCCAGAGCGGCAACATTTTCTCCAGTTCTTCGCGGTGCGCCAGTTTTTCGTCTGTAGCGACCACAAAAGGCTCAGGCATCAACCAGCGAAGCGGCGGATACTTGATCAGGTGCGTGATCCAATAAGTGCGTTCCTCGCCGGGGGCGATGGCAGGGGCGCCCAGTACAAGCCCGTCTACCAGGTCGGGATAGTCCAGGGCCAGCCTTGCAGCGACTGGTCCACCGTAGGATACGCCCATCACCACCACCGGTGATTTCGAAGTGCGTATACTATCGAGCAGCGGTTTGATGAGGGCGGCCTGTCGTTTGATCGAAGTTTCTGTCTTGCCAAAACCCGAAAACCCGTAGCCCGGCCTGTCGACAGCATATACTTTGGCTTTCTGAAGCAGGGCATTATCCGTCATGATATCGTGCAGGTCGAGCATGCTTGAGGGAGCGCCGTGTACCAGCAGCACGGTAGGAAGTGAGTCGTTGCCAATGGAAGCATATCTCATCTTGCGATGCTTGGTCTTGTAATACGCGATCTCTACGTCCAGGTCCCGGTTGTGGAAATACGCTTTCATCTCCTTGTCCGGCATACGCATCTGGAACACTGAGCAGCTGCTGAGCAGCGTCAGTGCGATTGAAATGTATAGCAGGTTCAGTATTGTTGCCCGGTTGCGGCTCAGGTATTTCATTGTGATCCTAACGGCTTTCCTGTACTTAAAAGTATTGATAATCAAAAGGTTTAATGTCCGTATGTTAAATCATTGAAAGGCCGAGACAGCGTCTGACAATTCTCTGGATGCGGCTGACAGCTCGGCCATCAGATCTGCTGTGATTTCATCACAGGACTTGATGCCGGTGATGAGTTCTACTGACTGGCCGGCGCACCACAGGTTTTGGTAGTTTCCCGGTTTTACGGCTTTTTCCAGTCGCTTCATACCGCGGTACTGTACCAGCATCTTGAAGTACTTTTTTGTTCTTGGATTTCGGTTGAGAAAGCGCTCGAATGCATTCTGGCGATACCCCAGTTTCTGAGCATAGGGTGTATTGATGATCGCGCAGGGTGTGCCAGATATGCGTGTGGTCATCACTATATCTTCCATATCTGCGTCCAGTATGGCCTGCTTGTAGTCGTGGCTGACCGCCGCCTCGTGAGAGGCTATGTACCGGGTGCCTATAGATGCGCCTGTGGCGCCTGCGGCCAGCATGGCAAGCATGGACCGGCCGTCGGCTATGCCGCCTGCCGCTATCACCGGTACGCCCGGAAAATGTCTTTTCAGCGAAGGGATCAGGGTTTGCAGCGGGTAGGGTCCTGCATGGCCACCCGCGCCCGCACCTACGGCGATGAATCCGTCAGCACCCGCTTCACTGCATTTCTGGGCGTGTTTGCGATTCGTTACATCACAATATACGATACCACCGTAGCTATGCGCTGAGCTGATGACCTCTGCGGGATGGCCCAGGGAAGTGATGTAGAACGGTACTTTCATCCTGTGGCAGATCTCCAGGTGCTGCCTATAGAGCGGGTTGGCGCCCTGGACTATAAGATTGACTCCGAAAGATCCTTTGAAAGAAGGGTTTGATGTCTTGTATTCGTGCAGGCGTGTTATAAGCGCCTCAAGTTGTCCCTCGTCGCGAAAGTTGAGTGAGGGGAATACGCCCATGATACCGCTCCTGATAGCTGAGCGGATCATCTCTTCGTTGGATACCAGAAACATGGGCGCCATAATGACCGGGTAAGCTACTCCGGTCCGGGTCAGAAAAGAATTGGTCTGAGGGCTCATACGCACATGTTCTGGAGAGGTGAAAACTAAGAAAATTATTGTACAGACACTCTTTTGCAGCGCGGTGAAAAAGTTAATTTAGTCCTCCTTTCCAGAAATCAGCCAGTTAAATGAAGGCAATCATTCCGGTGGCAGGCGCCGGGGCCAAGCTCAGGCCGCTAACATATACGCAACCCAAACCATTGATACCGGTTGCGGGCAAGCCGATCCTGGCTTTCATCATAGACCAGTATGTGGCGGCCGGCGTGAAGGACTTTGTTTTTATCCTCGGCTACCTTGGTGAGAAGATCCGGCACTATGTCGAGACCAGGTACCCCCGGATCCGCAAGGAATTTGTCTACCAGGAACCGAGAGAAGGTACTGCTCACGCGATCTGGCAGGCGAAGGATCTGCTTTACAATAGTGATGAGATCATCATACAGTTTGGCGATACCATCGTAGACCTGGATATGCCCTCTTTTATATCCAGGTCAGGTACACTCCTGGGGGTGAAGCGGGTAGACAATCCGCAGGCATTCGGTGTGGTCGAGTTCGGAGAGGACCTGTCCGTACACAGGATCGTGGAAAAACCACGGATCCCCAAGTCCAATTGGGCGCTCGTAGGCTTGTACCGTATCTCGGAGGTCAAGACATTGGTCAAAGCGATGGATTACCTTATCACACAGGATCTGAGGACGCAGGGAGAGTTTCAGCTGACAGATGCGCTGGTACATATCATAGAGCAAGGCGTCGATGTCCGTGCCTATGAGGTGGACAACTGGTGGGATTGTGGGCAGAAAGATCAGTTGCTCCGTACCAATGCGCTACTGCTAGAAAAGCAGGAACCGCAGGGTACAGACCATTTTGAGATGGAGCGTAGTATTCTCATTCCCCCGGTGAGTATAGGCAACGGATGCGTCATCAGGGATGCCATCGTAGGACCTCATGTCACGATCGGCGAATCGGCGCGTATACACAGGTCGGTGATATGGAATTCGATCATCGGCAATTACAGTTCCCTGGATGAGGCCGTTCTGAAGCAGTCAGTGATTGGCAATGACGCGCTGATCAAGGGCCTGAGCCAGAGTCTCAATATAGGGGACAATGCTGATATCGATCTGAGCCAGTAGCAGAATTTTATATCAACCGATGGTCTGTCTCACAAAGAAAAATAGCGCTATAGCGACCTTCCCGGAAAAATAAATTTGAATTCTGTCAGCGGATTGTAACTTTGCAAATCACTGTTCCAAACACAAAGCAACATTATACAATCATTATTCATTCACAAAATTCAAAGTGTCACATGAAGCGTTTTTTTACACTAACCCTCGGTCTGCTGTTTATGACAGTTGCTGCCTTTGGGCAGAAGGCTGTCTTTTACAGTGAGGATTTTTCTGCGGGCATCCCTGCAGACTACAAGATCTTTGACCTGGACGGCCAAACGGTAGCGCCTCAGATCGCCGGTAGTTTCCCTAATGCATGGGTGAACTTGGGTGGTGTCGCAGGCAGCACCAGTTGGTATGCCCCTCCGGGCCGGTCTGACGACTGGATGATTACTTCGGCGATTGAGTTGCCAGAGGCAGATTCTGTTTCAGCAGGTAACAAGGTACTGCTTACGTGGTTCGGTCAGGCGCTTGACGGAAACTTCCCTGACGGTTACCAGGTCTTTATATCTACGGCAGGTGACTCACCGGCTGATTTTACTGAAGCGCCGGTGTTCCAGATTGGCGGAGAGAGTTCTGCGGGTGCAAATCGCTCCCTGGACCTGAGTGCTTACCTTGGAGAGACGATCTATATCGCTTTCCGTAACAATTCTCTGGACCAGTTTGTACTCGTCATCGATAATATCCGTGTGGCAGAGTATGCGCCGAACTCAGGCAAACTGATATCCATCAATACTCCTGTATACCAGGAAGAAGGCGATGTGACCCTGAACTTCACGATAGAGAACCTCGGTCACGCCTCTATTTCTTCTGCTTTGGTTTCTTACCAGGTAGATGACAATGATTGGGTGGAGGAGACAGTTACGCTGGCTTCCCCGCTTGCACCTTTTGCCAGCAGGGCTATCAATCACCCTGTTGTAGTAAGCTTTACAGATGGCAAGCGCGATGTCGTAGTAAAACTCGATGATGTCAATGAAGAAGAAAATGATAACGGCGCTACGGAAATTGCATCCTCTTTCTCGATCTATACGGATGCAGCGAAATCAGAGCGTCACAGCCTGGTAGAGACTTTTACCAGCTCTACTTGTCCTCCGTGCCTGCCGGGCAACGTGGCACTGCGCAATGCATATCAGCAGCTCAGCGAGGAGAATCGCCCGATCCTGCTGAAACTGCAACAGGATTTCCCTGGTACAGGAGACCCGTATGCCACTACTGAGTTGATCGACCGTCGCGGTCACTACAGCGTCAATGCTATACCGGATACGAAGATCGACGGTAATTTCTGGGGTGGCAATACCAACGGGATCACTTCCACGATCCTGGGCAATGCAAAGAACCGCTCAGGTATCATCGTACTGAACGGTGAGTATGAACTGGATACGACAACCCATTCCGTATCAGGTAGTGTCACTATCGAGACACCGGTTCACACAGTAGCAGGTACTCGCCTCATGCTGGCAGTTGTTGAAGGCCGTACGGTCAGAAATATCAAAACGAACGGAGAGACTGAGTTCTTCGATGTAGTGAAGAAGTTCCTTCCGAACGATGGCGGTATCGATCTGGCTGGCCACGCTCCCGGCGATGAGATCCCGGTTGAATTCAGCTATACATTCAGCGGTAACTATCGCCTGCCGGCAGACGGTCAGGCGGCCAATCGCATCAATCACGCTACTGAACACAGTATAGAGGGCTTCTCCAACCTGTATGTGGTAGCATGGATTGAGCACGCTAATGACAGGTACGTACTGAATGCTGCCAAATTGGCCCTGAAAACAGGTACAGGCGTAGCTGTGAAGCCTGAACTGAACGCTGCTGTAGCTATCTCTCCGAATCCGGCGAAATCAGAGGTGACAGTACGTCTGACACTGAATGAAAAGCAGGATAACGTACAGGTGAGACTGATGGATATCACCGGTAAGGTGGTAGCTGAGCTGGGCCGCTTCTCAACGCTGAATGCCGGTGAGCACAACCTCCAGTACAACCTGAATGTACAGCCTGGTATGTACTTCCTGAGCCTGGATAGCAGCCTGGGTCAGAAGACAGAGAAAATCACGATAGTGAGATAATACACATTGTAATATTAACCCTGTCATTCAGGGGAAACAGAATAACATGGAACGGGGGTGTCTTTCAAAGGCGCTCCCGTTTTTTTTTGGCTTCGACGGATGTGTAATCCCCATAGAGGAGCCCACATCGGTTAGCTGTCACATTTTATTTTGTTAAAGCCCTCTTAAATTGCACATGTTCAATAGTTTTTTGTGGCATAGGTGCGAAGGACATTGTATATTTATTGCTGAATTGGTATATCATCTAATCATTCGCTATGAGGAGAATTCTATTCATCGCTTTCTTAGGCGCTTTTTCTGCAATCTGTGTTGCACAGATAAGTCTGCAGCCCAATCCGACGAGGACTGATATCAATCTTTCCGAGTTCTTTAACAAGGCTGCTGCCAAGTTCAAGAACAACAGCAACAAGACTATGACCATAGTATGGGAGCGTACAGTCGTATCTACCGAACGCGACTGGGAGTTCCAGATCTGCGATAAGAATGCGTGCTGGCTTCCGATGGTTACCGCGAAGGAGTTTACAGTGAATCCTGGTGAGGAGTTTGAGTTCTACGTGCAATTGGCGCATAACCAGGTCATGGGTGAGGGTATTGTACATGTGCTTTTCTATGACAAGGAAGATCCTGCTGAAACGATGATCGGTATATTCGAGTTTGGTACCACTACGTCCACAAGAGATCAGCAACTGTTGGGCGATCATATCAAACTGCAACCCAATCCTGCTTCCGGCTTCTTCCAGATCAATGATCTTTCCCAGATCCGTACCGTTCAGATACTCAATGTTATCGGCACGGTAGTGAAGACCTATTATGTCAATAGCGGTCAGCAGCAATTTGATGTTTCAGATCTGGCGCCCGGGCTGTATATGGTGCGTATGACACATAAAACATCGGGTAAAGTAAAAACCCTGCGTCTGCGCAAAGCGTAATGGCGACGGATCAGTAGATAATAAACTGTTCCTGTCCTTTTGTTTTTACCCAAAGACAGGAATCAGTAGTGTAAAGGATTTTCAGAACGGCCATACTCCTCGAGAGTGTGGCCGTTTCTCTTTTAAATCCTGCAGACTATTTCACCTGGTAACCGTATTTTTTGAGAAAGGATTTGCCAGGAATCGAAGTCATAATGTGAATATGGCCTTGTACAGGTTTTTCCTTGTTCAGCCACGACAGAAGGATTTCCTTCCTATCCAGGATATTCGAGAGAAGAGGGGTGAAACCTCGCTACCGGGGCAGTGGATTATCGCTTCAGTGTGGAAATAACTGGTGATGTTGGCCAGGGGCTGGCAAGCGGCCAGGAAATAAAAAAAGACCGGTTCTTTATATCCCCCATAGAACCGGCCTGATCGAGAAAAAATAACTGTTGATCTTACTGCATTTCAGATTGAATGCTTTGATATTATATATACACAAACCTTGCCAAACTGCTCGATTTGCAGGCCAAGACATATGATTATGGCCGACTCAGATATGTTTAGCTTGTTGTTTATGCGTATGTGCGGTGATTTACAATTATTTATATAGCTTCCGGTTACATATGGAAGAAATTTTTTTGTGTAGTGGGATATAGGTGATCAAGACCTGGCGTCTCTGACAGTAAATAGTTTGGTGATTAGTGAGTATAGTGTATCTCAGGTAGAGAGACCTGCAGCTTGGGTCAACCCCCGATAATGAACAGAGCCGACCTCATGTTCATGAGGTCGGCTCTGTTGTCATTTTTATCCCGGTGGAGGCAGGGCTAGCTGAGAAAAAGACAGCAGCCTGGTGGGTCCTTGTCTTTATTATGCACTTCCCGGTCTATTTACCAGGATTGAGTAGTTGCAGGGCGTTCTTGGCATCTTCGTTTTCAGGATCCAATGTCAGCACCTTGTTATAGAACTCTTTGGCTTTATCCTTATCAGCCTTTGTCTTTCCCTGGAAATAGATGTACCCCAGGTTGCCATAGGCTTCGATCAGGCTCGCTTTGAACTTCTCTACATCCATTTCCCCGATCTCGGCGAGTTTCTCGAAGTTGACACGGGCTTCTTCAAACATATCGTTCTTGAAAGCTACGTACCCGAGATACTTATATGCATTGATGAGGTCTGCGCCGTTCTTCTTCATGTCTGCTGCCCCGAGTTCAACCACTTTTTCATGGAAGGGCTTTGCGAGCAGCAACTGGAGTTCTGGATCGAGAAACTCATTGGACTTCGCACGATATACATAACCAGGCAGCCATTCGGGCAGTACTTCCGTCACTTTGGCAAAAGCTGAATCAGCTGCTTTGTAGTCCTGCGTCACAAAAAGGCTGTAGCCAAGGTAGAAATAATCTGTAGATACAGGCTCTACTTTGCCGATCTTGTCACGATACGCTTCCGCAGCCTTTTTATACTGTTTGGCATCGAAGTACATCTTGGCGACCTTGTCGTATACATCGTCTTTTGCCATACCCAGCTCCAGGGCCTTCTGGTATTTTTCATTGGCTTCGTCAAACTTGCCCTGGGCCGCTGCGGCGCGGGCATAGTAGTCGTAATCCGTGAAGTAGGTCTTGTTGTCACCGACAAGCTGGAAGAATTTGTCCAGTGTCGCTACCGCTTCTTCGTTCTGGCCCTTCTCTACCTGGGCATATCCTTTCCAGCGATACATATTGTAGTTGGCAGGATCTTTGGCCAGCACTTTGTCTGCTTCCACGATCGTGTTGTCGTAATCCTTCGCCTGGCGGAAAAGGAACCCGACATAACGGCTGCGGGCTTCCTGGTCATCGCCTACCAGTTCGGTATACTTCTTCAGCAGCGGAGTGACCTTTGCATACTTCTGCTGGAGCTGGTATACTTCTATCAGATCCCGGTAAGCAGGGGCATAGCTAGGGTCCAGCGCGATAGCCTTCTCTAGATTGGCCTCTGCTTCAGAATAGGTCCGGCTTCGGCGGAACAGGATTGCTCTCTTGCGATAGATCTCGGGAGATTCGATGTTCAGTCTCTCGATCACATAGCTATATTGGTTGGCAGCTTTACCACCCTCGTTTTTCTCGAGATAGGCGTCGCCCAGCAGAGAGAATACATTCGGGTTGGTACGCGCCAGGTCTTTGGCTGCTTCGAGTTTTTCGATTGCCAGGTCCAGCTGTTTCTCTTCAGCTTCGAGATAGGACTTACCGATCTCGTAAAGGATACGCCAGTCCTTTCCTTTACCGAGGCGTTCTGCCCTGTCAAAGTTATCCCTGGCTTCCTTCTTCTTATTATTGGCCCATTCTATCTTCCCGAGCCCGACGTAGTTGATACCGTCTCTCGGGGCTATCTCAGCGCCTTTGGCAAAATAGAAGCGGGCCGAATCCAGGTTGTCATACTGGAAGTAGGTGTCTCCCAGGTAGTAATAGGGTTCAGGATCTTTGGGGCTTTTAGCGATCAGATCCTTGAATATTTTCCTTGCTTCACGATAGTTCTCATTGGTCATCTGTTGAAGTCCGGCTTCCAGATTCTGCGCCTGTACCGCTCCACATATACCAATCATCGCCAGCAAAACAACAAAATAGGTTTTCATAATGCTGATGTTTTTATAAATAGTAGACGCTGCAAAATAGGAATGGTTCTTAAAGGAAATGTTAAAATACTGTTCTAAACCACCTCGTTTTACCCGTCTAAAATACTGGAAGGGCAAAGGTAAAGTTTAATACGGTTGTTCGGTGTCATAAATGATCAGTTCCCGGGAGGGCATAGCGATAGGCAACAGACCTGACTTGAGGACTATACGCTGGCCCCGCTCTCCCGCCATGAAAGACAGGAAACCGGTGCCGAGCCCTACGCGAGGCTCCCGGCTGATACCATAGATCGTACGGACAAAGGGGTATGTGCTGTCGGCTATGAAAGTCTGTTCGGGCAGTGCATATGGGCTCCGGGTATTGTCCCCGATACCCAGTACCCGAACTCCTGCCTCAAAACTTCGGCGTTCGGCAGCTCCCAGGGTTTCGATCCAGTTATTGGCCACGATGCCGATCGCGTTGGGGTTGGCGGCTACGTACGCTACTACAGCGGCATAATTTTCAAGTGCATAGCTATTAGGCGGTAAGGAGCCGAGCCCGAAGGTTGTGCGCATGGCCGTGATTGTCCCGGAGCCGGAATGATCGAACACCAGGTAGATCGAGTCTTTACCGGTATTCAGTCCCAGGTCCTTCCAGGTACTGACAGCCCCTGAGAAAATGGACTGGAGTTCTTGCCTGCTCACGGACCGGGTGTCAAGGGCCGGATGTACAAGGAACGCAATAGCATCTATTGCCAGCGGGGTGTAGCGCGGCGTCAGTTTTTTCTGCTCAAACATCTTTTCTTCAGCCGGTAGGAGCTTTCTACCCCCAATTACCAGCCTCACGCTGTCGTCGGCGAGTAGCGCATAAGCTTCGGATTCCGGCAGATAGCTTACGTCAATGGAGGCTTCGGGGTTGATCTGGCTGAAGTTGTAAATGCCGGTTGAGATCAGCGGCTCTAGCGCTTCGTCTACCCCGATACGTATAGAGCCGCTGGTGATCGTATCCAGCCCTTCGGCACCCGGTGCGCCGCAGCCCAGGGCTGACAGTAAGAAAACGAGCGCCGGCAGGCAGCTTCGCCAGAAGAAGTGTTTCTGTTTCATATCAGGTTGTATATACTTGTTGAACCGGCATCAGTATACGCCGGTTCAACAAGCAGTGTCTAAAAGAACAAAAACTTGGGCAGAAGAGCAACACAGGTGTTGCTATTGAAGCCGGAAATGCACCGGCAGTGTGAACTTGACCGATACAGGTCTGCCTTGCTGACGGCCGGGGGACCAGCGCGGCATCTCCCGGATGACCCGGAGTGCCTCTTCGTCGCAGCCTCCTCCGATAGACCTGGCAATGACCGGGTTGATTACGCTGCCGTCAGACCCTATGACGAATTGTACGATCACCGTACCGCTGATGCGGTTGTCCCTGGCAATTGCCGGATACCGTATGTTTTCTGCCAGGTACCGCAACAGTTCGCGTTCTCCCGAGCCAAACTGAGGCATCTGGTCTACGCGCACGAAGATTTTCTCCTCGGGTGTTGTAGCGTTCAGCGCACCGCCTTCCCCGCCTGATACTGCGTCGCCTGACCCATCAAGGCCAGTACCGATCCCGGCAGGGTCACCGGATAAGCCGCTGTGATAGCTTCCGGAACTGAGGGTGTCGCCGGACGCTGTGATCTCCCGGTCCCTGAGCTCGTCAATGGTAGCGAAGGTACTTTCTGCTTCCAGATCCTGGTCAGATCTGACTGCAGGAGGTGTAAACTGTACTCCGCGTACAGCAGGTGGAGGCGTGGCTGCAGTGAGCGGTTTCGGCTGCAGATCTTGATCCTGCCGTTTGATTGGCGCTGGCAAGTCACTTACGTTCATCGGCGAGACGATGACGATAGTTGGGTGAGCATCTTCTCCGGGCGTTGCCAACAGTGCGGCCAGCCGCGGAGTGTAAATCAACAACAGGAACAGGGAGATGCCAATCAGCATCGACGTGCCTGTACGACGATCGCTTGTGACGCGCAGGATATATGCACCGTAAGATTTGTTGCGCCGTTGGAACAGGACGTCTTCCCAGCGGGCGTTAAGGATTTGATAGGGTTGCATAAAAAATGTTTTAAACGTCCGTATACGTTTTATAACGTAATTATACGTTGTAAAATTGCAATACCCTATACTATATTCTTTCGCCTGCGGGGCGCTTGTGAAGAAAGCGCTTATCGATCAATCGCTGTTTCCTGGGGCTGTTACATCAGGGACAAGCCTGGTGGTATTCGAAGACGTGCCTTTCCAGGTGCAGCCACTTGATCTTTTCTTTTTCAGCCTCTACGAATGCAGGGCAATCGCCGTACATATTGCCAAATGCTTCATCGTAGTCTCTTTTTTGCAGCAGGTTTGCTGTCTCTCCCCGGACCGATACGTAGTAAGACTTGGCATCTCCGCCGGCCACCGTGAAACCGGCTACGCCTACAGCCATAGTTTCGCTGGCATAAGGATCATGATAGACACGTATTTTGCTGCAGGACGATGGATTGAGGAGTTGTACCAGCAGTGTCAGCGTTTTTTTCCTGACCTGCACGCTGGCCTGTTCGAAGTATACATATCCATCCATGATCACTTTGTGGTCCAGGTCGCTTTTCTCCCATTTGGTGACATCATGCATGAAATCGTAATCCCTGGAGAATTTGTCAAACCCCGAGGGAGGCAGATACATGAAGGCGATCTTGCCTGCCTCGAATTCATACTTTTTGCCTGATTCGTCTTTTAGTTTTACAGATTCGATCAGCCCTTTTTTGCGGTCGATGCTGCGGATATAGCCTTCTATTTTTGTGCCGTCGGTAAGTGTGATATAGGAGATCTTTTTGCCGGTAAAAGTGGATGAAGGCGGCAGGAAACGCTGTGCCGATAGGGGCATCGCGGCAGCAAAGATCAACAGGAGAGTTAGCAGGGTAGTTGTTCTTTTCATAAGTCTGAAACTTGGGTTTTGTATTGGAAATTCAGTGATGGAATAGTGTTTTTCAATTGAAAAAGACGGTATATACTGCCTGATATCAGGGTTGTGCGAGCAGTATGCGTGCCCACCTCGGCGCTACGGTAAGGGGCCTGGAGTCTTGCCCTTCCAATAGTTCATCGTCATTGAGGAGATCGGTCCAGGCATGTTTCATGAGTTCCGGGATACGGACACTGACCTGTTCGTCGCTGTTGTTGAGCAGGACTAAGATACGTTCGCCGCCATCTCTGCGCTCGAATGCGAATAGTCCCGAATCTTTGTCGGCGTGAACGGTCGTATAACTTCCGTTCCGCAGGGCAGAATGGGCATTGCGTATGCGGATGAGTTTGCGGTAGTGTCCGTGCAGCGCATGGTCAAATGCTACCGGATCGGGCTTGCGACGACCACCGTCCGGCAGAAAGGTCTCGGACTCGTACACCATATCTTCCCAGAGCATTGGTTTGCGGCAATCGGGGTCATTGCCACCCCACATACCCGCCTCGTCTCCATAATAGACCATCGGGGCTCCTTTATAGGTCATCTGGAAGATGGCGAACAGGCGTTGGAGACTTTGCTCGTACCCCGTGGGTTTGCGTACCTGGTATGCCGGATTGTATGCTGCCTGTGAAATGCGTGCATACGTATCCCAATCACGGAATAGCCCGATGCCGCGATTGACGATATAGGACGCGATGCGGTTGACATCGTGGCTGCCTGCCAGGTTCATACATACCTCGGCCACTCCCTGCGGATACAGGCTGCGGAGTACAGCAAGCCGGCGGTCAAACTCCTGGGTGGTGATCCGGTTGGGCGGCGGGTCGAAGAAGAACTCTGCACAGGCAAAGGCAAAATTGTAGTTCATCTCCCCGTCAAATTCGTCGCCCAGCATATAGGGGATCACTTTTTCCGGTCGGTCCACGATCTCTGCGGTCAGGTATGCTTCAGGGTTGATGGCCTTGACATGTTTGCGCCAGTCTTTCCAGAACGGGTGTCCGACACAGAAGGCCACATCCAGGCGCCACCCGTCGATCCCCCTGGAAGGTCCGAGGCCTTTGGGGTTCATCCAGCGTTCGGTAGCGGCAAAGATATACGCCCGCGGGCCGGCTACGATGCCATTGCTGTCTTCGCGCAGTTCGGGTAGTGATGCTGCCCCGAACCAGCCTTCATACCTGAACTCTGTTCCTTTCGCCGGATCATTCCATGAGTGTATGGTGAACCAGTCTTTGTAGCGTGACTTTTCCTGGTTGGCTATCACATCTCTGAAGGCAAAGCTATTGCGTCCCATGTGATTGAAGACACCGTCGAAGATGATACGTATACCTCTCTGGTGCGCCTCATCTATCAGCTGCAGGGCCAGCTCATCGGCTTTGGTCCACACCCATGTATCCGGATCCAGCGGATCCTCCCGGGCCATGAGTTTACGGTCCCCCGCCGGATCCGGCCCGAAGTTGGGATCAATATGGTGATAGCTGGCTCCGTCGTACTTGTGCATCGAAGGCGCATCGAATACGGGGTTGAGGTAAAGGGCCGTAATGCCAAGATCCTTCAGGTAGTCGAGCTTGTCCAGTATGCCTTGCAGATCACCTCCGTAGCGACGACGCTGCATATGCTTCCATAGTTCCGGCTCCCCGTTGACCAGTTCGTAAGGCTGCAGCCTGAACCAGTCGCTCCCCCAGGGGTGTATCTGCCACTCTTTGGGGGGATCAAGCGGGTCGGCCCCCTGAATATCGGCTACTCCGGGATCATTGGAAGGATCACCGTTGCGAAAGCGGTCGGGAAAGATCTGGTACCAGACGACCTCCCTGGCCCATCCCGGCGTAAAAGAGCCGGTATCCTGCTGACCGGAAACAGTAATCACCGGCAGGATGATAAGTAATATCATCAACCGCAGAAAAGATAAAACAGAATACATCGCCTCGTCGAAGATTTGGTAGCGGGTATGGCTGGCTACCGCAATATAGAGAGAATTCTGCAGAAAGGCGCGGGCACGCGTTCGGGTTGCAGTGGCGGGGCTACTGTAGTTTGCGCAGTTGCTGGGTGAGCGTATCTGTATTGCCCACCAGCCTTGTCATGATAGTCTGTGGTGAGCCTTGCTCGAATATTACTTCCTGCGTATACGGGGCCGCAGCGTTTTCAAAGTGCACCAGCTTGTCGCCGATATCTTTCAGTTTCCACTTCAGCAGCTCAAGTTCATCCTTCGGCAGGTTGGAATAGTAGATGGTGTCATTGATGACCCTTATGGCTGCGCTCGAAGTCACCAGCGTATCTGCGCCCTGCAGAACGAAAGTAATGTTCTGCAGGCTTGTATCATTGGCCCTCGTCCAGCGCTCATAGTATACGGTGCCTTCAAACCGCCCTTCCCAGCTCCCCAGCAGCCAGCTCATCCGGTCAAAGGATTGTTTGAGATCACCCACACTCGCAACATCAGCGGTAGCGCCCGTGGTGACCGGTTTATCTTCTCCTGCACATCCCGTAAGGAGGGCCAATGAAGAAATGATGGATACTGCAATAATACAAGTGCGGGCAGAAGATTTCAGAGAGCGCATAAATCCGGTATCTTATGAGAAGGTGAAAACAAAGCCTCAAAGTACAGGATTGCAGGTGTAAAAAACAAATCACAAGTCCTGGCCGCTTCAAAATAAAAATGGGCTTTCGCCCATTGGCGAAGAGCCCATCAATTGCTAGTCTACTTACCCTTATTTTCCTACTATATCAGTCTGCATGGGGCCGAGAATACCCAATAGTTCGTTTTTTTCGGCCGTGGGGACAGAAAATGCATCCAAAGCTGCTACGAGGTCTTCTACCAATGCGTTGAACTCAGCTTGGGTGATATTCATACCCTGGTGTGCTTCCAGCATGGTCTTACCTTTGTATACACATGGGCCGCCTGCACCCTGACAAATCTGATCGATCAGGTTGCTGCGGAGTAGCTGTAGTCTGAAGCTATTGGCTACAGTGGGTGCGAAGCGGGCATTGATCCGGTTGTCTGCAGCGACGTTGGCCAGGAACCTGTCTGTCACAGCGGAGATGGCATTTATCCCTCCGAGCCTTTCGTAGAGAGTAGGCGTAGGATCCGGGTCGGTATCCTCTTTTTTGCATGCTGAAATGAAGAGCACTGCAGTGAAGAGGCAGACGCCAGCTATCCACAAAATTGGCTTTTTCATTTTCTTTGATTTTAAATGGTTAATTGAGTTGTATTTCTTTCTGTATAATCAGACGACTCTGAGTGTCAGCATGATCTGTTCCCACCAGGCCTTGCATATGGAGAAAGGGCACTGGCCTGAGTTGGCTGTGGTGAAATCCTGCGGGTATACAGATTCACCCGCCAGTGAACTGAGGGAAGACAGCAAAGCAGCTTCGCTGATCTCGTTGTAACGATAGGTGACACCTATACTACCGCTTTGCTTGTTCACGGAGCAGGCGCTTACTCCGGGAAGCTTTTCTACCTGGCTGGCAAGATCATCGGCTGCGATACCTTCCAGATGATAAAACCCGAGACTTACCGGCTCCTGGGACATAGCGGGAGATATGTAGCGTATATTGGCATACACGAATACGATCAGAAGCACGGTAACTGCACTTATTGCGGTGATCTTCAACCATTTCATAAGCTTGTATTTTCAGCGGTTGCCTTATATACGAGCGTTATCTGCGACCTGGATTTGCGGCGGAGAAAAAAAGCAGAAATAATTACTTCTTTGTGACGCAAGCCAGGCATCCTCTGCGGGCTGGTGAGATTTTTTTCTTGTATTAAAGAAAATTATACTATTGAATTAGTTAATTTTCAGTTGTAATTTTGAGTTGGGAAACTACAACACCTGCGACTCATGGGTCTTTTGCGCACAATATATTTGCCGTCCGGTCAAAAAAAGCTTCTTTTTTTCAACCCGGGTATCCCCTCCTACAGGTCATCCGGCAACTGGATTCTGTTTTTTTTAGTGGCCCTTTGCCTCGGCCTTTCTCCGGCTTATGGTCAGTCGCCGGCTGCAGACAATTCCTTACGGGCTTTTGACCTCAATACAGATATCAATCTTCAATTGCCCCCGCTGGACTCGCTCATCATATTGGCAGTAGAACAACACCCCACAATACGTCTCAACCAGGAACTAGAAGGAGCTGCACAACGCCGTGTAGACCTGGCTGCAAAGACCTGGACCAATATGATCGGGGCCTTTTTCAACTATGGATACGGCAACCAGAATCTTGTAGCCGCGGGTTCGAGCAACAGTGACCTGGTCAGTATCGCCAATGGCTATCGCGTAGGCGTGAATGTAAGTGTCCCGCTCAGCGAGTTTGCGACACGCAGGGACAGGATATCACTGCAGAAGCATGAGTTGGAAGCTACCCGGCTCAAGACATCGGAGATGGCGCTTGTGATCAGCGAGCAGATTATAGACGAATATTACAACCTGCTGTCAGCACAGCGGCTGATGAGGATCAGGGGAGGCATGCAGGAGGCTTCGCGCAACAATCTCATGCTGGCCGAGCAGGACTACAGGTCCGGCAACACGGAAGTAACGAACTATGCCCGGATGATGGAGATATACACGATCGCCCAGGCTGAGTACGAAATAGCCAGGAAAGGTTTTTTTGTTGCATATAGCAAGCTTGAACTGGTGCTTGGCGTTCCCCTTCACACTTTATACCGGCCTGCAAGATGACCTTCAAAGCTTTCCTACGTTTGATATGGCGCAATGCCCTGGTATTGATATTGCTTCCGCTCAGCCTGGCCGCAGCAGTATACCTGCTGTCCAGGAATGCACCGAAAGTGTACCAGAGCAGCGCAATGATCTATACCAATGCCTCTACCGCTGAGGGCGGATCTGTGTCTGCAGAGCCAGTACGTGTAGACTTCTATACCTCCAATAACCTGTACGACAACCTGGTCCTGCTCCTGAAATCGCGCGAGACTATAGAAGAGACGTCATTGCGGCTACTGGCGCTTCACCTCAGTATGAAATCCGCCGATAGCAAACGGATCGGTAAAGAAGCATTCAACGAGCTGTATAAGCATATATCGCCCTCGCTTAAATCGGCCCTGATGGTGGCGGATAATCCCCAGGCGACTTATGAGCGTATTCGTAGCTACAGGGATACTACACCCGATTCACCGGTGGACTACCTGCTGAGAGAGCACCCCAATTACAGTATTCAGAAGATACTCGAGCGGCTCAGCGTTGGTAGAAAATACTCAAGTGATATGATCGAACTCAGTTTTCGAGGGTATGATCCGGGTGTGTGCCAGTATACGCTCAAATACCTGATCGACTCGTTCATGGAGCGGTACCGGGACCTTAAAGAGCTGGAGAACATCAATAGTATCCGCTACTTCGAAGAGCAGATCAAGATCGCACAGGACAAATTGCGGACTTCCGAAGCAAGCCTGAAGGCTTTCATCAGCGAAAACAGGATACTCAACTTCTACGAACAGGGCAAATACCTCGATATTGCAAAGCTCGAGCAGGACCAGGACGAAGAGAAGGCCAGGAGGCTCTATAAGGGAGCTGCCAGCAACCTGGACAACCTGCAGTCCCTGTTTGAGGTCTATGAAGGCAGGGGGCGGCAGATCGATGAGCTGATGACGATCCAGCGCGATATCAATGCGAGGCGCAACGAACTGGAAGGGATGAAGCTGAGCCCACAGACAAACAAGACCGGCATTTCCGGCCTGGAGGAACAGATCCGCCAGTTGGAGAAGTCGAGCGAAGAACTATCATACAGGCTTTACCAGACCAGCAATACTAACGAGGGCATCTCCCGCAAGACCTTGCTCGACGAGTGGCTCAAGCTCAAGATACAGTCCGAGGACCAGAATCAGGCGCTGGAAGTCATGCGGGATCGCAAACGATACATCAACAGCAAGATAGAAGAGTTCGCTCCCCTGGGGGCAGAACTCAAGAAACTGGAGCGTGAGGTCAGCGTCAATGAAAGCCAGTACTTATCTATCCTGCACGGGCTCAACCTGGCGTACCTGCAGAAGTATGACCTGGAGATGACCTCGGCGCAGAAGCTGATCGATCAGCCCAATTATCCTTCCAGCCCTATACCGTCCAGGCGCTTGTTTCTGGTAGTCGGCGCATGTTTTGTCGGGTTCCTCCTGATCTTGTCGTTTCTGATTGCCAGGTATTTGCTGGATTCCGGTATACGTTCCGTAAAACGCGCCACAGAGTTCAGCGGCCTCCCGGTGAGCAGTGTCTTCCCGGACAGGTCACGCAGCCGCTGGCGTGTAGACTATGCCTATATAGATGGCAGCCAGGAAAAACAGTTGCTCAGCCAGGTGAAAATGATGCTTGCGCCAGATAGGTCGGGACCCTCTCTGATCCTGCTGCACAGTAGCGAGGAGAAAGAAGGCAAGTCGTATATAGCGCAGAAACTGGCCGATAGCCTGGCAAGAGTCGACGGCCGCGTACTGTTGCTGGTACCTGAACAACCCGGCCATGCGAATGCGCCCGCAGGTAAGGGAGTCACTCTCCGAAGCTATCGGGTGAACGACCATTTTATCAATGTCAGCGGCCCCCAGGACCTCGCACCTGATGAAGACCTCAAAGCCTATGATCATATCGTCGTTGAGCTTCCGGCGCTTGTCACGCAGGCAATCCCGCACAGGTTGGTAGGATCTGCCGATCTTTCGCTCATGGTGCTCAGGGCTGATCGCCCCTGGACCGAAACGGACCGGAATCTCACTACTCTCTATCACCAGAATGCTACAGGGGGGCACCTGCTAGTACTCAATCGCGTGGACCTCGATAACCTGGGAATCGTATTCGGCAGTATTCCGCGCCGACCACTGTGGGGAAGCGGCAGGCAACTGAAAACCGCCTGACCGTGATGGATTCACGAGCAGTGGTCGCCGGAGGAGCCAGGGTAGTACTGTCTTTGCTCCTGCTCCTGCTGACCGCTTTCTATATCATTCAGACAGAATGGGTGGGCTTAGCCTCTTTGATAGCCTTGCCATTTGCCGGAGCCGTACTTTATTTCCTGTTCCGGGATCCTTTTCATGCCCTTGATCTTACACTCATCCTGGGTTTTGTGGCAATCGGGATCATGCGCTATGTGCCCGGAGCGCCGCTGGGGCTGCTGGTTGACTTCGCACTGGCGGCGGGGCTCATTGCAGCATTGCTCCACCCGGCCATGAAGGTGGAATTGGCCCGGCTCAGGAACCCACTCGTATACCTGAGCGCTGTATGGGTAGCCTACTGTATCGCGCAGCTTGCCAACCCCGAAGCGCATAGCCTGGCAGCATGGTTCTATGCCGTGAGAGGAGTCGCTCTTTATATGGCTTTTACCATTCCATTGACCTTGCTCTACTGCAGGGATTCCGGCCAGGTGGACCGTTTTCTCCGGATCACGTTTCTTTTGTCGCTTGCCGCTTGCCTCTGGGGGTTGAAGCAGTTTCTTGTCGGGCTGGACAGGTCGGAAGTCGCCTGGCTCGATACCGGGCCCAGGCTGACGCACGTACTCAGGGGGGAGCTGAGGATATTTTCCTTTTTCTCCGATGCAGGACAGTTTGGCGCCGGGATAGCTCATACAGGGGTGATCGCTGCTGTCATGTCCCTGGGGCCCTATAAAACCTGGCGGAGACTGGGACTCTTACTACTGGCTGTTCTTTGTTTTTATCTCATGGTGCTTTCCGGTACAAGAGGAGCGCTGTTCGTGCCAATAGCCGGACTTCTGACCTACTTGTTCGTATCGCGCAATTTCAAGGTATTGCTGCTGGGCGTTTTACTCCTGGCGGGGCTGGTGGCGGCCCTGAGATTTACGTCAGTCGGCAATGACAACTACCAGGTCCGCAGGCTCCGGTCTGCCCTGGATTTCAACGACGCTTCGCTGCGGGTACGCCTGGACAATCAGCTGAAATTCAAGGAGTATCTCTCTGGTCGGCCGTTTGGTGGCGGCATCGGATCGGCCGGGTCCTGGGGAAAGCGGTTTTCTCCCGGAACTTTTCTGGCAGAGACGCCTACCGATAGCTGGTATGTCAAGATATGGGCAGAGACAGGGATCGTGGGCATCGCCTATTATATTATAATGCTGATCGGGTTCCTGCTGCTTGGTATCCGTTATATATGGAGGATAAAAGATCCTGCACTGCGTAATAAGATGATGGCGCTCCATGCAGGGCTTGCAGGCATTTTTTTAGCCAGTTACGGCAATCCCATACTCGGCCAGATGCCAACAGGGATCATCGTATATATGTCGCTGGCATTTCTGTTTCTAAGTCCTTATCTTGATCGGCAAATCAGCCTTCAAAAGAATGCCGCACCCTGATTTGCCGCTGGTATCGGTCATCACGATCAACTACAACGGCCTGGAACACACACTCGCCATGCTCGGGTCGTTGAGAGCAGTGACCTACCCTCATATTGAGGTCATCGTAGTGGACAATGCATCTTCCGAAGACCCGGGAGCGATCGAATCGCTCTATCCTGAGGTGATTTTGCTGCGCAATCCGGAGAATGAAGGTTTTGCCGGGGGTAACAATCGCGGGATGGAACGCGCGCAAGGCGCCTATTTCCTGTTGCTCAACAACGATACAGTTGTGGCGCCCGGCTTTCTCGAATCACTGGTGAACCGGGCATTGTCCGATGAACATATAGGTATTATCTGCCCCAAACTCCTGTATTACGATGAACCTGGCATCATCCAGTTTGCGGGTTATGGCCCTATCGGCCAGGTGACAGGTAGAGGGCATGGTATAGGGTTCAATGAACCGGACCGGGGTCAGTACGATGAAGCTATGAGGACACATCGTGTTCACGGCGCTGCCATGTTCATACCGAGACATGTGGTGGAGCGGGTAGGGCTCATGGCCGAGCTTTATTTTCTCTATTACGAAGAGATGGACTACTGCGAACGCGTGCGAAGAGCAGGGTATGATCTTTGGTACGAGCCCGCATCCGTAGTCCTGCACAAGGAGTCCATGTCGGTCGGTCGGCAATCTGTGCTCAAGACTTATTATATGAGCCGCAACCGGCTGTTGTACCTGCGCAGGAATGTGTCTTACCCCACCAAGCTGCTGACCTATCTGTACTATGCATTTGTAGCCGTACCGGTCAACCTGGTGCGGTATACACTCAAGAGAGAATGGAAACACCTCGGGGCTTACGTGCGGGGGCTGGTGTGGAACTTGTCCCATCCTGATGTATCCGAAAACAAGATGCTGCTCTCTGGGGCGGGCAATTGAGAAACCGCCTGAGTACCACACAAAATGATACAGATATGAGGATCGGAATAGAGGCACAACGGATCTTTAGAAAGAAGAAGCACGGAATGGATTTTGTAGCGCTGGAGCTGATCCGGCATCTGCAGGAGACAGACCTTGAAAACGAATATTTTGTCTTTGTACAGCCCGATGAAGACAATACGGTACTGCAGGAGACGGCTAACTTTCGTATCATCCCGCTTCGACGCAGCCCCTATCCTGTATGGGAGCAGATCCTGCTGCCCGCGGCTGTGAGGCGATATGGTATAGAGCTACTGCATTGCACGAGCAATACAGCCCCGGTACGCCCGGGCGTGCCTACGGTCATAACACTGCACGATATCATTTACCTGGAGAAGATCCATTTCAAGTCGGGTACCTGGTATCAGCGCCTGGGCAATCTTTACAGGCGCTGGAATGTGCCGCTGACAGCACGTCGTGCCAGTCTGCTATTCACTGTGTCCAGGTATGAGCAGCAGAGGATTATGGATCATTTCGGCATGGGAGAGGAGAAGGTACGTGTTGTGTACAACGGAGTGCGGCCTCACTTCAGGCCTGTGCCCTACGAGGAAGCCGATGCTATCCGGCGGCAGTACGGCCTGCCCGAACGTTACGTACTGTTTCTGGGCAATACGGATCCGAAGAAGAACCTGCGTGGTGTGATGGCCGCTATGAGCAACCTGTGGAAGCGAGGGCTTATGGACTTCGATCTTGTGATGCCGGATTTCGGCAGAGAAGCTTTGCAGCGGATACTTGCTGAACTTGAAGCGCCGGAGCTCATGGGACGCATCTACCTGACCGGATATGTGCCGAATGCAGACCTTCCTGCCCTGTACAGCCGGGCCGTTCTTTTCCTGTACCCTTCTCTGAGGGAGAGCTTCGGCCTGCCTATCCTCGAAGCGATGGCTTGTGCCTGCCCGGTGATCACTTCCGATACTTCTTCGATGCCTGAAGTGGCGGGCACGGCGGCGCTGCTGGTCGACCCGTCTGACCCGGCGCGGATCAGCGAGGCTGTGAGCAGGATAACAGGAGATGTACAACTCCGGGAGCGGCTCATCCGCGATGGCCTGGACCGCGCCCCGCTTTTCAGCTATGCAAGGGCCGCTGAATCGGTGCGGTCATACTACCTGTCTGCAGGGCAAAACAGCGGTTCATGAGGCTGCGCGTTCCTCATTTATCCGCCGGGGCCTACTCACTGATGAGCAGGGCTGCCGAATTTGTTCTCGGATTCCTGGGATTCATGTTGCTAGTGCGGGTACTGGATAAAGAGACATTCGGCGTATGGGTACTTTTCATTACGGTGACGAGTATAGTGGACATGGCGCGGAGCGGCTTCCTGCAAAACGGGCTGATCAGGTTCCTGGCGGGCGAGGAGGAGCAGGGCGAACGGACAATCCTGCTCACGGCTTCGCTGGTGCTGAATATCCTGCTCACGTTCTTATTTATAATAGGACTATGGCAGATCGGACCTTATCTCGAAGACTGGGTGAATGCGGACCGGCTGGCCGGGCTCTTGCTGATCCACTGCGCGGTATTGCCCGTACTGGTGCTGCTGACACAATATAATATAGTGATGCAGGCCCGGATGGATTTCAGGGCCCTATTCTGGTCAGGGATCGTACGTACGCTGCCTTTTTTCGGCTTCATCACGTATAGCTTTCTTTTCAGCCCCCATCTTTCACTGACCGAACTTGCCTGGGCGCAGAATGCCTGCCTGGTACTGGCTACGGGGGCTGCCTGGTGGCAAAGCAGGTCTTATCTGCATTTTGCCAGGCGATGGAGCAAGGGTTGGATATGGCGCATATTCCATTTCGGCAAGTTTGTATTCGGTACCAATCTGGTATCTATGCTCAGCAACAGCCTGGACAAGTTTATGCTGGGGGCTTTTCTTTCTCCCGTACAGGTAGCAGTATGCAATGCTGCGGGCAGAGTAATGAATTTCATAGAAGTGCCGGTCAACTCGGTGGCTGTGGTGACCTATCCGCGGGCGGCGGGCCAGGCGGCTAAAGGAGAGGAAGATGCGCTTGTTCGCCTGTACGAATCGTCCGTCGGGAAAATGCTCGCCATGACGATTCCTTTCTTTCTGTTCGTCCTCTTATGCGCCGAATGGATAATCCTCCTGGTAGCAGGTCCGGATTATGGAGAGGCCGTGTTGTTTCTCAGGATCATTTCCCTGTTGGCCCTTATCAGGCCCTTTGACCGGCAGGCGGGTATTTTCCTCGATGCTACCGGCCTCCCCGGCCTGAATTTTTTGCTGGTCGTACTGACGCTGATCCTTACGATCTTGCTTCAGGTGGTACTCATACACGGTACGGGGCTTTACGGTGCAGCGACAGCGCTGGTTGCCGCCACGGGTATCACCGCCCTTATCAAGCAGGCTGTACTCAGGTACTATTATCCGGTGCGCCCTGTATATGCTTTGCGGGAAGCGTGGAGGGCCTACCCTGCGATTCTGTCCAGGTTGTCAGGGCGACGAAGGCAGACGGGTTGAGCTGCCGGGTTCCTTTCTCGTTGAGAATCAATCTTTTTTGGGTGCATAGTTGACTTGTGAAGGAAAAGTCGTACCTTTGCGCCGCTAAAAACATTTGTTCATCAAAAATTTAAACGCGAGGATTCAAGCCATGAGTGAAGAATTGGATCAGGAGTACGCGTCAGATGCTCCCGAGGCAGTAGCAACTGCACCCGCTGTCAAGACAGCGCATGACGATTTTAATTGGTCGATCGGTAAACGCAATACCATTGCATATTCGGAGGCCGAGCAGAAAAAACTGATGCAGGAGTACGATTCGACCCTGACATCTGTTGCCGAAAGTGAGATAGTCAAAGGTCGCGTTACTGCAGTCAGCGGTGGCGATGTCGTGCTCGATATCAACTACAAATCGGACGGTCTCGTCCCTCTCTCTGAGTTTCGCGATACGCCGGATCTCAAAGTCGGGGATTTTGTCGATGTATACGTGGAGAAGCAGGAGGACCTCAGGGGTCAGCTGGTGCTTTCCAGGCGTAAGGCGAAACTGCTGCGTGCATGGGAAAACATCGTAGACTCTTATAACAACGGTACCATCATCAAGGGTCTCATCGTATCGAAGACCAAAGGGGGTCTCATTGCAGACTGCGGAGGTCTTGAGACGTTCCTGCCGGGTTCTCAGATTGACATCAAGCCGATCATCGACTACGATCAATACGTAGGCAAGACCATGGAATTCAAAGTGGTCAAGATCAATGAGGCCATCAAGAATGCGGTGGTTTCGCACAAAGCTCTTATCGAGAGCGATCTGGCAGAGCAGCGTGAGCAGATCATTTCAGGCCTGGAGAAAGGTCAGGTACTCGAAGGTATTGTCAAAAATATCACGGACTTCGGAGCCTTCATGGATCTCGGAGGTGTGGACGGTCTGCTTTATATCACCGATATTTCCTGGGGCCGCATCAGCCACCCGAGCGAAATACTGGAGCTCAACCAGAAAGTCAATGTGGTCGTTCTGGACTTCGACGAAAACAAGAAGCGTATCTCCCTGGGCCTCAAGCAGCTGCAGCCTCATCCATGGGATGTGCTGAGCGCAGATATCCAGGAAGGCTCAGTAGTCAAAGGAAAGATCGTCAATATCGAGGATTATGGCGCATTCCTGGAGATCACACCAGGTGTAGAAGGCCTTATCCACGTATCAGAAGTGTCCTGGAGCAACCAGCCGGTCAATGCGAGAGAGTTCTTTAAGCTGGACAAAGAGTTCGAAGCGAAAGTCGTGACGATAGATCGCGATGACCGTAAGATGTCCCTGAGTCTCAAACAACTCAGCAAAGACCCATGGAGTGAGATAGAGCAGAAATACCCTGTAGGCAGCCGCCATGTAGGCGAGGTTAAGAACCTCACACCTTACGGTGTATTCGTAGAGCTTGAGGACGGTATCGGCGGTATGGTGCATATCTCCGACCTGTCCTGGACCAAGCGATTCTCACATCCTTCTGAGTTTACGAAAGTAGGTGAGAAGATAGATATCGCTATCCTGGAGATAGACAAGGACAGCAGAAAACTCTCCCTGGGCCATAAACAACTGGAGGAAAACCCGTGGGATACATTTGAGAATGTATTCCCGGTAGGATCATACCACGAGGCTACCGTACTGCGTAAGGACGACCGTGGAGCTATTGTACAGCTTCCATACGGCCTCGAAGCATTTGCGCCGATCAAACACATTCGTAAGGAAGACAATACGAATGCGGAGGTGGATGAGACGATCACGGTCAAAGTGATCGAATTCAACCGCGATGACAAGCGCATACTCGTATCGCACCTGCGTTACCTGGAGGATATCCGCAAGGAAGCCGATGATCAGGTGAGAAAGGATAAAGATGTCGAGCGCGATCATACACGTAAAGCGGTAAAAACCCAGCAAGCAAAGGTGGAGCGTACGACTCTCGGCGATATGGCCGTGTTTGCTACTTTGAAGGAACAGCTCGGTGACGGTGGAACAACTTCCGCTGCCGGCGATGCCGATGTGGCAGATAATACGAAAGCGGTTGAAGAGCCGGCTATCGAGGCTGCATCCTCAGAGGAAGAATAGTATTTAATTTTATCTGACGGAGATAGAAAGGGATCCTGCACCGGCCTAGTGTCGTGTGTGGGATCTTTTTTATTAAATATAGAGGCTGTGCTGTAACTCTACGATCAAAGGATATGGAGTGTGCCGGCATCAGGAAAGAGTATGGATCCGTTTTGCGTGTTTGAGGCGAGGGTCAGCAAGGAGTTATTTGCAGACATTGAGCAAAAAGTACCTTACTTCGGAACTATCGATGACAGCAAAGATGTTTAATATCTACTGTCCGCAAGTCCCGGTATCGACCGGCATTGAATGCGCCGAAAACAAGCGGTTGATTACAAGCCAGTTAAACATGCAGGAAATAAAATTTGAATATTTTTCACCCCTGGGGTTGCGACAAGAGCAAAAACATCTATCTTTGCAATCGCTTTTGAAGAAAGGCGTAACGGGGACGAGAGGAGGGGGA
>CAZICV010000006.1:0-288250 GCA_964537925.1 uncultured Saprospiraceae bacterium | reverse complement strand
TCACGTCCCTGCCGGACAACCTTCAGGTAGGCGGCTATCTCTACCTGCGGGGGACGAAGATCAAACTGTCCAATTACTGGATAATATCTGACGAGATCGGGTCGCGCTCAGATGTAAGTTACTATGCAATAAAGGAGGCCTTTTTCGTATGCGGCTGCTTCAAGGGGTCTCTTGAGGATTTTGAAAAGAAAGTACATCGCGTGTATGGTGCCGGCCACAAACACAGGGTTGAATACGACGCCTTCATAGCTACTGTTCGCACCAGGCTGAATAGCTTGAAAAGTATCCAACCGGCGGAGGCGGTCCAGTCATGAGCAAGATCACCAGCATTGAGACAATCGCCAACGTTGACGGCATTGATGCCCAAATAGCGTATGCCGACGGGAGCGAGGTGGCGATCATTATCCCGCACGAGCGCTTCCGCAAGTGGTCCTTCAGGGCCGGGTACTGGTCCGAAAAAGGATACTACCACTTCCTTGAGAACGGCCTGATCGAGCGCATCATGCGGCAGTACTTCAAAGACTACCCGGTCCTGAGCCCGGGAGACGAGGAAGAGAGCGAGGAGCCTGATGAAACGGATTGGTCGCCCACCGTGCCCGGCGGTCGGGCCCCGGCAGATACACGAGCTTATTAACTCTAAATACCACCCAAAATGAAAGTGATTAAAATACAGATCGAGAACTACAAGTCCCTTCGGGGCAAACACGAGTTCAACCCGAACGGCGCCAGCTTCATGCTGGTTGGCCCGAACGGAGCGGGCAAGACCAGCGCAGGACGCGCCCTGATGGACCTGCTTACCAAGAAGTTTCCTTCACGGCCTATCACGGAAGGAAAGACGGCCGGCGGCCTTGAGTTTGAGCTTGAGGACGGCCGGACACTGGTAGCCCGGTTCACGGAAGGCAAGGAACCTAAGCTGGAGGTCCTGTCAAGCGACGGGCTGCCGATGAACACGACAAAGGAACTGCTGGTCGAGCTGGCTGGCGCAGGCATGCACTTTGACATCGACAAGTTTCTGGCCCTGCAACCGAAGCCCAGGCGCGAGCTGCTTGAGAAGATCGCGGGACTTGACCTGCGGGACCTCAACGAGGCGGAGAAAACGGCCTCTGACGCCAGGCGGGAAAAGGGCGCAGAGTTAAAGGCTGCAAAGGCCCGCGTGAAACCGTTCGACGAGAAACTGGCCGCAATGCCTGAAGTTGACACGGCGGAAGCTTCCCAAAAGCTGGAAGAGATGACAGCGCACAACGCACAGGTCGTGCGTGTCCAGGATGGGCTAAAAACCCGGCGCGACAAGATCGCAGAGCTACAGGAGCAGATCGACAAATACACGCTGGAGGTGGAGAAGGGGGAGGAGTGGTTGAAAAACACGCCGGTACACGAGGATGAAGAGCTCGATAAAATACGTACACAGATCCAGTCCTCAGACAAGATCAGGGAGGCCAAACAGCTCGCGAAGGAAGCATCCATCGCGACCAAACTGGATACGCAGCACAAAGAGCTCGACGACAAGATCAAAGAGATCAGGGAAAAGAAAATGGCGGCTATCCGCTCGGTCAAGCTACCGGCTGAAGGGCTGGCCTTCTCTGAGGACGGAGACGATCTGCTGCTGGATGGACTGCCGTTCGAGGACGAGCAAATAGCTGCCTCCCGCAAGTTGATTGCAGCCATACAGATCGCCGAGAGCATGCGCGGGGAAATTCCTTACCTCCATTTCGACGGAGCTTGTCTGGACCGTAAGAGTGCGGAGCATCTGTTCGCATGGGCTGAGGAGCGAGGCTTGCAGCTCTGCCTGGAACGCCCCCTGTGGGACGGCGGTGAGGGCGTCAAAATGGAGCTGATCGAGCAGGCGGAAGGACCTGTGCCCCAACCGGAGAAAAAGGCCCCTGTAAAAACCACCGCAACGAAGGCAGATAAGCCGGTTGCAGAGGCTGCTACATCGCCGGGGCCCGCAAAGAACGAAACCATATCAAACACCAATAAAAACACCATGCCATGGGATTGACAGAAGGACTGGGGAGCGGCGGCGGCAATGCCAAGTTCCTGACCGTTAAAAACGGCTACATCGCAGAGCGGTGCAAGGATAATACGCCGGGAGCCGTTGCTGTGCAGAAAAAAGACGGATCCACCGTCTACGAGCTGCAGTACAAGGATATCACCGGCCGTCTGGTCGGGATCAAGGTCCGCACACATGAGGAGTACGGAGACTTCCTGCAGATACGCATCCGCGCTAAGGGCCAAGACTGGCTGGTTGAGATGAACCTGTCGAGCGGCTACGCTACGGCTTTTCTGACGACCATCCCGAATGCCGATCTGGAGGGACTGATGATGATCTGCCCGAACTTCCAGGAAAAGGACGGCAAGAAGAAATCGACCATTTTCATCCAGCAGGATGCCGGTTGGCTCAAGCGCTATTTTACAAGGGAGAACCCCGGAAAGCTGCCCGAGCTGGCGCAGATCAAACGAAAGGGCAAAGTGGAATGGGACGATTCAGATCGCCTTGAATTCTTCAAGACCATGATCGTACGCCTGGACGAGAAGCTGCGTGAGATATACGGCAACCTTGAGGAAGAAGCTGTAGCAGAGACTCAAGGGGCGGCATCAACGCACCGCGAGACTGAGCCATTTGAGGACGACTTACCATTTTAACCGATGAGGACATTCGCAGACTTCAACGGCGGCCGGGTCGAGTTCCTGGATGAGCGGTACTATAAGAACGAAGGGGGCGAGTACTTCCCCTCAGTGACGACCATCCTGGATTGCTACCCCAAAGGGGAGGGCTTCTCGAGCTGGCTAAAAAGTGTCGGCAACAACGCCGACAAAATACTACAGGAAGCCGCTGCACGCGGCAGTAGAATACACGAGGCAATAGAGACGCTACTACTCGGCAAAGAGGTTGACTGGGTAGACGGCTACAGCCTGGATGAGTGGAAAATGATTGCCCGGTTCACCGACTTCTACAACGAGCACAAACCCGAGATCATTGGGGTTGAGGTCGTGATCGTATCCGATACGGTCGGGGCAGGCGGTACGCTCGACATGGTAGCCATGCTGGACGGTGAGCGCTGGCTGATCGATACCAAGACCGGCAAAGGCATCTACGACTCGCATTACGTCCAGTTGGCTACGTATGCGAAGATGTGGAACGAGAAGTACCCGGACGAACCGATTAGGCGTATCGGCGCGCTGCACTTGTCAGCTACCACGAAAGGGCCCGACAAGACCGGTAAGCGTATCCAGGGGGCCGGTTGGAAGATAGAGGAGCCGGAGGAGAGTATGGCTGAGCTGTACACCCTCTTTAAGCATACCAAGGCTCTTTGGCACCGGATCAACCCACACGCCAAACCGCTCAACCTGGTGATGCCTGCATCGCTGACTCTGCAGGACAGGAAGGTTTACGTAGCTGAAGAACAACCGGGCCCAGGCTCGGATAAAAGAACGAGGCCCGCTACGGCCAGCCTCCCGTTCGGCGAGATGTGAGATTAGAGTTAGTCAGTTCTCCGGGAGTGGTCAAAAAGTTGCTCACTCCCGGATTTTCAGGCCGGGTGGCGGAATTGGTAGACGCACCCTCCTAGTGCAGGGGTTTGGTTCCGTTCAACTCGGACGCTCGCAGGGTTTGCGACAAATGCAGGTTCGAGTCCTGCCCCGGCCACATCTATTAACCTATACAATCAAACAACATGCTTACAGAAGTACGTACTCTCCGGTGTGCGCTGAGCCCGGATGAACTAAATGATGTCAGCCGTGAGCTGGCAACGACGTTGGACGAGATGCAGCAGACAGCTGACGAGAAGTCCTCTGTCATGAAGCGGTACAAGGCTAAAATGAACGTGCAACAAAAGACCATCAATGACCTGGCGGCACTGATCACAGCAGGGCACGAAGAGCGGCAAGTCGAGTGCGACGTAATGCTCAATCACCCGGAACCGGGTCAAAAGACATACGTACGCCGTGATACGCTGGACACATGGTCAGAGCCGATGAAGGACAGCGATTTGACCCTGTTCAATCAGGAATTTCTGGGCGGTACAAACGAGGAGGAGTGATGAGCAGCACAGAGGCATCAAAAAGAATCGTCATACTGGCAGACTCCATTGAGGAAAACGCATGTGATCCTGATTTCCGGGAACTGATCAGAGTAAAAGCAAGGAGACGACTACAGGAAGTTGGATCTACGGAAATCCTCTCAAACGCCGATGCCGACGAAGGCCAGGGACGGCATTATTGGCTTCCGGTCCAACAACTCGGAGTAATAAACGACCCCGCAGATCTCGTATTCAAAATACTGAAGGAGTATGACGATAGGCTTCTTCTTTCCTATGAATTCATCGTGGGCTAATAATCTGGCTATTCAATCACATTCAAAAAAAGTACACTATAAAAAACATAGACTATGTACACATACCACAATGAACCCGCTTTCCCAATGACTGATGAAATAATGGCATATGGACAAGCGGGCCTAACCAAGCGCGAGTACTTCGCTGCGATGGCTCTTTCTGGCTACATCGCAGCCGGAAGCACGGGTATGCCTCTACCGGAAAAGCTTGTCGATCTGGCGGTAAAGACCGCTGACTTCCTAATAGATGAACTGAATAAAAATGAGAACCATGAGGGCAACTGATCAAATATCCAGCCATAATGCCACTCTGCTTGAGGAGTACATCCGCCTGGTAGACCCGCTTATAACTGAAGGTGGCCCTGTGCCTATTCTCAGCGGCTCACTGGCCTTGTACCTGCGTGACATCATTAGCCGGGACTGCCATGACATTGATATAGTGGGTCCGACCAAGGAGTTCTTCCTGCCACTATTGGATCTGCACGATACCGACGATGAAGGGTATGAGCAAGGCGAAGATTCTAACTGGCACCTACGGGTAACAAGCGCCGGCTCCGTTGTAGATCTTTTTATCTCGACGGAGGAATCAGGCATCTACGAATTCAAGGGGCACAGGCTCAGGCTGGCCAGACCGGAACCAATAATGGAGGCAAAGTTTCGCTACTTCAACCGCTATGGCGGTTTGAAGCACGCATCTGATCTCAGGGCCTATATAGATTTTAAAACCTGCAAAACAGTCGGCTATGACGGGGTCACACTTTTTTAACGCCCTGCATGACTTGGGCCTTATAGCCACTAGTGATGACATGAGGCAGTTACTGCGAGCAGCAGAGCGCGACTACCTGGAGGGGCGGCTAGTGCGTGAGGATATCACCGAGGGCGTGGAGTTGAATGAATCTGAAAATCCACCGGCATGAGCAAGCCTGTTTTGATAGCATCTTGCTCCGGTGGTGAGACCTCAGTGATGTTTGCGGCGTGGCTCCTGCAGCACAAATCTGAGGAGTACGACATCCGTGTCGTCTTCATGAACACCGGTCATGAGCGAGAGGAGACACTGCGGTTCATGCACAAATGTGATCAGCACTTCGGGCTGAATACAACCTGGATCGAAGGTGTATTTGACGGCATTGAGCGGTACAAGGTTGTGACATACGAGACAGCGTACCGCAACTACCTAAAGAACGGCGTAGATCCGTTCGAGGCAATGATCGCAAAGTGGGGTATCCCTAACATGGGTATGCCGTTTTGCTCCAGAGAGCTGAAAGAGCGGACGCTAAGGGCCTTTTTGCGAGATGGCATGGGCTTGACCAAGAGAGACTACTACACCGCTCTGGGAATACGAAGCGATGAGCCAAAGCGCTTGAATTGGGAGCGCGCCAGAAAAGAACTGCTTTTGTACTTCGCCCAATTTGGCCGCGTGACAAAAGCAGACGTAAACGAATGGTGGAAAAACCAGCCGTTCAGGTTGAACCTGAAGAGCTACGAGGGGAACTGTATCCTTTGCTGGAAAAAGTCCAATAGAAAGCTATACAGCATTCTTTACGAGGGGCTATATGATCCAGAGGTGCAGGCTGAGATTGAATGGCTAAGACACATTGAAGAAAAATACGGCCGCTTTTTCCCGCGCTCCAAATGGGACGCAGGTCAAGAGACAAGGATGTTCAGGCAAGAGCGGGCAATTAGCGATCTGCTTGCCGAAAGTGAAGGCTTTATTGACTTCGCTTTCGATGAACGAAACCTGACCGTAGAAGCCCGTCAGCTTGCGCTTTGGGATGAAGAGCTGGACTTCTCTGCGGGATGCTCTGAAAGCTGTGAAGCGATATGAAGGCATCAGCAAACGATTGGCTACTGACCAATATAGAGGGTACAGTCCTGATTGAGGCCCGCGACCTGAAAGCCGGCGACACCATCCTGGCAATAGAGCTGATTGACTATAGCAGCCGCACTGGAAAAGTGCCCGAAGTAGTAGACTACCAGGTCTTGCAAGTACGTGGCACATCGGTACAGCTCCGGAAAGCATTACGAGCGCCACATTGGAAAAAGAACATCGATCTGAGTAAAAAAGTAGTAGTAAAACGACAATCGTGAGCAACGGCGCTGCAGGGTGCGGATATGAAGGGCCGGTAATGTGCGAACACTTACAGCAGCAGCCCGACCTATTCGGCCGCACATTTCGATGCAGCAAGTATATCGAAAGGCTAGACACACACAGCACCACGGGCGAGCCGTTCCGCTGCGATCGATGCAGCCAGTCGGCGCGGGAGCATTGGGATGAAAAGCACTTACAGAGGATCAGAAAACAGCATGCATCATGAGCGATCTAATACAAGGAATCGGGTCACAAAGCTTGCGGATGCAGGCTTTTGAAGTCGAGAAGGACTTTAATCACCCGTGGCTGATATTCTCCATAGAGGAGGAGCGTATGGCTCAAATCTATAAGATACTACAAGACCATTATGCCTGGGAGTGGGACATCTCCATCGAGGTTCCAAGGTCTCTACTCTCGGGCCCTTGCACGATCAGGATCGCCGACCGCAGGGAATTTGAGCTGTACCCGGGCGACGCTCTGGTATTTCCTCCTGAACAGCATATCCAGGTCATAAAGTGTGAATGGGGTATCCGCAAATCAATATTAGCAAACGAATGGATGCGAAGGATAATGAAAGAAAGAGAAAAATGGTAAACACAGCTATGATCACCCTCAACCCACACCAGGTAGCCGCCATGACGCAGGGGCTGCTCATTTTACTGAAGTACAGAGTACTGTACTACAGCATGCAGGTACGCACCGGCAAGACGCTGACCGCCCTGTCAACCGCCCGGGAGCTGTTCACCCGCGTGCGGGCCAAAGGCCATAAGCACCGCGTTGCCTTTATTACCACCTTGAAAGCCAAACCTGGCATAGAAGAGGACTACGCCAAAGGCGGGTTTTCTTACGAACTGATCGTGGTGAACTACGAGCGACTCGACAGTATCCGCAACCCCGGTGAGATAGACCTGTGGGTACTGGATGAGGCGCACAAACTCGGGCAGTTCCCCAAGCCGGCACAGCGCACGCAAATGCTGAAATCAATGATTGGCGGGACGTACTGCATCCTGCTATCAGGCACTCCCACCCCGGAGAGCTACAGCCAGATATATCACCAGCTTTACGTCACGGGAAATAGCCCCTTTGCTGAAGTCAATTTTTACCGGTGGGCGAAGGAGTACGTGGACATTGTCAAGCGCAAGATCAACGGCTATGACATCAACGACTACAAGAGGGCCAAGAAGGGCCCTATCATGCAGTTTTGTGGTCACCTGTTCGTCTCGGTCACACAGGAAGAGGCCGGGTTTGTCTCACCGGTGGAGGAGCACGTCCTGTCCTGCTCTATGTCGCCGGCCACACAGAAGCTGTTCAAAACACTGGAACGCGACCGCGTGGCGCCGCTGCATGACGGCACAGTAGAGGCTGACACACCGGCGTCGCTCATGATCAAGCTGAGCCAGCTGGCAGGCGGCACGATCATACCGGCCGTGAACATGAGCGGGATCGTTCTGGATCCGTCCAAAGCCATTTTTATCCTTCAGCGCTTCGCCGGGAAGCGGATAGGCATCTACTATCGGTTCAAGGCCGAGTACGACCTGCTGGCAAAGTACTTCCCGGACCACACGACCGACTGGCAGGCATTCAATGCCGGTGCATCGAGCGTTTACCTGTCACAGGTGCAGTCAGGCCGCGAGGGGGTCAACCTGTCCACGGCGGATGCCCTGGTGATGTACAACATAGATTTCTCAGCAACCAGCTACTGGCAGGTACGCGCCCGCCTACAGTCCCGCGACCGTACCGAACGGGCCCCGATCTATTGGATCTGGTCCGGGCTTGGCATCGAGGAGCAGGTCTACGAGACGGTCAAACGAAAGAAGAATTTCACACACTCATACTACAAAAGGTCATCAAATGCAAAAGCCGCTACCGATCAAGAAGCCAATATCAGAGAAGCAGGTACAGGAAAAGGTAAAGAAAAAGCTGGCCCAAGCTGGCTACCTGGTTATTAAGCTCATCTCAACCAGCCTGACCGGTATGCCGGACCTGATGGCGCTGAAAGAGGGGCGCACGCTGTTTGTCGAGGTCAAGCGGCCCGGCGGCAAGCCTACTCCGCTGCAGGTGGTGCGGATGCAGAAGCTACGCGATGCCGGTTTCAGAGTAGAACTGATTGATGACGCCGAAAAATTGACACTATGATCAAGCCTGCATTATATTATCTCGCACAAGAACTGTCTGTCATCCCTTGCCGGGAAAAGCGCCCCGTCCTGTCCGCCTGGAAGCAATACCAGGCGGAATTGATGGATGAGGGGCGCGCCCGGGAAGCCTTTGCCTCTGCGGACCAGATAGCGGTGATCTGCGGGGCTGTGTCCGGCGGTCTGGAGGCGATAGACTTTGACCTAAAGCACCTGGATAAGGATCTGCAAGTAGTATTTTGGGATGAGTTCCAGTCTGCCCTCCTTGACCTCATGCCGGATGTCCTGCGTCGCGTCCAGATCAACCGCACAGCCTCCGGCGGGTACCACATCCTGTACCGCTGTGAGGAGATCCAGGGAAACAAGAAGCTGGCCAAAATAAGGGTAGGGGAGCGGTACGAGACCGTGATCGAGACGCGCGGCGAGGGTGGCTATGTCATAGCTCCGCCCTCTGATGGTTACGAGTTCGTCAAAGGCCAGATGACCGATATACCGGTGTTGTCCATAGAGCAGCGCGAGCAGCTGCTGGCCCTGTGCCGCTCGTTCGACCAGGAGCCGGAGATGGCAGATACTCCTGTGAAGGCCCGCCGGACCGTGTCTGCCGAGTACAAGCAGTCCCCGATAGACCATTACAACCAGACCAGCGATGTGCTGCAGGTACTAGAGGCCCACGGATGGAAGGCCACAAAGACGCAAGGCTCCCGTATCTTTTTCAAGCGCCCCGGCTCAGAGAACGCCTATGCCGCCAACTGGCACAACGACAAGCGCATATTTTACAACTTCTCGCCCAACGGCCAGCCGTTCGACCAGGACAAGGGCTACAACGCCGCAGGCGTGTTTTGCCTGCTTGAGTGCGCGGGTGATTGGAAGGAGTGTTTCAAACGCCTGCTTGCAGCCGGCTACGGCTACCAGTGGTCAGAGCAGGAGCGCGGCCTGATAGAGATGGTACGGGAGCGATCGGCGAAGAATGCCGACCCGGATGCGATCCGCAAAGCAGTCAGGCGCCAGGCCCCGGACTGGATGGACGAGGATATAGACCGTATCATCCGCGTAGCGCAAGAGACCACACCATCCGAGGGGCTGTTTTGGGAGTGGAACAAGAAGGGCGATATAGAGATCAACACCCTGCGCTTTGCCGCCTTCCTGTCCGATCAGTTGGGCTACTACCTGCACCAGGACAGCAAGGAGGCCAAGCGCCCCATTGTGCGTATCCGCGAAGAGGTCCGCCAGGTTGAGCGGGTCACCGTGATCGGTGATATAAAGAACGAGGTCAGACGCTGGATCAGGGAAAACGTCAGCGAGGAAGAGGACGGCGTAAAGCCGGATGAACTGATCGAGGCGCTGATGAACAAGACCGATAAGTTGTTCAACGAGAAGATGTATGAGTGGCTGACCCCGATCGGCTTCACCACGTTCAAAGACACGCAAGACAGCGGCTACTTTTTCTTCCGCAATGGCATGGTCAAGGTCACACGCGAGAGTATCACACTGGTGCCCTATACCGAGCTGCCGGCCGGGACTTATATCTGGTCTGACCGGGTTCGCAACGGAGACTTTGACATCCAGATACTGGACGAGATCGAGATGTTGAAAACGGATGAGATGAGCGAAAAGGATATCTATCTTGAAAGCATGTGGTACCGGTTCGTACGCCGCATATCCGGTGTCCTGCCCGAGGATGACGACAAAGCGTTCTGCGAGCTGGCTCCGGAAGCCATTACGCGCATGGTCAGCAACATGACAGCGATGGGTTATTTGCTTCATGCATACAAGGACAAGATGCGGCCATGGCTCCTGATCATACAGGAGGACACGGCCATGGACGGACAGGGCGGGGGTTCAGGTAAACAGATCATATACGAGGCTATCGGCAAGCTGCGCAACGTGGAGAACGAGGACGGCAAACTGATGAACTTCCAGGATCGGTTCGTCTTTCAAGGCGTCACCGAGGACATGGACGTGTTTGTGATCGATGACGTAAAGAAGGGCTTCCGCCTGGAGCCGCTCTACAAGCTCATTACAAATGATATGAACAAGGAGGTCCGCAACGTCGGGCGCATCCGTATCAAGTACGAGGACTCGCCGAAGTGGGTCGTTATTACCAATTTCGACGTATCGCCGCAGGCGAAAGAATCCAGCCACTTTGAACGCCGGGTACGCCGGATGCTGGTCACCTGCTATTTCAACCACCAAAATACGCCTGAGAAGGAGTTGGGCCTGCTCATGGACCCTGATTGGCAGCGCGAGCAATGGCTTATGTTTTACAACTTCATGTTCCGCTGCCTGGCCTTTTACCTCAAGTACTCCATAGTCGAGACACAGCCCACCGAGGCGACGATCGAGAAGGCCCTGCGCCTTGAGTTCGGCGATGACTTCTACCAGTTCATGCAGGACTTGGTAGAGGAGGATACAGGCGGTTGGTTGCCGGCTATCTGGCTCCATGAGCAGTTCTCTTCCGAGTATCAGATCACCGACAAACGGTCATTTGACTACCGCCGTTTTCGGCGCGGCTTTGAGCGCTACTGTGAGCGCAAAGGGATATACTACGAGACGGATCGGGCTTATCGGGATCAAAGTCAGGAAGCAAGAGACCGGTTTGGGAAGATAGTAGACAGGAAATTAGCTTACAGGCTGCAAATTGACCGGAAGGGTAGAGAAGGGCAGGAAAATCAAGTTGAACCGGGCGAATCCGCGCCATTTTCGGTGTTTTGAAGGGTAGAGAAGGGTAGTAGTTTTTTGCTTCTACCCTTCTGTTTTTCCTTCTGTAAATCATTGATTGATATTGACTTATGTTTAATAAGGAAGAAAAGGGGGGTAAAATCTAATTGATTTGTGTAGAGAGAAATATATAACAAGTATTAGTATGTATTATGAACACACATATTATACACATATAAAAGGTAGTATCATTTTACCCCCCTTTTCTTCCTTCATCGTCTGCAATGCATAGTGGGTGCGGGTTCTGAGAAGGGTAGAAGCCTTTTTTTTACCCCCCTTCCGCTACCCTTCACTACCCTTCTAACCAAAACCACCACAAAATGACCTCATTCACTAACCTGATCGACAGCCACCGCAAAACGGACACGCGCAAAGCGCCCGACTGGATGACCGGAAAGCCGAAAGAGGGCAGTGAACCAAGCGCCCCGGCATCGACCCCTACGACCAGCGAACCGCAGGAGCGGGCATTTTGGGAGTACCCGGGGCTGGATGACTCGCTGGAGCATCGCATGCCTGCCCGCCTACGCCGCCTGATGACCTCTAACCGCGATTTCGGGGCATGGGTGGACACTGTGGTCATGTGCTACGCATTAAATCGCAGATACGGCTTATTTGAGGCCCTTGTGCCGCTCCATTTGCGCACCCTGGTCGGCTCAGACCGGGTGACCCTATCGGAGGATACGAATGAAAAAAACATCATCCTGTGGTACACTTAAGCGATTACCGTTATATTTGTAGCACATCTCGCCGGACGCTATTTTGTAACCAATCACAAAATCAGCGTATGATATCCTTTTTGATTATCTTTTATTACGTCGTGTTCGCGATCACGTTCATCGTATGCCTCTGGCTGCTGAACGTACGGACCGTGCTTGAATGGCTGGTCGTATTCGCCTACAGCCTGATCTGGCCCGTCACCTTCCTGGCATGGTGGGGGCCGAGAATCTTTAAATCAGCACGGCCATGAGCAGGGTAAATAGGGTGACAGAGATGTTCGAATACAACGGCATCTCAGGTCTCGACCTGTTCGAGTTCCTGGACAAGTATGACACTGTTGCTGACGTCCGCATAGACAGCAAAGGCGTTGAGTCACCGCTGGCTGTCTTTGTTACGTCTACCGGCGTTGTCCCGGTGCGCATCCACAAAGGCGATGTGATCAAGCTACACATAGACGAGGCATACAGCCTGCCAGTCACAGAGAGAGGAAGCAAAGGTGTCCGCTTCGGAACACCGCGCGTTGACTGCGCGCTGAGGCACGTAGAAGTAATAAACAGCAAAAACATTTCACTCCAAATATGTAAAAACCAATAAAATGACAGGTATCACAATATTCACAGGCGAATCCTTCTCAGGCGTTGAGGAGTTCATGAAGGAGTTACACTCTTACCGCGGCAGCGTCATAGACAGAGGCGGCCGGACCATGACCCTAAAGATAGAGACAGGCGGCGGGGTCGAGTCAATGGAGGTCTACGCTGGCGATGCGATCAGCATTGACAACGGCATTGTACGTGTTACGCGGCATCCGAACAACGTGGAGCGGGCGCTGGCGAAGAAGGAGTACAAGGTCTCGTACCCGGTGGATGATCAGTCCGAAGGTCCACTGGAGCGCATATTTGGCCCATGCACTTCCGAAGGAGAAGTGAAGGTATCGCCCGATCTGATTGTCGCCAGACAACCAGGCGATACGAAGACAGGCATTCCGCCTATGTCCGAAGAGCTCTCTCGCTGCCCTGTACCAACGACGCTAGGGCGGACATACCACATCAACGCCACCTGCCACCTGACCCAAAAGGACATCAAACGCCTTGCGAAAGCAGTCGTGAAGCGGATACAGCGCCAAAAGCTAACCCCTCATGGCACTCATTGACGATATCCAGATCGCGCTGGAGAATGCAGGCGACACGGTCCAGAGCATAGACCTGACAGTAGGATCGAACGATATACCGGGCACACCTGCAGTGCCCCGGTATATCCTGTCCTTGCGCACCGCCATGATCAACACGGCGATATTCGACGGCAACCTGGCGCGAGCCCTTGACCATGCCATAGATGCGTGTGTAGCCACCGGTGAGCAGTTCAGCCTGGAGCTCTTGCGGTTCGTGGATCCCTTCGGAGCAGAGATGTACGCCTTCCCGGAGATCAATATCTTGCCGGAGGAGGTGTAAAGTGGTTATATTGTACAAAATGTCAAGACATGATAGAGGCGATCGTTCTGCAATGGGAGCGCAACAAACACAAGCTAGAGAGCTGGTTCCGGGAGAACAAACACCCGTCATATAAGAGCTATGATGAGATCCTGAAAAAGATATTCGAACTGGTGATAACCGATCGGAAGTACGACACTGATCGAATGACTGTCATCGACAACGGAGAGTATTCCGGCGACCTGATATTCATCATTCCGGAGGACACGTATAACCCGACCATAGAGGAGCACTTGCTGACATGGACCGGTTACGGGTCTTGTAGCGGTTGCGACGCCATTCTGTCTATATCGCAGTACGAAGAAGGATTGCCGAATGAAGAACAGGTGCAGGAGTATATGACGCTTGCGCTGCACCTGATCCAGCGGATGAAAGCTCTTCCATAGAGAAGAATCTCATGGTGGGGTTTTTTATTATATGAAATTACCGTAATATCAGTAATTTCGCACAAAACACCCCCATGGAACCAGTTATATTGCCTTTTGAGGTGGATGACTTCAAGGGTATCCAGAAGCTGCACAAGATGCGCGAGGAGATCGTCGCAATGGCCAAGGATACTGAGACATCCAGCCAGCAGATGCGCAAACTCATGGCGGAGCAGGCCAAGCAGATCGAGTACAACAGGCGGGTGCTTGAAGAGGCGCGAAAGGCGGTCAAGCAAAAGGCAATGGCCGAAGCGGAAGCAGCCCGGGCAACCGAGGATAAGACCCGTGCGACGGAGAAAGATACAGCGACCACCGAGCGGACCACCGGTGCCACACAGGAAGCTTCACGAGCCACGCGAGAGAGCGCGCAGGCGCAAAAGGACAGCACACAGTCCACCAAAGACCATACAGCGGCCACAGAGAAGGACACGCGGTCCCTGGAAGAGCGCACACAGGCCAGTAATGACCTGAAGGGGCGACTGGCAGAGCTGAAGGCAGAACAGGACCAGGTAAACGAGGAGATCAAGGAGCAGCAGCAACTGGGTGATGTACTGGCAAGGCGACTGCGGGAGCTGAGCAAGGAGTACAAGAGCCTGGGTCCGGCTGCATTTGCCGCCCGAAAACAGATGTCAACGGCTATGGAGGCGACCAAGACCAGCATAGAGGGTAACAACCGGGCCATCCGAAACCTGAAAGCGGAGAGCAAGACCCTGGGCGCTGACATCAAGGGTGTAGAGCGGCAGATCAGAGCCAACAAACAGTGGGGGGACACGCTGAACCGCAACGCTCGATACCTACTGGGCGGTCTCAACCCGGCGCTTGGGCAGTTCTCAAACCTGGCTGACAGGGGTGGTAAGACTATCCAGATGCTGGCCAGCCGCAGCCGCATTTTCATGCTGCTCCTCTCAGGCATAGGTATTGCCATTGTTGCGCTTGCGGCCCCCGTGATTGCCTTTTTCACCCGGACACAGAAAGGAATGGACCTGCTGGCGAGAGCGGGAGCACAGGTGAAGGCGGCCTTTGATGTGGTAGCAGACAGCCTGGCAAACATTAAGCGTGTTGGTGAGCTTGCAGGCAGTGCCCTGCGTGCCGGACTACTGGGGAGCAAGAAGGACGCGGCGGAGCTATCGTCTGCATTCGGGCGGCTTGCCCTGCAGATAGCGGGAGCAGTGAAGCAGGCGGATAAACTGAAAATTGCAGAGCAGAACCTAAGAAACGAGACAGCCCGCCGAGCTTCGGAAGAAGCCCAAGCCATGGAGGAGATCAGGAAGCAGAGAGCGATCGCGGACAACGAGGAGCGGCCGCGTGCAGAGCGTCGCAAGGCATTGGAGAAGAGCTTGGAGATAGAGTCGGAATTGCGGAAAACGCAATACAATGACATTGCCCGGGCACATATGATTGAGATAGACAGGCTAAAACCTATCAAAGAGCGAAGAGACCTTACGGATGCTGAGATTCGTCAGTATGACGAGCTGAAGGCAAACCTTACCAGCGCCGCGACAACGGTAGAGGGCATCAACGACGAGCGAGAGCGCGCCTTGAAAGACTTCGACAAGCAAACCTCCGAAGTCCGTAAAAAAGAGGCCGATGAGCACAAAAAGGAAGCCGAACACCTAAAGGCCCTCAAAGACGACTACCAGGACCTGATCAAGTCAATACAGGACCAGGCGGACCAGGCGAATCTCGGCTCCCTGTTCGGGACAGAGCGCATCAATGCTGAGGCGGATTTGGCGCTGAAAACGATTGATGAGCTGGAGAAGAAAGCACAAGATGCTGCGAAGAAGGCAGGCGTGGCATTTACTGAGGTGCAGGCGTTCAATGACCTGCGCAGTGCGGTAGAGTCCCAGCGGTTCATCCAGACACTTGAGTACCAGGCTGAGCAGCTACAGGGTGAGATAGACCTACAGAAGACGCTGGCGGACATGACCGCCGAGGCGAACCAGACGGGAGCAGCACAGGCGCTGCGCAAGGTAGAGAACGAGCAGGCCGCGCTACAGGACATGATCAAGGCGCGGGAGGACTATTACCGTGCCGAAGGGAAGTTGGACACGGACGAGGCCCGCCGGGAGTTGCTGGAGCTGCGCAAGCGGCTGGACCTGGCGAACACCATGCAGAAAAATGCGTTCAAGGACCTGGCGCTGGAGCGTATAGACCAGCAGCAGCGATTGGCAGAGGCTGAGGCCGAGACAGTAAAGTACAACCTGGATCCGGTGCTGACTGCAGAGCAGGAGAAACAAAAGGCCCTACTGGAGATAGCCCTGAAAGGAGCACAGCAGCGACTGGCCTTACTGGGTGCAGACAGCGAGGAGGGTAAGCTGCTGGCATTGCAGATCCAAAAAATGAAGCAGGAACTAGCCAAGATCGGCAAGGAGGGAGACAACCCGTTTCAGTTTCTAAGGGATTTTTTGAAAGATGCGCTCAAGATCGATGACGCTCAGCTTGCTAAACTCATGGCCAGCGTAGGCATGGTTGCTTCGAGCCTACAGGGCTTGATTACAGGCAACACGGACATTGCGATCGAGGAGAACGAGCGGCTATTAAGCAGCATAGAGAAGAGGATCACAGAGACGGAGAAGCTGCTGGACGACGAGCTGGAAAAGCAGAAGGCAGGGTATGCGAATAACGTCGCGTCCAAGCAGAAAGAACTGGATGAGTTGAAAGCACAGGAGGCTAAAGCGCAAGCCGAACAGAAGCAACTCAAGGAGCAGCAACTTAAAGATCAGCTGATATCTGACTCGCTGGCCCAGGCGTCATCTATGGGAGTTGCGATAGCTGGTATACTATCTAAGTCGGGATCGTTAGGGCCTGTATTGGGTCCAATATTGGCCGCAGCAGCAATTTTATCGTTTGTAAGTCTCTTTAAAAAGTACAAAGCCAACACAAAGGCTCTCTCCCAGCAGCGGGCGTTCAAGGGTGGACCCCTTGCAAATTACCTGCACGGGGAGCGGGACAGTGGGTACGTGAGCAAGGGTGGCGCCAGCGATAAGCCGGGCAGAGGCAACGGCTATGCGGTAGAGGGCACGAATCTACGGTTGGGCGGCAACGAGTTCGTCATGAGCGAGGAGGCGACGGCGAAATACGCCCCTTGGCTGGCACAGATGAATGCAGGCCGGTTCCAGATGTATAACGATATCATGAACAACGCGACTCGACCTGCGAGTATTGGCTTTATCAAGCAGTCTGAGCGGGAGCTGAAGAAGGCTACGGAGGCGGCAGAGAAGAACAGGCGGGAGGATGAGCTGAGGGCGATCAAACAGGCATTCACAGAGGCGATGGACAAGCATGCGGACAAAATGATCCGATTCCACCGCAGTGAAGAAAAGATCACCGAGACGGCCACGCACCGGATCAGGAAAAAGGGCAGGGTCACGCGGATCATTCGAAAGAAGGCATCATAAAAAGTTAATATATGACAGATATAGCTACATCTATCATCCTGCAGGGTCTGCTGTTTGGGCTCTGTGGCTCGGCGCTGGTTCTGTTCGTCTTCCGGGCAGGGCAGCTCGGTGATTTCTGGCCCGCCCTTGTAAACAGGCTGACAGGAAGCCGAAAGCTGCATAAAGTCCTCTACGACTGTGAGGCGTGCATATCCGGTCAGATGGCCCTATGGCTTACCCCATTGCTGTCCGGCCCTGACCCGGTCACCTGGCCGCTGATCGTACTCACCGCCGTCTTTGCCGGTGGTTTTATCTCATCCATCCATGAACACCTAACCCATGAGTGAACCGAAATACATAGCAGCTAACGGCCGGAAGTACTACATCCAGGACGACCTGTCCGTCGCCAGGTATATGAAGTACGAAGAGCTGGCCATGACCCTGACCTTGGGACGGTCGCCTGACGCGATCTACGAGGGGCTGAGCAAGGCATACACGGCCCTGACATCCGGTAACGACCTGCTCAAAGGGCATAAGACAGCCGTGGAGCAGATATACAACATGATGCACGGGGTCAAGTCCCTGGCAGAGACACCGGAAGATCACAACATGCTGCTTTTCTGCACGCTGTTCATCAACCGCGAGGACGAGGATATCACCGAATGGGATGAAAGGCTGGCCCTGGCCAAGATCGAGGACTGGAAAAAAGCTGGTCTGTCGATGCAGCTTTTTTTTTCACTTATACGCAGTGCCATTCCAGCGTTCAAGAGAGTCTCCGAGCTACACGGCGAGTTGAAAGAGGCAGCGTCGAAGAAGTAGACGGGCTGATCTACACGCTGGACCTGGAGGCATATGAGAAGGCACTGAAGATCAACCGGGCAATGGTCAGAAAAGGGCGCCAGATCGGAGGTTTGCCATTCAGAAAGACCTCCCAGTTCAACCCGCAGCACTGGGAGAAACTTTTCTTGAACGTATCCAGGATTACCCATTACCGGCGCGAGGACATGTTGCGTATGCCCTTCATGCGATTCTTTGACGTCCTCCAAGAGGCAAAAACCATCGCAAAAAAGACGGCAAAGCGGTAAATTGGCAGCGAACTGACGACTGACTGCCATGACTGACCGGGAGCTGTGTGCTTTCCTGTATGACCGACTGAACAAAGAGACCGGACTGCGCGGCGGTAAGATTGCCGAGCATATCGGCGCAGACTATAACCGTCTACAGAATCTCATAAAGGGCGTAGTCCAGCCTAAAAGGGAAGAGGTAGAGAAATTCATCTACCTCTTCGATGTTATGCAAAAGGCGGGCTTGGCAGGTAAGCTCACACCTGTTCTTCGACAAGCGATAGATCAACACAGGGAATTGGATCCCCAATCTCCAGATCCGGAAGGCACTTAGGTTGGATATACATTTTGACCTGCACATCCAGCCCGAAGCAATCGTACGGCCAGAAAAACAAATACGCTTTGTCGCTGTATGAGTAGCGATTGAACAGAGCTTCGCTCTTCATCTGTTGCTGCACCGCATTGAACTCAATCGTGGCGTTCCACGGTAATGAGGTTGACCGACCCCTGCCGATGGCTTTGATCACACTACCAACTGCGCCGGCTGATGCCTGGCAGCTATCTATGCCGAGCGCAGGCAGGTTGAGCCAGCCGATCAGTCTTACACGCCCTTCCCATACTTGCACATCTCGTTTTCCGAGATCTTTGCTCATGCCGGTAAAGGTAAGTGGGGTGATCTCTTCAAAGTAGAAGATACTCTTGTGTGCATCGTTCGGTACCAGGTCTGTGAACCGCCCCTGTTCCCAGCAATCGCGATGTGATACGCTGCAAGACACAGGGAAGGACTGCCGGACGTTGCGCGGCTCATCCGGTGTGCCCATGTTTACAACCCTTTGCGCGGTCCGCACCAGTCCTCCATAGCGCTCTACGAAGGGCAGGGCCTGGATACGCGGGCTAATCGTTTTGATGATCTCGTTCAGCATTATTTTACATTTTGTTTAGAAATATTTCTCGGCGATGCGCTGGATGCGCATCTCGTTTGCCCGACGCACGCGGTCCAGCTCTTCCGGGGAGATCGAGAGGATGTTTCCGTGCCTCACGGCCGCGTAGGACAGCTTCTCCCGGGCCTCTTTGGTGAGGCCCTTGACGTGTACGACTACCAGGCGACGATCCGGGGAATTAAGGACCATCTCCACACCTACCTGTTGCCACATCTGGCCGGTGAAGGAGAAGTTTTTCACGTCCGTCGGCAGGTTGTTCACCTCCCTCCACTCCTTGTATGATGCCGTCTCCAGCACATAGTCCTTGCCGGTGGCCTTGCTCTTCACTTTCTTCTTACTCCCGATTTTGCCCGACTTCACGGCTTTCTGCAGCTTGCCGTAGGCGCTGCCAGCACGCGTGGGCTTCCCGGCGTAGAACCAGACTGGCATTTGCGTTTCGGAGTAGGGTGGGAACTGGTTGCCGTCCGCTTTTTTGCCCTGGTTGATCACCCGGGCGCTGATCGAGGAGAGCGCATTAGAGGCCATCGCAAGGGCCTCCTGCTCGCGTGTCTGGTCGAGTTCGGCAATGAAGCCTTGCAGCTGTCGATCAAACTCTTGTAATGTCATTGAGCAACAAATGTATATAGATTACCGTAATATTAGTAATTTTGAAGCAAAAGCGAAAGACATGCCAAAAGATCTGCCGCTGTTAAGTGAGATGTTGCCGAGATTCTACAGGAATCAATTCTTTGAGACATTGGTTTGGGTGTGGGTGACGGCATTATCCCACCACAATAACATATCTAAAGAGTCGGCAATCAGGAGCTTACAAGAATATCTTGGGCTTTCAGAAGATGACTTGTCAACGGAGTCTATGCGGAAGGCATATCAGCGCAGATGCAAGGAGTTAAGGCATGCTAATAAGACACTTTCTATTGCAGAAATGATTACCGAAAACGCGGTAATGGGCGAACACGTAAGCGACAACAACGAGGGCGATGGCACACACGACTGAGGCGAACAAAGAGACTTTCCTGCAGGCCCTGGAAGAGCAGGGCGGCAACGTCTCCAAGGCGGCTACAGCCTGTGGCATACCGCGAATAACGCATTACAAGTGGCTGGAGGCGGACCCTGAATACAAGGAAGCCGTCCGATTTGTCCAGGAAGCCACGATCGACCACGTCGAGAACAAACTGATGGACTGCATCAATGGCGGCAAGGAAGCCTCTATCATTTTCTTTTTGAAGACCCGCGCGAAACATCGGGGCTACGTCGAGAAACAAGAGATCGATCACACCACCGGTGGCAAGCCGATCATGCCGCCGCCCCCTCAAATCATCATCTTAGGTGCAGGCAGCAGCAGCGATACAGCAGATAGGCAGTAGCCCGGTTGCGATCAAGCAGCCGGTCATTCGTCTGAGCAGACCTCAGGCTGACATCCTTTTTTCCCAAAAACCGCGGAATCTCTATCAGGCCGGGCAGGGAGGGGGTAAGACCTATATCATGGGCATCGTGTCCTGGTATATGGGCACATATAACCCGCAGGCCCTGGGCGGTATTTTTGCAAACACTTATCAACAGCTGTCCGACTCTACACTCAAAGAAATATTTAGTGTCTGGAAGGAACTGGGCTGGTCGGAATGGACCAGAGACAGCTCAAACGGCTTCTACCGGATCAACAACGAGCCACCGCCTTCATTCGTGCCTCACGGCTACACTTTCGAGAACAACCGACGGAAGATATACCTCAGAAACGGCGGGGTGATCGTCACCGGGTCGCTTGACAACTACAAAGCCATAGAGGGCCAGAACCTGGGATGGGCGCTGCTGGATGAGACATCGGATACCAAGGAAGAAGCGGTCAAGGAAGTGATCACCGGGCGACTTCGGCAAAACATGCTGTATGCCTCTGCGGGTGAAACCCGCTGGCTATTGCCATTTGTGCCAGCCGGTCACCCTGACGCGACCAGCGAGGCGGTTAATCCGCTTTTCATATTTACCAAGCCGGCTAAAGAACAGTGGCTTACGGAGTTCTTCAGGCTGGAGGATCACCGGGAGCAGATACTTTCGAATATATTCAGCCAAACGACCTACTTCAGGAACTACGAAGGGGACTACTGCACGGTAATCGCATCCACATGGCACAACGTGCAAAATGTAGGAGAGGAGTACATCAGGATACGTCTGGCTGAGCTGACCGCAGACAGGGCGGAGATGCTGATCTACGGCAGCCCCTTCGGTAAGTCCGGAGCCGAGTATTACGCAAACTTCAAGAAGGTCAAACACGTGCGGCCCTGCTACTTTGAGGCCGGCTATCCGTTGCACCTGACGGTTGACTTCAACGTGAATCCCTACATGTCGGCTACCATCTGGCAGATCGTTCCGGTGGGTAACCGGACCGAGGCGCGAGCTCTTTGTGAGTATGCACTGGTGGCTCCACGCAACACGATCGACGACATTTCGGATGAGTACATTGACGATTGGGGGCACATCCAGGACGGGCTATACTTCTACGGCGACGCTACCGGCAAGAACAAGCTCCCGCTGAAAGATATGCGGGATTACTTCGCCAAGCTGGAGGCGAAACTGCGCGACTACCTGTTTTCGGACTCGCGGCGCCTGCTCAAGCAGAACCCGCGCCACCGGACGCTCGGGCACGGTAAGCAGGGACGCCGGGATTTCCAAAACGCCCTGCTGTCGGGCAACAAGGGTATAGATGTAGTGATCGATCCGAGCTGCAAGAAGCTGATTGCGGATCTGGAGTTCATAAAGGAGGATCAAAATGGAGCGAAACAGAAACACGAGGAGATGATAAACGGGGTGAAGTGTCAGAAGTACGGCCACATGTCGGACGGTTTCGATGCTTTCACCTGTTATGTATTTGGAGATTTTGCAAAAGAGTAAGATATGTTAAGGGTTACCTACACAAAGGAAGAGCTAAGAGCTCTCCTGCTGGACACTGTCCAAAATGACAAGAAGCATAAGCACTACCCGCGCACGGTGGACTATGCCAAATTCTGCTACCAGATCATGACCGGAGATGACCAGCGCGACCTGGTTGTGACCTACAAGGCGAAGGAGAGCGAAGAGCAGAAAAAACAACGAATGCGGGTTTATAATTCGCGGACAAAATACGTATCCGGCAAGGTCATGTCTGTTTTTGACAAGACCAAGCGAGCGGACAACCTGATCGAGGTGATCCGCTACGAAGGGGAGAGTGCAAAAAGTGCCGACAAGATCGCTCAGTTGGAGAAGCGCCTGGCAGACTTCTACGAGGGGGGGCACTTGAAAAAGTGGCTGGACGACACGTATCAGCGGCTGAATTTCTATGACCCGAACGCCTTTTTGGTGTGCGAGTTCGCCAATTACGACATGGTGAAAAAAGATGTCTGGACCTTTCCCCTTGAGTTCTCCAGCGAGCAGGCGATCAACTACGAGTACCACAACGGGGAGCTGGCCTGGCTGATCGTGCGTACCCGAATCAAGCTGATTGAAGTAGACGGGAAGGGCAAAAAGCAAGAGAAAGACGGATGGGAGTATCGCATGTACGCCCCGGACTGGACACTGCTGCTTGAGCAGGTGCCGGAGCGTCCAGAAGGAAACTACAGGACCATCGCGCAGAAGGATGGGCAGCCTGAGCAGCGTGTGCGCCTGAAGATGGCGGGCGGGAAAGAGGCGGAGTTCTCGTACGTCGAGTACGAGACCAAGAGCAAGTATATGCCGGCCGTGCAGGTCGGGTACCTGCGGGATCCAAAGACACAAAATGCCACATTTGTAAGCCCACTTGACCGGGCAGAGGAGCTGCTGCGCGACCTGATCGTGACCAAGAGCGAGTACGACATCGCGAAGGCCCTGCACGGGTTCTTGCAGAAGTTTGCGTACGCAGAAAAATGCGACTTCCGGATGCACGAGCCACCGGACCAGTGCGACGGCGGCCTGATGCGGCACACCAAGACACAGTGCCCGAAGTGTAAGGGCTCGGGGCTGCTGGTACATAAGTCCGTACAGGACGTGATTTTGGTCGAAATGCCAGACGTGGCGGAAGGAGATAAAGCGATGAAGCTGGCCGACATGGTGTACTATGCATCCATACCGGACAACATGATCAAGCTCCTGCGCGACGACCTGGACCAGCTAGTTCGCGAAGTGATGGAGGCAGTTTTTAATGCGAACGTTTTTGTTCGCGCTGACTTGGTAAAGACGGCTACAGAGGTCAACTGGCAGACGGAGAGCACATCGAACGTGTTGAGCGACTACGGGGACAAAGAGAGCGACATCTACAAGCTATTTGTTCGCATCACAGCCGTTCACCTGCTGATCGAGGATGACCTGGTAGTTGAGCATAAGTTCTCCAGCGACTGGAAACTGGAAACGGTTGATCAGTTGCTTGTAAGACGCAAGTCAGCCCTGGATGCAGGTGCTCCGCAGGAGATTTTGGACCGCATAGACGAGGCGTTGATGGCCAAGCAGTACGCGGACGACCAGGAGGCGGTGATAAAAGCGAAAGTAAAATCGCTTTGGTTACCGTTTCGCGACAAGAACGAGGCGAATCTGGCGATGGTGCTGGCCGTCTTACCGGACGACGACCCGGACAAAGTGCTTTGGACCTACTTCAACAAAGTGTTCACCGCGCTGGAGTTGGCACACAAGGATTTCTACCACTTCAACCCGACCCGGCAAAAGGATCTGATCTATGAGGAGGTCGGCAAGCTGGCAGAGGAGATGAGAGCACGCAAACCGGCTAGACCTGCATTCCCCCTAGACACACCACCGGCAGACGAAGATGACGAAGATGAAGGCGGACAGCAAGAATAGGCAACAGATGGTTGCAGCGTCCGAGGTAGGACTGCTGGAATTGGCTCGGCGTTTGCAAAAACGACAATGGAAGATCTTGCGGGAGTTCCTGCAGTCGCGGCTGTCTGTCTCTGGCGGACGCGTAGACAAGGTAAGCAGCAACTACAGGCTTGCGCTAGAGCTCAGCGCCCTTGACCGGCGAGAGTTTGTACAAGACCGCCAGCGAGTGGCGCAATATGTAGCGGACAGGAGCGAGAAGCAGGGCCAGGCGGCAATATCTTACTTCCGCCAGTTCGTCAACCGGACTAAAGCAGTTGAGGCCGCTGAACGGCGCGTACAGGCGCGGCTGCTTGCGCAGCTTGGTATTAATGCCGAGGGGGTGATCAAGGGAGGCGTGCTTTATGGCCTGGTTGAGGACGTATCGCCACTACAAGCTATTAAACAGCGCCTGGTGCAGATGGTCACAGCCCAGGTGCCCGTAAAGGACGTACTGGACAGTTTCAAAACGGTCGTGGTAGGCCCTGGCCTTGGCAAGCCCGGCATGCTGGAATCACACTACCGCACGGCTGCCTTTGATACGTTCGCCGAGGTGGACCGGTCCGTATCTCAGGACATGGCCGACGAGTTAAAACTAAACCATGCGATCTACCAGGGAGGCATAATCAAGACGACCCGGCCATTCTGCAGGCAACGCAATAACCGGATATACACGCGCGACGAGATTGCGACGTGGGCTAGTCTTGAGTTCCAGGGCAAGATGGATCCATACGACCCATTTATCCATCTTGGCGGATACAACTGCCGCCACTTTTTCAACTGGATCACGCCGGAGATGGCGGAACTCCTGGCAAAAGAGGAGGGGTACACGATCAACGAGTATGCGCAATAAAAAAGCCCCGAAAGGCTTGCTGACTTAGTTCTTCAGGCTTTCGAACGCCAGTTTCACATCAAGCGCCTCACAGATCCGCAGCAACGTGTCCGTACGCATGGTCTTTTTGGCGGAGAAGTAACGCGACAGCTCCCCTTCGTCAATGCCTGCCTTAGTAGCTATTTCGCGCCCGGTGAGGCCTTTTTCCTCGCGCAGCTGGCGGATTTTATCGATCAATTGTTGGTAAGTCATAATTACTTATATTCGCTTTGAATTAATTACGCTGCTAATCGAGCGCTTACTCGATCAGCAGCAAGATCACAACAACGTGATTTGCTTGAGCCCTGCTTTTTGCGGGGCTTTTTTTATTCGCCGTAGATCAAGTCCAGCGCAATGTCAAAATGCTCATCATCGGGGTAGCATTTCTGCTCCTCAGCTGGGAGCCCATGACTCGGCATATTATCCCGCTTTTCCTGGTTACACGTATGACACAGTGTTTGCACAAGCCGGAACCAGTGGTTCCGGCTTGTGCTGTGCGTTAATTAATCCCTTCGTTGTAGAGCCTCTCGGCCTCTTCCGATGATATCGAATCATCGTCTGTTTGAACAACAACGGCCGGCCTGTTAAATCTTCCTTGCGCCCATCTTTTGGCAGCTTCCAGATCTGGACTCATCGTGCTGTGCTGGCCTATCTTGCCCTCGTGTTGGCCGCCCATTGGGACTAGCGCGAGAAAGTGTTTCATTGTGGTTTCCATTGTGATTTGCTTTTAAGTGTTTGAATTAATTACAATGTAAAGATACACCAACTTGTGCGAACGCACAAGTGTTTGGGCAATTATTTTCAACTTATTTTTCGGCGAAGCCAATCTTTCCCCCAGACGATTTGACGATTCGGAGCAGCGCACTCCCTTCATGGCTTTCCAATCAAAACAGCATTCCCTGGCCGGGCTTAGACCTAAATAGATCGGATAGCTCAGGGTAGTCCTGCCGCTGCATCACCTCTGGCGTATTCGAATCGTCATACCTGGAAGTGATCAGCCTGGATATGCTATATGCGGCCATCATACCTTCCGGCAGCGGCCGGCACAGGGCTCTGATATCTGCCTCTGTCAGGTCCGGGTTCAGCCAGGCCTCCTCTACCTCTGTCGGTAGAATTACCGGCATCCTTTTCTTCGTGTTATGAATCCTGGCCATGAGCGGATTTGCTTCGGTCGTAAGGATCGAGAACGTTTCCCGGCCGTTCCACTCCGACCAAATTCCGGCCATACTGAACACCTCTTCGTCCCTGACGGAAATGAAGAACGGGTACTTATTTTTGCCCTGGGTATGCCACTCATAGAACCCGGTGCTGGGCACCAGGCATCGCTTGTGCTGGATCGAGGACTTGAATGAGGGCTTTTCAAAGGCTGTCTCTATCCTGGCGTTGTACGTCATCTTCCTGACTTCTTCCGCCTGTTCACTTGATTTGACCCAAGCCGGGACCAATCCCCAGTTCACGAGATCAAGTTTATCCGGTTCATTGTCTTTGATGACGGGCCACATCGGGTTGACGAATGCCGACAGGTGATATATTGGCTCAAAATCTAGCTCAATGAAGTCGTCCGCGCGTTTCAACCGGTATCGATCGACAAGCTGCGCCGGTGTTGCTGCTACGGAGTTGTGGAAGCACATCTTTACTCAGCATTAAAAGTTAAGCAGAAATAATATTGACAGAAAACATGACACATACTTGTCGGTATATTCGACATTGTATTATCTATGCATGTATTAGCGAATATACAGGTAATATGCAGGTACAGATAATCTCGCCGGCAAACGATACTGATTGTGTCGTTCCGGTGCTTTGTGATGCCATTAGTGCCGGTTTCCCATCCCCGGCGCTTGACTTTGAAGACCTGAAAATTGATCTAAACCGACACGTTGTGCGTCGCCCGGCGTCCACTTTCTTTGGCAGAGTAACGGGAAATTCCATGAGGGGCGCTGGAATTGAAGACGGTGACCTGCTGGTAATCGACAAGAGCATAGCCCCAAGGCACGGCCATATTGCCGTTTGCTTCATAAATGGGGAGTTCACCTTGAAGCGGTACCAGCGGTATGGAGCAGAGACGTGGCTCGTACCGGAAAATGAAGAATTTCAGCCTATTCGCCTTATCGAGGGGGATGAGCTGCAGGTATGGGGTGTCGTTACTTTCGTAATTAAGCAGGTATGTTCGCGCTTGTAGATTGCAACAATTTCTACGCCTCCTGCGAACGAGTGTTTAATCCGGCCCTTTGCGGCCGCCCGGTGGTTGTCTTGAGCAATAATGACGGTTGTGTGATTGCCCGTAGTAGCGAGGCCAAAGCACTAGGTATCCCTATGGGTGCGCCGGCTTTCCAGTATGAGGAAGTCTTTATCAAGCATGGAGTCCATGTTTTCTCTGCCAATTTTCCTTTGTACGGGGACATGAGTAGCCGGGTGATGGAAGTGCTATCTGAGTACAGCCCCGAGGTTGAAGTTTATAGTATAGACGAAATATTCCTGCGCATGGACGGCTATGAGAAGTATGATCTGCAACAGTATGGGTTGCAGATGAAAGAAAGAGTAGGGGCCTGGACGGGCATTCCGATTAGCGTTGGAATGGCTCCAACCAAGGCATTGGCAAAAGTAGCCAATCGCATAGCCAAGAAATATCCGTTGCAGACCTCTGGCAGCTATGTGATCGATACCGAAGAAAGCCGTATCAAGGCACTCCGGTGGGTACCGATCGAGGATGTATGGGGTGTTGGCAGACAGCACAGCGCCAGACTTCATGCCCTGGGCATTAAAAATGCATATGACTTTGCCTCTATGGATACAGCTTGGGTGAAGAAACACATGTCCATAGTCGGCGTACGCTTGCAGCTCGATCTGATGGGGGTATCAACGCTCGATTTGGAAACGCAATGTGACAAAAAAGGCATCGCAACCACGCGAAGCTTTGATGGCAATTACAAGGAATTTGAACAGCTAAAGGAACGGGTATCGACTTTCGCCGTGACTTGCGCTGAAAAGCTGAGGAAGCAGGGGAGTTGTTGCCGAAAGGTGTCTGTCTTTATTCACACCAACATACACAGAAGGGACCAACAACAATATAGCAAGGAAGTCTCGATCAAGTTGCCTTATCCTACCAGCAGCGCTATTGAGTTGTCAAGATTCGCCGTAGCTGCACTGAGGATGATTTTCAGAGATGGATACGCATATAAAAAGGCCGGCGTCATCGTAAGCGATATCACCCCGGAAGCAACCATGCAAAACACGCTGTTCGAACAGCGGGATTTCCGACACATTCCCTTGATGGCGGCCGTTGATAAGGTCAACAAGCATTTTGGGCAGCAGAAAGTGCGTCTGGCCTCCCAGGATACAAAGCGTATATGGAAGATGCGGCAAGAGAGGTTGTCGCCCCAATACTCAACGAAGCTTGCGGATAGCATTCAAATAAATTGCCTTTGAGGGTAAAGCAAACGGGCAACGCTTTGGGACAAAGCGTCCTTGTTCGCTCGTAGCCCGCACGGATACCTTTATCCCGTGCCATGCTGAACATACACGATCAGTTCCGTTTCTTCTATAACCACCCAACCGCCGGACTTAGACAGTGCTACCCGGCGAATGGGTCTTTGGAGTTTGCCTACGAGCGGGAGAAAGACCAGGTGTTTTACCGGCATGTGCTCAAGACGGCTCTTCGGTTCACAAACAATCCCAAGCGCGGTATAACCGACTTTGACGACCTGTATGCCTTGGAGCGTAGCGCGGACCGGTGCGATAAGCTTACATTGACCATAGAGCGTAAGTGCGGGGAGGACTGGTACGAGTACTGGATGGGCTACATTGCCCTGGTCGACGGGGACTACGATGTGTCCCGTTGTCAGTTGGAAGTGGTGCCCCGTGTTGAGGACAGATACTCGTGTCTCCTGCAGGGATGGGAAGAGACAAAAGACATCCTGAACGATGAAATACCGGTGGTTGAGGACGTGCGCTCCTCCTCCGGAGTAGTCGAGGAGTTTTACTGCACGCGCGACCTGTTTCCTGAGCCCTGGGAGTCTTTCAACGAGGTTATGGATACGCCGCCTTACGACTGCGGCGACCTTGAGTCGCTGGGCTATGTGGTGGGAGCAAATGTGATCTCGCTGGTCACATGGGAGCCTTACCACTTTACACAGACTACAACATGGGTAAGGGAGCGGATCAACTCCGGATGCAACGAGTCAGGGCCGGTGCCGCCGGAAGGTGACGGCTGGATCTTAATAGAGGATAACTGCCCGACGGGGTCCGTATGGGCGCGTCCACCCTCCGTGGTCGATCAACTCATCCCGCGCCTGCCGAATGGCCGGCGACTGACCGATGTGCTGCAGTGGCTGTTGGATTCCTGCGGGCTGACGCTGGTCAGCGACTTCTTTAACTACAACCCAGAGAGCGACGCACCCGACAATTTCGCGTACCAATACGCTACGCAATACCTGCGTGACGTGGTACTCTTCCAGATCACAGACGTGAAGAATCCGCGAGCGGACGAGAAGGCGACAATAGCCAACACCTCTTTGAAAAAACTGCTTGACGGCCTGCGGGCAGCTTGCAATGTCACATGGGACATCGATGACCAGGGTAATTTCCGCCTTGAGCACTCCTCCTTTTTCTCAACCCGCCAGCACATGCTGGACCTGACGCAGGAGGCGACCGCCGGATTTCTGGCCGGAAAGCACAAGTACAAGTACCTGAGCGAAGAGCTACCGGCGAAAGAGAAATTCGCATGGGCAGAGCCAACTGATAAGGAGGGCAACGACTTTGATGGCCTGCCGATCCGATATAGCGAGACGTGCTCCTACGACAAGCCGGGCAAGGATGTAGAACATGTAGCCGAAGGGTTACACTCCAACGTCGAGTTCATCTATCGCAGCCCTAGCCAGGTCACCTCTGATGCGCTTGTGTTGGTCGCGACAAAGGACGGGGCAATGATCACAGAGGTGGGCCTGCTGTCTGGTGTCAACCGGGTGAACGGCCCCTTTGCCTTTGCAAACCTGATGTACTACCTCCACCGGCACGGCAGACCGCAGCGAAGGGGCGACATGAACGGCCAACCGGAGCAGTTCTACGCGGTTGCGCCCAAGCGCGAGCAATCCGACATCGCTTTCCCCCTCTGCTGCTCAGATAGCCTTGTTTTCAGGGCTGAACACAAGGTGCGTACACAGCTAGGGTGGGGCGAAGTCTCTTCTGCCTCTTATCGCGTGCCCGAGGATATCATGACCCTTGAACTCCTCTTCGAATGAGCGCGACAGCTACTAACCCATATTACCCATATAACGAGATCGAGATCCCGGGCAATCTGCCGTATGTGACGTTTAACGACGAATGTCCTTATGACTTCAAACTGTCACAGGAGGAGCCTTGCGGCACGTACGAGGTGGCCCCTATTTACATGCAAGTGGAGTGGCTGCCGGTGGCGTACGATGTAGTAGAGGAGGCCGTGGAGGACGGCTACGGGATCGAGAAAATAGTCAGCAGGGCGGTCAACCGCCTGTTCGCATTTGAGTGCTACGCGGATGAATACATGCTTAAGTTCATATATGAGCTTATCTACTCGTCCGAACGCCTCTTGCTTGAGGACCCCACAGCTGTCCAACTGGAGATATATAACGCCAACGCCGAGCACGAGGAGCTGACGCGCGGAAGTTACCGGGTCACAGTCTCATTTTACTCAGACGACGTGGCGGCGGTCCGTTTTGGTCATACGGCGTGCTGCAGACCCCTCTACGAGGAAGCGCCGTACGACCCTGAGTGCCCGAGTGACGGGGGAGAGGGACCGATCAATCCTGAGTGTGATGACCTGGCGATACACGTCATCCGAAATGATGACAGCCTGGTTGCGAACGTGTCCGGCGCTCCAGGCACTTACTCCGTCACTTGGTTATACCGGGCGACCCCTTCCGGCACCTGGCAGACCCTCATAGTTGGCGCCACATCGATCAGTTTGGCCGGTTTCGGCACTTACCGGGCAGTGGTAACGGCTGCCGGCTGCGGCCAGCTTCACGATCAGTACCTCTACCAGGACCCTTGCGGCGGCTATGACGTGCGTATCAGGCGCAGCGGCCGGGCCGGGCTTGTGGCAGAGATGCCGCAAGGATATGAGGGTGCAAGCTTTGTCTGGGAGTTCAACGACGGCACCGGATGGGTGACCCTGGATGACACGACAGCGGCCATTGTAGCGGATGAAAGCGGCGACTATAGGGTAACGGCGACATATGAGGAGTGCGAGGACCAGGACGTCACCAGCATCGTAGTCACGTCTTGCGACTTCTCGGCGGTTATGAACCGCGCAGGCAACACGCTGAGCATTGCCGTGTCCGGCTGTAGCGGCACACCTTCCTTTACGTGGGCCCTTGACCGGGGAGACGGACCGGTGGCTTTACCCGGCACGACGGAGACGCACGAGGCTACGCAATCGGGTCTATACATCACAGACATTACTTGCGACGGCTGCGTGCTGACTATACAGCGCGTGGTGCTGATCGACGAGTGCAACGTCTGCGAGTTGACTACTCAGATCACAGTCGAGGGTCCGTATGCGATCCTGAACCACTCCGGGTGCGACGACATAGAGAGCGCCACGATCCAGTGGTCTCGCAACAGCGGGCAGGGGTGGACCCTGATCGGCTCCGGTACGCAGCTGATGGAGATGACACAGACCGGGCTGTACCGCGCGCGCATGCAATGCGGCGACTGCGTGTCAGAAGCTTTCTATCTGCACATGGTCTGCGACGAGTGTGACGAGTTCACAGTGACGATCACGGAGGAAGGCGGAGTGTTCACTGCGTCTGCAGACTGCGAGGAGGCAATATACCAGTGGGAGCGAGAGGATCAGAACGGCATCGAGATACTGGACGAGACGGGAGACAGCATCACACCGACCGCGCCGGGCCTGTACCGGGCGCGGGTGACTTGCGGGGCCTGCACATCGACTGCGGCCTTTATTGCGTACGACTGCGACGGCTGCCTTGAGGTGTTCAACCCGGGCAGCCCGAACCCTATAATAGTTTGTGGCTAAGGATTTTATAAATATGAAAACTACAAAAAGATGGCCTGTCCTAAAAACCTAAGAACTGAATTCCTTGACGACGCTGATCCTGGTGGTGAGTGGGCCTACGACGGATACCACGCGTCCAACCCTGCGGGGACTCCCGGTGCGGGCGGCACCAATCCCGGAGCTCTGACCGGCGATGACCCTGAGCTGGACTTTTCGTCATGGATTCCAGGCTTCTACTTCTTTACGTATGGAGGTGGTGAAGGGGCGTGCGCTGATGACGTACAATTTCCCATCCCCGTCGCACCTGCTCCTTGTGTCACCCATCCGGAAAACATAGAGGTCTGTGAGGGAGGCTATGGAGGGCAGCAAACCGGAAACAGCCTGTTCGCCCGCTTTATTGAAGAGTCCGAGTGCTACAACTCGACGTGGCACGAGTACGACTATGTCATCCCGGAAGACTCGGACGCTTTCCCTGAGGGGTGGCTTGACGACTTTGAGGATGAAAACATCGGCGGGGACATCAACGAGCTTGCACCGGGTGTCTACAAGATCACCGGACGCATGACAATGAAGGCTATTGCCGGCTTCGCGTTCGATTGCGAAGACTGTGAAGGAGCTGAATATACCTGGACGATCACGGTCAACGCGGCATTTGCTGCAGGTACACCGACGAATATAGCCGTCTGCAACTAACCCCCGCATGGCATGTAGGGTCGTAGCACTAAGGTCTCGAACGGCGCCGTTTGCCCCTCCGGGTGGCACATGGGAGTTCCTGGGATTCTCGGACAGTCCGTCCGGGATCCCGGGATCCGGCGGTACCGACCCCGGTACACTTACAGGGGACAATCCGTCTATTGATGTTGCCGGATGGGACCCCGGCTATTACCATTTCCAGTACACCCCGCAAGGTGGAGACTGCGTTGAGCCAGTCACATCGATCGTGTGGGTACAGGAGCAAGGCAGTGCGGGAGAGCCCGAGGGTGGCAGCTACTGCACAGAGGACGACTCGGTGATCAACCTGTTTGACCACCTGGACGGCGAGACAGCGGGCGGCCTGTGGGTCCTTTCTGACAACTCGCCGGATGATCCGGGTGGATCCTTCTCGGACAGCTACCTGGATATAGGTGATATCCCGGGCCCCGGCACTTACGTCTTTGACTACATTGTAGATGTAGAGGGGTCGGAGGACTTCGACCCGGTAGACTGCCTGACCTGCCGATCCATCGCTTCCGTACCGATCACTGTCTCTGCCCCGTGTGACCCCGGCATGGATGGCACCACGAGCGTGACAGGTACGACTGGCAGTATTAACCTTTTTGAGTACCTGGGCGGCACGCCCGATATTGGCGGCACATGGGCGCAATTGTCCGGTGCCTCTGTCAGCATCACGAACGGACATCTTGGTACGGTCAATCTCAACTCGGCCGCATCTTGCGAGTTCTCGTTTGGGTACACCTGTCCTGGGCCTGTCGGCTGTACCGACACGGCTACAGTGACGGTCTACAAGAACCCGACGCTTGCCGTCACGATCACACAGGACGGCAATACGCTGGAGGCGGGCGTGTCGGGCTGCGGCGGCACTGCAACACTGCAATGGCAAAGCAATGTCTCCGGGACTTGGACCAACATATCCGGCGCGACTGGCAGCACCTATTCACCCGATGCAGACGGGTTATACCGGGTACTTGTCGCCTGCCAGGGCTGCCAGATCGCTTCTGCAGGCACGTCCTTCGAGCAAGACTGCGACTGCAACAATTTCGCGTTTGGCCTGGCGCTTGATCAAGGCACTGACTGCCTGGAGATCATACCCGCCGGCGAGGGCTGCTCCGAGATTGACACGGATGTACTTCAATACAAAAAGCAGACCAGCGGTACCTGGCTGACTTACTTGGCTCCTGTCTGCGGCTGCAACCTTCGCGACTACCTGGACGTGAACACCTCCTGCGGCACATCCGGCAACAACATCACTTTCGGCTTTTCCTCTGTCAACAAGTGCGGATCCGCTTTCGTGGACCGCATCTATGTGAAGTACGGCAATGGCACGGTAGAGACCAATTCCGGGAGTTTCACCCTGTTCACCAAGACGCTCAATGCTGCGGACTTCGTGAACACTTATAACCGCCTGGCCGAGTTCAGGATCAGGCTGAATATCCCGGGCGTTGGCTACATCTTCCAGGTCGTCCAATACGCCTACAGCGGCGGCACGACCTCACCGTCCTGCGGTCAGTTGACCACAACGAAACTGAACTACCCGAAATATTACCACCCGCTGGACGTGCGCCGAACTGTGACGTTCGAAGATGGTTGCGATCCGGTCCAGGCACAGCAGGAGTGGGACATCGTGGGGTGCGACTTCCTGTTCGTACAGCTGACAAAGGGTACACAGAGTGGCCAGCCGGTGGTTGTGGCCACAGTCTTTAACGACACGGGCTGCTCGTTCGGATATACCTACCAGTGGTATCGAAACGGCACGCTATTATCCGGCGAGACCGGCAATACGGTCAACCGCAACACGTATGGCGAGGGCTTCTACGAGGTACGCGTGACCTGTGGGCCTTGCGAGGCAAGCGATACGATACAGACCAGCACATGCACGGTGACCGTCACTGTGTCGGGGCCTGCAAGCGGGGTATATACGGCTACGGTTGCCAACTGCGCAGGATCCAAGACCTATTACTGGGAGCGCTGGACGGGCTCTGCATGGACCAGCGTGCGGACTCAAACCACGACCAACAACACAGACACATATACACCAACGCAGACCGGGCAGTTCCGTGTCCGCGTGGTGTGCGCGTCCGGCTCTTGCGAGCACTCAGCTACGTTTACCCACCAGGTTGACTGCACCGCGTCAGTTGTGATCACCGACAACGGCACTACGCTGACTGCAACGCCGTCCAACTGCTCCTCTCCGTCTTACCAGTGGCAGCGCTGGACCGGCTCTGCATGGAACAACGTCGGCACCAACAGCAGCACTTACACGCCCACGCAGTCCGGCCTATACCGGGTGATTGTGACCTGCGCGAACGGCTGCACAGCCGAGGACCAGCATCCGTTCGTCATCGAGTGCGCGACTGGTGTATCCGTCTCAGGCCCCTCCGGTGGTGTCTATACGGCGACTGTGACGGGGTGTGCAGGATCCAAGACCTATTACTGGGAACGGTGGAACGGGTCGAGCTGGCAGAACGAGCGAACTCAGACCACGACCAATAACACAGACACGTTCACTCCTTCGATCAATGCCTCTTACCGGGTCCGTGTGGTATGTGCAGCCGACGGATGTACGGCTGTCCAGCCATTTGAGCACACAACGAGCTGTGCGGCGACAGTGACCATCATCGAGAGCCCGGCTTTACTGACCGCGGCCGTCTCCGGCTGCATCGGTTCTGTGTTCTACACATGGTATTACCGGGCAACGCCGGGCAGTGGTTCCTGGGGGTCTCCGATAGCGAACTCCGTCTCGATCAACCCGGCAACATGGGGGGCAGGGGAGTACCGGGTCGATACCCTGTGCGGTGGCTGCTCCGCTACGGATACACACATATACAGCGGATGCAGCTATACGCTGTCCCTCAACTGTGCGAGCAGCAACCCGTTCACGGCCGTTGTATCCGGTTGCGGCGGCACTGTGACTTACCAGTGGCAATTCTCGCCTACCGGCACGGGATGGATCAACCTGGGCACAAGCAGCACGCAGATGCCGACGCAGGGCACAGGTTACTACCGGGTCACTACCTGGTGTAACGGCGCCTGCCCGCAGTCGGTGACCTGTTATTACGAGTCGGCGTGCGGGGGAGAAGCTGAGATCACGGCAGACTACAACGGCTGTGACTGGGAGGTATGGTTCCCGGTAAATACCGGCTCTGTGTCTTACGGTATCTACTTCAACGGAGCCGGTAGTCCGCAAGTGTCGGTATCGGCTGACCTGACTACAACGGGAGGGCGCAACTCTTTGCGCGCCGCGATCGAGGCGTTCCTGGCCAGCGGCGGTTATGCAGGCTCAGCGCTGGTTACATACAACGGTCGGGGAGGCGGCTACATTAAAATATCCTGCACCCGCGTGACACTGGATAGGGTCACCTGCCTGTCGCACAACTTTTGGGCAGGCATGTGCGAGAAGATATGCACCTATACCTGGACCATCCCGGGCGGGCTGAACCGGTTCCTGCTGAACGGGATAAACCTGGACGGGTCGATCAACGGAGAGGGAAGCCTGACCGAGATAGTGGACTGGCCAACCAATCACGCAGCTCTCAAGGCGCAGATAGAGGGTGTTCTTGCAGCCCTGGGCGTATCCGGAACTGTGACGATCAACACGTCTTTGCGTACCGTCACTATTGCCGGAACGCCTGCCGCGATCGGGGTGATCGGGGTACGCGCAGCAGACCCGGACCTGTTCACGCGGGCATCCGCTGTGCGCAGCTCGTGTGTAGCAGGCTGGGCTTACCCAACGCTTGACCTGGACGTGACCGGCTGCTCCGGCTCGCAAAGCATCACCTGGCAGTATCGCACCGGTCCGTCCGGCGCATGGTCTACAGTGCAGACCGGCGGAACGACCTTTTTTACCTGCCAGGCCGGGCAGTACCGGTCGGTCGTGGTGTGCGGCGGTTGCACCTATATAAGTAATACCATAACTATTTCATAATCAAAATTCTATATCATGAGAAACAGGATTATTTTATGCTTTCTGGCGCTTTTCGCCTTTACCCTGACCGGCTACACACAGGAGGCGAAGCTGCCGAAATACATCTACGGTAAGGCGGTACTAGGGGCTACGATCTCGGTTGACACGAAAGGGCGCTGGATATATGTACCTGCAGACAGCACTGCGGTACGCTACGTGGATGGCGAGCTGATCACGGCCACCGGGGACACAATCCAGATCGAGGGCGGGAGTGCGCTTGTAGCGGGAGAGGGCATCCAGATTGCGAACGACTCCGTGCGATTGTGGCACTATACATATGTAGCGCAAATAACGCAAACCTCTACATCTGCCCCTACTGTGACGGTCATATACGACGACTTTCCCGACCCCATAGTATGGACCCGAGGCACGACCGGTGTTTACAATGGCACGTTGGCCGGAGCTTTTCCGACCACAAAGACGGCCTTAATCTTAAACAACAACAATGTCATTTTGGAGAATACCTTTGACTTCGTCCGGGACAGCAACAACGCGGTGCGAATACGATCCTTCAATGCTGGGGACGCGCAGGACGGGCTACTGAACGCCTATATAAGGATAGAAGCATACAGATAATCACAAGGGGCCCTTCGGGGCCCTTTGTTTTGGGACAAAGTGTCCTTGTTCCCGCTTGCCCACCCCTCTACTTTTGGCCATAAGAAAACTACAAGAAAGATGGCTGTATTGCAATATGCCTGCCCTACTTGCGCGACGGACTGTGAAGTCGAGACGTTGCCGGTAGCGGAAAATCCGGAGTGCGTCAATGCGGTGGTTTTGGAGGAGTCGGAAATATGCGACCTCTATATCTCACTGGAAGACCCGGCCAACCCGGGGGAGGCACTGTTCAAGCCTGCAGACTGGACCGATCCGGCTGCATGGGCTACAGCCATTGACAATGCATCCACCAGCGGCATCAAGCATTTCTCCGGTATCGGGGACATGCCGCTTCCTGAGAAGCAGGAGCAAACCATATTTAAGAAGCTGATCAAGGTCGTAGGACGCAACTACACTTTGAACTTCGACGCGCAGCACATGAGCCGTGTGAACTACGAGTGGGGACGGGCGGCACAGTGCGGTCTCTCTGTCCGGTTCTGGTTTGCAACGATCGGGGGGATGCTCTACGGTGGTGAGAACGGTATCGCAGCAACAATAGACATCGGGTTTCCGAAGGAGAGGGGCGCGGGCGCTATTGCGACTATGCAGTTCCTGGTGCGCTGGACCGCTAAGTGCGATCCGCCCTCTATCGTCAACCCCATGTCTGAGACAGAGACTGAGGAAGGCGGCGGAGAAGGTGAGGGTGAAGGGGGTGAAGGATAATATGACCGGCGGCGAGAGAACGCGTACGGTCGGCGACCTGCTGATCGGATACGCGGGGGTGTTCCTGGCCAACCTGTCCACCCTGATCAATGCGGCGGCTTACTGGGTGCCCTGGATTCTCGGTGTTGCGTGCACAGCCTACGCGCTGTATAATCAACACCAAACAGCAAAACTTAATGCCAAAAAGCTAAAGAAATACAATGACACAGACGACGGACGCAAAACCCTGGTATAAGTCAAAGGCCCTTTGGTCTTTGACTCTTGCATTCCTCATCCAGCTTGCAAAGCTGACCGGATGGGTGCCGGCTGACGTTGACCCGGAGCTGCTTGACCAAGTAGCAGAGCACGGATCAAGTGCTATTTCCGGGCAAGCCACTACGGAGACTGGCGATACGGCTGACCTGCTGTCCTTGATCCTTACCGGTCTTGCCGGTTACTTCAGGGTGACGGCGAAAAAAGCCATAAAAGCCCCTGTGCCGGTGTTGAAAAAGATCGGCGGATGGATTGGTGGACTCTTTAAAAAGAAAGGATAATGGAGCAGATCACAGCGCAACATGCCTGGCGTACCAGGAGAGAGACGGACAAAGCCGGCATCACCCGCGACGTGCCGCACGTACGCACGTTCAACGGCCTGATCTGGCGCAACTTGCTGCCGATCGCGCATGACGGGAAAACATATCCGAAATCCGGCTGGATCCGCATAGACAACATAGTCCCGGCTCGTGCAGGAGTGGCAAAGGTGGTGAAGGGTAAAGGGAAGCCTGCGGCAGAGCCAGCTCCAACACCTCCAGAGGCGATAGAGGCTACAAAGGGAGATGCGATACCGGATGAGGTCACGCAGAGCTCAGAGGAGCAGGCAGACCAGGCAGAGGAGACGACGGAGCAGGTAGAGCAAGAGGAGGTAAAAGAGCTGAGCGAAGAAGACATTGCCCTGATCGGGCGCATCGAGGCAGCCTTTGATGCCGGTCTTGAGAAAGGGCTGAACGTAAATACGGACCTGGCCCCCTACATCGCAGCAAGGGGCTACGACATAAGCACCAGCCAGGCGAAGAGCAAAATTTTGGATGACATCAAAAAAGCAAGATCATGAGCACAGGTCAGGTAACATATAAGAACGTGTTCAACAACAAAGTCGGCACTTGCACACCCGCTGAGTTCACCAAGATGCAGCGCACGTTCAAAGGCCGGTTCAAGCTGATCGCAGGCCCGGAAGCCCCTAAAAACCCGGCACCTGCCCCGAAAGAGGCGAGGGAGGCAGGCAAAGCGCCTAAGGACCAGCCCGGTGAAGAGGCAAGCAAAAAATAATCTTAAATGGATAAGATAGAAATAACATTGGAGCTTCTCGGGAGTGTGCTCGGAACACCCGCAGGGACAATCTCTGACGCCATAAAGAAAGAGGATGGCACCATTGATGGTGCAAAACTGGAGGAGGTCATAAAGGCCAAAATCCAAACCAAACTGGACGATGCGAAACGAGCCGGTGCGACCGAAGGGTTGGGCCGGGGCAAACGCGAAGCGCTCAATGCGAAAGAGAAAGAGATCGCCGAAAAGTACGGGATTACTGAGGCTCTGCAGATGGATGATCTGCTTGACAAGATCATCGAGAGCAAGTCAAAGACGCCGAAACTGGACGAGGACAAGATCAAGGGATCGGAGTACTTCATCAACGCTATGCGCGATGAAAAGAAACGATACCAGACTCTTGAGGAGCAGTTCAACCAGCACAAGACGGACGTAGCTACACGTGAGAAGCGCAGCGGCGTTTCCGCCGTTCTGCCGGACTTGCTTGCAAAACACAAGTTCGTCCTGCCGGAGAACGAGGCAATCCGCAAGAACGTGATGGATGCTTTCCGTGCCTCCCTCTTCATCGATGGGGTTGACTACCAGGTCGGCGACGAGATCAAAGTGACCAACAAAGAAGGCAATCCGCTTTTGGACGCAATGCACAACCCCGTCACTTTCGAGGGCTTCGTGCTATCTAAGGCGAGAGGCTTCTTTGAGCAGGCAAAGGGGGATGATCGTAAGTCTCCCGGAGCTGGTGGCGGCGGTGCAGGAGGCGGTGGCGGTAAAGCGTTCACATTCCCGACTTTCGCAAACATCGAGACGGCTACAGCCCATGCCTATACTATCACCGATAAGGAGGAGGCAGCAGCTTTTGCGGCTCACGTCGAGACCACGTTTGGCAAAAAATAATTGACAAACAAGAAAACTACAAAACACAATGGCAGCAGGAGATTTTTCAGCATCGCAGATGCCCGATATCGTACGCCGTATCCGCGAACTTTTCGATGAGCCGCGCTCTTACAGGGAGCTGCAGCAACCCATTGAGTCGATCAAGGCGATCGTAGAAAATCAGCGTGTGAACTGGGGCGATCCTGTTACGGACGGCACAAAGTGCATCGGCGTAAATGGGGTTTTCCTGCGTGACTGCAACGACAATACGACCAGTTGTGCCGACGAGGAGACGCCGACGATCACGTGTACAGTAGACGGCGACGAGATCGAGAGCGACGGTATCCTCTACAAGCCAAATGGCTGCATCTACGAGACGTTCAGCGTCTACGACGATGAGTGCAAGGACATCTTGACCTTCAACGAGAAAATGGCCTTTGCGATGGCTTCCAAGGAGATGAAAATCCTGGAGCGACTGAACAAAGAGTCCATCGCGTTTTTGCTCGCCAACACACAGGACAACACGGCGTCTAACACAGGCGGTACTGTCGTGGATGGCAACACATATTTTGATGCGACGGACTTTTCCAGCCCGGATATCCTGGCTGAGTTCGCCTATATCGCCGCGCAGTTGGATGTTGTCAATCCCATCATGTTGACGGGGCGCAACTTCTACAACATGCTGTACAACGCCAACTTTGAGAAGCTGAACGATGACCAGCGCGACCGGTGGGCGAAGCTCCAGAATTGGGACTGGTACTTCGACATCAAGAACTTTGACATTGTCGCGCAGGAGCTCGCTACGCTCATGTTCGACGCCGGCGCACTCGGCTTCTACACGGTAAACCAGTTCCACAACCTAGCGCCGATGAACATTCTGGACTCGCAGAACACGCACATTTACCGTTACAACAGCCAGAAACTGAGCTGGAGAAACGGATCGGGTTCGGTCCCTGCAGCCTTCGATGTGACTATGCAGCGTAAGTGTCGCGTATCCGGCACAGCGCCATTGCAGCAACGTCGTTGGGGTTGGGCGGTAGAGATGAAGCTGACATACGGTCTGCACCTGGGTCCAACAGACTGCAACGGCGGAACCGGCATCATCAAGTTCGTAAACGGCGAAGCGCCTGCCGAGAACGGCGGTGGTGGTGGCGGAGATTAAAACAGACTTTCATTTTGGATACCTATAGAAGGGCGGGCACAACTTGCTCGCCCTTTTTCAAATCATCGACCATGAGAAAGATAAACCGGATTGTACTTCACTGCGCCGCTACTCCCGAAGGAAGGGACGTAAAGACTGAGACAATCAGGAAGTGGCACACAGAGGGTAATGGTTGGAAAGACATTGGCTATCACTTCGTGATTGAGCTTGACGGGGCAGTGAGGCCCGGTCGTCCAATCGATCAGGTTGGAGCCCACGTCGCCGGACATAATGCCGACAGCGTTGGCATCTGCTATGTTGGCGGTATGGATGGAGCAAATAAGAAGCCAAAGGATACCCGAACAGCAGCCCAAAAGGCCGCAATGAGAGCGCTTGTTGTTGCGCTCAAGGCTTTTTATCCTAAAGCAGAAGTACTGGGGCATTGGGATCTGTCACCAAATAAGGCCTGCCCCTCATTCAATGTGAAATCTGAACAGTGGTAAAATGGTACCAAGCAACGAAACCCGTATAGCCCAGGCCGCACAGATCGGCAGAGCGCAAGGCGACTGGCTGTTTGTTGACTCAAATAGCACGCCTATCACCGACGGCAGATATGACGCCCTGATCGTGAACAGCGACGATGTGGCGTTCACAGCGCTGGAGACTGACAAGGGGACCGACCTGGCGGAACGGGTCGGCAGTGTCACTCCGCTGCCTTACCTGGTGCTGAGCGCCCCGGAAGGGGAAAAGATCAAACTGATCGAGCTGTCCAGCGGCTCCGTATTGCTCATCAACCTGAGATAGGGTAGAGATGAACACAAACCTGGTAACGAACCTTCGCGGCGGCCGCTTCGGCCGGGGACTTGATGCGTCCACCCGGGCGTTGCTTGCTGCAGGCGCCAGCCTGGGCTACGCACTGCCGTCCGATGCGTGCCGTAAGCTGATCGACGAGACGATCGTCTGGAAGAAGGACGAGGGACTATGGTCCATTGAGGACGTCTTTTATGGTTTTGCTCAGGATGGCGATAGCGACTTCGCGACGCTGAACTGGATCGATCCTTCCAAGCATCAGGCGACCAAAGTAAACAGCCCGCTGTGGTCTCCTACATTGGGCATGGGTGGAGATCTCGTTTCGGCCTATATCGAGACTGGTTTCAATCCGCCTTCACACAACGGCAACCATCAAATAGACAACGCTGCGCGTTTTTTGTGGGTCTCGAAGGAGATGGTATCTCCCGGCAACACTCTGGACGGGACAAGCAGGATGGACAACTTCAACATCCTGACCAACCTCATCTCCACGGCACACCGTGTGAACGCAACAAATGGCGCTTCCATAAGTGCCGATCTGACCGGCACGGGGTATATGTCCATTCACCGGACATCGAATAACGACATAGCTGTATTCAAAGGGAATTTCGCTTACAATGCGACGCAGGCGGTAAACGCACCTGTTTACAACGACACCAACTGGACAATTCAGCTCTTCCGGAGGTCAACCGGCGTGATGGGCAATGCATGTATATCCCTGTATGGGGCCGGTGCAGCCTTCGTCGCAAAGAATGGCATAATGAAACAAATTCTGGATAGCTACATGGCCAAAATATCAGCCCTATGACCGTCCTGCAAGTCACCGAGGAAGTGTACAACGAGTACAACGGCCACCAAGCCCGGGCAAAACGCCTTGAGTTCCGCAACGACGGCGCAGGCGGCCATATAATCGGGCTACAGGTGCTCAGCGACCCGGATTGGCAAGAACTCTGGCCGGTGTTTGACAACCTGGAACGGGCGGAATGGGAGCCGCCACAAGAAAATGACCTATGATACCAGAGTGCTTATATGACATAGTGGGACTCTCCCGGTCCGCATGCCCTTGCCTGGATGAGAAAGGCGAGGGTATTGTTATTGAGGGGCGATCTCCGTACTTCCTGGATGACATGGAGGACGGGATCAACTTGATGATGGCGCAGCGCTCGAAGGACTGCGGAGATGGGTCTATTTGGGATCTCATGCAACGGGCCCGCATCGAGGGCGTGAACGAGTTTCTGACCGACTTCCTGGCCTTGGTACAGAGCCGCAACGCCCTGCGCTATCGTAACTGGTCCGGCCAGATAGGAGAGAAGCGTAAGGCAGACAATACCTTGTCTAAAATCTCAGCTCCCTGGCTGGGAATGAAGCTTACACCGCGGGCCGTAGTCGGCGGATACCTGACCGTCACCGGCCTGGGCCTCAAGGTGAACACGACGGGAGCATACGAGGTGTTTCTGTATGAGGACAGAAATCTGACCACTCCACTTGCAAGTGTTACTGTAGCTGCCACAGCCGGCGTGCAGACTATCCAGGCTCTTGCTGCGCCCTTGCGGGTGCCGCTGGTGGATGAGAACCGCAATCCGATCAGTTACTATGTTGTGTACGAGCGTGGAGCCAGCAAGCCCTACTCCACCCTGTTTAATTGCAACTGCAGCGGTAGCGCGCATGGATGGGAGACCTACTTGTCCGGTTCATCTCTTACCATGGCAGATGACGACTTCAGTGGCCTGCTGACTCCCTCCGGTGGTTACACCAACGGGGCGATCATGCAGGGCTCCCTGGCTTGCGAGACAGGCGACTTCCTCTGCAATCTGACGAACTTCAAGTCAGACCCGTTTGCCCGGGTCGTGGCCAAAACGATCCAGTTTTACAGCCTCAACAAGTTGATCGGCTATATCCTGCGCTCCAGTCAGATCAATTTCTACACACTCCTTGAGAAGGAGCCTCTGCATGGCGCCCGCAACCACAACCGCAAGGAAGCATCTGACCGACTACAATGGCTGGCAGAGAACATCCCATTTGATGCCACGGACTGCTTATCTTGTGATGGCAAAAAAGCGCGGGTTGCGGCCATTTTGGTGTAAAACCGGAATTGGAGCTGAATTTAACAACCCATAACAGTATATAACAAATTGATAGTAAGCGATTTGTGTTATAATTATATATTTGATGCCAAAGCAAATATGCGGATGAATATTTTAAATATATATTTCTTCTCTTTGTTTTTCCTGTTGCAGGCGACACGCTGTACAGAGCAGCCGGCAGCGCTCCGGACCGAAGCGACGCAAACGGTACACAGCGATACATTGCTGACCGGCGCGCAGCAGACATCTATGTACCTGCCGTTGATCAGGGAGGGGAAAGGTGCATTGGTCGTCAACCATACAAGCCTGGTGGAGGGCAGGCACCTGCTGGATACATTGCTCTCCCTGGGCGTGTCTGTGGCGCAGGTATTTGCACCGGAGCACGGATTCAGGGGCCAGGCCGATGCCGGAGCGCTTATCAAGGACGGCAAGGACAGTCGTAGCGGGATACCGATCATTTCGTTGTACGGGAGCAAGAAAAAACCTGCTCCATCCGAGCTCAAGGGACTGGACTGGGTGATCTTCGACATCCAGGATGTTGGCGTGAGGTTCTACACCTACCTGGGGACGCTGCATTATGTCATGGAAGCCTGTGCCGAGCAGGGGGTGCGCCTGATCGTACTCGACAGGCCCAATCCCAACGGCCACTATATCGACGGTCCTGTACTGGATACGGCTTACCGCTCTTTTGTCGGTATGCACCCGGTGCCGGTCGTGCACGGGATGACCGTGTGTGAATATGCACAGATGATCAAGGGGGAGGAGTGGATCAAAGAAGCGGCCGACCTGCACCTTACGATCATCCCTTGTGCAGGATACCGGCACGACCGGCCTTATTCGCCTCCTGAGCCGCCTTCGCCCAACCTGCCCAATGACCGCGCCATCCTTCTATACGCTTCGCTTTGCCTTTTCGAGGGCACGACGGTCTCCCTGGGCAGAGGCACCGGTCATCCTTTTCAACTGATCGGCCATCCGGCATTACCCGCGGGAGATACAAGCTTCATACCTGAGCCACGCCCGGGAGCTATGGACCCGCCGCAGAAGGGCAAGCGATGCCAGGGACATAGTTTTGCCGGGCTTTCACCTGTTGCGCTGCGTCGTACAGGCAGGATTGACCTGTCTTACCTGCTGGATTATTACAAGGTATTGACCGGCAAGAGAGAAGAATTCTTCCTGAAAAACCTGTTTTTCGACAAGCTGGCCGGAGGAGACACACTCCGGCGCCAGATCATCGGTGGTAAGTCCGAGGCTGATATCAGGGCTTCATGGCAGGAGGACCTTGCGGCTTTCAGGCAGATGCGGCAGATATATATGCTGTATCCATAAAACCGCGCCTCACCGCCGGGAAAGAGGCTCAGAAGTCGTACTTGACCTGTGCTTTGAGTTCGGTCCTGGTATTGCCTGGTGTAGTCTCGAGCCCGCTCCCGAAACCATCGATATTCGTATAGACCGTTTGAGCGAGTCGCAGCTCGATAGAAAGGTTGCGGATGCCGCGATACCTGAGATTGAGATAGTACCTCATACCCCGGTTGAAGAATGCTGGAATGGAAAAGCTATAGATGAGGTCATTCTCATAAGCATAGATCCGGGAGTTGAAGTCTTCCGCATCGAACAGTGCGAAACGCGCGGTAAAGCTCAAAGGAAAGGCCAGCGGCTTATAAAGTACATCCTGGTAGATCATGAAACCCCTGGTAGGGGCCTGCCCGTCGATCTCGTAAAGCGAGAATTCGAGCCTGCTGCGCAGTTCCAGTTCCTTATTCAGTTGGTTGCTTACATAGAACCTTAGCTGGTGACGGCGGTGCGGAACCAGGAAGTTGGTTTTCTCTTCGAGCGGATCGCTTACATTGCGCTCTCTTGTCTTGACCCGGTACTGGACATATATCTCGGCTTTCCTCTTCAGGTAGTAGGTTCCCCGGACAAAGTACTCGGAGCCCTGTGACGGTGCATCGACCTGGTAGCGAAGCCAGGGATGCTTCCAGAAGTCGGCATAGGCGCTTAAGCGCCATGTCTTTACCGGTCTTATCTCCAGTCCGAGGTAGAGGCCTGTTTCGTTATTGGAGATGGCGGTCTCGGAGAAGGTATTGGGCATGATAGACTGGTAGTCTCTCGGCATATACCGGTGAAATACGGCCAGGTCTACACTTCGGTCGAGGCCCGCAAGCAAGCCGTTGACACTGGCCACCGCCCCGTTGTCGCTGCGCGCCGTCTCTCCGAAAAAGTGAAAGTTGCGCCACATATAGGTATAGTCTGCGCTGAGGCCCAAGAGATGCCTGCCGCTGAAGTAGAACCTGTTATAAGGCTGCGTATTGCGGTTGAACGGCTTGTCAAACTGGTCATAGATTGCATTCAGACCTACCTGGAGACGATTGCGGTCATAATGGAGGCGCGCGCCGCTTGTGAAGTGCCGGAGCGCATTCTTATTCTCGATCTCCCGCGGCGTACGGTGAAACCCCGAATTCAGCAAAGAAGTGAAAAAACCGAGGTTTTCGTCTACATCTTCCAGGGTATCGACCTGGATGGAAGCGTCCCGGCCCTTATACGATGCGAACAGGGTAGCCTTCCAGAATCGTCCGAACTTGAGGGTAAGGCCGGCGCCACGCATGAAGTTGTTTTCATCTACCGAGGTATAAGGCCTCAATGTGCGTCCGTTGCGTTTTATATTCATCACGAAGGCGCTCTTCCGCGTACCGAAGCCCGAGTGTATCAGCAAGCCCTGTCCGAAGCTCACGGCAAAATCCCCCAGGGCCAGGCTTTCGATGCGCTTGTTGACATCGCGCAGGAAGAAATGAGCTGAGAAAAAGTCAAACCCATAGCGATTGGGCGACCGGAAAAGTGGTTCTCCCGGGTCTTTCTGGGCTGTGAAGCCATAGCTCAGCTTGTTTTCGTACTGGTGCCTGAAGCGCATGAACACCTCGTTCGGGTCGCCCAGGTATCGTGTATCGCCGGGATTGGCCGGGGGGGTATATCCCCGTTTTGTCTCAAGCTGGCGCTCCCAGCGCAGGTAGAGATCGTTCCTGCCCCGGGCGATCATATCCCATATAGACGGGCTGGAGATGAAAGGATCGCTGCTCACCCGGACGAAGGGCAGTATCCGGCGGATCGTAGCCAGGTCAAAACCCGGTACAGCCTGCAGCTCGTACACGGCAAGCAAAGGGCCCGCCGTCTCGCGGTAGGTCAGCAATTGTGTGATCTGCAGGTCATTGAGCAGCCTTAGCTCGGCAAGTTCTTCCGGGCCTGCTGTATTGAGATCCAATGGATGCCGCCGCAGATAGGCCAGGTCTTCAAACAGGGTATTGAAGTCAAATGATTCGCCCTCCGTACCCAGCAAAAACTCCTCTACCAGGTCCTGCAGGTTCACATCGTCGCCGGCGGGCATTGAGTCCACCTGGGCTGATAAGTATAGTGTCCCTGTGCAAAGCAGCAGGCTTATTATCCAGCACCTGAGTGAGATCCGGCTCATCTGACGAATATACGACTTGTCGGCGAGTCTGGTCAGGTCCTGTTATGACGCGTTTATTCAGGATCTACCTCGAACAGCGCAACGTCGAAGACCAGTACCGAGTTGGCAGGGATGGAGGACGTAGCGCCGGAGCCATATCCTATGTTGGAAGGGACGATCAGCTTGATTTCTCCACCCTCCCGGACCAGTGGGATACCTTCGCGGAACCCTTTGATAAGGCTATTCAGGGCGATGCGGAGGCTATCGGACGAATCGAAGACATCGTCGTTGAGCAGGCGGCCCGTATACCGCATAGAGATGACGGAAGTATCCTGGACGGCCTTGCCTTCGCCCGGCTTGCTGATCTTATAGTGCAGGCCGCTCGCTGTCTTTGATACATCCTGGATATTCTTGGCTGCTATGTATTCCTCGATCAGTCTCAGGTCGAGGACATGCTGTGTGTCCGTATCATCGGTGCGGCAGGCTGAAAGCGACAAGACCAGGAACAGGAAGAAAAACAGGTTTTTGTATGTTGACATGGCTGAGGATATAGACAAGAGGTCCCCGGAGAAAGGATTTGTTTCCGGGGACCTCCCGGGTTAATTTTTTACAAAACGGAATGCTGCACCGGATTCGTCTGTCTGCAACTGCAGAAAATACAGACCCGGAACCAGGTTTTCGAGTGGTATGCGCAGCAGGTTGTCCGACCACGGTGAGAGAGCCCGGTACAATACCCTTCCATTGAGATCAGTCAGCCTGATATCTGCGCTGCCGCTCTCTTCATACCCCTGCAGCTCTACAAAGAGGTAAGTGCTTGCAGGGTTGGGATAGACCTTCACGAGGTCCTGAAGCCTCGTATTGCCCGTTGAAGAGAGTACTTCCAGGACAAAGACCTCTGTCTCCAGCGTACAACCGGCAGCATCGGTGATGGTGGCCTGGTATGCGCCGGCAAAAAGATCCTCCAGTGGGTCTGTAAACGGCTGCCCGTCGAGCGTCCAGTTATATGTGTATGGAGCCGTACCGCCTGCAGGGGCGAGTACGATCTTGCCGGTACCATCTACATTGAGCTGATCTACCAGTTCGATTATTGTATAACTCAGGGCTGCCGGTTCGGTGACTGTCACCGTATCGGATATCGTACAACCGAGCTCGTCGGTGAGCGTGACACTGTAGATTCCCGCCGTGAGGTCGTCGATAAGAGAAGTACCCGCAGCGTTGCTCCACAGCAGGGCAGTATGGCCGTGTCCATCGGAGAAGATTACTTCTGCAGAGCCGTCATCACCGCCAAAGCAGGTCACGGCTTCTACCTGGGTAGCTTCGGCGCTCAGTGTACAATCGACTTCTGCTATCACGATCGATTCCGTTATACTGCAGCCATTCTCATCAGTGACTGTGACGCTGTAGGATCCGGCACTCAGGCCTGTCCTGTCGGGTGTGGTGTCACCGTTTTCCCAGGTATATGTCAGTGTTCCCGTTCCACCTGATGCGGTAGTGCGTATGCGGCCCAGTGAAGCCCCCGCGAGTGTAGGAAGTATATCTGCGTCTAACTGTATGGGTGTCGGTTCGGAGAGTACGACAGTAGCCTGCTCGCGGCAACCGGTGGCATCAGTGATGGTGACGCCGTAGCTGCCTGCAACCAATCCGCTGATCGTATCCGTATCCGCGCCATTGGACCATGTGATGGTATAAGGTGGAGTGCCTTCGTCGACGCTTACCCAGATCTGCCCCGTAGCATCTCCGGCACACGAAATCCCAGCGCTGATACCTGTTGATACATCCAGCAGGCAGGCCGGGTCGCTGATGAATCCTTCGGCTGTAGTAGTACAGCCATTATGATCGGTGACCGTGACCTGGTAATTGCCGGGCGCCAGTCCTGTGATGACCGGTGTAGCCGATCCGTTGCTCCAGAGATATGTGTAAGGCGGAGTGCCGCCGTCAGCGACTGCTGTACATGTCCCGTCATTGGCATCTTCTTCGGAGACAGGTGTAGTGGTCACCTGTGCGGTTACCTGTGTCGGTTCTGTTACCGTCGCGGATACGGTAGCCGTACAGTTATTGGCATCCGTGACCGTCAGTGAGTAGTTGCCCGCAGGTATATTGACCAGGTTGGCAGTCGTCTGACCGTTGGACCACAGGTAAGAGAATGGCATGGAGCCGCCGTTGAGTACGGACGTGATCGAGCCGTTGCTGCCTCCGTAGCAAAGTACATGCTCCGCACTGGCAGATACTGTAAACCCGCAGTCGAATGCAATGACTGTTCCCGTAGCACTTGCCGTACACCCGTTGCAGTCGATGACCGTAACAGTGTATGTACCTGGGGCAAGTCCGGTGATCTCCTGGCCATTGCTTCCGTTGGACCACTCATATGCACAGGCAGTACCTCCTGTAAGAGAGGCAGAAGCAGTGCCATCCTGTGCGCCGGGGGCAGTCTCGTGCGTGATTGTCATTATGGCTGTGAGCTGGGCAGGTTGGGTGATCGTTACGGATGCAGTATCCGTACATCCCAGGTTGTCCGTTACAGTCACGGTATATACACCTGGTGCGAGCCCGGTGATCTGCTGGGTCGCTGCTCCGTTGGACCAGAGATAGGAGTACCCGGGGTTGCCGCCTGTAGCCTGAGCACTGGCAGTGCCGTTGTTTTCACCGAAACACTGGACATTGCCGGAAGTAGCTGATGCGAACAGTTCCGGCGATGCTCCCGTGATAAAAGCAGTGTCTACAGAGCTACAGCCATTGTCGGCATTGACCACGAGGAGCAGGTATTCGCCGATGGCGTCTACCAAGGGTGTATATGTACCCTCACCGGAAACGATATTGCCGGAGAGCGTGAGCCAGCTGACCGTGTAGTCCGGACCGACGGGACCGGAGCCTTCCAGTGTGATCCCTTCTTTGATACAGTACAGGTACAGGTCAGGACCCGCCGAAATGACCGGCGCATCCGTATCGCCTTCGATCTGTACGGACAGTGTGGAGCTGCAGGAATTTGCATCGCTGACTGTCACTACATATGTTCCTGCCTGTGCGACGGTGATATTGGTCCCTGAGGCGCCATTGGACCAGTTGTAGCTGAGCGGGGCTGTGCCGCCTGTAGCCTGCACTACGATCTCGGCAGTGGGGTTCAGGCAATCGATCGGCTCGGAGAAGACGAGGTTTATGATGATCGGAGCCGGCTGAGTGATCGTTACGGTAGCCGTGGCTGTCTCGGCGTTGTTGTCCGTGACTGTGACCGTGTAGGCTCCGGCCGGTACATTGTTGAGTACGGCCGAGGTGCCCCCGTTGGACCAGTTGTACGTATATGGGATGATACCGCCTGAAGCGATTGCTGTGGCAGAGCCGTTGCTCCCTCCGTTGCAGGTCACATGTTGTATATTGATGATATCCACTTCGAGAGGATCACCCTGGATCGTCTGAAAAAGGCTCTGCGCAGTGGTTGTGATCACCCTGTCTCCGCTGCTGCTGTTATTGCCGTTGGCGAGATTGGCGATGGCGTAGAAAGTGATGTTGTTGTTGGATGTATTGGCCGGTGAGGTCCACCGGAAGGTATAGGTCACCTCATTGCCGCCGCCAAAAGCCTGGGCGGGCCGGTGCTCCACATAAGTCCGCTGGTTGAAGGTCTCGGTCGCCACTGCCGGACCCAGGTTGCTGAAACTGCCTATGTTTGTATTCGCTCCGTTGAGAGCGACCATCTGGAAACCCGCCGTCAGGGGGGTACCGGATGTATAGGCGATCACAACGGATATGTCGTACGGCGTCGAAGGGCTGACGGTAGCAGGCAGACCCTGGATAGTGATGTTGCCGTTGATGCTGCCGCCTCCGGAGTGACATTCGCTGCACGTGCTTTCGCCGGGAGCGCCCGTACGGCCATTGGGCGGATTGTCGGAGTACCCTAGCATGAGTACGGCTGCTACGATTGTAGATAAGATCATCATCCTGCGTGTTTGTGCTTTGGGGTGAAGGAATAGTTTCACTGGACGGAATTGGCTCTTGGTGAAATAATTGTTTGTTTAGGCGGAAGTCGCGAGGCAGGGTTTATAAAATGTGTACCGGTACCCGGGCGAAAGAAGATATTCCCGCCGCCCGGATACCGGTCGCCTCGGTATTACAGGTGTATCACCTCTCCGTAAGCGGCTGCCGTCGCTTCCATGACAGCCTCGCTCATAGTAGGGTGGGGGTGTATTGATTTGATGATCTCGTGACCGGTCGTTTCCAGTTTGCGGGCGGCTACGACCTCGGCGATCATTTCAGTCACATTGTAACCGATCATGTGTGCTCCCAGCCACTCTCCGTAGCGCGCATCGTAGATGACTTTTACAAAACCCTCCTTGTGACCTGCTGCGCTGGCTTTGCCGGATGCCGAAAACGGGAACTTGCCCACTTTCACTTCGTATCCGGCCGCTTTGGCAGCTTCTTCTGTATAGCCCACTGAGGCTATCTCCGGCGAACAATAGGTGCAGGACGGGATATTGTTGTAGTCGATCGGCTCCGGGTGGTGACCGGCTATCTTCTCTACGCAGAGGATGCCTTCGGCGCTGGCGACGTGTGCCAGTGCAGGGCCAGGTATTACGTCTCCGATCGCATAGATGCCCGGCACATTGGTGCGGTAGTATTCATCTACGGGTATGGTGCCTTTCTCGGTGCGGACGCCCAGCGTTTCCAGGCCTATGTTCTCTATATTGGCAGAGACGCCTGCTGCCGAGAGCACGAGGTCGCATTCGATCAGTTCCGTCTTGCCGTCTTTGCGGCTCTTGGTCGTTACCTTGCATCCGGAGCCCGTGCTATCTACAGATTCTACAGATGTATTTGCCAGGACCTTGATCCCTTTCTTCTGGAACACCTTGGTCAGTTCTTTAGAGATCTCCACATCTTCACGGGGCACAAGCCCCTGCTCCATGAATTCCACTACGATGACCTCCGTGCCTATGGAATTGTAGAAATAGGCAAACTCGACGCCGATGGCGCCTGCTCCGACCACGACGATTTTCTTTGGTTGTGTCTCCAGGCTCATTGCCTGGCGATAGCCGATGATCTTCTTGCCGTCGATGGGCAGGTTGGGCAGCTCTTTCGCTCTGCCGCCGGTGGCTATGATGATATGCGGCGCTTCATAGGTTGTAGTGCTGCCGTCTTTGCCGGTCACCTCCACTTTTTTACCGCGAATGAGCTTCCCGGCGCCTTCGAGCACCGTGATCTTGTTCTTCTTGAAGAGAAACTGTATGCCTTTGCTCATACCGTTGGCCACATCCCGGCTGCGGGATATGATAGCCGGAAAATCAGCTTCGTGCTTGCCAATGCTGATACCGTAATCTTTGGCATGGGAAATATATTCGAATACCTGTGCGCTTTTCAGGAGTGCTTTGGTCGGGATACAGCCCCAGTTGAGGCAGATGCCTCCAAGATTATCCCGTTCTACGACAGCTACTTTCATGCCCAGCTGGGCTGCACGTATGGCAGCTACATATCCGCCGGGGCCGCTGCCGATTACGATCAGATCGAAATTCATACGATGATACAGTTTGAGTTTAACGGACAAATATACATAATTAGGCCTGTTGCCCGGGGCAAGTTTATTTCGCTGCTCCGTCACACCGGTATAAGACTTTTTGATCCTGCAGCAATTCGATGCCGGACGTTGCCGTTCCATTAACTTTGCCGTGATGAAGAAAATAGTTGCAGTATATACGGGGCTTCGTCCTTCCTGGCTAGTTGGCCTTGTCGCGACAATGCTTGTCCTGACCGGGGGCGTGGCCTCCGCCCAGGCTTACCAGCGGCCACAGGATTGTAATTGTACCTTGTGGTTCCCCTCGGATTCCCTGTTGCACGAACGCACAGAGGAACAGACACCCGTAGGTATGTTGCGGGTGGAACGCTATATCTCCGAGCATGTGATCGGCAACCGCAGGCTGAGGATGGTGTTCCAGTTCTGGGAGTACCCTCCCGGCAGCGGTATACACCACGACTCCATTGACCTGGTGGGAGAGCTTTTTGATGCGACTGTATCAGAGAGTGTGGAGGCGGTAATGGGCAAAGAAGAGTACAGGGGTGAGCGGCAGGTGTCCGGATCGCCGGGTATTGTCTGGCGCGTTCGCTTCGACAGGGGCAAGGGCCTTGTCAAGTCACTGGCATTTGTCAGGGACAACAGGTTTTACAATCTCCAGGTTGTTTTCCCGGAAGAGCTGGCCGGCCGGCCGGAGATCGATGAGTTCCTGGAGTCCTTCCGCTTTCTGTGAAAGGGCGTATCTTCACGGTGGCACAGTTATTCCGCCAGTTATGAAGAAAGCTGTATTTCCCGGGTCTTTCGACCCCTTCACGTCGGGTCATGAAGATATCGTGTTGCGGGCTCTCCCGCTTTTTGACGAGATCATCGTGGCTGTCGGCCAGAATTCGCAGAAGACCTACCTGTTTGACCTGGAACGCCGGATGGAGTGGATACGGAAGGTTTTCGCAGGAGAGCCTCGTGTCCGTGTAGATTATTTCGAAGGTCTTACAGCGCATTATTGCAACGAAGTAGGGGCGCGTTACCTGGTTCGCGGCCTGCGCAACGCTTCGGACTTCGACTACGAAAAGACCATATCCCAGCTCAACAGCATCGTAGGGAAGGAGCTGGAGACCGTATTCCTGATCTCCCAGCCTCAATTTTCGCATATCAGTTCTACGATCGTGCGCGAGATCATCCGGTGGGGAGGCGATGCCTCGCCTTTTTTGCCGGCTGCCGTCATGCTGTCTGAAAAAGATCTCCGCCAAATCTAAATTGGCGCAGGCCGGATGCAGGTAAGTAAAAATAAGGTGTCCGCTTTCTTCTCCTCGTGGAGATTGGGCGCTTTGCGCAGTAGCCAGACATGCAGCATTTTTGCAAACGGGAGGTCGTTAAAAATTCATTATCAGTGATTTACAATTATTCGTTATCTTTGCAGCGAAATTGAACTCATAGTCATCCTAGTAATGGCCCAAAGCTGCCTGCATGTTGTATCGCGTCAGTCCCGGATCTGTACTACAGTTGACGCGAAGTATCTTATTTAGTACCTTTTTATTTTATTCATGAAGACATTCAGAGAACTCGGCCTGGGGGCCGAACTATGCAAGGCAGTTGAGGATCTTGGCTTTGTAGAACCCACTCCTGTGCAGCAGGAAGTGATCCCGGCATTGTTGCAGCAGGATCGCGATATCCTCGCGCTGGCGCAGACCGGTACAGGTAAAACGGCAGCTTTCGGGCTTCCTGTCCTGCAACAGATCGATACCACGGAAAACAGACCGCAGGCATTGATCCTGTCGCCTACAAGGGAGCTGTGCCTGCAGATCTGCCGCGACCTGGAATCTTATGCAGGTCACCTGAGAGATATCCGTATTGTCGCCGTATACGGCGGATCGAGTATCGAACAGCAGATCAGGGCGCTCAAGCAGGGCGTACACATCATCGTTGCTACTCCGGGTCGCCTGGTGGACCTGATCCAGCGTAAAGTAGCGCGCCTGGACACTGTGCGCAAAGTAGTGCTGGACGAAGCGGACGAGATGCTGCAGATGGGATTTACCGAAAGTCTGCAGGCGATCCTGTCTGTGGTGCCACCCGAGCGCAATACGCTGCTCTTTTCGGCTACGATGCCGCCAACCATAGCGTTGATCGCAGCCGAGCACATGGTCAACCCGCTGGAAGTAACGATCGGGAGGAAAAACCTCTCCTCGTCCCAGATTACGCACGAAGCGGTACTCGTACGGGTATCCGAGAAATATGCTGCCCTGAAGCAGTTGCTTGACTATCACGCCGACTTTTACGGGATCATATTCTGCCGTACCCGCCGTGATACACAGGAACTGGCAGACAAGCTGGTGAAGGATGGTTATCGCGCAGACTCTCTGCACGGCGACCTGTCCCAGGCCCAGCGCGATCACGTGATGAACAAATTCCGCAAACAACATCTGCAGGTCCTCATTGCCACCGATGTGGCAGCAAGGGGTATAGATGTGGAGGACCTCACTCACGTGATACATTACCACCTGCCTGACGAGGCGGAAGTCTACAATCACCGCAGTGGCCGGACAGGACGTGCCGGCAAGACCGGTACTTCGGTCATCATATGTACGCAGGGCGACCGGCATATCCTCCGTCGCATCGAGCAGAAGATCGGTCAGCAGATAGGAGTGGCCACTCTGCCCGGTCGCAAGGAGGTCCTGGCTAAGCGGATGATGAGATTCGTCGCAGATCTCGAGAAAGCCGAACTGCCGTCTATCGTGGAGCCGGATATGCTGAGAGAATTGTACGACAGCCTGGAAGGGCTGACCAAAGAACAGCTCATACAGCGCGTGATCGCCCAGGAGTTTGCCGGTTTGTTCGCATACTATGAGCAGCAGAACGATGTGGTCGTGCATTCTTCCGCAGGCGCCGGAGACCGCAGGTCTGCCAAAGGTGCGTCGCTGCCTTCGCGCGATCGCAATTCCCGTGGTGCAGGCTCACAGGATTTCCAGGAGCTTTCGATCAACCTGGGCCACAAGCACGGATTTACGCCGGGCTCGCTGATCGAACTGATCAACCAGGTGACGCCGGGACAACGGATCGGCATCGGCCGTATCAACGTACGTGGTGAGCAGACCTTCTTCGAGGTGCCGAAACAGGATATAGACGGACTGGAAAAAGTGCTGAGGCAGGTAAACTACCGCCGGCAGAAGATCCGTGTATTCCGTGCAGGCGGCTTCCAGGCTTCTCCTCCTCCGGTATCGAAAGGCGGAAAATCGACCAGGGCGCTTCGCCGGGAATTGGTCCGGTACTAATTGCCGCCAATAGACGGGCGCAAGCCTGTATAAGTAATAGAATAAGAGAGGGGCTCATCTGAGCCCCTCTCTTATTTTTAACAGTATTAGCAAAGACAGATGCCTGTCCGTTATACAGTTTATTTCAACGAATCAATGAGCTTGAGATTCAGCGCTACATAATCGTTGTTGCCGGCAGCCTGGGCTAGTTTGATAGATTGGTCCGCTGTCGCTTTAGCGCCTTTCTTGTCACCCATCTTGGCCTGGATCTTGGCTTTGAGGTGTACTACCCAGAATGCGTTGGGATTCTGGTCGATCGCTTTCGATGCCCACTCCAGCGCCTGGTTGAGGTCCTTGTCGTTCTCATAGTAATAATTGGCCGCTTGGAAGTAAGGACGTTTGTCCTGCATCATCACCTCGTTGATCTGGCTGGTGATCTTGCTGTCGATCTCAGATACTATGTTCATAGAGACCTTACTATCATCCCATATCAGTGCGATATCTGCTTTACCGCCTGATACATTGTCCACCACGATCGTGAAGTTTTCCGTTTTGAAAGGAAGCTTCGCCGGTGTGACTTTGAACCTGGCCACGTCGTCGCCGGCAGTATAGCCGTCGATTCCCCAGTTGGCAGTTCCTTTGTTGAGGATCACTTCCCAGGAGTTTTTATCCGGGATCGTATATAGTGCATATTTACCTGCCTTCACTTCGATGCCATTTACCCTGACATCTTCGCCGAACTGTATGGTCGTAGCACCATTGGCGCCTGTACGCCACAGTTTGCCGAAAGGCACCAGATCGCCGAATATGGTCCTGCCTTTCATCGCAGGACGGGAGTAGTTGATCTCAATCGACGAAAGTGCAAAGTCCTGGCGGATCGTCTGAGCCGGTGATGCAGCGGGTACTTTGAGGGACTGTGCCGACAGGGAAGTCAGGCTGAATACAGCCGCGCCCAAAAGCAGGGTACTGAATAGAGATTTTTTCATTGAATAATGGTTTTGATGAATGATGGTGCAAAAATATAGCTCTATGCGAAAATCTGCGGATCATCGGGGCGGATTGTCTCATACGGCTTCGGAGCGGTAGCGTGCGTGCCTGGGATTGCGCATGTGCACGGTACTTTCTACCCTGGCGATGGTCTGGCCCCATTTGTCCGTAAATATATAGGTATGGCTGCTTCTGTATCGACCTTCGTCCCTGAGCGCGGTTTCAGCAGTCTCTATATCTGTCCGGCTGATAAGCACCGTAGCGGTCAGGGCGGATTTGGCTGGTCGCACGAAGTCGACCGAATGTGACTTGGTCCAGGTCAGCGCCCAGGGCATGAGCTTGGCAAACTGGATGGCCGGGAATGGGTCCGAAGCGGAAAGAATGGCCCCGCCAAAGACCGTACCATGGCCGTTGCGCAGGTACCACCGCCGCGGCAGACGGATATGTGCTGTGAGGTAGTCCTCGCTGAATCTTACGCGGACGCCCATAAACCAGAAGGGGGGATAGAGGCTCATCAGCCGGCCGAATGTAGCCGGGCTGGTACGAAGGACCCGTTTGCTGATTTTCCTGATGTTCAACATGTCAGCGCCGAAATTGTCAGCTATTGTCTGTAAGCGCCGCTAACGGCTGTTTTCGCGCAAAAGGAAAGTTCGTCTCCGGCGCACATGCAAAACGTACCTTTGTGCGATAAGTTCAGCATAACCAACCGGATAGTTTGACATGAATACTATTCCCTGGATATCAAAGGGCGCTTCTGAGCCGGTAGATCTCAGGTTGTTCCAGGCCCGTTTTGAAGACCTGGTCAATCCGCGCAATGAAGAAGAGGTGCGTATCCTGCGGCTCAGTTCGCCCGATGCCTGCAACGTATTGCCTGTCCTGGAGGATGGTCGGTTTCTGCTTGTCCGGCAATACCGATTTGGGACAGGTACCTTTACGCTGGAGATCCCGGGTGGTCTGCTGGAGCCTGGAGAGCTGCCGGAGCAGGGAGCACGCCGGGAACTGCGCGAAGAGACCGGTTACCAGGCCCAGCGCCTGGAATACCTGGGCAAAGTGCCTTCCAATCCCGTCTTCCTGGATTGTTATATACATCATTTCGTTGCCACAGGGGTATCACAGGAAGGCGTCCAGGTACTGGACCCTGCCGAAGATATCGAACTGGTTGCTCTGGACCGGGATGAGCTGATGGCCGGGCTGCGCAGCGGCGATATCAATCATCCGCATACGCTGAGTGCACTGATGTATTTTCTTTTCCTGCGCTGACAGGAGAGAAAGACTTACCGGCCTTCCGGAGAGGTTTGTGTCACGCTGGATTCACCACACCCTATATAAGTAAGATACGAAAAATGAATGTAAAAACGAAGTCAACCAACAAAAAGGTCGTCATCAGTTCGGGCGGAACAGGCCGAAGATTCCAGATGACAGACAAAGAGTATACGGAGATCATAGTAGGCAAGGATGCTACAGGTTCGGAGTATGTCATCTCGGGCGGCATCATAGAAGCAGGCGGTTTTGTTCCCGACCATTACCATAAGTGGGAGGATCAGACATTTCATATCCTGCAGGGAAATATCGAGGCCAGGATCGGAGATACGACCGTCGTCATCGGTGCGGGAGACACTATCCATTGTCCCCGGGGAGTGTCACACTACCTGGCGAATATCGGCACGGAGGATGCCCGGGTCATTAGCTATATATTTCCGGGTGACTGGGCCGAAGATTTTTTTGAGGAGACAAGCAGACAGGTCAGGGCACAGGAATTTGATCGGGAACTGATCGAGCGGGAGTTCGGGGTCGTATACCTGTGACGGACGCGGGTGACAGGGACCTGTCGCCCTGATCACATCATGTCCGGACCAGATGGCGCTCGGGGTATCTTTGAACAAAACTATCTCATCGCACGAACGGGCCCTATCGCGAATAAAGCCCGTTGGCGTAATGTTTCAGGAATCTTTGGAGCGCCTCGTTTTCGGGAGAGTTGAGCTGCAGCAGGTATTGATCCTGCGACAGAATGAGCGGAGCCATATCCGCCAGGTCCAGGCGTAGTGAGACATCATAGGGCTGGTCCGATGAGACGAGACCGCGACAGGCCGGAGCACCGCATTTGCAGGTGAATGTCTCGAAGTGACCGAAATAGCACTGGTAGTCCTCCACGATCTCTTCATCCTGCCCGATATCGCACAATGCCACGGAAAGGTTGTCAAACTGTGTCAATCCTGTAGAGTTGGGAGCACAGGAGTGATTGACATACTTTCCCTCGTCCCAGGGTATGATCACGCTGCCGGAATAGTCGAGATAGCTGTACCTGTCAAGTTTACGGCGTTGGAGATCCTGCAGGGACATATATCGGTCCAACGGGATCCTGATGTCGAAATCGTCGGCGATCCAGAGTATTTCCCCCTTTCTGAATCCGCGTGCGGCAAAAACGCCCACGCCCTTATCCGTTTGCTGGACATAAGTGTCCGGGTGTATCATAATAATTTTTTGACCCAGAAATATATTCAATATATCGATGATCAAACAGAATTATTTGTGCGACGGTTGGGCGGTAGATAGTCGTGTTTTTCGTGTGCTTTGTGTTTGTTTCGGGTAAATGCGGCGGAGGCCGCTTGTTTTTCTTAACTGAGCGCTTGTGTGAAGTCATGGATGATATCACCGATATCCTCCAGGCCAACCGACACGCGGATCAGGCCGTCTGTCACACCTTCTCTGAGCCGGTCCTCCGGATCGATATTGAGGTGAGATGAGGTCGCCGGGTGCATCACGAGGGTGTCTACATCGCCCAGGGTAGGGGCCATAGTCGCCAGTTTCAGGCGGTTCATGCAATCGCGTGCCGCTGGAAGCCCGCCGGCCAGGTCGAAACTGAGAAGCGCGCCCGCGCCCCGTGGTGTCTGCCTGGACGTGATCTCATAGCCGGGATGCCCTGCCAGGCCGGGGTAGTTGACGGCGGATACGGCAGGATGTTCTGCCAGGTATCGGGCGAGCGACAGCGCATTGCTGCAGTGGCGCTCCATCCGCAGCGGCAGCGTTTTCAGGCCGTTGTACAGCAGCCACGCGTCGAAAGCGTTGCATGTGGCGCCTGTCAGCTTGAGGCAAGGCCAGAGCCGCTCCTGCATGAAAGCGGTATCTTTGCCGATGACCACTCCGGCAATGGAGTTGCCGTGTCCGTTGAGGAATTTGGTGGTGGAGTGTACTACGAAATCAATACCGAGTAGGAGAGGCTGCTGCAGGTAGGGGGTGGAGAAAGTATTGTCTACCGCGGTAGATACTTCATACTGTCCTGCGAGCGCACTGATCTGCGCCAGGTCCAGGCAATCCAGTGTCGGGTTGGAAGGTGTTTCCAGGTACCACAGCTTGATGCCGGGATATTCGGTCATGGCCTGCCTGATCGCTTCCATATCCGAACAATCGACTGATACCAGTCCGATGCCGTGAGGTTGCAGTACTTTTTGAAAGAGCTCTGTGGTGCCGCCGTATAGCTTGCGATGGGCCATTATGGCGTCTCCGGGACGCAAAAGAGCCTGTGTCAGTACATATATGGCGGACATACCGGAGCTGGTCAGGTACCCAGTCGCCTGTATATCGCTTCCCCATGTCTCCAGCTCCGCGAGTTTGGTCTGGACGGCATCGATGGTAGGGTTGGCATACCTGGAGTAGACATGTCCCTGCTGTTCCTTCCTGAAGATATGCTCTCCTTCCTCGAGCGTCTCGAATACAAATGAAGAACTGGCATAGATCGGCAGTATATGCGGAGCGTTGAACCTGGGTTCTTTCCAGTTTTTCAGGCAATGGGTCGAAAAACCTTTTGTCATAGGACTTAAATTCAGAATTTTGTTAGCGGAGTACTCGTTGTATTTCAAAGGTAAACGCTATTTCAGTCATATGAACAGTTGCGTACGGTCGTTGAAGTCATTTTTTGGGCTCACATTGATTACTGTGCTGATGGCAGCAGTGCCCCGGCATCAATTGCTCGCCTCGGACAGCACTGCTGTGCAGTTGGGAGGGATCGGAATAGGCGTCCGGTTTCCGGCGGCTACGTACAGGCAGTATATGAGGAGAGCGAGTCCAAGCCTTTCGGTCAACTACCTTACCTCGGTCAGGCATCCGGATTTCTACGTGGGCGGTCAGTTGGGGTTTGATATCCACGACCACCTGGAGAGGAACTATCGCCGGATAGGTCCCGATGGCTTTACGTATGACTCCGAAGAGACGGTGGATGTGAGTAGCGCTGACCTGGTGGGGGAGTGCCGTTATATGCCGGATATAGCTGGCTGGATACAGCCGTTTGCAGGTCTTCGTGCAGGCTTGCGTGTCACTATTTCCGGGTTGACGGAGGCCAATCCTGATGCACAGGTAGGTCAAAGCAATACGCTGTATACCAATATGCACAATGCATGGGTGATGCAGTACGGCGCCCTGGGAGGATTCATAGTGCACGCCGGTAATATTTTTATCGAACTACAGGCCAGCTATATGGAGGCGCAGCCAGGTCGTCACCTTGTCAGGAAGACGGACTGGAAACAGGTGAATCACTCCAGCCCGCTTGACCTCTTCCGCGAGGTAAGGACGCTCCAGCAATTTTGGGGTGTGCATATCAGGGTGCTCTTTCCCCTGTAGATAATTCCCTATTTTCGCGGCATGATCGAGGAAGAAAGCCAGTTGGATGAGACACAGGAGTCGGATGATCTGTTTGTCCATCAGCGTATCGTCATAGACAAGAAGCAGGCGCCTGTCCGCATCGACAAGTTTCTCATGGACCGGCTGGAGCATGTCTCCCGCAACAAGGTACAGGAGGCTATCCGCCAGGGTGCGGTCCGCGTAGACGATAAAGAAGTCAAGCCCAATTTCAAGATCAAGCCTCAGCAGGTCGTCACTCTTGTCCTGCCTTCGGCTCCGCAGGATGAATCGGTCATACTGGCTGAAGACCTGCCGCTGGATATTCTCTACGAAGATGAAGACCTGATAGTACTGGACAAGGCTGCAGGTATGGTAGTACATCCAGGGGTCGGTAATCACTCCGGCACACTGGTCAATGCGCTGGCCTGGCATCTGCACCCCGACAAGTCTGCACTCGCCGCCAATCCCTATACGGACAGGCCAGGCCTCGTACATCGTATCGACAAAGATACCAGCGGTGTCATGGTCGTACCTAAATCGGACCTGGCAGCCACTCACCTGGCCAAACAGTTCTTTGATCACACCATCGAGCGTACCTACCTGGCCCTGGTATGGGGACAGCCGGAGCAGCAGAGTGGCAGGATAGAAGGACATATCGGGCGCCATCCGAAGAACCGTCTATGGATGACCGTGTATGCCGAAGGCGACCAGGGCAAAGCTGCAGTCACACATTACGATACCGTCGAACCTCTCTACTACGTGAGCCTTGTACGCTGTCGGCTCGAGACAGGACGTACCCACCAGATCCGGGTACACATGAAGTACATCGGTCATACGCTCTTCAATGATGAGCGATACGGAGGCAACGAGATACTCAAGGGTACCATCTTTACCAAGTATCGCCAGTTTGTACAGAATTGCCTTAAGCTCATGCCCAGGCAGGCGCTGCATGCCCGGTCGCTGGGTTTTACCCATCCCCGTACCGGCGAGCGGCTTTTCTTTGAGTCGGAGCTGCCGAAGGACTTCCATGCAGTGCTTGAAAAGTGGCGCAGCTACCTGCAGATCCGTAAAAATGCGCTGGAAGATGGTGAATAATGGAAATACGCTCAGGTGGAGCGCAGGCTGGGTCGAGGATTTTGTACTCCACTACAAGCTGTGCCCTTTTGCCCACCAGCCGGTGAGTAAGGGGCTTGTGCGGTGGGTGCTCTTCACAGGAGATGATCTGCGCGCGCTGGCAGATGTTTTCCTGGCGGAATGCGCCTTGCTCGGAGAGCTGAGCCCGGCAGAGACGGAGACTACGCTCATTGTGCTCGAATCGGCGCTGCAGGACTTTGAAGACTACCTGGACTATACGGCCTTTCTCGAGGAAATGTTGGAGGCTGCCGGATATGAGGACCTGGTACAACTGGCAACTTTCCACCCGGCCTACCGTTTTGAAGGGGAAGCGGCCGGGGATCCATCTCAATATACCAACCGCTCGCCTTTCCCGATGATCCATCTTCTGCGTGTAGAGCAGGTCGCCCGGGCTGTAGACAGCTTCCCGGATATCGAAGGAGTACCGCAGCGAAATATTCGTGTGCTGAGGGAAGAGGGTGCAGGTGCGCTCGACGAAAGGCTCCGCATGATTGAGAAAAGATACGGAATATGACACTTGCAGAGAGGATAGATGCGCTGAGTGCACTGCCGGCATTGTTGGCGGATCGTGGAGAACAGTGGACCGGCGCCTGCGAATATGCTGCGCACAAGAACCGTTGGTTCACGGAGGAGAATACACGCCATGCGCTGGATAGCATCATCGGCAAATGGCTCGATCCGGCCGTACTGAGCGCTTTCATGGCGGCATACCCGGGCGCTGGTCACCCGGCACAGTCCCGCCGGGTCGGGATCGTACTGGCAGGCAATATACCGATGGTCGGGTTTCACGATATACTCTGTGTGATACTGAGCGGCCATACGGCGCATATCAAACTATCGTCCAGGGACGAAGTGCTGCTGCCCTATCTGCTCAGGGTCTGGACAGAGGCTTACCCGGCATTGCAGGCGTATTACAGGATCAGCGAACGCATCAATGACCTGGACGCTTATATCGCTACGGGAGGTGACAACAGCGCCAGGTATTTTGAATATTATTTCGGTCGCTATCCGCATATCATCCGCCACAACAGGACTTCTGTAGCCGTGATCCGGGGTGATGAAGATGACGATGCGCTGTTACGTCTGGGAGAGGATATTTTCAGCTATTTCGGGCTTGGATGCCGCAATGTATCCAAGATCTACCTGCCACAGGGATACGATCCTTTGAGGTTGCTGGAGCTATGGCATGAGCCTTATAAGCATCTTATCCTGCACACGGCCTATAAGAACAACTTTGACTACAACTATGCTTTGGTCGTGATGAACAAGATACCGTTCCTTATGAACGGGGCCATATTGCTCAAAGAAGACCCTGCGTTGCACTCGAGGATAGCCTGCGTGCATTATGAGTATTATACGGATATCGATGCAGTGGCTTCTTCGCTGGCTGCATCTGCCGACCAGGTACAGTGTATCGTGACTTCGGGAGAATGGCCGTCTGCATATGTCGGACCCGGAGAGTCGCAGCGGCCGGGTATAGGAGATTTTGCAGACGGTGTGGATACGATGGACTTTCTCATGCGCCTGTGATATGAAAGCTGAGGATAAAGCCACATGGATTGCAGGACAACTGGATCTTTATTTTCCGGAGACTCCGGTTCCCCTGCGTCACAGCGATGCTTATACACTTTTGATAGCTGTCCTGCTCTCGGCCCAATGTACCGATGAGCGTGTCAACCAGGTCACTCCCCATCTTTTTGCCCTGGCAGATGATCCGCAGCGCATGGCGCAGCTCACTGTGGCGCAGATACAGGAGATCATAAGACCCTGTGGACTCTCTCCGCAAAAGTCAAAGGCGATCCATACATTGTCACAGATGTTGCTCGATGACCACGGTGGAGAAGTGCCGGCCGATATGGAGGCATTGGAACGGCTGCCCGGTGTCGGCCACAAGACGGCTTCGGTAGTGATGTCTCAGGCTTTCGATGTCCCTGCCTTTCCGGTGGATACACATATCCACCGCCTGGCCTGGCGCTGGGGGCTCAGCGACGGCAGATCTGTCGTACAGACGGAGCGCGATCTCAAGGCCGCGTTTCCGGAGTCTTCCTGGAACAAGCTGCATCTGCAGATTATCTATTTTGGCCGCAAATACTGTCCTGCACGCGGGCACAATCCCTATCAGTGCCCTATCTGCAGCGAAGTGGGGATACGCACTATGTTTGCCGAATACGACCTGGCTGTGTCTGTTGCAGGCAAGAAGAAAAAACCGGCAACCCGGAAAAAAGATCAGAAGGAATAGTTGATCGCGAGGTTGAGGTTGGTCAGTTCGCTGAAGTTGCCCCTGGCCCAGTAAGAGCCGTTCAGTTTGTAGGGATTCTTGACCTTGACGCCCAGGTCCAGCCTGATGATGAAGAAGTCGAATACGATGCGGAGGCCTGCACCGCTGCCGATCGCCATATCTCGGAAAAAACCGCCTGCTGTAAGCCTGGCGCCCGGACGCTGGGGGTCTTCGCGGAGTATCCAGACGTTGCCTATATCCAGGAAAGTAGCTGTTTCCAGCTTCCAGAAGAGCCGAAAGCGATATTCCCCGTTAAGCTCAAATTTGAAGTCTCCGGTCTGGAAACGGTCGTTACCACCACGCTCGACCAGGGTCGTATCGTAATAGGAGCCCGGGCCTAGCTCACGCATTTGCCAGGCGCGTATGCTCAGTCCGCCTCCTACGAAAAATTGCTTCACGAAGGGGACATCCGGCGATGACTCAAATGGGCTGGCGATACCTACATTGATCCGGAATGCAGCCGAATGTTTGTCATTGTACACCCGGGTATAGCGGCCTTCGGTATCCAGTCGCACGTATTTTGAAAACTGTGTACTGTCATTGAGGTTGGTAATCGGCTTACCGATCAGTGCACCTGCCAGCGCCAGTTCCGCACCCGATACCTCGAAGTTGGAGCTGAAACTGTACGTCTCGTTTGCCCGGTTGGTGAGGCTGGTGTATTTGAAAGTCAGGTCGCGGAAGAAGAAGCCGGTGAACATCTGCCTGGACAGCGAGCGTCGGATGAATTCGTTGTTGTTGAGGATACCCTCGACGAAATTCTGGCTGAAACTGGGTGTGAAGAAATTGATACCTGTCTGGTTGATGGTATATCGCTTCCGGTTGGCGATCACCATGTCAAATCCATAGTTGAAGTTGAGCGAGGTATAGCTGTAGAAAAACTTCTGGGATACGAAGTCGGCAGATATGTCAAAGTTGGTCGTGGCGTCTTCCTGCAGGTTGGTATAGAACGCGTCGCTCAGGATGGGAGTATTGCCGATCTTGACCCAGTTGAGCAGCCGGAATATACCGGGGAAATCGAGAAACTTGGGGAGGGCCAGGCTGTTCTGGATCCTGAAATAATAGTTGGTCGAGTCCCGGAAATTGGCTGACCTGGTTGCCAGTTCGAGACCGCCGCTGATGTCTGTGACATTGTTTTCCGCTCCGCCGAACAGGTTCCTGTGCCGGAGGCCGACCCGGCCCGCAAGACCGAGAAAGCGTTGGTTGATGATGGAGAGATTGGAGTTGTTGATATCCACATCTGCATTGAAGGCGATCTTGGGTGCTGCCGTGACATAGACATTGTAGTTCAGCACCTCAGGGTTTTCCAGGTCTTGCTCAGGGCGTATACTAACGAACTTGATGGCGCCGAGCCTGCCGAGTCTTCTCAGTGATTTGTCAAAGTTGCTCCGGTTGTAGACGTCACCGCTTTTGAGAAAGATATTATCGTTCAGCGCCCTCGGTTTGATCGGATGCATACCGTCGGGGCTCAGGAAGGCGATATTGTTGTATTCGAGGCTCTGCAGGGAGTCACGCGGTATTTCGGGGTTGAAATTGGAGAACACCCGTATACGGCCGATCGTATACTTTACATGTGGCAGACCTCCCTGCTGCGGAAGCACTTCCAGCTGTAAGTCCACGCGGTGATCGCAACTGTCGCCTCTGAGTGGAGCCACATAGGTCGAGAAAAAGTTGGCATACCCGTGGTTTTGCAACAGGCTGGTGATCCGGTTGACCTCCAGCTCATAGAGACGCTGATCGACGGGCTTGCCGGGCCGCAGGTGCGAGTCGCGTCGGCTGCGTTCCATCAGGGCCTGTATCGTAGAGTCCTGGCTTTCGAACTGGATCGTATTGACCTTGTACTGTACCCCGGGTTTGATCTGGTAGGTGATATAGGCGCGCTGGTTGCGTATATCGAAGCTATAGTCGGTGCGTGCATCGAAAAACCCGCGCTGGATCATCTGGTTGTTCAGGCTTCGGACGGTAGACTGTGTCAATCCTTCGTTGAAGTAGGAGGGCTCTTTGCTCCAGCGCATAATGAACTTGCGGAAAGCGGATGTATCCGGGGTCGCACGATTCGTTTTGAAATAGTACCAGGCGCTGAAGTTGGAAGTAGCCTGCTGTTTGTAGAGGGAGCGCAGGTCTGCCAGCAGCAGATTCTGCTGGTCTACCGGGCGTTCGGTTTCCAGCACGATCTTATTTTGTTTTACCAGGATATCATCTTCTTTCAGATATTTGTTCACGTTGCAGGAACTGAGCAGAAGAATCCCGGCGAGCCACCCCAGCAGCCACTTCCGGTTCCGGCTTTTGTCTTCCAAAGAAAGGAGCTCTGATGATGATACAATATGCCTCTTTATCTGCAAACCGGCTGAAAGTTTATGCTGCTTTAAAACTCAAGAAGCAGCGGCAAAAGTATGACAAATTCCTTGTAGAGGGAGAAAAAATCGTTATGGACCTGGTGCGTGACAATCCCTCCGCGGTAGAGGCCGTCATCGGCCACACGGAGGCGCTGGAGCGCTTTTCAGGGGCGTTTCCGGGTCGGCAATACCTTTGTATGGAGGCGACCGCCGAGCAGTTGGACAGGCTCAGCAGTCTCCAGGCTCCTCCGGGTATAATCGCAGTAGCCAGGTGCTTTTCCTGGGAGCATGAAAGGATACTTTCAGAAGGAGAGGACCGGTGGTTCCTGGTGCTGGATGGTATCCGCGATCCCGGCAACCTGGGTACGATCCTGCGGACCGCTGACTGGTTTGGGTTTCAGGCAGTACTCTGCTCCGGTGATACGGTAGATCTCTACAATGCCAAAACGATACAGGCAGCTATGGGCAGCCTCGGAAGGATACCTGTACTGGTGGGCGACTGGTCCGGCTGGTTGAGCTCTACGGACCTCTGCGTCGTAGGGGCAGGTATGGAAGGGACGCCTGTTCAGGACTACGAATGGCCTGCCGGCGGAGCCCTTGTGATCGGCAGCGAATCTCACGGCATATCGGCGGGTACGGCCGGGTCGGTTCGTGATTGGGTGCATATCCCACGCCGCGCCGGGTCGAAGGCAGAGTCTCTCAATGCGGCGATAGCCACGTCGATCCTGGCGGCAACCATACCCGTAAAAAGATAAAGCGCCCTGTATATACAGGACGCTTTATCGGTTTAGGGTTGCGACGAGATTGACTCTGCTTTATGCAGCCCGTGATGTTTTTTTCAAAGGAGTTTCTCCAGTTCCATTTCCAGGGCTCTCGGGTTGATCACTGCGATATTTCCCTGCCTGTCGATCAGGAAAGTACGCGGTATGGAGCGTACACCATAAGCCTGGGCAGGTGCGCAATCCCACTTTTTCAGGTCGCTCACGTGGTATTCCCAGATCAGGTTGTCTTTCTCGATCGCATCCGTCCAGCGCTTTTTCTGGCTGTTCAGTTGCTCATTCATCATGCCCGGATCAGCTTGTAGTCTGGCACGGTTAGCCTCGTCGATCCCGTCGAGCGATACGCTGAACACTGTGAAGCCCTTATCCTTGTACTTGTTGTAAGTAGCGACCACATGCGGGTTGGCTTTGCGGCAGGGACCGCACCAGGAAGCCCAGAAGTCCAGCAGGATCACTTTGCCTTTCAGCGAAGAAAGCGAGTAGGTCTTTTTGCCGTCGGGTCCGGGCAGAGAGATATCGGGAGCAGGCATACCCACTTTGATGGATTCGCTTGCCTGCATCATGGACATTTGCTGCTCGTACTGTGTGATGACTCCTGCGTAGAGCGGGTTGTACTCTGAAGTCGGTCTTTCTTTGGCCATGCGTTCATAAGCCGCTTTGATGAGTCCCATAGTCTCCGGAGCAGGGCCGATACCCTGCAGGGCGAGCTGCATCGCGACCATCGGGTTGGAAGCTTTTTCCACGATCTTCTTTACACCATCCAGGTCGATTTCCTGGTTGACCACTTTGCGGAGTGTGCCGCTGTATTCTTCACAGGCGGCAGAGCCCTCCACCGTGTATTGAAAACGGTCTACTGTTGCGAGGTCGCCTTTTACGGAGACTTTTTTCTCCGTACCGTCGAAGAGCAACATCACGTTCTTTGCGCCGATACGAAGCCGGTATATGCCCTCCTGCACGCCGTTCTCCAGCGATATCTGGAATTTGCCGGCTGCATCTGCATCGGCTTTACCTGCTACTGTAGTACTGTTATCACCATTGATGCGGTCCAGGAAGATCTGCATGCTGGTGGCGTTGGTGATTTCGCCCTCGATCGTAGTTCCTTTTTGGGCCATGGTGGACCCACAGGCCGAATACAGAGCCAGCAGGGCCATTGCCAGCAGGGTGCTGAAGCGAAAAGTTGATTTCATAGAGTTATGACTGTTTAAGTGTATTTTCCAATGTGGTATAATAGATATCCGCCCAGTCGGCCAGCGATCCGAAGTCCTCGTGATCGACCGCCAGTGCAGCTGACGTCACAGTACCGATCGTAGCTGCAGGTACCTGGGCCTTCTGCAATATCTCAAGAGCAGGCTTGAGGTCCGAAGAAGCGATCGTGACCGCTATACGGCCCTGACCTTCACCAAATAAGAACGCGTCTTTGCGTATATTCTTGTGGGCGTGGATATCGAAACCCTTGTTGCCGGAGAGCGCACTCTCCATCAGGCAGGCAAACAGACCGCCTTCGGACAGGTCGTGAGCGCTTTTCAGCAGCCCTGCAGTGATAAGCTTGCGCGTAGCCTCATGAAGGGCTATCTCTCCATGCAGATCGAAATAAGGAGCTTCTGACAGGGTGATGCCGTGGTAGCGTTGGATATACTCCGAGGAGCCCAGGTCGTCGGTCTGCTGGCCGATAAGGAGTATGAGATCGCCTTCCTGTTTGAACGGTATGCTTACTACCTGCGCCTTGTCCGGTACGATACCGATCATGCCGATCGTAGGGGTAGGGTAGATGGGTTCTACCTTGTCGTTGAATACGGATTGGTTGTAGAAACTCACATTGCCTCCGGTCACCGGGGTGTCGAATGCTCTGCAGGCGTCTCCCATGCCCTTTACTGCATAGACAAACTGCCAGTATACTTCCGGGTTGTACGGGTTTCCGAAGTTGAGGTTGTTGGTCACGGCCAGGGGCTGGCCGCCGCTGCAGACGATATTGCGCGCAGCCTCGGCCACAGCGATCATAGCGCCCTTGTACGGATTGGCATGGACATAGGTAGAGTTGCAGTCTACGGTCACGGCCAGGGCCTTTTCGGTGCCTTTGATACGTACGATGGTTGCATCTGTCGGGTTGTTGGTCCCCATATTGTTCGTTCGTACCATCGAGTCGTATTGCTCGGTGATCCATCGCTTGGAGACGATATTCGGAGAGCTGAATACTGTACGTGCTGCGGAGATCCAGTCAGCGGGCTGGTTGACGGATGATTTGTCCAGCGCCTGCAGGGTTTTGATATATGCCGGTTCTGTGTATTCGCGATCATATACGGGAGCGCCGCCGCCCAGTACAAGGGGTTCGGCGGGTACATTTGCCACGAGTTCGCCCTCGTGGTAAAACTCAAGCCAGCCTGAATCCGTGATCTCACCGATCTCGGCGCATTCCAGGTCCCATTTTTCGAATACTTCCATCAGAGCCGCTTCTTCGCCCTTTTTGCAGACGATCAGCATCCGCTCCTGGCTTTCGGACAGCAGGATCTCGAAAGGTTTCATATTAGACTGGCGTGTAGGCACTTTGCTCAGATCGATGCGCATTCCGGTGCCGCTCTTGGCGCTCATCTCTGAAGTAGAGCAGGTGATACCTGCGGCCCCCATATCCTGCATACCTACCAGGGCGCCCGTGCGGATAGCTTCCAGGCTGGCCTCGAGCAGCAGTTTTTCCTGGAAGGGATCGCCAACCTGTACTGCAGGCAGGTCTTCGGCAGAGTCTTCCGTCAGGTCTGCAGATGCAAATGTGGCGCCGTGTATACCATCCTTGCCGGTGGCGGAGCCTACGATGAATACGGGATTGCCTGGGCCGTCAGCTCTCGCGGATACGGTCTCCCCGGCTTTGACGATACCTACGGACATAGCATTGACCAGGATATTCTGGTTGTAGCAGTCGTTGAAGTACACTTCTCCTGCTACCGTAGGTACACCGAGGCAGTTGCCATAGTCGCCGATACCTTTGACGACGCCTTTGAGCAGTCCCTGCATCCGCGGCTGCGTGATATCGCCGAATCTCAGTGAGTTGAGCGCCGCTATCGGTCGTGCGCCCATTGTGAATATATCGCGGTGTATGCCGCCGACACCGGTGGCAGCCCCCTGGTACGGCTCGATGGCCGAGGGGTGGTTATGTGATTCGATCTTGAAGGCACAGGCCAGTCCATCCCCGATGTCGACCAGCCCGGCATTTTCTTCACCTGCACCGGCCAGAATACATGCGCCTTCACGGGGCAGTGTCTTCAGGTACTTGATTGAGTTCTTGTAAGAGCAGTGCTCAGACCACATCACACTGAAGATACTGAGCTCCGTAAAATTGGGTGTGCGGCCGAGGATATCGCCTATCCTGGAAAATTCTTCTTCCGTGAGTCCCAGGCTTTTAGCCACTTCTGCCGTCACGGCAGGTTCTGTCATTTGCATCTAACTGAGCGCCTTGATATGAATAAAAGGCAAATATATGAAAGTCAGGGCGGACAATCCCGGGGACTGCGTTTAATTTTAAATAATCCCGCAAGACTGTTTTGACAGCTTTCAGCCGATAAGGGAGTTGATATAAAAGAAAAGCACCAGGTATATCCACACGATGTCCAGGAAATGCCAGTACCAGGTGATCAGGCGTAGCCTTAGCTTGCGCGAGGGTTCGCTGAAGTAGACCAGTGCGCCCACAGGTTCGGCCACGCGCTTGTGCGCCTTCAGGTAAAAGGTGACCAGGAAAGGAAGACCGCCAATGACGTGGACAAAGTGCAGTGCCGAGATCAGGTAGAGGTATGAGGCCGAGTTGTCGCGATTGATGGCGATCTGCTGGTCGATCAGTTGTTTCCAACCGAAAAGCTGTGCCGCCAGGAACAAGACGGTCAATCCCAGCGTGAGCAGCAGTGCTTGTTTGTAGGTCGACGGCTGATCCTCGTCGAAGGCCCGGGAAGCTCTTCTCAGCGCCAGGCTTCCCCCGATCAGCAACAAGGTGTTGAACAGGAAAACAGGCGGCAGACCAAGTGACGGCGCCCCGTGCTCCACGCGCGTATACACGTAAGCTACCGTGCAGCTCAGGAACAGGGCCGTGATCCCGAACAGGAGCAACGCCAGTACGATATGGTGCGTATGGATACCCATACCGAAGCGTACGTCAGGACCGTTCGTTGGTTGTTTATCGGCAGACATGAGACTTCAAGGGATTTGGCCATAGGTTATACAGCGTATCAAACATAACACGGCCCTGCGGCATTATGTTAATTGTGCCGACGGATAAATTCCGCGCAGCTATTTTTGAATAGTTTTACACAAATAAAATCTAAGGTGAACAACATGTGTCGCTATATATCATTGGTATTGAGCCTGCTCTGGGCGGTTTTTCCACTCTTTGGCCAGGACATACGACCGTATAATGTTCCTGTCCGGATCGGCGGCGACCTGCTGTCAGATGCCTGGGTCGGGGGGCTCAATGCTCCACAGATCTCAGAAGGAGATGTGAATGGCGATGGTCTTACGGATATATACATTTTCGACCGACAGGGCAATGTTTCGATGGTCTACCTGAATACAGGGGAGACGGGGCCTTTCCCGTACAGACATGCTCCAGATATCACCAAAGACTGGCCCGCCATGATCAACTGGACACTTATGGTGGACTACAATGGGGACGGTGTGCCTGACCTGTTTTCGAGTGATCGCCTGAACGGTATACGGGTATTCAGGGGTGAGCGGACAGGTAACGGCCTCACATTCACTTTGTTGAGCTGGCCGGACCAGCCGGAAGTAGCAAGAAATGTGTTATCTTACTATAGTCCTGTCACAGACAAGAAAGTCAGCAATCTGCTCGTCTATGTGTCAGATATACCGGCCTTCTATGATGTGGACGGAGACGGGGACCTGGATCTGCTGACTTTTGACCAGGGAGGGTCCACTATGGATTATTATGAAAACCGATCAGTTCAAAAGGGGTTCGGCAAGGACTCTTTACTGTTGTACCTGGTCGACAGGTGCTGGGGAAAATTCTACGAATCCGGAACAAGCCCGGAACTGACACTTTCCGACGACCCCGGCAAATGCCCGGACGGATTTTCGGACGGGCAGGGTACAGACAGGTCGCTCAGGCATGTCGGCAGTACCGTGTCGGCTTTGGATATAGATGAAAATGGCCTGGTGGACCTGCTGATCGGGGATATATCTTTTTCGCAGTTGACGCTTCTGCGCAACGGCGGTACTCCTCAGCAGGCCTGGATGCGTCAGCAGGAAGTAGGTTTTCCGCACGGCCCCGATCCGGTCGATATTCCCATATTTCCGGCTGCATATCACCTGGATATCGACCGGGACGGTATCAGGGAGATTATAGTCGCCCCCAATAATAGATTTACACTGGATAAAAATAATGTGTGGCTGTACAGGAATACAGGTCTGCCGCAGGCCCCGGTTTGGGAACTGGTACAGAAAGATCTCTTTTCCAAAGATATGGTTGATCTGGGCACAGGGACCAGTCCTGCTTTTGCCGATGTCAACGGGGACGGCCTCATAGACCTGGTAGTGGGTACCTATACGGAGTTCGTCGAAGGGGGAGAGCTGCGGGCGCGCCTGTATCTTTTTCTCAATACAGGGACTGCTCAGGCACCGCGGTTTGAGCTGACAGACAGTGACTACCTGGGCTTTTTGTCCCGTAGCGGCGCTGCACTGGGTAGCCAGTTTTCGCCGCACTTTGCAGACATGGACGATGATGGAGACCTGGACCTGATCGTAGGGGAGTTCAATGGCCGCTTCTTTTACGCACAGAATACCGCAGGTCCGGGCCGCCCAATGCAATTTCCCGTGATACAGTATCCCTGGCAGGAGATCCGCTTCGGGCTGGAGTCGGTCCCCTTTGTGTTCGACCTGGACGGGGACGGACTGCCGGACATACTGGCAGGAGAGCGCAACGGCAACGTCAATTTTTTCCGCAATATAGGTACGCCTTCATCACCGCTTTTTGACTCCCTGCCATCTGCCCCCGGCAACATAGAGTTTCTCGGGAGAATGGATGCGCGCGTACCCCAGTACTTCAATGGCTCATCTGCTCCGGCAGTGGTTTACGAACAGGGTGTTATGAAGATCATTCTTGGCAGCTATGCGGGCAACCTCATGTCATACACAGTGGATCGGGATGCACTCGCAAATACATTTGACAAGGACCTCTCGGCAGCCGTATCGGAACTGACGCCCGGCGAGACCTGCAAGCCTGCTTTTGCCGACCTCGACGGCGATGGATTTCTCGAGATGGTAGTGGGCAATATGCGGGGCGGTCTTCAACTGTACAAGACGCCTTACCGTGCCGATGATTCCATCGTATCTTCCCTGAGAACAGATGCAGTGGTACAATATACAAGGCTGTATCCCAATCCGGCAAGGCATGAACTTGTGATAGAAGCGCTGCAACCGGTCACGGGCGCGGTAACGATGCGGATTTATGACGCGACAGGGAGTTTGCTGCGTTCGGTGAGTGGCGACTGGATTGCAGGTAAGACAAGACTCGATACCGGATCACTGCCGGCGGGTATTTACATACTGCATGTCTATGGCGCTGGTACGGGCTTCTCGGCCCATAGATTTGTCCGTATGGAATAGGAAGAGAAGAGGGTGGAATCAGCCGAATATGGCGGAGCCGACCCGCACGATCGTAGCGCCTTCTGCCATTGCTATCTCGTAGTCTCCCGACATTCCCATAGACACTTCGCAGAACTCCGGGCCGAATACGCCCTGTGCCCCGGCCCATTCGTACAACGCTCGTATCTGCCTGAAATCAGCTACTATACGAGTCATGTCATCGGTATAGGTGGCCATACCCATTACACCGCAGACCGAGAGATGGTCCAGCGCATGCCAGTCCGTATCCGCGACCAGCCTTTTGAAATCGTCTGTGTCCAGGCCGTACTTGGTTTCTTCGGCAGCTACCTTCACCTGCAGCATCACGCGGATACGGCGATCATGGATAGCCGCCTGTTTCTGTATCTCGGCCAGTAGTATCCCCGAATCCACCGAGTGGATGGTATGGATGAACGGAGCTATGTGTTTTACCTTATTGCGCTGGAGGTGCCCGATCAGGTGCCACTGGATATCACCGGGCAATGCATCTTTCTTGGCCAGCAGCTCCTGTACGCGATTCTCGCCGAAAGCTCTCTGCCCGGCATCATAGATCCGCTGTATTTCCACCGGGCTGCGGGTCTTGCTTACTACGACCAGTCCGGCCCCGTGGCGTTGCACGATAGCTCTGATACGCTGGAATATGCGCTGGTTTTGCTCCATCGGGTAGGGGGCGGCTATAGTTTCTTCCTGTCAGAATAATCCGTGCAGCTCGGCATTGACGCGCTCCAGTATCTTGCCGAAGTCTTCCTGGCTCTTGAGAAAGTCTACTTCATCGACATTGATGACCAGCATCTTGCCGTGCGTATAGCCCCCGATCCAGTCTTCGTACCGCTGGTTCAGCTTCTTGAGGTAGTCGAGGCTCATATTGCCTTCATAGTCGCGGCCTCGCTCGTGTATGTGCTTGACCAGGGTGGGGATGCTGGCGCGCAGGTAGATCAGCAGATCAGGGGCCTGGATCATAGAGGACATATTCTCGAAGAGGTCCATGTAGTTGCGGAAGTCCCGGTGCTCGATGAGACCCATCTCATGCAGGTTGGGGGCAAATATATGTGCGTCTTCATATATCGTACGGTCCTGTACGACCGTTTCACTACCATTGAGGATACGCATGATCTGCCTGAACCTGCTGTTGAGAAAGTAGATCTGCAGGTTGAAGGCCCACCGGCGCATATCGTTGTAGAAGTCAAAGAGATATGGATTGCCGTCGGTATCCTCGTAGTGTACGGACCAGTTGAAATGCTTGGAGAGCAGCGTACAAAGCGAAGTTTTTCCAGCACCGATATTACCGGCGATGGCGATATACTTGATGGGGGCTTCCATAGGGGGAGTAATTGTACCTTGATAGCGTCTTTGACCGATGAATAAACGTTAAATATCTAAAAAAAGGGGACAGCTGTCGTTAAGTTCCTATTTTCAATGCAAAATTTCGTCCATGTCTTCACCCAAGACCGTCATTGAAACAAGCAAGCTCAGGAAAGTCTACCAGATGGGAACGCTGCAGGTCGAGGCGCTTAAATCCGTGGATCTCAGTATCCGGAAAAACGAATATGTCGCCTTGATGGGACCCTCCGGCTCAGGCAAGTCCACACTCATGAACCTGCTCGGTTGTCTCGATTCGCCCAGTTCCGGTGAATACATGCTGAACGGTATCCGTGTCAGCTCCATGGACGATAATGAACTGGCCAATGTGCGCAACAAGGAGATAGGTTTTGTCTTCCAGACTTTCAATCTGTTGCCCCGTCTTCGCGCACTGGAAAATGTCGCGTTGCCACTGGTATATGCCGGTATCGGCCGCAAGGAGCGCGAGCAGCGCGCCGCTGCGGTCCTCGAGCGTGTGGGACTCGCCGACCGTATGACACACAAACCCAATGAACTGTCAGGGGGACAGCGTCAGCGTGTGGCCATAGCCAGGGCCCTGGTCAACGATCCGGCCATCATACTCGCAGACGAACCCACCGGGAACCTGGATACCAAGACCTCCCTGGAGATCATGGAGATACTGGAGAATATACACCGGCAGGGCAATACCGTGATCCTGGTCACGCACGAACCGGATATAGCGGAATACGCGCATCGTGTCATTCGTCTCCGTGACGGTATGATCGAGAGCGACGAGCAGCGCTTAGCTGCCCGCGCAGGCGGCACAGGTTCCTGACCGGGCGTTTACTCTGCTGTGGGGAAACCTACGCATTGCCATATCGATTGTGTACCTTTGCGGCCGTTGCTTTCCTCAAAGCCCGGCAGTATGAAGATCTATACCAAGACTGGCGACAAAGGCACTACAGGCCTATTCGGCGGCGCTCGTCTGCCAAAGGACCATTTTCGTATAGAGGCCTACGGAGCTGTCGACGAACTCAACAGTCACCTGGGGCTTATACGCGATCTGGCGGAAACCCAGGGGCTGCAACAGCCCGTATCCTGGATTCTGGTCATCCAGGACCGGTTGTTTACAGCAGGTTCGCACCTGGCCGCAGAACCCGGGAAAAATCTGCCCCTGCCTCCGCTCCATGATACGGATATAACTACCCTGGAAGCTGCCATCGACGAGATGGACGGTGAATTGCCGCCCCTGCGCTCTTTTGTGCTGCCGGGAGGTCACCCGCTGGTATCTCATATACATATTGCACGCTGTGTGTGCCGCAGGGCAGAGCGCAGAGTAGTGACGCTGTCGGGGCAGGAGGAGATACATTTGGTCATACTACCGTACCTCAACCGCCTGTCAGATATGCTTTTTACACTATCACGCTGGTGCGCACATAAGCTACAGATTACCGAGATACCCTGGCAGCCAAGGAAATAGGAACGTATGGAGAAAGTGTTTTGTTATCCCTCTGACTCAGATCAAAACTCATGCCCTGGAAGCTGAAAGAACTGGATAGACACTTGCCTTTTTCGTGGCGTATAGTAATGTTCCTGATCACGATCGTGGTCATCAGCCTTCTTTTTCCGAACCACGCCTTCTTCAAGTACGAGTTCAAAAAAGGTAAACTCTGGAAGTACGAGGATTTTTATGCTCCCTACGACTTCGCTATCCGCAAGTCCGTGTCCGAGATGGACAGTATATCTCACGAGTTGGCGGCCAGGTTTCCGCCTTATTTTACTTATGACTCATCGGCCCGTACCCGGGCGCTGTCTGAACTGAATGCATTGTTGCTTGAATCTCTTGCGGAGAGCGAAGAAGACCTGCCGGACTCGCTGAAAGTCTTTCAGGATGCCGTCGCGCAGAAGCTGGACTCCATATACAAAGTAGGTATAGTGAGTGAAGTCGGTCTGCAGCGCGCTTTCGATTCGCTGGAGTCGGTCTATATCGTTAGAAACCAGGTAGCCGAGTTGTTGCCGGCCAGGTTATTTATGAAACTGAGCGACGCCAAAAGGGTGCTGCAGCGATTGGTCGAGGAAGAATACCGCGACCAGGTCTTCTACTGGCTGGACCCGGTGCTCCAGGCCGTGCAGCCCAACCTGCGCCTCGATCAGGCGATGACCGACCGCTTTCTCCGGGATGAGCTCGCCGGGCTTTCGCGGGCCAGTGGCAAAGTCAACGCCGGTGAGCTCATAGTACGCAAGGGAGGGCTCATCAACGAAGTGGTGTACCAGAAACTTGTATCGCTCAAAGAGCGGTATGAGTCCGAGACGCTGGGCAGGTCTTCGCGCGGACAGATCTTCGTCGGCCACCTGCTACTGGCGTTCCTGATCATAGGTCTGCTGTATATGTACCTGCAGTTCAAGGCGTTGGAAGTGCTGCACAGTTTTCGCAGGCTGAGCTTCTTCCTCATGTGGTTTATCATTTTTTCCTACCTGGTCTATGCTGTGGAGCATAACAATACCATGAGTGTATTCGTGGTGCCGTTTTGTATCGTGCCCATTGTCATCAAGAACTTCTTCGACGAAAAACTGGCCTTCATCACGCTCATCCTGCTGATCATGATATCGAGCTTTATCAGCTCACTCGGCCTTGATTTTGCCTTTCTGATGATACTCGGCGGGCTGGTCGCAGTACTGATAGAGACGGAGACCCGCTACTGGGCCCGCTTTTTCAACTCGATCTTCCTGATCATATTCAGCCTCTTCATGGGCTATCTTTGTATATCGCTGATCAAGGAGGGGAGTGTACAGACGATCGAATGGACCAATTACAACTGGCTGTTGCTGAACGGCGTACTGACCCTGCTGTCTTATCCGCTCATACCGCTAGTAGAGCGGGTGTTCGGTTTTACCTCTTCGATCACCCTGGCAGAACTGAGCGATCTGAACAAGCCGCTGCTCAAAAAACTGTCTTTCAAAGCGCCGGGTACGTTCCAGCACTCGATCCAGGTAGCCAACCTGGCCGAAGCGGCCGCTACCAAGGTAGGCGCCAATTCGCTCCTTGTCAAGGTAGGTGCACTGTATCACGATATCGGCAAGATGAAACACCCCGGCTTTTTCATTGAAAACTCCGGGGACAAGAGCCAACATACCGGTTTGTCTTGTGCGGAGAGCGCCAAGATCATCATAGACCACGTCAATGAAGGGGTTGCGATCGCACGTGAATACAAGTTGCCGCCCGTAGTGATAGATTTCATCAGAACGCATCACGGTACTACCCGTGTCGAATATTTCTATCGCAAACACCTGGAAGATCACCCGGATGATTCTGACTGCCAGGCCCAGTTTTCCTACCCCGGACCGCGACCGCGCACCCGTGAGCAGAGTATCCTGATGCTGGCGGACTCGATCGAGGCGGCCTCCAAGTCGATTGTCTTTGAGTCCGAAGACGAGATAGATGAGTTTGTGGACCGGATCATTGCACAGAAACTCAAGAGCGAGCAGCTGGCGCATAGCGAGCTTACGTTCGAAGAGATGGAGTTCTGCCGCAAAGTATTCAAGAAGATGCTCAAGAGCATCAATCACCTGCGTATAGAGTATCCCAGGGTCTGATTACTTTTTCAGGTAGCCCGGTACATTCTCCCAATTGAATGGACAATGCCTGCACCTGCTTCCGCAGCAACTGCCCCTGCGCAGGTGATAGTGTTCCGTGAAGACCCACCTGCCTCCGTCCTCAAAGTAGAAGTCCTCTTCGGGAGGAAGGCCCGAAGGGATGGTCGGGTGTTCCGGGCGGTTCGGTTCAGGCGGTTTGCCGGGCGGCAACCACGAATCTTCGTCCGAAATAGGCATAGCTTCCGAATAAAACGGCGCAGTAGACAAGGTCTCCGGCCAGTGAGTACCAGTAGAACGGGATGGCTGCTATATAGCATTCAACCAGGCCGGCAGCGGTCTTCGGATAAAAACCGAGCTTGATCCACGCATCCAGGTTGGATATGAGAAAGAAGATCACAGAAGAGCTAAGCGCTGCTGTAAGTACACGTGGTACAGACACGCGCTGCAGTATCCCGCTGCCGGTCAGGAAGACCAGGCCGAAGGCCAGGTAGACCAGCGGACTGCCGATCCACTGAAAACCATCGTAGTACGCTGCATGCACTACATTGTTGAGGATCAGGTCAGAGAGCCACATCGCCGCCAGCGGTATGAGAAAACCGATCCAGCGGGGACGGATATAGGCAGCGCCGAAAAGCGCGAGTGCGCCTATTGGCGCAAAATTGGGCGGATGAGGCAGAAAACGGCTGAATGCCGCCAGACATATCATGAACGTAACAAACCAGATGGCTTTACTGCGTGCCTGCATATCGGGATCTTTTGCTGCAAAGATAGCCATTCGCAAGAAAAAAGATTTCATCGAATAATGATATATATGAACTATTCGTATATTTGTGACGAACCTAACCTGAGACGAACCCGTCGTTCCAGTCGGCATGACTTCCAACCTGACCAAATAGAAACCGAAGGAATCCGATGCGAATGATGGGTTTTTTTTATTTCCCGGTGTAGCATTTCACCGTGTGTCTTCGTCTCTTCAGTACTCTTCACTTTGATGTTTTGATTTTAGCTATGGGAAGAATCATCTTTTTCCTTCTGGTTGCGAACGCACAGCTGTTTGCACAATGTGATCGCTGGCAGCAGGCGATACGGTATCGAATGGATGTAGATTTCGATGCGTCGGTGCACAGGTTTGATACCCGCCAGGAAGTGACTTATTTCAATCGGTCACCCGATACCCTGCGTACAGTCTATTTCCATCTGTACTTCAACGCCTTCCAGCCGGGAAGCAGTATGGACCTGCGATCGCGCAATCTACCCGATCCGGATGCCAAGATCGCAGACAGGATCGCCGGACTCAAGCCACAAGAACAGGGTTATCACGATATACGGTCCATCCGGCAAAGCAGGGATTCCTGCCGCTATGAAGTGTGGGGCACGATCCTGAAAGTTGATCTTGCGAAGCCGCTGTATCCCGGTGACAGTACGGTACTGGATATGTCTTACCGTTCACAGGTTCCGTTACAGATCAGGCGTTCCGGTCGCTTTAGCAAGGAAGGTATCCATTACTCTATGGCGCAGTGGTATGTCAAGATGTGTCAGTATGATGAGATGGGCTGGCATACGAATCCCTATATAGCCCGGGAGTTCTACGGGATATGGGGGGATTTTGATGTCACGATCCGGATCGACTCCTCGTATACTATTGGCGCCACAGGCATACTCCAGTCGCCTGCGACGATCGGAAAGGGATATGCCCGCAGCAGGGGAAGAAACAAGGATAACCGGCTAACCTGGCGTTTCGTAGCGGAAAATGTCCATGATTTCGTCTGGGGGGCCGACCCGGAGTACCGGCATGTACATGTACGTACGCCGGACGATATCACCCTTCGTTTCTTCTACCGGGACAATGAGCATACGGCGGAATCCTGGTCGAAATTGCCTGAGGCTATGATCGAAGCGTTTGATTACATACAGTCGCGCTTCGGTAAATACCCGTACAAAGAATATGCTTTCATACAAGGTGGGGACGGAGGTATGGAATACCCCATGGCTACGCTCATCACAGGACACCGGCCGCTCAATAGCCTGGTGGGCGTGTCTGTGCACGAAGTCATGCACTCCTGGTACCAGGGTGTGCTTGCAAGCAATGAAGCGCTCTACGCCTGGCTCGATGAGGGCTTTACCAACTATGCTTCGGAGCAGGTCATGCAGCATCTCCAGGACCGCGGATTTATCAAAGCAGGTATCAGCGACTCCACCCTTTATAAAGGAGCTTACCGGGGGTATATCAATATTGCGACCAGCGGGCTGGAAGAGTCGTTGATTACACATGCCGACCATTTCAATTACAATGCGACTTATGGTATAGCCGCCTACACGAAGGGTTCGCTATACCTGCTTCAGCTTGGTTATATCATTGGTCGTGACAACCTGGATAAAACACTGCTGGCCTATTATGACGCTTGCGCTTTTCGTCATCCCAATGCCAATGATTTTCGCCGTGTGGCCGAGAAAGTATCCGGTATAGAACTCAAGTGGTACCACGAATACTGGATCAACTCAACGAGTACCATCGATTACAAACTGTCGGATGTTTCTGCGCTGGATACAGACCGCACCAGGGTGGACCTGCAGCGGATCGGACGTATGCCCATGCCGGTGGATCTGCTCGTCACGCTCAGGGATGGTCGCCGTCTGCTCTGGCATATCCCCCTGGACCTGATGCTTGCCGCCAAACCGGATCCGGGTGGATATGACGCCTACCAGGTAGCGCCGTACTGGGCATGGGTGAATCCGATGTATACCCTGGAACTGCCGGTGCCGCACACCGATATCCTGTCAGTCAGGATAGATCCGGCCGGCCAGATGATGGAGACGGACCGTACGAACAACAGCTGGCCGGTCACCGAGCCCTGATCTAAGCCATGCCGGGCAGTCCCGTCAGATATCGGACCGGGTGATCTTCCTGTAGATAAGCGCTATCATCAGTGCCAGGTATACGATGGCTGTGCCGGTCGCCTGCTCCGGCGTCAGCAGCATGGTTTCCTGCATATCCGCCAGGTCGGTCATTTGCTTCAGGTAGGGCAGAGGAGCAAGATCTTCCAGTGCGTTGACAGGGTAAAAGTGCTTGGTGATACTGCCGGGAAACAACTGGTTGTGCAGCCACCAGCGCAGGATGTTTTCAAGGAACATGCCGTAGAGCAGGTACAGGAAGGTAGCGGTTCCTCCTTTCCGGAGAAGGGTAGCAAGAAACATACCCAGCACGGTATACCCGGCGTTGGCCAGGAACACACGCAGCAGCAGCCTGGCAAATCCTTCAGACCAGGGGCCCGCTGTCTCGGCTGGGTCGGACAGGGCGTAGCCAATGACGAGGCCGCAGATCACATACCAGGTTGTCGCCGCGAGAGACAGGATCGTCGCCGTCAGCAGTTTTGAGCGGACAAAGGCGCTGCGTTCCAGTCCGGAGATCACATTCTGGCGCAGCGTTTTGTAGCTGTATTCCATACTGATGATCTGGATGCCTATAAAACCCAGGATGAAGAAAGCCAGCCAGTTGGCCATATAACCCAGCATGGGCCAGATGCCCGGGAATACAAAGTTGGTGCCCAGTTTGATGATGTCGTTGCCGGTCTTGAGGCTGATCTCGCGGAAAGCCAGCAGTGCAGCCGGCAACAAGATGAGATACAGGATAGCGGCAGCGCGCAGGCCGTTGTTCTTGCCGAATTTATACCATTCGAGTCGGAGCAGATGAAGCATGTCGGATCAGGCTTGTTGTTGGATGACTTGAAGGAACTCTTCTTCGAGCCTGCGTTTGCGCAGGATCAGGTGTTGCAGGATGATACCGCGTTCGAAACAAAAGCGGTTGATCTCTTCGCCCCCGGTATCTGCCTGCAGGGTTATCAGCAGGCTGCTACCCTGGACTTCCAGGCCCTGTGTGAATGGCGCTAAGACCAGTATTTCGCGGAGACGCCCCATATCGGAGGCTGTCACTTCCACGACTGGCCGGTCGCTCAGTATAGATCCCACAGTGCCTGATCTCAACAGTTTGCCACGGTGCATGATGGCTACATGGGAGCAGATCTTCTCCACCTCGTCCAGGATATGGCTGGCCATGATCACGGTGCGCCCTCCGGTAGCGATCTGCCGGATCAGTTCCCGCACTTCCGCGATACCCTGGGGGTCGAGACCATTTGTCGGCTCGTCAAATATGAGCACTTCCGGGTCCCCGATGAGGGCTGCAGCTATGGCCAGCCGCTGCTTCATGCCGAGCGAGTAGGCGCTGAATCTGCTGCCGGCCCGCTGGCTCAGGCCGACCAGTTCCAGCAACCGGGGAATTTCGCCGGGATCGGCCTGTTTTATGCCGGCTACGATGCGGAGGTTATCACTGGCATTGAGATACGGGTAGAAGTTGGGTGTTTCCAGTAAAGCCCCCATTTTCATCCGTGGATTGCGCAGGCCAGTATGATCGATATGCCACTGGAAGGAGCCCTGGTCGGCGTGGACGATATCCAGGAGTATACCCAGCAGTGTGGTCTTGCCGCTGCCATTGGGGCCGAGCAGACCGAACGTGCTGCCTCTGGGGATCTCCAGCGTGTAGTCCTGCAGTGCCTGGATCGTGCCGTAGCGCTTATGGATATTTCTGGCGGAAAGGATATACATATGATCTCGGAAGTTAAACCGTGAAAGGACTGCCGGTAAAGTTTGTCTATCGCGGTCGTTTTCCCGCATTATTACGACGAAAACCCGGATTTTTCGCATCAGAAGACCGGTAAGAGCGCTGCAGACGGCATTTTAAGCGCCTTGTTTTGCAACACTTTGCCCCTGTGCGGCATTTAGCAGACGAAACAACATTACGCACATAAATAACAGAACTATGAAGAAATCCTTTTCACTTTTTACAGCTTTTTGTCTGACAATCTTGTTTGCGACCTCGGCTCAGGCCCAGTTGGCACTGCCGCAGGCCAGTTCCAAAGCTTCAGTCATGCAGACGGTAGGTCTTACCGAGATCACGATCGAGTACTCTAGCCCGGCGGTCAAAGGCCGTACGGTGTGGGGAGACCTCGTGGCTTATGACGAAGTGTGGCGTGCCGGCGCCAATGCAGCTACCAAAGTGACATTCAGCGAAGACGTGAAGATCGGCGGCAAGGAGGTGAAAAAGGGCAGTTACTCCCTTTTTGTCATTCCGCGCAAGAGCGCCGACTGGAGTATCATACTCAACAGCAACCCGGCAGCTTCCGTAAACGCCAGGAAAGCCAACGAGGATGTAGTGGAAGTAAAAGTAAAGCCCGTCACGGTATCGCATCGTGAAAATCTCTCCTATAGCATCTCCGACTTTACCGACAGCCGTGCCAACATCGCACTCGAATGGGAAAAACAGCGCCTGCCGCTGGTCGTAGAGACCAATACTGCAACGCAGGCTGAAGCCAATATCGGCAAGCTGCTGAACAGCTCCTGGAGAGATTATAACAATGCTGCGCGCTATATGATCGAGAAAGGCAACCTGGATAAGGCAATGGAATATGTCAATACATCCATAGCGCTGAGCGAAGTATGGTGGAATCATTGGGTGAAAGCTCAGATCCTGCACCAGAAGGGCATGAATAAGGATGCTTATGTACATGCACAAAAAGCCAAAGAACTGGGTGACAAGAATCCCCAGGGCTTCTTCTTCCAGGGAGATGTAGAGCAGGCGCTCAAGACCTGGAAGAAATCGTAATTCTGTTCCGTACGGTACAGTCTGGTACAGATTCGTTGGATTTTTTAGCAAATGGGAGCCTTCACGAAACCTGAGTTCGTGGAGGCTTCTTGTCACTGGTGATTGTGAGCTCAGACGCAGCGGCAGTATATTAGCAGCGTCTTTTAGGAGAAGATCACCTGGAGCGTGTGTCTGCCATGCAGGTCAACCGCATAATCCTCTCGGAGGGAGACAATACGTATGGAGTTAAGATCTGCACACAAGAGAGCAATCGTATTCGGCGGGAGTGGCCTGGTGGGAGGGCATCTGCTGCATCAGTTGCTGGAGAGCTCCGCGTATGGCCAGGTAGCTGTATTCGGCAGAAAGGTGCTGGATGTGGATCACCCCAGGCTGGAACAGCATATAGTCGATTTCGATGATCCGGCTTCCTGGGAGACCGGTGTGAAGGGGGATGACCTGTTCATCTGCCTGGGCACTACTATGAAGAAGGCGGGAAGCAGGGAAGCATTCTACAGGGTGGATTTTACATATACCCATATGGCAGCCCGGATAGCTTCGCGCAGGCAGGTCGGGCAACTGCTGCTTGTATCTTCCGCAGGCGCTGATGCAGGGTCTCTTTTTTACTACTCCAGGGTCAAGGGCGAACTTGAAGATGCGGTGAAGAAACTTCCGTTCTGGAGCATACACATCCTGAGGCCGTCGCTGTTGCTCGGCGACCGGGAAGAACAACGCCCTGCCGAACAGGCTGCCGGCTGGCTGGGGAGGGCGCTGGTACGTGTGACGGGAGGAAACAGCCTTTTCGGTATGGCGCCGGTAGAAGCCGCTACTGTCGCACGCGCGATGGTCCGTCTGGCCGGCAAGATAGAATCAGGTATATTTGTTCATACTTCTGCAGATATACAGCGCCTGGGGACTCCGGGCGGTACGCAAATTGAAAAAACAAAGTAAACGTGGCAAATAAACAATCCGAAATCAGGATCACCGTAGGCCTGGACGAGCAGGCAGTCCCCGAGACAATCCACTGGCAGGCGAGCGACCACCCTCAGGGCCAGGGTCCGATGGCGGCCAAGGCATTGCTCCTGTCCATTTTCGACGAGGAACACAGAGATACCCTCAAGTTTGACATCTGGACCAAGGAAATGCAGGTACAGGAGATGGACCGTATGGTCTACTATACACTGAGGTCGCTGGCAGATACTTATCTGCGGGCTACTTCCAATAAGGAACTGGCAGGCCAGATGCAGCAGTTTGCGTCTTATTTCGGGCAACAGACAGAGATATTGCAGAAGTAGGAGGAGGGTGCAAATCTCTTGTGTGCAGGCTGTTAATCCTATGACTACGCCCGGACCGAAGTTTTGTATATTTGCCAGGCAGCCTAATAGTCTAGAAAAAGCTTTCTTTCATCTTATTTATTGGTATATCCGGGTGGCGAGAAGCATATTTAAGCTGCGTTTTTCATCCTATCAGACACTACAAATATCAACGTATGGCAAAATCAATGTTTACCTGGCTTTTCGCCCTGGCTTGCCTGGGCACAACTCAAGCACAGATGAAAAAGATCGATTATAAGGAGTATACCCTGGACAATGGGTTGCATGTGATCCTGCATCAGGACAAATCCGTACCGATCGTAGTCGTATCGGTCATGTACCATGTGGGCTCCAAAAATGAGAATCCCGAAAGAACCGGATTTGCACACTTTTTCGAGCACCTTTTGTTCGAAGGGTCGGAAAACATCAAACGGGGCGAATTCGATAAGTATATCCTCAATGCAGGTGGTGCCAACAATGCAAATACCTGGTACGACCGTACTTACTATTATGAAATACTTCCATCCAACTACCTCGGCACAGGCCTGTGGCTCGAATCCGAGCGTATGTTCCACGCAAGGGTCGATGAGACCGGTATCGAGACCCAGCGCCAGGTAGTCAAGGAAGAGAGACGCCAGCGTATAGACAACCAACCCTACGGTACTGTGCTGGAGCAGTCCATGATGAGGGCCTTCACCAAGCACCCGTACCGCTGGTCGGTGATTGGCTCCATGGCACACCTGGACGCAGCCACGGAAGATGACTACAAAGGGTTTTACAAGGAATTCTATGTACCGAACAATGCAGTCCTGAGCATCGCGGGCAACCTGGAGTATGACGAGACGGTGAAACTGGTAGAGCAGTATTTCGGTACGATCCCCAAAGGTAAAGAGCCTTATCGCCCCAGTATAGTCGAGCCTGCCCTCGGAGGTGAGATCAGGGATACGATATATGACAATATCCAGCTGCCGGCTGTGATCCAGACATACCGTATACCGGCCCAGGGCACGGAGGACTTTTATGCTGTGAGCATGCTCTCTACGCTGCTTTCCCAGGGTCAGAGCTCCCGCCTGTACAGGTCATTGGTAGATGATCAGCAACTGGCGCTGCAGATATTCAATTTCCCGCTCTCGCTCGAAGATCCGGGCGTATCGCTGAATTTTGGTATCTGTAATATGGGTGTATCCCCGCAGACACTGGAGACAGCTATGGATGCGGAGGTAGTCAAAGTACAGAACGAGCTGATCAGCGAAGAGGAGTTCCAGAAACTGCGCAACCAGATGGAAAATGATTTCATCACATCCAATTCTACCGTGGCAGGTATCGCGGAGAGCCTGGCCAACTATAAGATGTACTTCGGTGATACCAACCTGATCAATACGGAGATCAGCCGCTATATGAAAGTGACGCGCGAAGATATACGCAGGGTTGCGAAAAAGTACTTCACGAAGGACAACCGTGTCGTACTCCACTACCTTCCGAAACCTCAACAACCCTGATCCCCTTCGATAGCTACCTCACATAAAACAGAGCAAACAATGAAAAAAATATCCATCATTATAGCAGCCGCATTTGCCATCCTGTTCACGCAGTGTACACCTAAGGCAGGGGACAAAGCAGCTACTTCCACGGACAGTATGAACAAAGATTTCAGGTCACAACCGCCTACACCCACTGCCGCTCCGCGTATCGAGATGGGCAAGTACGAGAAGTTTACCCTGCCCAACGGACTGCAGGTCATCGTGGTGCAGAACAACAAGCTGCCGCGGGTCTCTTTCCAGTTGCTGGTAGATGCACCTCCGTTCCTGCAGGGCGAACCGGCCGGTTATGTAGATTTCGCGGGCCAGCTGCTCAACAAGGGCACGAAAAAACACAGCAAGGCCGAGCTCGATGAGGCCGTGGATTTCATGGGCGCTACGCTCAACACCAGCGCATCAGGTATCTATGCCGCTTCACTAAAGAAGCACAGTGACAAGCTGCTGCAGCTCATGTCAGAAGTGCTGCTCGAGCCTGCTTTCCCGGAAGACGAGTTTGAAAAGCTGCAAAAGCAGACATTGTCCGGTCTGGCGGCATCCAAGGACAATCCCAACGCGATCGCTTCCAATGTGGCGAGCGTGCTGCGCTTTGGCAAAGGCCATCCCTATGGAGAGATCGTGACCGAGAAAACAGTGGAGAAGATCTCGCTTGATCTGTGCAAGACATACTACAACGATTATTTCAGACCTAATATATCTTACCTGGCGATCGTGGGAGATGTCTCGGCGTCCGAAGCCAAAGCGATGGCTGAGAAGTACTTCAGCAAGTGGGAGCGTAAGGAGATCGGCAAGAAGCGTCCGGATTTTCCTTCCTTTCCTAAGGAAGCGACTGTTGACTTCGTGGACAAGGCAGGAGCTGTCCAGTCGGTCATCAGTGTGACCTACCCGGTTGATTTCGCGCCCAATTCACCGGATCGTATCCCGGCTGTACTGATGAACGCCATGCTGGGCGGGTACTTCCGCAGCCGGATCAACCAGAATCTCCGCGAGACCAGGGCATATACATACGGCGCCGGGTCACAGCTCAACTTCGATCGCTATGTGGGCTATTTCAATGCAGGCGGATCTGTCAGGAACGAGGTGACGGACAGCGCTCTTCAGGAGCTTCTCTTCGAGATCGAACGTATGCGTACGGAGCCGATCCCCGACGAAGAGCTGGCACTGGTCAAGAGTGTGATCTCGGGTCAGTTTGCCCGTTCGCTCGAGAGCCCGCAGACGGTAGCCAATTTTGCGCTTTCCGTGGCTAGGTACAACCTGCCCGCCGATTTCTATGACACCTACCTGGAGCGGATCGAGAAAGTTACGAAAGAAGATATCCAGCTTGCAGCGCGCAAATATCTCCAACCAGGCAAAGCGCATATCCTCGTGGTGGGCAACAAGGACCAGGTAGCAGGCGGACTCGCACGCTTTTCCACCCAGAAGAAAGTAAACTACTACGATATATACGGATCACCTGTAGAAGACAGCGATCTTAAGATCCCGGCCAACCTGACGGCGCAGGGAGTGATCGACAACTATATCAAGGCGATCGGAGGACGTGACAAACTGCGTGGAGTGAAGACGATGTCCCAGACCGGCGAGGCCAACCTCGGTGGATTCAATCTCGTAGTGGAGACCAAACACAAGCAGCCAGGCAAGATGGCGATGGGTATCACCGCCCAGGGCCAGGTAGTGAACAGTGTGGTGGTCAACAACGGACGTGTACGTGTGACCCAGATGGGTCAGTCACAGTTTCTCGAAGGCGACGATGCGGCCTCTTCTCTCGACCAGGCAGAGCTCTTCAGCGAACTGCATTATGCCGGGGGTAAGGCTACCGTAGATATCAAGGCGGTAGAGATGATCGAAGGTAAGAAGTGCTACAAGCTGGAAGTGAATAAGGCTTCCGGTGGTCTGCCGATCATACAGTACTACGATGCTGATACAGGCCTGAAAGTACGTGAGATCGCATCGGATAAGCAGGGCGACCAGATCGTCACCCAGACAGTTGACTATACGGACTATAAGGAGGTCAATGGTATTATGCTGCCGCATACAACCAAGATCAGCGGAGGCGCCATGCCGATGCCCCTGACTATGAAGATCTCCAGGATAGAGATCAATACAGATATACCTGACAGCATATTCAGGCTCGACTAAGATCCTGTCTGGCACCGACATTTAACCCATACCGGATCCAGGCGGCCTGTTCCTTTACCGGAACGGGCCGCTTACTTTACAGCGTGCAGGGGAGATGATACGGGTTAAAATTGTATTTGTATATCCTGAACAGATTGTACGATAAAGCGTACTTTTGCAGCGCTGAACAGGCCCCGTAGTTCAATGGATAGAATTTCAGATTCCGGTTCTGAAGATTTGGGTTCGAGTCCCGACGGGGTCACAAAACAAAGAGAGGCTGTCCTTAGGACAGCCTCTCTTTGTTTTAGCGTATGAATGCCGGAATGGGTATACACTAAGAGTCGCTTGATAGAAATATATCCTTGAATTTTTCTTCGATACGGTAATCTTATATGTTGTCAGTTCCCTGAATTCTCCGGTTCCGGCCCGTCGGGCCAGCTGTCCCACGCCTTGTTTCAAAAAACGGATCAGCAATGCTGCGGTCTTGTCCGGTATGTCAAAATGAGTGTCCCGATAGTCCTTCATCCGGTCGTATTTTGCCGGATCTAACCTGGTCATATCTGTGAAAATCATGTACAACGTATGAAAAACGATTTCAATACGCGCTCTTTCATGATATATGATTATAGTCAATGAGGTTCAGATCGTAATAGGTTTCTGTAAAGAACGCAGGTACGGAACCGGCAGAACTGTCCAGTCAATCTGCTCTAACACTGACGTTCGAATCAGGATCATCAACTTACCGTATACATAGGTTGTTTCCAGTGTCTGAATAAGCGGCAGGCGGGAGCATTGCCCTTCTTTCTGATCTCTGACACAACACTATGAAACTATCTATCGTCGACTTGTCGCCGCTGACACCGCAGGGTGACAGGCACGCAGCGATCCTGAGTACGCTCGATACTGCTCAGCGGGCTGAAGAGTGGGGATACTCCCGTATATGGCTTGCAGAGCACCACGCGACTGAAGCGATGGCCGGTCGTGCTCCGGAAGTGCTGATACCGATGGTCGCGGCCCGTACGTCCAGGATCCGCGTAGGTTCGGGGTCAGTGCTGCTCAATCACTACAGCCCGTTCAAGGTGGCTGAACTGTTCTCTACGATGGAGGATATGTTTCCCGGAAGGATAGATATGGGGATCGGCCGGGCAACGACAGGACCGGTGGCGGATATAGCCCTGCAGCGCAACCGTAGCTTTCGCCAGATGACCGATGATTCTGATGAACAACTGGATGAACTGATCGCCTGGATGCATGATGCTTTTGGATCGGATCACCCCTTCAGCCAGATCCGCGTGCATAAGAACAGTCCCGCACAATCGCCTCCGCTCTGGCTGCTTGGATCCAGTCCCTGGAGTGCAGGGGCTGCCGCAGGCAGGGGATTGCGATATGCATTTGCAGGTTTTATCAATCCGGGCCGGGCATTTGAGATCGCAAGTATCTACCGGCAACAGTTTATGCCGGCATCGGGTCCGGCAGCATCCGATGGACCTGAGTTGATCCTCGCGTTGAGTATATACTGCGCAGAGACCGAGGAGGCAGCAGCGCGGATGGCTGCTCCCGTGCAGGTGATGTTCCAGCGTATGTCGCGTGGTGATGTGTCGGGCAGGTTGCCGGATGAGGAAGAGGCGATCCATATACTGGGTGGCTTGCCAGAGCCGGAGAAGCTGCTGGATGCCAGGAGACCTCCTCGCATACTCGCCGGTACCCCCTCTGTACTTCAGGGCTGGCTGGAGGAGATCGCCTCCGTATTCGGTGCGTCGGAGATCATGATCCAGTGTATATCGCACAATCATACAGCCCGTATGGATGGGCACAGATTGCTTGCGCGGCAGTTTGGTCTGTTCTGACGGTGACTTGTGTACGGAAGGGTGGCTTCATCCATCGATCATTTGCCGTATCTGGACGTTATTTTTAGGGATATACGCGGCCCGATCGGTATATTTGTATCGTACCTCAATTATTGAATCCAACCTAATTCATCAAAGACATGGGATTATTCGATTTCATTAAAGGAGAGTTTGTAGAAGTCATAGACTGGGTGGAAGAAGACCGCGATACGGTGGTCTGGAAGTTTCCCCATACCAAGAATAACATCAAATACGGCGCTAACCTGACCGTACGCGAATCCCAGACCGCGCTTTTTGTCAACGAAGGCCAGATAGCCGACGTATTTGAGCCGGGTCGCTTCGAACTGGTCACGGCCAACATGCCCCTTCTGACCAGCCTGCGCAACTGGGACAAAGCCTTCAAATCCCCGTTCAAAGTAGATATATACTTCCTGAGTACACGGGTGTTTACCAACCTCAAGTGGGGCACGCCCAATCCGATCATACTGCGCGATCCTGAATTCAAACAGGTACGCGTCAAGGCATTCGGCGTTTACTTCGTCCGCGTGACAGACCCTGAGAAATTCTTCAGGGAGTTTGCCGGTACAGCTCCGGTGCTGCGTATCCAGGAGCTGGAAGAGCGGCTGAGAGAGCTCGTATCTCCGAAGTTTGCAGAGGCAATCGGCAATTCAGGCGTATCCGTGCTGGACATGGTGTCGAACTATACAGAACTGGGGGACCGGATAGCGCCGATGCTCCAGGCCGACTTCGAGCCCTTCGGACTGGAACTGACCAAGTTCCAGATATCTTCTACTTCTCTTCCCAAGGAAGTCGAAGAGTTCTATGACAAGATGACCAATATGAACATGGTCGGTGACATGCAGAGATTCCAGCAGTTCCAGTCGGCCCAGGCTATTGAAAATGCTTCCAAGAATCCCGGTGGGGCAGGAGAGGGCCTCGGCATGGGTATGGGCTTCGGTATGGCCAATATGATGATGCAGCAGCAACAGCAGGCTACCCAGCAGAACGCTCCACAGGGCGATAATAGCCAGAGCAAAGAAGAGATCATGAAGATGCTCAAGGACCTGGGAGACCTCAAACAAGCCGGTATCCTGACCGACGAAGAGTTTGAGAGCAAGAAAAAAGACCTGTTGGCCAGACTGTAATACCGGGATTGATCATGTCAGATTGGGATCAGCACAATGCCATTGACAAGGTACTGGATGTAGATTGCCCCGGTTGCGGGAGCAAGCTTTTCTACTCGGCGGAACACGGGCAGATCTCCTGTGGGCATTGCGGCTACAAAGAGGATATCATCCGCGAGAACGACCAGATCGTGGAGAACAGTCTCGAGGATGCGCTCAAGGGGCTGTCCTATTATATCCCCGAGAGCGAATCGCGAAAGGTATATGACTGCAAGAGCTGTGGCGCCAAGTTTATACTTGATGCAGAGCAGACCAGGGTCAACTGCGGGTTTTGCGGCTCAGAGAATGTAAACCTCGAAGCCTATGAGCATCGTTATGTTCAGCCGGCAGGTATCCTGCCTTTCCTGGTGGACCGCAGGAAGTCGGAAGAAGTATTCCGTGCCTGGGTACGCAAGGGTTGGTTTCATCCGGGTAAGTTGAAGACACTATCGAGTATACAGTCGCTTCACGGAGTATATGTGCCTTTCTGGACCTTCGATGCGCAGACGGAGAGCGACTGGCAGGGCGAGGCCGGCTATTACTACTATGAGACCGTACGGGTCAAAGTGGGAGACAACTGGCAGACCAAGCAGGTGCAGAAGATCCGCTGGGTATGGAAAAGTGGTCACCTGAGCCATTTTTTCGATGACCTGGTCGTCTCGGCTTCCGGCAACCTGCAGCAGGCATTCCTGGACAGGATATTGCCTTACAAGCTGGAAGAAATGGTCAATTTTGACGGCCGCCTGATGGTGGGCTGGGAGTCTGAAGTCTATAATGTGGAAGTCGACCAGGGCTGGCAACGCGCGGATACCATCATGGATGAACGCATCCGGATGATGTGCACGCAGGCGATGGGCGGAGATACACAACGGAACCTGGCCGTGCGGACAGCCAAGTCCGGGCAGACCTTCAAGCATGTCGTCCTCCCGGTATGGCTTTGCTCATACAGGTACAGGGATAAGATCTATCGCTTCGTGATCAATGGGCAGACGGGCAAGGTCTACGGCGAAAAGCCGATCGCCTGGTGGAAGATCGTCGTGTTGGTGGCCTTGTTTGCGTTGGTGATCTTCGGTATCTACTGGATGCGTGAGAGCGGCATTTTTGCAGGAGGCTGATGCGGGTGGCTTATCGGCTTTATTTGGTTACTTTTGCATAGAGTTTCAACACGACGAGATTGATGATCCAGGTATTTGTCACAGGCGGTACATTTGACAAGGAGTACAACTTCACCAACGGAGAGCTTTATTTCAAGGATACGCATCTGCCCGAGATGTTCGAACGCGGCCGCTGTACCCTTGATATCGATACGAAGACCCTTATGATGGTGGACAGCCTGGAGATGACGCCCGAAGACCGGGAGATCATCATGCACAATTGCAAGAAAAGCCCCTCGGACCGCATACTCATTACGCACGGTACAGACAGGATGGTCGAGACCGCCAGGGCGCTGGCCTCGGAGCAGATGGCCAAGACGATCGTGCTGACCGGGGCTATGATCCCGTATGCATTTGGTACCTCCTCCGACGGGTTCTTCAACCTGGGCAGTGCGCTGGCTTTTGTACAGACCTTGCCGCACGGAGTTTACATCGTCATGAACGGGCGTTATTTTCACTGGGACAACGTGTACAAGAATACCAAGACCGGCAACTTCGAGGAGCTGAGCGAACGGTTGGTGTCCTGATCCTCTGTGGCTTTTTGCCTATCTTCGCAGCTTTAGCGAATCTTGACTATATGGATGCTTCCAAATACGATCAGCGTGGTGTCTCTGCCGGCAAGGAAGATGTACACCGGGCGATCGCACATCTCGACAAGGGGATTTTTCCCAACGCTTTTTGCAAAGTGCTGCCGGATATTGTCGGCAACGATCCGGACTTCTGCAATATCATGCATGCAGATACGGCGGGTACCAAGACCAGCCTCGCCTACCTCTATTGGCGCGAGACAGGTGATCTGTCTGTCTGGAAAGGGATCGTACAGGACGCGCTGGTGATGAATCTCGATGATATGGCCTGTATCGGTTGTGTCAGCGATATCATCATATCTTCCACGATCGGCCGCAACAAGCGGTTGATCCCTGCTGAGGTACTGGAGACTATCATCGGGGCTTGCTCCGGGTTTATCGATGCAATGGAGGGTTATGGTATCTCGCTGAGGCTGGCAGGCGGCGAGACAGCGGATGTCGGTGATATCGTGCGTACCCTGGATGTGGGTTATACGACTTTTGCGCGTATGCGCCGCAGCGATGTGATCGTCAACGATATCCGGCCGGGAGACGTGGTCGTAGGCTTTGCCTCTTATGGGCAGGCCAGTTATGAGGCAACCTACAATGGCGGGATGGGCAGCAACGGCCTGACTTCGGCAAGGCATGACGTATTCTCACGGGAATATGCATCCAGCTACCCGGAGAGCTTCGATCCTTCGCTTCCGGTGGAGCTGGTATATGCAGGCTCCAGGCGGCTCACGGAGGAGATCATGATCGAAGGCTATGGCAGTACTACTGTCGGCAAGCTGATCCTGTCGCCTACCCGTACTTACCTGCCGCTGGTAAAAGCCATCCTCGATACGGTGCCAAGGGCCGGTATACACGGCCTGATCCACTGCTCAGGAGGTGGACAGACCAAAGTGGGCAAATTCATCGATGGAGTCAGGGTGGTCAAGGACAATCTACTGCCGGTACCGCCACTTTTTGAACTTATCAGACAGGAGAGTGGCACAGCCTGGCAGGAGATGTACCAGGTATTCAATATGGGGCATCGCCTGGAGTGCTATGTACCTGAACAACTGGCGGAGACCCTTGTCGGTCTTGCATCCGGATTTGGTATTGACGCCCGGGTGATCGGGCATGTAGAATCTTCTGAGCAGCCTGGCATCGAAGTCCGCTCCCCGTACGGTACATTTCATTACCCGGCCGGGTAACCCTGGCCGCCTTGTTCATCGGCCGGTGATCCATCCGGTCTATTTATACCGATCATGAAACAACGTGTTCCCGTTCTTATACCGATCATACTGACCGGCTTTATTGTGTTGCTGCTTTTTTTCTACCTGCAGCGATCGATAGAGTACTATGGCTGCAGGGCTGATGCGGCAGTAACTGTATCGCTGCTACATGCCCATGAACAATACATGGAAGGAAACCGTGATAGTGCACGTACGTTTTTGAAGCAGATCCCCGTCAACCTAAGGCGTGGCCCCTTTGTCCAGGGACATATCGATATGATGAAGGCTAAGCTGGATCCTGACCTCACGTTTGAAGCGCAACAATAAAGCAGGTGCAGCTTACGTCGGCAGGCAATAGAAGGCGATGATGATAGGCACGATCAGGCTGCGCTGGCAGCAGCTGCCGGAAGCACGATATTGATGATGGTTCCCCTGGGGGTTTTCTCGAACGTCCAGGTGCCTTCGTTGACCTCCAGGAACTCTTTGCAGAGACGGAGTCCAAGGCCACGGGTGGATATTTTAGAAGGTGCACCGTCGCTGTTTTGCCCACTATGGTCGATATAGGCCATCACACTTTCCGGTATGCCGCCTGCTTCGTCTTCTATGCGGATTGAGACTGAGTGGCCGTCCTGGTGCCAGTGTATACCGATGCGGCCATAGGTTGAGCTGTATTTGATCGCATTGCCCAGCAGGTTGCGTACGATGAGTTCCAGCGTGGCAGGATCACCTTTTACCTTGGTGCCGGCATCTGAACCGATATCAAGCTGGAGACTCTTGAGGTCGATCCCTGCCTGGTTGAACCTGATCACACGCTGAAAGAGATAGTTCAGATTACAGTCCTGTTTGACCAGGGCGATACCGTCGCGCTGGGTCTTTGCCCAGGAGAGGAGGTTTTCCAGCAACTGCAGCAGATCAGACATACTGCTCTTCGCCAGGTTGAGCAACTCCATGCCATTTTCACTGATCTTGTCCTGTGGCGAGGGTAGCAGGCTCAGTAAGGTATGTATATTGCCGACAGGGCCGCGCAGATCGTGGCTGACGACGGAGAACAGAACATCCTTATACTTGTTGACCTGGTCTACCAGTTGCTTTTGTTCTTCTATCTCGGCTTTTTGCCGGGCCATCAGGTGGCTGGACTCCCGCGTACGCCTGTACAGGAATACCAGCAGCATCACCACTACGATAAGCCCGACTACCGCCACAGTGAGGAAAAGCGCTTCCTGGCGTTTGATATAGAGTTCTTTCTGAGAAAGATCATTTTGGGCGGAGAGTAGATCGATCTCCCGCTTGCGGGCCTTGAGCGCAAGTTCCTTCTCCAGGCCGTGCACCAGGTTCTGGTCCTTGAGCGTGAAGCGTGCTTCCTTCAGGGAGTCCGCCATCGTGTAATAGCGCAGCGCTTCTTTGTAGTTACCTTGTGCCTTGCGCATCGATGCAAGATTGTGGTAAGACTGTTCCACTGCATAGAACTGGTTTCGCTCGTAACCCAGATCGACGGCTTTCTGCAGGTAATATTCCGCTGAGTCCATTTGGCCCAGTTCCTTATAAGTGCCACCAATATTGCAGTAAATGAAAGATTGCATGTTGCAACTATTCGGACCTTCCAGGTTGTGCAGAACGAGCATGAAAGTATCGAGTGCTTCCTTATATCTCTTCTGGTGATGGAGCAGCTTGGCGATATTGTTGAGATTGGTACTCTGTGAGCAGAGATCGCCCAGCTCTGTAGATAGCTTGTAGGCCTTGTGCAGGTACCGGATCCCCGTAGTGTCCGACTTCTCCATCAAGCTCAGGCTCAGTACATTGTAAGAGGCTGAAAGGCTTGCTTTGTCTTCCGAGTCTTCGAACAGTGGAATCGCCTTGAGCGCATAGCTGGCCGAATAGCTGTAGTTCGATATACTGTAAAAAGCTTTGGCTAGCTCCAGGCAGGTCAAAGCATACATATACCGGTGATCTTTGATATCCGGATCGAGATAGCCAAGGCTTTCGTAGTTGTAATGAATGGCCGAGTCCATCTCGGTCTCCATGAAATGCGTGATACCGATATTGCGCAGCATGTATCCTATCCGCAAAGAATCGTTGATCACACGGTAGTCCAGCAGCGCCGACTGGTATGCTATCCGCGCTTCTTTGGCCATGTTGTTGAGTGCATAGACCACACCCAGGTCCATCTTGGATTTGGCGATATGAGCCGGATCCCGCGATGCTTTGGCAATAGAATCCATGAGGTGATGGAGGGCAAAAGCGTGGACGCTGTCCAGTGCGGCGGACTTGCGGATCTCGGTTCCCAGGTACTTAATCTGATCTGCTGTCTTGTCTAAGGTTCTGATGCGTACATATACGGAATCCGGCAGGCTTCTGACCTGCGAAAGCGCGCCGGGGGCAAACAGTATATAACAGCCCCAGAGAAAGAGTAACCTAGACAGCACAGATCGCATGTCCCACATCTTGATACTCAACAAAGATATATATGAAATATCAGGTATGCTTCATGTCCGTACCGGTTAAATTTTGTTCACGCCCCAACTTTCCGTCAAACACCAGTATCGCCCAGTTGCCACCCGCAGCAAAAGCGAGCAGGTCAACCGGATCGCGGACAAATCTCCCGCTGAAAGCAGGCAGCATGTATTCGGAAAGGAAAGCCAGTACGCAGGTCAATAGTGCAATATGCAATACCGGCGGGCCGGGCATATTCGTACCTGTCCGTATGCGCTCTTTGGACCACAGGCCGTATACGATCGCAGGCATGAGGAATGGATCGAGGTAGCCGTCGGCCAGCAGTAAAGTGTAGCCGGATAACTGGCTGAACTGGTGCACAATGAACAGGATACAGGACAGCCACCACATTGGGGGAAACTGGCGGTATATCCTCTTCGCGGTCAAAGCGCCAGCGTAAAGACGATGAAAAGGGTCAATGCGACGACAGGGGACAGCAGTATGGCGAGTGTGATAAATACGATCTTGCCTGCAAAACGGAGACCACTAACCAATGGACTGTCACCGGGTACAGGTGACAACCACGCCAGTACACGTCGGTACTGCTGTATGATCCACTCGTACAGAGAGTTGGGCGACGGGATCAGGGATGGTTTCTCTTCAGGTTTTTTGTCCTTGTCCGTCGGCCGATCCATTGTCAGGAAATTTTACTTTTTGTTGCCTTTTTCCCGTGCGATGCGCTGCTGTTCTTTCATTGCGTCTTCCAGCCGCTGGCTGAAGCCTGATTTCTTCTTCGGTTTTTTCTTGTTAGCCTCCAGTTCCTGTCTGATCTTGTTACTGTCGATCAGGTAGTTTTTGATCAGCAGTGTCTGGCCGATATTGAGTACGTTAGAGAAGAAAAGGTAACAAGCAAGACCGGCGGCAAAACTGTTGAAGAAGAAGATGAACATGATCGGCATGAAATACTGCAGGTACTTCATCGCGGGGTTGATCGCGTTCATATCGATCAGTTTGGAGTTGTACCAGGTATAGATGACCGTAGTCACGGCCCAGAGCAGGGTGAAGAGGCTCACGTGCTCGCCGTAGAACGGGATCTGGAAAGGCAGGTAGAAGATTACGTCGTAGGACGAAAGGTCTGTGGCCCACAGGAAACTCGCCTGGCGGAAGTCAATAGCCGCCGGGAAGAAACGGTAGAGCGCAAACCATATCGGCATCTGCAGCAGCATGGGAAGACAGCCACCCAGCGGATTCACACCAAATTCGCGGTACAGTTTCATCGTCTCGACCTGCTGCTGTTGCTGATCGTCCTTGTATTTTTCGCGCAACTGCTCCATCTCCGGTTTCAGTGCGGCCATTTTGGCCTGGCTGTACAGCATCTTGTAGGTTAGCGGAGACAGCAGCAGTTTTACCAGCAGGGTGAGCAGCAGGATTACAATACCTGCGTTGCCGATAAAGCCGCTCAGGAAATCGAAGATCGGGCGTACGACCCAGCGGTTGATGCTGCCGAATATACTGGAGCCAAAAGGGATAATGTCTTCGAGATATACACCATAAGAGCGAAGTTCCTTGAACTCATTGGGCCCTACGTAGAGATCCATCTCATAGCTTGCTGTCTCGGGCGACAGGGGTATCTGCACCTCACTGCGGACCAGCTTGAGCGCTTTGGAAGTATCCGGCAGCATTTTGGTGCTGAATGTACCGGCCATGAAAGGTGTACCTGTCGATATCAGCGAGCTGTTGAAAAACTGGTTGGCGTGTGAAAACCACTGTACGCCTGCTTCGCCGACTGTTTCCTGGTCATCTTCCCGGCAATTGCAGTAGTCCGGGTTCTCCTTGACTTTGCGGAAATATACCGTGGAGTAGGTGCGCTCGAAGCCTTCGTTGATCTCCAGCTTGCGCAGGTAATCGTCCCAGGTCAGCACGACCGACCGGGCATCGCTTTTCCAGGCATTGCCGAGTCCTTCTATCCGTATACTATAGTCTATATTATAGCTGCCTGGTGCGATGCTGTACTTCTGCTCGAAGAAGCCTCCCTGGCTCGTCATAGCCCGCAAAGTGATGCTGTTGGCCGTCTTCTCGTGTACCCGGAAATAGAGGTCGGAAGTATTGACGCGGCCTTCGGCGGTTCCGCTGACGGGTAAGGTATAGTTGAACCTGTTACCCGGCTCATTGAGCAGGGTCAGCGGGATCTTTGTTTCGTTGCGTTGACTGTCCTGGAGGATACGAAAGTGATTTTTCAGTGTCGCTTTGCTCAGAAAGCCTCCCTTCGTATTGAATTCCAGGTCAAAGAGCTCGTTGGACAGTGTCTCGGTACCGGCCTCTCCCTGGGCGCTCGCTATAAATCCTCCGTACCTGGCCAGCATGAGCTGATCCTGTGCCGCTGCAGCCTGGCTGGTATCTGTAGTGACTGGAACCGCGGCGGAATCTGCAGAGCCGGTATCGCGGGCCGGGTCTTTCTGTAAAGTATCTGCTGCAGCCTGGCTGATATTTTGTTGTTCCTGCAGCTTTTCCCTGGAGGAACTGTTGATCTGGGCCCAGACGAAGAAGAGCAGGAAAATAAGTACGAGGCCGATGACGGTTTTGCGATCCATGATAGCTGTTGCAGGTTTAGAATAAGGCGATGCAAAGGTACGATATAAATTAAATTTGATCCCGTTGCGACAGCCTTGCGGGCTGTTCATTCGTCCCTGTATGGAGCCAGATCGTCGATTATTGTCTATTTACCGCCAGGTGGTCTATCGTGTGGCAGATCCTTTGTTTGACCTGCGGCCGGGAGTTGTCCATGCCGGTTGGGATACATGGCTCGCCGGACGTGGATGGACCTGCTGGGGATTCATTACCGCCTGGAACCCGGGCGGCGCATTGGATGCTCCTGCAGTCAATGATAATGCACATGATATGCTGCGTATCGATCTGGCGGGAGTTGGTTGTACCTTACTGGAAGGCTTTGCGCAGGGGTTGGAGGGTTGGCCGGATGAACCGGGCTTTTTTGTGCCCGGCGCAGACAGGGATGGTCTCCTCGCCCTGGGGAGGAAATACGGCCAGGTCGCGATCCTGTACGGTGTGACCGGCCAACCGGCCGAAGTAGTTGCCTGCCGGGCTTCCGGCTGTTGAAGACCACCTTTGATTTCACTTGGCGACAGTGCCTTAATTGCTATCAAAGGCAAAATTGAGCTATCTTTGCACACCTGAAAATCATCTGAAGTATATGTTTCAAAGTCTTTCTGAAAAACTCGAGGGCGCGTTTAAGACCCTCTCCGGTGACAACAAACTGACGGAACTCAACATCGCCGCCTCCATCAAGGAGATCAGGCGTGCGCTGGTGGCTGCCGACGTTAACTATAAGATCGCCAAGGAGTTTACCGATACAGTCAAGGACCAGGCGCTGGGAAGCAAGAATGTACTCAAGTCGGTCAAGCCCGGAGAGCTCATGGTCAAGATCGTCATGGACGAGCTGGTCGAGCTGATGGGCGGTCAGTCCGTAGGCATCAATGTAAAAGGCAATCCCGGGCTCGTTCTGATCGCAGGTCTCCAGGGATCCGGTAAGACGACTTTTTCAGGCAAACTGGCCAGTTTTCTGCGGTACAAGAAGAATCACAAGCCCTTGCTGGTAGCCTGCGACGTGTATCGCCCCGCAGCTGTCGACCAGCTTACGGTACTTGGAGAGCAGATCGGTGTACCTGTCTATAAAGAGACGGATAGCAAAGACCCTGTCCAGATCGCGCGCAATGCAGTAGCGTACGCAAAGGCGCATAGTCACGATGTAGTGATCGTGGATACGGCCGGACGTCTTGCCGTGGATGAGGAGATGATGCGCGAGATCAGTGCTTTGAAGCGGGAACTGCAGCCGACGGAGACCCTTTTTGTAGTGGACTCCATGACGGGACAGGATGCAGTCAATACGGCCAAGGCTTTCAATGACCAGATCAATTATGACGGTGTTGTACTGACCAAACTGGACGGTGATACCAGGGGTGGAGCGGCGCTTTCGATCAAGTATACGGTAGGCAAGCCCATCAAGTTTGTGTCGATGGGGGAGAAGCTGGATACCCTGGACGTCTTTCACCCCGACAGGATGGCGCAGCGTATACTGGGTATGGGTGATATTGTCTCTCTCGTAGAGAAAGCCCAGGAGCAATTTGACGAGGAAGAAGCCAAGCGCATTGAGAAAAAGATCCGCAAAAACACTTTCGACTTCAACGACTTCCTCAGCCAGCTTGCCCAGATCAAGAAAATGGGCGACCTCAAGAGCCTCATGAATATGATCCCCGGTATGAGTAAGGTCACTAAAGACCTGGATATCGACGAGAAGGCTTTCTCCAAGGTGGAATCGATTATCCAGTCTATGACGCCGGACGAACGGTCCAACCCGGATCTGCTCAATATGAGCCGCAAGCGCCGCATAGCATCCGGATGTGGCCGCGATGTACACGAGATCAATCTCTTCCTCAAGCAATTTGACCAGATGCGCAAGATGATGCATACGATGAGCAAAGGCCGCGGTTTTGGCCAGATGCCGGGCAAGGGACCTGCCCTGAAACCATGAACGCAGGGATCGTCAAAAATAAATTTTAACAATTAGATACATCTAGTTAAAAAAATGTTAATTTTATAAGCGATCAAGGTCGTGTGAAAAACGTTGTCTTTAAAGGTCCCGGGGTTTTTACCCCGGGGCTTTTTTGTTTGGGACTTCTTCCCGGGTCGAGTTGTGGCTGAGGCTTCCTGTCCGCCGGTTTTGACTATATTTACTTTTTATAAGACAGGTTCATTCCTCCGGCTCACGGGTCCGGCAACCGCAGGTGTTTCCGGCAGGTTTGAGCATACAATGATTGTATCCGGATATTCTAAATTCTTTGCCAGTATAAAACCGCCCAAATGAAGCAAACGGTATACTTCTTTCTTTGCACGCTTTTCTGTTTGAACGCGCTCCAGGCGCAATATGATGATCCGCCCTATGGCTGCCATATGGTCAAAAGTAAAGTGGCAGGCATTCGCTATTCTCCCGAACAGCTGGCGCAGTCTCGGGCAGCATTGGAGCGGAGCGATACCTTCGATATACTGCATTATACCATCGATCTCCAGGTGACTGATTTCGGAGGAAAACGGATCCGGGGGGCTACGACGGTCAGGTACCGTACTTTGATGGAAGACCTGGACTATATCAACCTCGACCTGGAGGTACTCACCGTGGATTCGGTGTATTACCTGGATGAGAAGATCGCTTTCGAGCATACCGGGCCTCTCCTGAAAGTAACGCTCCCGGAGGCTTTGCCACTCGGTGATACGGCGGAGGTGAAGGTATATTACGGAGGGAGCCCGATGACCAGCGCGTCGGGATTCGGCGGGTTTTATTTTGAAGAGGGTTATGCATACAACCTGGGTATCGGCCTCAATGATCAGCCGCATAACTACGGTAGGGCCTGGTTCCCTTGCTTTGACAATTTTGTAGAGCGCAGTACCTATGAATACCGGATCACACATGCACCCGTGCACAAAGCTTATTGCGTAGGCACTTTCCTGTCGGAGACCGAGCTGGATAACGGGCTTATGCAGACTGTATACAGGATGGATCAGCCGATCCCTACTTACCTGTCGAGTATCGCTGTATCCAGTTACGGACACAGGGAGTTTATCCACGAAGGACAGTATGGCCAGATCCCTGTCCGCCTGATCGCCCGTCCGGGCGACCTGGACAACTTCGAGCGGTCTTTTGCCCGGATAGGGGATGCGGTGGATGCGTTTGAGAAATGGTACGGTCCCTATCAATGGGAGCGGGTGGGCTATGTCATCACGACAAGGGGCGCTATGGAGCACCCGACCAATGTAGCCTATCCCGCGGCTTCGATCTCCGGTGGCGCGGTGGACAATCGTCTCATGGCGCACGAGCTTTGCCATCACTGGTGGGGCAACGTCGTCACGCTGAAAACCTCTCATAACATGTGGATAAAGGAGGGACCTGCCGAATATGGTGCACATCTCTTCACAGAACATGTAGACGGCTCCGAGGCTTTCCAGTCACAGGTCAAGGCCAATTCCCTGCGCGTACTCCGTCGCGCTCATGTAGATGATGACGGTTTCCGTGCGCTCAGCCCGATGCCGGAGGACAGGACTTACGGTACGCATACCTACTACAAGGGAGCGATGATGATACATAATATACGTGCTTACCTGGGCGACAGCCTGTTTTCCGCCGGTATGAAAGCCGTACTCGCCGACAATGCATACAGCAATATCGATGCATATGATTTCCGGGACCAGCTCACGGCGGCTACCGGTGTGGATATGACACAGTTTTTTGAGGATTGGATATTCCGCCCTGGTTTTCCAACATTTGAAGTAGATAGCATGCTTGCTGAAGCCGAGAGCGGGTATTACCGCGTATCGCTTCATATCGAGCAGAAACTCTACGGCCGCGATGTGTACATGCAGGATGTCCCGCTGGAAGCTACCTTCTACACCCGCGACGGGCAGGAATTCTCGGCGGATCTTCGGCTGGGAGGCGCGCAGTCACAGGTCTCTGTCGAAGTACCTTTCCTGCCGGACTGGGTTATCCTCAATGCCTCCAACAAGTTGAATCCCGGCTTCCTGGGCAATACACACCGTGTGACCGACAGAGGCAATTATGCTTTCACGCAGGGGCTCATGAGCGTCAATATAGCTGCTCTCAGCGAACCCGCTTTTATTCACATTGAGCACCATTTTGCAGGAGCGGACGGATTTAAACACAACCCGGACAATATCCGTATGGGCAAGAACCGTCACTGGCGGGTAGTGGGACATATACCGGATGATACCCAGCTCACAGCAACCTTTGAATATACGGCCGCGCCGGGTTTTGACGATGACCTGGTGAAGACAAGGGAGGACAGCCTCATCCTGTTGTATCGCCAGGACGCTTCGGCCGACTGGATCGAGCATCCCAATTACCAGAAAAGAATGTTTGCTGCCAATGACGGGCAGGGCCAGATGAGGGTACTCACCCTGTTGCCCGGTGAGTATGCGCTGGCCAACGGAGAGTTTACGACTACTTCTGTCAGTATGCAGGAGAGTCCGGCTATGCTGACCTTGTCACCTAATCCCGCCGGAGATATCGCTACCGTATCCATAGACGGCGCCGCCGTGCTGCAGGAACTGGTATTGAGAGATATGAACGGCAAGATGCTGAAAAGAATGCCGCTGCTGCCAGGACAGGTTCGTCTCGATCTCTCAGTACGTGATCTGCCGTCCGGCGTCTATTTTGTCGGTGCTGTGGACAAGTCGGGAAATGAGCGTCAGCACAAACTGATCAGGAAATAGTATACCGCGGTTCCAGGTGACTGCTGCAAGTTCCTCGTGCAGGAGGCAGCAGTCACTTGAGCAACTCTTTCCACTCCTGCAGCTTCATGAAGCAGTCGATCGGTGTCATACCGTTGAGGTCCGTTTCCCGGATCAGCTTGGCTACATGTTCAGCCTGTGGGTCCTGGGTCTGGAATACACTGAGTTGGTAGGACGGGGTCTGCACGCTTTGGAGTGAAGTACGTGCCCTGGCCTTCACGGCGCTCTTGTTGTCCTCGACAAACTTCTGCTCGAGGTGTAGCAGGATCTCTGAAGCGCGGTCTACGATCGTCCGGGGCATACCGGCCATACGCGCTACGTGGATACCGAAACTATGCTGACTACCGCCCGGTACCAGCTTGCGCAGGAAGACGACCTTCTGACCGGCTTCGCGCGTCGCGATGCTGAAGTTGCGGATCCGCGGAAATTTTTCGGCGAGCTCGTTCAGCTCGTGGTAATGGGTCGCAAACAGGGTCTTTGGCCGGGCAAACGGGTTGCTGTGCAGGAATTCCGCAATGGCCCAGGCGATCGATATCCCGTCGTAGGTACTGGTGCCCCGGCCGATTTCATCCAGGAGGATCAGGCTCCGTTCCGATAGGTTGTTCATGATCGACGCCGTCTCGTTCATTTCAACCATGAAGGTGGATTCACCCGACGAGATATTGTCTGAGGCGCCTACACGGGTAAATATCTTATCGACCATTCCGATACGCGCCGCTGCAGCGGGCACGAAGCTGCCCATCTGTGCCATCAGGCAGATCAGTGCCGTTTGCCTGAGCAGTGCGGACTTACCGGCCATATTGGGCCCTGTGATCAGGAGGACCTGTTGATCTTCATTGTGTAGGTATACATCGTTGGGAACATAGCTCTCGCCGGGCGGCAGATTGGACTCTATCACCGGGTGACGGCCTTCGCGTATATCTATTTCGAGTCCGTCATCTATTTCCGGACGGGTATAGCTGCGTTCGGTCGCCTGCTGGGCAAAGGACAAGAGCACGTCGAGCTGGGCGACCAGGTGTGCATCGTACTGGATGGGCTGCAGGTAGGATTGTACCTGTGCCACCAGTTGCTGGAACAGGGCCAGTTCAAGTTCCTGGATCTTGTCTTCGGCATGCAGGATCTTTGCCTCCAGCTGCTTCAGTTCATCCGTGATATAGCGTTCTGCATTAGCCAGTGTCTGTTTGCGGACCCAGTCTTCGGGTATCCTGTCCTGGTCTTTGTATTTGTTAGTGACTTCCAGGTAGTATCCGAATACATTGTTGAACCCGACCTTGAGTGAGGTAATGCCTGTGCGCTGGGCTTCTTTTTGCTGGATCGAAGCGAGTATCTCCTTCGAATGGTGGATCAGGTGCCGTAGCTCATCCAACTCCGGTGATACGGCGTCGGCGATCACACCTCCCTTATGTAGCTGGAGCGGAGCATCTTCCTGCAAACTGCGGGCTATTTCGGCCGCAAGTGGTGTACAGGGGTTGAGCCCGTCGGCGATACGCCGGATCTCCGGCACCTGTGCTTCGGATATAAGTTGTTTGAGTTCACCGATGGCCTCGAGCGCCTTACGGATCTGCAGGACTTCACGGGGGTTGATCCTGGCACTGGGAACCTTCGCGATCAGGCGTTCCAGGTCGCCCATCAGGCGGATATATTTTTGCAGTGCACCGGCGGCGTCAGGCTCTGCCGTATAGTAAGCCACTACATCCTGCCGGGAGCGGATATCCGCGATCCTGGTCAGCGGGAGCAGCACCCATCTGCGAAGCAGGCGTGCCCCCATGGGAGATGTGGTCTTGTCGAGAATACCGATCAGCGGTGTACCGCTTTCATGAGCCGAATGGACCAGTTCCAGGTTGCGGATCGTAAACCTGTCCAGCCAGACAAACTCATCGGAATGGATGCGGCTTATCTGGTTGAGCTGTTGGATCTGTTTATTTTCCGTAGTGCTCAGGTAGTAGAGGATTGTGCCGGCTGCAATCTGTGCTGCGTCCAGTTCTTCTATACCAAATCCCTTGAGCGTGAGTACCTGGAAGTGATCCAGCAGCCGCTGCCGGGTAAAGTCAGTCGTGAAGATCCATTCTTCGAGCGGGTAGGTATAGTGTCCTTCTCCAAAGAGCGTGTCGAAAAGCTGGCGCTGGGATTTCGGGAAAAGGACTTCCGCAGGTTGAAAGCTCTGGAGTAGTTTTTCGATATAGGCCGAACTGCCTTCGCTCACGAGAAACTCGCCCGTAGAGATATCCGCCAGCGCCATGCCATGCCGCAGGCCCTGTTTGTCGATATGTACGCTGGCGAGATAATTGTTGCGGGTGTGATCGAGCAATTTGTCATCCATAGCCACACCAGGTGTCACCAGTTCGGTGACGCCTCTTTCGACGATCTTCTTTTCTTTGCTCGGTTTTTCGAGCTGTTCACATATAGCTACGCGATAGCCGGCCTTGACCAGTTTGGGCAGGTAATTGTCCAGGGCGTGGTATGGGAAGCCGGCCAGCTCCGTATCATCCGAACCGTTGTTGCGATGTGTGAGCACGATACCCAGCGCCTTGGAGGCTTTCACGGCGTCCTGTCCGAATGTCTCATAGAAGTCGCCTACGCGGAACAGGAGCAGTGCATCCGGGTGTTTGGCCTTGACCTGGTAGTATTGCCGCATGAGCGGCGTGGTCGCTTCGTTGGCAGGTGGCTTTTTCAAAACTGTGGCAGGGATTGAATCTTCTGCTCAAAGATGCAAAAAGCTTATATGAATAAAAAGCATGTATAAGGCTGCATTTATCTCCCCGGGAGATTTTACCGGCAGGTGGCGCCATGTTACAAGCCAAATAAAAGGTCTTGTATGCAACTCTGGTGCACTGCTATGAGTTTAATGCGCTGTAATACCTTAATGACCCGGTACAAATGCAAAGAAAAGAATTCATCAGGCTGGGATTGGGCGCGCTCGGGCTGACAGGCCTTACCGGTCTGCAGTATCTGTCGTCCGGCCTGCTTGATCGCGGAAGGAAAATGCCTGTGCTGTTCATAGGGCACGGATCCCCCATGAATGGTATAGAGGACAATACGTTCAGCAGGCAGTGGGCCGCATTGGGCAGGGAGCTGCCAGAGCCCTCTGCCGTGCTTTGCGTTTCCGCGCACTGGCTGACCAGGGGGACGCAGATCACGGCTATGGCACAGCCGCAGACTATACATGATTTTGGCGGTTTCCCGAAAGCACTATATGAAGTACAGTACCCGGCTCCCGGCAATGCGGACCTGGCAAAGGACACGGCATCAACGGTGACTTATACCAGTATCGGCCTGGATCATGAGTGGGGACTGGATCACGGCACCTGGACGGTGGTTCGTCATATGTACCCGGGTGCGGATATACCCGTCCTTCAACTCAGCATTGATATCACCAAACCGGCGTCTTACCAGTATGAGCTTGGCCGGGAGCTGCAGTTCCTGCGGCGCAAGGGCGTATTGATCATAGGTAGCGGCAACATGGTGCATAACCTGAGGATGATCGCCTGGGACAAGATGGAACAGGACAACTACGGTTTCGACTGGGCGCATGAGATGAACGCCCTGTTCAAGCAGTATATCCGGGAGGGAAAACATACGCAACTGGTCCGCTATGAAGACCTTGGTCCGGCCGCACGCCTGGCCATACCGACCACAGACCACTATTTCCCGCTCCTGTATACGCTGGGACTGCAGGAGCCTGGTGACGACATTTCATTTTTCAATGACAAAGCCGTCGCAGGATCACTTACTATGACCTCCGTGCGGATCGGCTGACCAGTACTGGCGACGGTCTCTGGTTAGATTAGAGCTTGATATATGTGCCCGTGCTGCGCTGTATCCTGTTGCTGACCTCATAAGAGTAACATCCTGCCGGCAGACGGGACAGATCGGTAGAGATAATAGTCGCTGTTCCGGAGCCTGCCGGGTATTCTTCCCGGGCATATACCTGCCTGCCCATTGCGTCAAACCAGCGGATCGATGTTTTTTCCTGGATCCAGCTGTTGTCCAGCCTCAATTGTACATCGCCGTTCCCCGGGTTGGGAAATACCTGCACAGCCTCCTGTACGACCGGCAGACGATGCACGCTCAGCGACCGGCAATAGTCGGACCCCGAATCTTCTACTTTCAGGATATATTCTCCAGGAGCTATGAGGCTGTTGGGAAACTGCGTAGGGATCGCACCAAAGCTGGTCACCAGGTCGATCAATATGGTGAGCGGGTAATTGCCCGGCTGTACGGACGCGTCTACAGTGCCGGTGATCGCGATACAGCCCAGGCTATCGGCGAGCATGGTGCATGTAGGCGGCGCAGCGCATGCATAGCTCAGACCGGCTGGCAGACCTTGTATGGGTGTATCCGTTCTTAGGCGGATACTCGTCACGGTGATCGGAGTGCCACCGAACTCAAAAGTTTTTGGGACCTTGACCGTAAAGCTGAAGAAATACTCCTGGCCGGGACACCCTGCAGTCTGGATACCTCCTTCGGGATTTTCGTCCGATACGGGTACCGGGTAAACACCTCCCGTAGAGTCGCGGAATGTCTCGTCAGGCGTACATACCTGAGCGTGAAGAGATAGAGCGGATAGAAGTATTATAGCCAGGGCTGACAGTAGAGAGCGCGTCATGATCTTGTCGGTTTAGTAACTTTTGTTGGTTAAATTTAGGTACACTTACACTTAAGTAGCTAATTTTTGAACCTACTTTAATCAACACTTATGCAAAGCATAATACGTACGTTGTACCGGGCCGCCTGGGCTCTTCTCTGGATATGTATCCCGGTTGCTCCCGTTCTCGCACAGACGGTGACTGGTGTTGTCAGGGATACACGTACGGGATCAGGGCTGCCCGGCGCTACGATAGAGCTGGCTGGACAGTATACCGAGTCGGGGCAGGACGGTCGCTTTAAGATCACGCTTGCAGGCAGTCCCGGCAGATCCGAGCTCCTGGTTACCTATATCGGCTATGTGAATTACACCAGGCAGGTGGTGTTGGACCGGGATACAGTGATCGATATCGAAGTGCTGATGACGGAGAAGGAGAACATCCTCGGTACGACCACGATCAGTGCCGGTAGGTATGAGCGCCCGATAGGTGAAGTGACCGTATCGCTGGAAGTCATACGCCCGCAGCTTATACAGAGTCTCAATACGACTGCCCTGGACCAGGTCCTGCAGAAAATGCCCGGAGTAGATGTGATCGACGGACAGGCCAATATCAGGGGAGGATCGGGCTACTCGTACGGTGCAGGCAGCCGCGTGTTGCTGTTGCTCGACGAAATCCCGGTATTGCAGGCAGATGCGGGTTTTCCTAACTGGAATGACCTTCCGGTGGAGAATATAGGGCAGATCGAGATTGTAAAGGGCGCTTCTTCTGTCCTCTACGGATCCTCCGCACTCAATGGAGTGATCAATGTACTTACAGCTTACCCGGGCGAGCGCCCTGAGACGCATGTGTCCACTTATTACACCCATTATATGGACCCGGCAGATCCAGCCAAGAAATGGTGGGGGAGAGCCCCTTACGAGACAGGACTCAGCCTGCAGCACAAACAGAAGTGGCAGAAGCTGGACCTGGTACTCAGCGGCATGTTCAGGGACCTGCAGAGTTTCAATGAAGAGACTTTCGAGCGGTATGGCCGGCTGAATGCGCAGTTGAGATATCGCTTCAACGACCGGCTGTCTGCCGGGGTACGGACCAATATCAACCGTGGCGCAGGTTCGAGTTTCTTCTTCTGGCAGGATGCAGAAGCAGGAGCGTACAGGCCGGCTCCCAATGTGCTGTCTGTGAGTGACCGGCTTCGATTCACGGTAGATCCTTACGTGACCTGGTTTGACCGCAGCGGCAACCGCCACAAAGTACTGGGCCGCTTTTATGCAGTAGACAACAACAACAATGAAAATCGTTCCAACCGGTCGGCCTTATACTACGGAGAATACCAGTTTTTGCGGAGGTTTTCCCGTATCCCGCTTGTGCTCACGGGAGGTGTAGTAACGCAGTCCAGCCGTATCGAAGCGGAACTGTACGGGGATACCCTCTTTACTTCTGCCAACCTGGCGGCTTATACTCAGTTGGATCTTACACTTTTCAAAGGGTTCAATATCTCCGGTGGTGTGCGGCTGGAGCATAATACGCAGCGAAGCCCGGACAGGGTCCTCGATTTCGTCATACCCGGCGGACTTACCGAAGAGACCAGGCCTGTATACCGGCTGGGAGCCAATTACCAGTTGGCTGACTATACCTATCTGCGCGCTTCATACGGACAGGGATATCGCTATCCCACGATAGCTGAGCGATTTATCAATACCCCTTTGGGGCCGGTATTTGTATTCCCCAACCCGGTACTCCGGTCGGAGACCGGCTGGACCTCGGAATTGGGATACAAGCAAGGGCTCAAGCTGGGCGAATGGATGGGATACCTGGACATGGCTGTTTTCTGGCAGGAGTACGACGATATGATGGAGTTTGTATTCACGGCTACGCCGCAAGGGTTTGGTTTCCAGTCCCAGAACGTTGGTCCGACGCGTATCCGCGGCCTGGACTTCAATATCAGCGGCGGAGGGAGTATAGGCGGCTGGCAGACTACGGTGCTGGCGGGATACACATACCTGGATCCCAGGTACCGCGACTTTTCGGAAGCGGATTCTCTTACTTCTTCCGCCCGCAGGAATATTCTTAAGTACAGGTTTCGGCATACGCTCAAAGTAGATATAGAGACCGGGCCGGGCAGATGGAAACTGGGCGTGGCGTTCTGGCGATACAGTTATATGGAAAATATTGATGCCATTCTCGAGGAACTGGTCGTCGCAGGCCTCAAGGAATATCGTGCATCCAATAACCAGGGCACAACACTGGCCGATATACGGGCCTCTTATGATCTCTTGCCCGGACTCAGGCTCGCATTGATCTGCAGGAACCTGTTCAATCGTGAATACAGTATGCGACCCGGTGTACTGGATGCACCGCGCAACATCACATTGCGGGCTGACTACCGTTTCTGAGCGGCGTTGCGCTGGCCAGAGAGCGGGACGAACCGATCGTCTGTCAGTGCGTGGAGAAATGCTTCCAGATCTTCGAGCTCCTGACCGTTCAATCCGAGGGGACGGATCAGGGTATCGGCATTGACAGCTGTTTTCAGTTCCTTCGAAGGGTCGTTGTAGAAGTCAAGTACTTCTCTCAGAGTGCGGAAGCGTCCGTCATGCATATACGGTGCTGTCACCGCTACATTGCGCAGGCCGGGTACTTTGAACCTGCCCAGGTCGGAAGAGTCCTTCGTGATCTCAAATCTCCCCGCATCGTCTCCGGCAGCACCGGTATAGAGACCGATATTGCGAAACTCGTCTCCCGTGAAGTCAGGGGTGAAATGGCACTCGATACAATTGGCTTTGCCAAAGAACAATTCCCGTCCGCGTAACTGCTGCCCGGTCATACCGGGCTCAACATCTGCGATCCAGCGGTCGTTGGGCGTATCGGAGGTTTCCAGCGTCCGTTCAAATGAAGCAAGTGCATGCAGCAGAGCAGGCAGATCGGCTTCCCTGGAATAGATCCTGCGGAACCACGGTGCATAGGAAGGATGCCTCAGCAGTCTCGCCACAGCACTGTCCCTGTGAAGCGACATTTCTTCCGGGTGCTCAAGCGGCAGCAATGCCTGGTCTTCCAGGGTAGCAGCGCGACCGTCCCACATCAGCGCTACCCGGGACAGCGTATTCATAGCGCTGGGTGTGTTTCTGGTGGTCAATCGCCCGTCTATGCCGACGCTGAGTGCAACCGTATCGGCAAAGGCGAATCGGGGTATATGGCAGGACGCACAACTGACTGAAGAGTCCAGGGACAGGATAGGGTCGTTGAACAGGAGCGCTCCGAGGGCGGCGGGTGTCTGAGGGTCTGGCGTGTCATCTTTCCAGGCGACCAGCCCGGCCAGCAGGAGGCAGCAGCCCAGGAAGCCGTAAATCCGTAAGTCTGCTTTCATCGGGTACAAAGATAGCAGCCCGCTATCATTCAGTTCCTTACCGTTTGGTTAAAATCGCTCATCCAGCTTGATGCCCGTCAGAGCTGGTACGGCTGATAGCGGTGGTAACCCTTAGCCGGTCGCTCAGGGATCAGGTAGGAGAGGAGCAGTGTCCAGCGATTCTGGCGTACTCCCGTAATATCGCCTATGCGGAATACGCCCCTGCTATAACGCAGTTCAAGCTGCAGGCAGTGGTTGCCCGGCAGGGCCAGCAGCGTACCGGCCGAAAGCGCACCTCCAGCATCGAGGCGATTAGTCCGGTGTTTTTCAAGCTGATCGGTGGTATGTGGCTCGTGCAGTGGAGCCAGTACAGGCATTCCGTTGACCATAGTCTCCTCGAAATAGGTCACATGGCGCCCGTTGAAAGTAGACAGGTTGATCAGGTTGAAGTCCAGGTAAGGTCCCGCCTGCAGGTAGAAGCGATTGAACATGCCAAACTGCCTGCGTAGCAAAAACGCCGCCTGTCCGTATACGTTGTTGTAGCTGAACTCACCGCTCTTGGTAGAGATCAGCTCAGTACCGGAGTAGACAGCGCTGTAGTGAGCCCTGCGTATGGACTGCAGGATATGGGCTTCCATCACCAGTCCGTTTTGGCGGGAGAATCTTGTATAGCGGCCTGCACCCAGTTGGAAGCCAATGCCGGCACGCTCTCCTTCAAGCACCTGTATCAGTGCGCGCTCCGGCAGCGGATAGCTCTGGTGCCGGACCGACCGGATATTGGAGAGATTGAACCCAGTGGAAACAGACCAGCTATTGCGGAATCCCAGTTCCTGTCCGGCCAGCACACCTGACACGAAGAACAAGCAAAGCAAGAATATACCGGTAGACCAGGATCGCAACATGCACACCAGTTGATTGATGGATACAAAGCTAGGGTATTCGGATGAAATCTGATATATAAAAGACAGAGCAGCACGGAGAAGGAAAAGAGTTCTCACGGACGGGCCTCCGGAGATTGAAGGGTTTTATAGCCCGGTTGGGATACCGTTTTTCCTGTCTCGGTCGCAAGTATTTGGCTGAAATAGACGGAAGCCCCATCTTTGTATGGTCTCGTTTACGTATATAAGGAAGAGACAAACCGGCTTCATACGAGTCGACCGGTATTCTGTACACCCTTTTTGAAGAATATGATGCAATTGAAGATCAAGTATGTGTTATCGTTCCTGTGGGCGCTTTCACTGAGCGCCTGTTATTACGGAAACGAAGAAGACCTGTTCCCTAACTCTGGCTGTGTGACGGAGGATGTATCTTTTCAGCAACATATCCAGCCTATACTGCAGAACAGGTGCCTGGTCTGTCACAGTGCGGGCGCCAACCTCGGCAATGTGACGCTGGAAGGATATAACAACCTCAAGGTCTATGTAGATAACCAGCGGTTTCTTGGTGCGGTACGCCATGACCCTGGATTCAAACCGATGCCCGAAAACTCCGGGAAGATCTCGGACTGCGAGATCTCGCAGATTGAATCCTGGATTGGCGCCGGCGCTCAGAACAATTGAATCATCACACAAAACTGACCGGAAGATGAGAAAATGGGTTTTGGGTATCATCCTGCTTGCGGCCCTGGCAGCAGGTATCACGGGCTACCGTATATACAACAAGCCGCATAAGAATATGGCCGATCAGCCGGTCAAAGCAGCACTTACTGCGCAGGAGCTGCTGGCAAACTACAGTTCCGATGCCGGGGCTGCGGATGCTGCTTTCCTGGGGCAGGTGATCGAGGTGACCGGTCGTGTCGTAGAACAACATACGGATGAAAGCGGGATCACAACCATCCTGTTGGATACCGGAGATCCCATGTCCAATATCAATTGTGAACTGGACACGGTATACGACCAGCAAGTGACCAGATACAACCCCGGCGACCAGGTTACGATCCGGGGCGAATGCAGCGGTATGGATCTCGATATCGTCCTGATGCGCTGTATAATCAGTCCATCCAACTAAAATTAAAACTGTCTATTATGTTCAGATCAGTGTGTATAGCAATCTGTTTGCTGCTGGTTGCATCGTTGCAGGGCCAGGGCAAATATTTCACCAAGGAAGGCAAAGTATCCTTCTTCTCGGATGCGCCGATGGAGAAGATCGAAGCCTTCAACCGTAAGGCCAGCAGTGTCTACGATGCGGCTACTGGCAAACTTGAATGGTCTGTCCTGATCAAAGCCTTCCAGTTTGAGAAGGCCCTTATGCAGGAGCATTTCAATGAAAACTACATGGAGTCGGACAAGTATCCCAAGGCTACGTTCAAAGGGCAGGTAGTCGATCCCCGGCAGATCAACCTGGCCAAAGACGGGCAGTATCCCGTCAAGGTAAAGGGTACGCTGGAGATACACGGGGTCTCGCAGGAAGTACAGACCGATGGTGTATTCGTCGTCAAAGGTGGTAAAGTACAGAGCAGCGCCGGTTTTACCATAGCTGTAGCAGACTACGGTATTACGATACCTGCCGTAGTGCGGGATAAAGTGGCCAAGACAGTACGCATAGAAATATCGGCTGAGTACCAGCCGCTGACAAAATAAGGGTGTATTATGAACGATCAGCCGGTACGGTCCTTCGGGCCGGCCGGCTGGTCACTCATAACCATCCGGCAATCCACAAATACAGACCAGAACATGAATCGTTCATACATACACCTGCTTATCGCTTTTTTCCTTGTTACCGGCATTGCCGGAGCCCAGGAAGAGGATCTCTTGTCGCTGCTGGGCGAAGAAGAAACGACCAATTATGCGACTGCTAGTTTCAAGACCAACCGTGTCATCAACCTGCACTCCCTGGAGAATACGGCCCATGGAGTGCTTGACTTTAAGATATCTCACCGGTTCGGTTTTGTCAACGGCGGACTCTACGAGATGTTCGGCCTTGACCAGGCTAGTATCCGGCTCGGGCTCGACTATGGCGTCACGGAAAACCTGATGGTAGGACTTGGTCGCGGAAGTTTTGAAAAAACATACGACGGCTATCTCAAGTACAGGTTTCTGCGGCAAAGCCGTGGCAAGGTGAATATGCCTGTTACGGCGGCTTTTCTTGCAACGACGGCTATCAAAAGCGAACGCTGGTATCGAAACGATATTGAATATCCGTTTTTCGCCAGGTTCTCGTATACATTCCAGCTCATTCTCGGCCGCAAGTTCAGTGATGGTTTTTCCCTGCAGATCAGCCCGACCCTGGTCCACCGCAACCTGGTAGCCACCCGCACGGAGCGCAATGATGTGTTTGCGCTCGGTATCGCGGCGCGCCAGCGACTGAGCAGGAGGGTGGCGCTCAATCTTGAGTACATATATGTGCTGCCGGATCAGTTGGCAAGCGGGCTTAAGCACTCGCTCTCCGTCGGCTTTGATATAGAGACGGGCGGCCACGTATTCCAGCTGCATTTCAGCAACAGTACATCGATGATCGAAAAGGGTTTCATAGCGGAGACCACCGGTGACTGGCTGAAGGGCGGCATTCATTTCGGCTTTAATATATCGAGGGTATTTACGATCGTACGTCCGAAATTCGAGGAATAGACAGACTGTCCAGGCTGCAGCGGCCCTAACGGAGAAGAATATAAGGCTGACCCTGCCTTCAGACAGGGTCAGCCTTTTTTCATTATGTGCTAAATTTGTACCGGCAAATATGTACATAGGTGGGGAGAGGTACAGTCTTTCACTTCAAGGATTTCAGCATTGCGCAGGACAGGGCGCTTATGAAAGTGGGCACCGACGGCGTACTGTTAGGCGCCTGGGTGGAGCCGGGCCGGGCGCAGACTATACTGGATATAGGGACCGGTACCGGCCTGATCGCCGGTATGCTCGCCCAGCGTACGACTGATGCCAGTATCACCGGGATCGAGATAGATGAAGGTTCTGCCCGCCAGGCTGCAGAGAACATGGCAGCCACACCCTGGAGCGAGCGGATCAGGATAGTGCATATATCGTTGCAGGACTTTGCGGATACCAGTGATCTTTCGTTTGATCTTATCGTCAGCAATCCGCCCTTTTTCACCGGGGGAATACAGTCGCCGGATCCAGGGCGCAACAGTGTACGCCATACCGTGTCGCTTTCGCACACCCAATTGCTGGAGACAGCCGTCCGGCTGCTCAGGCAGGAGACCGGGCGACTGGCCCTGATCCTGCCGCATACCGAAGGGAATGCTCTCATAGCGCTTGCCCGCCGCTACGACCTCTATGTACAGCGTTGTACCCGGGTGCACCCGACAAAACAATTACCTGCTCACAGGCTCTTGCTCGAACTCGGTGGTATACCGACGGATGATGCCGTTCCGGAAGAATTGGTCATACAGGAAGGCGGCCGGAACGAATGGACGTCCGCCTACAGTAAGCTCACGGAACAGTTTTACCTGGACCGGAAGAAGAAAGGGAAAGAGCCTGCTGACCCTTTCCCTTTACCCTGATTAGTTTACATAACTTCTCTGAACCTCGCCTATGAGCGCTTTGGCCATATTGAGGATCGTTTCGTCTTCCAGGTACACGATCCCGCCGTCAGGGCCAGGCTCAAGGTGAATACCGGCGGATTGTCCTTTATTGTAATTGTCGCCCCCGAAGTAGTTGCGGACAGTCTGCTCCTCGATCTGGAGCTTTTCCGCAATATGAGCGATACTTCCGTGCGGCAGGCTGTGTTTGATCCTGCGCAATTCATCAAAAGTAATATTCATAAAGGCACATTTTGGTGAGTAATCGGGTTAGCACTTCTCTTATCTACAAGTATACTGAAATATGATGATTTAGCCAAAAAAACAGTAGGCGAAATTGCCTTTGTGCAGTTGTTTTATTCTGATAACGCGTCGAAATAACGAGTATTGTTTTATGGGTGTATCCGGAAATGCAGAAGCCCCGCAGATCTTCAGACCGGCGGGGCTTCTCTTTATTTGGGGAGCAGCTGCAGGCTGCTGCTTCAGAATACTTCTTCTACCGGAGTATAGGGTAGGTTGAAGGCTTCAGCGACGCCCTGGTATACGACTTTTCCGTTGACTATGTTGAGTCCCGGCAACAATTCTTTCGTGTCCGTACATGCTTGTTTCCAGCCCTTGTTTGCCAGCTGGAGCACATAAGGCAGCGTAGCGTTGGTCAGTGCGATGGTGGAAGTATAAGGTACAGCGCCCGGCATATTGGCCACGCAGTAATGCACGACATCGTCGATGATGTAGGTAGGGTTATCGTGTGTGGTAGGCTTGCAGGTCTCTATACATCCTCCCTGGTCTACAGCTACATCCACGACAACAGTACCGGGGCGCATTTCCTTCAGCATAGCCCTGGTGATCAGGTGCGGTGCTTTGGCGCCGGGTATCAGCACAGCGCCTATGATCAGGTCGTGGTCCTTGATCAGGCGGCGGATATTGTACTCATTGGAGTACATCGTGATCACGTTGGCCGGCATGAAGTCGGCAAGCTCACGCAGGCGGTGCAGGCTTACATCCATGATGGTCACCTGTGCGCCCAGACCTGCAGCCATCTTCGCCGCCTGGGTACCTACGATACCTCCGCCGAGGATCAGTACTTTTCCCGGAGGTACACCGGGTACGCCTCCAAGCAGCACACCGCGACCCTTGATCGGTTTTTCGAGGTACTTGGCGCCTTGCTGGACAGCCATACGACCTGCTACTTCGGACATAGGGATCAGCAGCGGCAGCGCTCCGCTGGGAAGTTTGACCGTTTCATAAGCCAGGCAGACAGCATTGCTGTCGATCATCGCTTTTGTAAGCGGTTCGTAAGAGGCAAAGTGGAAATAAGTAAAGAGCAGTTGGTTGTCCCGTATCAGTTTATACTCGGACTCGATGGGTTCTTTTACTTTCACGATCATCTCGGCGATCGCGTATACTTCTTCTATTGTCGGCAGTATCTTGCCTCCGGCTGAGATATATTCTTCGTCCGAGAATCCGGAACCTTCACCGGCAGTGGACTGTACATAGACCGTATGGCCCTTTTTGACCAGTTCGAGCGCTCCTGCGGGAGTCAGGGCAACACGGTTCTCACTGGTCTTGATCTCTTTAGGTACACCTATTATCATGGCGGCAATTTTATTGGGTTATTGGCTGCACAAATGTAGAAATACTTTCGCAACAAAAGACCGCGCAGAGACAGGCACAAAAAAGAAATGCCCGTGACTTTTCACGAGCAAAACCAATGATTTATTAACCAAAACTTACCGAGGGTAAAGGTATATCATATTACAAATATATTCAATATGTTGGCCGGGAAAATGCAGTTCTAATTTTTCAGGCACCGACAATCTGCCGGTCCGAAAGCTGTTTGGCATTGATTTGGTGACGCGATTGCAGTTATACTGTGACAGCAGGGCCCCCGGCGGCATATAATGGCAGGTCCCGGGCCGGCTTTTGTCCGGGGAGCTTTGAACGCATGTATTCGATAGCGGCTCTTCCCGTGTCACCGAGAGACAATGAATGGTCGTTGACATAAAGCCGGATATGGGCCTGCTGGACTTCAGGCGACATCTCGCTGGCATGGATCTGTACATAAGGCATGGCCTGATCAGGATCATTCAGCGCATACGCCACGCTGCGCCGCAACACACGCTGCAGGGCTTCCTGTATGTCTACTGGCAGCGATCTTCTCACCGCTATGCCGCCGAGCGGGATAGGATGCCCCGTGGCCTGTTCCCAGTGTTCGCCGAGATCGATGATCCTGCGTAGCCCCCTGGCTGCATAGGTAAACCGGTTTTCGTGTATGATGACTCCTGCATCAAAACTGCCGTCGAGTACCGACGACTCTATCTCGCTGAAGATCCGGAAGCTTTTTCGTTGTGCATCGGGAAAAGCATATTGAAACAGGAAATGGGCAGTGGTCATTTCTCCGGGCAGTACGATTCGCAGGTCGTCAACCTCTCCGGCAGTAAAGTCCCCGTTTGAGATCAGCAATGGCCCGCAGTTTCTTCCGAGCGCACTTCCGCTGTCCAGCAGCGCATATTCGCCGACTACTTCGAAAAAGGCTCGGTAGCTGAGTTTGGTCATATCCAGCTCTCCGCGCACTGCTTTTCTGTTGAGCTCTTCTACGTCTGCAAGGACCGGTATGAAGCGAAACCCTTCCGTGTCTGTCTTCCCGTGTACCAGGGCGTCAAACAGGAAGGTGTCATTAGGACAGGGCGAAAACCCCAGCGTTATTTCCATCCGTGCTATCTTTGGCGTTCTTTTATAAATCACAACGCAGAACGAAATGTTGCGTCAGACAAGCCTCCAAGTCATTTACGAAGATAATCACCTGATCGCAGTCAACAAGCCGGCCGGTTACCTGGTCCATGGCGATGGCAGCGGGGACCCGGTACTGGCGGATCTCGTCAAGTCTTATATCAAGATCCGTTACGACAAGCCAGGTGATGTGTTTCTTGGTGTGGTACACAGACTGGACAGGCCTGTCACGGGCGTAGTCATCTTTGCGCGGACCAGCAAGGCCCTCGAACGTATGAACGAACTATTACGGGACCGGGCGATAACCAAGACTTACTGGGCGCTGACGGATGGTATGCCGCCCTCCGAAGAGGGGGAGCTCGTACACTGGATACTCAAGGACCACAAGACCAATAAGGTACGGGCGCTTGATCACAAGCCTAAAGACCCGGAGGCCAGGGAGGCGCGGCTTAGTTATACGCTGATGCTGAGTTTCAACGGCGTACAGATGCTGGAGGTACATCCCGAGACAGGGCGGCCACACCAGATAAGAGCTCAACTCTCCCGTATGGGCTGTGCCATACTCGGGGACAAGAAATACGGATCTACGCGTGGTCTGCCTGACCGGTCGATGGGCCTGCATTGTCATACCATGTCCTTCATTCACCCCGTCCGCAAGGAACCGGTCGAGATCTCCTGTGAACCGCGTAAGGCCAACGGATGGGATGCTTTTGTCTGATGAGGTCGGTGGCACAGGATGGGAATTGTATAAGCGGGTATGGCAATAGCATAAGCCGCAACGCTTGATTACCGGCTAACTTTACTGGTAAAGGCCGGAATATCTATGACGCAGTTCGCCTTAAAACCAGTAATATGAAAGTCCCACCTTTTTTCAGACAGTTCCTGTCGTTTGTTTGGCTGGTTGTTTCGGCCGCGATGATCAGTTCTTGCATATATGAAGGTAATCGTACCGGGCAGCAGGAAGGTCCGGCTGCAGGAGACAGCCTGCCGAAGTCATATGCTTCGCCTGAAGAGCAGCTTGCCATCTCACCCGATACGGCCAGTCTCAAAGAAAAAGAGGTGTTTTTTGCCGCAGCTATCAGCAATATGCTGGAAGTAAAGGCGAGTAGCCTGGCTGTGAAAAAAGGCTCTCCGGCGGTCCGGGAAATGGCAAAGGTACTCGAACAGGAACTGCGACAGGGAATGAGTGAGATGAGAGCGCTGGCGGCTGAAAAGCAGATCGTACTTCCCCAGGTCATCGACCCTGCGGGCGAACAAGCCTATACCAGTCTGAATGAAGTAACTGATCCGTATTTTGACAATAGCTACTGCGATCTGGTGACAAGGGAGCACGAGCGTACCATCGAACTGCTGGAGCGGTTGCTGAATGGTACCAGGGATACGGAAATCCGTACCTGGGTGATGGCGTATATCACGACAATGCAACGCCAGCTTAGCCAGGCCAGGTCTTGTCGCGGCAATGACCGGCCCCCCGGCAATTACGGCAAGTAGGAGAGTGTCTGCTTTTATGATCGCGCACGATCAATGCGCGTGGATCTTTCTTTTCAGAGGTTGATATGAGTTCCGCCCCTGGCTTTCTGCTTACGGACCTAAGGATCTGCCTTTATAACTCGTATATGCTGAGGGGATTAAAAAGTTCAGCTTTGTTTGGCCGGACTCACTGGAGTGTATTTTTAAATTTGTGTATAATTTCTCAAAGCAAATATTTCTTATCTTTCGCCGCCCTGGAGAAACTGTCTGGCTTTAGGGACTTATAAATCACCTCCCTATGGCGCAAGATTACAACCAGTCCTATACGATTCACGAGATTCAGAAAGAAGCGGAAGACCGCATCGGCAGAGAGTTGACCGAGGCTGAACTGGATGGACTATTTGCGATGTTGGTGGCTGAAGCCTCTCTGGGCATTGAAGACGCTGAGTGACACTTATAGCAGCGTACCGTATCCGTTGATTTTTCCGGTGTGTTCATAGCAGCGCCTGCTGCAGTTCTTCCACATTGAGCGGTTTATTGAGAAATCTCCGTACATGTGGGTTTTGTTCTGCACGTTCGAGATCTCTCGGATCCAGCGAGGAGGACAGCATGAAGATTGTATACTGTTCGCGAACCGGGCCAGGTAGCAGCCCGAAGGCATCCAAGAACTCGAAGCCATCCATTTCGGGCATCATCATATCGAGCAGTATGATGATACGGTTTGGTTGCAGAGATCGGGCGGCAATGTGATCAAGCGCTGTGCGTCCTGATTGAAACCTCTCGATATTGCCCGCCAGTCCACCAAGCTTGAGCAACTTCTCAATGATCATCAGATCAACCGGACTGTCATCGATGAGGTAAAAGGAATGCATGTAATGCCGCTACAACAGGTTCATAGGCAATAATACAGAAAATGTAGCACCTTTGTCTACTTCCGATTTGTATTCTATACGGCCTCCCAGTTTTTTTACGCTCTGGTGCACGATATAGAGCCCAAGCCCGGTACCTGCTTTGTAAAGATTGCCTCGCTGGAACATTTCAAAGAGGCGATCGCCCAGGTCCTGGCGGATGCCCTGGCCGTTGTCTTCGACGCTTAGGTGGTAGGTGTCTGCCTCAGCCTGGCCGGATATCACAACTTTTTTCTGCGGGTTGTCCTTGCGCTGAAACTGGATCGCATTGAGCACCAGGTTACGCACGATCATGTTGAGTTTGATCGGGTCGGACTTCATGATGACACCAGGCTGCAGGTCTGTCTGCAGGTCTACTTCCGCAGCAGCCGGGTGGAAGCGGAACTCTTCTAGCAGCTCGGTTATGAGTACAGCTATATCTACTTCTTCTGGATGCAGGCCGATGCGGTTGCTGCGGTAATAGTTGATGACATTTACCACGTACTGGTCCATTTTGGTCACTACGGTGCGGATCATGTCGAGATAGTCCATAGACGGCTCACTTTCACGTGCAGCTATCTCCAGTATCCCTTTGAGGCTGGTGATGGGTGAGCGCAGGTCGTGTGAAGCGCTGTAGACAAACTGGTCCAGTTCTTCGTAGGCCAGTTCGAGTTCACTGGTACGGGCATTGAGCTCCCGGCGTGTGCGCAGCATTTCAGCCGCATTTTCTATTGAGATACGTACCTCGTCTTCGTTCCATGGTTTGGTGAGAAAACGAAATACCTCGCCTTTGTTGATGGCGTCTATGACCGCCTGGATATCGACAAAGCCTGTCAGCAGGATGCGGATCGGATCAGGATGACGTTTTACCACCTCGTGAAAAAACTCGGTACCCGTCTGGATCGGCATACGCTGATCCGATATGATTACTTCGATAGGATTTGCATCGAGTATATCGTGGGCCTCCTGCGGTGTGGCGGCAATATGGACTTCAAAATCTTTCCGGAATACAGCTTTGAAAGCCTGCAGGTTGTTGACTTCGTCGTCTAGATAAAGTACCTTGGTCTTAGCTTGTTTTGGTGTCGGATCCATCCGTAGATTTTGGCAGCGTGATTGTAAATTGTGTCCATTCTCCCTCTTCACTGTCTACACGGATGGTCCCCCGGTGACTCTCAATGATCTTATATACGATGGATAGTCCGAGACCTGTTCCTTCTCCTACAGGCTTAGTTGTATAGAAAGGTTCGAATATCTTGTTGCGGACCTCTTCAGGGATACCTGCCCCGTTGTCCCAGATCCTGATGACCACGTCATTCTCCTGGTTGATGGTCTCAAGCCTTAGTTTACCGGTAGGGCGGGACTCATGTTTCCTTTTGATGGCATAGATCGAATTGCTGAAGAGGTTCATGAAGACCTGGTTGAGCTTGCCTGGATAGCACTCTATTTCCGGCAGGTTTTCGTACCGTTTTTCGATCTCTATGAATCCGCCCATAGAGCTGTTGAGCAGGATCAGGGTGGAGTCGAGTCCTTCGTGCACCTGGGCCTTCTTCAGGTCCTGCTCATCGAGCCGGGAGAAGTTGCGCAGGCTCTTTACGATCTCTACCGTACGCGTAGCGCCTTCTTCGATCCCTTTGAGCAGCATCTCTACTTCTTCCTTGATGTAATCGTATTCCACCTCGGATTTGAACTGGTCCATCTGTTTGCGTACATCATCCGCTGCGATCCGGTCGTACTCTTCGATGATACGGACCATATCTTCCATATCTCGGCGCAGCGGCCTGATATTAGAGCTTACAAAGTTGATGGGGTTGTTGATCTCATGAGCCACACCTGCTGTCAACTGGCCCAGGGAGGCCATTTTTTCGGCTTCTACGAGTTGCGTCTGTGCTTCTTTCAATTCGTTGAGCGCCCCGCTCAGGTCCGTATTGGCTCTCTGCAGTTCAGAAGTACGCTCGCTGACTTTCGTCTCCAGGATCACGTTCTGTTCGCGTATGATGCGCTCATTCTCCCGGGAGATGGTAAGCGCTTCTGCCTGCGATTTTTCTTTCTCCTCTTTGAGGGTATTTATCCTGTCGGCAAGTGCTATGGACATCATGACTGCTTCGGCTGCTGATCCGATCTGCATCGCATTGTCGGTCAGCAGGTTGAACGGCAATATCCCCAGCGTCCGAAACACATATACGACCAGGCCTATGATGAAAAAGATCCATGCGGCCAGGAAGAATTTGGCCGACCTGAGCCCCCTCATGGTGAGACGTATTGAGAAGTAAAGTGCATAAAGCGCTACGGAAAGACCGCCTATATCCAGGAACCCGTAAGCGATCCGGGGTTGCCCGGCCAGGTAGCTGAGGACGGCCCCTGCATAGGCCAGGAAGAAGATATTGAGCCCCTGGTTGATCTTGGGGGCATTGATCTTGAGATGGAGGAATGCTTTGGCAAAGGATATGGCCCCGAAACCGGCGACAGATGAAAAGAAGACGATGCTGAACTGGTGCAACTCCTCGGATTCGGGCCACAGTAATATGCGCAAATAACCGCCTACGGCAGCCTGGGCCAGTCCTATGAAGAAGATATACAGGATATAGTACAGGTAGCTTTTGTCCCTAATAGTGACATAGAGAAAGAGATTGTACAGGAACATGACGATGATCGCACCTATATAGGTGCCGAATATCAGGTGCTGCCTGAAGCTGGAAGCACTGATCGAATCCGGCGTACCGATACGGATGGGCAGCGTGATATTTTCGCGCGAGCTGACGCGCATGAGAAACTGGCGGATCGAATCTTTGGGAAAAGAAAGATGGAATCTTGGGAAAACATGTAGCTCCTTTCCTTTCTCCGGGTGTACCCAGTCGCCCTGTACGGCGATCAGCTCTGCGGTCTTACCACGTACCTGGTAGAGCTCTATGGTATCGACCTGCGCATTCATGACCTCCAGCACGAGCGTATTGAAGTTGCTGTGGTTCTGTACGGCAAAGCTTAGCCATACCGGACTCCCCTGGTAGGCTACGGAGAGTGCGGCCTTCTCGTTTTTGATGAAACTGTTTTCTTCCAGTATCTGTTCCGGCAGTTTGTCTCTGGGTGCATCAAGCCGGTAATAGACGAACTCACCGAGTAACTGATTGATACGTTCCTTGTTAAAAACGTAAAACTGTGGGGTGGCGGTCTGCTGGGCCGACAGGCCTCCGTAAGACAACAAGATGAACAACAGGTACAACCAGGACAAGCCTGTCCTAGGTGATCTTGAACTCTTGGTTGTCTGCATGAAGAAGTTTTAAGTCGTACTCAATGGCTACTTCCAGCTCCTTGTCGGGTACTTTCTCCACGATCGTGGTCTGCAGGTGCTTTCTCAGATGAAAGATGATCTCTCTTTCATACGGATGGGCGGCATCCAGTGTCGTAGTGTCCTTCAGCAATACCACCGTGGCGAGCAGGTCGAGCTTCGGGTAGTAAAACGTACCTTCATTCCCGACGTCCTTGTAAATCAGGCAGCCGATGCGGTTTGCAAAGCGTACCGTAAAGGGGGCACAAAGTGCAAAAATAGACTTTAAGCCGATTTGCTCCGCTATTACCACCCCTGCTTTTGTGGCAAAGAAAGCACCGACTTTCATACTGGCTACTTCGCGGGAATTCCAGAGCCCGCAAAGTTCACCGGTACCTTCTTTCATCAGGTCTTGTACGATGGTATGTATCTTGGGATCCATGTAGCCGGTGGCTTCTTCGATCGGAAGCGGTGTTTTACCATCGGCTACCTGGAGCCGGGCGCCGCCGTAGACCTTGGAGCGGTCCATGGACTCGACTACAATAGTGAAAGAGGATGGGTTATCCATCCATTCGTGTTTGGCGGAAGTTACCTTTTTCACGCCTACGATGTCCAGTACGCGGGAGTGCCCCTCGGCAAACTTAAGGCTGCTCTCCGGGTCATCCGGAGAGCGGAAAGCTCGTATGCGTACCTGTGGTTCCATCATAAGCGGCAGCTATGCAACCAGTTGTTCCAATTCTACGAAGAATCTGCCGGAAGCTGTAAACTGTCCGAGCAGGATACGCCTGCAGGCATCAGCGGCCAGCGCTCCCCCTAGTGTGACGGAAGAGGCCAGCTGAGGCCAGGTAGATATTGTTTTACCTATCTGCATGAAGCTGTATTGTGCCCTGGCCGATGCTTTCTCGAAATCTAGAATACTCAGCATCACTTTCATGCGGAACTGGGGATCGGACCAGTCCGCATTGTCCATATCCAGGCTGTCGAGCCGGCCGTGTAGTATCGGTCGGTCCGGCTCCAGGTCGAATCGCTCTACATCCAACTGGCCGCGATCACTCGTATCCATCACTACAGGCACTTTGTACCGGCGAGCTACCTGGCGCATGGCTATCTTCATTTCCATGCTGTCGCACTCATCCAGCAGTATGTCGACATGCTGCCGGGCAAGCAGATGTTCGAGGTTATTATGTGTGATCCCTTCGGGAAGTATCTCTACGTGTATATAGGGATCTATCTCAGCTATCTCACGTGCGGCTATGACGACTTTGGGCAATTCAAGATTGTATATACCGGTACGGATGCGATTCAGGTTGCTTAGGTCAAGCGTGTCGAAGTCCGCCAGTATGATACTGCCGCAGATGCGCTCCATCACCAAGGTAAGCGCTATGCTCTGGCCGACGGAAAGACCGGCTATGGCTATTTTGCGCTGTCTCAGCTGTTCCTGTTCTTCGGCGTTGATCTTGTAGAGGTTGCGGTTGGTCCGCAGTTCGATGAATTCTTCCTCATCCAGTGTATGTACCAGCCTGCCGGACCAGGGATAATACACCCATACGCCATATTCTTCGATGGGGAGCTCTCCCAGTAGTTCGGCAGTCTTTTCCCTGATATCCTGTGCATCCAGCGGTTGACCTGGATACCTGGTCTTCAACAGGTCCCTCAGTTGGGTATCTATCGTGTCAAAAACCTGGATACTGCTTTCCTGCTCAAGCAGTTTCCCGAAAGCAGTAGCATCGCTGGGATCGGAAAGCCGGTAGAAAGTGGGTCGGTATTGACCGGCGTGTAATTTTGTGCGTGTTTTTCGGTCGCTTAGTCGGTCCATTACTATAAGGGTACTGCGAGATTAGCTTGGACAATATACACAATATTGTCGATGTATTATGATTCGGATTAATGTAATTGTACTAAATCAGGTATTTCAAGCCTGATTTGCCCGCAGGGCTGACATATGGTGCGCCTGTAGCTTCAGATCCGGTTCTCCCGGAGAATGGTGACGAGGCCGTATCGGCTTGTTCCGTACGGGTTTGTGGATCATCCCGGGGGCTTTCGGAGAGGAAAACAGCCCTCTTTACTATTTCGATGCACCAGTTCGCAGTTCAAACCACCACTCCGTCAAATGAATTTTTATATTTGTTATAGGTTTAAAATCGTTCGTTCCTCTATCGTCTACTACTGCTATGTCCACTGATAAAAAGATCTCGATTCTCTACGTCGATGACGAGATGAATAACCTTATCTCTCTCAAGGCAACGTTCCGGACGGAGTTTCAGATTTTCACGGCCATATCCGCGAAAGAGGGGCTCGAAGTGCTGGGTCGTGAAAAGATCCAGGTGATCATCACAGACCAGCGTATGCCCGAAATGACCGGTGTAGAGTTTCTCGAGCAGGTAGTGCAGCTCTATCCCGATCCGATCCGGATCCTGCTGACTGGTTATACGGATCTTCAGGCAGTGATCGATGCGGTCAATAAGGGCCAGATATATTATTACCTCAACAAACCCTGGGACCCGCAACAGCTTCGGACCACGATCCAGAACGGTTTTGAAATCTACAGGCTCAGGGAGGAAAATGCCCAGTTGCTGGCGGAGCTTACCCGGGTGAATGAGCAACTTGAATTTTTGCTTCGGCAAAAGCTGCTTATCTGATCTGAGCAGCCATGCGGTATCCGTTGGCTTTTTCGACCGGTTGATTTCAGTTTATCCATAATACTATACCTATGAAGATGCTTTACATCGAAAGACATTTGTGTGTTCTTTTTTGCCTGGTCTTCGTGGTTCCGGCGATGTGGGCGCAGAATGCGGCCCCGCGGATCAGTGAAGCCGTCATGACACACTCTCCTGAAAACCGGACGTTAACGATCACTTACGACCTGGAGGATGAAGAGGGAGATCCCTGTACGGTAGTACTCAAGGTCGCTGCCGACGGTGGCAGGTATTATGAGGTCGCGGAGGACAATATCTCCGGAGATATTGGGGCCGGAATAGCCCCGGGCAAGTCCAGATCAATTCACTGGGTTTACCCTGCATCTGCCGATCCGGCTGCTATGTCGGTCAGTATAAGTGTCTGGGATACGGCCCAGGTGGATATAAGTGATATCATTACCGGGATCAACGGCACACAGCTCCGCGAGAATCTTCAATGGATCGAAGGAGTACGTCATCTCGGAGCCAACAGCGTGCATCTGCACCGTGTGCGCGATAGCCTTGAGACTATTTTTCTGCGTTCGGGACTGGATACCGAACGCCAGAGTTTTTCCTTCGCCGCCCAGACGGGACAGAATATACTTGGCCGCAAAGCCGGCCTGGGCAATGAAAGTCTCACCTATATCGTAGACGGGCATTATGACTCAGTAGCCGGCAGTCCGGGCGCCGATGACAATGGATCGGCGGTGACCGGGCTCGTCGAAGCGGCCCGTATACTCTCCCGGTACGAATTCGAACATTCGATCCGTTTTATAGGGTTCGACTTTGAAGAGGCAGGGCTTATTGGTTCTGTCAGGTACAACAGTTCAGGGATCGCTCCGCAGGAACAGATCGGGGGAGTATTCAATATGGAGATGATCGGATACTATAGCGATGCACCTAACAGCCAGCAGATACCGCCCGGCTTCAGCCTCCTGTTTCCGCAGGCCACGGCAAAGATAGCCGCCAACCAGAACAGGGGAGACTTCCTCATCAATGTGGGCAATTCCATTTCTTCACCGCTGCGTACCTTGTTTGATCAGTCAGCCGCTGCGTATGTACCCGATCTGAAGGTCATCTCGCTTGATGTGCCGGGCGACGGTTCGATCGCTCCTGACCTGCGTCGCAGCGACCACGCGCCTTTCTGGGACAGAGGCATTCCCGCGCTGATGCTCACGGATGGCGCCAACTTCCGCAATCCGCATTACCATACGGCAGGTGATACCATTGGTACCCTCAACTTCACTTTCATGGAGCAGGTGGTCAAGGCGATAGTAGCTTCGGTAGCCACACTGGCCCGCCCGGTGAACGGAAGCACTGTATCGCTCGGATTGGTGACCAGTACAGAACATGTACACCATCAGACTTCACTGGCCATGCACCTGTATCCAAATCCTTCAGATGGCTTAGTGCGTGTAAAAATGGGTCATCACCATGCTCCGCTGGTACAGATCCGGGTTTATGCGTTGGATGGGACCTGCATTTACAAGAACAACTTCCAGGGCGGCGAGTCATTGTATACCCTGGACCTGCAGCATCTGCAGTCCGGTAGTTATATCATAGTTGCAGAGGCCGGAGAGACTTCGGCTACTTCCGAGCTTATCCTGAAGCGCTGATATGCGCGGGCGAGTGCACCCGGTCATAGTTTGTATGCCATTGGGCATACTCGCTTTTGTCTTTTTCCAGGCCAGTGACCCGCCTGAGGGATTTCCCCCTTCAGCCTGGAAGATACTCGGCGTGGCTGTACTGATGCTTGTGTTGTGGATTACGGAGTGGGTTCCGTTCGCGATCACAGCTATGTTGCCTTTGCTGTTGTTTCCGGCGATGGGTGTTTTCTCGCTCAAGCAGTCGGCCGTGCACTATGCCAACCCTGTGATATTTCTTTTCCTGGGTGGTTTTCTGATCGGTCTTTCGCTCGAAAGCTCTGGTCTGCACAAGCGGATTGCTTTCCAGATCATCCGGCTTACGGGCAGATCCTACAAGGGTGTATTATTAGGCTTCTGGCTCTCGACATTCCTGATCACGATGTGGATCAGCAATACAGCAACCATGGTGATGATGACGGCAATAGCACTGCCAGCTGTCGGGTGGCTCTTCGACAGCGACGCGCAGACTGAACTCAGGGACAGGTTCAAGGCCATTCTGCTGCTGGGGATCGCCTATGCTTCCAGTATAGGAGGTGTATCTACGCTGATCGGTACGCCACCCAATGCTGTCATGGCCGGATTCATGTCCGAGATCCAGGGGATCCAGGTGGGTTTTCTCGAGTGGATGATCTATGCAGTACCGGTAGCGGTCTTCCTTTTCATAGCCATGTATATCTACCTCGCCAGGGCGCTCGGTGCACGCAACAGTGATGCGGAGAAGAAGCTGATCCGGGAACGAATGGACCAGCATCTGCAGGTCAAGCCCCGCTGGTCCCCTGCGGAAAAAGTAGTTGCCGCCAGCTTTTCTCTTGCAGTATTCCTCTGGTTTTTCCGTGGACCGGTCAATGAGTTGATCGGCCGTGATCTCCTGGATGACACCAGTATAGCTTTGCTGGGGGGCATGCTGCCTTTTTTCGTGCCGCTCAGCCTCAGGAGTCCTTCGTTTGCCATTCGTTGGGAAGCTACGCGTGATATGCCGTGGAGCATATTGTTATTATTCGGCGGCGGTCTTTGCCTGGCATCCGGGTTGGAGGACAGTGGTTGCACGGCCTGGATGGGGGAGAAGCTGACAACCTATTTTGGGGACTCGCCGGTCATGATGTTGTTTCTGTTGCTGGTATTGATGCTGGTCCTGACTGAACTGATGGGCAACGTAGCGTTGGCTACTATCTTCCTGCCGCTGACGTTCCAGGTGGCTGCTATCACAGGAGTTCCGCCGGCCTATTATGCCTTTTCGGCCACGCTCGTCTGCAGTTTTGGATTTATGTTGCCTATATCCACGCCGCCCAACGCGATCGCGTACGGACAGGGTAATGTACCGATGAAGATGATGGTACGCAAAGGGTTATGGCTCAACGTCATGGGTCTGCTTTTTGTGTTCTTGTATACCCTCCTCTATTTCGGTATACTTGACCGGTGAAGCGCCCCGGTATATTCTTGGCGGGAAACGGTGAAACGGACTTTCTGCCCCGTAAATCCTTATTTTTGATCTATGCCGGAGATAATACCAGTTATGACCGTCCGGGCCGTAGAGGTCCGTGATCGCCAGCAGGGCAGGTTGTTGCTTTCTGTACCCGGCCTGGATATCGGTGGAGGTAGTTTTGTGGGTGTCACAGGTAGGTCCGGTGCCGGCAAGTCGCTCTTCCTCAAGACACTGGGCGGTATTACGGCGATGGACGAGGCGCTGGATGTGCGCGGGAGTATCTGGCTGCATGAAAACCAACAGAAAGACGAACTGCTGGGCATGAAAGCCCGGAAAAGACTATCCAGGCTTAGCGGACACTTGTGCGTGATTACGCAGGAGCCTCCTGTCGCTTTTTCCCCGATCAGGTCTTGCGGGGATCACCTTCGGGATGCCTATGCAGTGCGGCGCTCAGACATGGCCCACCCGGTTGACTGGCAGTCGCTGATCAGCGGCCTGGTCGATGAAGTAGGGTTGAAGCCCGGGCACCTGGACAGGTACCCGTTTGAGTTGTCAGGAGGGGAGCTACAGCGTATGTCATTGCTGGCCGGGCTGGTGTCCGGTTGCCGGCTTATCCTGGCGGATGAGCCCTGTTCTTCGCTGGATGCGATACAATCGCGGCGTTTCATGGACTTGCTGACCAGTGTTGCCGGGTCTCACGGTTTGACAGCAGTGGTGGTCAGTCACGATAGAAGTCTGCTGGAGGCATATTGTGATCGCATGCTGACGGTCCGGGATGGAGTCGTGCTGCCGTGGAACAGTCCTTCTGCTTCCATGGAGGATGCGTATCTGCAGCCTACCTACCCATTAACGCCTGGACCCGGTGAGCGTCATAGTCCTGTTGAAGAGCCATTCATCGAGGCAAAAGATATCCGTTTTAGCTACCATGGCGGTGAGACCGGACAGGTACTTGGTGGAGTCTCGATTCGTGTAGCCCAGGGCGCCCGCATCGGCATCACAGGACCTTCCGGGGCAGGTAAGAGTACACTGGCCAGGCAGATCACCGGGCTTTCTCCGTTGCAGAGCGGACAGTTATTGTTCCATGGCCGTCCTTTCGGACAGATGGATAGCCGGCAGATATCTGCGTTCTACAGGGCGGTTCGGTACCTGCACCAGGATCCGCTCCAGGCGCTCAATTCGGCGCACACACTGGCCAGGCAACTGCGGTTGCAGAAGATGGCCTGGCGCAATCGCGGTATTGTTGTCCGGGAGGAGGATATATCAGCGCTGCTGGAGTCGCTCGGGCTGTGGACGGGGCTGATGGACCTATATCCGTACCAGCTTTCCGGGGGACAGCGGCAACGTCTGCAACTGCTTATGTCCTTGCTCGGTGATCCGGAGTTGCTGGTCGCAGATGAACCGTTTTCGGCGCTGGATCCGGACACCAAGCTGTCGTTGATGGACTTGTTCAACACTGTCCTGGCAGGAAGGCAGATGTCCGTATTGCTGGTGAGTCATCGTTTTGACGAGTTGCTGCACTGCTGTGATGAACTTTGGGTTATGCACGAAGGAGTGATCGTCGAACAGGGCCAGGTACAAAAAATTGTAAAAAATCCGCTCCATGCTGTCACCAAAGCCTTGTTGGATGCATCTATATAGGAAATCGGGACGCCCGGCTGACTTAAAAAAGTGTTAAAACTGTTTTATATACAGTTGGTTACGCAGATTGAATTATATTTGTATCAGAATATCTCTGCTATGAAAGCAAAACGTATCGTACTTTCCTTTGTCCTGCTGATCGCATTGGTGTGTATGGTCGGTTATATTCACATCAATCTGAAGGCTTCGAATCATTCTGTCCATCCTTCGATCCAGGCTGAGCAGATAAGCGAAGAGAACGAAAACCTGCTTCCGGAGGTAAAACTGATCAAGCGATTGATCAATAAGTTCCAGGATGTGGTTCGGTACTCTGACGCAATTCAGTAATCGGCCAGGTATTGTCTGTGACCGTTCAGAAAACTGGCGGCGTCCATTTTCTTTTTTCCTTCCATTTGTACTTCGAGCAATTCCAGTGGCCCGTCCCCACAGGCCAGTACTAGTTTTTTCCCCATGCGGTAAAGTGATCCCGGAACAGCTTCAGGTCTGAGCTGAGCAGTTGAGATCCTGCTTCTGAGTATTTTTACCTCCTTCTCCTGCCAGCGTGTATATGCGCCCGGCGAAGGGGATAATCCCCTGATGAGGTTGTGGATTTCAGCAGAGGATCTGAGGGGTACTATTGCCCCGTGCTCCTTGAAGATCTTGGGAGCCTCCTTACCGGAGCCGGTTGCCTGTGCCTGTGCATGAAGATCTCCCAGTCTGAGGCGGGATACAGTCTCCGATACGAGATCTGCTCCCAGGTGCATCAGCTTTTCCTGCAGTTCGCCTGCGGTTTCTTCCGGGCCGATCGCGGTGGATTTCTTCAGCAGGATATCGCCGGTATCTATCTTGCTGTCGATGAAGAAGGTTGTGACACCGGTCTCGGTCTCGCCATTGATGATCGCCCAGTTGATCGGGGCGGCCCCGCGGTAGTCCGGCAGCAGCGAAGCATGGAGATTAATGGTACCAAGCCGGGGTATACGCCATACGGTCTCAGGCAACATCCGGAAAGCCACTATTACAGCCAGGTCTGCCTGAAGAGCTGTCATATCCTCGATGAACTGTGGATCGCGTAGCTTTTCGGGTTGCCAGAGGGGTAGGCTATGCCCGGTTGCAAACTGCTTGACTTCCGACTGTAGCAGTTGTTGTTTGCCGCGGCCGCCGAACTTGTCCGGTGCAGTCACTACGGCTGCTATATCGTGCCCATCTGCCAGAAGACGGGATAAGATTCCCGTCGCAAAAGCCGGTGTGCCCATGAAAATGATTCGCATAAGTTTTGCCTGAGTATCTTTTTAAAACCGCTAATTTAGCCGTCAGGACGGTAATCGTTCCTGTTCTTGTACAACAGAATCAGTAGATAATGGATGTTCGTTCTTTTTTGAATTCTATGTCCGCCAAGGTGGACCCCTCATTAATAGAAGGCCAGAATACTTGTTTTCACTTCGATATCGAAGGCGCCGGGGGAGCCCAGATGACCGTTCAGATCACGGACGGCCAGTTGGAGGTCAAAGAAGGTTTTGTCGGTGAGCCGAAGTGTACTGTGCGGGCTAAGTCCGAGACACTGCAGGCGCTGCTTGCGGGTTCGCTCAATCCTATGACTGCCTTGTTCACCGGCAAGCTTAAAATATCGAACCCGGGCGAAATGATGAAATACGCCAAGATCTTCGGACTGATGTGATCATCTATGTCTTCTTCCCGGTGATCAGCGCAGGGCCCAGGTGAACCGCAGGCCGACCGGGGGGAGCTGCCGGTGTGTATATGCCACCCCGTCGATGTCGTGCACAAAGCCGATGCGAAGCCCGATGTTTTCGTCCACATCAAAGGTCTTGAGGTGGGCGGCGACAAAAGCCTCTGTAGCAGACAGGAGGTGTACGAATACCATTCCTATATAGGCCAGTTCCATGTCCTTGCGATAGGCGTCGCGGAAGTTTCTTAGCGCAGAGGTATTGGGTATCGTATGCTGAAACTCATCAGGTTGGTTATTGAGCCGCATAATAAGAGCGTCGCGGTGCCTGCGGTACTGGGTGGTATTGAAGTAAATGAGGTAGCCCATGCCTCCGTAAGCGCCCCATACGATAGGCACCTTCCAATAGTCTTTGTTGTAGATCTGCCCGGCTCCCGGCAGCATCAATCCGAGGTAGGCGGCGGTCTTGGGATGGCGCGGACCCTTGAACAGCTGACGGGAGAAGTTGTACTTCGGTTTTGTGGTAACGGGAGTAGTGCCCAGGGTATCGTTTTGCACCTTTCGTATGGTGTCAGCGGGCACAGGATCTTGTCCCCGCAGGACTGCCGGCAGGAGAACGAAGAGCCAGATCACACGACGAAAGGCCGCGCTGCGATACTTACTCTTCGAGCAGTTCCAGTATCCTGTTGAAGTCTTCCGTGTCATTGAAATGGATGACGATGCTGCCCGGCTTGTCCTTGCCTTGTGAGCGGATGCTGACTTTTGTGTCCAGGTAGCCGGACAGTTGTTTTTCTACAGGAGCAAACAGGTTGTCCTGGGATACCCTGGCCGGTGGCTGTTTGCTCTGGCCAAGCGAAAACTTGCGGATGAGCTCTTCCGTGGCACGCACGCTCAGGCCTTCTTCCCGTATTTTTTTGTGTACACTCAGTTGAATGGCTATATCGGATATGCCTGCAAGCGCCCTCGCGTGACCCATACTGATCTCCTCCTTCTTTATGGATTGCTGTATCTCGGGGGGGAGCTTGAGCAGCCGGGTATAGTTGGTCACCGTTGAGCGGTCCTTACCAATCCTTTCGGACAGTGCTTCATGAGTGAGCTGGCATTCGTCCATCAGGCGCTGGTAGCTGATGGCTACTTCTACGGCGTTGAGATCCTTACGTTGTATATTCTCGACCAGGGCCATTTCGAGGAGTTCCTGGTCATTGGCCAGCCGTATGTAGGCAGGTATCTCTTCCAGTCCTGCCATACGGGAGGCGCGGAGGCGCCGTTCACCGGAAATGAGCTGGTAGCTGCCGGGGGCAAGCCTGCGGACCGTGATCGGCTGGATCAGGCCGTAAGTCCGTATGGAAGCAGCCAGTTCGTCCAGGGACTGCGGATCAAACTCATGCCTGGGCTGGAAGGGATTGATCTCGATACTGGCGACAGGGATCTTGATGATACCGCTGTTCAGTTCGCGGACCACTTCGGGAGCATCCTGCTCCATCTCTGCTTCGATATGGCCGCTGAGCAAAGCCCTGATGCCCTTGCCCAGCTCTTTTTTAGGTAGTTTCTTTGTCATAGTGTCCTTAACTTCTCTGGCTCATGACAGGAGTCGCCAGGTCGTGGTTTCTGACCAGGAATTCTTTTGCCAGGTTCATGAAATTGATAGTCCCTTTGCTACCCGCATCATAGAGTATCACGGGCTGATGGGTACTCGGGGCCTCCGATATCTTTGAATTGCGGTGTATGATCGTTTCGAATACCGGATCTTTCACCATCTCGTTGACTTCTTCCACGACCAGGTTGGCCAGCCTGAGCCGCTTATCATACATGGAAAGGAGCACGCCTTCTACTTCCAGGTCGGGATTGAGCTGTTTTTTTACCAGTGCGATCGTATTCTTGAGCTTGGTGAATCCTTCCAGCGCGAATATTTCGCATTGGATAGGTATCAGCACGGAGTCGGCTGCTGTGAGTGCGTTGATCGTAATGATACCGAGCGAAGGCAGGCAATCGATGAAGACATAGTCGTAGTCGTCCCTGATGCGGTCTATGAAGTCCTTCATCACATACTCTCTGCGTATCCTGGTCACCAGCTCCAGTTCGGCGCCGACCAGGTTGATATCCGATGGCAGCAGGTCGAGGTTGGGCGTGTCGGTGACGACAATAGCCGAGTGCGGGTCTGTCTCGTTCATCATGCAGTCATAGATGCTCGGGTGCCCCGATGCCGGGTCAAAACCGATACCGGATGAAGCGTTTGACTGCGGGTCCGCATCGATCAACAGCACTTTCTTTTCCAGGACAGCCAGGCAGGCTGCCAGGTTGATCGCGGTGGTTGTTTTGCCTACACCGCCCTTCTGATTGGCTATAGCGACTACTTTTCCCATTGGGGGAGAGGGGTTATAATTCCATGGAAGCGCCCACTTCCAGGAGAATGAGCTCTTTATTGCGATCCGCAAATTTTTTGCGGGCCGCTTCCTGGTCGATCTTGATATATCCGAATGTATCGTAGTGGCATCCTATGATGCGGTCGCATCCTATGAAGTCACTGGCCAGTACAGCATCGTCGGCGCCCATTGTAAAATTGTCGCCTATAGGGAGTATCGCTATATCCAGGGGCTTACAGATCCGGGGGATCAGCTGCATGTCCAGCGTCAGCGCCGTATCGCCGGCAAAGTATAGGACAGCCTCTGGAGATTCTATCACGAAGCCGCCGGGGTTACCGCCGTAAGTACCGTCGGGTAGTACGGATGAGTGAACGGCCGTCACATACCTGACCCGACCGAAGCCAAGTTCACAGCTCCCGCCGATATTGAGCGGGTAGCCGCGCAAACCCCGGTTCTCATACCAGCTCACGATCTCAAAATTGGATACGAGCATCGCATCGTTGTTCCTGGCGATCTCTTCGGCATCCGCGACATGATCCATATGCCCGTGTGAGAGCAGGATAAAGTCCGTTTTGATGCCGGCTATATCGATATCAGCAGCGAGGTGGTTGGGTTTGATAAAAGGGTCGAACAAAATAGTTTTCCCTCCCATCTCTACCTGGAAACAGGAATGGCCCAGATACCTGATTTTCATAGAAATAGTACTTAGATTTCAGCGAAAAGAAATACAAAGGTACGGAATTAGGACTTGTCTGTTTGTGCCAATTGATAGCGTATGCCGGATCAATGGTTTGACGTCAAGGCCGGACTCCGCGCTGTTGCTGAACTTAAGCGGTCGGCTTATGTTTGTGAGGTAGTGTTGAAAACTTGCTATTCCGCTTTATCATGTCTGATCTGATCATAGCCGCCACCAATCGGCCAGGCTCTTTTACGCACCGTGTGGCACACCACTGCCAGAGGTTGTGGCAGGAGGTCACCGGCCGGAACCTGCCCCTGTACTCGCTGACGGATCTCAACGGCAAACTGCCGGTCGGCCCGGAGGTTTATGATGCCGGTCTTATGCCTGGGGTCATCCGGTCGGTGCGGGACGAAGTACTGGTGCCGGCAGTGCGCTGGCATATGGTTGTCCCGGAATACAACGGGAGCTTCCCCGGTATACTGAAGTACTGGATCGATGCATTGTCCATCGACCGGGCGCAGGAGACCTTCAGGGGGAAGAAAGTGTTGCTCACCGGTGTGTCAGATGGCCGTGCCGGTAACCTGCGGGGCATGGACCAGCTCACTGGCTTGCTCAATCACCTCGGGGTGATCGTGTACCCCGACAAGCTGCCGATGTCCGGGATAGAGACGCTGATGAGCGAAGACCTGGAAGAAATAGCGGATCAGGGCGTCCTCCGTACACTCAGAAAACAGATACAGGCCTTCGACCGTTTTTGACCAGGAAGGTCCTCGCTTTTTGCATTAAACTCTAACTTGCGATCCAATCATTCCGATATGCTCTCCGGAGAAGAAAGACATCTGGTGGTACTTGACCTCGGCAATATACCTTACAGTACAGCCTGGGATCTGCAGACGAGATTGCATAGCGCGCTGGTAGCGAGAAAACGCGGATCCGGTCACGATCTGCTTGACAGGATCGATACGGGCGCTCATTTCCTGCTGCTCTGCGAGCATCCGCCCGTGTATACACTGGGCAAGAGCGGGCATATGGCCCACTTGCTCAGGGGAGAGGAGGACCTGGCCGGGGAGGGATTTGAGTTTTACAAGATCAACCGCGGCGGGGATATCACGTATCATGGCCCCGGCCAACTTGTAGGATACCCCATACTCGATCTCGAGCACTTCTTTACGGATGTGCACAGGTACATACGCAACATCGAACAAGTCATGATCGATCACCTTGCAGACTATGGTGTAGAGGGGAAGAGGGAGCCTCCTCATACCGGTGTCTGGACATTGCATGATCAACCTCCGCACCATCGTAAGATAGCGGCGATAGGTGTTCATCTCAGCCGGTGGGTGAGTATGCACGGATTTGCCTACAATGTTCAGCCCGATCTGGGGCATTTCGGCAACATCATACCCTGTGGTATAGCTGAACCGGACCACAGTGTATGCAGCCTTCAGTCGGTCACGGGCCGGCGTTTTGACATGAGCACGATCTCAGCCGAGGTCACGGCGCATTTCAGCCGGGTATTCGAGGTCCCCGTCATACATTCACCCATCAGCCAGTTTTTATGAAGAAAGATATTCCTGTTCACAAGGTCGAGGACATAGCTGTATGCATTGTGCCCCGCACAGATGATCCGTTTACCGAAGATCTCTGGGATGTATATCTTATCAATCTCAAAGAGACTTCCATCCACAATGTACTTGTCAACAGCCGTGGGTACGGAATGCGGTCGGGAGAGCGGGTTGAGACGGCTACTTTCCGCTACTTCTACGAGGAGATAGGCCCCCTCTATGCCGCCATGATCGAGCCTGTCCAGGTGGCGCTCTCGGACATTACGCATGAGTACTGGATCAGCTTTACTGTGGAAGGCGAGTACATGTACGACAAGCGTTTTGTATTCGTGTCCGGCAGTATGGACAAGCAATTTTTTACCAGGATACCTTTTCTCGATCGCCCGGGAGTAATGATTCGTTGAACCAAATATTATTTGGTTAGTTTTGTATGCTAAAACCCGGTGCGGACTATGAAAGAGAAGAGAATAGCTGAGTCGAAAACAACCATGACCGAAATGGTCATGCCCAATGATACCAATCCCCTGGGCAACCTGATGGGAGGCAACCTGATGCGGTGGATGGATATTGTGGCGAGCATTTGTGCCGGCAAGCACTGCGAAGCATATGTAGTGACGGCTTCCGTAGATCATGTTTCTTTTCAGAAGCCGATCAGCAATGGCGATATCGTTACCCTAAAAGCCTCAGTTACAAGATCTTTTAATACTTCGGTAGAAGTATATGTCGAAGTATTCAAGGCAGATATCAAAGGCGGCAACAACCAGCGCTGCAATCATGCCTACTTTACTTTTGTAGCGATCGACAAGGAAACGCAGAAGCCTATACCGGTACCTCCGGTACTACCACTGACCAGCGAGGAGCAGAAGCTCTATGAGAGCGCCATACGCAGGAGAGAGCTGAGGCTGTTGCTGAGCGGACGTATGGAGCCGCGTGATGCACTGGAGATCAAGTCGCTGTTTACCAACGCCTGAACCACAGAACCGGAGGGGAAGGAGTGTCTGACCCTGTCAGCGTCCACTCCGGTCGATCAGCATGCCGGATGCCTGTTGTGTCCCGGTGAGTACGATATCCTGTATCGCTACGTGAGCGGGTCTTGACGCTACAAACAGGATTGTCTCAGCTACATCAGCTGCCTTCAGGGGCTGAAAATCCTCATATATCCTCGCGCGTTCGGCATCTCCGTCAAAGCGGTTCAGTGCAAACTCTGTCTCTTCGACATGCCCGGGGCAGAGCTGGCTTACACGTATGCCGTACCTGTAGAGGTCCATCCGCATACCTTTGGTGAGTGCGTCCACGGCATGTTTACTCGCGCAGTAGACGGCTCCGTTCGGGTAGACTTCTTTGCCGGCGGTGGAACAGATGTTAATGATATGACCGCTGCCGCGCGACACCATCCACCCGCTTACGATCCTGGATACGTAGAGCAGGCCTTTTACATTGGTATCGATCATCTGTTCCCAATGCTCCAGGCTGCCTTCATGTACAGGCGCCAGCCCTTTAGCCAATCCTGCATTATTGACCAGCAAGTCGATCTGTCGCCAATCTTCCGGCAGAGAATGAAGCCGGTCATTCACCTCTCCGGCTATGCGTACATCCATCTGTATAGAGATCGTACGACCTCCGCCTGCTGCCGCAAGTTCTTCCCGGAGTGCATTGAGCCGGTCGACCCTCCTGGCTGCAAGGATGAGGTCATATCCTGCCCCTGAAAACAGGCGGGCCGTGGCGAGTCCTATCCCGGAGGTACAGCCGGTGATCAGCGCTATTCTGTTCATTGGGCAAGCAGTGTTTGGAGCTTTTGGTCGAATTCTTCCGTGAAAGACTTGTACATGGAGGTAGCAGGTCCGGTGAATCCTGTATGTATTCCGATCACCTTGCCCTGGCGATCGATGAGTACTAGGGTCGGGTATGCGTGAAAGCTTTCCAGGCCGGGCAACCTGGCAGCTACTTCCCGCTTGTCCGTCGTGAGCCCGCCGAGGAGCAGCGGGTAGGGTATCTCCAGTTTTTCGCGATAGCTCCCCAGGCGATCCATGGCTGATATAGTGTCGCGGGAGCGCTCGAAGGCAATGCCGACTACTTCCAGTCCCCGGGAATGATACTTGCTGTACAGGGTCTTGAGCCACTTCGTTTCGTCATAGCAGTTGTGACACCAGGTGCCGAAGATCTGGATGAGCCTCACTTTGCCTTGAAGAGCAGGGTCCTGGTGGCTGAGGGATTTGCCATCCGGGCCGGTGAACAGAAAGGGGAAATCCTCCCGCTGAGGTGAAGTGATCGAATAAGCGTCCCTGAGTAAGGCGGTATCCCCCAGACGAACAGCTTCCCATGTAGAGCGGAAATGCTTGCCGGATCGGAATATACCCTTTAGCGTGCCGTCGCCGTCCACCCGCGCTTCCAGCAGGTAGGCGGTCGCGCCGTCGAAGGCAGACAGGTATAACTTGTCTCCCTGGACAGTGCCGTCCAGGAATCGATAGTCGCCCGTCTCCGCGATCAGCGTGCCGGTAGCGCTGTTGCCCTGTTGCGAAAACTCGCCCAGCAATGTGTCTGCCTGCCCGCTCTCCTGCGTCATGATCACTTTCCACTGGCCCGACAGGTCGTCAGCCGGTGTTTTCTTCATATCGGTAAACCGGTAGTCCTTGCCGTAGTAGGCGACGAAAGGTATGCTGTAGTCTTCCTTGTCACCCACGATCCATTCTCCCTCTATGACATTTTCTTCGTAGACGCCCTTGAGCGCTGTATTGTAATAAGGGAAGTGTATAGTGAACGTATCCTTGGCGATCCGCCTGTCCAGGCCATAGGAGATATCATCCGTCATGATCGTGTCGGAGCCGTTGAAGAACAGCAATTGGAAGTGGTTTGAGTCCGTATAGACTACTTCAAACTGGAACGGGAGCTCACCTTGTGTGATCGGCTCGAAGCTAAGCCGCCTGGCCAGTATATCCTCTTCGTTGGCAGGTTCGCTGCCGGATACAATCTTGTCCAGCTTCAGTACGCCGCGCCATTTGCCGGGCGGCAGTTTGCTGTAAGGGTTGTCTATGACTATGCATCCCTGAAGCCAGGAAACAGTGATCAGGAGCGCGAGGACTCTCAGCATGATATGATGGTATATTGCTTGCAGATACAGTAACAGGCTGCAATTTAGAAGGTTTCGCACGGTTCGAAATCCATCCGGTGAAAAAAACTGGCAGCCAACAGTACGGGCTGGATTCTTTGGCGTATTTTAAGCACCTCGCAAAGGAACCTGAAAAAAGCAAAACGTTGATAAAAGTATTGCACGTAGCAGCAGAATGCTATCCGGCCGCCAAAGCAGGCGGACTGGGCGATGTAGTAGGCGCGCTCCCCAAGTACCTGTGCCAGGCGGGCGTAAGGACGGCGGTTGTCATACCCAGGTATGGCGTCAAGTGGATGCAGGACAAGCATATCGAAGAAGTGCACCAGGGAATGGTACGTCTTCATGATGTGTACGTGCCTTATCGTATCGGGGAGATCATGTATACGGACCTGGGGTATGCGCTTTATGTGGTGGATGTGCCGGGTTTGTTTGACCGGAACGGGATCTATGCTGATGCAGTCACCGGCTATCCTTACAGTGATGAAGTGGAACGCTACCTCGTCTTTCAGCAGGCAGTGCTTCAGTGGGTCAGTAGCTGGCTCGAACTGCCTTCTGTACTCCATTGCCATGATCACCATACAGGGCTGATACCGTTCTTTACGCGATACTGTCCCGAGTTTGAGCGGCTCAGGTCGCTTCCTACCGTGTTTACGATCCATAACGGGCAGTATCATGGGGCGTTCAGCTGGCGCAATATGCATTTGTTGCCCTATTTCTATGCGGAGGCCAGGGGGCTACTCGATTGGGCGGATACGATCAACCCGCTGGCGACAGGCATCAAGTGCTGCTGGCGGCTGACTACCGTGTCGCCCAATTACCTGAACGAACTGATGCAGTCGGCCAATGGCCTGGAAGGGCTGATCCGCCAGGAAGCAGGTAAGGCGAGCGGTATACTCAACGGGATCGATACCCAGGTATGGGACCCGGCGACTGATCCGATGATCACTTATCCGCTAGGGGACAAGATCGGTGACTACAAAAAGCAGAACAAGATCGACCTGGCGAGGCGTTACCATATCCGGATGGATCTGCCCCTGTTCACATTCATCGGCAGGCTGGTCAACGAGAAGGGAGCCGACCTGTTGCCTGACCTGATCTACAGGTATTTCGAGACAGGCCGCAAAGCTTCGTTTTTTGTACTGGGCTCAGGCAATCCTTACCTGAAGGACGCATTCCTGAAGATGCGCCACGAGCTGTTCAGTTTTTTCGATGCGTCGATAGAGTACAACGAGGCACTTGCCCACCAGTTGTACGCTGCCAGTGACTTCCTGCTCATGCCTTCGCGGGTGGAGCCTTGCGGGCTCAACCAGCTTTATGCATTCCGTTATGGTACAGTGCCGATCGTCCGCGCCGTAGGCGGGCTATGGGATACGGTACCTGACGCAGGCGACCCGGGAGGTGCCGGTTTCAGGTTTATGCAGTTCAGTGTGGACGATGCATTGGACGCACTGGTACGGGCCACCAACCTTTATTTTCACGAGCCGAGCCTGAGGGGCTTGCGCAAGCGTATCATGCAACTGGATTATTCCTGGGAGAAATCAACCGATACATATATTCAACTATATAAAAGCATATCAACGCTATGAGTAAAAGCGGAGTCATCAAAATGATCTGCCTGATCCTTGGGGGAGGGGCCGGGACAAGATTGTATCCCCTCACGCGTGAGCGGTCGAAGCCGGCCGTACCCATTGCAGGCAAATACAGGCTCATCGATATACCGATATCCAACTGTCTCAATTCGGGCGTGAAGCGCATGTTCGTGCTTACACAGTTCAACTCGGCCTCGCTCAACCGCCATATCAAGAATACCTACCATTTTGACAATTTCAACAGTGGTTTCATAGATATACTTGCCGCCGAACAGACACCCAAAAGCAGCAACTGGTTCCAGGGCACGGCTGATGCCGTGCGCAAGTCGATGCGTCACCTGGAGCCGCACGACTATGATTATGTGATGATCCTGAGCGGCGATCAGCTGTACCAGATGGACCTCAAGGATATGGCCGAGTTCCACGTAGAGCGGGGAGCGGATCTCACCATTGCTACGATACCTGTAGTCGCAAGAGATGCGCCCGGCTTCGGTATCATGAAAGTAGGGCAGGAGGGATGGATACATAGCTTTATAGAGAAACCCCATGGTTCTGCACTGGACCAGTGGAGTTCGGAGGTGTCGCCGGACGATGCGGCAGCCGGTAAGCATTATCTCGCTTCAATGGGTATCTACATATTCAATCGCAAGACATTGATGAGCCTGTTCGAGGATAATCCTGCGGATACGGATTTTGGTAAGGAGATCATTCCCAAGGCGATCGAGTCAGGTATGAAAGTCGCCAGCTATGCATACAGGGGATATTGGACCGATATCGGTACGATACGTTCCTTCTTCGACGCCAATATCGCTCTGACCGATCCGATCCCGGCATTCAATATGTTCGACAATCACCGGATGATCTATACACGTCCGCGCATGTTGCCGCCTGCCAAGATCAGCGGTACGATCATCAAGCACTCCGTGATATCGGAAGGAAGCATTGTCCATGCGGAGCGCATAGAGCGTTCTGTGATCGGTGTACGTTCCAGGATAGGGCATGGCGCAGTGATACGAAACTGTATCATCATGGGTAACGACTATTTCCAGACATTGGAAGAGCTGGTACTCAATGACGATGAGATCCCGATGGGGATAGGGCCCGATACACATATCGAGGGCGCGATCGTGGACAAAGATTGCCGCATAGGCAGAGGTGTGATCATCAAGGGCGGTAATCACCTGGAGGATACAGAGACGGAGCAGTACTGTATCGTGGATGGAGTCATCGTGCTTAAGAAAGGTACGGTGATCGACCACGGCGCCCGTATCGGTATATAGCGCGTGGTACGCCCAGATGAAACGTCCCCCTCCCCGGGAAACAAATCCTTTACTAAACGGGTCTGTTTTCCGGGGAGAAGGTGATTGGATTTTTGCCGGGTGTAGTCAGGAGTCGCTTCCGCCTTTATCACCGGTGAATTGGTGTTCCTTGTATTTGAAGAGGACATTGAAGGTCGTAAGGGAGCCGTAGATGCGTGTGATGTACTGCTGAAGATTGATCTTTTCCTCTTCGCTCAGGTTGCTCGCGTTGATGCGCTGCTCCATGACCCTGAGACGATCTCTTACCATGACGATCTTGTGGAAGAAAGTCTCAATAGGCAGCTCCTTGCTTTTGAGACCAGCTTCTTTTGGCTGAAGGATCATAGTACCGCCTGTCCATTTGTCGTTGAGCGGGACCAGTTCAGTCGTGTCGGACCAGGTGCGGAGTATCTTGATGAGCGCCTTTTCGGCATCCGTAAAAGTTACTTTTTCTTCGGTAGAAACCTGGTCGATAATCTCCCACTTGTCGTATTCCTTGCCTACCAGTTTGATACCAAACTGAATGAAGCAAACTTCGTAAGCTACCGGTTCCAGGCGAATGACCACACCCTCTCCATATGCAGGGTGTTTGACGCGGGAGCCGATACCGAGTATTTTGTCCATGGTACTGATTATTATATTAAAATAAAGGCTAATATATGGCAATGGACAGAATCGGGCAAAGTTCTCCTGATTTTATTACAGGCGACCGATCGATCATTCGATCTTACCCTCCATAGACGGCTCTTGTCATCTCGCGTTTGCCGGGAGGACCCGGCAGCGCTTCGATCGCAAAGCCAGCCTCACGCAACGCGCGCTTGAAGCTACCCTTGGCGCAATAGGTCAGCAACATTCCACCGGGCCGGAGCAGTTTGGCAAGATCGGAAAGAAAGGGGTTTTCCCAGAACTCTGGCTGGGTACCTGGTGCAAAGGCATCCAGGTAGATCAAGTCAACGGGATGTATGCCGCCAGTATCTGAAAATGAACGTTTTAACTTCAGTATCTTGAAGTTGGAAGTGAGTACTTCGGATGATTCCCAGAGAGCCTGGTGCATGTGACCGAACCAAAGTTCTTCATCCGCATTCATTGAGCAGACCTGTTTGTAGTTGAGTCGCGCCGCATCTTCCGCCGTGATTGGGTATAACTCCAGGCCGGTGTATGTACAACTAGTGTCAGGATAGTCCTGCAGTGTGCGCAGTGACAAGAAAGCATTGAGCCCGGTACCGAAACCAAGCTCCAGGATGTGCAGGTCCGTTGCAGGGAACAGACTCAGCCAATGCAGAAGGCCGTGATGTATGAAGATATGCCTGCTTTCCTGTACAGCGCCATGCAGCGAATGATAGGTCTCGCCAAACTCAGCCGATACGACTGTATGCGACCCGTCTTTAGTTGTCAGGATTTTCATGTGGCGCCGGTTCGGGATGCGGGCAGGCAGTAAGCCAGCAGCAGGGAAGAGGAACAAAAAAGAAGGACCCTGAGTGCTGTTTCGCATCAAGATCCCGTATACTAAGTCCGCCAGGTAAACGTGCTGGTAGATACAACAACTAATAGTTCCTGTACAAAACCAAAATAAGAACGATCCTGGGATTGACCGATGTTGACTACTGCACCTAAGACACCGGTCTGAACCGGCGGCAGGTTATTTGTCAGCCGAAAGATTTGTAGGGCATCCGTAGCCTCTGTTGCAAGATGTCATACCGACTGTGAGCAATGCAAGGGCCAGGAGAACTGCAGTCAGGCGAACAGGGAATTTTTTCATGATGGATTATTTAGGGGACAAATATACGTTATACCTTTAACGTGTAGTGAGGGAGATGCATTATTTGTGAGGTAGGAATAAATTGCAAAGTAAGATTTTTTGTAAAAGAGTTCTATGAGGATCCATTTGATTGCGATTGGTGGCAGCGCTATGCACAACCTGGCGCTCGCACTGCACGAGGAAGGCCACAAGGTCAGCGGTTCGGATGATGAGATCTACGAACCGGCCAGGAGCAGGCTCGCAGGTCAGGGCTTGTTGCCCCCTGAGATTGGCTGGTTCCCGGATCAGGTCACGGGCGATATCGATGCGGTCATACTGGGAATGCATGCGCGTCGCGACAACCCGGAGCTGGCCAGGGCACTGGAGCTGGGTGTCCCGGTTTTTTCTTACCCGGAATTTGTATACCTGCGTTCTGTGGACAAGAAGCGCATCGTGATCGCAGGTTCGCATGGCAAAACCACTACGACTTCGATGATCATGCATGTGCTGAAAAACTCGGGAGTCGATTTCGATTACCTGGTCGGAGCGATCATACCGGGGTTCGATACGATGGTACGCCTGTCGGATGCACCGGTCATCATACTCGAGGGGGACGAATACCTGTCTTCCTGCATGGACAAACGTCCTAAATTTCTGCACTATCATCCGCATGTAGTCGTATTGACGGGTATATCATGGGACCATATCAATGTTTTTCCCGAGTTCCAGCTCTACCTGGAGCAGTTCGCTGCCCTGTTGCGTCATATCCGGCCCGGTGGAACACTTTATTACTACGAAAACGATGAACATATCCTGCGTATACTCGGGCAGGAGCAACCGGGCCTGGAGATCGGAGCCAGGGGTTACGGTGTGTTTCCCGGCGCTGTCGAGCCGGCTTACAGCAGTATCCGTACCGGCCAGGGAGAAGTATCGCTCCGTGTATTCGGCCGCCACAACCTGGAGAATATGTATGCGGCCTATCTTGTATGCCGTGAACTCGGTGTGGAAGATGAGGCATTCTTCAGATCCATCGCCACGTTCCAGGGGGCTTCCAGGAGGCTGCAGGTGCTTGTAGAGCGGCCGGGCATGGTCGCATACACGGACTTTGCCCATGCTCCGTCCAAGGTAAGGGCCACGGTGCAGGCTATCCGGCTGATGCACCCCGACAAAATGATACGGGCCGTACTCGAGTTGCATACGTACAGTTCGCTCAACAAGCACTACTTGCGCGAGTATGCCGGTACCATGGAGCGGGCTGACGAGGCGATCGTCTTCTACGACGATCATACGATATCCATGAAGCAGATGGAACCGCTGGAACCGGACCTGGTCGCTTCTTTTTTTGATCAGCCAGGTATCCGTGTATTCAACCGGAAGGAAGATTTTGAACATTACCTCGAGCGCCTGAGTTTCACCGGTTATGCCACTGTATTTATGAGTTCGGGCAACTTTATGGGTATACCGGTCCGCGATCTGGCAGATGCTGCATCCGAGAAGTAACGTCAGCAGTGATCGCGGAGGCGGAATTGTGCCCGGGATGACTTATTTTTGCCAGCTAACCAGAATAACGAGTACCTGATCATGTCGAGAATAATCACACTGAGAGATGCACTGAGAGAGGCGATGACCGAAGAAATGCGCCGCGACGAAACTGTTTTCCTGATGGGAGAGGAGGTCGCTCAGTATGATGGGGCATATAAGGTGAGTAAGGGGATGCTGGCGGAGTTTGGACCGATGCGGGTGATCGATACACCGATCGCCGAACTGGGTTTTGCCGGTATTGGCGTCGGGGCTGCTATGAACGGTCTGCGCCCGATCGTGGAATTCATGACCTGGAACTTTGCCGTGCTAGCTTTCGACCAGATCGTAAACAATGCGGCCAAGACCCTTTCACAGTCTGCTTCCGAATTCAAATGCCCGATCGTGTTCAGGGGGCCGAGCGGTGCTGCCGGCCAGCTTGCGCAGCAGCACTCGCAGACGTTCGAGTCGTGGCTGGGCAATGTGCCGGGCCTCAAAGTAGTATCCTGCATAGATCCCTATGACGCCAAAGGATTGCTCAAGTCGGCTATTCGCGACGACGATCCGGTATGTGTGATGGAATCTGAGATCTCCTATGGCGATAAAGGTGAAGTCCCGGAGGAAGAATATCTCGTACCGATCGGAGTAGCGGCTGTCAGGAAGACCGGATCGGATGTTACCCTGGTATCATACAACAAGATGGTTAAAGTATGTATGGTTGCCGCAGCAGAGCTCGAGAAAGAGGGTATCTCGGCGGAGGTGATCGACCTGCGTACTATTCGGCCGCTTGACTATCATACCCTGGTCGACTCCGTGAAGAAGACCAACCGCATGGTGGTGGTTGACGAGTCATGGCCTATGTTCGGTGTATCTGCCGAGATCGCCTATGAGATGCAGCGTTATGCGTTTGACCATCTGGATGCGCCGGTGATACGTGTCAATGCTGCCGATACGTCGCTGCCATATGCACCTACACTTGTAGATGCTTATATGCCCAACCCGGCCAAAGTCATCAAAGCGGTCAAAGAGGTGATGTACATCAAGGCCTGAGAGGTCATAGCTGACTGACGACCTTCCCGGAGAGTAGTATATTCATTTTTCATTGCACGGTTCCTGTGCAGCTGTTGAAGTATTCTTCCTGCGCTCCCTTATGTGATGGTGCGAAGTAGATAAAATATCCCTTCAAGTTCCCTTACCGGCCGGAGATAAACACAGCATTGGCAAAGAAGAGCTTGCCGTTGTCCCAGAACGACCTGAACAGCGGATTGTCACAGAAATAAATGCACTGACCCTGTCCGATGTCCTCCGCCCCGAATACCAGGAACTGTTCCATCTTCTGCTTGAGCCTTGACCCTACAAAACCGCTGACTACCGGTTGCTTGCCTGCCGTGGCCACATTCCAGCCGTCGGGAAGATAAGCGTATCCTGCACTGTTCGTTTTGAGGGAAAAATATTCTGTACCATAGCCGTAAGCCAGTGGATGGCTGTTGTCCAGGGATACGCGGATGATCGCTCCGGGGTTTTCGCGGCTGATCATATCCGGTAGCTGGTCGGCATACCTTCTGCCGGGTACAGAGTCCGGTTGAGAGACGGGCTCCTGTGTCCAGCCGGCCCTCTGTACAGAGACCTGCAGGCCCTCCTTCTGTATCAGTGAATTGATGGCTTGTTCGAGGCAGATGAGTTTGCCGCCGTCGCTGATCCACTGCTGCAGCGCTGAGGTAAAAGGAGCGGTCAGCATATCGGAGTAGTTGCCAGAGGGCAGTATCAGTACGTCCAGGTTTTGCAGGATGCCGGGGTGCATGCGGTTCTTGTCGATCAGGTGGACCGGGTATTGCCACTGCTGGTCGAAAAGATGCCAGACCTCTCCCACACTGCCGGGGGATATGCCTTGCCCCGAGAGGAGCCCGACCCTTTTTTCGCGGAGTATGCCGATCGACTCAGTGCCCAGGCCAGGACCTTCTGCAGAGTAGGCGGATCTCAGGGCCATCGCTGCGATACCGAAGTCTTTTTGCAGGCGTGCTACCAGATCGTGGGCTGCCTGCTTTTTATTCGTTTCGGATGGCAGTATCAGCAAGATAGTGCCCGGCTGCAGATCGATACTGTCGATGCGCATCTTCTTATGGACGATCCTGGGTAAGAGATCCGCTTGCCAGATCGCCTTCAGGATATGCACATCCGAATAGTCCGACCAGTTGAAGGCGTATGCCACCACACGGGCAGGCGGTTGAAAGGATTGGTCTGCGGGTACGGTATACGCTTTGGCAGATACCGCAGTCTTGACAGCTATGGCATCCAGTCCCCATGCGTAGGGCAGTGACCATGCGGTAATGTCGTATGTATTGGAGTCGGGCAGGAATGTCTGCGGCTCGAAAAGTACTTTGAGCAATACGGATTTCGGTTGATGGGACGGCAGATAAAGATCCCCGGCCCGTGCACTGACGGTAGCATCTGCAGTCTGCCTGTAGCAGAATCCGCGTACCTGCTGGTCCTTGTCCAGTTGCTGGTACTGGATGCCGTTCTGGTCGAGATAGCTGATGAGCCGCGAGCGTTTGGCGGGATGGTCCTGCCGTATCACGTATCCTTTGTACAGGCCGGGAGGCTGGGATCTGCTGCGTGCAAAATACCGGTCGAATTCGTTCAGCAGACCCGCACGGTGCGCGCCGGTCGCTTCGATCGTAGCAAGACCCGCAACGTGGTGATGCTCTGCGCGGTCCGCCAGGGTGAGTGTATCGCCGCTATCCGTGAGGACGGACAATCCCGCCTGGCCCGAACCGCCCTGCTCATACGTCATACCGACCGCTCCGTTGAACGAAGGGTAAGTGTCGCCATAAGAAGGGTAGAAGAGATCAAAGATCTCCGAGGTGAAATAAAGCCAGTTGCGCTCATCGAAATGATAGGCTACCTGCTGGCCCGTGATCTCCTGGAACTTCCTTTGCCAGGAGGTGATATCCTGGTGAATGGGCTCTGCAGACGGCGCAAAGTAGTAAGGACTGTTGATGCCCATTTCGTGAAAGTCTACATGGACCTGTGGCATCCAGCTGTTGAGCAACCGGACGCGCTCGACGCTTTCTTTTTGTGTCTGCCAGGCCCAATCCCGGTTGAGATCGAAAAGGTAGTGATTGGGCCTGCCTCCGGGCCAGGGTTCCTGGTGTTCCTGGGTAAAGGTGGAGAGGTCTGGTGTCCGGCCGGCTTTGCTGCTGTAAAACTGTACATAACGGCTGTGGCCGTCCGGGTTGAGACAAGGATCTATGATGATGAGTACGCTGTCCAGCCAGGCGCGGTATTTGCCTTCCGCATTGCTCAATATCTCGTATGCCGTGAGCAGCGCTGCCTCGGAAGCTGCCGCTTCATTGCCGTGGATATTGTAGCTCAGCCAGATGATCGCGGGCTGGTCGGGCAATACCTGATCGCTGCTCAGTCCTGTACGCGCCAGGTTGCTGCGTCGTATTGCTTCCAGGCGCTGTATGTTGCGCCGGCTGCCGATGGCTACGGCAAACAAGGGCCGCTCTTCGTAGGTGCTGCCGTAAGGCGTCAACCGCACATGTTCCGGTGCAGCGGCTGCGATCTCTTTGAAATACTGGTGTATACGGTGGTGATGTGTGAACCGTTCGCCGACCTGGTAGCCCAGCACTTCTGCAGGAGAGGGCACAGACTGTGCATAGCAAAACTGGGATAGTACGAGCGCAAGGTAAAACAGGCAGATATGTCGGAGCATACAGGAGGTTCTAAAGCTGATTAGATCACCTAAAAATACAAAATCAGCGCTCAACCTGCACGGCTCCTTTCTAGCCTGCCCCTGCCCTGTGTAGATCTTACACGTTGAAGCGGAAGTGCATCACATCTCCGTCTTCCACCACATATTCTTTGCCTTCGACGCTCATTTTCCCGGCTTCTTTCACAGCGGCTTCGCTGCCGTACTGCACGAAATGGTCGTAACCGATGACTTCGGCCCGGATAAAACCCTTCTCAAAGTCGGTGTGGATCACACCCGCCGCCTGGGGCGCTTTCGTACCCCGGACGATCGTCCACGCACGTACTTCTTTTTCACCGGCCGTGAAGTAAGTGATGAGATTCAATATCGAGTAACAGGCGCGTATGAGCTTGTTCACGCCTGGCTCATGGAGTCCGAGTGTCTCCAGGAATTCCAGGCGCTCTTCCCTGGACTCGAGTTCGGCGATCTCGGCTTCGATGCCCGCGGATACGATGATGATCTCAGCGCCTTCATCTTTGACGGCCTCTGCAAAGCCGCGCGTGTAGTCATTGCCCTCCAGTACACTGTCTTCGTCTACATTGCAGGCATAGATGACGGGTTTGGCCGTCAGGAGCATCATATTTTTCAGCAGGGTCTGTCCCTCTTCATCCATGGATAGTGTACGGGCAGACTGGCCGTTTTCAAGGTGTTCTTTGATACGTGTACCCAGCTCGACCTGCCTTACGGCTTCTTTTTCACCGCTTTTGGCATTCTTCCGGAGCTTGTCCAGGTATTTTTCCACGGTCTCGAGGTCTTTGAGCATGAGTTCCGTATCTATGATCTCTTTGTCCCTCACCGGGTTCACGGAGCCGTCTACGTGTATCACGTTGTCGTTGTCGAAGCAACGCACAACATGGACGATGGCATTGACCTCGCGGATATTGGCGAGAAACTGGTTGCCGAGACCTTCACCCTGCGAAGCACCTTTGATGAGACCTGCAATATCCAGTATCTCCACAGTAGTCGGCTGTACTTTTTGCGGGTTGACCAGTTCGGCCAGTTTGTCAAGTCTCTGGTCAGGGACCGTGATGATCCCGATATTAGGCTCTTTTGTAGCGAAAGGATAGTTGGCTGCCAGGGCTTTGGCAGATGTCAGTGCATTGAACAAAGTCGATTTTCCGACGTTCGGAAGTCCTACGATACCACATTTCAGAGCCATATACTTTTCTTTCTGTTTGTTAAACGGCTGCAAAGATAGTCTTTTACCTATTTTTAGGCAGTGCTCAGCCAGGAAGTCATGAACCATCTCGCGCATATTTACCTGTCCTACGATGACCCGGATGTGACCCTGGGCAATCTCTACTGCGACTGGCTCTCCATAGCCGCTCAGAAGCAGCTTCCCGAGCGTTACCTGCCAGGCCTGAGGCTGCATCGCTGGATTGACGAATACACGGATCATCATCCGGTAGTCGTGCGTATGCGCCGGGCCATGTACCCGCTTTTCGGTAAGTATTCGGGCGTTATACTGGATATACTGATGGATCACCAGCTGGCCGTCCGCTGGAACTATTTCAGCACAGAACCCTACGATGTCTTCTGCTCAAAGGCCTTTGACCGGATCGCCGGGTTCCGGCATGACCTGCCGGAGGATCTTCATATACGGGTAGACGATATGCTCGCCAACCGCTGGCTGGAAACCTTCCTGACCGCAGAGGGCATGGAGATCACTTTCCGCATGCTTGCGCGCCGGGCGAAGTTTCCCGCTGATTTCAAAGCAGTAATGCCTTATTATACAGCCAACCAGATTGAAATGGACGCCGGGTTTATGGAGTTTTTCCCTGAGCTCGCAGGATATGTGAGGTTGAGATGGCCGGAGATCAGCCCTCAAAGTGGATACTCAGCGTGAATGTACGCGACAGCACCTTGTCGAGTATCGTCGAAGACTGTATCCGGGAGTTGTAGATCAACGTATTGGATATGCCGTGTGAAAACTTCAGTTCAGGCGAGAAGATGAAGTAAGGGAAATAGAACTGCATACCGAAACCAAGCTCCAGCGCAAAATCAGAAGGGGCGATCTTGACCAGGTTGTTTTCCCTTTTGGTCCGGGATTCGGAGGACACGTCGAATGAATACTTGATACCGCCCAGTATGTACATCTTCATGTCGTTGTAGGTAGCTGACTTATAGCGAAACTGCAGGGGAGCTTCTACAAATACAGGGTCGAGCTTCCGGTCGTAGACCTCATTGGCGCTGGTCTCGCCTGAATAGTTGAGGTTGCGGGTGGCGAAAGAGAGGGTAGGGAGGAAGCGGATATCAAAATACTCTCCGATCTTCAGGTTGGTGACCAGACCCAGGTTGAGCCCCGGACCGGTAACTGACTCTACGCGGGATACCTGGTCGCCGATGAGAAAATTCCTTGACCGGAATACTTTGTAGTTACTGGTATTGTAGGCCAGCGTGATGCCAAAGTAATACTGTTTGTACTGGAAGTTCTTGTAGTTATAGTTGCCGGTATTGTGTTTTTGCGCGTCAGCGGCGAAGGGAAGGGCCAGGCAAAGCGCCAGGAGCAGGATTATTTTCTTGCACTGTAGATGCAGCATATACCAAGTGTGAGAGATTGCCAATTCGTTTCTCTGAAACCGATTTTATTCAGCAGGTCGGTAAACGCGCCCCTATCCGGAAAAGCCTGTACCGATTCATAGAGGTAGCCGTATGCTTTCGGGTCTTTGGAGGTGATCCGGCCGATCAGCGGCAGTATGTTCCTGAAATAAAAATTGAACAACTGCTTGACCGGGAAGACCCTGGGCCTGGAAAACTCCAGTATGATCAACTGTGCTCCGGGCTTGAGGACGCGCCACATCTCCGTAAGACCGCTTTCGACATGCTCAAAATTGCGTACCCCAAAAGCAACGGTGATTGCGTCTACGCTATTGTCTGCGAATCGAAGATTTTCGGAATCACCTGCCTCGAGCAGGATCTTGTCCTCCAGGTTTCGCTTGCGGATCTTGGCACGGCCCAGCTCCAGCATTTCTTCGGCAATGTCTACGCCTACGATCTGGTCGACGGGGAGACGCTGGGCCATCGCGATCGCTACATCGCCCGTGCCGGTGGCGATATCCACGATGAGCGGGTATCGGGGAGCGTCGAGCATAGCTATGGCTTTCCGCCGCCAGCCACGGTCTATACCCAGCGACAGGAAGTGATTGAGGAAGTCGTAGTAGGGCGCTATGTTGTTGAACATGCGCGAAACCTGACCTTTTTTGCTGTCTTCAGATTGCTCGTAAGGCTTGACTTCTTTCAAAACACCGCCGTTTAATACACAAAGTTAACACCAATGTCTGTCATATAGGTTGTTTTGCCCGGGATATGGGTGCTCAGATTAGGATATTACGTATATGAAGTGCATATTAATTGCTATCTTTGCAGCCGCTTAATCAAGCCTCCGGAAGAGACGTTCAACCTCAGAATCATATGACTGCATTACCAAAGATCATTCCCATCAATATCGAGGACCAGATGAAGTCGGCCTATATCGACTACTCTATGTCGGTCATCGTTGCCAGGGCCCTGCCGGATGTCAGGGACGGTCTCAAACCTGTACACCGCAGGGTATTGTATGGTATGCACGAGCTGGGCCTCACGTACAACAAAGCGCATAAGAAGTCAGCGCGTATCGTGGGAGAAGTGCTCGGAAAGTACCACCCGCACGGGGACGGTTCCGTATACGATACGATGGTGCGTCTGGCACAGGACTGGTCTTTGCGGTACCCGCTGATCGACGGCCAGGGTAACTTCGGTTCTATGGACGGCGATAGCCCTGCGGCCATGCGTTATACCGAAGCGCGTCTCAGGAGGATCTCCGACGAGATCCTGGCGGATATCGAGAAAGAGACCGTAGACTTTGCACTGAACTTTGACGACTCACTCGAGGAGCCGACCGTCATGCCGACCCGTGTGCCCAACCTGCTGATCAACGGGGCGTCCGGTATCGCCGTAGGTATGGCTACGAACATGCTTCCCCACAATCTCAGTGAAGTGGTGGACGGCATCATCGCCACGTTGGAACGCCCGGAGATCACGATCCCCGAGCTCATGGAGTACGTCAAGGCGCCGGATTTCCCTACAGGTGGTATCATATATGGTGTGGAGGGGATCCGTGAGGCCTTTGAGACAGGCCGTGGTCGTGTAGTAGTGCGTGCAAGGGCAGATATCGAGAACGATGGCCATCGCGATATCATCATCGTCACGGAGATACCTTACCAGGTGAACAAGGCCCAGCTCATCATTAAGATCGCAGAGCTGGTCAACGAGGAGAGGATACATGGCATCAGCGACGTACGGGATGAGTCCGACAGGAACGGACTACGTATTGTGATCGAGCTCAAGCGGGACGCCATCGGCAAAGTAGTGCTTTCGCAACTGTTCAAATATACGCCGCTACAGACTTCTTATGGAGTCAATAATGTGGCGCTGGTCAACGGCAGACCTTATACGCTCAACCTGAAGGACCTGATCGAGGAATTTATCAAGTTCCGACTGGAGGTCATCGTGCGCCGCTCGCGCTACGAACTCCGGAAAGCGGAGGAACGTGCGCATATACTCGAGGGCCTGATCATCGCACTGGACAACCTGGACGAGGTCATACAACTGATCCGCGAAAGTAAGACGCCCGACGATGCCAAAACGGGGCTCATGAGCAGGTTCCAATTGTCCGAGATACAGGCCAAGGCGATCCTGGAGATGCGCCTGCAAAGGCTCACAGGGCTCGAGATCGAAAAGCTGCGCGCCGAGTACGACGAGATACTGAAGACCATCCAGCGCCTCAAGGATATTCTCGCCAGTGAAGAACTGCAACGCGACATCATCAGGGACGAACTCACGGACATACGCGAGCGGTTTGGCGACGCACGACGCACAGAGATACGTCATGCAGACGGTGAGATCAGCATCGAGGACATGATCCAGGATGAGGAAGTGGTGATCACTATTTCTCATCTCGGTTATATCAAACGGACCCGTGTCACGGAATACCGCACGCAATCCAGGGGCGGACGCGGATCCCGCGGTAGCAAGACCCGCAACGAGGACTTCATCGAGCATATGTTTGTTGCTACCACCCACAACTACCTTTTGCTTTTCACGGAGCAGGGCAGGTGTTACTGGCTGCGTGTATACGAGATCCCGGAGGCCAACAAGACCGCAGCGGGCCGTGTGATACAGAATATCATCTCTATGCCGCAAGATGACAAGGTCAAGGCCTATATCATCATCAAAGACCTGGAAGACCAGGAATACATAGACCAGAACTATATCATTTTCTGTACCCTGAAGGGAATGATCAAGAAGACACTGGTCCGCGAATACTCCCGCCCGAGAGCGAGCGGTATCAATGCGATCACCATCAATGAAGGCGACCAACTGCTCGAAGCGCGCCTGACCAACGGCAACAACGAGATCGTGATATCCAACTTGGAAGGCCGTGCGATCCGTTTCCCTGAACGCACAGTGCGCCCGATGGGACGTACTGCTGCGGGAGTGAAGGCGATCACTCTCACCAATGAGGTCAGCGACAGGGTCGTAGGTATGGTCTGTGTGGATCCGGAAGATGCGGCCACGACTCTGCTGGTCATTTCCAGCAAGGGCATGGGCAAGCGCTCCCCACTGGAAGACTACCGGGTCACGAATCGAGGCGGAAAAGGGGTCAAGACTATGAATATCAATGAAAAGACAGGTGATCTGATCGCCATCAAATCCGTCAGAGAGGAAGACGACCTCATGATCACCAGCAAGTTCGGTATCGTGATACGTATGCCTGTAGAAGATATCCGTGTGATGGGCCGCGCGACACAGGGGGTAAGAGTGATCAGGCTCGATGATGGCGACGATATTGCCGATGTGGCGATCGTATACGATGCCGAAGCCGATTCCGAAGAGGCTGAGGATTGATCGTTAACAATTCATTAGGTATCTTTAGCAGGTCTTCATGAGTCAATTAACCGGTATATCTTTACTTCATATAAAAACAACCATATGAGAAGAATGCTTTTTCTCCTTATGTTCACGTCTTTCGCAATGCTGGCAAGTGCGCAGGACGCCAAGAAAATGGTGCGCGACGCCAAACGCGCCCTGCAGAGCTATAACCTGGACCAGCAAGGCAACTCCGGTAAGTTGCTGGAAGGCAGTAAACTGATCGACGGTGCTGTCGAATCTCCCGAATATGCCGCTGATTTTGATGCATGGTACCTGCGCGGGCAGTTGTATACCGAGATGGCCAACAGGGATCTGCTGATGAAATCCCTGGATCCCAATCACAAAGTGGCGGTTCCGGACGCTTCCCTGACGGCTTACAGATCTTTCGCCAAAGCCAATGAGCTGGCAGTAAAAGGTTATGAGAAGAAGGATGCGCTCAAAGGTCTCAATGAGACTGTACAGGGACTGCTCAACTATGGGTATGACCAGTACCAGAAAGGAGATCAGGCAAAGGCTTTTAATGCATTTGAAGCAGCGCTGATGGTGCATGAAGCTTTGGTGGCGGGCAAGGAGCAATCGCCATTCTCCAAAGAAGAAGATCTTAACAACCAGGTATTTATTGTCGGTGTGACTGCTCTTGGCAGCGGTCAGAAAGAAAAGGCAGAGAAATACCTCAACGAGCTGCTGACCAAGAATGTGCACAAGCCGGAGGTATACGACGCTCTTTACAAGCTCAATATCGAAAAGGAGAATCTTCCCGCAGCTGAGAAGTACCTGCAGGAAGGCCGCAAGCGTTTCCCGGAAGATATCAACCTGCTTTTCTCTGAGATCAACCACGCGCTCAAACTGGGCAAACTGGATGACCTGGTCAATCGCCTGAAAGAAGCCATAGCGAAGGAGCCAAGCAACTTATCGCTGTATACTACGCTGGGTAACGTATACGACAACCTGTTCCAGCAGGAGAAGGATGCTGCCAAGAAACAGCAGTACTTCGATGACGCCAAGCACTACTATGGCAAGGCGCTGGAGATGAACCCGGATTTCTTCGATGCCGTATATTCCATAGGCGCTCTTTATTACAACAAAGCGGCCGAGCAGACCCAACTGCTCCAGGAATTGGCGGAGGATTACACATCAGCCGGTATCAAGAAGTACCAGGCCAAGCAAAAAGAGGTGAACGAGATCTTCAAGGAAGCACTGCCATACTTCCAGCGTGCGGACTCGCTCAACCCTAAGGACAAGAATACACTGATCGCCCTCAAGGAGATCCATGCCAGGCTCAATGAGCTCGATAAATCCAACGAATACAAGGAGCGCCTTGATGCGCTGAACTGATATTCTCCCCGGGAGAGAGAAATACCGGATAATCCAGGCCTGTCACGAGACGTATCGTGGCAGGCTTTTTTGTTATCTGCAACCCGATGATATTATTACTCCGGATATAGGTTGACAAGGTAGTGCTACACGGCACCGCTGAAGGTTTAAGAAAGGGATCAGGCTGAGACGACTCTGTGTGTTGCAGGCCTGAACGCAAAAACGCGGCACGCCCCTTCCAATGGAAGAGAGGGAAGAGGAGAGGTGCGGGAACAGAATAGTTTACCGGCCTGAATTGCTGTCTTGTACCAGTTGACCACTCAACAGCAGGAGATCTACTTCGAGTTGCTTCTGCTGGAGTTCAAGCTGGTATTTCTGGAAATAAGACTGTGTCGTGGTGAGCTGTATCTCCCTGAACTCCAGGTCGGTGATCGCACCCAGGCGGAACCGCTCCAGCGCGACCTGCAGATTCTCTTCTGCTATCAGGATATTCCTGTTTTGTGCAGCGATCAACTGCAGCAGGCCCGCGTGTTGTGTGACGAGGTTTTCCATCTGCCATCCTGTGCTGGTCTGGACCCTCTGCACCTGGTCCTGCGCGATATCACCCCTGATACGGGCGTTTTCGATATTGCGGCGGATATTGCCGCCGTCATAGATGTTGTAGACGGCCCCGACCCCGAGCATAGGACCGTAGTTGACGCTTTGCAGCAGGAATCCGGCCTGGTTGCGGGACAGGTTGAAGTTGAGTCCGGCGTTCAGGTTGAGGGTAGGATACTGCAGGCTTTTTGCTTCGCGCACATCCTCGGCGGTTATCTGGCGGTTGAGGCGGGCGGCGGCTACAGCGGCATTTGCCGATCTTGCCTGGGAGCGGAGCATCTCGTAATCAATATCCCGGATCCAGTCGGGCGTGGTATCTATCTCGGTAGCCATCGGTTGTTCTGTCTCCAGGAGTAGATACAGCTGATTGATGAAGGCCTTTTTCTGTAGCTGCTGCTGTTCGTAGAGCAGGCTGTCGTTGTTGAGGTCGATATTGGCCTGCATAACGGCTATACCGGAACCGGATCCGATGGATTCACGCGACTTCGCGAGCGACATGCGCTGATTGCTGATCTGCAGGTTCTGTGCTGTCAGGTCGATCAGTTTTTCCTGCTGTATGATCAGGAAGTACTGTTTGATCACGTCGGACAGCAATGTCTCCGTCTGGATCCTGAGCTCATTCTGCGTAACTGCGACCAGCAGTTCGTTCCGTCGTTTGACGGCCTGCATCCTGAACCCATCGAAAAAAGCCCAGTTCAGTGCTACACCTGCCTGGAGATTGTTGGAGTAAGCGCCATCCTGGTTGATCTCGCGTCCATCGAAGAAAAGCTGCTGTGTGTTGTTCAGGTTGTTGGTCTGACCTGCCGTAGCCTGTATCAGCGGATAATAACCTGCGGCCCCGTAACTGTTGTTGTTGTCGGCGATCTGCAGGTTTTTGCGGGCTATCCGGATACCGAAATGCGATTCCAGCCCGATGCGGATCGCTTCGTCGAGCGTGAGCACCGGTGCGGGAGTTTGTGCCGGTAAGACTACAGTCGTCAGCAGCGCGAAGAGAACGAGGCTATACGGAAGGAGACTCCTCATCTGCATGAATTCTTTTTTTGTTGCTTGATATATAGCTGTACAGGCCCGGTATCACGTACAGGGTAAGTACCAGGGAAAACATCAGTCCCCCGATGATCACCACACCCATCGACGTACGGCTGGAGGATGCTGTACCCAGGGCGAATGCGATAGGTACGGCTCCCAGTGCAGTAGCCAGGCTGGTCATGAGGATCGGCCGCAGACGCAGAGAAGCGGCTTCGACTACTGCTTCCAGTTTTTTCTTGCCGGAATCCTTGAGCTGATTGGCAAATTCCACGATCAGGATACCGTTTTTCGTCACGATCCCGACCAGCACTATGATACCGATCTGGGAGAAGATGTTGAGCGTCATGTCCGCAATATTGAGCGATATCACCGCTCCGGCGAGTGCGAGTGGTACTGTGAACATGATGATGAACGGATCCACAAAACTCTCGAACTGTGCTGCCAGTACTAGGTATACAAGCGCGAGAGACAAGAGGAAGGCGAACACAAGTGAGTTTGAGCTCTCGGCAAATTCACGCGATACACCCGCCAGATCCGTAGAGAACGATTCATCCAGCACCTCGTCTGCGATCTGTTCCATGAACTCGATACCCTGTCCCAGCGTCACACCATCGGCCATATTAGCGGATACGGTAGCTGCTACGTAGCGGTTGTACCGGTACAACTGAGGAGGAGAGGAGGTCTCGCTGAGGCGGACCACGTTGTCCATCTGTATGAGCTGTCCCTGCTGGTTGCGGACAAAGACCTTGCTCAGGTCGAGCGGGTCTTCGCGATTGGACCGTGTAGCCTGCCCGATCACCTGGTATTGCTTGCCGTTGAACACAAAATAGCCGAAGCGCTGGCCACCAAAGAGCAACTGGAGGGTCTGCGCGATATCCTGGACGGATACGCCCAGTGCATTCGCGCGTTCGCGGTCGATGCTTACGGTCAGTTCGGGTTTGTTAAACTTGAGGTTGAGGTCCACCACGGAAAACCCCGGGTGTGCAGTCGCCTTCTCCATGAACCTGGGAATAGCTTCCTTGAGTTTTTCGAAGTTGGGCGCCTGGATCACAAACTGTACCGGTAGCGCCGCAAAGCGGCCGCCACCGATCGTCTGTTCCTGCACGACGAAAGTGCGGGCCAGCGGGAAGCGTTTCAGTTCACCGTTGATCTGGCTGACGATCTCCTGCTGGGACCGCGTCCGTTCTGACGGATCTACCAGCGTCACTCGCACAAAGCTGGCATTGGTCGATACCGAAGCTCCGAACCCGGGAGAAGTCACCGCGATGATGGAAGATTTCTCCGGCAATGTATCCACCAGCTGGGTCAGCGACTGGTTGAAATTATCCATCATATCGAAGGAAGTGCCCTCCGGGGCGGTAGCGGTGATCATGAACCGGCTCTTGTCTTCCATCGGCGCCAGCTCGGAAGGAATGCCCTTACCCAGCCAGTAGATCAGGAATCCTGCCAGCAACATGAATACGAACGATAACCAACGGACCCGCATGAATGCCTGCAGCGAACGGAGATAGCCGCTTTCCATCTTCTGGAAGAAGGCCTCCGATACACGGTAGAATCCCGATGTCTTCTGTTTGTTCGACAGGAAACGCGCGCTCATCATGGGCGTAAGCGTGAGGGATACGATTGCCGAGATGACTATGGCTCCGGCCACTACGACGCCGAATTCGCGGAAGAGCCGTCCCGTCAGTCCCTGCAGGAAGATCACAGGCATGAACACTACGACCAGTGTGATCGATGTGGAGATGACGGCGAAGAAGATCTCTTTGGTACCCTTGAGTGCGGCTTCCCGTGCGGGCATACCTCCTTCTATCTTCTTGTAGATATTCTCAAGTACTACGATAGCATCGTCTACCACGAGACCTGTAGCGAGGACGATACCCAGCAGTGTGAGGATATTGATCGAGAAGCCGGAGATATACATGATGAAGAAGGTCCCGATAAGCGAGATCGGGATGGCCAGGACGGGTATCATCGTGGTCGTCCAGCGTCGCAGGAAAAGGAAGATGATGATCATCACGAGCAGGAATGCGATAATGATGGTCTCCTGTACCTCTTCGATACCGTGGCGGATATTGGTGGTCACATCAAAAGACATGCCGAGCTGCAGGTCCTCCGGCAGGTCTTTTTTGATCTGCTCGATACGTTTGTAGGCCTCGTCCGCTATGGCTATATAGTTGGTACCCGGCTGGGGGGTGATCGCTATACCGATCTGGGGAATACCTCCGTTGCCCCGGAGGATCGATCTTTCGTTTTCTGGCAGGAGCTGTGCGCTGCCGACATCGCGCAGTTTGACCGCAACACCTCCCTCGTCCTTGAGGATCAGGTTGTTGAAGTCATCTTCCGACACGAGCCGGCCCAGGGTGCGGATGGTGAGCTCCGTCTGGCGGCCTTCCAGTATCCCTGATGGCAGTTCGATGTTTTCGCGGTTGAGTGCATTGCGGACGTCGAGCGGTGTCAGGCGGAAGGCCGCGAGGCGTTCGGGCTCCAGCAGCAGCTTCATCGCATACCTCTTTTCGCCCCAGATCGTCACCTGGCTCACTCCGGGCACGGTCTGCAGGCGCTCCTTGAACAGGTCGTTGCCGATCTGGGAGAGTTCGAGCAGGTTGCGCTTGTTACTTTGTACCGTGATCGCCATGATAGGACTGGCGCTGGCATCAGCCTTTGATACGATCGGCGGTTCTACGTCCTGCGGCAGCCTGCGCAGTGAGCCGGATACTTTGTCGCGTACGTCGTTGGCAGCATTGTCGAGATCTATAGCCAGGTCAAATTCTATCGTGATGCTCGAGCGGCCGTCGCTGCTGACAGAATTGATGTTCTTGATACCGGCGATGCCGCTGATGTTTTCCTCGAGCGGTTCTGTGATCTGGGCGTCTATGATATCTGCATTCGCTCCCGGATAGTTGGTAGTGACGGTCACCACCGGCGGGTCGACGTTCGGAAATTCCCGCACACCGAGATAGGTATACCCGATCAGTCCGAAAAGCGTGATCACGATCGATATGACCGTTGTCAGGACCGGACGGTTGATAGAGAGCGAAGCTATATTCATGACTAGCTGTTGCTTGGCTTATTGTTTAAGTGTGACCGCCATCCCTTCCTTGAGTTGCAACAGACCGGAAGTGATGACGGTATCTCCTTTCCCTACACCTTCGGTGATCTGCACCTGGTCTTCGGTCCTGATGCCCGTCTGTACGAGCTGTGAGGTCACGATACCTTCCTTGATGGTCAAGAGCTTTTGCCCGCGTATTTCCGGCACCACAGCAGAGGCCGGGACCATGATCGCCTGCGGGATATTTTCTAGCCTGACGCGTACATAGGCGAAGGATCCTTTTTTCAGGATACTTTTAGGGTTGGGGCAGGTGCCGCGGACCTTGAATGTCCTGTTGCCGGTATCTATCTGCGGATCTATTGCATAGATCCTGGCGCTGAATGTATCCCTGAGCCCGTCGATGGTAAAGGTGACCGAAGATTGCATGGAGATGACCTTACTGTACTTTTCCGGGACGCTGAATTCAAGTTTGATCGGATCAGATTGTATGAGCATTACGAGGTCCATGCCCGGGCTTACATAGCTTCCTTCACTGATATTGCGCAGACCGATCACCCCGGCAAAAGGCGCCCTGATCTCTGTCTTCTCGATCTGGGCCTTCAGCAGCTCTACGTCCGCTTCTGCACGCTTGACCTCCGTGAGCGCCCTGTCGTAATCTTCCTGTGGGAGCGCTTTCAGTCCCAGGAGTTCCTTCTTGCGTCGTTCATCCTGCTTAGCCAGGTCGAGAGATACATTGGCTTTGAGCAGTTGTGCCCTCAGATCTGCGTCATTGATCTTGAAGAGCAGCTTGCCCTTGGCTACCTGTTCCCCTTCCCTGAAGTTAAGCTGGACGATACGGCCAGAGGCTTCGGGTCTCAGCGTTACTTCTTCGAATGGCAACAGGTTGCCTGTGACTTCTATTTTATTCTGTACCTGGGTGGGCTGCAGTACGATGCCTTCCACGGGAACCGGGCCTTGCGGCGCCTGGCTCGTTGCGGGACTTTTCGCTTCCTTTTTGCCACAGCCTGCTGTGAGCAGCAGCACGGGTGCGGCTACGAGAAGGAGTTGCTTTAACATATAGATACTCGGGCAGGATAAAAGATTAGTAGAATTGACAGTGGATAACACCGGGCAAAGGGATAGTGTTCACCCGGAGTCTGCATCAACCAAGCGCAAATGTACTTAAAACAGAAGTACCCGATTCCGCTTTAATGTTTTCTTAATACTTTGTACTGCCGGGAATTAGGCGAAAGTAAAGGCTGGGGTCGGCGCCGGATAGCTGCTGCCGGATACTTATAGTCGTGCCGCCCTTTTTTCCGATGCTGACCGGTCGGCTGATAGTCCTGGACCCGGTCGGCGACTCTTCATCCGTGTAGACAGTAGTGCCATTGATCTCGATGCTGACCGGCTCACTGTAACGAAGCAGGATGCGGTATTCTCCGGGTGAGAGAGCCAGGGTGGTACTAGCTTCCCTCGTGTAAGGTGTCTTTGTATGCCGCGGTAGGTGTTGTGGGGGGGCGAGGGTAGACGTGATTTCAGTAGCGATAGTCTCGCCACCGGGTTTGTAGGTCTTTATATCCCAGAGTGGGGAGGGCGCCTGGTGGATGTATGTGACGGTTGTCCGGTGGGCGCCTGCTACGGACCTGCCGAAGATATCGGGGTAATAGGCCCCGGTACATGCAAATGTGGCCTGCTGTACCGAGAGGACTGTATCCGGCGACCACAGAAGTGTATCGGGCAGTTGCCCGCTCTGTTGCGAAAGCCTCCCTGTGAACTGTGATGTACGGTCGGTCTGCCAGTCCGCCCCCACAGGCCCCAGCAATACGATCCGGCTCGCAGTCGACGTATCTTCTATACGGAAGACAGCCGGGAAACGATAGTCGTAAGGCCCCCAGGCGGTCATGTGTATACATGCCCTCCCTATGCAGGGGAACATCTTGCGGTCAGGTATATATCCTTCCGGTGCTGCCAGGTCTGCTGGCGCGGTTTCCGTACCTGTGGCGTCATTGATATGCTGGCGCCAGGCATTCCTGCGCCGTTCGCATCTGCCGATCGATCGGTCCGGTGGCCCGGATGACCGGTTATTCCTGAATACGGGTTTGCCGGAGGCTTTGTCCCGGATGATGAGCCGGTCTGTTCCCGTGAATGTATTGGCCAGTACAGATATGTCTTTCACGCCATGCAGGACGATGGCCGTATCCGTGCCGTTGAATGCATTCGCCTTGATCGAGATATGGGTACCTGAATATATAGCCGTTCCGGTAGTACAATCTTCAAATACATTGCCGTCCAGCTCATCACCGGATGCCTGCGACAGGGTCAGGCCGCTTCGCAGGTTGTACGAGCAATCATTTCGGTAGAAGCGGTTGCCTTGCCACGGGTCCGTACCGGTTGTTCCGGGGCGGTACAGGCCGGCGACCCCGTCGCTGCAATGTGTGAGCGAGTTGAACTCCACTGTGTTGCCACAGGATGCACCGACCAGCAGCAGGCCGGCTCCCCAGGCTGCGGGGGTATCGTCGGTACGCATGCCACGTATGTTGAAATCCAGGTGGTTCTGCCGGATCGTGTTGCCGCGGCTGTCGTACAATCCCAGGCCCACACCGGAGTTGTAGATGATCATATTGCCGGAGATGAGGTTGGAATCCGAAGCCGCGAGCAGGATGCCGTGCTGCCCCCCCGTGATGCGGTTGCCTTCCAGCCGGCTGTTGTACACCCGGCGGCCATATATGCCTGCGCCGAGGGCCCGCCATCCGTCAGCCTCCCCGCTGAGATCGCCGAGCCTGTCATCATCTGTGGAGATATCATCCGAACCCTGCAGTTGCGGCCGGTAGTTGTAGCTGAAGTCGCAGTTGTATATGTACACATTCGTACAGTTCTCCAGTACGAGCGCGGTATGGAATCCATGTGCTTTGAGGTTGCCGATACGCACATTCCTGGCGTTGCGCACGATGATCGCCACGCCCGTAAATCGGTCCGGCGAATCGGGATCGACGGCGCCCCGTATCGTGACGCCGTCAAACTGCAGGTCGATATTTTCACCTTCTACGATCACGGGTCTCTGGCCTGAAAAAACATATTCTCCGGGTCGGATATAGGCGCCCGCGTCAAGCAGCATACCTTCACGCAGAGCTATATATGGGCGGTCCTGCCCGTCTGCACGCTGTATGAAGAACAATAGGGTGATGAGGGATAGGTATAGTGGCCTGGTGATGGTGCGGGTCATGGCAGAAGGATTGATCGGGCTTCCCGGAGGAGAAGCCTCACTTTGATGACGAATGAGGCCTTCATCTGTGTACAAAGACCGGTAGTCGGGATTGAAAGCTGCTTTAGCGGAGAGCATGAGATCTGCCTGCTCCCGTGTCACCGGCATGGCCCGGCAGACGGGATTGGATTGTATGGGGGTACTAAACAAAAGGCCCAACCTCGGAGAGTGTCGGGCCTTTGGGCTATGCTATATGATGGTGTGGAGATCAATAGTCGTCGTCATCTCCACCTCCGTAGTCGTCGAAATCTTCATTGAGATAGTCCTCATCGAATTCGTCTTCGAACTCGTCCATATCATCCTCGTCGTAGTCGCTGCTTTTCTTGCTCGACGAACCACCGACGCCGTCTTCTTCGAACTCATCGAGGCTTTCAAATTCTTCACTGTAAAAACGCTCATCGTCGACCTCGTCATTGTCGCCTTCTTCCCACTTGGCAAACTTATCTTCCCGCTTGTCCAGCGCCTCCTCGGAAAACTGGAAATCGGGGTTTTGCTCCTTGAGCTCTTCAAGGATATCGTCAGAGAGGTTGAAGTGCTCGTGGTTGATCAGGCAGTAGTTGATGAAAGCCGGTTCTATCTCAAACACTTCTTCTAAGGTCTTGCCCTGGTATTTGCCGAATGTAAATTCAGTATCCAGTTCATAGAATTCCATGGTAGCAGATTTTAAGAGTTGTCTAGTGGTTAATTACTGTGGCAATATCTGACTTTTCTCTTCAACCACAAATAGGGCTATTTTTTTTGCACCAAATTTTTGCAATCGCTTTTACGGCAGGTGCAGATAGCCCGGAATCCCTGCCTTTACTGCCTTCTGCCTATCCCGGGCCCTAGCCCCGATCCGGTGCGCGTCCGGTCGGGGCGGTCGGTACGCAGGCTGTCCGCCGGGCCGTACAGGTATAGCTGTCGGTTTTCATTCTTCGGCCCGTTGCTTACCTTTACAGACAGAACAATTTTAAATGAAATGATCATGCTGCGTTCCCTCTTACTTTCACTGGTATTCTTCCTGTTCCATTCCATCCTGCTTACCGCGGGAGAGGGCATGTGGCTGCCCTTGCTCCTGAAACAACTCAATGAGTCGGAGATGCAGGGTATGGGTATGAAGATGACAGCCGAGGATATATACAGTGTCAACAAGAGTTCGCTCAAGGACGCTATCGTGCAGTTCGGAGGAGGATGTACCGCAGAAGTCATCTCGTCGGAGGGGCTGCTGCTGACCAATCACCACTGCGGGTATGGACAGATCCAGAGCCATTCATCGATCAAGAAGAATTACCTGGAGCAGGGATTCTGGGCCTTTCACAAGAGTGAGGAACTCCCCAATAAAGGCCTCACGGCAACTTTCATCGTCCGGATGGAAGACGTCACGGCAGCGGCGCTCAAAGGTGTGAAAGACAAGATGTCCGCTCCGGAAAAGCAGAAGAAGATCAGTGCCAATATAGATGCAATCAAAGCTGCTGCAGTCCGGCAAAAGCATGAGGACGTGAATATCCGCCCTTTCTTTTACGGCAACCAGTATTTCATGTTCGTTACGGTCACTTACAGAGATGTGCGGCTGGTGGGTACGCCGCCGTCTGCAATCGGCAAGTTCGGGGCAGATACGGACAACTGGGAATGGCCGAGACATACCGGCGACTTCGCGTTGTTCCGCATTTATGCCGGAAAGGACAATCTGCCCGCGGACTATTCTGCAGACAATGTTCCGCTCAAGCCCAAGCATTTTCTCCCGATATCGATGGACGGTGTTTCGGAGGGAGACTTTACGATGGTTTTCGGTTTTCCCGGCCGGACGGAGCAGTACCTGCCTGCCGCAGGCGTAGCGCTCAATAAGGAATACCTCAACCCTGTACGTATTGGCATCCGGGATCAGGCTCTGCGCATACTGGACGCTGCCATGCGTGCGGATCCCGCCGTGAAGATCAAGTACGCGGCCAAACACGCTTCCATTGCCAACGCTTACAAGAAGTGGATCGGCGAAAACCAGGGCCTGGAGCGTACCGGAGCGCTGGATAAGAAGCGTCGGCTGGAAGCCGACTTTTCGGATCGTGTACGCTCCAAACGCAAGTGGCGCAAAGCGTACGGCGATCTCCTGCCGGCTTTTGACAGCCTTTATACCGCTTTCAGACCTTATGCAATTACCAGGGATTATTTCTCCGAGATATTGGGCCGCAATATTGACCTGATGTCATTGGCCGGGCAGGCAAGCGGCCTGGTGCGCACGTACGAAAACAACGGGGCGGCCGCATTTGAAGAGAAATGGACCAGGTGGGTCGCAGGACTGGATGGCTTTTACAAGAATATGGACGAAGCTGTAGACCGGAAGGTCAATACGGCGCTTCTGCGCATACTCTATGAAGAGGTGGACAGGGCGCATTTGAGCCCTTACTTCCTCAACCTGGTCGCTTCGGCGGGCGGAGATTTCGAACTGCTGACGAAACAGCTTTATTCCGGTACGATTCTTACCCGGCTGAATGCCCTCAGCGAATCGGATACCAAGGGGATCGAAGTGGTCTATAAGACCCTTAAGGAAGATCCCTATGTGAAACTTTTCGTATCGCTGATGGATACTTATAATGAACGCGTGGCCAAACACGCTACTTCGCTCCAGGAAGAGATAGCGGCCCGCCAGAAGGAATATATGCAGGCCCAGATGACCGTATTCTCCGAAAAGCGCTTCTGGCCGGATGCCAACAGCACGCTCAGGGTCACCTATGGTCTGATGGAAGGCTACGAGCCCCGCGACGCCGTACGTTATGAACCCCGGACCTACCTGACAGGCGTCATAGAAAAGCATATCCCGGGTGATTATGAGTTTGCAGTGCCCGAGCGGCTGATCGATCTCTGGGCAATGAAGGACTTCGGAGAGTATGCAGATAAGACAGGGGATGTACCGGTGTGTTTCCTGGGATCAAATCATACGACGGGCGGAAATTCCGGCAGCCCGGCCATAGACGCCAACGGCAACCTGGTCGGTCTCAACTTTGACCGGGTGTGGGAAGGCACGATGAGCGACCTGAACTATGACCGCAGTATCTGTCGCAATATCATGGTAGATGCGCGCTATATCCTGTTTATCATTGACAAATACGCGGGTGCGCAGAACATCATCAGGGAGCTTCGCCTGGTCTATCCCAAGACCAAAAAGGTAGAGATGCTGCACATGAGGATGGAAAAGAGTGCACCTCCGGCAAATGAATGAAGCAGGAGAGGTCAGCCCCCTATGCAAAAAACGAAAGCGCAGCCATCCTGACAAGAGTGGCTGCGCTTTTTCCGGGTAGTAGTCCCGACAGGAATCGAACCTGTATCAAAAGTTTAGGAAACTTCTATTCTATCCATTGAACTACGGGACCATATCGGATCTGAATCCGGCGCAAATGTAAAAATTTTCACCTCAAATTACGCAGTATGGACATCGAATCCTTCCGTGAGTACTGCCTGGCCAAATACGGGGTCGAGGAAACTTTTCCTTTCGGCGAACAGACGTTGGTCTACAAAGTGCTGGGCAAGGTCTTCGCCCTGACGGGGCTTGACAGCGATATCTTCTCTGTCAACCTGAAATGCGACCCGGATAAGGTTATCGAGTTGCGCGACCAATACCACCAGGTGCAGCCGGGTTATCACATGAATAAGAAGCACTGGAATACTGTATACTTCGAAGACGGCCTGCCGGATGAACTGCTGCAGTCCTGGGTTGACCACTCTTACGAACTGGTGGTGCGTTCATTGCCCAAAGCGCTGAGAGCTGAAGCGGAAGCCGCGCAAAAACGGGATATATGAAGCCATACCTGGTCGTGGGGCAGGGTATTGCCGGTACATTGCTGAGTTACCTGCTCTACCGGCGTGGGTATCCGTTCAGGGTCATAGACAGCGGACTCGACCGATCCGCGAGTTTTGCTGCTGCTGGTCTTGTCAATCCGGTGACCGGCAAGTTTTTTACGCTATCCTGGGAGTTCGGGCAGTTGAGCGAGGTAGCGATCGAGGTCTACCGCCAGCTGGAGGCGGATATGGGCGCCGATCTATTGGCTCCCAGGATCATCCACAGGGCCATACATGACGCGGGTAAATGGAACGACTGGTATGCCCGTATGGATCAACCGGCCTATATGCCTTATGTCCATATAGCCGATCAGAGCGAGTGGACCGGTATAGCCCGACCTGCGGCAGGGATAGGGGAGATCAGAGGAGGTTTCCAGGTGGATATCCGTACTTTGCTGAGCATATGGCGCGATCGCCTGATCGCCGAAGGGCTGCTGATCGAAGACAGTTTTTTGCCCGGAACGATGTCGCCGCACCAGGACGGTATCGGTTATGACGGGGAAGACTACGAGGGGGTCATCCTCTGCGACGGAGCAGGTGCGGCTGCCGATCCTGTGTTGAGTCACATACCGTTCCAGCCGGTCAAGGGCGAAGCATTGATCATACGGCTCGATCATGATCTGCATACGGTCTACAAAGACCATTTTTTCCTGTCCAGGATCGGGCCTTACACCTATTGGACCGGCGCTACCTATGCCTGGCATGCCCGGGATCATCTTCCTGAGCGTTCGCGGCGCGAGGAGATCGTCGCCCAACTGGATGAGATACTGTTGGTCCCTTATGAGATCGTAGATCATCGAGCCGGTATTCGCCCGGCCGTGCGCGACCGGAGACCGGTGGTCGGTCCGGTGGGCTATGACGGTCGTCTGCTCGTATTGAACGGGCTAGGTACCAAGGGGACTTCCCTGGCGCCCTGGTGTGCACGGTCGATCCTGGGGCGGCTCCTCGACAAAGAGGCCATTCCGGATGCAATAGATGTGCGGAGGTTCAAAAAATAATCTTCTTTTCTGTATCTTCTGTTCTGTAGATTCGTTCATTAAGAAATCTGTCATATATGATCTGGTTCAGCCTATTGGTATTGAAGCTGGTATTTTCTGTACAGCCTGTACCCACGACACAAACCACCCAACTCAAAAATCAGGTAATGGAAGCAGATACTACGATATCCGGCGAAGTCTGGAAGCGCCTTGACTCTCTCATGCAGAGAGGGCTTTATCAGACTGCCGACCAGGAAGTGGACCGCCTGCTTGCCCGACCTGAACTCAGGCAGATGACTGCTGCCTATGTGCGGGCACATGCGCTGAAGGCCGTTTTGCTTGCCCGGCTGGACCCGGCTCACGACAGCTATGCCGATATCCACTACCTGGAGCAGGTATTGGAGCAGTCTTCCGGTGCATCGCGCTATCTCCTGTTCAGCATACTCGCTTCCGTATATGATCAGTATTACCGGCAGGATCAGTGGCGTATCGGGCAGCGGACCCGTGTGGAGCGTACGGATACCGGCACGCCGGACCAGTGGACCTCACAGGAATTCCTGGACAGGATAGCCGGGTACTTCCGGGCTTCACTGGAGCTGCCGCAGAAAGAAGATCTGCCGCTCACGGATATACGGATGCTGCTTGACGGCGAAGGCGCTTATGCCGGTGAGATCGTTTCGTCTTTGCGGGACCTGCTGTGGGTACGCGCATTGAACTATTTCTCATCCGGTGAGTCGCTCCTTGCGGAGGATCCGCGTACATACCGTATAGCCGATTCCGTAGCCATCGGCCCGCTGACCGGTTTCCTGGCGATGGGTATAAAGGATGAGCCGGGGGCCCTGGCGAGAAGGGACCAATACCTGCTGCTGTTTCACAAGGCGCTTTCCGAGGCGAAGGGACATCCGCAGAAAACAGTTTATTACAATCTCTGGCGATACCAGTTTGCCCGCGCGCAGGTCCATATCAGCGATGTATACCCGGTACTGATGGCCTCACTGGAGAAAGATATAAAAGCAAGCGGATCTCACCCTTCGGTGGCAGAGCTGATCCACGAGCTTGCTGGACTCATGGCTGAGCAGGGAGATACTTATGTGATATCCGATACCAGTACACATGCGCTGCGCTATCGGTACAAAGAGGCGGTCGAACTGGCAAAATCCGCTATAAAGACCTATCCCGGCTCGTTTGGTGCGCTGAAATGCGCCGAGCTGGTGCGTCGCCTTGAGGGCGGTGCATTGCAACTGCAGGTTCCTTCATTACCTTCCTCAAAGGAGGCATTCCCGGTACTGCTCAGTTTTAAGAACCAGGCATCTGCGCGCCTGACCCTGCACAAAGTCGCCTACGAGGAGTGGACGGCTCTGCAGCGGCTTCAGGACATCGAGAAATCCGCCAGGCTGGTTGCCGGTAAACCTGTGCTTACAAAAGTACAACCACTACCCGTACATGATGATCTCCGGATGCACCGGGCCGAATGGATATGTGATCCGCTCGAGCTTGGATTTTATATCCTTCGCCTGAGCGCGACGGACAGTTCCGGCCCGGAAGGATATGCTTTCTTCCAGGTGACGGATCTTGCCTATGCGCAGCAAAGAGGGGAGAAAGGGTCTTTGCTCTATGTGCTGGACAAGCGCAGGGGCGGCCCGGTTTCGGGTGCGGAAGTGCAGGTGCGCACATGGAGAGACTACCGCGACGAGCAACGGTGGGACAGGCCTGCCGATATCAGTTCGAGGCGCACGGACAAGGAGGGTAGCGCAGACCTTCCTGCTATGCCGGACTATCGCACGGCTGCACGGATCATCCATAAAAAAGATACCCTGTACCTGCCCTGGATATACAATCGCCCCTTCCAGGAGCGGACGGAACAGCGCGAGCAGGTTGTATTCTTTACCGACCGGGCTATCTACCGGCCCGGGCAGACAGTGTATTGGAAGGTGGTTGCATTGCGCACGACAACCAGCGGTCAGCCGGTCATCCAGTCTTCCAGGAACCTGGACATCCGCCTGAAAGACGCCAACTACCAGGACCTCAGTCAGGTACAGGTCAGGACCAACGAATTCGGCTCGGCATCGGGCAGTTTTGTACTGCCGGTCGGTGGACTGACCGGACGCTTTACATTGCAGGCAGGTAATATGGGGTCGGTGGGCATACAGGTGGAAGAATACAAGCGGCCCAGCTTCGAAGTCAGTTTTGATACGATCCGGGATGCTTTCGCAGTAGGGCAGATGGTTTCGGTCACAGGTCACGCACGCAAGTTTGCAGGCACACCTGTGGATGGCGCAGAAGTCAGCTTCAGGGTCACCAGGCAGGTCCGCTATCCGTTCATACCCTGGTATTACCGGATGCCGCATTTCAGTTCGGAGGAGATAGAGATCACCAGGGGAATAGCGCGTACTGACTCTTCCGGCGCATTCACGGTGACTTTTGAGGCAGTGGGTGGATCTCCGGCCCGTTTTGGCAGCGACCCGGTTTACCAGTTCCAGATCAGTGCGGATATCACCGATCATGCAGGAGAGACGCGTGGCGCCGTGAAGAGCCTGCCGGTGAGTAAACGCCGCTACCAAGTCATCATAGATGCCCCTGAGCGGGCTATGGCCGACCAGTGGAAACAGTTGCCGGTCAAGGCGGTCAACCTCGAGGGAACGGCCGTAGAGAAAGATGTGACCGTACGGATCCGTGCCCTGGTAGCTCCGCAGCGCCCGCTCCGGGACCGGGTGTGGGAGTTGCCCGACGAATATCTTTATACGGAAGGTGAGTTTCGCAAAAAACTGCCTGTTTATCCATACAAAGAGGAGCACCTGCCCGCCAATTGGCAGCGGGGCAAGGAAGTCTTTTCGGCTACTTCCAGGTCGGCAGTCACTATACCTGCTACGAACTGGGCGACGGGTCTTTACGAGATCGTAGCGACATTAAAGGATGAGGATGGCCGGGAAATACGTGAGACACGTATCGTCGAACTGTTCAATCCCACGAAGAATAAGCAGGGCTTTGTCAAGCCGGTCTGGTCCCTGTTGTCAGCGCCAACAGCCGAGCCCGGAGAGACTGTGCGTCTCTATTACGGCTCTGCCGTCCGCAAATCCTGTGCATTGGTCATCGTAGAAAGGGATGGCAAGATCGTGGACAAGGGCTGGAAGTCATTGAAGAATACCTATCGTTCCATCGACCTGCCTGTCCGTGATACGGACCGGGGCGATTTCTTTGTACATGTTTTGTACGCTGGCGACGGCGCGCTGATACAGCAGGCGGAGAGGATAGCTGTTCCCTTTACCAACAAAGACCTGCAACTGGAGTGGGTCAGCTTCCGGGATAAATTGTTGCCGGGGCAGGATGAAACCTGGGAACTGAAGATCAGCGGGCACAAAAAGGATGCTGTAGCCGCCGAGCTGCTGGCTGCCATGTACGACCGTTCGCTGGATGCTTTTGTCAAACAATACTGGCCGGGTATCCGGTTTGCTTCCAGGATGCCCGTAAGGGGATTCATGTCGGGACAGTATCCGCAGTCACAGACTACCGGTGCATACGTAGAGTTTTACCTCCCTGGCGAAGGCGCTCCTGTGCGGGTAATACCTGATCTCCGGCTCTACCTGGAACAATTCGGGTGGCAGATGTATGCGCGCAGAGGGGGCGTATTCCTGGAAGACAGGCAATCGGTTAATTTACCCATGAGACTGGAAGCAAGCAATGCCGCTCCCCCGGCTGCCGAATCGGCGAAAGTGGCTGCTGATGCGTCGGCCGAGGAGTCGGTCAATGAGCAAACTCCTGAAGCAGAACAACTGCCTCCGGCGTTGCGTACCAACCTTAAGGAGACAGTATTTTTCTTCCCCGACCTGCGTACCGATGAGCAGGGCAATGTACGGATCCGTTTCAAGATGAACGAGGCGCTGACCGGTTGGCGGTTGCTTTTGTTTGCACATACTAAGGAGCTGGCTACGGGTTTCAGGGAAGAGATCGTGCAGACCAGCAAGGACCTGATGGTATTTCCCAATATGCCGCGTTTTGTACGACAAGGCGACCGGATCAGCGTGGCAGCTTCCGTACAATCGATGACGGATAAGGAACTCAGTGCTACTGCCTGGATAGAACTCTTCGATCCTGTCTCGGGTATCGCCCTGGATTCTTTCATAAGCAGTACAGCCCGTACAAACCTGTCCGTACCTGCCGGTGGCAGTAAAGGAGCTGCCTGGGAACTAAAAATACCGGCTGACTACCTGGGAACGCTGGGTTACAGGATATATGCCCGTGCGGGAGCACACACCGACGGCGAAGAGGGTGTACTCCCTGTACTGACCAACCGCATCCTGCTGACAGAGTCGCAGGTACTCTGGGTCAATGGCGGAGCAGAACGTACGTTCCGCGAGTCTCCCGTGGCGCGGGTGCGTAGCTCTGCTACGGCGCGGATACACCAGGTATCGCTGGAGATGACGGAGAATCCTGCCTGGTATGCGATACTGGCGCTACCATACCTGTCTGAATACCCGTACGAGTGTACGGAGCAGATATTCAGCCGGTATTATGCGAACAGCCTGTCGGCATCGGTACTGCGCAAGTACCCGCGCACGAAAGCTGTATTTGACCAGTGGCGCAATTCGGATGCGCTGGTGAGTAACCTGGAGAAGAACCCTGACCTGAAGTCTGTGTTGCTGAGCGAGACACCCTGGGTACGGGCAGCGGCATCGGAGGCGGAGCAGCGCAAGCGCATCGCCCTGCTGTTTGACCTGAACCAACTGGGCCATGAGCGGCAGACGGCGATCGACAAGCTGGCGGAGCGCCAGTTGCCGGACGGCGGGTTCCCGTGGTTCAAGGGAGGTCGTGCGGACCGTTACATTACGCAGACGATCCTGGAATCCTGGGGCCACCTGGACCGGCTGGGCGTGGAGGATATACGTTCGGATGAGCGCATCCGGCAGATGATCCTGCAGGCGCTGACATATACCGATGAGCGGGCAGTGACCCAGTACAAAGAGCTGGAGAAGCTGGTGACCGCGGGCAAAGCGAAGTGGGAGGATGATCACCTGGATGCAGTGACGCTGCACTACCTGCTGATGCGCAGCTACTACAAGGACTTTCCGGTGTCCGAGCAATTGCGCAAGATCATGGACTACTACCTGGGCCAGGCGGAGAAGTACTGGATGAAGCGCGGTATCATGGAGCAGGCGACGGCGGCCGTGGTGCTGCACCGCAACCTGCGCAAGGCCCCTGCTCAGGGGATCATCCGCTCTCTGCGTGAGCGTTCGGTGCGTACGGAGGAGCTGGGTGTGTACTGGAAGCTGCCGAGGGGCTGGTTCTGGTACGAGGACCCGGTAGAGACGCAGACGGTGCTGATCGAAGCATTTTCGGAAGTGCAGCCGGAGTCACATGAACTGATCGCTGAGATGAAGAAATGGCTGCTGAAGAACAAGCAGACGAACCACTGGAAGACGACCAAGGCTACGGCCAAAGCGGTGTATACCTTCCTGCACTATGGAGAGAATTGGCTGTCTGAGACGGCGCCGGTGGAAGTGCGGACAAAGGGAGGCGAACTGGTGACTGCAGGTAAACAGGAGGCAGGCACAGGCTACTACCGCAAGGACTACGCGGGCGGGTCGCCGATGCCCGACTTTTCGGAGATACGGCTGAAGAACCCGAACAAAGGACCTGCCTGGGGTGCGTTGTATGTGCAGTACTTCGAAGACCTGGATCAAGTGAAGACATTCGAGGGTACGCCCCTGAAGCTGCAGCAGACCTGGTACATCAAGCGGGATACGGACAAAGGCCCTGTGCTGCAGCCGCTGGGTGCGGGTGTAAGTCCGAAGGTAGGGGACCGGCTCGTAGCCCGTGTAGAGCTGCAGGCAGACCGGTCGATGGAGTACCTGCACCTGCGTGTAATGCATGCTGCCGGCCTGGAGCAGATGGAGACGGTCAGCGGCTATCGCTGGAGCGGCGGACTGGGCTACTACCACAGCATCCGGGATACAGGCACGGATATTTTCATAGATCGGGTACAGCCGGGCAAGTATGTATGGGAGTACGAGCTGCGTGTATTCCATGCGGGCGACTTCAGCGCGGGTGTGTCTACGATCCAGTGTATGTATGCGCCTGAGTTTACCAGCCATGCGGCGGGTACAAGACTTGGGTTTATTCGTTAACTTTCCCACTAAATACATCCGATATGGAGATGAACCCGGAAGAGAAGAGCCGCGAGGCCGACAAGATCATTCGCAACCACATGGTCTGGTCGATGGGAGCGGGGCTGATCCCCGTGCCCATAGCTGATTTCTTTGCAGTGAGTGCGATCCAGCTTGATATGATCCGCCAGATGTGCAAGGTCTACGAGATCGATTTCAGGGAAAACGACGGCAAGGCCATCATATCGGCGCTCACAGGCAGCGGTCTGGCGAGACTGGGTGCGCAGGCCGTCAAGTTCATACCCGGTATAGGGTCCGTACTGGGCGGGGTCACGATGTCTGTGCTGTCCGGTGCGTCCAGTTACGCCATAGGTGAGGTATTCAAAAAGCACTTTGAAACCGGCGGCACCATACTCGACTTCGATATAGACCGGCTCAGGAAGATGTACAACGAAAAGTTCGAGAAGGGCAAGAAGATCGCTACGGATATCCGGGCCGAAGAAGAGACCGCCAAACAGCAGACTGCCGCCCCGGCCGAAGCGGCTACAGCGCCGGGCGCTTCAGGTGATAAGCTCGACCGGCTCAAGGAACTGGTCAGCCTGAAGGAAAAAGGTATGATCAACGATGCCGAGTACGAGCAGCTCAAATCGGATATACTAAACAGTTGATCCCGGTCTCCGGGATCGGCGCGGTCAGAAGCTCATGCGTGCATCCGGCGATACATCCTGCAGGACAAAGTCGGCCCTCAGGTACTTGAAGTAGGCGGCGATGCCGATCATGGCGGCATTGTCTGTGCAGTACTGGAACTGCGGGATATAGACCTGCCAGCCCTGTTCCCGGCCGAGCTCCTGCAGCGTTGTGCGCAGGCCCGAATTGGCCGCTACGCCTCCAGCTATGCCTATGTGGCGGATACCCGTTTCGCGGGCGGCCAATTGCAGTTTTTTCAGGAGGATCCGTATGATCGTGTGCTGTACGGAAGCGCAGATATCCGCCTTGTTTTTCTCAGCAAACTGCGGATCCAGCTCCTGCTGACGCTGCAGGAAATAAAGAATGGCCGTCTTCAGTCCGCTGAAGCTGAACTGGTAGCCCGGCATATCCGGTATCGGGAAGCTGTACACAGGATTGCCCTGGCGGGCCAGCTTGTCGATCTCCGGACCTGCCGGGTAGGGTAGGCCCAGCAGCTTGCCTGTCTTGTCGAAGGCCTCCCCGGCGGCATCGTCCACGGTCTCGCCCAGTATCTCCATCGAAACCGGCGAGTGGACCAGCACGATCTGCGTATGGCCACCCGATACGGTGAGGCACAGGAAAGGAAACTCCGGGAACGGCGGATCGATCAGGTGGGCCGCTACGTGCGCCTGCATGTGATTCACTTCTATGAGCGGCAGCCGCCGGGCGAGTGCAAATGCTTTGGCGAAGCTGGTGCCGACCATGAGCGACCCGGCCAGCCCCGGCCCCCGGGTAAAGGCGACCGCCTCTATCTGCCGCCTGTCCACCCCGGCTGTCTCCAGCGCCTGGGCGACTACGGCCACGATCTTCTCCTGGTGCTCGCGCGAAGCCACTTCAGGTACTACGCCACCGTACAGCCGGTGGGAAAGCTGGCTCGCGATCACATTGCTCATTACCTTTCTTCCTGCCAGCACTGCGGCGGATGTATCGTCGCAGGAGGATTCGATGGCCAGTATCAGCGGATGTTCCAAGTATTCTTACTTTTGCACAAATATACGGCATGTTGCCGCCATGTGCGGTACTATGCCGGGATGCAGGAAAGTTGCCAGTGAATCCTATCCAGATATACCATTACCGTTCGGAGGCGGCTGTAGCGCCGACAGATCCCTTGTCCCTGCACATCCACATGCAGGGGGAGGAGCTGTACTGTATCATGACGGCCCCTGATATGAGTTGCCATGCGATAGCTGCCTATCGCTGCGACTGGTTGTCCCCGGAAGAGAGTTACAGAGACCTGTTGTACCGGTTCGGAGCCGCCTGTGATCATGCACCTGCCGCAGTCACGCTGACCGGCGGCGATCCGGGATTCGTTCTCCTGCCTTCCGATATGCCTGCAGATATACTCAGGAGCGGTCTGCTGCCTGCTCTGTCCGGCTGGGCAGGGATGTATATGGGCCTGGCCGAGACATCGCTGAGGCTGCATTTCCAGGCGCCGGAGCCACTGCTGTCGGTATGCAGGGACCTGTACCCGGCATTGGAGACTGGCCACCAGACCGGATATGCCTGGCGGCAGGTGCTGCCCTGGCTGCGCAAGGCTTCCTGTACGATCTGGGCAGGCATAGCCGGCGATACGGCAGACCTGGTCGTACGAGCAGAGGGGCAGCCGGTATTTGTCAATCGCTTTGCACTCGCGGGAGAGACGGACCTGCTTTACTACCTCGGCGCAGCCATACAGCGGTACGGCCCGGTCAGCGAGGAGGGCGCCATCCTGGTGAGTGGCCTGCTCACTGAAGACTCCCGCTTGCTGCAGGAGATCCGGTATGCCTACGGCCCGGTCCACAAGATCGACCTGCCCGGTATGCTGGCCCTGAGCGATCTGCCGGATATGGTCCGGCCTTTGCTGATTTATTCAAGCGGGCGCCATGCGGATCATATCGGGTAAGTTCAAAGGGCGCAGGTTTCATCCACCCGCCGACAACTGGCCGACACGCCCTACCACCGACTTTGCGAAGGAAGGGCTGTACAATATCCTGGAAAACCGGCTGGACTGGACGGAGATCGACATGCTGGACCTCTTCGGCGGTACAGGCAACCACGGGTACGAATCCATCTCGAGAGGGTGCAGGTCCGTAGTATACGTGGACAAGCACGGCCCCGCGATACAGTTTGTCCGCAGGACCATCGCGGAGCTGGGCATCGGCGACCAGATGAAGGTGGTGCGTTCTGATGTATTCCAGTTCGTCCGCCAATGCACGGAACGCTTTGATTTCATTTTTGCCGGGCCACCCTACGGTATGCGCCTGTTGGAAACCCTGCCGGACGAGATACTTGGCCGCGGCCTGCTGGCCGATGACGGGCTTTTTGTGCTGGAGCACAACCCGGACCACCAGTTTGAGCAGCATCCGCAGTTTACCGAGATCCGCAAGTACGGCACGACCTGGTTCAGCTTTTTCGTTTGTCCGCCTCGGTAAGGCCCATTTTTTTAACTTTACGTTCTCATTTTTACACGGAGCTGATGATGCTGCTGAAGGAAAAGATCGCGCAGGATATAGCCGGGGGGCTGTCTGCCCTGTACGGAAAGGAAACGCCCGCCGGGCAACTGGGTATTTCGGAGACACGCAAGGAGTTCAAAGGAGATTTCACCCTGGTGGTATTCCCGCTGCTCAAGCTGAGCGGCAAGAACCCCGAACTCACGGCCAACGAAATAGGCGACTGGCTGTTGGCCCATACCGACTGGCTCGCTGGATTCAACGTGATCAAGGGATTCCTGAACCTGGAACTAAAGGACGGCGCCCTGCTGCAGAGCCTGGAGTCCTGGTACAGCGCCGGACCATTCAGTGTCCAACCGACAGGACGCAGGGTGATGATCGAGTTTTCCTCGCCCAATACCAACAAACCGCTGCACCTCGGCCATATCCGCAATATGCTGCTCGGGTGGTCGGTGTCGCGCATACTCGAAGCGACCGGCCATGAAGTGATACGCACCCAGATCATCAATGACCGGGGCATCGCCATCTGTAAGAGCATGCTGGCCTGGCAATTGTTCGGCGAAGGGCGCACGCCTGAGAGCACGGGCATCAAGGGCGACCATTTCGTAGGCGACTACTACGTGCTTTTCGAACAGAAGCTGCGCGAAGAGTACCAGGTCTGGCAGCAGACCGGCGAAGCAGCATCCGTGCTGGCGGAGAAGAATGAAAAGAACCTGGCCCCGGCAGATTTCTTCAAAGGATACAAAAACGAATATTTCAATACATACAGCTCACTCGGCGCGCAGGCGCGCGCCATGCTGCTGCGCTGGGAGAACGGCGATACGGACACACAAGCGCTCTGGCAGCAGATGAACGGCTGGGTCTACGACGGGTTCGGTGAGACCTATGCGCGTATGGGCGTGTCGTTTGACAAGAACTACTACGAATCAGATACCTATCTCCTGGGCAAGGAGATCGTCGCATCCGGCCTGGAATCAGGTGTGTTCTACCGCAAGGACGATGGCTCCGTGTGGATAGATCTCGAGCAGGCAGGCCTCGACCACAAGGTCGTACTGCGCAGCGACGGCACGTCTGTCTATATCACACAGGACCTGGGCACGGCCGAGCTGCGCTACAGCGAATACGGCGTGGACAGCATGGTCTATGTGGTCGCGGACGAACAGAACTACCACTTCCAGGTACTGTTCGAGACCATGAAGCGGATGGGCCGCCCCTATGCCGATGCTCTCTATCACCTGTCTTACGGCATGGTGGAGCTGCCAGAAGGCCGTATGAAGTCCCGCGAGGGCACGGTCGTTGATGCGGACGATCTCATAGCGGAAGTCACCCGTGAAGCGGCGGCAGTCGCCGCGGAGCGCGGCGAGCTCGAAGCATTGCCGGAGGCAGAGCGTGCGGATATCCTGCACCGGGTCGGACTGGGCGCACTCAAGTACTTCATGATCAAAGTGCACCCGCGCAAGAAGATGATCTTCGACCCGAAAGAATCCGTGGATATGCAGGGTCATACCGGGCCCTATATCCAGAATGCCTATGTACGTATCCGGTCGGTGCTGAGACGGGTGGCGGCAGGAGACACGGCCGGACAGGTCGTTGCGGTCGGGGATATCGCCATACATGAGTCCGAGCGCGAGCTCATTCTCTTGCTCCTGCAATACGGCGAAGTGCTGCAGCAGGCAGCCAGGGAGTATGATCCGTCCGAGCTGGCCAACTATTGCTATGCACTGGCCAAGGCATACCACAAGTTTTACCATGACTGTCCGATCCTCGGCGCTGCAGACCCGGCGGTACGCGATTATCGTGTCCGCCTGAGCGGCTATGTGGCCGAGACACTGGAGCAAGGCATGGGCCTGCTCGGCATACAGATGCCGGACCGGATGTAAGACAGCCGCCCGGTCCCCCTATACATTTTTTCCAAACCGATTATAACCTCCAACAGATATATGCATACGGAAGAGTCCCTCAATTTCATCGAAGAGATCATCGAGCAGGATATCCGCGACGGCAAGCACGAAGGCCGCATACATACGCGGTTTCCGCCGGAGCCCAACGGCTACCTCCATATCGGGCATTCGAAGTCGATCTGGCTCAACTTCGGTATTGCGCAGAAATACGGCGGCAAGACCAACCTGCGCTTCGACGATACCAACCCGACTACCGAGAGCGTGGAATACGTGGAGTCCATCAAGCGGGATATCCGCTGGCTCGGCTTCGACTGGGAGGAGCGGGAATACTATGCATCGGACTATTTCCCGCAGCTCTATGCCTTTGCGCTGACACTGATCCGCGAGGGGCTGGCCTATGTAGACCACTCTACACCTGAAGAGATAGCCGCTATGAAGGGCACGCCTACGGAGCCGGGTACGGACAGCCCGTACCGGTCCCGGTCCGTCGAAGAAAACCTGCGTCTCTTCGAAGAGATGAAGGATGGCCAGCATAAGGAAGGCAGTTGTGTGCTGCGCGCCAGGATCGATATGGCGGCCCCCAACATGCTGCTGCGCGACCCGGTACTGTACCGTATCAAGAAGGAAGCGCATCACCGCACCGGTGCGGACTGGTGCATCTACCCGATGTACGACTTTGCGCACGGGCAGGCGGATTCCATCGAGCAGATCACGCATTCGCTCTGTACACTGGAGTTCGAGAACCACCGCCCGCTGTACAACTGGCTGATCGAACATCTCGGTATCTTCCCGTCGCGCCAGATCGAATTTGCACGGCTCAACCTGAGCTATACCATCATGAGCAAGCGCAAGCTGCTGCGCCTGGTCACCGAAGGCTATGTCACCGGCTGGGACGATCCGCGTATGCCCACGCTATCGGGCTATCGCCGCAGAGGATATACACCGGCAGCCATCGGCGCTTTTGTGAAGCGGGTGGGTATCGCCCGCCGGGAGAATGTGATCGATGTGGGCCTGCTGGAATTCAGCATCCGCGAGGACCTGAACAAACACGCGCTGCGTATGATGGCCGTACTGGACCCGGTACGGGTGCGGATCACCAACTACCCGGAGGGGCAGATGGAGTGGCTGGAGGCGGAGAACAATCCCGAGGATGCCGGCGCAGGCACGCGCCAGGTCCCCTTCTCCGGGGAACTGTGGATCGAGCGGGAGGACTTTATGGCCGACCCGCCGAAGAAATACTTCCGGCTGTCGCCGGGCGGTATGGTGCGGCTCAAGCACGCCTATATCATCCGCTGCGACGAGGCGGTCTACAATGCCGACGGCCAGGTGACGGAGCTGCTGTGCAGCTATATCCCCGAGAGCCGCAGCGGCCAGGATACATCCGGTATCTCCGTCAAGGGGACGATCCACTGGGTATCCGTCACACATGCACGTACGGCGGAGGCGAGGATGTACGACCGGCTCTTCCTCGACGAAAACCCCGACGGGCACGAGGACAAGACCTTCATCGACTTCATCAACCCCGATTCGCTGCGGGTACTGCCGGAGATCTATATCGAACCGGCCCTGGCGGACGTGGAGACGGGCGGTCACTTCCAGTTCATCCGCAAGGGTTACTTTGCGGTAGACCCGGACAGCACACCGGACCGCAAGGTATTCAACCTGACCGTATCGCTGAAGGACTCCTGGGCGAAGGAGCAGGGAAAGAAGTAGGGAATTTTTGGAAAGGATCGGGATTCACTCTAAACAGGAAAAGAACAGGTACTCATGATGCGTATACCGGTTTTGTTCATATTCGTCTTCCATATAAGCCTGATTTCCGGGCAGTCACTGGTGGAGACACTGCCGAAGATCTATCACACCGATACGAATATCATCCAGTACCGGTATTCGAATTTCCCGGAGCTGTTGTCGCTTGACCTGAGTGTATCCGATACCATCAGCCCTGGTACGGATTCGTATATAGGCATTGTGATGACGGCATATATCGGGAAGGATACGCTGCGCATCTATGGCGATAACTACCCGTACGAAAGGCACAGTTATGTGACGGTAGAAACTCCCGGCGGCAGGAAGACACTCGTGTTCAGGTTCAACTCTACTCCGAGCTACTTTTCAAACGAATATATACTGGCCAACCAGAAGAAGATCTCCTTTGAGACCCCCGAAGTCTATGAACTGGCGAATGTCATCTGGACGCTGTCCCCGAGTGGTCGCAAGGCAAAGGATCTCCAGAAGAACACCGCATATTTTAAGAAGGTCGAGAAGCATTTCAGGCCCTACCTCGATCACCCCGTATTCGACAAGCTTGTGACGACCGACTCCGACTACTTCCAGCAGTACTATGAGTTCAGGGAGAACAGCTATATGTACGAGTTCAGGGATGGCCGGATCGTGAAAGGGGAGCAGTACAACTATGTCTTTGGCAAGGACTGGCAGAACTTCACCAACCCGTTTTCCGACAACCTGGCGTTGATCCAGGACTTCGCGGACAAGTCCGGGTTCCGTGCTTTCTACAAGGCCAACAGGCGGTTTTATGCATCCAACAGCAGGCAGGTACAGAAGCTTCTGCCTGTACAGGATATGTGGGACTGGCTCGAGCGTGAGTTCCCGATCCGCGTGGATGCCTACAAGATCGTTTTCTCACCGCTGATCCTGGGATCACACAGCACGCAGAAATACCTCGGTATGCTGACGACCGACAGCACGTATTCGTTCTACACGGAGACGCTGATGTTCATCTGTGACGCCCAGCACCTCGACGGCTTCCGGAAGATCTCCGGCATGGAGAAGCAGGGCCTGATGTCGGGCATCGTGTTCACGGAGATCGACCACAACTATGTCAACCCCACCAGCTCCGAATACTGGGAGGAGATCGAAGATATCTTCAAATCGGATATCTGGGTGGAAGCGGACATAAACAACGGTATATACGACACCCCTTTCTCCGTGTTCAACGAGTATATGACCCATGCTTTGTTCTGCCTCTGGGTCAGGGAGCGTTACGATGCAAAGACGGCGGACTATGTGATCCGCAACCGGGTAGAGATGAACGCCGGTCGCAGGGGCTTTGTACGGTTTGAAGCCTTCAATACAGCGTTGTTCCGACTCCGGGATGAACATCCCGGCAAGACGGTGGCAGAGCTTTATCCGGAGATCCTGGAATGGTGCAGGGGGCAGAAGTGAGGTGCTGTATTAATTTTGCCAGGTGTATCGGAGGACAAAGAAATCACTATGTTTTCCGCTTCGGAAAGTAAAACCAGACAAATCAACTGTTTTCGTATTGCCTATTAACTGCTGCTGTGAATCTAAGAAGATTTGTACAAAACACGTAATAGGAAAATAGTATATTCACCTCGTTAAGGGTCTACAAGACAAATTCTTACATGCAGCTCTATGTGAAAAACTGCGCATATAAGCGAATTAACGGAAAACATAAATCAACGACACTGTAAAATTACAATGAAAAAGTATGGAACAAGAAACTGAAGAAGTTACAGAACAAAATTGGTATCAAGATGACAGTGAAGAAGGAACAGGTTATTCTTTTAGAGAATATGATGTTACTTCAACACCAAATGATTTTAACACCAAAACCATAATTGACTTTATTGAATCGGGATTATTTAGAATTCCGGGATTTCAAAGAAATTATGTTTGGGATATTAAAAGAGCATCTAAACTTATTGAATCAATAATAATTGGACTTCCAATTCCTCAAGTTTTTCTATATGAAGAAGGCAGAAATAGCTATTTAGTAATTGATGGTCAACAAAGATTACTGACCTTGTATTTTTTTACCAAAATGAGATTCCCTAAGAAGGAAAAAAGATTTGAACTAAGACAAATATTTGATGAAAACGGCAAATTTCCAGAAGATGTTCTTCATAATGATGAATTTTTTGATGGATTTAAGTTAAAATTGAATGAGCCAGGACAAAATGAAAAGAATAAATTACATGGACTGAACTACGCCACTTTAGGAGAGTTTAAAAGCAGTTTTGATATGCGTACCGTCAGGAATATAATGATTAAACAAAATTTTCCTACTGATGACGATTCAGCCATGTTCGAGATTTTCAACAGATTAAATTCAGGTGGAGTTGTTCTTAAGGCACAGGAAATAAGAACAAGTTTGTATCACTCTAAATTTTATAATAATCTTTACAGCATTAATATGTATCAAAATTGGAGAGTCCTATTAGGCCAGGTCCGACCCGATATTCATATGAAGGATGTAGAAATTCTTTTAAGAGGATTTGCTATGCTATTAGATTCAGAGAATTATACGCCTTCAATGACTAGATTTTTAAATCAATTTTCAAAAAAATCAAAGGCTTTTAATCCTGATTCATTACCATATTTTCAGCAGTTATTTGAGGCATTTTGCACCTATATTGTTGATATAAATCCAAAAGCATTCATTTCAGTTTCAGGTAAATTTAGCATTACAGTTTTTGAGTCAATTTTTGTTGCTCTATGTCAAGACGCAGCAAAAAGGAAAGACTTAAATATAAAAGAAACTACAGTTGAGAATATAGAAAAATTAAAAAACAATCTTGATTTTCTTAAATCAACGCAAAGTAATACTGCTAGCAAGGCAAATGTTGAAGATAGATTGAAATTAGCAAAAGAAATCTTAAGTTAATGACAAATATCAGTCAAACAATAATAGATGAACAGTATAAAAGTGGAAACTTGTTAATTGATTATTTGAAAAGTCAACAAGAGATTACTTTTTTTACCGAGGCAGAAAATAGCTTCCGCAAAACAATATTGCTTTCATCTGCAAGTTTTTTTGAAAAGGAAATATCCAATACTGTTATCGAATTTGCCAAATCACATACTGATAACAATGAATTAGTTATAGAAATTATAAAACAAAAAGCTGTTAGTCGACAATATCATACTTATTTCAATTGGGAATCAGCAAATGCCAATGCGTTTTTCGGCTTATTCGGAGGTGAATTTAAAACTCGAATGTCACAAAGAGTAAAAGAAGATGAAGATCTTGACAAAGCAATCAAATCGTTTTTAGAGATTGGCCGAGAGAGGAATAGAATGGTTCATCAAAATTTTGCCGAAGTTGTGATTGACAAGACAGCAGAGGAAATATACAAACTATACCAAGGATCTTTATACTTTATAGATACTGTAAGAAATGAACTAATTAAAAAAGAAGAACAGCCGGAATGAGAAAAATGATACTATTATGTAACAATTGTTTGGTCAAATATTAGCTTAAGTGAAAAAATTTATGGCTAGTAGTTATATCGCTGAATAAGTCATTTTTTTACAATTTGATAGATAAAAGTAGCTTGTGCTTCTGTCTCCGCCACTATCGCCAAGCCCCGAACCGTTATACGCCATGTCCAGGGGCTGATTACAAAGAATAAGACGTGGAGTACTGCACATACAACAACTTCGGGACATTACCACCTGCAACAGGCGGGGTATATAATCTAGTCCAGGGGCTTTCTATGGTTTGAAACCTTCAATACGCCGTTGTTTCGGCTCCGCGATGAATATCCCGGCAAGACGTTCGCGGAGCTCTATCCGCAGATACTGGAGTGGTGCAGGAGGCAGAAGTGAGGTGCTGCATTAATTTTGCCAGTTGTATCGGAGGACAAAGTAATCACGGTGTTTTACGCTTCGGAAAGTAGAATCAGACGAATCAACTGTTTCCGTATTGGCCATTAACTGCTGCGATGAATCTAAGAAGATTTACACAGAACACGTAACAGGAAAATAGTATATTCACCTCGTTAAGTGTCTACAAGACAAACTCTTACATGCAGCTCTATGTGTGAAAAAGCTGCGCATATAAGAGAGGCTTATCACGTGTTGAATAAAATATATTGACTAAATATGAAAAAAATAATCCTATTTATTTCAGTCGCTGTTGCGAGTGGGGTTTTATTCGCAAATATTTTTAATTCGATAGTCATCGCTGTTGCGACCGATAGTAATATTCCTGATTCTATAATCGCAGGAAAAGAGTATTTTAAGTTTACTAACCCTGGCGATTTTTTTAAAATTTTCTCACCGGCATCCCAGTTTTTAACACTGCTCTCTTTGATTATATTTTGGAGAAATAGTAAAAGAGTGCGACTACTTCTTGGGGTTGCTTTGATGTGCTATATAACCGGAGATATACTAGCCTTTACTTATTTCCATCCGAGGACTGATATAATGTTTTCTGACCCGATTCCTGATGTAGAAACATTAAAAAGATTATCATCGGAATGGAGTTCGATGAATTGGGTTCGATCTTTTATCTTACTGATAGGACTTGTATTTTCTTTTTTAGCTATAGACAGAATATATACTTCTAAAAATCATGCTTTGTAAAAAAAGCTAATAACATCGGCTTTGTGAGATAGTGAATTATGCGATAAATTCACGTCTAACTTTCGCAAGAAGTTTTTCGTAGTTGGAAACAACTTCGTTACGAAGTCCGCAACGTTGCAAAGCCGCGGAGTGCTGTTTGTTGTTGCAAACAGACACTACATTGAAAAGTCCCACTATTGAATACTTTTGACTAAGACTAAGCGTATGTGAAGCATTGGATTCATTAGAAATCAACATCACAGCAACTATCAATCCGCATATCAACTTCAACGGCAAGTCAGAAGAAGCATTCAATTTTACAGATCAGTATTTGGCGGAGCATGAAGCAGATACGACCATATACCTCGCTTTACCAAGCAGTGAAAGCATATAGTAATGGCCAATGATGTACTTGAAGTACTGGGACGAACAAACGAGCACATTGAGTAAAAGCGGATAATTGCCCGAACTGCTTGCAACGGCTTCCCGGGTTGGTCTGTGAAGCGCTTCTTCATGTAAAACTTATTGTTAGATTTGGACTGTGCCTTCATAAGAACGGTAGCGCCTTAAAATGCAACCACTATGTCAAGCCCCGAATCAATACCGGCCATACCGGCATACAGAGACAAACTAAGGATTTTCAAAGCTGTCGACTTCACGTTCGCCGTGATAGTGGTCGTGTTATGGGCCATCACGTTTGAAAGAATCTTTTTGTCCGCAGATAGGAGTGGAGACTTTCTGCATCGGCTCTCTTATCTGTTTAACATGGCTTATTATGCCTTTCAGCCGGTTTTTGTAGTTGTCATACTCTGGAAGGCGAAAGCAAGCTACGCCAACCTGATGTTTTCCCTGTTCCTGTTGTTTGTGGGCATTATACCTCCCATCCAGGTGCTTTCAGACGTTTTTCATCCCACGGTTTTCAGGCTTATCGAACTCGTTCGGATCTCTTTCACGACGGTACTGCTGATGAAGACCCTGCAGCATTTCCCCAGGTCGATCACCTTTTCCGATGTTGAAAAAACATTCAAAACCAGGGTATTTCAGCGGGTCGTCAAGGCCATGCTGAGTCCCAGGGTCTGGATAATTGTGCCGGTCTTGTGCATCATAAGCTTGTTAGTGCCATTTCGATATGCCTATGATATGCTGTTTCTGGCTGTTCTGCTGGCAGGCATAGTGTTCATGTACACGAACCTGAAGCAAAGTGATCATTCGGAGAAGAATAAGATACTCTGGATACTGTGGGGGATGATCATCTATTTTGTCGTATACCTGATCAGTGTAGTGCTTCCGCTCGAAGACAGTGAGACACAGGCTGTAGGCGATGTATTGTCCATCATCTCGGTCATTGCTTTACTGGGCGCTTTTACGATGAGTATATTTTTCTTTGACTCGTTTGATACCGGTGTGATCGTGAAGAGAACGATCGTAAATAGCTTCATTTTTGTCCTGCTGATCCTGGTCTACAATACCGCAGAGCATTATATCCTGCACTGGATTTCTCACCTGCTGCATCTGTCCGATATACTGGTCTCGTCCATATTCTCGGCTATCCTGGTGATGATAATCAGCCCTTTGCATCACAGGTTGATCCACTATTTTGAGCATAAACTCAAAAAATAAAGGCCCGGCAATCGACAGGAGGCTTGAGGCACCTTGGTTCCCTCGTAAATGAAAATATTGATTTTCACGTAAGAAATTGCGTATATTTACGCATATGGTTGCGTATTTATACGCTTGCAGGCAAATATGGCATTAATTAGATTTGTCGCCGATGTGGCATTGTTTAATCGAACAATCTTAAGCCAATTTCCATGAGCAAAATAACCGCCTCTGTTCTGGGTCTGTTATTCGCAGCGACAAGTCTGAGTGCTGCTCTCTATCCCAAGGTCCATTCTGTACATAATGTAGAAGGAACCAACTGCAAGATCATCATCTATGGAATCTATTCCGATAACGGTACTGCACAGAACCTCTCGGATGATGTCCTTCTCGGAACATTTGCCGCTGCGGTGGGTGGTTGCTTGGGTTTGGGTGGAAAGGAAATGCCTCATGCAGAAACAATACGCCATGTCGGGGAGGCAGCACAAACAATAGATGCGGAATTGTATCCAAATCCTGTACAGAGTGTGCTAAACGTAAGGTTGCGTTCTGCCCAGGCAACGGGTGACCTGCAGGCCCATGTCCTCAATATGGATGGCCAATTGGTACCGGTAGGTGGACGTCGACAGGACGATGTCCTGCAACTGAATGTAACCGATCTGGCAAAGGGCATGTATCTGCTGGTCATATCCGACGGAAACCAGAACACCGCCACATATAAATTCGTAAAACTATAAACCGGGAAGACATGAAAACGCTCTGTATTTTATTGTGCCTGGGCTTTATATCAAACGTCTCTTCTGCCAGGATATACCCGGTGTGGACCACTGCTTCTGTGACACTCTCCGGGGCTAATTGCGTGATAATGACGGTCGGTTTCTGGGAGGATAACGACACTCCCAACCCGGCGGATGATGTACTGCTGGGAACGGATATACAGATCATCTGTCATGGCGCAGGACTGAAGGTCCTGGATATCAATGACGCGATAGGCTCACCGCCCAATCACGAGATTCCCTTGGATGAACTGGGTAAGCAGCTTGAAAACTATGAGGAAATAATGAGGCGACAGGAACAGCAAAAGCAACCGGCCAGGAAGGAAGAATGAATACGGCCGATCGTGAGCGATATAGTGGGCTGTCTCAGTGCTGAGGCAGCCCTTTTCTTTTGTACTGCGCAGTATTTCAGACCAGTGCCTTGGAAACGGTTGGGTTGGCAATGTATAGTTGTCATCCTGTTTCTGATCATGACAGCCTTTGCGTAGCTTACGGGATGAATCGATCGCATATGAAGACAGCCTGGATACCTGTGTTTTTTATGGCAGGTTTGTTCGCAACAAAAGCGCAGGACCGACCTGGTGATACAGAGGATTATCGGCAGTACCATAGCCTCATCTGCAGGGCGGAGATCGCATTTTACCTGGGTGAAAACGCAGATAGCTGCCTTTACTATTACGACAAGGCATTTGAGGGCTTCAGTTTCAACTATGTGCACGACCTGGTGAATGCCGCGCAGATCGCATACTATAGCCGGAGGGACTTCAGGCCGTACATATACAAGGGGCTGAGGTTCGGGCTGAAAAGTAGTCACCTGGGGTATATCCCGTTGTTCAGGGAGTCCGGCATCATCCCGGAACTGGAAGCCTACGAGCGGACAGCGGAATATGCGGCTGTAAGGCGGCAATACCTGTCCTCCCTCGATCTCGGCTACCTGAGCTGGCTGTACGATTTCGGGATCGAGGAGCAGATCAGGAAGAACAGGGATGGCTACGAGGTCTATTCCCTTCGTTTCATGATCGATCTGAAATCGAGGATCAGGCGGCTGGGATTCCCGGGCAACCGCGTAGTCGGTATCAACTGCGCGACGATCTTTGCAGAAGCCGGAAGAAGCGAACCGGACCTGGCGGAGCGTGTCGGGCCGATCCCGGAGCTATCCGCTCATTACACTACGGAGGATGAGTTGTTGTCCAATCACCTGATCCTGCTTCCGCTGCATCACCGCCGGTGTTCATTCTCGGAACTGAAGGAGATCATGCTGCAGGAAATTGCCCGGGGCAACCTGCATCCCCGGGAGTTTGGACTCCTCTATGACAGGCAGTGCGAGTGTGAGGTCAAAAGTTACAACCCGATATTCGACAATTGCCCGAAGCTGATCAAGGAAAACGGTGTGTTCAGGATTGGCAATAGACTGCTGAGCAGCACGATCGATAAGATCAAGTGCCCGGACGAGCAAGTGAACTCATTGCGTGCCAGGTACCATATCGCTCCCATAGAGGTAGACCGGCGGAAGAGGATGTACGAGAAGCAGTATGGATTTAAATTGTTCTGGGGCTTCTGGGATAGCCTGTGATGCCATGATGTCGAAAAAAAACGGACATATATGAAAAAGTTGATAGCGGTTATATTCCTGCTGAGTGCACATGCTGTTTCTTTTGGACAGTTTCCTGTCCCGGCAGACAGTCTTTATGTATTTATCAGGTCAAATTCAATCCTGAGAAACACAGTAGAGTGGGACCAGGTGGACAAGACATTCCGTGAGCAAATAGCCACGGCAGGATCACTTAAGGATACAATGAACCGCTTTGTGGCTGTATTAAGAAGTTTGAATGACGTTCACTCGCAGATATTCCTCGACAACGAATACTATGGTCATTATGCAGGTTTCGAGGACTCGGTACTGGTATGGTTAAAGCCTTTGAACGACAGATCGATTGCCGGGACGAACAAGATCCATACTGAAATCATCGGGGATGAAATCGGCTATATCCGGGTTCCCTCCATCCAGGCATTTGACCAGGTACAGATAAACGGTTTTGCGCAGTCACTTGCCGACAGTATCGTAAAACTATCGGGTAGAAGTAAAAGAGGGTTTATAATTGACCTGCGCCTGAATGGTGGCGGGAATATATACCCGATGCTCTCCGGGCTCAGCCTGTTTTTGGGCGACCGGGTCGTAGGGTATGAAACGGATATAGATGACAACGTCGTCAGAACCTGGGAGATGGAAGACGGAAACTTTGTAATTGGCGGCTACCGGGCTACGGATGTGGAAGTCAAACAGGCAAATGAGCTGACAACGGCGCCGGTTGTCGTGCTTATCGGACCGGTCACCAAAAGCTCCGGCAGTATGGTGGCGATTGCCTTTAAGGGAAGACCAAACACGGTTTTTATCGGTGAGCCGACAGCGGATGGGTACACGACCTCCAATGGTTATTTTCAATTTGCTCCAAACCTGGTTTTGAATTTTGCGACCAGCTACGTAGCCGATAGGGACAGGAATATATACAAGACGGCGGTAGATCCCGACGTGATCGTTTATCGGGGAGACAACTTTGACGATCTGCCGGATGACGAAAAGGTCAAAGCGGCGATCAGATGGCTGATGAAAAAGTAACAGAGGGTTTGCAGCAGGTGAGATGCTCCCGTCCGACACCCGCAACATAGTCACTATCTAGCTTCCTGTAGAATGTGTAATATCTATAATCCCATTGGTTCGCTGACGAGCTTAAAGTCGCATTTAGAAAGAAATGATATTCATGACTTCAGATCGCTGAGGGATGTGATTGATTTTCAGAATTCCTATCCGGTCCGTCGGCAACAGATCATATCTCATCATGAAGATTCAATTGAGGAAGAAGGAAATCTGCTCTATTCTGAGACTCAGGAACTGGCAAGATCAATAGAAGAACATAAGTCCCGGTCGGAAACCGAGCTGAATGATCGTGTCAATACTTTGAGGCAACGACTAAGCGCTTTGCAACCTTCTGCCGCGACGAATTACTTTCGGCGATTTATCGTACACTTTGAACGATTTTACTACCTGGTAAAGATCAAATACAGTGAGCAGAGTATGAGCTTCAGGGCTCGGAGATCCTTAAATAAACAGCTTGCCCTTCGTCAAGTCAAAGAGAAGAGGTATGAATATATAATCTCCCAATTTGATGATGCGGTAAGACAGAGTTGTCAGTCATCTCTCTCCGAACTTGATCGAAAGAAATCCATCATAGATGAATTGAAACCTTTCATTTATGGTGCACTGGGAGAAGAAAAGGTGGTCAGGACGCTGGAGCTCCTGCCGGACGAGTATCACCTGATAAATGACTTTAGAGTTTCTTTTGCGAAGCCTGTTTACAACAGGCAGGAGAATGACTATATCAGATCAGTCCAGATCGACCATATACTTGTTGGTCCTTCAGGAGTTTTCATCATTGAGACAAAAAACTGGAGTGAAATATCGATGGCAGATTGGAGTTTGTATTCACCTGTCAGGCAGATCAGAAGAGCGGGTTTGGCATTGTTCAGATTGCTGAACAACGAGACGGCCCATTATTATTTACACGTTGACAGACATCACTGGGGAAACAGGAAAATTCCGATAAAGAACATTGTCGTATTTATGAATAAAAGGCCCAGAGAAGAGTGGCAGTACGTCAAGGTTTTGACCCTCAGTGAATTGATCTCTTATCTCGATTATTTCAGCCCTGTATTCTCAGAAGTCGAAACACAAAGGATAGCCAATTATTTATTGGACTTAAATAACCGCCAGCTGTAGGGCAACTATACGCTACTACTCTCCTTTGATACTCTTCTCTTGTGCTGAGTTTCTATCGGTACTCTGCCGCTCATGCTCTCAAGGCCACGCTTTTTCATCAAAGTTGAGACAGGCCTATCTTTAAAAGATACGGGTTTTTCGCGACACCTGCAAGTTGCAGGGTTCCCATACCGCCTGAAACCGAATCGAAGGAAATAACCATCTTTGCCGCCTCCAGCCCGGAATGGGCTCTGCATGAAGATATTTTCCAGCGTATGAAGAGGTGTTTTTGGTGTCTGCCGGTCCTGTGCTGTCTGCTTTTACCGGGTTTTCTTTCGGCCCAGGACAGGGATCGGTTCTATATCGCCGTGCAGACCGGCGTCAACCTGTACGGGACGACTGATTTTTACCGTGTAAGGGTGACGGAATTACCCGGATCCAAAACAGTTATCCGGCATCCGCTGCGGATTTCAGCGGGTATCCTGTCCGACAAACTTCTTTCCCTGGAAGCATCGCTTTTCTATGCCCGATACGAGCATCATCTCTCCTCGCATATCTTCCTGCCCGCCGAGACGGGATTTTCGCACGAGATCGTACGGGGCCTGGTGACCAGGGAACAGGTAGGTCTCGTCCTGACGACGACCAGGCAAGTGCTGTCCAAAGGAGGATTCGACCTGGGTCTTTTCGCCGGGGCAGGCGCCGGCCTTTATACCAGTGAACGGTACGATAGCCTTGGAGTGTATACCTATCCGCTGAATAGGTCCGTACCGCCAAGATGGTATATACTGGACACAGTGCACAGCGCCCGCAGGGCCAGCCTGATCGCGGAAATAGGGGCCCGCAGTCATTGGCGGATCTCGCATAGGCTGGATATACGCGTGGAGTGCAGGTGGATGATCAACTTTGATCCCGCCGCCGTCGGCGGCCCGCTGCGCTATTCGCCGCCTGTATTCAACGGACGCGGCCTGGCATTCTCTGCGGGATTGGTCTATCGCTTGCCCGGACGTGTAAACGGTCCGTCCGGGGATGAGCAAAAGCATGAGCAGTAGTCGTACTCCCCCTCGAGACGACCACCACTCATGCCGATATGGCGCAAGACCTGTATTCAGCTTTACGGCACTGAAGCACTGCATTTTAAGCAGCAGGCACATCCACCACGTCGAAGACAGACTACTTTTGTCCGCTCTTCTTGTCTTTAGCCGTTTCCCCGGGGACAACGGCCGGTTATATTTATTGCAGGCTGGTATCTGAAAGCGGCCGGACTGAAAGGCCTTTCATAGAGGGCGCTGCATTTTTTAAGGTTGCTTGTCCTGACAAATTTAGGGAGCGGGACCGGGAGATCTTACACGTAGAACCGCCTGTTCTGACCAGGTAGAAATACGTGTTTTTGCTTCCGGGTCAGACCAGTTGTTTATTTAAGGGAAAAAAGGCAGTGGCCTGTAGAATGCAACATATATCCCTTGGGGGTATAATAACAGGCGATTATTCCAATTGGATATATTTTGTTGCGCCTTTGCGGCGGTGGTTGGTCCGTGCTATGCTGCCGGTAATTGGTTAATTGCCCGGAACGGCCTATTTTGGACAGCCGGTACCCGGCACTTCATTTTCAAAACCCTGAAATCATCAACTATGCCCGCTTCCAGACTATTGACTTGTCTTTCTTTCGTGGTCGCCCTGCTGTCTGGTTATGCACTGACGGCCCAGGCGGCCGATCCTGCCACTACATACCACAAGAATATCTATCTGGAAGGTCTGGGCGCACCTATCGTACTGGGGATCAACTTTGACATGAGATTTGAAAAGGGAAGAATGGACGGAGCTGGTTTCCGGGCGGGTATCGGCGGCGGCGCCTGGCTCGATGAGCCTGGTACGAAGGAAGGTATGCTCATCTTCCCGCTTGAGATCAATTACCTGGTCGGACCCGGGCGGCATGCTATAGTGACGGGTGCAGGAGTGCTGCCGGTATACAGTTGGTTGTCATACGGTGTTCTCAAGTCTCGTTTCGATGATTTTGTTGGGAATGGTTTTGGTTGGGCGGGTGGTTTTTTCACGGTAGGTTATCGCTATCAGCCGCGCGGCCGTGGATTAATGCTACAGGTCCACTGGTCGCCACTGGTTACAAGGAGTGCTGGCTTCCAGCCCGGCTGGGGCGGTATCGGCGTGGGTATGGGCTTCAAATAGCCGACGTTGACCGGCTGTGCTAATGTATTGACCTTCAGTTTGGTGCCTGTGTAAAAATGATTTCTGCCTGCGGAGTGGCGCGCTATGGAATCCGGTATACATTTGCAGCTATAATGGCGTCCCGCTCATGGAAGGCAAACAGGGTCATACAGACAAGGTCACGGCAGCGTCGCTGCTGATCGCACTAGGTATCATATACGGCGATATCGGGACCAGCCCGCTCTATGTATTGCAGGCGGTGATCGGCAACCGCACGATCGACGAGACCCTGATCCTCGGATCGGTATCCTGTATCTTCTGGACCCTGGTCTTCCAGACGACCGTCAAGTATGTCTGGCTTACGCTCAAGGCGGACAACCAGGGAGAAGGTGGTATCTTCTCGCTCTACGCGCTGGTGCGCCGGTACGGGCCCCGTCTGGTGGTGCCCACCATGATCGGCGCTGCGGCCCTGCTGGCGGACGGGATCATTACCCCTGCCATCTCCGTGACTTCCGCCATCGAGGGCTTGTCTATGATACCCGGTCTGGAGGATATCTCCGTAGTGCCGATCGTGGTCACGCTGATCTCCTGTATCTTCTTCTTCCAGCGGTTCGGCTCTCAGCATGTAGGCCGGGCCTACGGGCCTGTGATGGCGCTTTGGTTCATGATGCTGCTGGTGCTGGGGCTCAGCCAGATTACGAAATACCCGGGCGTGCTCAGGGCGCTGAGCCCGGAATATGGCTACGATCTGCTGGTGCGCTACCCGGGCGGGTTCTGGCTGCTGGGTGCTATCTTCCTGTGTACGACAGGGGCGGAGGCCCTGTATTCGGACCTCGGGCACTGCGGGCGGCGCAATATCAGGATCACCTGGGCTTTCGTGAAAATCTGTCTCATGGTCAACTATGCCGGGCAGGCTGCCTGGCTGCTGCACCAGGACAGCCCGGTCATGACGGGGCGCAATCCTTTTTTCGAGATGATGCCCCACTGGTTCCTCCTGCCAGGTATCCTCGTCGCTACGGCAGCGGCGGTCATCGCTTCGCAGGCGCTCATCAGCGGATCATTTACGCTGATTAACGAGGCTATGAACCTCAACTTCTGGCTCCGGGTAAGGGTGAAACAGCCCACTGAGACCAAGGGACAGATCTATATACCGAGTGTCAATACGCTGCTGTGGGCCGGTTGCATCATCATGGTCCTGTATTTCCAGTCCTCGCTGCGTATGGAGGCGGCTTACGGGCTGGCTATCACGCTGGCCATGCTGATGACCACCGTGCTGCTGTCTCTTTTCCTGCGATACAAGCTTCGCTGGCCGCCTGTGGCCGTATGGGGGCTGCTGCTGGTGTTCGGTGCGATCGAAGTGGCTTTCTTCATCGCCAATATCATCAAGTTCATGGAGGGCGGTTTCATCACCGTACTTACGGCAGGGCTGTTCTTCTCGGTGATGTATGTGATCTACTTTGGCCGCAAAGTCAACAACCGCTACACGCGGTTTGTAGAGCTGGACCCGGTGATCCCGCGTATCGTATCGCTCAGCCGCGACGAGGAGATACCGGTGCTGGCAACACACCTGATCTACCTGACCAAGGCCGACCGCCGTCACCAGGTCGAGGAGCGTATCGTGGACTCCATATTCGCGCGTAGGCCCAAGCGTGCGCAGGTATACTGGTTTGTACATATTAACCGGACAAACCAACCCTATACGCTGGACTACGAGGTGGACGAGCTGGCCGACGACAAAGTGATCAAGGTCACGATCAATATCGGCTTCCGGATCCAGCCGCGCACGGAGCTTTTCTTCAAGAAGATCGTCGCCGACCTGGCGGCTGCGGGTGAACTGAACCTGCCCGCCCGGGCGGACGGCTCTACCAGGTACAATTCGGAACCGGACTTCCGCTTCGTAGTGATCGAGAAATTCCTCTCCGTAGAGAATGAGTTTGCCCCGAGGGAAGGGATCATGCTCAATGCCTATTTCTTCCTCAAGCGGCTGGGTCAGCGGGATGAGCGGGCCTTCGGCCTGGACAAGAGCGATGTGACGATCGAACAGTTTCCGCTGGTCTTCCACCCGGTCGGTACCCTGCCCCTCAAGCGAAAGCATGGGTGAGGGGACTGTATGGCATTGGCGGCAGCTATACAGGAGATTGGCAGATGGCAGAATTCCATGTATTTTTTACCGTAGGAAAGTGCTGTCTACCCAATAGCCCCGGCGATCAGAACGGATTATCTGCCCGACTTGTGGCAGTGTCTGAAAGAGCACCTTGCTAAACAGGAGCCAGATTAGTGCATACACGATCCGCGGGATAGATTATATTTGCAGCACCATGGAAACAGGTCGCATCCTCCTCGACAACCAGCGCTTCCGGCTCACCATCGAACGGTTGTGTCATCAACTGCTGGAGGAGTATGATCGCTTCGACGATGCCTGTTTCATCGGCATCCAGCCCCGGGGCACCTTGCTTGCGGACCGTATCGTGTCCCAGCTCCGGGAGATACTCGGCGATGTAAAGCTCCTCTACGGCAAACTGGATATCACCTTCTACCGGGACGACTTCCGGACCCGTCAGAAACCGCTGTCGGCCAGTTCTACGGATATGAATTTCATCGTCGAGGGCAAGCGCGTGATCCTGATAGACGACGTGCTGTACAGCGGGCGCACCGTACAGTCTGCGCTCACGGCGCTCCAGCACTACGGGCGACCGGCCAGCGTAGAGCTGCTGGCTATGGTAGACAGGCGGTTCAACCGGCACCTGCCCATCCAGTCCGACTATACCGGCCTCACCGTGGATGCACTCGATGAAGCATATGTCAAGGTCGAGTGGCAGGACACCAACGGCCAAGACCGCATCCTCATCTATCCTCACAAAGACAAAGACTAGGAAAACAGGCAAATGTCAGAACTACAACTCAGTACCCGGCATCTGATAGGCATAAAATCCATTACAAGAGAGGATATAGAGCTGATACTGGAAACTGCAGCCAATTTCAAAGAGGTCATCAATCGTCCCATCAAGAAAGTACCGTCGCTGCGGGACATCACCATTGCCAATCTTTTCTTCGAAGACTCCACCCGCACGAGGGTATCGTTTGAGCTGGCGGAAAAACGGCTTTCGGCGGATACCATCAACTTTTCGGCCTCTTCTTCTTCGGTCAACAAAGGGGAAACCCTGCTCGATACGGTCAACAACATCCTGTCCATGAAAGTGGACATGATCGTGATGCGACATCCCGCACCCGGTGCGCCTGCTTTCCTGGCGCGCCATATCGACGCCAATATCATCAATGCAGGCGACGGTACCCACGAACACCCGACTCAGGCCCTGCTCGATGCATATTCCATGAAGGAGCGGGTCGGGGACCTGGCGGGCAAGCGGATACTGATCGTAGGCGATATCGTGCACTCGCGCGTGGCTTTGAGCAATATCTACTGCCTGAAGGCGCTCGGCGCCGAGGTCCGCGTCTGCGGGCCGCCCACGCTCATTCCCCGTCATATCGGGGAGTTGGGCGTACAGGTGTCCTATGATATAGATGAGTCCCTGGCCTGGTGCGATGTAGCCAATGTACTGCGGATACAACTGGAGCGACAGGATATGAAGTTTTTCCCGTCGTTGCGCGAGTACCATCGATTCTTCGGTGTAACCAGGGCCAGGCTGGATCGTCTTGACAGAGAGATCGTGATCATGCACCCGGGACCGATCAACAGGGGAGTGGAGATCAGCAGTGATGTGGCGGACTCGGGCATGTCGATCATCCTGCAGCAGGTAGAGAACGGTGTAGCGGTGCGTATGGCGGTACTGTTCCTGCTCGCTTCTCAGCGGCCGGTAAACTAAGGGCCGGAAGTTTTCGTTACAGTCAATGGTCAGACAGATGTACCTTTTATCTATTATGAACAAAACTTTCCTCACGATCGCGCTGCTGTTCTGCTCTGCAGGCATAGCGCTGGCAGGCTCCGGTTTCGAGATCAGGCTCAAACTGGACAACTATACGGAGAACGTGGTCTATCTCGGGTACCACTACGGCGACAAGCAGTACATACGCGACTCGTCCACTACACGCAATGCGGCCGGAGAATTTGTATTCACGGCGGATACACTGCTGGAAAACGGGATCTACCTCATCGTGCTGGCCCCGGAAAAGAAATACTTCCAGATCATCCTGGACAAAAACGAACAGCGGTTCAGCATCACGGCCGATGCTACACAGCCGGACAAGACAGTCGTGTTCAAAGGATCTCCTCAGAACACGCTCTTCTACAAGTATATGCACTACCTGGCAGAGATCAAACGCAGCGTAGATACCATCCGCCAGGAAATGGACAGCCTGCAGGACGAAGCGGCCAAAGAGCCGTTCCAGGAAAAACTCAAGCGCAAGAACGAAGAAGTGCGCAGCTACCAGGCCAAAATCGTCAAGGATCACCCCGGCTACCTGCTTTCCGCCATCATCAAGACCAACCTGGAGATCGAAGTGCCGGAGTTCGAGGGGCCGGAGGATACGGTCGCTTACAAGAAATTCTACTACACAAGGGCTCATTTCTTCGACAATACGGATATGAATGACGGCCGCCTGATCCGTACGCCTGTACTGTTCCAGAAGGTAGACTCCTATGTGAACAAGTATCACGCGATCATGCCCGACTCCACGATCCGGGCTGTCGAATCGGTGCTGACCAGGCTGAAGAACAACCAGGACGCTTTCCGTTTTTTCCTGGCGCATTTTCTCAATACATACAGCAAGTCGAAGTATGTCGGTATGGACGCGGTCTATGTGTACCTGGTAGACAACTACTACGCCAAGGGAATGGCCCCTTGGATGGATGAGGAGAACCTGGCCAAGATCGTAAAGAACGCCAATACTCTGCGGCCGATCCTGCTGGGCTGTAAAGCGCCCGAACTGCTGATGCAGGATGAGGCGGGCAAAGAAGTATCGCTGCACGGCACGGACGCCAAGATCACGGTACTCATGTTCTGGGCGCCCGACTGCGGACATTGCCAGAAATCCATGCCGGATGTGATCAAGTTTGCGGAAGATTTTGCGGCGCGCGGGGTCAAGATATTCTCTGTCTGCGGCAAGGTGGGCGATGTGGCCGACTGCTGGAAAATGGTGCGCTCCAAGAAGATGCAATCCATGATCAATGTGGTGGATCCGCACTACAAGACGCGCTTCAAAGAGAAATACGACGTGCAGACTACGCCCAAGATCTATATCCTGGATGAGAACAAGCTGATCTTGTCCAAGAACATCGGGGTCGAACAGTTGACCGAGATCGTAGACAGGTTGCTGACCGAGCAGTCCAATCCCGCTTCCAAGTCCTGATGCAGCTTTTGTTCACATTCGAACCGATCGAAGTATCCATCACGACACCGGCGCTGCTGTTTTCGGCAAGCGCTTTCCTGCTGCTTTCCTTCACAAACCGCTACGTGACCCTGGCCAACCGGATCAGGAGCCTCTGCGAGGAGTATGAAAAGCATCCCAGGGAGCATACCAAACAACAGATCCTGATCCTGGACAAACGGGTGGATTTCCTGCGCTTCATGCAGCTGATCATTATATCCAGCCTCTTCGCGGGGGTACTCAGTATGTTCCTCCTGTACCTGAAACTTTATATCCTGGGTGTCGTCGTGTTCGGCGTCAGTCTCATACTTTTGTGCGTATCGCTCTTGTTCACCGTGCACGAGATCAATATCTCCTCCAAGGCGCTCAAGATACATATCCGGCAATTGCTGCACAGCAAGGGAGAGAGTATTGATTGAGTACCGGCGCTGCGGGATATCCGATGCCATAAGACAACATTTTAAACGCTGTATATGACTCTTCTCGACGGGAAAGCCCTGTCCGAAAAACTGGCTGCCGATATCAGGGACAGCCTGCCTGACATGATGGAAAAGACAGGCCGACCACCTCATCTGTGCGCGGTACTGGTAGGCGACAACCCGGCCAGCAAAGCCTATGTAGGCAATAAGATCCGGCTCTGCGGCAAAGTGGGCTTCCGCTCCACTCTCGTAGAGCTCCCGGCCGATGTGACCGAACAGGAACTCCTCAACCTCGTAGACAGGCTCAACGCGGATGACGAACTGGACGGATACATCGTCCAGCTCCCGCTCCCAGGCCATATCGATGAGCAGAAAGTACTCCTGCGGATCGATCCGCTCAAGGATGTCGATGGTTTTCACCCGACCAATTTCGGCAGGATGGCGCTGGGCCTGGAAGCGTACAGACCGGCTACTCCCTATGGCATTCAGTTGCTTCTTCAGGCCTATGATATCCCTACGAGCGGGCGGGAAGTAGTCGTGATCGGGCGCAGCAATATCGTAGGTACACCTATCAGCATACTACTGAGCCGCAAAGGGCCGGGCGGAGATGCCACCGTGACGCTCACACACAGCCGTACGGCGGACCTGGCGGATCATGTACGCCGGGCGGACATCGTCATTGCGGCTATCGGTATCGCCGGTTTCGTACGTGGTGAATGGATACGTGAAGGCGCTGTAGTGATAGACGTGGGTATGAACCGTGTCGAAGATCCGGATGCTCCGCGGGGCTACAGGCTTGTAGGAGATGTGGATTTCGAAGGAGCCGCAGGCCGGGCGGCAGCGATCACCCCCGTACCGGGCGGCGTAGGCCCTATGACGGTGATGGCGCTCATTCAGAACACCCTGCAGGCTTATACCCGCAGGTATACCGGTACACTGTCATGACGGAATACCTCGCCTGCTACATCGACTGCCGTGTACCGGCTGATACGGAGATCGCCCTTGCGCTGCTCGGCGACCTGCCTTTCGAGGCCTTCCAGGAGGATGGCGCCCGGCTGACGGCCTGGGCAGACCGTTCGCTCTGGAACGAAGAAGCCGAGGGCTTGCTGCAGGAGATCTGCGGCTACCACGGCTGGACCTATACACAGGAAATGATCGAACCGGTCAACTGGAACGAAGAATGGGAGCGCAATTTCGAAGTCGTTGAGGTACCGCCTGTCTGCCTGGTCAGAGCCCCCTTCCACTCACCCCGGGAAGGCTTTGAGTACGAAGTGATCATTCATCCGCGTATGGCATTCGGCACCGGGCACCACGAGACGACTTATATGATGATCAGCGCCATGGGCAGGATCGACTTCAGCGGGAAGTCGGTGTTTGACTACGGGTGTGGTACAGGTATACTCGCCATCCTGGCCCGCAGGATGGGCACTGTACAGGTCAGCGGCATCGATATCGAAGGACCGGCCATAGACAACAGCCGTGAGAATGCACAGCTCAACGGACTGGCAGATGACGAGATCAGCTTCTTCAGGGCGGATCTGGATGAATATGCATCGGAGATGAAGCCAGATATCGTCCTCGCCAACATACAGCTCAATGTGCTGCTCGACTCATGTGCTGCGCTGTATGCGCTCATGCCTGCAGGAGGGCTGTTGCTGACCAGTGGAGTACTGAGCGACCAGGAAGAGCGTCTCACCGAGGTATACGGCGGGCATGGTTTCGAGTGCCTGGAGGTAGACCGCCGGGGCAATTGGGTCTGCCATCTTTTCTGCAGGCGCTGAGGGTTCAGCCCGGCAGGCCAAGGTGGGCGTAGACCAGGTGCATCGGCAGACCGACCACATTGGTAAAAGAGCCGTCTATCCGGTCGATCTTGCAGTGCCCGATCCATTCCTGTGCTCCGTAAGCCCCGGCCTTGTCCCAGGGCGCCCATTTGTCGAGGTAGTAGCTGATCTCTTCATCGGTCATAGGCAGCATATGCACCACGGTACGGGCGCTGCCAGACGCTTCTGTCGCTCCTCTCAGGACGATACCTGTGACAACTTCGTGGGGTCTGCCGGCCAGCATGCGCAGGATACTATGTGCATGTGCCCGGTTCTCAGGCTTTCCGAGTACCTGTCCATCACACAGGACCACGGTATCCGCAGCCAGTATGATATGTCCGGTCCCAGGAAGCCGGTTGTGTACAGCATCCGCTTTTTCTGCTGCCAGGTGGACGGGTATTTCGTACAGGGGCCATTCCGGCAGGATGACCTCGTCGGTATCGGCGGGTATCACATCAAACTCGTACCCGGACTCACGCATCAGTTGTAGCCTGCGCGGTGACCTGGATGCCAGGATGAGTTTCGGCGCTTTTTCAGTAGTTGTCATGCTTATATCGATTGGGCGATCAGGAAGAAATGCATCAGGCCCAGCAACATCAGGGACTTGACCGCAGCACTGATCGCCGTGTATGAGGACCTGCCGGTATTGCCAGGTATGATACGCAGGTTGATCCAGAACAGGATAACTGCTATCGGGGCCAGCGTGCCGAGCACATTGAGCGGGGTAAGCCAGACGATCATGCGGTATGTCCAGAAGAACAGCAGGATGATGAAGAGCAGTACGCAGGCAGCTACTACAGTGCGGGCATTTTTCTCTCCGTACCGGAGCGGGAGCGTATGCAGTCCCTGGGCAGAGTCGCCTTCCATGTCTTCGAGGTCCTTGACGATCTCGCGGATGAGTGTCGATAGAAAAGCAAATACGGAAAATGCGATGAAAATGCGGTACAGATCTGCGTGGACAGTAGGGAAGTGGCTCTGCAGTTGTGCCAGCGCCGGCTGTTCGGACAGCCACATCAGCCAGGGCACACAGGCACAGAGTACGGATACCAGCAGGTTGCCCCAGAGCGGGCTGCCCTTGAGGTATTGTGAATAGGCGAAAAGCAACAGCCAGGCGCCGGGATAGAGTATGGCGAGCCAGGGCCTGCCTTGTGACCAGGCCAGCAGTAATGACAGCAATGTGCCTGCAGCCAGCAGGATGACCAGCGCGCGGAAGAGACCCGGTCGGCCTACCTGTGTCAGCAGTTCCTGCCTGTCGGGGCGGTTGACGGAGTCTGTACCTGCATCGGAGAGATCGTTGATCATATATCCTCCGGCCATGACCAGCGCCAGGCAGACTAACAGCATGACCAGGCCGCCCAGGCTTATTTCCGGGGCTATCTCGAAGCGGTACAGCACCTGCCGGATGAGAAAGATATATGCAATCATCGCCGTTATTACGGCGATGAGGATATTGCGCCAGCGCACCAGGGTTAGCCAGGCGCTAATGCTGTTCATAGGGCATCAGGGATAATCCGCGGGACAGGAATACCTTCTCTATCACGTCCCGCACACAGCCATGACCTCCCCTGGCCGGGGAGATGTACTGAGCGATGGAGAGTATTTCGCGTGCCGCATCAGCCGGGCAGGCTGCTACACCCACGCGGGTCATGACATCGTAGTCGGGCAGGTCGTCCCCCATATAGAGTATGCCCGATGGATCCAGGTCGTATGTATATATGTATTCTTCGTAACTGGCGATCTTATCACGGATATTGGTATATATATCCGTGACGCCCAGCTTGCGCAACCGCTCCGTTACACCCTGTGAAGCGCCTCCGGTGATGATACCTATCCGCAGCCCTGCCTCCAGCGCCCTGCGCATGGCATAGCCGTCGCGGATATTCATCGTCCGCAGTAGTTCGCCCTGTTCTGTGAGAAGCAGCGTACCATCGGTCAGGACACCGTCCACATCGAATAGAAAGGTATGTATCTGGTCGAATGCAGGCATGAATACCGGTTTTACTGGTTGTGGCGCCACTCGTATACCCACTGTGCCTGTATCTGCTCCAGGTGGGCTTCATTGCACTCCTCCTTCTTGCCCAGGAAATTCGGGATCTCCAGGATCCACTGCATCAGTTCCGTGAAGCGGATGCGGTATATCCTGCTTTCGCCGAAGTCATCGCCAAACCGTTCATACAGCTTCATGGCGATATCTTCGTGGTCGGCCCAGTTAATAGGGAAGTTGTCAAAATCTTCGAAACCCATAGGTCGTTTAGTGTTCGTGTCCGATAATGCGCTTCTGATCCGGTATCTCGACATGTATCTCGGCATCCTGTTCCAGGATGATACACTGGCAGCCGAGTCTTGAATTGAGGCGCGGATTGATCGCTCTGTCTATGAAATCTTCTTCCTTGTCGGAGATCTCTTCCAGCATGTCTTCACCGGAGTGAATGTAGACATGACAAGTGCTGCAGGCGCAGACGCCGCCGCAATTGTGGTTGAGATGTATATCGTTTTCTTCTGCGGTCTCCAGTATGGAATATCCCTCGGGGACATCTTTTACCGTCACTGGGGGCAGGGACTTATCTTCGAAGCTGAAATGTACAGTGGCCATAGATCGTAAAAAAAATACACGCTGCACTAACCTCGGGACATGCTGTATTGTTTTAGTGGGTACGGTGCAGGAGAAAAACAAAAAGCTTCTGCAAAAGTAGCTATCTTGTTAATGAAAATTCAGTTTAATGTATTGCCGGGTGCATTGGATCCAGGTCCGTGACCCATGTAACGATGGTGTCGGATCAGCCGGCCTTGTATATCTTTGCCTAACTCAAAACTCAAACTATATGAGATCAATTCAACTTGTCATTCTCTTTTTACTGGGTTCATGCGGCATACTGGGAGCACAGGATGCTTTTGTGCAACTGATACACAATGCCCCGTTGCCCGGCAGCGGCGGCGGTCCTGCAGTGGACGTATATGTGAACGGGGTCCTGTCTGCCGGGACGACAGACCTGCGGTTCAGACAAGCCACTGCTTTCCTGGCTTTCCCGGCGGGCACTGCCGTGAGCGTGGAGCTGAGAGCTAGCCCCAGCGATCCTTCCGATACCCCGATCGGAACTTATGACCTGGGCACGTTGGAGGCCGATGAATACTATACGGCCACTATCCTGGGCGTGCCGGGCGGTATACCCGGGTTACCGCCACTGACCATGGTCGTGAATGCCAATGCAAGGAGCAGTTCGCCGGACGGTGACCTCGTATCCTTCAACGGTATCCACGGCGCTGTACTCGTGCCTCCGGTCTCCGTACACGACCGGGTAGAAGGTCACCTGACCGACCTGACCTACGGCCAGTATGCGCCCTATGCTTTCATCAGCCCGGGGCTGCATTACCTGGATGTATGGGTCACCGGGCTCGACTTCCCGATTACGTTCGAAGCGGACCTGACCGGCCTGGCCGGCCAGTCGATGACACTGGTCACCTCTGGTGTAGCGCTGGGCAACCCGGAGCAGGGTATATTCGGCGTATTGGCCGACGGTACGGTGCTTGCATTCGAGCCGAAATCGATAGCGAGTGTGCAGGTCATCCACAATTCCGCTTCCCCGACAGTCGATATCTACATCGACGGCGCACTTGTGCTCAATGATCTTGCTTTCCGCACGGCTACCCCGTATATCTTCCTGCCTGCGGACAGGGTGCTCGATGTAGCCATCGCCCCGGCCAACAGTACTTCGGCAGCGGATGCATTTGACCACCTTTCCGCCTCGTTTGAGAACGGCGGCACCTATAGCATGGTACTGAACGGTATCGTCGCCTCGGCCGAATACCCCCTCACGCTGGCCGTAGCGCCTGCGCGTGAAGTCTCCTCGGACAATGAGCTGATGGAAGCCATGATGTTTCACGGATCGCCCTTTACTCCCGACCTGGATATCAGAGCCAAAGAGGCGGGCAATATCTACCTCGGACTGGCGTACAATACATTTTCCGACTATGCTCCGTTCAACCAGGCGGTGTTCTACATCGACCTGAAAGAGGCCGGTACACAGCGCATCATTGCTTCCTATATCCTGGATGTGGACGCACTGCTGCTGGGCCAGTCCATAACCCTGGTGGCAAGCGGTTTCCTGGATGAAAGCCCTGAGCTCGAACTCCTGGCGGTACATGCCGACGGGACCATATTGAGCCTCGAACAACTGCACTATGCAAGGGTCCAGTTGTTCAACAACAGCGCCGATCAGACTGTAGACCTCTACGTCAACTCCGAGCGCACCCTGAATAACTTTGCCTATCGCCAGGGGACGCCGTATCTCGATATCCCCGCGGGGATACCTGTACGCATCTATGCAGGTCCGGAGAACTCCGGCTCTACGGATGACGCTTTCTTCTCCCGCGATTTCAACCTTGACCGGGACAGCGCTTACCTTATGATCCTCAGCGGGTTGCCCGGTGATGACGATCACCCGTTCCATATGGATGTATATGACCGGGCCAGGGAACTGGCTTCGGCGGATACGATCACCGAACTGATTGCTTACCACGGCGCACTGGGCGCTCCGGACCTGGACATCGACAACAGGGCGGGCGGTACAATCTTTTCAGGCCTTACTTACGACGAGTTTGACGGTTACCTGCGACTGGATCCGGCTGTCTACCTGCTGGATGTCCGCGCGACAGGCGACAATGATGTGCTCTTCACCTACGAGGCTGACCTGGCAGCCCAGGCGGGCCGGACGGCTACGCTGATCGCCTCAGGTACTTTTGGGGGCGAGCCTTCTTTCGCCCTGCTTGCACTCTGGAACGACGGCACGGTGGTTCCGCTGCCTGGCCGGTCTTTTTCGCCGGTACAGTTTATCAACAATGCGCCTGCGGGTACTTACGACATTTACGTCAACGGTGTACGCTGGGCCGACGACCTAGCTTTCCGTAAGGCGACGGCTTTTGCAGATCTTGAGTCCAACGAAAGCTATGATATCGCTATCGCTACGGCAGTGAGCCAGTCCGCTGACGACGCTTTCCTGACGTATGAAGGTGTGACCCTGGAATCCGGCAAAGACTATGTGATGGTGCTGGGCGGGATACCCGGAGATGATGATTTTCCTTTCACACTGTTTATCAACGACCAGGCCCGCGCCCAGGCAGATCAGCCTGCGACGGTTGACATAGCTGCTTTTCACGGAGCTCCCGAGTCTCCGGATTTTGACGTGGATCTGCGCGGCGGCGGCGCCATGTTTACAGATGTTACTTATGGCTTTTTCGCCCCTTATGTGAGCAGTGCGCCTATCGTCAGCTTCCTCGAACTGAAGGCAGCCGGGGAGGAAGATGTACTGGGCACTTACGAGTTGGATATGCGTGCTTTCTCTGGTCAGTCGGCCACGATCCTGTTCAGCGGACTGCAGGGCGAAGAGCCTGAGTTTGCCTTGCTGGCAGCATTCAGCGACGGTACGGTACAGTTGCTGCCGCAGCGGAGCTTCACACGGGTCCAACTGATCAACAATGCACCTTCTGAGACACTGGATATCTATATCGACAATGAACTGGTCGTGGATGATCTCGACTTCCATACGGCGACCGGTTTCATGGATATGGCAGCCGAGCGACTGATCCAGTTGGCTATAGCGCCGGGTGACAGCGACTCTGCCGACGATGCATACATCACTTATTTTTACCTGCTGGACGATGCGAAGACCCATGTAATGACCATCACTGGTATCCTGGGCGACGACGATTTCCCGATGGAGATCTATGTCAACGAGTTTGGCAAGGAGACGGCAGTATCCGCTACTGCACTGGATGCGAGTGTGTTTCACGGTTCGCCGATCACCGCCAACCTGGATATAAGCCTGCGCGGCAGCGGCCTGCTGGCGCAAAACCTGGCATACGGGTATTACGAGCCTTATGATACGATCGTACCGGCTGTGTATTTCCTGGACCTCAAGTTCAGCAGCAACGCGTCTGCAGCAGGTACTTACTATGCCGATATGACGGATATGGGCGGTTATACAGGTACGATATTCACCAGCGGTATTTTCGGTAGTACACCGCCGCTCTCCGTGTTCGTGGCACTGAGCGACGGCCGGGTGATCGAGTTCCCGGCTATCCAGTTCGGCAAGGTGCAGCTGCTGCACAATGCACCGTCGGATGCGGTAGACCTCTACCTAGACAATACACGTATTGCCGATGATTTTGCCTATCGCAGCGGTACTCCGTTCATAGAGCTACCTGCAGGGCTGCCGCAGCGGATCGCCGTGGCGCCTGCCAACTCGCAGTCGGTATCCGATACGATCATCAGCTTTACCTTCACGCTGCAGGGCGGCCAGAATCATACCCTGGTGCTGAACGGTGTAAACCAGGCCTATGATGCGGACCTGCTGGGCGGTGCCCGCACCGGAGCGGCCAATCCGGCGCAGGTCGACCTGAGGGCGTACAACGGCGGATCTGGACTCTCTGCGATCGATGTACGCGCACGTTACAGCGCTGTGCTGGGCAGCAACCTCGCCTATGGAGCGGCTGCAGACTATACCTCGCTGTCTCCCAACCGCTACCTGCTGGACGTGCGTTCTGCAGGCAGCAACCAGATATTCGGTACATTCGAAGGCCAGCTGGCCGGGTTGGAAGGAAGAGCCGGGTTGCTCTTCACCACCTTGCTGCCGGCCGCACACCCAAGCGAGGTGACGCTGGCAATACTTTTGGACAACGGTGAAGTGATCGAACTTCCCGCCTCTGCCGCAGGTCATGTACAACTGATCCACAATGCCGTGGGCGGAGCGGTAGATGTCTATGTCGAGCAGGCAAAGGTGCTTGACGACTTTGCATACCGCACTGCGACCACCTACCTGGAAGTACCGGCCTTCGATATTCCGGTAAATGTAGGTATAGCTCCCGCCAACAGCCAGTCAGCAGCTGATGTGATACTCAACTACCCGCTACTGATAGAAAACGGCAGGGAATACGTCGCCATCGCTTACGGCGTGCCGGGCAGTGTACAGGAACCGCTCACCGTAGCGATCTACAACAATGCACGTTCCGTATCCGCCAATAACCTGGCGGATGTGCTGACCTTCAACGGCGCTGGCAACACTTCCTCCCTGGATGTATTTGTAGCCGGTACGCCGATCCTGGGCGGCCTTGAATACGGTGATTTCGAGGATTATCTGAATATTCCTCCCGGTGTCTATGACCTGGATGTAAGGACCAGCGGAGCAGGAGAGGGGCTGGGTATCTTCAGAGGTGATCTCACAGACTTTGGCGGACAATCGCTGACACTGTTTGCATCGGGTATTGCAGGCGGACAGCCTGATTTCGGTATCTGGGCCGCTCTGGCCAATGGCATCACGTTCCCGCTGGAGATCATTACTTCCGTAGATGGTCAGCTCCCCGGACTGACAGCACTGACGCTTTCTCCCAACCCGGCATCTGACCGTGTGCGGGTAGAGCTGGAGCTGAATACGCCTATGCCAACGGCACGTATGGAGCTGGTGGATATACACGGCCGCGTACTGCGTAGCGAGGCACTTCGCCAATTGCCTGCAGGTCGTACGACCCTGGAGATAACTACGGGTGACCTGCTGCCGGGTGTTTACCGTGTGCGTATCCAGTCCGCAGACGGGCAGGTATCCCGTGCGCTGGTAGTGACGGGCAGGCAGTAAGCAGAAGCCAGCCGGTCAGATAAATAAGAGGGATACGCACGGGTGATTCGTGTGTATCCCTTTTTTATTCAGAGATGCTTGCAGGCAAACCTGGTAAAAGAGTCGATATAATGCTGACCTCAACCGGTGGGGTATAGGATTGCAGTGGCGGTCCTTCGGCACCGAAAAAGCTAGTATACAACCCGGAAATAGTATTTGTATGATGAAATATCTCCTATTATCCTGCTTGATCGTTGCGTGCCAGGTGTCTATTCAAGCCCAGTATCGATCCTTGTTCGGACAGGAACATACGAGCTGGAATATCTGTGTATTCGGCTATATGGGCTATGCCACCGACAGCCTGTATGTGAGCGGGGATACAGTGATCAATGGCCAGGAATACAAGGTGATCGAGTCGATTATGTTTGGTGAAGATAAAGAAGAGGAGCTACCACAGGTTACTTATGGTTATCTGCGAGAAGACACTGCGGCCGGAAAGGCCTGGATATACCGGGAGTCCTGGCGTGAGGAGTTGGTCTATGATATGTCTTTGATGCCCGGGGACGATTTTCTTATCGGTGAGTATATGTATACGGTCGATTCCGTAGCTGTCAAGAATGGCAGAAAACATGTATATATAGGTTTTGTCACAGAATATCATCCGGAAGTGATGATACGCCATGTATATACAACACTGGAGATGATCGAAGGGGTAGGTACCAATTTTGGCTTTACATACAACAATCCGGACTTTATAAGGAAGGACCCGTTGTTGCTCTGTGCAGAGCAGGACGGAGAGCAAATCTACACACATAGCTATGGCGATATCAATCCCTTCTACGACGGATGCAAGGTTGCTTTGTCCCTGAACACGGACAACAAGGAGTTAGCCGCACAAATGACTGTTTATCCCAACCCCGCTTCCGATCGGGTACAGGTAGAGCTGGAGCTGAAAGTTGCCTTGGCGGACGTACGAATGGAGCTGGTGGATATACACGGACGCGTACTGCGCAGCGAGGCGCTGCGCCAGCTGCCTGCAGGCCGTACGACCCTGGAGATGACTATGGGTGACCTGCAGCCAGGTATCTATCGTGTGCGTATCCGGTCTGCTAACGGACAGGTGTCTCGTGCCCTGGTGGTGACGGGCAGGCAGTAAGTAAGCAGAATCCTGCTGGTCTGAATAATGTATCAAAGGGCTCGCGTGAGTCATCCGTGCGTACCCTTTTCTGTTGGACGATTATTTCCCGACCTGACAGGAAGCGTGCAAGGATAACAGATGTGAGCGGTAGGCCCACCTGTTTGCAATTGTCACATTTTTTTCGTATCTTACTAGTATAGGGCTGTGCCTGGTACGGCCTGTTGGGCCTATTCCTTTTCGCCCAATTCGATCACCTCGTTGTGCAGGATGGGGAATACTTTAGTACCGGCCTTATTGTAAGCAGTGTACATCCCGGTGAGGTCTCCGAAAGCCGGTAGCACAAGTTGTCCTTCCCGGTAATAGAAACAAGGCAGCCGATAAGTCTGCCTGGCGGCAGTACGAATGATATGTCCGGGATGTATATGACCGGCTATATTGAGATGACCTTCCGGTACCGCATGCATAGGTGCATGGGTGCATAGTATGGCGGGATGCGGCTGATAGATATCCAGCCGCTCTACAGGCAAATCCGCCCAGGCTGCACCGGGCAGGATATCGTGGTTGCCGTTGGTCAGTATAAATGTGATTCCGTCGTGATCCGTGACGAAGCGGCTAAAGTAAGCCCAATCACTGTTCATACTGCTGTGAAAGAGATCGCCCAGGAAGATGACCGCTGCAGGCCGGTATACATCTATCAGCCTGGTGAGCCGATCCAGTTCACCGGTAGCCCGGACAGCGGAAATAGCGATCCCCTGCCGCCTGAAATGGGTCGCCTTCCCCAGGTGCAGGTCAGCTACCAGCAGCGTATCGGAGCCTGGCAGAAAGACTGCTTTCTGAGGCAGCAGCCAGATCGGTATATCTTGCAGAACCAGTTCCCTTGCTTTCATGTGTCCAGCAGCTTCTGTTTGAGTTTTTCGAGTCTTGCCTCCCAGTCTTCGTTGCTGTAGCGCTCCCGGAAGGACTCTGCGAATACGGGGAAAGCAAACGGTGTGAGTTGCGCGGGGGCGCTGAGCACAATGCGCTGGCTCTGTATACGGCCGAAAGCCTCCAGCATGCGTGCTGTCTCCAACTGGAAGTCGCCTACTTCTTCGTAGGCCTGTAAGAGCAGCAGGTTAGCGGGATCATGGTCTTCGAATACGGAGAAAAACAACCCCGAGCTGGCCTGGATATGCCTCGTAGCTTTATGGCGGCCTGGATAGCCCTGGAAGACCAGTCCGGCGATGGCAGCTATATCGCGAAATCTTCTGCGGGCCATCTCATGTATATTGATCCCTTCGCGGAGGTCTGCAATAAGCCGCTCTGTGTCGAACAAGCCTTGCTCTAATGCCTCGGCAAGCGGTATTTCTTCTTCGCTCAGCAATTCAAAGCCGTACTCATTGGTCGCTATACTGAAGGTCATGGGCCTGATCCTGCCAAGCCGGTAGGCTATGACCGCGGCCATGCCTTCATGGATAAATTTGCCTTCGAACGGGAATACGAACAGATGGTACCCGTAACGCGTGCGGATCTGCTCGATGAGCAGTTCTTCTTCACCCGGCAATACGGAGACACGACTTTGCTCAGCGAAAAGCGGGGCCAGGAAACGGAGTTCCGGTGATTGGCTGTAACGACCCTCTGAGGCCCGGGTGAGTACATGGCGGAGCGCCTTGCCCAGGTTGCGCGATATCGGCAGCCTTCCGCCTTGCCAGGACGTGACGATACTCCTGGACTTCTTTGCCAGGCGTACGATGGCCTGCATGTCTTTCACCCGGACGAGTTCAAGCTGTCGGCCGGAGAAGCGGAAGACATCGCCGGGATTCAGCCGCGAAACAAACCATTCTTCGATCATGCCCAGCTCCTTACCACCCGTGAACCGTACGCGGATCATCGGGTCGGATACGATCGCACCGATACTCATCCTGTGACGCATGGCGATGCCCCTGTCCGTGACGCGATAGACCCCGCCTTCGACAATCACTTTGTGAAACTCTTCGTAGGCGTCCAGGGTGCGTCCGCCCTGCGTGATCATGAGCAGGCACTCGTCAAATTCCTCCCGGCTGACAGAAGCAAAGCAGTGTGTCGAGCGGATCTCGTCAAAGATTTCGGCCGCTCTGAATCCATCTGAGACCGCAAGTGTCACCATGTATTGCTGAAGGACGTCGAAAGACCGTATATAAGGGATGCGCTCTTCGAGCATGCCCTGGCGTATGGCATAGCGCAGGGAAGCACCTTCCATGATCTCCAGCGAATGGGTCGGCACGAAACAGATATGGCTGACCGCTCCCGGGCTGTGACCGCTGCGCCCAGCGCGCTGGACGAAACGGGCGATGCCCTTGGGCGAGCCGACCTGCACCACGCAATCCACCGGCCGGAAGTCAACCCCCAGGTCGAGGCTGCTGGTACAGACTACAGCCTTCAGCTGACCGCTGTGCAGGGATGCTTCGACCCATTGCCGCAGGTCTTCGCTGAGTGAACCGTGGTGTAACGCCAATACGCCTGACAGCGCTGGGTCCAGGTCCAGTAATTGTTGGTACCATATTTCAGCCTGTGACCGGGTATTGGTAAAGATGAGGGTAGACCGGTGCGCTGCTATGACACTGGCTACCTGCGCCGCCATACGAATGCCGAGATGCCCTCCCCATGGAAATTTTTCCAGGGTATCCGGGAGCAGCGTCTCGATACGGATGCGTTTGCGGATACGGGACCTGATCAGTACGCCTTTCTCCGCGACATCGCCCAGCAGGATATGGAGCGCCTGTTCAAGGTTGCCGATGGTAGCGGATATACCCCAGGTCATCAGACCGGGCCGCAAAGACCTCAACCTGCTCAGCGCCAGTTCGATCAGTACACCGCGTTTGCTACTCATGAGCTCGTGCCACTCATCGACGACGATGAAATCAAGCCCGCTGAAATAGTCTGCGTACCCTTTGGTTGCGAGCAGCAGTTGTACGCTTTCCGGGGTAGTGATCAGGGCCTGTGGCGGATCGGCGAGTAGTTTGCGTCTTTCTGCTGCAGTCGTGTCTCCTGTGCGCAGGGCGATCCGATAATCCAGGTTCAGTCCCTCGCTCACTTCTTGTGTTGCTTTCAGGATCTCCCTGGACAGGGCACGTAAGGGTGTGATCCACAGACAGTGTAGTCCGGAACGCCGGGAGTGGCGCTTTTCATCCCGGTAGTAATGCTGCAGAACGCCCATCCACACCGCCATTGTCTTGCCATAGCCTGTAGGGGCATTGAGCAGCCCGGACCGGTCGTTGGCGATGGCTGCCCAGGTCCTTTGCTGGAAAGCATGCGCCTGCCAGCCTTTCCGATCAAACCAGTTTTCCGCCAGGGAAGTCATGATGCACTTGTTTCAAGAAGGCTGAGGAGGTCCGCCCTGGTATTGGCCTCTGCCGCGACTTTGTCACGCCGCCAGCGCAGTATACGTGGAAACCGCAGGGCAACACCGGATTTGTGCCGTGGGCTCCTGTTGATACCTTCAAAAGCCAGCTCGAATACCAGTTCAGGTGTTACACTGCGTACCGGCCCGAATTTCTCTATGGTATGTGATTTGACCCAGCGGTCTACCTCGGCGATCTCTTTGTCGCTGAGACCCGAGTAGGCTTTGGCGAATGGGACCAGTTGACCTTCGTCATCCCATACGGCGAAGGTATAGTCGGTATACAGATTAGCCCGACGGCCATGCCCGCTCTGCGCGTAGAGCAGTACGCCGTCGATGGTCATCGGGTCTGTCTTCCATTTCCACCAGTTGCCTCTGCGGCGGCCGGTTTCGTAGACGCTGTCCTTTTTCTTGATCATCACCCCTTCGCAATGGTGATCCCTTCCTGTACGGCGAAAAGCCGACACTTCGTCCCATGTATCGTACTGCAGCGCCCCGGAGAGCAGGAGAAGTGTATCGGTCTCAGGTATCGCGAGCAGGTCGGACAGCAGTTTCCTGCGCTGCACCAGCGGCTGTGTTCGGATATCTTCACCTGCCCATTCGAGCAGGTCGTAGCAGACCATGACCAGCGGCACTTCCCTGAGTAGCCTGGCTGAGAGATTTTTGCGCCCGATACGGGTCTGCATCGCCTGGAAGGGCAGGGGGCGGCCATCCTTCCACGGTAATATCTCGCCGTCTATGACTGTACCGTGCGGCAGTAGCTCCCGTAAGGGCATGAACTCGGGAAACTTGTCGGTCAGCAGGTCCTCACCCCGGCTCCATACGAACAGGTCTTCTTGTCGCACGATGATCTGTCCGCGGATACCATCCAGTTTTTTCTCGATGATCCAGTCGCCGATATCACCGAGTGTGGCCGGATCGTCTTCGAGCGGGTAGGCCAGGAAGAACGGGTAGGGCTGATGGTGTTTTTCCCGCTGTTCGCCGTCGCCGAAAAGCGTCTCCATAGTCTCGGTATCCGGGTCCCATTTGCCCATCAGCCGGTGCGCTATGGTAGCTTCATCCATACGGAGGTGTTGGGCGATTGCTTTGACGACGAGCTGGCGGGATACGCCCATCCGGAAGCTGCCGGTGATGAGCTTGTTGAAGACAAACCTTTCCGTGTCTGTCATACTCATCCAGAACCCGGTGATGGCTGTTTTCTTCTCTTCCGGAGTCCGGTTTTGCAGATCGCGGAGTGTGGTGATGATCCCGGCCAGGCTATAGTTGCCGCTCTGACCGGCAGGAGGGAGTATGCACGCGATGGTCTCGGCCAGGTCGCCTACGATATAGTAGGACTCCTCGAACAACCAGAGCGGCAGACGGGCTATTTCCGCAGCCCAGGTCTTAAGCTCCGAAGTCTTCACCGGTCGCCTGGGCCGGTTGCCGATGAGGATAGATATGGCGTACACTTTGTCAGTAGGTGACGCTTCATCGAGATAGGTTTTGAGCGCTGCGACCTTCCCGTTGGTACGGGTTGTCTGGTCAATATCCGTAAACAACCTGGTGAACAGCTTCATATTTCCTCCCTTTCGCCTTCGTGATACAGTGTGAGCACTTCATAGGCTTCCAATCCCAGGGATTCACGTATCCACCTGGCCATCGCCTGTTCATAGCCGTGTGTGACATATATCGTCTCTGCCCCGCTGGCAAGGATGGCTTCGTTGAGCTGGCCCCAGTCACAATGGTCGGAAAGTACAAATCCACGGTCGACGCCATAGCGCCTTCGTGTGCCGCGCAGTTGCATCCAGCCGCTGCAGAGTCCTGTTCGGTACGGAGAGAGGTTCCTGAGCCAGGGCGTCCCGAGCACTGATGGAGGCGCTACGATTAAAGCGCCCTCTGCTATACTGCTGCGGTCCGTGCCCGGAAGCAGCCGCTCACCGGGAAAATGATAGCCTGCCCGCTCCAGCGCCTGGTTGACATTGGCTACTGCCCCGTGCCAGTATATGCGGCCAGCCGACTGGTCCAGGTGGTGCAGGATGGTCTGGGACTTGCCGAGCGCGTAACCGAGAATGACTGTGTGCAGACCCTCTGCCGCATTCTGTCGCCACCAGCTATTGATCTCTGCGGCTACATCCGCGGGATCAGGAAACCTGTACACAGGCAGGCCGAATGTGGATTCCGTCACAAAATGGTGGCATCGTACCGGCTCAAAGGGTTGGCTGAGGCCATCGGAAACCAGTTTGTAATCTCCGGTGACAACCCATATTTCTCCTCCGGCTTCTACACGCACCTGCGCCGAACCGGGAATATGCCCGGCCGGGTGCAGGCTGATCGATACGCCGTTGTGTCGTGTGATCTCGCCGTATGGGACGGATTGAGCGCGGATATCTTCTCCCAGCCTCAGCCGGAGTACCGGCAGCGTATCATGGTGACATAGATATCGGCCCATACCCGCTCTCGCGTGATCGCTGTGTGCATGTGTGATCACGGCACGGCGTACAGGTGACCATGGGTCGATGTAGATATCGGCCCTGGGGCAATAGATACCTTTGTCGGTGAATTGAAGAAGCATCTGTTCTGTTTGTTTTTCCTGTGCGGCAGTTAGTTTCTGCGGTAAAAGATGCCCGTGTTAAGTAACATCACAGTAACTATAAATGTTATTAATGAGTATTCCGGACGTCGGCAGACCATATGGCCGGTTCGTCTGCACAGAGCATCCAGGGATTTTGATCAGGACCGGATTTTGCGTAAACTTACCTTATGACTTACAGACTGATGCGGGCACAGGCCCTGTTGTGTATGAGACTATCTTTTTGGGGATTGTGTATTGCCTGCATAGCGCCACTAAAGGCACAGGACCAGCCGGGGACCAATTTTTATTCTTTCCTGGAAAACTATTACCGGGCACATCCCTACAGGATCGATCCTGAGGTGGGTAAACGAACAGGGCACGAGAAGACCTATGACCGTGCGCTGATCAGTTGGGGACTGAGCCTTTACCCGCACGGAGATTTCCGCGTAGTGACCAATGCGATATGTGACTATACGGACCGGTTTCATGCGCGGAACGGCTGTGAAGGAGAGATCGTACCGGCGGTATGGGAAGCTGTAGGGCCGACCGGTATGCCTGCAGACAAGGGTGGCGGTGGTACACGGGGAGTGGGCCAGATACACCGGATCACATTCGATCCCCGGTATGATGGGAAGACCAACCGTACCTTATACGCAGCTTCTATGTTCGGTGGGCTCTGGCGCAGCACGGACGATGGCATGTACTGGCATGTAGTCAATACGGATACACAGCTCCCGATCGCATCCGTATCGGATGTGGCGGTAGACTACGGGGATCCCGGCAATATCTATATCAGTACCGGGTACGGCGACGGTGGCGTGCTGTTTACTTCCGGTCCTCATTGGGGCAATATCAACCCGGTCTTTACGGTAGGTATGTACCGCTCACGGGACTACGGTGAGACCTGGCAGCCGATCAACGATGGGTTCCTGGATGCTTTCCGGAACGGGGGGACTACAAGGCGGCTGCTGATCAACCCGGACAGGCCTGATCAATTGCTGACAGCGGCCTCCGAGGGTGTATTCCGTACAGATAATGCCCGTGCTGAGTCGCCGGTCTGGACCCGTGTTTCAGACGGGATAAACCCACTGGACAAAGAATTGCGCGGACTCGAGTTCAAGCCCGGCGACCCGTCAACCGTATATGTGAGCGGACAGGATATATACCGGTCTGTGAACAGCGGCGATCACTGGGAAAGCCTGACCGGACCGGAGACCGGGTTGCATATAGCTGACCTGCCGGACTTTCGCATCAACCGGATCAATATAGCGGTCACTGCAGCCGATCCTGACCGTTTGTACGCCTACCTGCAAGGGAGCCGCGGCCCCAAGGACCAGCAAGTGGGGTATATCTATATGTATAAAGACGGCAGCTGGAAGCAATTGCATTTCCAGTCTTCGGGTGTGCTGTCGCCGAGCTGGCTTGGATTTGCCGCCAGCCCGGTAGATGCTGACCAGGTATTTTTCGGATTCACGCATACCTATGGCAGCAGGGATATCACCCGGTTGCCGATGATCAAGGAGTCGCCTTATACCGGGTCGGGGTTCCACGCGGATGTGCACGCACTGGTGTTTCAACCCAATGTGGAAGATCCTCAGCTGTTCTGCGCCAACCACGGCGGGGTCAGTGTAAAGGATCTCTCGCACAAGGGCGAAGCAGGCTGGCAATATCGCAACGAAGGACTACAGGTCGCTACCGTATGGACCTATGATGTGGCCCAGCATGATAAGGCCGTCTATATCACCGGCAACCAGGACTGCGGCGTCAATGTGACCAGGGCCAGGGACAGTGTACTTGTATGGGAATGCATCGCAGGTGGCGACGGGTATGGCGCCCGCATCGCAGACGACCGGCAGCGACTGATGTACTATCTTTCCAATACATCATTTTTCCGGTACCTGTACGACAGCAACCGCTCCTACGGCGAGATGCAGTACAGGCCCTTTGATCCTGTAGAGAACTGGAGCAGGACGACGGTGCCTGAGACCTTCCAGGTCCATAAGCATCCCTCTACGGGAAACCTGATATTCGGCTTCTGCGAGTTGTACGAAAGGCTGAAACCGACGCCGGAAGAAGCCGACGCCAACGACCCGGCCCGGCTCTGGCGGCTGCAGTCCGATATCAGCAAGGCATTCCCGCCTGCCTGGCAGCGCCAGATAACCGAATTTGCCATAGCCGAGTCCAACCCGGACAGGGTCTATATCGTGACAGGTGGTACGGACAACGGCGACGGAGCTCCGTGGCAGCTCGATCCGCACCTTTTCCGATCGGGATCCGGCCTCAGCGAAGGAGACTATGAGACCAATCGCTTCGAAGATATCACGGCCCGGCTGCCACGCGCACAGGCAGGCAACCTCGGTACGCCGATCATTACCGGTATCGCCGTACACCCGCACGACCACAAACGCCTGTGGCTGACATTCACCGGCTATGATCCCGATATCAAGATATGGGAGTCCAGGGACGGAGGGGAGACCTGGTCCAATGCAGACCCTGATGGCACACTCGCCAATCTGCCGGTGAACGGAATCCTGTACCAGTACGGTACGGACGATCGGCTCTACATCGCTACGGATGCAGGCGTATACGTGCGGGACAATACTATGGCCTGCTGGCAGAAATACGGGAATATACCGAACGTGCGCGTAGTAGAACTGAAAGTCAACAAGTGCACGGGGCGGCTGACGGCCGGTACATTCGGCCGGGGAATATGGGAAGTAGATATGCTACCGTCGGAGACAGTGGCCGGTACATTTGAAATAACGACAGATACTGTATGGTCTACAAAGCAGTACCTTGAAAAGAACCTGGTCATAAGGCGGGGCGTGACGCTGCTGGTAAAAGAGGATATCTATATGCCTGCTGGTACCCGCATCACCGTAGAACCCGGTGCAAGGTTATATGTAGACAATGCCCGGATCGCCAATATCTGCGGAGCGCTCTGGTACGGTATAGATGTACAGGAAGAGACTACACAGGGACGCAGGGCCAGGCAACGCAAAACCCTGCGGGGAGCGGTCCTGCTGCGAAACGGCGGTACGATCGAGAATGTCACCCGTGCCCGTGTAGAGCCCTGAGCCGGATTTATCCCGCATTTGCTATATTGGCTTTGAAAAATGAGCGGTATTATGAAATATTTCCTGACCCTGGCCTTCGTCCCGGTGCTGCTACAACTGTCCCTGGCACAGGCTCCTTCGGGTTATCCTAATGTATCGTCGCTGAAGCTGGAGGATATCATGCGGGGTGAAGACTTCACGGGCTATGCCCCCGTATCACCTTTTTGGTCGCTTCAGAGTGATTCTATTTATTTCTACTGGCAGACCCCGTCGGACAAGCGGGCCGAACTATATGCCTATGAGCTGAAGACGGGTCTGCTGGGCAAAGTAGCGCAGGAGCGGAAATCACAGCTCATCAGCCCGCCCGGATACCATGCGGTCTATCCCCAGGCGCCCTACCAGGTGAAAGAAAACAGGGGAGATATCTGCCTGCTGGATCGGGAAAACCGCTACATCAAGACGCTGGCGCGTACGTCGGAACGAGAGAGCCAGGGTATCTTACATCCCGACGGGACCAAGGTATATTATCTCCAGGGGCTCAACTACTATATGTATGACCTGGCTCAGGGTACCGTGGAGCAACTGACACAGATAGAGCGGGGCAAGAAGCCGGAAGACAAGGAACCGGTACAGGATCATCTGTTCAGGGCCGAACGGGAGCTGATGGCGGTCATGCACGAAGAGCGGGAACGGGAGAGATGGCTGGATTCTGTGCAGCGCGCCGAGACCCGGATGGCTGCCTATACATTTCCCGTCTACCTCAACGAGCGGCAGGCCATACCATTGGGCATAGATCCGCAGGGTCGTTTTGCCTGTTACAGTGTCTATACGAGCCAGCCCAACCGCCAGACGGAAATCCCCGACTATATCGCAGAGAACGGGTACGTGCAAATGCTGAAAGGCAGACCAAAGGTCGGGCAATACGGGAATCCGCAGGAGCTCCTGGTGGTCGACCTGGTAAAGGACAGTTCCTATTATGTGGACCTGGGCCATATCCCCGGTATCCGGGACAAACCTGCATTCCTGCAGGACTACGCAGCACCAGGTGATACAAGCTACAGTGATCGCTATGAGAAGGATCGGGGAGTATATTTCTCAAGATTGCTGTTCGACGCCAGGGGTAACCATGCCGTAATGGAGATATTCAGCCACGATAACAAGGATCGCTGGATCATGCAGCTGGATGCCGGCAACGGCGCCCTGCGGCTGATCGACCGACAGCGCGACGAGGCCTGGGTCGCAGGACCCGGCGTACGTAGCTGGGGCAACCCGGTATTTCTAGGTTTCATCGGCGATGGCGCCCAGTTGTACTATGTCTCGGAGCGTACTGGCTATGCACATCTGTATACACATGACCTGCTCACAGATACGGTCAGGGCGCTGACTTCAGGCGAATATGAAGTACATGATGTACATGTCAACAAGGATCATACGCACTTCATGGTCCAGTGCAACAAGGAACATCCCGGTATCTACGATTACTATGTGATCCCTGCAGGAGGCGGCGAGCCGGAACGGGTTACGAACGGCAAGGGGAGGTTTGATATACAGGTCAGCCCCGATGGCAAAAAGCTGCTGGCATTGCATTCACAGAGTAATCAGCCGGTCGAACTATACTTCAAGGACGGTATCCGCAAGGGTGAATGGACAAGGATCACTCAATCGGTCAGCCCCCAGTTCAGTGATTATTCCTGGCGGAAGCCGGAGTTTATCACCTTTACGACTGCCGACAGCGCCAAAGTCCACGCGCGTCTCTACAGGCCCCGGAAGAATGCAGCTAAAGGAGGCCCCGCTGTGATCTTTGTACACGGTGCGGGGTACCTGCAGAATGCACACCAGTACTGGAGTACCTACTACCGGGAGTATATGTTCCACAATTTCCTGGTGGACAACGGTTATACGGTACTCGACATCGATTACAGGGGCAGCGCCGGTTACGGCAGGGACTGGCGGACCGGTATATACCGTCATATGGGCGGCAAGGACCTGAGCGATCACATCGATGGTGCAGGATTCCTGGTGGACTCGCTGGGGATAGACCCTGCCAGGATCGGCATCTATGGCGGATCTTACGGCGGCTTCATCACCCTGATGGCCCTGTTCCAGCACCAGGGGACATTCGCAGCAGGGGCGGCGCTGCGCTCCGTCACGGACTGGGCACACTACAACCACGGGTATACATCCAATATCCTCAACACGCCCCAGGAGGACAGCCTGGCGTACCGGCGAAGCTCGCCGATCTACTATGCAGAGGGCCTGAAGGACCCCTTGCTGATCCTGCATGGCATGGTGGATGTCAACGTCCAGTTCCAGGATGTAGTGCGGCTGAGCCAGCGGCTCATCGAGCTGCGCAAGGAAAACTGGGAGCTGGCTGTCTATCCTGAGGAGGATCATGGTTTCCGCCACGCGAGTTCCTGGCTGGACGAGTACCGCAGGATCTATCTCTTGTTTGACAGATACCTCAAGCGTCACAAACAATAAAGCCAGCTGCATATTTGTTTGGTATGCCGGCAGCGGGTATAAGCGATATTGCGTATATTTCTATGACAGAAACAGGATGAACGAGGTGCAGGACAGCTTTAACAAACCGGTCACGAAACACTACAAGTTCAGGGAACTGAAGGTGTATTCGTCTACAGAGTGGCTGGCAGACAACAAGAAAAAGTACCGCCAGGTCTTCGACCGGGGCGAGACGACTTATATCTACGCGGAGCTTTCTTTTTTCAACAAGCTCTTCGACGAAGACTTCTGGGAGGTCAACATCAGCCTGAAATGCTTTGCGCTGCTCAAGGGCCGGAAAAAGGAGATCTGCAACCTCAGCTTCAAGCGCAAAGTCAGCAAGTACGACAGTGTCGTATTCATCCGCGAGGGATGGGGCAACAAGAATGCCGGTGCATTCTGGAAGAAGGGAACCTACTACTGGGAAGCCTGGATAGAGGATGAGCGCGAAGCGACCAAGTACTTCTATGTGGAGGAGGGCGAAGAAGCCATCTCCATGAATCTCAATCCCTACGTGGCGCTGGAATCCCTCAAGCTCTACGAAGGGCCTTATGACGATATAGCCGAAGACGATCGCCAGTACTATCGTGCATTCAGCAGTGAGGAGACGCGCTATATCTATACGGAAGTACTGCTCCGCAATATCAATATCGGCAAAGCCTGGCAAAATGAGCTTTTCATCAAGTTCTACAACGGTGCACGGGAACTGAAGGGCCAGGTGATACGCCTGCAGACGATCAAGAAGGACGAAGAACTCATCCAGGTCACGGCCGGGTGGGGGTCCAATATCAAAGGATCCTGGCGGCCCGGTATCTATACGGCGGAGGTGATCTTCATGGATTATGTGCTCGGTATCGTCCCGTTTGAGGTGGGGGAGATCTTTGAAGAAGGTATGTCGCCTGTGACACTGCCCAACCGTACCCAGCCGGTGTTGTTGCAGCCTTATGAGTCGGAGACTGGTTCATTTGAGGACCTGATGACAAGGCTGGATGCCCTGATCGGCCTTCAGCAGATCAAGAAGCAGGTCCGGGAGCATGCACAGTACATACAGTTTCTCCAACTGCGCAGGCGCAAGGGTATCGAGGAGAAAGAAGAAGTGGCGGTACACTCCGTTTTCATCGGTAACCCCGGCACCGGCAAGACGACCGTAGCCAAGATGATGGGTATGCTGTACAAGAAGATGGGCATACTCAGCAAAGGGCATGTGAAGGAAGTGGACCGCGTGGACCTGGTAGGGGAGTATATCGGCCAGACAGCGCCCAAGGTCAAGGAGGCGATCGAGAAGGCCCGCGGCGGTGTATTGTTCATCGACGAGGCGTATTCGCTGGCCAGGACCAATGACGACAGCAAAGACTTTGGCCGGGAAGTGATAGAAATGCTGGTCAAGGAAATGAGTAACGGCGAGGGCGACCTGGCTGTGATCGTGGCAGGCTACCCGAAAGAAATGCAGCATTTCCTGGATTCAAATCCCGGACTCAAATCCAGGTTCAAACTCTATTATTACTTCGATGACTACCTGCCCCAGGAACTGGCGCAGATAGCCGAATTTGCCTGCAGCGAGAAGAATGTACGCTTCGGCCCGCGTGCGAAAGATGCTGTCGATAAGATCATCATCGATTCATTCCGCAGCCGTGACCGTTCCTTCGGCAATGCCCGCTTTGTCTATGACCTGGTCGAAAAGGCCAAACAGAACATGGCGCACCGTGTCATGTCTGCCACGCGGCCGGACAGTTTGCAGGAAGACGACCTCATGACGATCCGACTGGAAGACGTCGAAAAGATCCGGCTCAGCAAACGGCGCATATTCCCGGATATACCGGTAGACCATGCACTGCTCGCCGATTCGCTGAAGGAGCTGGAAGACCTGATCGGTATGGAGAATATCAAACAGGATCTCCGGGAGATGGTCCACCTGGTGCGTTTCTTCCGGGAAACCGGCAAGGATGTGCTTAACTACTTCTCCCTGCATACCGTGCTGATCGGCAACCCGGGTACCGGCAAGACCACGGTGGCGCGTATCCTGACCAAGATATACCGGGCGCTCGGCATCCTGGAGCGTGGACATATCGTAGAGACCGATCGCCAGGGACTTGTGGCGGGCTTTGTCGGCCAGACCGCGATCAAAACCTCCGAGAAGATCGACGAGGCACTCGGCGGGGTGCTGTTCATAGACGAGGCATATGCGCTTACCTCTTACGGACCTGCCAACTATGCCGATTACGGCAATGAAGCAATCCAGACCATACTCAAGCGTATGGAAGACGACCGTGGACAGTTCTTTGTATTTGCCGCCGGTTACCCGGAGAATATGGAGAGCTTCATCAAGTCCAATCCGGGTCTCAGTTCGCGCTTTGACAAGACGTTGCGTTTCGATGATTACTCCCCGGCGGAGCTGGCCCGTATAGCGGTCAAGATGTTTTCGGATATGCAGTATCACCTCAGCCCCAAGGCACTCGATCACCTTCGCGACTACCTGGAGCATATTTTCCGCTACCGGGACAAGTATTTCGGCAACGCGCGCACAGTGCGCAACGTCGTCAACGAAGCAGTGAAGCAACATAACCTGCGGATCGCTTCCATACCGGCAGAGGAACGCAAGCCGCAACAACTGGCCCAGATCACCTTTGAAGATGTGCGCCACCTGGACAAGAACAAGGAAGACTTTGTGTTCAACAAACGGCGTATCGGCTACGGACGATAGGGGAGCTAGATCATATAGGGCTTCCGGCGATAAGGGATCAGGGCATAGTCCTGCCTGGTACGGGTGCCCGGATCGCGTATGAGCAGACCGATACTGCCCAGGTCGACTCTGAGGTCAAACCAATCCTGGCTCTTAGTCTCCTCCCAGAACCGGAACATACCTGCAGACCAGCGGATATCGTCGATGATCAGCATGCTGGGGCCGGTCAAAGTCTCTGCGAGCATATGCAGGTATCTTTTCATGGCCGTATATTCGTGGTGGCCGTCGAGGTACACCTGCAGTGGATAGGACAGCCCGGTGAGGACTTCGGGCAGGACCTGGTCGAACGTACCACAGCGGACCTCTATCCGGTCGGCATGGCACTGCCTGTGTATATTGGTAGCAGTGGCAGCCAGGTACGGATCGCCTTCGATGGTGATCAGCCTGGCCGATTGCCTGGCACGGTGCATATACATGGCCGACAGACCGATACCGGTACCGGTCTCCAGTATCATCTCCGGCTGGTACCAGTGGGTGAGGCGAAAGAGCAGTTCTCCCTTTGTACGGGACCCGGCCGTATTGCGTACAAAGTCCCGGACACGTGTCTTGCGGCCGGATGATACGCTGCCTGCGCCGTAGTCTGTCCGGTCGAACAGCGAACTGTCGTGCAGCAATATGGAACGGATCGTTTTCAGATCGCTGAAGGCATAAAAATTGCGCCGGTCGTCGAGTACATCGGTCGCGAGCGAATACAGCAGGGGAGAATGCAGCCTGAACCTGGTCCGGGCACGGAAATAATACCGCAGGTACGCGCTAATAGGGAACATGCGCTAAAAATAAGCGTATTCATATAACAAATGAGGATACGATATCGTCTGATATAGAAATCACTTTAATGAAAATGCCCATGCGTCGTTTACTGCCTGTTCTTGCTTTGTTGTCTGTTCTTTCTTCTACGGCGTCCGCCCAAGCGTACAAGACTGCGCTCGGTATCCGGCTGGGTACGGAGATGGGCCTGACGCTCAACCAGCGGATAGCTCGTACTACTACCCTTGAAGGGATATTGCAGTCCAGTTTCCTCAGGCCGGACTTCCAGGTACACGTATTGGCCAAGCAGCATTTTCCGCTGCTCAGCCGTGGGTTCAATGTGTTCGCAGGAGCAGGGCTGCACACGGGCTGGTATGAAGGTGTAGAAGACAACTACCGGACACAGGCAGGCATCAGCCTGATGGCAGGAGCGGAACTGACGCTTGGCCGCCTCAATTTCTCCTGGGATATCAAGCCTGCGATCGCCTTGTTCGGAGGTACGAGGTGGTGGCAGACGCAGTCTGCATTTTCGTTGCGGTATGTACTGGTCAAGCGGGATGCACGCAAGCAGGGCGGCAACTGGAAGTTCTGGGAAAAAGGCGCTTCGTCCGACGGGAAAAAACGTTCAAAACGAAGCGGAAGGGCATAAAAAAAGCCCGCGTGAAAGCGGGCTTTTCAGGGTGACCAATGGGGTTCGAACCCACGACCTTCGGAACCACAATCCGACGCTCTAACCAACTGAGCTATGGCCACCGTTTAGTGGTGCGAAATTAAAAAAGAGAAATCAATTTGACGCAGAAATCCCGGGGATAATTTCATCTGCCGCGACGACAGCAGGGTACACTACCTGACTTTGAACTGCATCCGGCTGGGGTTCAGGGGCAGGTTGTATACCTCTCCCCAGCGATATAGCGTCAGTTCAGCCATATGGACACCTTTTTCCAGGCCCTTGATCCGGTAAGGCCTGTTTTCAGCGATATCAAACTCCTGGTCGTCTATTTTGGCCTTTAGCAGGACATCTTCTCCCAGCGGGGCGTTGAGGAGGTAGAAGTCCAGCAGCACTCCTTCCGGGTCCGCCTGGTCAAACTCTGAGCGGGGCTGGTTGTAGAAAAGCATGATACCTATGTCGGCGGTCTTGATGATCTCCCCGTTGAGGATGCGGATCATCTTGCCCGTTTGTGCGCCGGGATTGCGGACGCCCATACCTTGTGCGTCCACAGGGTAAGCACAAAGCAGGTGATCTCCTTCGGGCAGTTCGAGGGTAAATACGCTGTCATATACGAGTACGGGCTCGCGGTTGTCGAAGTGGATATGAAGCCCGTAGCCACCTTCAGCCAGGCGGAAATCAGGCGACGGGCTACTGACCGAGAACTGGAAAGCGCCCCGGTCATACCCTTTGTACTGTACATAGATCGGCGCCGCAGGGATGGCCTGGGATGCCGGCTCGACCGATATAGACTGCCCTTGCGGATAGGCGACGGAGTCTTCGTAGGTCCTCCGCTCGCTCAGCTTTACAGGCGCTGAGGATGTAGTTGGGTGATTTTGCTGTGACCCTCCGGGCTGGCACGACAAAAGCAACAGGGCACAGGCCACCGTAGTAAATGCAGCGCGCAGCGAGATATCGAGAATGCTCTTCATAGTATGTCTGAACTGTATTTGCAAACTGCAAATCTAACCCGTCGCGGGCGCATATACCATTACAAGTTCAGCAAAATACTGTCCAGCGCCTGGTTGAACCTGTCCGGGTCTTCCAGCATGGGATAATGTCCCGTGAGGCCTGCTGAGTATACACGATAGGAATGTGCACAGTATCGCCCGAGCGCAGCGGTATCCGTAGGTGTCGCATTGCTGTTGATGAGCTGTAGCTTGACGGGCAGTACCGCAAGCTGGGCGAGCTCACGCTCCTGGTATAGCCAGTTGCTGCGGGCGGCTGCTGCGCCGATGCCTGGATCGGTCCGTCCGATACTGGTATACAGTCGGTCGCGTACCTCCTGCGGTGTGTTTTCATGTAGCAGGTAGTTGTCGGCAAAGCGGGTTGACACTTGTACGAAAGAGTCTCTGAGCAGTGCGATGAACTCGTCCAGTTCTTTGCGCTGATCTGCGTCTATAGCCCGGCCGATACCCTTGAAATTGTCCACGCCGACGAAACCGATGATCCTGTCCGGGTAGGTGGCAGCAGCTTCGAGGGCTACAGCTCCGCCCATAGAATGGCCGATGAGCACCACTTTCCTGAGGTCCAGGTCGGCGATCACAGCAGCTATATCGCTGCCAAACTGCTCTATGGTCCATTCCGTACGTCCTTCGGCGGGACTGCCAAAGCCGGGTAAGTCTACAAGCACCACGCGGTAGCGATCACAGAAATAGTCAGCCTGGTATGACCAGTAGCTTTTGTCGATGCACCAGCCATGTATGAAGAGCAGGGTGGTATCGCTGTCTCCGCAGTCGCTGTAGCCGATCAGTACCTCCCCGTTGCGTATCTCGGTGGCCTCGGCCGGTTTGGCGGCTTCCTGCCCGCAGGATGACAGGAGCAGTGCCGCTGCGAGAAAGACCGTTGCCCGGAAAACAGGTTCCAGGATGCTGTATGTCTGAGTTTTCATGGTGCAGGATTTAGAAACCAGCCTATCTAACAAAGATACATACATATTTCGCCTGATCCACAAGATATTGCATGGATCAGAGCACAGATCGGTCCGGCTTCGGGACCTTAGCTGATCCGCCTGATCACAAACTTGTTTTTCTTGCCGTTTTCTACCAGCATATAGCTGCCCTGGAGCCATTGATCACCGGTCAACTGCAGTTCCGGGTCCGTGACCTTCTCCTTGTTGACACTGAGTGCATTGCTCTGGATGGCGCGGCGCAGTTCGCTTTTGGATGCAAATACAGGGGCCGGGCCGGTCAGCAGGGCTGACAAGGGCTGAGCGCTGTCTTCCCGGCTCACGTCGAATCCCGGCACCTCGCGCTGCAGGCTCGCCCAGTCTTCGGTGACCAGGCTGCTGAGATAGTCCTGATCCATCTGCTGGTTGAACAGGATCTCAGAGACGGTCATCACCCGGCGGAAGTCTCCTTCGGAGTGGATACGTCTGGTCAGTTCTTCTGCCAGGGCTTTCTTGACCGGGCGGGGATCGGTCTCGGCCTGCTGTATGAGCGACACGATTTCTTCTTTCGGCTTGAGCGAGAAGTACCGCAGGTATTTCGGAAGGTCCCGGTCATCGGCGTTGATCCAGAACTGGTAGAACTTGTAAGGGCTCGTGAGGTTCGGGTCGAGCCAGATATTACCGTCGAGCGATTTGCCGAACTTGGTCCCGTCCGCCTTAGTCAGCAGGGGAGTAGTGAGGGCATATGCCTTGCCGCTGATATTGCGCCGGATCATCTCTGTACCCGAAGTGATGTTGCCCCATTGGTCGGATCCGCCCATCTGCAGCCTGCAGCTGTCCTGCTCATAGAGCAACTGGAAATCGTATCCCTGGATCAGTTGGTATGAAAACTCCGTGAAGGAAATGCCGGTCTCGATGCGTTTCTTCACGGATTCCTTGGCCATCATATAGTTGACCGTGAGCGACTTGCCGACATCCCGCAGGAAGTCCAACGCGTTCATATTTTTATAGAAGTCGAGGTTGTTCCGGAGCAGGGCCTTGTTCTCTCCCTCGGTGAAGTTGAGCAGTTTGTTGAACTGTTGTATCTGTCTCGCAAGGTTGTTGTCCAGCTCTTCGTATGATTTGAGTTCCCGCTCTGTGTCGCGCATGGAAGGATCGCCGATCCTGCCCGTAGCGCCACCCATGAGGACTACCGGCCTGTTGCCTGCCTGCTGAAAGAGGGTGAGCAGCATGATCTGGACATAGTTGCCGATCGTCAGCGAAGGTGCGGTAGGGTCAAAGCCGATATAGCCCGTAACCGGGCCGGTTCCGAACAACTCTTCTATACCGGGCGTATGATCCTGTAGCATACCCCTCCACTTCAGCTCTTCGAGAAAACTCATGATGCGTGTTTTTTATGCAAGGGCCAAAAATATCCAAAGTTGCAGAATATAATGATATTTGCCGGAACAGGATGGTAAACCCTTTCCCTTGAATCTCTCACTGTTCATCGCCCGGCGGCTGACCGCTCCGGGCACCGGCGCTTTCTCAGGACTCATCATACGCCTCTGTATCGCTACGAGTGCGCTGAGTGTGCTCGTGATGATCCTCGCGGTCGCCCTCATCACCGGCTTCAAACGTGAGATCACCTCTAAAGTATTCGACTTCTGGGGACATGTGGTGCTCACCGATATGGAGATCAACCAGTCTTTCCTGCCGGTGCCGCTGAAGCGAGATGCGGTGGCGGCAGATGTACTGGCCGGACTGCGTGAATCGGACATAGCGCCTTTCCGCAACGGCGCCGGGGCAAAGAGCGACCGCCCGGTGGTGAGACATATACAGAGTTTTGTATTGTTTCCCGGCATCCTCAAGAACAAGAATGACTTTGAAGGGATACAGGTCAAAGGTATCGGTACGGACCTGTTGCCCTCTTTCTTTGATCAGTATATGAGCCGGGGCCGTCCGCCCGCCATTGCCGGCGACAGTATATCCAGGGAGATCGTACTCTCTGAGCAGACAGCCGCCAGGCTCCAGGTCGATACCGGCGAAGTGGTTGATATATATTTTATACGGGAAGGAGATCAGATCATCCGCCGGTTCACTGTGTCCGGTCTCTACAAGACTGGACTGGAAGAGTACGACCGCAAAGTGGCTTTTGCGGATATGCGCATACTGCAGCAGATACTCGGCTGGTCTCAGGAGCAGGTCAGCGGCATGGAGATATTCCTGAACGACCTGGATAACAGCAACCCCTTCGTGCAGTATCTCTTTGACGAGATCCTGCCTATGGAAGTATATGCCATCCCGATCAGCGCAAGATTTCCCGCTATCTTCGAGTGGCTGCAACTGCAGGATTACAACCAGTACCTGATCATCGGCCTGATGATCGTTGTTTGTATCTTCAACCTGGTGACGACAGCGCTCATTCTCATACTGGAGCGTGTGCATATGATCGGGCTGCTCAAGACACTGGGCATGCCGACCCGTCGTATACGCATGATATTCGTCTGGTTTGCCCTGCGTATACTGATCTATGCCATCCTCATCGGCAACGCTGCGGGTCTGCTCCTGTGCTGGCTGCAGAAGACATTTCACATCGTACGGCTCAATGAAGCAGATTATTATCTCAGTGAAGCGCCGATACACCTGGACCCGGTATTCGTTCTCACGCTGAACCTGGGACTGATACTGATCGTTTTCCTCGTTCTGCTGCTCCCCGTACTGCTCGTTCAGCGCATCAGCCCGATCCGTGCTATCCGACTGGATTGATTCTTTGTTTTTATTTATATATTTTTCTCATATTTGTGCCCCGCTTTGTTGCCGGGCTGACAATGGTGTTCCTGTTATGCACACCGGCTGTTGGTAGCAAATGGATGTAGCTCCCACGTATTCAATATTTTACACATATTATCCACAGTGTGTTGGTAACTTCGGGGAGTCATATAGTGAATTTCTGTAATTTTACTTTCGCTTCCGGACACAATTACCAGGAGCGATTTTCCCGGAGGGTTGTGCATGATATATCACTGGCAGGTTGTCAGTATATATAGATAAAAATTGTATAAATATTTTGACAATGTCTCTTTGGGTTTAGCGAGCAGCTTGTATATATTCGCTCTCCTCAGACATCTGCTTTTGTAGAATATGTTTGATTTATAATATAAAATACTATGATTATGAGTGGGATGATAGAGCCTATTTTGCAAGACAATCCGAACAGGTTTGTTTTGTTTCCAATCGAACACAATGATATCTGGTCTTTCTACAAGAAGGCGGAAGCATCGTTCTGGACAGCTGAGGAGATAGATCTGTCGCAGGATGGCAGTGACTGGGAAAACAAACTGAACGACGACGAGCGTCACTTTATCAAGCATGTACTTGCCTTTTTTGCGGCAAGCGACGGCATCGTCAATGAGAACCTGGCCACCAACTTTGTCAACGAGGTACAGTATACGGAGGCGAAGTTTTTCTACGGTTTCCAGATCATGATGGAAAACATCCACTCAGAGACCTATTCGCTGCTGATCGATACATATATAAAAGACGTAAAAGATAAAGATTACCTGTTCAACGCGATCGAACACCTGGACTGTGTGAAGAAGAAAGCGGAATGGGCATTGCGCTGGATACAGAACGGCTCCTTCCAGGAACGCCTGATCGCTTTTGCAGCCGTAGAGGGCATTTTCTTTTCAGGATCATTCTGCTCGATCTTCTGGCTCAAGAAGCGCGGCCTTATGCCCGGGCTCACATTCAGCAATGAACTGATCTCCCGCGACGAGGGTATGCACTGTGACTTTGCCTGCCTGCTCTACAACCAGCACGTGCAGAACAAACTGGAGGCCGCAACGGCACAGGCTATCATCGCCGATGCCGTGACGATTGAAAAGGAGTTCGTCTCGGATGCACTGCCCGTCAACCTCATAGGTATGAATTCCGAGCTCATGTGCCAGTATATCGAATTTGTCGCCGACCGTCTGCTGGTCTCTCTCGGAGCACCAAAGCTCTACAATGTAGAGAACCCGTTCCCCTGGATGGAAATGATCTCCCTGCAAGGCAAGACCAATTTCTTCGAAAAACGGGTCGGAGACTACCAGAAAGCCGGGGTCATGGCCAAGAAAGAGGAACAGATATTCAGTCTCGAAGAAGACTTCTGATCAGAAAACTACATTCTCTAACACACCATATAAAAGAATATACCTTATCATGCAAGTTGTAAAAAGAAGCGGCAGAAAGGAAGATGTGAGTTTTGACAAGATCACCGCGCGTGTCAAGAAGCTCTGCTACGGTCTCAACCAGGAATATGTGGACCCGATCGAGATCGCCAAAAAGGTGATCCAGGGTATTTTCGACGGTGTCACGACTTCCGAACTGGATAACCTGGCTGCCGAGACAGCCGCTACAATGGCTGCGATACACCCGGACTATGCGTTGCTGGCTGCACGTATCGCAGTATCCAACCTGCATAAGAATACGAATAAGTCGTTTTCCAAAACTATGGAGGGGCTCTTTCACTATATAGATCCCGCTACGGAAGAACGAGCCAATCTCATCAGCGACGAGACCATCGCCATCATCCGCGACAACAGCGAAACGCTGGATTCGGCGATCATCTATGACCGGGATTACAGCTTCGATTATTTCGGGTTCAAGACGCTGGAGCGTTCTTACCTGCTGAGGATGAGCAACCGCGTGGTCGAGCGCCCGCAACATATGCTGATGCGCGCTGCGGTAGGTATCCACGGAAGCGATATAGAATCTGCCATAGAGACGTATAATCTCATGTCCGAGAAGTGGTTTATCCACGCTACCCCGACACTGTTCAATGCCGGTACGCCCAAGCCGCAGCTTTCTTCCTGCTTCCTGCTGAGCATGACGGATGACAGTATCTCCGGTATATTCGAGACACTGTCCCGCTGTGCACGTATCTCGCAGTCTGCAGGAGGGATCGGTCTCAGCATCCACAATATCCGCGCCAAGGGCAGCTATATCAAAGGCACGGGAGGGACTTCCAACGGTATCATACCGATGCTGCGCGTATTCAACGACACAGCCCGCTACGTGGACCAGGGCGGTGGCAAGCGTAAAGGTGCTTTTGCGATCTACCTCGAGCCCTGGCATGCCGATGTACTCGATTTTCTCGAACTGAAGAAAAATCACGGCAAGGAAGAAATGCGCGCGCGCGACCTCTTCTACGCTATGTGGATACCGGACCTCTTCATGGAGCGTGTCAAGCATAATGCAGACTGGGCGCTCTTCTGCCCGAACGAATGCCCGGGGCTCTATGACAGCTATGGCGGTGAGTTCGAAAAGCTCTACCACGAGTACGAAGCAGCCGGCAAAGCCCGCAAAGTCATCAAGGCGCAGGACCTGTGGTTTGCCATCCTGGAGTCGCAGATCGAGACAGGTACACCATATATTCTCTACAAGGACGCCGCCAACAAGAAGTCCAACCAGAAAAACCTCGGTACCATCCGCTCCAGCAATCTCTGTACTGAGATCATGGAGTATACTTCCAAGGATGAAGTCGCTGTCTGTAACCTCGCTTCCATAGCACTCAACAAATTCGTCAGGACGGAAGACCAGCAATACGACTTCGAGCGCCTCTACGATATCACCCGTGTGGTGACGCGCAACCTCAACAAGGTCATCGATATCAACTACTACCCGATACCGGAAGCGCGCAACAGTAACCTTCGCCACCGCCCGATCGGTATCGGTGTACAGGGTCTGGCCGATGCATTCATCATGATGCGTCACCCGTTTGACAGTCCCGAAGCCCGCAAGCTCAACAAGGATATCTTTGAGACGATCTATTTCGCTGCGCTGACGGAAAGCTGTGCGCTGGCAGAACAGCACGGTGCATATGCTTCTTACGAAGGTTCACCGGCCAGCCAGGGCGAACTTCAGTTTGACCTGTGGGGAGTGAAACCCGGCGACCGCCACGACTGGGAAGGACTGAAGGCGCGTATCCGCAAGTTTGGTCTGCGCAACTCACTGCTTGTAGCGCCGATGCCGACGGCATCTACCTCGCAGATCCTCGGCAACAATGAGTGCTTCGAGCCGTACACATCGAATATATACACAAGACGTACGCTCTCCGGCGAGTATATTGTAGTCAACAAACACTTGCTCAATGATCTCATCGGCCTGGGACTGTGGAACGAGGAGATGAAAGAAAAACTCATGGCCAGCAACGGTTCGGTGCAACACATCGGCGATCTCCCACAATCTATTAAGGAGCTTTACAAAACAGCATGGGAGATCAGTCAGCGGGTGATCATAGATATGAGTGCAGACCGCGGAGCCTTCATCTGCCAGAGCCAGAGTCTCAACCTCTTCGTAGAGAATGCCAGCTTCTCCAAGCTTACTTCCATGCACTTCCACGCATGGCAGAAAGGACTCAAGACAGGTATGTATTACCTCAGGTCCAAGGCTGCGGTAGACCCGATCAAGTTTACGCTGGGCGAAAAACACCAACAGAAATTTGTCGTCAAAGAAGCTGATAACGCCCGTACGACTGCTGTAAACGAGGTGGAACTGGAAGAGATGCAGGAGATAAAAGCCTGTAGCCTGGATGATCCCAACTGCCTGATGTGCGGTAGCTGATAAACTCCGGTATATCATCTATAAAAAACGTGATAAAGAGGCGGTATCAGACAGGTATCGTCTCTTTATCGTTATATCACCGGCTCATGGCAGAAAATAATATGACCTGCAGGCGCTAACCGAAGAGGTGTTCATAGACTACCCGCATTCCCTCGGACGCTTTTTGCCGGAGTACCCGTACACCGGCTGGTACGTATCCCGGAGCCGGGTCGATATAATAGATATCTGTGTGGGCAGGCGAGTCATAAAAAAGCCCGGCGGCAGGGTAGACCTGCAGTGAAGTGCCTACTATGAGAAAGATATCCGCCTGTGCAGCCAGCTCCGAAGCACGGACCATCTCAGGTACCTGCTCGCCAAACCAGACGATATGCGGTCGTAGCTGGAACCCATCGTCACAAAGATCACCGGGAACTATATCGCCTGCACAAGGGTAGACTGTCGCTGTAGGGCCGGTACTCCGGGACTTGACAAGCTCTCCGTGCAGGTGTACGACCTTCCTCGAACCGGCCCGCTCATGCAGGTCGTCTACATTCTGCGTAATGATATGTACATCCGCCATGTCCTGCATCTGCGCCAGGATACGGTGTGCTTCATTGGGAAGCACTTCCTTGAGTTGGCGCCTGCGCTTATTGTAGAAGTCCAGGACAAGCGCCTGGTTCTTGTACCATCCTTCAGGTGAAGCGACTTCCATGATATCGTGTCCTTCCCACAGGCCACCTGCATCGCGAAATGTCGAAATACCGCTCTCAGCGCTGATACCGGCGCCGCTCAGGACAACTATTTTCTTCATAGATCAACGGGTATGATAGCTTTATATGCCGCAGGTATATGTTCCGTGATATCGCTTGCCAGCAGGCTGTGTACCGAACCGGCGGCCACCGCCAGGTCGCCGGCGAGGCCATGCAGGTATACCCCCAGCAGACAGGCGTGCAGCGGTGGATATCCCTGGGCCAGTAACGCGCAAAGAATACCGGTCAGCACATCCCCGGAGCCTGCCTTGGCCATACCGGGATTGCCGCTCAGGTTGAAAAACCTGTGCCCGTAAGGCGTAGCTATACGGGTATAGGCTCCCTTGAGGACGATGAAAAGGGATCGCTCTTCAGCTACCCGGCAGAGGGTCTCATACCGGGTATAATCATCCGTGTGCTCGCCAAACAAACGGTCAAACTCTCCGGGGTGCGGGGTAAGTATGGTGCCCGCCGGCACCAAATCCAGCAAAGAGTGGTCGGCTGCCAGTATATTGAGCGCATCCGCGTCCAGTACGAGCGGAGGGAGAGCGTCTCCGGTAGCCAGCAGCCTGCGCAACAGCAGGGTAGTGGTCTCTGTATGGCCCAGGCCTGAGCCCACGGCAACCGCAGTAGCCCGGCCAAGCAGGTCGGGATCCCAGGAGCTAACTTCATCCGGTAGTAGATCGGGGTCGGGAATGATCTCGGGACATGCGCCGGCCAGGTATCCGATATGGCGATAAGCAGTGCGCAGGAAGACAAGTCCGGCGCCGGCACGCAGGCATGCCCTGGCGCTCAATAATGCGGCGCCGGGATAGCGGGCAGACCCGCAGATAAGGTAGGCCTTGCCGAAACTGCCTTTGTGCGAAAAAGGGTCCCGCGACCTGCACAGTGAAGCTGCCAGCCCGGCGTCGACCCACCACTCAGACCCCGGGTGCGCGGCATGAAAATCCTGCGACAAACCGATCGGAAGTACGACTATGCGGCCGTAGTGGCGGTGACTCCCCGCAAAAAGAGCGCTGCGTTTCAGCACCTCAAAGCAGACGGTCCAGTCAGCCTTCAATACCGGCCCCTCAGAGGGGTGGTCCGGGTGTGCGCCGGATGGGATGTCAATCGCTATCCTTGAGCTGAACTCGCGTGCAGAGAGTGCATCTATCCAGGAAGACCAGGGATCAGCCAGGGGCCTGTTGAGCCCTGCACCGAACAGACCGTCGACCAGGATGGCCCCGCGAGGCAGCGCTGGCAACTGCTCACCGGAACCTGCCGTGAATATATGCAGTACATCCCGGTTGGGCAGCCTGGAGCGGTTGAGCAACCACTCTTCCGTGTGCGGCAGGTCCTCGCAAAAGACCAGGAGATGAACGGCGCTGTAATCGGCCAGTACGAGCAACCGGGCGATACAAAGGGCGTCGCCCCCGTTGTTGCCGGGGCCTGCCAGCAGGACTACTGGCTGATCCTTGTCAGAGAAACGTTCTGTAAACCAGGTACAGAACACCTCTGCCGCCGACTCCATCAGGCCCGCAGCAGAGCGGGGACCTTGTGCAATGGTATAAGCATCCCAGCGCGCGATTTCCCGGCCGGTCAGGACCGGTCTCAGACTTATATCCGTTCTGAAATGATCGTCAAAACCACCTCCGGTATCCCTTGTGTCAAGAGCCATTATACATATGTTGACTTTGCAATATACGTATTGTTGTGCTGGTCTGAGTGTATTATCAGAGGGGCTTGTCATATTGAAAAAAAAATATACAGCTAAGCCCTAATAGTAAGATTGACGTATATTTGCGTAGAGATACTGTGATATCACGATAGCGGTGACCTAACTCAAGAACCCAACCCAAATCTTTTATCACTGGTATAGTATTTGCTGTATTACAAGTTGTTGCGTTTTTATTGATTAACAATAAAACAGTCGAGCTTTGAAACGAACCTTACTATTCACGATAAGGTGGTGTCTGTTGATGGTGTTGCCCGGTAGCATGCTGATGGGTCAGGATATCCACTATTCACAGTTTTACCACTCGCCCCTGAATATGAATCCCGCCCTGACAGGTATCTTCAACGGAGACCTGCGCTTTATGGGCAATTTCAGGGACCAATGGAGGAGTGTACCGGTACCGTATACCACATTCACGGCTGCTTTTGATACCAAGTTGTATCCAAAGCGGTCGGATAAGTATTTCTGGGGGCTCGGTATCAACTTCAACTATGATCTCGCAGGTACACCCAGCCTCAACTGGCTGCACCTGGGTGTGAGCGGTTCGTTTACCTACCTGCTCAACCAGAACAACCTGATCACGGCCGGTGTACAGGTCGCGGGAGCTCAACGTGCGTTCAAACTGAACAACCTTACCTGGGACGGACAATTCACGGGACTGCAGTTTGACCCGACCCTGCCTTCAAATGAGAACTTCCAGAATACTTCATTCCTGTATCTCGACTTTTCAGGAGGACTCAATTACCGTATCCAGGGCAATGACCAACGCAGCAAGCTGGATCTGGGCGTAGGCTATTACCATTTTAACAAGCCCAACCAGAATTTCATCAACGGAGGCGACAACCCGCTGCCAAGCCGCATATCGCTGCACGGTCTCGGCGCCCTCAAGATCACCAACGGTATCGACATCCTCCTCAATGGTACGTACCAGCTGCAGGGACCAAACTCAGAGATCGTCGCCGGACTTGGCGGAAAATTCTATCTCAACCAGAAGCGGGGTAAAGAGCTCGCCCTGGTAGCAGGTGTAAACTGGCGTGTAGCGGATGCGATCATCCCGACCATCGAGTTTCACTGGAAGACCTGGCATCTGGGTCTGAGCTATGACTTCAACTATTCGGATTTCAGGGTTGCGACTAACAGGAGGGGAGGCCCCGAGCTTTCCATCTCGTACCGCATCCTGAAAGTGAAGCCGCTCGCAGTGTATAAAACCTGTCCGATATATTAATCCCAAACAGATTGGACCCTAACATCAAGACCATGAGACGTATCTTACTGTATATATTCTTTGCTTCTCTCTTTGGGATTCACGCGTCAGGCCAGACGCAGAAAGCATGGGAAGCGGCAGCGGAGAAAGCCTTTGAGTTCAAAGACTATTATTCCGCCTTGGTATATTGGCAGAATGCCCTGGAGTTTGACGAGGATAGGACGGACCTCAAGTATAAATGTGCTGAAGCAGCCCGTCAATTCAACTCATACAAGGTGGCAGCCCGTTACTACGGGGAGGTGATCAAGAAGGAAAAGAACGGTAAATATCCCGAAGCGACTTTCTGGCTTGCCGAGATGAACATGCACCTGGGACGGTACGACGAAGCCAAGAAGAACTATGATATGTACCTCTCCGAGAACGAGAGTGATTCGGCCGATCTTACCAACCGCACCAAGCTGCAGATCAAGGCGCTGGAGTTTGCAAAGACAGAATCGAAAGTCGAGTTTGAGGACGTGGAGCTCACGCATCTCGGCGGACAGATCAACACACCTTACTCGGAGTTCGGGCCTTATCTCAAGGGAGACTCACTCTATTACTCTTCCCTGAGATTTGAGAACAAGAAAGACGATTACAAGCCAGCCAGACCGATATCGAAAGTACTGGTATCCAAAGCAGAAGGCGCAGGTATTCCGCTGGGCAACGGCTTCAATATGGAAAACATCCATACGGCGCACTCTGCATTCAATGCGGACGGAAGCAAAGTATACTATACAATATGTAACTACCTGAACGGAAAAGATATACGTTGCGATATCTACGTACGTACGGTACTGTCTGACAGCACTTATGGCGAAGCAGTGAAACTGCCTGACGGTATCAACCTGGCAGAATATACCAGTACACAGCCTGCAGTAGCGATAGACAAAAACACAGGCAAGGAAATGCTGTATTTCGTGTCTGATCGCCCCGGAGGAAAAGGGAACCTGGACATCTGGTACGCTGAGATCAGGAACGACGGCAGCTTTGGCGAAGCGGTGAACTTTGCCGAGGTCAATACGCCCGAATTCGATATCACGCCTTTCTATCACAACGCTACCGGTGTCTTTTACTTTGCGAGTAATGGCCGCGTAGGGCTCGGTGGTTATGATATCTATCGTACGGAGTACCGGTCTGATGGCTGGATGGAGCCGGAGAACATGAGCGTGCCGGTCAACAGCAGCTACAATGATCTCTACTACATGATCATAGAGGACAACAACACGGCTTACTTCGCTTCCAACCGCCAGGGAGGCATGCTGCTGGATCAGCAACAGGAAGCATGTTGTAACGATATCTATAAGGCTGAATACCTGGATATCGAGTTGAACCTGCTCGCACTTACTTTTGACAAACTGACCAGGGAAGCGCTGGCAGGAGCTACCGTGACCCTCCTCGACCTGTCCGATCCGCTCAACCCGCGCGGTATCACCAATCTCGAAGGCAATGAGTTTAAGTTTGCCCTGGATCGTGCTAAAGACTATGTGGTAGTAGCTTCCAAAGATGGTTTCTTCCCGGATACGGTCAATTTTTCGACCAAGCGTATCCGCAAGAGCCAGACAATCAAGAAAGAACTGTACCTGCGCACTACACGCCTCGATCTCGAAGTGTTCACCTTTGATAAGCGCAATAATCTTGCACTGAACGGATCTACCATCAAGATCATCGACCGGTCAAATCCTGCCGACGAACTGATCGTACAGATGGATGACGAGACCAACCAGCTGATCATTCCGATCGAGCGCGACAAAGAATATATCGTGATCGCATCCAAGCGTGGCTACAGCGCCGACTCAGTCATAGTGAATACGCGCAATTCCGATGCGATCAACAAGATCACCAAGAACCTCTATCTCGGACTGGGTAGCCTAGAAGACTTCCTGCCGCTCACATTGTACTTCGACAACGACGAGCCCGAGAAGAGGACATACAAAACAAGGACTTCACTCAGGTACGAAGAGACCTTCCCGCCATACTATGCCCGTAAGCAGGAGTTCATAGATGCATGGAGCGCTCCGCTGAGCGGTTCGGAGAAAGAGCAGGCAGCCAGCGAAGTACGCCAGTTCTTCGACAAGGAGGTCAAGCAGGGTAATGAACACCTCAGGACATTCATCGCACTGCTTGAAAAAGCCCTGATCGACGACAACCAGAAAGTCGAGATCGTTCTCCAGGGATTTGCGAGTCCGCGTGCTTCGGTGGCCTACAACGATGCACTCAGTAAGCGCCGTATAAGCTCCGTGATGAACCAGATCACGAAGTACTCCGACGGCAAGCTCAATACATTCATGCAGAATAAGAAGCTGGTTGTATCCGAGAAGGCATACGGTTCCAGAAGGGCGCCGAAATATGTCAGCGGCAACCTCAAGGATGTGCGTAACTCCATCTATAGTATTCCTGCTTCGAGGGAGCGTCGCGTAGAGATCATCCAGGTGACCCGCAACAAAAGCAACCGCAGATAATCCCCTTCGGAAAACCCATGAAGAAGACCCAAAAAGAAAGGAAAATGTACAACGCAACATATCATACCGGAGAATACCAGCTCGGCAATAAGGCGAGTGCCTTACTGCCTTTCTGCTCCTCGCTCGTGCGCAGATTCACGCTGGCGGTAGCGCTGCTTGCAGGGTTGTTTGCAAGCGGTAGCCTGATGGCTTCGCATATTGTTGGGGGGGAACTGAACTACCGCTGTCTGGGTAACAATCAGTATGAGATCAATCTCGTGATCTACCGCGACTGTGAAAATGCCCTGCCGGGCGCTACTTTCGACAACCCGGCTTCAGTAGGTATATTCGACGGTCTTGGCAACAGGATACCTTTTATAGGTGTAGGCGGCCAGATCCTGATGAGACCCCGCCTGATAGACAAGATAGACACGGGATTGAATCCAGGTTGTGCGCAGTTCGGCCCGGATGTATGCGTCGAGTATGCCATCTATCGCGACACAATCACTCTGCCGATCAGGCAGGGCGGATATATCCTGGCCCACCAGAGATGTTGCCGTAACGTAACACTAAACAACGTGGTCGATCCGGTGAACACAGGTTCGACCTATACGGCCGAGATATCCGATGTTGCTATCGTCAATTGTAACCAGGGTGCACAGTTCAAAGAATGGCCGCCGGTGTATATCTGCCTTGGTGACAACCTCAACTTTGATCACTCTGCAATAGATCCTGACGGCGACAGCCTGGTGTACAAGCTTTGTACTCCTTACCTGGGTGCGACACGCAACCAGCCTAAGCCACAACCGCCAGCTCCACCCAAACGCCCGCAATCGGGAGGCAGCCCATCTTATGACACGATTGTCTGGCAGTCGGGTTTCAGCACGGGCAATATGCTCGGTTCACAGGCAGGAGAGGAGTTGAGGATCGACTCAAGAACCGGTCTGATCACCGGTGTACCGTCGGCAATCGGACAGTTTCTCGTGGGTATCTGTGTAGAGGAATACCGGAACGGCGAGCTGATCTCGACACATCGCCGCGACTTCCAGTACAACGTCGTATCCTGTGGAGATATTCCGCGGGCAGCTTTCGATGCGCCTTCTATCCAGTGCGGTGATCTGACAGTCAATTTTGTCAATAACAGTACCAACGCCAACTTCTACAGGTGGTATTTTGACTGGCCTTCCAACCTGTCTTTCACTACAGATGACCAGAATCCTGCTCCCCAGGTATACCCTGATACAGGTGTCTACCAGGTAGCGCTGATAGCTTACCAGGACTCTGTATGTACGGATACGCTGATCAAAACACTGATCCTGCGCAATACCGGCCTGGAGGCTGACTTTGACTATGAGGCATACAACTGCGGCGACAGCATACTGCACGTTTTCACCGATCAGTCTTCCGATACAGTATCGACACTGGCCGAATGGGACTGGACAATCATATACGGCAACAACAGCGGCGATACCATCAACCTCAGCGGCTCCAATGTCAGTGCCTATCTGCCCGCAGGAGTACCTGTGAAAGTGATATTGACGGTGACCGCCGCCAATGGTTGCAGCAAGACCATCGAGAAGACCTTTACTTCAGAGTCGGATCAGGGACTTGTTCCGGACTTTACCTACTATATCGAGAAGTGTGAAGACACGTATACCTTGTTTGTGACGGACGCGACCACCGACAATTCTCCCGGGGGCGCTACTATACTGAGCTGGGATTATACGCTGGAATACGATGCGACGACAGAAACGAGCGATCTTCAGAACCCGACTTTCGTGATCGATGGCTTCCGGAGAGTCAAACTGACACTGGAGGTAGAGTCAAGTACTGGTTGTGTCGGCAACGTCACCAAGGAGTTTGACCTCAACCCCGACCTGGTGCTGGATGCCGCTTTCTCCCTGCAGGCGCTTGAATGCGTAGATACACTGATCATCCAGTTCCTGGATCAGACTCAAGGCGATCCGATCAGCTGGGAGTGGACTATCGAGCACGAGGATGGCGTATTCACGTCTACCGACCAGAATCCCATCTTTGGCTTCGACACGACCCAGACGCTGATCATCACCCTGAAGATTGAGCAGGAAAACGGCTGTATCAGCGAAACCACGGATACGATCCGTGTCAACCTGCTGGTGGATAATATCATCATCAAAGATTACGAGGTATGTCCAGGCAAGCGCGTTCAGCTCAACCCGACGGCAGTACCCGGCCTTATATACGAATGGTCCCCTCTGACGGGGCTTTTCCCTCCGGTAGCTATAAACCCAAGTCCATGGGCCGGACCGGACGAAACGTCCGTCTACTCGGTTACGATCACTGACCCGGCCATCAATTGCAGTGTGGAGAAACAAGTGACCGTAGTGGTAAAAGATGCGGAACGCGCAGACTTCACTGCCGGTACGGAGTGCGGTAGCCTCGAGGTTGATTTCGTCAAGACCACAGGCGGCCCCGTCGTACGCTGGGAATTCGGTGATGCGGGAGGTTCTACTTCTACGGAGGAGACAGTCACGTTTACATACGGCGCTGCGGGCACATATGACGTGACACTGTATACGGGAGGTGAATGCCCCGATACGATCACCAAGTCTATCAAGCTGATCGATCTCGATCTGGGTTCACTCCGGGATACGATCGTAGCATGTGAAGGCGATTCCGTAGAGCTCAACCCCAACGGCAATCCGAACTTCATCTACGAATGGAGCCCTGAAAACCTTGTGAGCGATCCGAACAGCCACAATCCCAAGACCAAAGTAACCGAGAACACTACATTTACCGTTCGTATTTCAGACCCTGCACAGGATACCTGTCATGCTATACGTACGGTGACGGTGGTTCTGCCGGACCCGATAGACATCAATACGGACTCCAACCTGGAGTTCTGTAAAGACACTACCATCACTTTCATAGCGAGCAGCGGCAGTGCAGTGAGCTATACCTGGAAAGACGGCGCCGGAAATGTGCTGGGTACAGGTCCTGAGCTCACTATTACCCTTACAACGGATATCACGATCATCGTGGAGGTACTGGACGAATACGGCTGTACTACCACCCGGGCAGTCAACGTAGACTTCTTCAAGGTGACTTTCACTACAGACGGGAATATTCCGCTTTGTTTCGGAGATACAACTACGATATATGTCACCGCGCCATATCCCGACAGTATAGTGGGCTATAGCTGGATACCTCTGGACCAGATCATCTCGGGCGCCAATACCAATGCCATCGTGGTCAGCCCGGATGTGACAACGACCTATACGGTATCCGTGACATACAAGGATGGTTGTGTCGTGACGGGCAGCTATACGCTACTGGTTTCCGGCTTTGAACCGCTGGTCTGTTCCATCGAGCCTGATACGATCCTGGTAGGCGGTACCGCTACATTGAGCGTGACTTCAGTGCCGGGGTATACATACCGCTGGGAGCCTGCCGACCTGCTGGAGAACCCCGATCAACCGACTACCGAGACGAAGGTGCTGACAGATCCTCAAACTACGCAGTTCACGGTGACGATCACCAATCCTGATGGTTGTGAGATTACCTGTACACCGGGTACACTCACGGTAGCGCAACTGGCCTGTGACGAACCGTATATATTCCTGCCCAACTCGTTCACACCGAACGGAGACGGCGTCAACGATGTACTGAAGGTCCGCGTATTCGAACCATACGTACGTACCGTGGAACTGATCATCTACAACAGGTGGGGCCAGGAGATATTCAAGACGACCGACCTCAATACAGGGTGGGACGGCACCTTTAAGAATGAAGAGATGCCTATCGGATCCTACGGCTTCCACCTGCGTGTCTTCTGTATCGACGAGCAGGAATATGTCAAGAAAGGCAACGTGTCTATCATGAGATAACTTAGCAGATACACGAACAGCTAAGCACAACCATATTTGAAAGCCCCTGACCGGATTGAACCGGCAGGGGCTTTTCTGTTTTCGGGATTTATTCCGTATTTTTAAATGATGGATACTACTTTGCTCATCGCGGAATACCGTGTCGTATGCGCTTCCTGAACGGTATGAACTTCCGGGTATCCTGTTTTCGGTTTGTCGCCTTGTTCCTGTTGTGTTTTTTTTCACAGATCATGAGCGCTTCCCATATAGTGGGCGGGGAGATCAACTACCGCTGTCTGGGCGATGACCGCTATGAGATCGTCATGACTGTATACAGGGATTGCTTTTACGGCAACCCGCTGGTCTGGTTTGACAATCCAGCTTCAATAGGCATCTTCGACCGGAACAACCGGCTCAGGTATGACCTGCGTATGCGGCTGATGAACAACGATACGCTCCAGCCGGTGCTCTCCGGCGAGTGTTATGTAGCTCCGCCGTCGGTATGCGTCCATACGACCCGGTATAGGGATACGGTGACGCTGCCTTTCCTGGAGGGCGGGTACCAGCTGGCCTATCAGCGCTGTTGCCGAAACGAGACCATTCAGAATATCATAGATCCGGCGAATACAGGGGCCACGTTTTACGCTTTCATCAGTGAAGAGTCCCTGCGCTCCTGCAATAGCAACGCTGTATTCAGGACCTGGCCGCCGATCTATATATGTGTGGGGGAGCCGATCTACTTTGATCACAGCGCCGCCGATATAGACGGTGATTCGCTCGTCTACAGGCTTTGTACACCGCTCACCGGCGCCACGCCCGATTCGCCCACCCCTCGTCCGCCGAATCCGCCGCCTTATGTACCGCTTCGCTGGTTGTCTCCCTTCGGCGAGCACGATATGCTGGGCGGTGATCCGCTCCGTATAGATAGCCGTACCGGTCTGCTCACCGGGTTGCCGCGGATTACCGGGCAGTTCGTTGCAGGTATCTGTGTAGAGGAATACAGGGACGGCGTGCTCATCTCGGCTACACGCAGGGACTTCCAGTACAATATTGGTCTCTGCGGCAAGACGGAGTCGGCTTTTTTCTCGCCGGAGGTGAACTGCGGATTTGATGTTTACTTCGAGAACCTGAGCCAGACGGCAGACAGTGTACTATGGATCATAGATGATCCGGCCAATCCGGGATTCACATCCAGTGATTATCACCTTCAATATACTTTTTCTGGCCCCGGACAATACATCGTCACGCTTATCGCCAATCCAGGTGCGCCCTGTGCGGATACTTCCATGCGCTCCATAGAGATCGTGCCGCTCAGTATGAGCGGTGAGATCGGGATCTCTCAACTGTACTGCAGCGACTCGCTGAGGCTTCGACTGGATGCAGATGTCAGGGACTCCGAATACCAGATCACAAGCCTGGAATGGGAACTTTCCGACGGAACAGACACCTACAGCTTTACCGGGAACCCGGCAGAAGTATCCGTACCGCTGGCGCCCGTTGTGACCGTTACGATGATCGCCGTAAACAGCAAGGGATGCAGACTGGTAATCACGGATGAATACAGGCCGGATCTGGTCTCACTGGATTTCGGTTCCAGGCTCTATACGGTCTGCGACGATATCCCGGTAAGCATCAATGCAGTATTGAATCCTCCCGGAGCCTCCGTCACCTGGTCGCCTGATAGCTGGATACTGTCCGGCCAGGGTACAGCTGATCCGCTGGTACTCGCACCGGAAAGTGGTTATATATCTGTGCGGATTATGTCACCCGGAGGCTGTGAACTAGCAGACTCCGTCTTTGTCTCCGTACCTGATCCTTTACCTGCCTTTGATGCACGGGCCGTACCAGACACGATCGTCATTGGCGGCGTGTCACAACTGTCCGTAAGGCCGTCCGATACTGTATTCACCTATCAATGGAACAATGCAGGAAGCCTGTCTTCAGCTGTCATACCCGATCCGGAGGCAAGCCCCCTGGCCACTACCGATTATACTGTCACGGTGACCGGTGAAGGCGGTTGTACGCGGGAACTGACCGTACGTGTCGTCGTCACCATCCTGCCATGTGATGACAGTTATGTCTACATACCTTCCGCTTTCAGCCCCAATAACGATCCCTACAACAATACTTTCAACGTACGGAGCTCTGTACTGGGTCCATTCACGCTGATCGTATACAATCGCTGGGGTGAAAAGCTATTTGAGACAAACGATGCCGGCAGGGGATGGGATGGTACCTTCGAGGGCGAACCCGTACCGATCGATGCCTATGGTTATTACTTTGAGGGAGTATGCCTGGACGGGACACCCATACGTCTGAAGGGCAATGTGAGCCTGCTACGCTGAATACGTAAACGCTTCTTTTACCTGAAATACATGACTTCCACGGTACGTGGGTGGATCTTCACTTTATTGATTCCTGGCGGCTTATGGCGGAGCCGGAGGGGAGCTGTATGGATATCTCCCTGTACGGATTGTTTGTCAAGATCGGCCTCCACCAGGAAGTCGTCCTTTGACAGCTTGTCGTACATACTGAGGGGGATATAAGCGTATACCTTGACGGACTCCGGCAGTATCCGGATCTTACCCTTGGCTCTGTGCTCTGACGGCAGCCGGATCGGTATCTCGATGACCTTCTCGGTAAATTCCTCTACGGATATATGCACATCCACTACGTCCACACTTGTCCTGACGGTTCGCTGGGCGGGCGTCTGGAGTTTGATCGACGTATGTATATCTTCCTTGATATTCTGGAGCTTCAGACGCTCGGTCGGCCATTCACGGATACTGTCCAGTAGTTGCTGAGGACCGTACAAGGCTACGGTATCCGGTTGCAACTCTACATCCCCACTGATCTCGAAGTCGGGAAAGAAACCAATCTCGTGCACCAGCTTTACCGGTACCAGCTTTTTGTAGGTTTTTTCCAGCTCGACGGACAAGACCTCGGGGCTGTTGGAGAGCACATCGAAAGGCTCCCCGGAATGGTGCTCCTTGTAAAGCGCTTTCAGCGTATTGGAAGAAATCAGCTGCCGCTCGGCATCAGACAGATATACGGTCAGCGTATCCTGGCGGCTGAGGTATCCAGCCCTCAAAAGACGCCAGCCTTTCCCGTTGAGCAGCACTTTGACCTCCTCCACCGGGTCCTCTTTGAAAGACATCTGGTCGGGAAGTACATAGCGGATGACTACGGGTACATAAGTCGTGTAGTAAAGGGACAGCTTGTTGACCAGCCAGAAAGCCAGGGCGAGGACAAAGCATGCTCCCAGGATTACGGAATCACGTCTCCAGAAACTTTTCTTGATAGTCGATGACGGTGCATCAGAAGGCATCCTTCAGTGGCTCGACTGCCTCTGTCAATTCTTTGGATACAGAGTTGCGTGTGATCCGGATGAAAGTCTTGGGATCTACCTGCAGTGTGATGACTTCTCCGTCGATGCGGTTGATCCTGCCGATGATACCTGAAGCGGTCACGATCTGTTTGCCTTTGTCCAGGCTACTGAGAAAGTTGACCTGCTCCTTTTGCTTTCTCTGCTGAGGTCGGATGATGAAAAAATAAAAGACAACAATGATCAGGATCAGGGGCCATGTGCCGCCAATGATTTGTCCGATTCCGCTCTGCAAAAAGATGAAGTCCATAAAGTACGATGGTTATTTTTTCGATGGTGTCACATACCCCTGAAGCAGGATGGTCGTGGTCTTGGGAAAGGTATTTGCTATGACGTTGATAGGCCTGTCCTGCCAGTGATGTCTCCCTTCAGTATTAAAACGCACAGTAATCTCGCCGGATTTTCCGGGATCGATCGCATTTTTGGGCCATTCGGGGACTGTACAACCGCAGGAAGCTCTTGCATCGCTTATGAGAAGAGGTATCCTGCCTGTATTGGTAAATTTGAAAGAATGTTCTACAATCTGTCCCTCAGGCACTGTATCAAAGTCGATCCGTGTCTCTTCGAAAGCAATCCGGGCCACATTGACCGTATCCTCCATACCTGTAGCTGAGAGCGGGTTACGTATAATCTCGGATATTCCCGGCTTCGGACGTACCTCTTCAACTTTTCGTTCTTCTTTCTCGGCACAGGAGATAATGGCCGCGAAAGAAAACAGGATGATTGCTGACAGTAAGACCTTATTTTTCATAGATTGCAAAGTTAATAATACGATCTCTGATCGGGGAAGTTTTCTTGAACAATATGACTGTTTCAAGTATCCTTGCTGAAACGATCCGGAGACGAAAATCGCTTGCCGCATGTTTGTAGAAGAACGTTCAGCAGAGAAAAAAGTCCTTTTGTGGGGCTTTATGGGCGCGGGTAAATCCACTGTAGGGCGATTGCTGGCATCCAGGCTTCAGTGGCCTTATATCGACCTGGATGATGAAATCGAGCAAAGGGAACAACAGGATATTCCGGCTATTTTTGCCACACACGGAGAGTCTTATTTCCGCGAGGTGGAGCGGCGGGCATTGGAAGAGATGCTGATGAGGCCCGAAGCGTTCGTATTGTCGTCAGGAGGGGGTACGCCATGTTTTTACGACAATGCCGCACTGATGCTCAATCGCGGGATTGTTTTTTTCCTGGATGTGTCTTTTCGTACGCTGATCGACCGGCTCATAAGGGATCGTGTCCAGCACCTCGGCCGTCCCAAACTCAACAGTACCCGCGAAAACTGGACCGAGGGCGTGGCATCCCTATATACGCAGCGGCTTATAGTGTACCAGGAGGCGCATTTTCACATAGAGGAAGGGCCTGAGCCCGGAGACATGGTACGGGATATACTCTGCCACCTGGAGACCGAAGGGATCAGCCTGCACTAGTTTGCTCCCTGCAGACCTTGCACTGCTCCAAGTGCGTCAGGCAACAAACCTGTCTGGTCAGTCGATTGGGTCTGTCGGCCGGTATCCCGCAACAAGGTATAGGCTCCCGCAGCGTCAAGAGACGGGTCCAGGGCTTTGAGGATACCCACCAATCCCGCAATGAAAGGCGTAGCCATCGAGGTGCCGTTGAGCACGCGATAGTCACCTCCGCGATAGGTAGAGAGTATACCCGTTCCGGGGGCGGCCAGTTTCATCTCCAGCGATCCGACCGTATTTGAGAAAGTTGCTTTGCCGAGTGAGGCATCGACTGCGCTGACAGCGATCACGCCCTCTGCATTGGCAGGCGCGAAACCAGCCGCATCCCGGCCGTTGTTACCCGCCGCTACGACTACGATCGCGCCTCTCCTGGCTGCATAGGCGACGGCTTCGGAGTAAGCTTTCTGACGTACATCTGTAGACAGACCTCCGAGGGATATAGAGATCACATCAGCTCCCATATCGGCCGCACGTATGATCCCGTTCACTACGGTGGCCTGCGACCCGCTACCGCGATCGCTCAACACCTTCACAGAAGACACCTGCAAAAGGTCATTGGCGTAAGACATACCAGCTATACCGATACTGTTGCCGCTCACGGCAGCAGCTATGCCTGCACAATGTGTGCCGTGCCCCTGTGCGTCTGTATCGTCGCCGGATGAGAAAGACCGGTAATTGGCCATGAGATCAGGGTGAATTGCTTCTACGCCTGTATCCAGTATGACGATCAACGCCCGTTTGACTGGACGGGGCGCCAGAGGTTGTCTCAGCCAGTCGTGCAGGGCAGGGAGCCCGAGCGCTTCATGGGCCCATTGCTCCGCGTACCTTGGATCATTGGGCGCTATATCCGACGGAGAAGGGGTGACAGTGACTGACGGAGCCGAAGGCTGATCCGTGCTGATCGACTCATTGATCTCCTGCCAGCTCAGCATACCGCTGTCGGTCAGCTTGTCGCGCAATTCCCGGAACCGATGCATCATACGCAGCGGGACATCGAGTATGTAATACTGTTCCAGCGTGGTCCAGTCCTCCCGCTGCGGGCTGAATGCCTGCTGGTAGGAGACACGTTCTGCTTTGAGCAGCCCTTCCAGCCTGCCGATGCTTTCACCTTCGTTCAGTTCGATGAGCAATTCACCGCTCTGTTCCATACCAGGATAACGCGCGTACATGATACCGCGTACCAACGGGCGATACCCCCAGAGCAGGAAGAGCGCCAGTATAGCCCCGAAAAAAACAAATCCATAGTAGCGCATACGCACCAGCCTGCTCAATGTGAAGCCATACACACCCAGCAGGAGCATGTCCCGGGCGGCCAGGTATAGTTTGTCCTGCCATGCTATATCCCAGCATAAGGCTATCACGATATATATAACAAGTGTGGCCGGCAGCAGAATCCTGCCTGCGGCTATGACTCTTTCACTGTGGCGCCACAGCAGGCGGACTCCTGTCACCAGCAGTACTATCAGCCACCATAGTGTGTAAAACAGGTCCCAGTAGAACATATTGACAGTTTAGTTGTCTAAGAATTGGCCTCGAAACGGGCTTTCCGGTCCTGGTCACATTGAAAGAATATTTTCTCGTCGACCACCCTGAAAATCCTTAAATTCGCAATTCATTTATAAAGATAAACAAGATATATGTCAAACGAGATCCATAAGTGTCTGATCATCGGCTCCGGTCCTGCAGGATATACCGCGGCCATTTATGCGGCGCGCGCCAATATGTCTCCCACGCTGTTTACGGGAGCCGAGCCGGGTGGCCAGTTGATGATCACCACAGATGTGGAGAACTATCCCGGATACCCCAAAGGGATCATGGGACCCGAGATGATGGAAGAATTCAGGCAACAGGCAGAACGCTTTGGAACCACGATCATCATGGAAATGATCACGAAAGTGGACTTCAGCGGCCCGGTGCACAAGATCTGGACAGAGTCCGGCGAAGAGTTCCAGGCTCATAGCATCATCATAGCGACCGGCGCCAGCGCCAAATGGCTGGGACTGCCTTCCGAACAGCGCCTGACAAACAAAGGTGTATCCGCCTGCGCCGTGTGCGACGGGTTCTTCTTCAGGGGCCGTGAAGTGGCAGTAGTAGGAGGAGGCGATACGGCTGCTGAAGAGGCATCCTACCTGGCAAAACTCTGTCCGAAAGTACACTTGCTGGTGCGCAGGGAGGAAATGAGGGCGTCGAAGATCATGCAGGATCGCGTATTTAAAGCAGAGAATATAATTGTACATTGGAACACGGAAACCGTAGAGGTACTGGGTGACGACCAGGTAGAAGGCATCAAGGTACGCAATACCGTGAACGGGGAAGAGAACGTGTTGCCCGTGGCCGGTTTCTTTGTGGCGATCGGGCACAAACCCAATACCGATGTCTTCAAAGGATGGCTGGACATGGATGAGTCAGGTTACCTGATCACTACTCCGGGCACCACACTGACGCGTGTACCGGGTGTTTTTGCCTCCGGAGATGCCCAGGACAGGGTTTACCGGCAGGCTGTGACGGCGGCCGGAACCGGCTGTATGGCGGCACTTGACGCCGAACGTTACCTGGTGACGGAAGGCATCGAATAATTATTGTTATCGGAAATTCAATCACTTACAATCCTACTATCATGAGCAGCACAGGATCACGTTTCAGAGCAGGTGTATTGCACGGCGACGAAGTGACAGAGTTACTCCAGTACGCCAACGAGCATGACTTTGCGCTTCCGGCTGTCAATGTAATCGGTACCAATTCGGTCAATGCGGTGCTGGAGACAGCACGGGATGTGAATTCGCCCGTCATCATACAGTTTTCCAACGGCGGGGCAGCCTTTTTCGCAGGCAAAAGCCTTGGCAACGACCGGCAGCAGGCAGCCATCCTCGGTGGTATATCCGGGGCATTGCATGTACATACCATGGCCCGGGCATATGGTGTGCCGGTGATCCTGCATACGGATCACTGCGCAAAAAACCTGCTGCCCTGGGTGGACGGATTGCTGGAAGCCGGAGAACAGTTCTATGCAGAGCGTGGATTTCCGCTGTACTCTTCTCATATGCTGGACCTGTCTGAGGAGTCCCTTGAAGAGAATATTGAGACCTGCAAAGAATATTTGCGCAGAATGAGCAAGATGGGGATGACGATCGAGATAGAACTCGGCGTCACAGGGGGAGAGGAAGACGGTGTAGACAACACCGGTGTGGACAGCTCGCGGCTGTATACACAGCCCAGCGAGGTGGCTTATGCTTATGAAGAACTGTCCTCGGTCAGCCCCCGGTTTACGATAGCCGCCGCTTTCGGTAATGTACACGGAGTGTACAAGCCGGGCAATGTGTCCCTGCAACCGGTCATCCTGAAAAACTCGCAGGATTATATCCGCGAGCACTTCGGAACAACTGACAACCCGGTGAATTTTGTATTTCACGGGGGCAGCGGTTCTTCGCGCGAAGAGATCCGCGAAGCCATCGGCTATGGCGCTATCAAGATGAATATCGATACGGATATGCAATGGGCATTCTGGTTGGGCATCCGCGACTATTACGAGTCCAGCAAGGACTACCTGCAGGGACAGATCGGTAACCCGGACGGTGAAGACAAGCCCAATAAGAAATACTACGACCCGCGTCAATGGCTGCGCGCAGGAGAAAAGACATTCGTTGCACGTCTGAAGCAGGCTTTCGAAGACCTGAACTGTATCAACAGGAACGCTGTCTGACGAAGCGCTGAAGGCAATTGAATAAATATATGCGGGTATGCAGGCTGTGTCTGGATACCCGCTTTCTTTTACAGTATGACCGTACGCAGCTCTTCCGTGAGCAACCTGCGGTGCTCCAGCAGGCGCTGGTGGACCTTGATCAACGTAAGTAGTTGCTCGACATCGCCGGTGCGCGACAGCTCTTCGATCTTCTGCTGGTTCTCTCGGCACTGGCGGCTTATTTTGCGGAGCTTGAAGCGCATGATCGCCTGCAGGGCGTCTTTATAACCATTCTTGTCCGGGTGCGCCTGTGTCTGCAGGTTGAGACCCCAGCGGTCTTCCCAGTTGTGACTGTATTCGAAGGGCGAGGCGAACAGGTCCAGCGCGGTCTTCTGTATATCGGTATCCATATGGTCCAGGTAGCTGCGTGTATCGCTCTGCTGCCCGGCCTGCTGGCGCTCTATCGCAAAGGAGATCATCTTGCGGTACACAGTATCGTCGATCATCTCGACAGCGTCTTCCAGGTTGGCCAGGATAAACTCTGAGAGCGTAGTGCCATCTTCGTCTATCACCTGGTGCCCGTATGCCACGAGGATACGGGCGATATCACGCTCCTGGTAGCTATCGCCGACTGACACCGGTTGTACAGGTGCAGTCGGTCGGTCGAGCTCGTTGAGCAGGCGTTCTTCATCCTGCAGCGCTGTGTCGGTGTGGTCCTTGTTCTGTTTCCTGCGTTGCTGGAAGACCAGTTTGCGCAGTTTCTGGTTGAGTTCGCTGACCAGCAGTTGCTCAGGAACCTGGAATGCCTCTGCCGCCTGCTGCAGGTACAGGGTGCGCTTGATACTGTCGGGGATACGCACGATACTGTCCAGCACTTCACGTATGAGATGAGTCTTTTTGACAGGGTCTCTGCGGGCCTCGTCGAGGTGCATGCGGGTTTTGAAAGCGATGAAATCCGTCGCCTCGGCAGCAAGAAACTGCCGGAAGCCGCTTTCCCCGGTCTTGCGGATGAATGAGTCCGGGTCCTCACCGCCGGGTATCAGCGCCACACGTACATTCATATCCTGCTCCAGGACCATATCCATACCGCGCATGGCGGCGCCGATACCTGCTGCATCGCCATCATAGAGAATCAGGATATTGGCGGTAAAGCGCTTGATCAGCCTGATCTGCTCCTCCGTGAGCGAAGTCCCGGAAGACGCAACCACGTTGGCGACACCGCTCTGATGCATGGATAATACATCTGTATATCCCTCCACGATGATACACTCATCCAGCTTTCTGATCTCCTGCCGGGCCTGGTACATACCATAGAGTACCCTGGACTTGTGGTATATCTCCGACTCCGGTGAGTTGATATATTTGGGAGAATCGCCGGAGCTCTTACCCAGGATACGGCCTGCAAAAGCGATGGGCCTGCCGGACATATCCTGTATGGTAAAAATGACCCGCTTGAAGAAGAAATCGTACTGGTTGCGTGTCACCAGTCCCAATGCCTGGAGATCTTCGATCCTGAACCCGTCCTTCTGCGCCTGGTCCGTGAATCTGCGGCGTTCGTCCGGCGCGAAGCCGAGCATGAATGTCTTCAGTGTCGTGTCCAGAAATCCCCTTTCTCTGAAATAAGTCATCCCGATCTGCCTGCCGCTGTCCGTATTGCGCAGCTGGTCTTCAAAATACCGGGCTGCGTAGAGGCTCAGGGAGAGCAGGTGTTCGCGATGCTGCAGTTCTACTTTTTCCGTATCCGTCCGCTGCGTCTCCTCGATCTCTATGCGGTACTTGTCGGCCAGGTAGCGAATGGCTTCCGGGAAGCTCATCTGTTCGTGTTCCATGATGAACTGTACCGCATTGCCTCCTTTGCCGCAACCGAAACACTTGAAAAAATTGCCAGGAGCGGACACAGTGAAAGACGGTGTTTTTTCCTGGTGGAAAGGGCAGAGGCCGAGCAGGTTGGCCCCACGCTTTTTGAGCCGCACGAAGTCTTCTACCACCTCTTCTATGCGAACGGTATCCAGTACTTTCTGTATGGAAGCTTCGGAGATCACAATGTGCTACTGCTTTTCAGTGTCAGGGAACAATACATCCCGCATGGTGTACACCCCCGTCCTCCCTTGTAACCATTCTGCGGCCAGTACAGCGCCGGTAGCAAATCCTTCCCGGCCCCGGGCTTCATGGCTGATTCTCAGGATATCCTGGGGCGAAGACAAATTCACCTCGTGTATACCGAACACTTCTCCCTCGCGACGGGCCAGTACAGCCAGCGTATCGTCCGGTACACCGGAAATCTCTTCTTCGGAAAACTCCTGCCAGCGTGTATATCGCGGATGAGCGGCCAGCATATCTTCGATCAGTGTGAGCGCCGTGCCACTGGGGCTGTCTACCTTGTGGATATGATGTGTCTCCTGTATACATACGCCGAACTCCGGGAAGCGGGCCACAAAGGCAGCCGCCAGCCGGTTCAGCTCGAAGAGCAGGTTGACGCCGGGACTGAAATTGCTGCTGTGCAGGAGCGCTCCTTTGCGCCCGGTACAAAGAGCAGCCAGGTCAGGCAGCTTGTCTTTCCAGCCTGTAGTGCCCGTAACTACCGGAATGCCTGCATGCAGGAGCCGGCTCAGGTTGTCAAATGCCGCTCCCGGTACGCTGAACTCAATGGCGACATCAGCGGACGACAGATCAGCAGCTTTACGCTCCCAGTCACCCGGCTGATCGATGATCCAAGCAATGCGGTGACCGCGCGCCAGCAGCACCTGTTCGATCGCATGCCCCATGCGTCCGTATCCTACAATTCCGGCGTTCATCCTGTCAGATTTGCGTTAAGTTCCGGCCTGTACATCACAGGCGGCCGGGTTAATGTGGTAAATTGCCAGGTCAAATTTAAGCTAAACGTATATGAGTGACAAATCAAAGGCTATGAGCACCAACGACCTGCTGCTGCGTACACTGCAGGGATCACCGGTCGAGCGTCCGCCGGTATGGATGATGCGGCAGGCAGGCCGGATACTCCCCGAGTACCGGGAGATACGCGCTTCGCTCAGAGACTTCAAGGAACTCGTAGAGACGCCTGACCTGGCGGCAGAGGTGACGATCCAGCCCGTGGACATCCTGGGCGTAGATGCGGCTATCATTTTCTCGGATATACTCGTCATTCCCGAAGCTATGGGGCTCCCGTACCAGATGGAAGAGAAGACAGGGCCTGTATTTCCCCGGGTACTCAAGGCTGAGGCCGACATCGATGCACTGATCACCGGTCCCGACGCAGCAGACCGGCTGGACTACGTGTATGAAGCCATACGTATCACGACCTCGCGGCTTCAGGGGCGTGTACCGCTCATCGGATTTTGCGGGGCGCCCTGGACGATCCTTGCCTACATGACAGAAGGCAGGGGCAGCAAGACCTTTTCCATTGCCAAGAAACTACTGTATACCGAGCCGGCCCTGGCGCACAGGTTGCTCGACAAGATCACGGAAGCCAGTATTGTCTACCTGCAACGCCAGGTTGATGCAGGCGCTGCTGTGATACAGATCTTCGACTCGTGGGCAGGGCTGCTCTCACCCGAGCAGTACGAGACATTTGCCTTACCCTATATCACCCGGATGACAGCGTCTCTGCAGGGCACACCGGTGATCGTTTTTGCCAAGGGAGCCTGGTTTGCCCTCGGAGCAATCGGCCGGACTTCCACAGCGGGAATCGGCCTCGACTGGCATACCGATCCGGCATTCGCCCGCAAAGAAGCAGGACCAAATAAAATTCTACAGGGCAACCTCGATCCCTGTGCATTGTACGCCAGTCCTGAAGAAGTATCCAAAGGGACGCTCGACATGATACGTGCTTTCGGAAGGCAACACATTGTAAATCTGGGACATGGAGTCTACCCGGATACGCCTCTCGAAGGTGTGCGCGCCATGATCGATACTGTGAAATCCTTCAGGTACGACTAATTGTTTTGAAACTATAATATAGTCCGGGAAATTATTCTGTCGGAATCTCTGTTTGCCATTAGTAAAGCAGGCAAATTTCTACCCTTCTGCTATTGCAGATATGGTTTTTTGGCTAAATTTGCCCCCGATCCACCATGAACAATCCAGGCAGCGGAAGTAGATATTTGCGTAAATAAAGAAAAGCATGGGTTGGTTTAAAAGGCTGAAAGAGGGAATTCAAACCTCAACCGAACAGAAACGTGAAGTTCCGGACGGACTTTGGTATAACTGCAAACAGTGCAAGAATACCAGTACGAGCAAGGAACTCAAGGAAAACTTCTATTGCTGTCCGAAGTGTGACTTTCATACGCGGATCGGCTCGGCAGAATATTTCGAGGTCATATTTGACAATCACAAATATGACGAGCTTTTTGGCGACCTGGAGTCGACAGATATGCTTCATTTTGTGGACCTCAAACCCTATACAGAGCGACTGCGGGAAGCAAAGATGAAGACCAGGCTGAAGGATGCGATCTCCGTCGCGATCGGCAAGGTCAACCGCAAGCCGCTGATCATAGCTGCCATGGACTTCAAGTTTATCGGTGGTAGTATGGGCTCGGTGGTAGGAGAGAAGATCGCTTTGTCCATCGAATATGCACTTAAGAAGAAAGTGCCGCTGATGATCATCTCCAAGTCCGGAGGGGCGCGTATGATGGAATCTGCGTACTCCCTGATGCAGATGGCCAAGACCTCCGCCAAGCTGACACAACTCGCCCAGGCCGGGATTCCCTACTTCTCATTGATGACTGACCCTACGACCGGTGGCGTGACCGCATCTTTCGCGATGCTCGGAGACATCAACCTGGCTGAACCGGGCGCCCTGATCGGCTTTGCTGGTCCCCGTGTGATCAAGGAAACGATCAAACGCGATCTGCCGGATCAGTTCCAGACGTCCGAATACGTGCTGGAGACTGGTTTTCTCGACATGATAGTACCTCGTAAGGAGCTCAAGCAGACACTGGACGACCTGCTGGTCATCTTTCACATTCAGCCTGCGTCGCGAATTATTCTCAGCTCCCTGCGCAGAGGGTCGAAGTAGGTATACAACGCATCCAGGAAAGCATCTCCGTACTGTACATAATAGGACATGAAGTTGTCGTAGCGTTCCTGTAGCTGTCCTTCGGGAAAGAGTTTTTCGCGTACCTGTCTGATCTGGTTCACGGCTACATCATGTTTTTGTTTCTCGGCACGCCGGATACGCCCTTCCATCTGCTCCAGGGATTTCAGGATACGTACTTTCTCTGCCTCAAATGCGCCCCGGAGCGTTGCATCAGCGGCTGAGCCTTTGGCTACGATCGCATCCATCGCTTCGCTGATAACAGCCGAATCGGCCGATATATCCATCAGCTCAGGCTGCTGATCTTTCAGGTACTCGTTGATGAGTACGTCCGTGTCCTTGTAGACTGCAGGTATGTCCAGTCCCAGTTTTTCCATTTTCCGGGATACCGTACTGTCTATCCAGATAGCGGAATCACGCCGCACCAGTACGGGATAGAATACGCCCAGCTCCCTGAACTGTTCTTTGCGCTCGAGCCAGTAAGCGATCTCGCCACCGCCGCCGATATACGCAATATTCGGGAGAATGGTCTCCTGGTATACGGGCCTCAGGTTGACATTGGGACTGAAACGTTCCGGGTGATCATCCAGCTCCTCCAACATCTCCGCAGGAGAGAACCGACGCCCGGTCTGGTGCAGTGTATACACAGCGCCGTCCCATTCTATGCGCTCCCGCACCTGTTCGGTCATGTGAAAGAGGTTGACCTCCCGCAGGAAAGTGGCGGGTTTGAATCCACCGGTCGCCAGTTGTTGCTGTACAGGCCGGATGAGGGCCTGTGACAACTGCTCCGTGAGTTCACGGCGGAAGACATCCTTCATACGCTCCTTGAAGCGCGGATCGTCCATATTGAGTACCAGCAAGCCGCGCGCTCCGAACCAATGATGTACGAATGCCTGTGTAGCTTCTGCATAACTGCGGCCCTCGCGGTAACAGTCTGTAATAACGTCCTTCAGATGTGCGGCTGCCGGCTTGTCGCCGAGCAACGCGAAGAGCTGCTCCTGCAACCCGGCCATATCCGTTACGGCAAACCTGCCGCAAGGGCCCGCCTGCGCAGTCTCCCAGGTCAGTCGTTGCCCGAAGAGATGAATATGATTGATCTCCTCGAAGTCGTGATCCTCTCCTCCGATGATGAAAACCGGCTGGAACCGCCTGCCCGCCGGATCGGCGGCCTCCAGGGCCTCAGCTAATCTTATGACAGAAACGATCTTGTACACTATATAGAGCGGTCCCAGGAAAAGACCCGGCTGGTGCGCTGTGACCAGCGTAAAAGTGGCGGGAGAAGACAGGGATCCGATCCGATCCATCATGTGCGCCGCACCGATTGCCTTATACTGATCAGCCAGTACATCGCAAAGCAGATCCCGGTCTACAGGATAGTCCGCACGATCGTCCGCCGCACTCAGCAGTCCTTCCAGGTCTGGTTCATATGCAGACAACTCTGCAAGTAACGGCATACGGGACTGGAAGGCCGTATCCGTCTTGCTGAACAAATGCCCCTCGTCAAAGGGACGGTACATACAGTCCATAGAACAGATAACTCAGAATACAAGTGATATGGAAGCAAGCAGTCTGCGCGGTGTGTCGGAAAACTGGTACTTGTTGCCGAAGAAAGTGATGTGATCGCCGAAATTGCTGAGGTTGCCCTCATACCGCACATCCAGCAGTATCTTCCAGAAGTCAATACCGAGGCCCGCCTGGAAGCCCAGCGTCATAGATTTGAAGTCTTCACGATACCCTTCAAAGTCCACCAGGCCGGAAGTATTCTGCAGGAAGACATGACCTACAGGCCCGAAGTTGAGCCTGAGCGGGCCTGCTTTGGCGCCGATCAGTATCGGGATGTCGAGGTATTGGTATCTCTCGGTCACGATATTCGATACGTTCAGCTTGTCCGTCACCCGGAAATCGACCCGATTCGTGTTATAGACGATTTCCGGCTGGATAATGAAGCCCCGGATATTGATCTGGGAAACCAGGCCGAAATGAATACCATAGTTGGCTTCCTGGACAACCAGCCAATAGGCATTGGCGCCTCCCGGCTCCAGGATGCGTATGGAATCCGTACCAACATCGTACGTGCTCACGCCTCCTTTGAATCCAATCTTGAACTGTGCCTGGGCAGAAACACCCATAAGGAGGAGACAAAGTATGTATATGTAGTGGCGGGTCATTATCCGGGGTATTTGTGAAACTAAACGGATATACAGGTATTCTGGTTGTACTAAGGAAAAGTTAAATGAACAACTCCCGGTCGCCTGTCCTGGCTGCTTCCCCTGCGCCGGGGCGGGGTTCGGAATAATTGTTTTAATATTGCCTTATGAACAGGGATGACATCGTTTTTACCGGCAGTTTTACCAAGCTTTCGCAGTGTCCGGAAGGCACAATGCCTGAATATGCCTTCATTGGCCGCTCAAATGTAGGCAAATCCAGCCTCATAAATATGCTGACCGAGCGCAAGAATCTGGCCCATATTTCCGGTACTCCTGGCAAGACACAGACCCTGAACTATTTCAAGGTCAACGACGCATGGTACCTGGTCGACCTGCCGGGCTATGGCTATGCACGGGCTTCGAAGAAACTGCGCGAGCAGTGGCAGAAGACCCTGGAATGGTACCTGACACGACGCGAAAACCTTGCTTGTGTATTCCTGCTGATCGACGCCAATATCACCCCGCAGCGATCCGACCTGGAATTCACCGGCTTTCTCGGCAAGCACCAGGTCCCATTCTGCCTGGTATACACCAAAACGGACCGTTCCAACCAGCGGGAGATCCAGCACAACATAGATCTCTTCCGGCAAGCCATGCTGCAAAACTGGGAAAACTTACCCCAGCAATTTTTATCTTCGTCGGTACGTAAGACGGGTAGAGAAGAGATCCTCGCCTATATCAGCAAGATCAACGAACAGATATCCGGCTCATGATTATAGGAGCTAACGCATGAAACACATCCTGCCCAATATAAGTGACTGGCCGATCTATCACCTCAGCGAACGCCGGCAGCAGTTCATCAAGGAGATCAATTCCAGCGCTTTCCAGCATTTTCAGGGCCTGAGCAACGAACAACTGCAGGAAGTGCTGGACCGGACGATCTACCTGGAACGCAACCGGGTCAAAAACGATCCCTGGCAGGTAGACCCGCCCAACGAAGCTCAGTTCTGGAGCAAACTGGGCAAACGCCTCAACGAAGAAGCAAATCCCGAACGCCCCGGCGAGTACCGGGTGATCCTGGAGGAGCTGCTGCGGATCATCATCAACCGCTATTCGCATGAGATTGTTGGCTCGTTCAAGATCAATACTTTCCTGTTTGCACGAAAGTTCCTGACCGTATTCTTCAATGTCATCTTCAACCCGCTCAGGGGCAAATACCTGCTGGCGCTGTGGAGCTCACGCAAACACGCCCGCAACAAACTGAGGGTATACGGGCAACTGGAGCGCATCCGCAAACTCTCTGCGGATCACATACCCGTGATCACTCCGACACACTCTTCCAATCTCGATTCCATCCTGATCGGGTATATGATCGATATGAAGACCGGGCTACCCGGATTTTCGTACGGCGCCGGGCTCAATCTCTATAATTCCGGTGTAGCCGCCTATTTCATGAACCGGCTGGGCGCTTACCGGGTCGACCGGCGCAAGAAGAATGCGATTTACCTGGAGACACTCAAGACTATGTCGCACCTGTCAATGGTACAGGGAACAAACAGTCTTTTCTTCCCCGGGGGGACGCGTTCCCGGAGCAATCATATCGAGAGCAAACTGAAGACCGGGCTGCTGAGTACGACGGTAGACGCCCAGCGTACACTATGCGAACAAGGAGACCGGCGCAAGATCGTCATCATACCGCTGATCCTGTCCAATCACTTCGTACTGGAGGCCAAATCGCTCGTGGAGCAGCACCTGCGGGCTATCGGTAAGGAAAGATACATCAGGATGAAGGAACGTCCGCCGGGTATCTGGGGCCGTCTCAGGTATGTCAATCTCTTTTTTCGCAACGATACGGAAGCCGTCTTCATGCTCGGAGAGCCTTTCGACGTCTTTGGCAACAAACTGGATGACCAGGGTATCAGCACGGACGCACGCGGCAGGAAGGTGGATATATGCGACTACTTCCGCGTGGATGACCAGATCGTCCGCGATCCGCAACGTGAGATAGAATACACCAAGCTGCTCGCGGAACACATCGCCGAACGATACCATAAGGAACAGGTGGTCCTCAGCAGTCATATAGTGGCCTATGCGGCCTTCCAGTATATCCTGAGACGCTCGGTAGAGCGGCTGGATCTCTTCTCCCTGATCAAAATGGATCCGAAGACCGTGACCATCAATGAACAGGCACTGCTGGAGACCGTCAGCCAGCTCAAAGCGCTGATACAGCAACGCACGGCAGAAAGCACCATGTCGCTCGATCCGCTGCTGAAAGACCTGCCGGCCCAGGAGATACTGAAACAGGGGATGGACCAGCTGGGTATCTATCACCTGCGCAGACCCTTGCGGCGCGACAGAAAGGGCCGGATATATTCATCCGATCTCAAACTTCTGTATTTTTATCACAACAGGCTCGACGGTTACGGCCTTGCGGAGGAGATATTCTGGAAGAAAATACTCGGTTACGATCCTGCCAGCCAGCCTGCGGAGGACCTGAGCGTATAGCCCTGCAACAAACAGGAACCTGATTTGATAGATTCTATGAAAAAGGAAAGCGATTTTGAACTACATTGTTTTTGACCTGGAAGCCACCTGCTGGCGTGGGCATCCTCCCAACGGCGTCAATGAAATCATAGAGATAGGAGCGCTCCGTATCAATGAATACGGTGAGGAGCTGAGCGTATTCAGCAAGTTCGTCAAACCGTCGGTCAACCCGCTGCTGAGTCCGTTCTGTAAACAGCTCACCAGCATCACACAACGGCAGGTCGACAGCGCCCGTACTTTCCCTTATGTAATACGTGAGTTCCTTGAATGGGGCGAAATAGAATCCTCCGAGGATACCTACCTCATCAGTTGGGGAGAAAACGACAAAGGACTTTTCCTCACAGACTGCCGGATACATAAGCTCGAAAATGAATGGACTGAAAAACATGTGAACCTGAAGCAACATTATAAGGATTTAAAACGTCTGCCTAAAGCAATGAGCTTGCGCAAAGCAGTGGAGAACGAAGGATTTGAATTCACCGGCGTATCACACCGCGGCATAGACGATGCCATCAACCTGGCCAAAGTATTTGTCAAACATATAGATGAATGGGCACTTTAATAAATAAGCAATAAACTATTGAAAATGAAAAACTTACTATTTTTTGCATTGAGCCTTGCATTGGCTGTTCCAATGTTTGCACAGAAGGCGCTGACCGAAGGATCTATCAAGCTGGAGCTGACTGAGGTCAAAGCGGATGATCCCCAGATGGAGAGCATGCTTGCAGGTATGCGGGGCAGCACCAACGAAACTTATTTCTCCAAGGACAAACAGAAGAATGTAACCAGTATGCTTGGCGGTCTCGTCAGCATCGTGATCTTCTCAGACGAAAAGGAGAGCCGCACCTACTCGGATATGATGGGTCAGAAGGTCATGGTCCGTACCAAAAATGAGACGGTGAAGAAAGACGATAAAATGGATATCGACTTTGTCTACACAAAGGAAACAAAGACCATCCAGGGGTACAAGTGTGAAAAGGTACTCGTGAAACCGAAGAACCCACAGAGCGGCGCGGACACACCTGAGATGGAGCTGGTACTCTATGTAACCAAGGATATCAAGGTCAGGAATACAGTCAATCAACAGTTTGACATGTCAAAACTGGAAGGTACTCCGCTGGAGATGAGTATCAGCACAAGCGGTATGACCATGGTCTACACTTGCAAATCCGTAGACAGCAAACTACCCAAAGATGTCTTCAATGAGCCCAAGGGGTTCAAAGAAGTCACGCAAGAAGAGTTTGAAAAAATGACACGCTCAGGTATGGGTTTCTAACCAGTCTGCCCATCACCGGACTTCAAAACAAAGGGAGACAGATCAGATCTGTCTCCCTTTGTTTATATGGATATAGCCTCCTGTTAAAGAAAATCTCATCCGCCCGCAAGCTTGCTCTGCTTATAGCCTTCGGCAAGCAACCATTTGAGTACGCGGTCGCGGTGATTGCCCTGGAGCAATATCTCTCCGTCTTTAGCGCTGCCGCCTACACCGCATAGCTTCTTGAGCAGCTTACCGAGATCCTCCAGCTCAGTCGCAGTACCGGTCCACCCGCGGATCACGGTAGCTTCTTTGTTGCCCTTGAGCCTGAGCAGGTGTATCCTGAGGGGAGAACCAGGAGCCGGACGTGCAGGTAATGCCGGTTTTTCGGGTTCCGGGTCAGTGCCCTCCGGCAGGTCTGACATATTTAACAGCTTGCCCAGCTCCGACAGGTCTTTGATTGGTGATGACATATATGTGTAGCGAAACGATTATTGTATTTTTTTCCCGCGCATAGCCTCGGCCACAGCATAGTCCATAGCGCGTTCTGCCAATGGGCGACTGTATTCATTGAGCCGGTCCATCGCTTCATGAATAGCATCTTTGGATTCTGCTGCTGCGGCAGACCTGAGCGCATCGGCCAGGTCGACCATACCGGCTTTTTCTTCACTGGTCAGCCAGCCTTCATTCTGCCGGATGAATTTCTCCGAGGCCAGCAGCACGGTACCTGCTTCCGTACGCGCCTCGACAACGGCCCGGGTCTTCATGTCGCTTTCTGCATGACGGATCGAATCGAGCAGCATCCGGCCCATCTCTTCTTCACTCAGCCCATACTGTGGCCTGATGCCGATCTCCTGTTCGACCCCGGAGCGCAGTTCTTTGGCACGTACGGTGAGTATACCGTCCGCATTGACAATGAATCTTACCTCTATCTTGGGCAGACCGGCTGGCATAGGAGGAATGCCTTTGAGGATGAATTCGCCCAGTTTGCGATTGTGTTGTACAAGGTCACGCTCACCCTGGTAGACTGATATCTTGAGATTGCGCTGGCCATCTACGGAAGTGGTATACTGGCGCGCTGCCTGCCCGGGCACTTTACTGTTGCGCGGGATCAGTACATCCATGAGGCCGCCCACGGTCTCTATACCCAGCGATAGCGGGGTGATATCGATCAGCAGGATATCCCGTTGGTTGCCAGCCAATACATCCGCCTGTATTGCCGCTCCGAGCGCTACTACCTGGTCGGGATCTATACCTGTATGGGGTTCGCGACCGAAGAATGAGGCCACCGCTTCGCGCACGGCAACCACCCGGGTGGAGCCGCCCACCAACAATACCTGTTCTACATCTGAAACAGCGAGGCCTGCATCCGCCAATGCATGCCTGCAGCTATCCAGTGTCCTGTCAATGAGGGGTTGGACCAGGTCCTGAAAAACCGCCCGATCGATCGACAGGGTTTTTCCTTTCCACTGCCTTGTCCACTGTCCGTCCTCACTAAGCGCTTTTTTGGCTGATTCCGCCAACAACCGCAATTCCTGGATCTCGCCGTCTTCCGATAGCGGGTATCCCGCAAGTCCGGAGGCCTTCCAATATTCCAGTATGGCGCGATCCATATCATCTCCTCCGAGGAACGTGTCTCCGTGTGTTGCGAGCACTTCAAACACGCCGTCCTGCAGCTCGAGGACAGACATATCGAAGGTGCCGCCGCCCAGGTCATATACGGCGATACGCTGGCGTCCCGCTGCCAGTCGGTCCAGCCCGTAAGCCAGGCTGGCTGCCGTGGGTTCGTTGATGACGCGAAGTATGTCCAGGCCGGCTAGCCGGCCGGCATCGCGTGTAGCCTGGCGCTGGGCGTCGTTGAAGTAAGCAGGCACCGTGACTACGGCCCTGGTCACTTCTGCACCCAACTGTTTGCCTACCCTTTGTTTCAGCGCTTTCAATATCTCGGCGCTCAGCTCTACAGGCGTATAGAACCGGTCACGGATACGGATACGGGCCAGGGCGTCCGGGTCTTCATCGATGATCTTGTAACCCAGTAGTCCCTTCACCGCATCGAGGTCATTATAGGATTTGCCCATCAGCCGCTTTACCGAGAAGATCGTATGGGCCGGGTCCTTTACCAGCATCTCGCGGGCTTCTTCTCCCACCACGATACTGCCGTCCTCCGCGAAGTAGATCAGAGAGGGCAGCAGCGAGTTGCCGCCGCCGGGAGCCGCTACGCACCTGGGCGCTCCATCCTGCATATATGCCACGAGCGAATGCGTGGTCCCCAGGTCTATACCTACGATGATCTCCTGCTGTTTGCCGGCTACCGCGCCGGCCTTCATATCTATGGGAATGATCGCCATGAGAGGTTTTATTGCTCTGGAACGCGAAGATACGGGGAAAGGTTGGAATCAGGCGCTTACCTGCACGATACGGTTTACGCGATCAGTGTACAGGAAAAGACGTATGCAGCCTGATCGAAAAACAGTATTTTCCGTTCAAAATCAGCCCTATGCTTCATATCACAAGACAGAAATCCACCAGGCTTTTCCTCATCCTGGGCGGTTTCTTCATTGCCAACGCCCTCGTAGCGGAATTCATCGGTGTCAAGATCTTTTCACTCGAAAAGACGCTGGGGATGGATCCGGTCAACTGGTCGGTATTCGGCATAGAATCGCTCTCCCTCAATCTCACTGCGGGTGTGCTGCTCTGGCCGGTGGTATTTATCATGACAGATATCATCAACGAGTACTACGGTATACGCGGAGTAAGGTTTCTCTCCAATATCGCAGTGGCGCTGATCGCCTACGCTTTCCTGCTGTTTTTCATCGGTATCCGGCTGACACCGGCCGATTTCTGGCCCCAGTCGCATATCTCACCTGATCTGACACCCGCCGAACAGGACGCTGTCAGGAGCCAGGTGGGCAATTATGATTACGCATTCAGACTGGTATTCGGGCAGGGGCTGTGGATTATCTTCGGCTCCCTGGTCGCTTTTCTTGTAGGGCAGGTACTGGACGTACTGGTATTTCACCGGATCAAGCAATGGACCGGTGAGCGTATGATCTGGCTGAGGGCGACCGGATCGACGCTGATCTCCCAGTTCATAGACAGTTTTGTCGTGCTGTTCATCGCATTCTATATCGGTGCGGACTGGAGTCTGCGACTGGTACTGGCGATCGGCATCGTCAATTATTTTTATAAGTTTGTGGTGGCCGTCGTCCTCACGCCCGTGATCTACCTGGTACATCATATGATTGACAGCTACCTGGGTCCTGAAGAATCCGCCCGTATGCGCAGAGAGGCGATGAGCCGCAACTAAACCCGATACGACTCATGATATCACTCAGCCAAACTACTTCACACCTGCTCATGGTCCGCCCGGCTCATTTCGGCTACAACCCGGAGACCGCCGGAAGCAATGCTTTCCAGTCGCAGGACAGCACGATGCCGGAAGAGGAGATCAGGCAGCGCGCACGTGACGAGTTCGACACTTTCGTCGGTGATCTGCGGGCCCGGCAGATCAGCGTACATGTCATAGAAGATACGGATACGCCGGTAAAGCCGGACGCCATCTTTCCGAACAACTGGATTACTTTTCACGAAGACGGTTCGGTCATCACTTATCCCATGCAAGCGCCGGTACGGAGGCTCGAAAGACGGGAAGATGTACTTGCAAGCCTGGCGGCAGACTTTGATCTTTTCAACCGGCACTACCTTGAGTTCACTGAAGCAGACGCACAGTTCCTGGAGGGAACGGGCAGTCTCGTGCTCGACCGGGTAAACAGGATCGCATACGCCTGTATCAGTCCGCGCACAGATGCCGGCCTGGTAAACAGGTTCTGCCGGATCGCCGGGTATGAGCCGGTACTTTTCACAGCGGTAGATGAACTGGGCCAGGAGATCTACCATACCAATGTGCTCATGGCAATGGGCGATCATTTTGTGGTGATCTGTCTCGAAAGTATCCGGGATGAGGCTGAAAAGGAGATGCTGCTGGATATCTTCCGCAAGACAGGCAAGGATGTCATCGGCATCACACCTGCCCAGATGCGGGCTTTTGCGGGCAATATGCTACAAGTGTGCAATGACCGGGGACAGACCTTCCTGGTGATGTCCGAACAGGCGTTCAACTCCCTGCGGGCAGACCAGGTAGAGCGCATACGCCAGTATACACAGATCCTGTACGCTCCGCTCTATACAATCGAAAAGTACGGAGGCGGCAGCGCCCGCTGTATGATGGCAGAAATTTTCCTGCCGCTCAGGCAACAGCCACAAAAGGATTGATCTTTCTACTGACTGATTTATACACGATCAGACCATGCTTCACCGTATACTGTTATTCCTGTTGTTTTGGTGCCCGAGCAGCGGGTACGCACAGAAAGCGATGCTGCAGTCCGGCCCGATGGTCGGGTATTCGCATATGCGCGAAGTGGCTTTATGGGTTCAGCTGAAAGGGCCGGGCATGGTCCAGTTTGCGTATTGGCCGGAAAGCGATCCCGGCGACCTGCGTCTCACGGAGTGCCTGGAAGTGGACAAAGACAAGGCATTTACCGTCCAGGTCATCTGCGACCAGGTAAAGCCCGGTCTGCGTTATGCCTACCGGCTGTTTATCAACAACCAGGCAGTAGAGCTGGACTATCCCGCCGGATTCAGTACACAGGCGCTCTGGCAGTGGCGGCATGAGCCACCCGACTTTCGTTTTGCCGCAGGTAGCTGCTATTACGTAGGGGAGGAGCTTTACGAGCGGCCTGCCGACAATCCTTACTGGGGCGAGTATGAAATTATCAGCAGCATTTACCGGGACAAACCGGACTTCATGCTCTGGCTGGGCGACAATACTTATCTCCGCGAGGTAGACTGGAACAGCCGTACAGGTGTATTCGGCAGGTATACCCATACACGCTCTACACCGCTGCTGCAACCCCTGCTCGCCAATACGCACCACTACGCCATCTGGGACGATCATGATTTCGGCCCCAATAACAGCGACGGTAGTTTTGCCGGTAAGCACCTCACCAGGGAAGCTTTCAGGAGCTTCTGGCCCAACCCGGGTTTCGGTGGAAAAGCCGGAGAGGGCATTACTTTCCAGTTTGAATGGTCAGATTGCGCTTTTTTCATGCTTGACGATCGGTACAACAAGAGATCGGCGGCAGGCACAGAACCTGGGGTCATCCTCGGAGAGGAGCAGCTCGCCTGGCTGAAACAAGCGCTGAAGTACAGCCAGGCAACTTTCAAGTTCGTCTGTGTGGGCGTCATGTTCGGCAGCACGGCGGATGACAAGGAGAATTTCTCGCGGGCAGCGCCCGGCGAACGCGCAGAGCTCCTGCAGTTCATCAGCGACGAAAACATCACCGGTGTGGTCTTCCTCACAGGTGACCGGCATTTTACCGAGCTGAGCAGGATCACGCTGGCCAACGGCCTCATTACATACGACCTCACCGTATCGCCGCTGACCTCGGGCATAGCTTCTACCAAAAGGTACGGACAGGAACGCAATGACAACCTGGTCAAGGACACCCGGCTTTTTGAACGCAACTATGCGGTCATCGAAGTATCGGGTAAACGTGCAGACAGAACTATGAAGATCAGTATCCGCAACTCTGCCGGGCTGGAACGCTGGAGCCGCAGTATCAGGCTACAGGAACTGGCTACGCCGGATAAGCGCTAGAGTTATACACCTGCACCTGCCTCACCGTTCAGTTTGTCGTTATGGATCGAGTAAAAACCAGGTTTCCTTCTACTGTCATTTTCACCGCCGCGATAGAAGTCCGTGTCGGAGATATCAACTACGGCGGCCATGTCGGCAATGACCGCCTGGTCGGCATATTGCAGGAAGCCAGGGTGATCTGGTTGAGGGCGCTGGGATACACGGAGCTGGACATAGAGGGGTACGGTATCATACAGGCCGATCTCGCGGTACAATACCGGTCTGAAGCATTTGCGGGCGAGTTGTTGCATATTCACCTGGCTATAGGCCAGTGGTTACAGAAGGGTTTTACGCTGCACTACCAAGTAGTCTGCGGTGAAAGGCCGGTCGCTACCGCTTTCACCAACCTGCTGTTCCGCGATTACCGGTTGCAGAAAACCGTGGCGGTCCCGGCCAACTTTAAAGAAAGGATATGTGCAACTCCGTAAAAATCGCAGGCTAACTATTGCATTCCGTAAGTAGCATTGTTTTATATTAGTGCAAGTCCCCGGAAAGACATATATGTCGTTTGCCGATGTGTAAACGCTTTGCTTTCTCCCATATTTAATGATCTGTTAATACAGCGCAGACATCTGCGACACGTATAGTTCATTTATTTGCACCAAAATTTAAAGCGTAGTCTATGAAACAAAACATTTTACTCATGACATTGCTCTTGCTGTTCTCTGGCCTGAAACTCAGCGCCCAGGTGACCAGTTCGAGCATGACCGGCGTACTCAAAGATGACCAGGGTGAGCCCCTGATCGGCGCGATTGTGGAAGCGACACATTTGCCCAGCGGTACCCTCTACATCACCAGCACACAGGCTGACGGAAGGTACAATATCTCCAACATGCGCGTAGGCGGCCCTTACAGGATCACAGCATCCTATGTCGGCTACACGGCAGAGCCTGTCAATGACGTGTACCTTTCACTCGGTCAACCCTTTGCGCTCAATATCACGATGCACGATGCATCTGTGGACCTGGGCCTGGTCGAGATTGTCGGATCCAACGACCCGCTGATCAATTCTCAGCGTACGGGCGCTTCGACCAACCTCAATTCCGCAACGATCAATGCGCTGCCTACGATCAACCGGAACATCAATGACTTCACAAGGATGTCGCCCCAGAGCAACGGAACAAGCTTTGCCGGGCGCGATAACCGTTTCAACAATTATACAATCGACGGAAACATATACAACAATAACTTTGGTCTCGGCAGTGGCCAGTTTGCAGGTACCAACCCGCTCTCCCTGGATGCCATCGACGAAGTACAGGTCAACCTTGCCCCGTATGATGTACGCCAGGGCGGTTTTACCGGCGCCAGCGTAAATGCAGTCACGCGCAGCGGTACCAACAACTGGGAAGGCTCTGTGTACACCTACCTGCGCAATGACCAGCTTATCGGGGACCGTATAGGGGATCTGCGCCTCAACCGCGGTGAATCACAGAACCTGATCTACGGCGCCAGGCTGGGCGGACCGATCATCAAGAACCGTCTCTTCTTCTTCGCTTCCGTCGAAAAGGAAACCGAGCGTGTCCCTGCGCTGCAGAAAGTTGCATCACGCGATGGCCTCAGCCCCGACGGACTCACGGTATCACGGGTACCGGCAGACCGCCTGGAATTTGTAAGAGGACGTATGATCGATATCTACGGGTATGATCCGGGGGCTTACGAAAACTACCCGTTTGCTTCCGAGGCGCTCCGGATCAACTTCAGGCTGGATTACAACATCAGCCGCAATCACAAAGCTTTCGTACGTTTCAACCGCTACTCCGGCTTCACGGATGTGACGATCAACGGCAACAGTATCCGCTACCTGCCCAACTCTCAGCGCTTCAGCAATACCAACCGTTTCGGTATTGAAGCGATGAACTTCCGCAACAGCCACTATACGAACGACATCAATGTCAACTCGCTCGTAGGAGAACTCAACTCTACATTTGGCAGCCGCTTCTCCAACAGCTTCAACGTAGGTCTGACGATGATCGAAGATCCGCGCCGCGGTATTCCCGGCGGTCAGGCCTTCCCGTTCATCGAAGTGATGGAACAGGATGCCGGCGGTAACCCGCTCTATTACATGACGCTCGGCAACGAGCTGTTCTCCGTCGGTAACCTGCTGGAAAACCGTATCTTCAATATCACCAACAACACATCCATGTACCTCGGCAGGCATACGCTCACAGCCGGTGTCAACTTCGAGTACATGACGTTCGACAACGCTTTCAACCCGGTATTCAACGGCTTCTACCGCTACAGCTCTTACGATGATTTCGTACGTGCCGTGATCGATCGTGATCCGAATCAACAGCCTGCCGCCTTTGCCCAGGGCTATAGCTTCAGCGGTGGTACAGAGCCGCCGACCGATCAGACGCGCTTTGCTCAGCTGGGTATCTATATCCAGGACGAATTCCAGCTCAACGAACGGCTTAGACTGACGGGAGGTCTCCGTGTAGATCTGCCGTTCTACCCGATCGATCTGCCCGTAAACGACAAGTACCTCGGATTTACCCTTACTGATCCCCGCAACCAGGAAGAACTGGTACCGGATGTCTCTGCGCTGCCCCGGCTGCGTCCGTTGTTTTCTCCGCGTATCGGCTTCAACTACGATGTACTCGGCGACCGTACCCTGCAGGTCAGGGGTGGTACCGGTATGTTCTCCGGCCGCCTGCCGTTCGTATGGCTCTCCAACCAGGTCAACGGAAACGGTGTGACACGCGGTGGTTACGGCCTCTACACTGCAGATGAGTTTGCAGCCAACCCGCGCCCTTTCAACCCGGATGTGAACGCATACCGCCCCGATCCGGCTACGCTCGAATCACAGCTGTCCAACGAGGTCAACTTCACAGACCGCAACTTCAAACTGCCGCAGGTATGGCGCAGCAACCTAGCAGTAGACTACAAACTGCCGCTGGGTATTATCGCCACCATTGAGGGTATCTACACACGTGATCTGAGCACCCCGATCGCAATGAACCTGGTACTCCCGGAAGCGGACGGTGTACTGACAGGACCGGACCCGCGTCCTACGTACAGCACCATCACGAACAATCCCCAGTTCAACCAGGCATTCTACCTGACGAATGCCGAAGCCAATGGAGACTACATGGCTGCTACCTTGCAACTGCAAAAAGCCTTTGACAACGGCTTCACGGCCATGGCTGCCTACACAGCGAGCCGCGCCAGGGACTATGGTCTTGAAGGCGGCTCCCAGGCAATCTCACTGTGGCCTGTTGTAGTAAAGGAAAACCGGAACGATCCCGAGATCAGCTATACGCGCTTTGACAAGCCCAACCGTGTGGTAGGTATGCTGTCCTACACGACAGGCAACTCTACCGTATCTCTCTTCTACGACGGCGGCGAGGCGGGCAGATACAGCTATACGTATTCTTACCGCAGCTCGAACCTATCCAATACATTCGCAGGCGCCAACCTGCTGATGTATGTACCGCTGAGCGCCGATGAGCTGAACTTCGAAGAATTCACAGCAGGCGGCAGGACCATCACACAGGCCGAGCAGAGAGCGGCACTGGATGCATTCATCGACCAAGACCCTTACCTGAGCGGTATACGCGGTAAGATTGCGGACAGGAATGGCGCCAAACTGCCGTGGGTCAATCGTTTTGACCTCCGTCTCCTCCAGGATATCAAACTGACCAAAGGCAAACACAGACTCCAGATCAGCCTGGATATCATGAATGTCGGCAACCTGATCTTCAGCGAGTGGGGTGTGGAGCAGGTGGCTGTGCAGTCTACGCCACTGAGCTATGCAGGCAAGGACGCCGACAATCGCCCGATCTACAGGATGAACTTCGTGACAGGTACTTCAGAATTCCCGGCAGAAACCTTCCGCCCGGTGACGACGCTGTCACAGACATGGAGAGCACAGCTGGGACTCCGTTATATATTCTGATCCCGGTTGAAGAAAGATTTTATTGTTAAATAAAGGAAGTAAGCCCAACCTTGTTGTGGCTTACTTCCTTTATTTTTAGGCATCACCAAATATGACCACAACTATGAAAAGAATAACTACACTGATCGCAATGATCTGTATGGCGTTCGCAGCGAATGCCCAGGTCCTGATCTCCGAGATCATGTACAATCCGCCGGAATCGGGCAACGATAGCCTGGAATACATCGAGTTGTACAACAATTCAGCCGGTACGGTCGACCTCACAGGCTGGCAGTTCACCCAGGGAGTTACACATACTTTCGGACAGGTTGTCCTGCAGCCACAGGGCAGGCTGATCGTCTGTATCAATGAAAACGCCTACCGCACCGTATTCGGCAATACCGGCCAGATCGTGCAATGGACATCCGGCGCCCTCAATAATACGGGAGAGACCATCGAGATAGCCGATCCAGGAGGGCTGTATTTCTCTGCCGTGACCTATTCTAATGGCGCAGGCGGATGGTTCAGCGAAGCGGATGGTAACGGCGCTTCTGTCGAACTCTGTGACCCCAACCGCCCGATCAACGATGTCAACAACTGGAAGCCAGCCACCAATGCCCTCGGCGTGGAGATCAACGGCAAACAGTTGCTGGGAACCCCGGGCGCAGCCAATACCGTAGTATGTTCCTTCGATCCGGATGCTGTGGTCGAGGTCGGTGATTTCTTCTTCAGCCCCGCAGATATAACTATCGACGAGGGACAAACGATCCGCTGGATCAATACAGGAGGACACCACAACGTAAACGGATCAACGGCTACGTTTCCCGCCAACCCGGAAGGATTTTTCAGCGGTACACCGTCTATGACCGCCTGGACATATGACTTTACCTTTCATACTCCCGGCCTCTACAGGTACCAGTGCGATGCACATGCGGCCCAGATGCAGGGAACAGTCACCGTACGATCTACGCAGGTACAGACTCCGGAATATGCGATCGGCCAGGTACGTGGCGTCAACTCTGAAGGTATCGCTGACTCCATCGGGGTACAATGCTATCTGAAAGGCATCGTATATGGTGTGAACCAACGCGATCCCGGACTGCAGTTTACGCTGATCGACCAGTCAGGTGACGGTATCGGCGTATTCAGCGCCAGTAATAGCTTCGGCTATACGGTACAGGAAGGGGACGAGCTGCGTGTACTCGGTACACTGGAACAGTTCCGCGGACTGCTGCAGATCAACATCAGCGGTCTCCAGGTAATCTCAACCGGTAACAACCTGCTGAATCCTGTCGAAGTAGAAGATCTCAATGAAGATACAGAAAGCCGGTTGATCAAAATCAGATCGGTCACTGTAGTGGATGCGGCGGACTGGACCAATAACCCTGCCGGTTTCAATGTACGTGTCACCAACGGCTCCCAGGAGTTTATCATGCGTGTTGCACGTAATGTATCTGTAGGAGCCCCTCTGCCTCCGGGCTATCCTTTTGATCTGACCGGTATCGGCGGACAGTTTGACAGTTCAGAGCCTTTGCTGGACGGCTACCAGATACTGCCCCGCTATGAGAGAGATATCGACGGTTTAGCCAGTACAAAAGATCAATCACTGGATAAAATCGCCCGTATGTGGCCCAATCCTGTGCGCACACAGCTATCCGTAGCGTTTCATGCCAACGCTGACCTCATACAACTGGTCGATGCACACGGCCGCCTTTGCAGGCAGTGGTTATCCCCCGGTCAACAGACACAACTGGAACTGAACGGTATCCAACCGGGACTCTATATCGTCCGTATACAATCCCAGGGCAACTGGTACAGCGGCCGCGTGATCGTGGTGCAATGACGTACAGATAGTCCATGGAAAAGTCATAGATTTAGAGAGCAGTTCGGTAACAGGACTGCTCTCCATCTTTATAGCTGTTATACAAACACAGAAGGCCTATGAAAATCGGGCTGGCACTATCGGGAGGCGGCGTCCGCGGAGTAGCTCATATAGGGGTCATCAAGGCTATGGAAGAGCATGGTATACAGGCCGACGTGATCTCAGGCACGAGCGCCGGAGCCATTATAGGAACATTGTACGCAGCAGGCGTGCCTTGCGACCAGATGCTGACCATGATACGTGAGAGCAATGTCTACCGGATCATACGTTTCGGATGGCCGCTGCTTGGATTCGCCTCCCTGGACTACCTGAAACTGCGCATGCAGGATCTGCTTCCTGCCAATGGTTTCGATGCACTTGCGAAGCCCCTGTACATTGCCATTACGAATATGAATACAGGGCAGCTGGATGTACGCAACTACGGTAACCTGCTGGACTGTGTAGCGGCATCATGTGCGATCCCGATGATCTTCGAGCCGGTAGAGATAGACGGAGAAGTATATATCGACGGCGGTCTCATGTGCAACCTGCCTGCAGCGCCCATACGCGACAAATGTGATCTGCTGATCGGAGTCAACCTGATGCCCCAGCTACAATTGCCGTCTGAAGAGCTGCAAAGCCTGATCAGTATCGCCGCACGCTGTTTCGAACTCTCGATCTGGCGCAATCAGCAGGACGATATTCCGCTCTGCGACCTCCACCTGTCGATCTCCGGGCTGCACAAACATAACCTCTTCAACTTCGGCAAGATCGACGAGATCTATGAACGCGGGTACCAGGCCGGACTGGAAGCTATTCCCCGGATACAGGCGCTCATCGCTTCGCATGAGGTACTGCAACAGGCAAATGAAGACGGGGAACGAACTCCTGACTGACTTAAGGGTTGGCAGCAATCGTACGCTCCGCGAACGGCTGTAAAGCCGTTCCACGTACACGGGCCTTGGCCTCTACACGGTATACGGATCGTACACCTTTGAAAAACTTGGCTGCTGTGACGACTCCTTTGTAGACAAAGTTCTTCTGCTCCATGCGGTCCATATCGGACACCAGGTGCTCAAACGCAATACTGAAATCGACGAAAGACTCTTCATTGGCCCGCACGAGAAAAGGGGAGGAGAGCAGTATCCTGCCCAGCAGGTATTCATCGGTAAGCCGGTGCTTGCGGCGGCCGCGGATATATTTTTCGATCAGCGATACTTCGACGGCATCCACCCACTGGTCATTCATGCTGACAAAGCGGAGCTGGCCCGTCAATATCCCTGAACCCAGCGAAAAAGTATCGGGAAGCTGGAGCTCTACTTTGACTCCTTCGATCCCAAGCCAGCGTTTTACCTTGCCAAACATAAACTAGTATTTCGGTTACCTGCTAGATGAAATTCCGGTGCCAGCTTTTCTCCAGCGGGTTGAGCCATTGATTCAACAATTCGTCCCTGGATTGCACCAGTGTGTTGAAGAATTGTGTATCCTGACTGATAACCCCGCCTTCCAGGGCGGCCTTCAGCCCGTCCTTGTGTATGGTACTCACGCCGCCGTCGCCATCTATATAGGCAAAATTGAGCCGGTCGAACCATTCGATGTTCTTTTCTCCGCCCAATCGCACCAAAAAAGCGACAGACTTATCTATTGAGCAGCCGCTGGCCCCCGCCTGGGACTGATCCACCATCAGTACAAGAAAACGATTCCGTTCGATCCAGCCTGTCGCCCTGAGCTGGTAGCTGTGACTTGTCCACTCACGGGTGAATACATTGATACGCTCCTGGAACTCATCCAGTTCATCCGCCGATATCGGCCGGTCACTCATATACACCCAGACCCTTGCATCGGCCGGGAAGTCAGGAACATCTTTTTCCAGTGTCATGGTTTGCTTATTGCCAGTTGTTGTGCTGTACGATCATCTCAGACAGGTCATAGACCATCACGCTGTCCTGTCTTTCCTGTGCCTTGACGCCGTCTCCCAGCATCGTGAGGCAAAACGGACAGTTCACTGCTATGACCTCCGCCCCGGTATCTACTGCTTCTTCAGAACGTTCGATATTGATCCTTTTGTTCCCTGGTTCGTCCTCTTTCCACATCTGTGCGCCACCAGCTCCGCAGCAGAGCCCGTTGGTCCGGCAACGTTTCATTTCTACCAGGTCGGCGTCCAGCGCACTGAGCACTTCGCGGGGCGCTTCATAGATCTGGTTGGCGCGGCCCAGGTAGCAGGAATCGTGGTACGTGATCTTGCGCCCGCGAAAACTGCCGCCTTCGGCCAGCCGCAATCTCCCGTCATCTATCAGCGACTGCAGGTATTGGGTATGGTGGACCACCTCGTAGTGTCCTCCCAGTTCGGGATATTCGTTGGCCAGGGTATTGAAGCAGTGCGGACAGGTCGTGACGATGCGCTTCACCCCGTACCCGTTGAGTACCTGGATATTTTGCTGGGCCAGCATCTGGAATACAAACTCATTGCCCGCACGCCGTGCAGGATCTCCTGTGCACGATTCCTCGTTGCCCAGGATCGCGAAGGATATATCCAGTTCGTTGAGTATCCGGGTAAATGCCAGGGTCACCCTTTGCGCCCTTGCGTCGTAGCTGCCGGCACAGCCCACCCAGAAAAGCACATCAGGAGTATTTCCTTCTGCCGCCAGACCGGCCATTGTAGGGATTTTCAGTTGCGCCATACGCTGCTCGCTGGTTATTGTTTAATGATTTTCTGTACGTACTCGGCCTCCGTCGATCTCAGGCGCAGGATATATACGCCGGCGGGCACAGCAGTCATGAGGACAGCGAGCCTTGGCTCGCCGTTATGTACGCCTGACTGCAGGACCCGGCCATCCGTACTCTCGCAAGTCCAGTTGTACGCCTTACCATCCGGCAGATCGACATATACGTACTCATGCACCGGATTGGGAAACACAGAAAGCTGCCCTGTGATCTTTTCCATTACGGATACCGTGATCTGGCCGGCCGTACATTCAAACCCGTTGAGTGTGAGCAGGTCTCCGGTACCGATCTGGCCAACGTAATTGGCGCCTGTGACACAGATCACCTGGGCTGTACCGTGCAGGCCCAGGGAATGGAGCCCGTATACAAATCCGTTGGAAAGAATACCCTTGGCCGGGCTAACGGAGGTCCAGTCCGTATCCAGGCCCACCTGGGTAGGTTGAACCACTGATCCTGCCGGACCCGGCAGACCGCAACTGCCTTCTATATTGGCTCCCCAGGCCCACAAAGTACTATCGGCACGTATGCCAAAAGCATAGGAAGAGCCGGCGGCAATGTACGTCCAGTCGCTACCTGTGCCGATCTGCACGGGGCTCAGTTGCTCTGTCGTATTGCCTATCCCCAACTGGCCGTTGCCGTTGAACCCCCAACTCCAGATAGTCCCATCGGACTGCATGCCGATGCTGTACTCAAATCCCGCTGAAACGGATACCCACTGTCCGACAGGCTGAGACACAGGTGCAGGAGCCAGTGACTGATCGGTATTTCCCTTGCCCAGCTGACCGTTGAAATTGGCGCCCCAGACCCAGAGACTCCCGTCTTCTTTTATCGCCAGCGAGTGGTAACCACCTGCTGTGACCTGGCTCCAGTCCGTCTCCTCGGATATCCTGACTGGTCGGTCGCGATTGACTATGGTACCGTCACCGACCTGGCCGAATGCATTGTAGCCCCATGCCCACAATGTTCCGTCTTCATGGATAGCCAGGTTGTGTGCCTGCCCGGCGGCTATGGATTTCCAGTGTTCCCCCTGAGCAATATGTACCGGGGCCGCCCTGTCTACGATAGTCTGATCACCGAGCTGGTTGACTCCGTTGCCTCCCCAGGCCCACAATGTTCCGTCGGCCTTGAGCGCGATCACATGGACAGCTCCGGCGGAGATATCGCTCCAGTCGCTGTCTTCTCCTGCACGGACAGGAGCTGTGACAGGTGTAGCGCTTGCCGCACCGACACCAAGCTGCCCGCTGCCATTGAAACCCCAGCTCCACAACGTGCCGTCAGAGCGCAAACCAAGACTGAATTCAGCGCCGGCGCTTACTCTGGTCCAATGATCCTGAGCCAGCAACGGAGACAGGCCCATACAGAGCAGCAAGACAAAACCCAGGGAAAGACGAAAAAGAACCATAGTTATTACTTGATGATTGTGATTGATTAACCGCGGGCATCCGCTGCCCATTGTTCGCGCTCTACAGGCATCTGCCATACAGCGCCGTTGTTCTCAAGGCTGGTGAACATCGGTACCCACTCCACAGGACCTGCCGATAGCGTGAGTATCTCATACCGACGCATTTTCAGGATAATATCCAACGGATCGATGAGCACAGGGCAAGCTTCCACGCATGCGTTGCAGGTCGTACAGGCATGCAGCTCTTCCGGCGTGATATAATCGAAAAGGCTCTTGCCATCGCCAAAATTGGATACAGTAAGCTCCGTGGCCTGCGCTCTTTTGGCCGGATCGACGTACTGCATAGATGCGCTGTCGAGTTTAAGACCTACCTCCGAGGCCCGGTCGCGTACATCCATCATGACCTTGCGCGGAGACAGTTTCTTACCCGTGATATTGGCGGGACAGACGGCTGTGCACCTGCCGCATTCCGTGCAGCTATAGGCGTCGAGCAGGTTCTTCCACGACAGATTGGTAATATCGTTGCTGCCAAATTCCGGCATATCGTCCGGTCCGGCTGCTACACTGCCTTCATAAGTCACCGGGACGCCCAGCATGGACTGGACTTCCACCATGATCTCCGGCATGTTCTGCATCTTGCCACGCGGCGACAGCCGAGCATACCAGGTATTCGGAAAAGCCAGCATGATGTGCAGATGCTTGGAGAAGGGGAGATAACACAGGAAACCGAATACGACCAGTATGTGCAACCACCAGCCAAAACGCTCCAGTATGATGAGCCAGTCGCTGTTGAGCCAGCCGAAAAGCGCAGGCCCTGTGACCGAGCTGATAAGCAGGTGACCGGTAGCGGGATAGTGTGCCGGGTCAAGGCTCTGCAGGACTACGTCAGTCCCGTTCATAGTGAAGATACCTATGATCAGCAAAGTCTCGCCGAACAGGATAAGATTGGCGTCTATGGAGGGCCAACCTCTCATCTCTACCTGCTGAAAACGCCGTACCTTGAGGATATTGCGCCTGCTAAGGAATACAATAGTGGCTACCAGTGCCAGGAGAGAAAGGATCTCTATCGTATTGATGATGAGGGTATATAGAAAGCCGAGATGAGGGGCGAAAACGCGGTGTGTGCCCGCAAACCCGTCTATGACGATCTCGATCAGCTCGATCTGCGTGAACAGGAATGCGACGTAGATAAAAAGGTGCATGACCGCCGGCAGAATACGCTTGAACATCTTGCGCTGTCCCAGGGCCACCAGCAGTACATTCTTCCATCTCTCGCCGGGACGGTCGCCGATCTCCTGGTCTTTGCCGAGCAGGATATTTCTGCGGATCGTCGCGAAGCCCCTTGCCGCAAAAGAAAAACAAACCAGGAATACGATGGCGAATAGTATGGATGAGATCATAACCGGCCCCCTTGATAGATAAGATTGCAAAAATACAAATTGGATAAGCAGCCGCCGGCTACCGGTCTAGAGACGGTGAGACATACCTGCGCAATGCTGACCCACATGATAGATTTGATGCTGTTTATGCTTAATTTCGTGTCGGCCGGAGATAGTCCCGGTTTGTTAAAGATAACGCTTTTTGGGAAGTTGCACAGCCACCGGCAGGGCGCAGTTCCTCCACGATAAACCCAAGTGTTCATGAAAATACTCGAAGCCAGACAGATAGCTCAGAAGATCAGGAGACTGGCTATACAGATCCTCGAACAACATTACGGGGAGAACCAGATATTCCTGGCGGGGATAAACAATAACGGTTATCATTTCGCGGAACTGCTGCAGGAACAGTTGCAGAAGATCAGTGAGACGCCGGTCCACCTGTTCCGCATCCGCCTCAATCCCGCTGAACCTGCAGCACACCCGGTGCAAATCGACCTGGAAGCTACCCGTCTTTCGGGCCGGCGTGTGATCCTGGTCGATGACGTAGCCAATACGGGACGTACACTGTTCTATGCCTGCAAGCCGCTGCTGGATATCGTGCCCGGCAGCATCGAAGTAGCCGTCCTGATAGACAGGAAACACAAATCATTTCCGATACATGTAGACTATGTAGGGCTTTCCCTGGCGACCACGTTAAGGGAGCACATCGATGTGAGGCTGGTAGAGGAGCACGCCGTCTACCTTAAGTGATGCAGAGTACCAGCCCCTTGAGATAGGCTCCCTCCCTGTGATAGATACTTACCGGGTGATCGGGTCCCTGCGTAAGCTTGTGCAGTACACGTACGGTCCGGCCTGTTTCCAGCGCTGCAGCTACAATGGTATTGTAAAACAGCTGCTCATCCACTACCTGCGAACAGGAAAATGTAAACAACAGCCCCCCGTGTGCCACTTTGCCGATCGCCAGGGCGTTGAGCCGCTTGTACGCCTGTACCGCATTGTGTTTTTTGTTCACGCTTTTGGCAAATGCAGGCGGATCCACGACCAGGACATCAAAGATGCCGGATGATTTGAGGTACTGCATCACGTCGGCACAGACGGCTTCGTGCCTGCTGCCGACCTGCTCCATCAGCGATACATTTTCCTGTACCAGGTCCAGCGCGCGCTGCGATATATCCACGGATACGACATGTGCCGCACCTGCCTGCAGGGCATGCAGTGTAAATCCGCCCGTATTGCAGAAGGTATCCAATACTGTTCTGCCGGCAGCGTACCGGGCGAGCAGGGCGCGATTCTCCCGCTGGTCCAGGAAAAAACCTGTCTTTTGTCCCTCCACCCAGTTTACCTGCATAGTGATCCCGTGCTCAGCGACCAGACCACCCGCTGCAGAGCCGAGCAGAAACTCGTCGCGACCACTCTGCGGGAGTGATGACTTGCTTTTGCAGTAGATCGTGTCAAGCGCCGCACCGAAGACCTGTTGCAGCGCGGTCGATATATCGTATCTCGCCAGGTACATGCCTGTACTGTGGCACTGGATCACAGCTGCGCTGCGGTATATATCTACGATGAGCCCGGGCAGACCGTCACCCTCGCCGTGTACCAGGCGATAGCAGTCAGTCGGGGTATCTCCGCTCACCGTTACAGTCCGTCTTACAGACAGGGCATAGGACAATGCTTCCTGCCAGAATCCGGCATCGATCTGGCCTTCGTCGAACCTCAGCACCCTGACAGCGATCGACGTACCAGGCTCATAATGGCCACATGCCAGCACAAGGCCCTGCTGGTCGCAGATCTGTACCACATCGCCCGCCTCCAGAGCGGGAGGAATGCGGCGCAGCGCACCGGAGAATATCCAGGGGTGTTTCCGGGAGAGAGATGCCTGCCCGGCCGATGTGATAGCTATTTGTTTCATACTGGAAGACTTTAGTGGCATTCACCCGGCTGCCCGGAAAAGAAAAAGCCCGCCACATGGGCGGGCTTTTGCCGCGGAGAGAGAGGGATTCGAACCCCCGGACCTGTTACAGTCAACGGTTTTCAAGA
>CAZICV010000005.1:0-313095 GCA_964537925.1 uncultured Saprospiraceae bacterium | reverse complement strand
CATCCTCCAGCTCTACCCTGTTTATATACAGCGTCTGTACACAGGTACCTACGTTGCCGTATGAGTCCGTACATCTCCAGGTACGCGAGATCACTGACCAGTAGTCTCCCGCACATTCCGTACGGTTTACATTGTCCGTGTACGTGCACTGTGTCGGCAGACAGTCTTGTACGTCGGGGCGATACGGGCTCGTCGTGCCTTCGTACCCTACCTCCAGTGTATAGGAATGCCATGTACCGTCATCGCCACCTACATTGTCCACTATGCTCACCTGCCAGTTACCCGCAGCTGCAGTTCCGTTCAGAGCTGCCATAGCTGTAGGTCCTGCCGTAGATCTCATGCGGATACCGTCGTTACGCTGAGCGCAGTTGAATGCTGCTCCCTGGTCGTCTACGATATAGTTGATACCGTTCTGTGCAGGGCACTGACCAGCAAAAGCTGTCGCCTGTGCGCCCGCAGGGTTACGTACGATCACCTGGATATCTGCTACCCATGTGTGTGTTACGTTCACCGCCAGGTTTACGTCCGTGATCAGTTTGCCCGCAGGCGCTCCTACCGGTACAGTTACTACCTGTGCAGGCGCTCCGCTCACGATCGCAAGGTTCGGCGTACCGCTTCTGTATACATATACATCTTCGTATACGATCGGACCAGCTACCGGATCAGTGCTCTGGTTGCAGTCAAGTACTGCATCTTCGCAGATCAGGATCGGCGCGATCTTGTCCTCTACCAGAACAGTTCCCCAGCAACGGTTGCCGTTTGGCGCGATCACTGTAGCTTCGAATGTCTGGCCTACATGGCTGGCGTCTACCCGGTTAGGGGGGCTCAGCAGTACACCGTTTCTTCTCAGCTCTACACGGTAGTCATCGTAGCAGGAGTATGGTCCGCCTTCCAGGATATCGTCCGCTCCTACGATTGCTGAACAATCAGGATAAGGTGCGATAGAGATATTCACATGGTCGTTGCAGGCCAGTGATGCTACAGGATTCGGGTACTCGTTCACTGTTACATTGAAGCAGCAGGATGATGTCAGACCTACGGCGTCCGTAGCCTGGTAGCACAGCTGTACTGTACCTCTCGGGAAGAAGTCGCCACTGTTCAGGCCTGTGTTGTCCAGTTTCGTGATCACTGGATCCAGGTCTACCAGACCGTAGATATCGATGATCGGGAACAGGAAGCCGAAGCCCGCTGCAATAAAAGTCACTATGTTAGGCGCGCCTGTATAGTTACATGCACCACCTGTGTTGTCATTGTAGAAGTAGCCCGGTACTGTCTCAGGATCGTACGTATTACCGATCATGAAACCGTTGTTGTTCGCAAATACTTCCACCATCAGGCGTGTACCCGCTGGGATCACCATCGGCGTAGCCAGCGCTACGTTGCGGTAGATCGCACCACTCGCAGGGATCGCTACAAACTCCTCTGCGATCAGCGACAGCTGTGCAGGAGGTATGCTTGCAGGACCAGGCATCGGGCCCGTATACGCATATGTACGCAGACGTACAGGGTTCAGTGTGTTACCCAGGAGACCCGGGAGACTGAATACACCGAAACCGATACGCTCGATTATTGCAGCTCCGCTCACACCCAGACCCGGCAGGTCATACAGACGCAGGTTCGCATTGGATGCTGATCCGAAGCAAGCCAGGGCGTCAGGGATAGACGTCGTGAAGTTCGTCTGTGAAAACTCGAACTCCTCTGATGTACAGTTGTCCGTAGCGATGATGTCAAAGCTGATGATAGACTCGCACTCGCCCGGCAGCAGGTTCACCACGATATTGTTCGGGCATATGATAGTCGGAGGAGTAAGGTCGGCAACTGTCACCGTCATGGAAGCGGAGTTAAACTGAGCTCCGCTGGGGCCTATCGCACGGAAAACGACTGTAGTCGTACCCACCGGATAGTTACCGCTTGCATTTGCTCCGCCATTGTTATAGTCGTTGACGATCGTTGTACCCGTAGGGCAGCCGATACCCACAGTAGCGGGCGGCAGCGTGACTACACCTTCGCAGTTCTCGTTGGCCGCTACTGTCACGGAAGCAGGAGGCACCGGTGCGCAATCGACCGGAGCCCACTGGATACACTGTCCGTTGGTCAGCGACGGCGTATTGAAGCTCACCTGGTCAAAAGGACGAGGAGTAGCCACGGCGCCTTCGATACCTACTGTAGCGCTCGCACCGTTATCAAGTGCGCTCTGAGTACCGCCAAAGATCACGTCCAGGTACTTGAACTGGATGATATTGGACGTCTCGAAAAGACGTATCTGGAATGTGACGACCTGGTTGGCCGCATCCGGAAAGTGACCGGCTTCAAACCACTCGATCGTATAGATCCGGTTGGGAAATACACCGTCCGTTCTGGTATAAATACCGCCGTTGGGCGATGTCGCCTGGTTGATATCCATATCGTCCCAGTGCGGGTACATGGCTGGACCAGTGAGCGCCGTAGGCAGGCCTGTATTGGTCAGCGGCCGAGTAGTGCCGGAAGGCAGACCCAGGTAACCGTTGGTACTTACCGTAGCATTGGTATATGAGGTACCGTAGAACGTGAACGAAAAAGGAAATGTCAACGTAAACGTTGCATCATCTCCCTGTCCTACGAATGTGGTACCCGCCTGACCGAATGCCTGCACATAGGGGTCGGCACAGGCTGTCCTGTTGTATTGTGCGAAAGCGACCTGTCCCATCATCAGCAACAAAGCGATTGCCGACACAGGGATCAGTAGCGCTTTACTACACCTGAACAGGGGGTTAGTAAAACTCGAAATTTTCATGAGCGTTAGTTTTGGTTTATACAATATACATCAGATCTTCAGCAAATTCACCGCTTTCTTGACAAGCCTGGACACCTCGTCATGGCCCTGGCCTTCTGCCATCAGTTGATTGGCAGCGTCGTTGACGGCATCCCTGGTAATACGATTGTTCGTAACAATCATTTCCCCGATACGTCCGTAAAATCTGGATTCAGCTGTCTCTCCGGACATAGTGCGGAATCCACTTTGTTTCTGCTCGTCGACAATACGCTGGCTTTCAGTTTTCAGCCTGTTCATCGCAATCTGGCGATCTACCAGCTGCTTGTTACCGACCCAGTCCGTCTGGCCCTGTGCATGGGTAGTTCCCATTGCGACAAAGCTCACTATAAACAGCGCCACAAGCTTCACAGCCCATGTTCTGAATATAATCGACGTAGCCGAATCAGGCTTGATCGAATAAATACCCGTCATTCTCATGAGATCTAATTTTGGTTTTAAAATTTCTGAATATACATACAACATTATTTCAACTCTATTGCAGAGTTGAAAACTTCAGTTTTGTGTAGTTCCTAAATTAATTTGAGTCCTTGAGCCAGGTCGTCCTTTTACGTAGGACGCAATATTAAAGATCGAAGGTAGATACATTGTGCAATTTTTACAATGCCCCCACGTATAATTAATTTCACATCTACAAGTCCTTGGTATATATACCTATTACACCGTCTATTACACATACTCAATGTCTATAATTTATATACGCCGGTGACCTCCTTGAGATATTCGATCAAAATTCATGCCAAAAAAAATCTCTATTATTGAGATTAAGTCTAATTATTGGCCTGCATAACCCGCATATACTGCAACATAGAGGAATATTCACTCAATATACATAGCCATATCGCCAGGGAAAAGCACACTGGAATGCGACGGTACAGAGGAAATATAGACTCAGGCGCAGGCGATTCTTATAGGACAAAGCCAATGAAATTATTTTTTGATACTTCAATCAATCGGCAAAATATACACAGATAAATGCATTATATGTAATATTATTTACAAATAAATCGCATTTATATTGACCAAAATACAATGAAAACCAAAGTAAATCACACCATATACAGATAGAAATATCATCTCGTGTAGATATTTATAAAACATAACTTGAGTGTAATAAAAAGCGGTCCAGAAGATGCCGATCTATCTACATACACTATCAGACTAAAATCCGGGGATCCGCTCATGTCCCACCTGGCAACACACCCTGCAAGCGGGCCCCACAGCACAGGAAAAAGGGTTCAGAATATACAGAAAGAAAGCAGGTTATACCCTCGCTCAGGAGCATGGGAAAACATCACCGAAATAAGGAATACAATCCCCTGGAAGCAATGCGACAAAACACAGTATAACGAGGGCTATACACGCCGCTCCTTACAGTTATAGTTAGCTCTAAGTGGCCATTATCCGGTTCGACCCGGCCGCAAAAAACCAGCCTTATCTGTGCCGGATGATCAGGCAGGGGAAAAAGAAACGTTACCAGTTGATGATATAGGTGCGTGGGGATGCTAAAAATCACATCCCTCTACCCAACCCAACCTCAGGCGATGATATAGTATTCCCTATATCAATCGATACTGTCCCCGGAGGCCGGAGGAGGAGTTGTTTTGCCCGTACTCTTGCTGCTGTTGCCGCCGCCCAGTGTAAAAGCCACACTGATCTCATGCGCGCCGTTGCTGTATGGCTGGAAGGTTCCAAAACCCGCATCGTAGCTATAGAAGATATTCATCCGGTTGAACCGGCAGCCGATCAGCACGCCCAGGCCGCTTCCGCTGTCCTGTGTATACCTGTAGGTCAGTCCTGCCTGTATCTGGTCCTGCAGGAACGAGGCAAGCAGGTTCAGGTCGAATACAAGCGGCCCGTTGAACATCTTGCGGGCCACCGCCGAAGGCGTGACCGTTAGTCCCATATCATCCAGGTCCATCCGGTAGCCCAGCATAGCGGTAAAAGAACGGAAGGCGTTCGTCACCGTATCAGCGGGATTGTCTCCCTCGATGCTTGTCAGGCGCGCCCGGACCAGGTGCGGAGCAGACAGCCCGAAGTAGATCTTACGCTGGTAGTTACCATAGATACCGAATGCAGCGTCAAAATAAGAAATACCATCTGCCGCACGCGCGAGTAGTTCGTCTCCCGGATCAGTGAGGTCATCGACCAGCGCCGAATTGCTGATGCGTTCCTGCACATAGTCTGCTGCCAGGCCGATACCGAGGTTCAGGTCTCCGGTCTCCAGGTGGTACGCATAGGCGCCGGACGCACGGAAGCGGTTCATCGCAGCTATGGACTCGTTGAACACCGTCAGGCCCACGCCCGTATTGCCGGCTATGCGCCCATTGTAGTTGAACGTGATCAACTGGGGAGTCCCGCTGAACCCCGACCACTGCCGCTTGTAGTTGAGCAGTAGATGGTGTCCTTCTTCAGCGCCGGTAGCTCCCGGGTTGAGCAATACCGGTCGCACGATATAGTGGCTGTACACGCCGGTTTCCTGCGCTTTCATCGCTGCCAGAAAAACCGTCATCATTGTCAGTGTATAAATGATCTTACGCATGGAAAACCCGATTCTGTGTGTTGAGTAAAAGGAGGATAAGAATAACCTTGCTATATCGCTGCTGTTTTCTCCGTGGTGATTTGATCAACGAAGCGTACGGACCAGGGAGACCGACCCCTTGACGATCCGCTCAGCGCCGTTGTCTTCTGTGACTGACAGTACAAAAAAGTACCCGCCGTCCGGCAACATCGCGCCGTCGCTGCCTACTCCGGCCCAGTCATTGGTATAGTTGACGGAAGCGTACACCAGCCGACCCCACCTGTCGAATATATCCAGCCTGTTGGGCTTGAGATCCAGGCAGGTGATGATGAACTGGTCATTGAGACCGTCGCCGTTGGGTGTGATCACCTTTCGATGTTCATAACACTCTCCCGCATTGGCAAAGTCAATGGTCCGGCTGGCAGTGCATCCGTTGGCGTCGGTGACCTGTACGATGTATTTTTCGAGGCCGACTCCTGATATAGACGGGCCGGTAGTAGCAGCCGGGTCATTCCATACATAAGTATACGGCGCAGCGCCTCCGTTAGCGCTCACCGTAGCCGCACCGTCGCTGCCCGTGCTCGGTGTGAAGGCCGTGACCAGCAGCACCAGGCGTGCCGGGGCGGTGATAGTCACTGTCGCAGTGCCTTTCTTGCCCGTAGCATCCGTCACCGTTACCGTATAGGTCCCTGCGCAGAGGCTGGCAGGATTTGCATTGTTGCTCCACTGGTAGGTATAGGGTCCTGTACCGGACAGCGGCGTGACCGTAGCCGTACCATTGCAGCTTCCATTGCAGCTGACACCGAATCCGTTGAAGTTGGAGATCACTACGTCCAGTTGCAGATCATCCCCCTCGGAGAGGAAATAAGGTCCCCCGGTACCGGTGCAGCCGTTGCTGTCCGTCACAGTCACTGAATAGCCCGTGCCCGCAGACAGCCCGGTGATCGTAGCGGTTGTCTGCGTGGTATTGCTCCAGGTATAGGTATACCCGCCGCTTCCTCCCGCAGGCGTCACCGTGATGGAACTGTTGACATTGTCTATAGATGGTGTGATCGTGATCGGTTGTGGGTTGTTGACCGTGAAGGATTGAGTCGCAGAGCAACCATTGCCATAGGTCACTGTCACTATATAGGTACCCGCCGACAGGCCGGATGGGTCTTTGATATTGCCGATCGGCGCAGGCCACGCATACTGTACCGATGGTCCGGGGTTGCCGCTGATCGTGAGGGTGATGCTTCCGTCCTGGCCGTTGTGGCATTTGGGATGACTGACCGTACCGTTGATCGTGATATTGTTCTGGGCGGTCAGCGTGACCTGGATACTGGCGGTTGCGCCCGCATCGTCGGTCACGACGAAGGTATAGGTGCCCGCTCCCAGGCCGGATACATTCTGTGTCGAGGCCACCAGCTGTCCCCCGGCATTGCGCCATTCAAAAGACCGGTAGGGCGTCTTGCCCCCCGAGATCTGCACGCTGACGGCGCCGTCGGTACTATTGGGGCAGCTGGGCTGCACCGTCGCCGCTACCGTTACGGAGAGCGGCACCGCATCTGTTATACATATCTCTCCCGGGCACTCGTACACCGGAAGTATGTCGCCATTGTCATTGGTCACTTCGAGCGGGGACAGGTTCCCCGTGATATTGATCGTACTGCAGTCGTCGATATCACCTATCGCCTTGAAGCAGAAGCTGAATATGGCCGTATTGTCCGGAAGGGTCTCCGGGTCAAAAAACCAGACCACCGAAGCGATGCCCTGGGCCATCTGTGTAATGTTGAATTTGGCCGGTGTCAGGTCAGGCAGCACCCCGAGCGAAGCCAGGTCAGGCCCCACACCTTCGAGCACCGTCTGGTCCCACTCAAAGCTGAAGTTGAACGACACGATATCCTCAAAATCATACACGCGGAACCGCGCACACACAAAGCTGTCTTTCTGCACCGTGAGGTGATCGATCGCAAACGTAAAGCCATCCGGTATACAGTCCGGCTCTCCGTCCACGCATACCTCGCCCGGGCGGGTCTGCACCGTTTTTTCCTGGCCTGTATTATCCGATATTTCTATCTGCAGGGGAGTATTGACAAATGTCACCGCTGCACAGCCCGTCGATGCCTTGATCCGGAAGCAGGCGCTGAAGAGACGCGCACCGGCTGGCAAGGTGACGCCGGCCGCTGCATTCCAGGATACAGTGAGTGTACCGTTCGCATTATTGGGGTCGGTATTACCTGCCCCAAAGCCTGGCAAAGCCGCCGTATTCTGTACCTCCACGAAATCCATGAAGGCGGGGTCCCACTTGAGCGTAAACTGCATGGCCCCTATCTGGTTGAACCCATTGGCAGAGATATCGACACATACCACATCGCCCGTAGCGCCCGCAGGGCTGCCCGCTATCAGCGTGACCGAGGAGCCCGAGGTACCGACTACATTGACCCGGCCCCTCGTCTGCGTAAACCCGACATTGTTGAAGTCAGGATCAACGAACTCTATCTCCAGCGGCACCTCGTCCAGGTAGATCTCCGAGCTGGAGCCGACAGCGCCGATCACATCAAAGGTGACCGTAAAGATCGTCGACCCGTCCGGCAGGCTGTTGGGCTTGGTACCCGGATCAAACCAGACTACTTGCATATACCCTCTCGAGGCACTGTCCGTACCGAAGCCCTGGGTAGAGAAGTCCGGGAGATTGCTGTTGATATTCTTCAACTGGGCAAAACTGATCACACTGCTGTTCCAGCGAAGCGTGAACTGCATACCTGCCAGGTTGGTAAAGTTCTCGACCTTGATATCGATGTCCACGGAAGTACCCGAGTCGGCATCCAGGCGGGTGATATTGATCCTCGGCTGGGCCCACAGAGCCACCTGAAACAGTACCATGGTAACCAGTAACAGTATTCTTGTCATAGTGTGTCAACCTATAGTATATAAATAACTTCGCACCAACAAAGGTAAACGAATTTCCTTTATTCGTTTTTTGTAAATGCCACGGCGATCGCCTGGGAAAAAGCCATTCGCATATTCTTCACAGCGAAAATCATTCCAGTTTTCCGCAGTGCCTGACCGCATCCGTCACAGCACCGCAGCGCCGGCGCTGCAAGGCCCGAATTCCGTGGCGTACAGGATCTCCCCCGATAGCCCGGTATGCACCCGGGAGATATGTACATTTTCCTATTTTTAACCCCGGGCTGATACCCGCATAGAGGCAGCCGGCTATATGAGAAAACCCCTTTCCGTCATCGTATACCTTCTCTTCCGCCTGGGGGTTGGGTCCATGCGCATCATCCCGATGCCTGTACTCTACCTGCTGAGCGACGGCACTGCATGGCTTCTGCGGGACATAGTCCGCTACAGGCGCCGGATCGTCGATGACAATCTTCTCCGCTGCTTCCCGGAGCTGTCCGCTGACGGGCGCAGGCAGCTCACCCGCGACTTCTACTCCGCGCTGGCAGACTGGTTCCTGGAAGGCATCAAAGGTTTTACCATGAGCCGCGAGGCGCTCATGGCGCGCTACCGCGTGGTCAACCCCGCGATACTGGATCAGCACCTGCGGGAGGGCAGATCTGTCCTGCTGGCCGGCAGCCACCTCAACAACTGGGAGTGGGGCGTACTCATCTACAACCAGTGGTTCGGTCACCAGGTCTGTGGAGTGTACCAGGTAGTGAGCAACCCCTATATCCACCGCTTTCTCATGAGACGAAGGGCCCGTTTCGGCATGCAGCTCATCTCTGCACGCAATGCCGTGCAGCAGATCGTTTCACTGCCCGACCCTGTCGCAGCCATGGTACTCAGCGACCAGTCTCCCGTCAATATGAAATATGCCATCTGGACGGAGTTCCTGGGCAGGAGGACCCCCTGCCTGCACGGGCTCGAAGCCATGGCCAGGAAAACAGGCTTCCCCGTCTACTATTACGAAGTGACCCGGCCCGCCAGGGGATACTACGAGACGAGGCTGCATCTCCTGACCGATGACCCGGCCTCCCTGCCCCCCGATGCCATCACTATCCGGTACATGCACCTGCTGGAGGCGAGTATACGCAGGGCGCCATCCAGGTGGCTATGGTCGCACCGCAGGTGGAAAAGAGCCTGACGCACCGCGCGGAATAGCGACACATGCACGCTCACCGTATCTTTTATGTTTTCATTTGGTAACTTTCGTCCCGGGTGACATCGTCCACCATAAAATCAAAAATTCACCCGGCTATGAAAACGCGCACCCTCCCCCGACTGCTGCCTCTCCTGCTCATGCTGACCGGCTGCCTCCAACAAGTATCCTCCTACGCCCAATCCGGCAGCCTGCGGCCCGGATGGTATACCATCGGCATTCATGGCGGGCTCTCCTACCTGCAGAGCGATGTGCCCGTACGCCTGCGCGGCTACGGGCTGGGCGTCAACCTGGGCAAAAACCTGGTCCACAGCCCTTCCGGCGGCCTGGATATCGACCTCCGGGGACGATTGCAGTACAGCAGTTCATACGGCTTGAGTCCTGATCGCAACTATGCAGTCGCAGGCAACACAGCCATCGACGGGAGCGGCCGCTGGGACTACAGGAGCTATCCGCCCGATCTTGGCGTCAGCAGCGGCTTTGTCTACAACAACCACAAGACGCACCTGGCCGAGCTGGGTATCGAGGCGCTCTTCACCCTGGGACGCCTGCGCGAGCGGACAGGGATCGTCGTCTCCGCTTATGGAGGCGTCGGCCTGGACTGGACCCTCGCACTCACCGACCAGGGCGATGCCTTCGGTACCGATTACAAGGCCGCATATGCAGCGCTCGATACTACCGCTGCCCGCCATGAGAGACTCCGCACCCTGCGGCGTACCATACTCGACGGGGGTTATGAGACCCTGGCGGACGGCTTCGCGGACCACCCTTACGGACGGCTGCGCTTCATGCCTTACTGGGGCATCGAGCTGGGCTATGACCTCACCGAGCGCTGGGGCATCGGTATCGGCCACAAAGTGACTTATTCCGGTTTCGACGAGCTCGACGGGTATACGGTATCTGGCTCCAGGAACGATCTGCACCACTATACCTACCTGCAGCTCTGGTACAGGTTCAATGCAGGCCGGAGCGAAGATCCGCCCACCATCCGGTTCACGGACCCTGCATACAGCCCCTACCATACCCGCGACCCGTACAAGGCCGTCACCGCAGAGGCCACCAATATCAGGAAGCCGGAACAGTTGCGCCTCACGCACAACGGCAGAGACATCCCCTTCGACTTTCGCAAGGGCCGTCTCACCACAGAGATCAGGCTGGCGGACGGGCTGAACACCCTCGTCGCCACAGCGGCCAACACCGCAGGTTCGGCTACCGCCGAGACGCTTATCATACTCGACGAGCCGGAGCAGGGCGAGCCGGTGCGGATAGAGTTTGTCCGGCCTCATGAGCGCAGCAGCACTGTGTACGACCCGCGGCAGGACATAGAGGCGCGTGTGCGCTATCTCGAAAGCCTGCGCGAGCTCAGGTTCTTCGTAGACGGCAAAGAACGAAAGGACTACAGCTATGATCCCCTGACCGGGCGGTTCACCGGGCGGTTCACCGCACAGCTCACCCTCGCCGAAGGCGATCATACCATCACGCTCGAGGGAGCCAACAGGGTCGGGAGCGACCGGCAGTCGGTAGTCATCCGCTACGAAAAGCCGGTCTACCCTCCCCAGGTCCGCGTGATCAGCCCTGCAGGCCAGCCCCACCGCACCAGCTCCTCTTCTGTTCCCGTAGAGCTGGAGACCCGGGAGATCAGCCACCGCGACGAGATACGCCTCACATACAACGGCGCCGCCTGGACCCAGTTTGACTTCAACGCGTCCCGCGGCAGGATCACCGTCAGCCTTCCGCTGTATCCCGGCCAGAATCTCCTGAAGGCCCACGTGCGCAACAAGGCCGGAGAGGCCGCCGCGGAGCTGGTCGTCATCTACGAAGAGCCCTATGTACCACCTGTACTGCGCCCCGAGGTCCGGATCACGCGGGTCGGCGAGGCCGTATACAACCAGCGGACGGGCGACTGCCAGGTCGACATCTCGGCACAGCTGAGGCATATAGACCGCCGGGAGCAGGTAGAGATCACGCTCGGCAACCAGCGCATTACCCAGTTCAGCTACGACCCTGCGCGCGGTGAGCTCTCCTTGAGCGTCCGTCTGCGGACCGGCACAGACCTGCTGCGCATCACCGTACGCAACGAGGCCGGCTCTGCCAGCGACCAGCGGGAGCTCTCCTGCAGGGCTCCGGAGGTCAGACCCAGACCTGCAGTATCTATACTCAGCCCGGCACAGGGGGCTATCTTCACCACAGCCGCGCAGGAGATCCTGGCAGACGTGCTGCACGTGACATCACGCGAGCAGGTACGTCTCATGCTCAATGGCCGCGAAGTGAAGGGCTTCGGTTTCGATACACGGACAGGCCGCCTGCAGCAGACCCTGCAGCTCACACCCGGCGAAAACAGGATAGCCGTCCATGCCGCCACCGATCAGGGCAGCGCCCAGGCCGAAGTCAGGGTGACACTGCGCGTCCCGCGCCCGCCTGCGGTCCGTATCACGACGCCCCGCGACGGCAGCAGCCATAGCAAGCCTGCCGTCACGATAAGAGCCACCACCGAAGAGATCAGCAGGAAGGACCAGGTGACCGTGACGCTCAACGGCGCTGCACTGTCCAACTTCCAGTGGTCTGCACGCGAGACCGTGATCTCCGCCACCCTCCGCGAGGGCAAGAACACCCTGACCGTAGCCGTCCGCAACGACGACGGCCGGGCCGAGGCCACCGTCACACTCTACTATGTCAATCCTGTCCGGCTCCCCGCACCGGTGATCACCTGGCATCAGCCGGACACCAGGTCAGGCAGCAGCAGGGTCAGCCAGGCGGACCTGGAGGCAGGTATACAATATGTGACCGATCCCGGCGGCGTGCGCCTGCTGGTCAACGGCAAAGTGATGAAAGACAATGGTTTTGACCCCGCAAAGCAATACCTGGCCACGCAGATCGACCTGCAGCGGGGTAGCAACCAGGTCATCATCGAAGCCACCAATCAAAGCGGCTCTGTCAGGGATACCGTGGATATCCTGTATGAGCCCAGGACCGGGGTATTGCCTCCCACTGTCAGGATATTGTCTGTATCGCGCCCCGTCACGGACCCCTTCGATCCGGGCAGCGGACAGAGTACCATACTGGCACAGATCACCGGGGTCAGCGACCGGAGCGGCATATCCATGCGGATACAGGACCAGGTAGTGACCGACTTTCAGTACGATACAGCGACCGGGCGGCTGGAGTACCGCACCAGGCTGCCCCGCGGCCGCGTGGAGATCATCGTATCGGCTGCCAATGCAGCGGGGTCCAGGTCCGACAGCACCATCGTAGAGTTCTAGATATCACAGGGAGAAGCCCCGGTATTCCCGGGGCTTTTCTTATTTTGAGGCTGTTGCCTCAGGCAGCCGTATGCAGTGTCCATAGTTGTAGGCCTGGGATTACAACCGTTGCAGGATCCTGTTTCGCATGGATTTAGCCCGGGAGATCAAGGATGGCATACATCCTGAGATCAGGCTATTAAGCTGATCTCCTCCGCGCAGACAAAAAAAATTGCCGGGCTATTGCAGCGCCGGGGGCACATAGTGGCAATAGGTTAAGTAGGATCCTGCTTCTGACTCGTTCACTGACCCTAATAAGTTCGGCATGACACGACTTTCCTGTTTCGCATTGATACTTTTCATCCTGGGTGCGGGCACATTCACTGCCTGTCGCAAGGACTTCGACAATACTACCGTCATATGGGATCCGGTGAGTTTCTTGAACACCGCCGTTCAGGGATCCGTACAGGACACTGATCACCGCGCGGTGATCGGCGCGGTGATCAGGAAGGGTGACCAGGTCACCCGGACCGACTCCAACGGGTATTTTTACCTTCCACCCTCTCCCACGGACCGGGGCGGGGCGCCCGTGGAGATCTCCGCAGCCGGGTATTTCACCATTACCAGGACGATCACGCCTGTAGCCCAGGGAGCTACCATTGTCCAGGTACAGTTGATCCCCCGATTGCTCAATGCCTCCTTCCCATCATCTCAGGGAGCCCTGGTAGATGTACAGGGCGCTACAGTACGGTTTCCGCAGGACAGCTATCTCTATGCCGACGGCAGGCCATACACCGGCGAGGTACAGGTATATGCTGCATTCCTGGACCCCGCAGCACGCGACATGCAGCTCCGTATGCCGGGCAACCTCACGGCAGTACGTGCCGACGGCAGCGCCGCTGTACTGGCCACCTTCGGCATGCTGGGCGTAGAGCTGCGTACCCCGGCCGGAGCTGTGCTGGAGCTGGCCCCCGGCGCAGGGGCAGAGATCAGCATCCCGCTGAGCGGAGACTTCCTGGCCGCCGCGCCCGACGAGATACCGCTCTGGCACTTCCAGGACCACACGGGCAGGTGGATAGAAGATGGAAAAGCCGTGAAATCAGGCAACAGGTACGTTGGCAGCGTAGCGCATTTCTCTTTTTGGAGTGTAGACCTACCGTTCGTACCCGTACTGCTGTCCGGCACTGTGCTGGATCAGGCCGGCAATCCGGTACAGGGACTGCTCGTCAGAGCCACTGTTCAGTCCGGTCAGGGCTTGCCGGCCGGGGCTATGTGCTATACGCACACCAATCAACAGGGCGCATTCAGTGGTTATGTACCGGGCGGTCAGGGTCTGCTCCTGGAAGTCCTGAATTCGTGCAGTGAGGTCGTACACACCCTGCCGGTCAACGCACTGTCAGGCAACACTGCCCTGCCCGATATTCACATCCGGTCAGATGCGTATATCGTCCATATCACCGGGAGCGCTGCAGACTGCGATTCAGATCCCTTGACTGCTCCTGCTTACGTCGTGATTTGGATGGACGGACAGACTTCTTATCTGCTCCCCGGCAGTGGCGGAGAGATCCGCAACACTGTTTTGGCCTGCCAGGCCAGCGACATGCTCACGGCCACTTTATATGATCCGGTATCATCGACCAAAAGTTCACCCGCCTCTTTCGATATACCTTCCGGCAACCGATCGGTCGATCTGGGCCAGTTGTTGGCTTGTAAGCCCATAGAGGAATATTTCTATTTCGAAATCGACAACTACACCAAGGCTATTTACAGTGCGCGGGCATATATGAGCCGGCATCAGATAGTCACCGGTATACTGGAAGGCTCATTCGTCAGCCTTGCCACAGAGGCTTGGGCAGGCACTGATCCGGCGGCTATGAAAAGCTTGAATATCGTTATAAAAGACCTCGTTACGGATGAATACTTCTCCGCTGTATGCGGACCTGCCGACTGCGATATCCGGATAAATATAACGGAAAATGGTGGGGCTGGGGGCTTTCTCAGCGGCGACTTCAGCGGCCATGTGGACAACAAGACACCCGTCCCCACGAAAGTTTCAGGCACTTTCAGGGCAAGGATTCTTAATTAGGGTTGACGCCTTCCCGAGGCTTTTGCGCAAGCAGGCGCCCGGGATGCATACACTAATCGTTAGATGGAAGAAAAAGATTTGATAACCTCCTGCATCAAAGGCCACCGGGCAGCTCAGTCCGAGCTGGTCAGGGCTTATGCACCGAGGCTGTTGAGTCTGATCAGGAGATATCAGCCCGCGACGCTGGGACCTGAAGACATCCTGCAGGAAGCCTTTATCGAGATCTTCCGGGGATTGAAGAGTTATGACCGGGACAAGGCAAGCCTTTACACCTGGATGAAGACAATCACTGTCCGCATGACCCTGAAGAAATATAGGCTCACCCGCACCTGGATGACAGAGATCACCACAGCGCTTGACGAGTCTGCCGATCAGGCATATGTGGATCAGCACCTGGACAAGCTGGAGACAGAAGACCTGATGAAGTTCGTCTACGGTCTGCCGGATGGATACCGCGAGGTATTCAACCTGGTCGCCATCGAAGGATTCTCACATGACGAGTGTGCCCGGCTGCTGCAGATACCGGCAGGCACCAGCCGCTCATGTCTCAGCAGGGCGCGGCAGTTGCTCAGGAATCAGATCATACAATTGAAAATCTACTAAACACACCGGCTATGGACCACAAAAAGCCCTGGCACACCAGGATCGACCGGCATACAAGTCCGATGGATACGGACAGGTTCTGGCAGCAGTTGCAGGGCAAGCTGGAGCCTGACACCAGGCGGCGCAGGTTCATCATATACTGGTTTGTTCTGGCAGCGCTCTGCGGTACGATTTTTTATTTCACCGGTGGCCATACTACCGGTGAGCCGGGTACGGGAGAGCGCGCTGCCATATATCCGGCCACGCAGTCAGGCATCCCGGATACTGTAGCCGGGGAGGGCTGGGGTGACACGTCGCCAGCAGGAGAGTCCGATCATACCACAGGCACATCTGCCAGTATCCGGGCAGGCCGGGATGGCAGGCATAGGATCAGCGGACCCGATAGCCCCGGCCTGCCACATGCCCCGACCGGTGGGATCGAGCGGCCCGCTTTGGATATATCCGATAGCATGCTGCCCGGCACACACCCGGGCCAGGCGGATGAGTTGGCCGGAGCAGTACCGGAGTCCGGTGGCGATGCGACATCTATTGGCATGACAGGGGCAGAGCCGGGTCATCCGCAGGCACAGGTACCCGTTCATCCTCCCATTGCAGGCGACACGCGTGAGGAAGGTGGCTTTCTTGAGCATAGCCCGGCTGCCGTCTACACGGGAGAGCAGTCGCAGTGGGATACAGCCATCGCCGTATCGGCACCTCCGATCGAGCCGCCTGCCCGGGATCAGCCCACAGTAGCATCGATCGCGCCTGGGATCGATAGCGGCCTGCACGAGCCATCACAGAGTATACGCAGCCCCACTCGTACATGGAGGCTCTGGACAGATCTGTCCTATGGCGCAGGATATGCATTTCACCGGTTCGACACCCGTGATGCGGAGTACCTGCCGTATATCTCGCTTCGCCGGGAGTCCGAGACGGCGCTTGAGTCCCGCATAGCGTCCTGGGAGAGCAGGCTGGTACACCCTTCCGGGTTTTACATCCTTTCGGGCCTGCGGTATCAGACCCATGTCAGCCGATTCGACTGGCAGTTGGATGAGCGCCGGACGGCGTGGGGGCTGGCGGATGGTTTCATGCCGGATGGCGGAGGGGCTCCGGTTCCCTTCAGGGACAGCGCCTGGCAGCACTACCGCGTCATACGCGAGATCAGGCAGCATAACAGGCTCAGCTCTCTGTCAGTCCCTGTGGCCATCGGTTACGCCAGGACCAGGAAGAGCTGGTCCTTCGAAGCGGCCGCAGGTATCCTGGTCCGTTTTTCTCATCGCAGCACCGGTATGAGCCTGGGGTTGGACGGATCACCTGTCGTATGGGGTGAGCGCCCAGAGCTGACTTACCTCGATGGTGTCCGGATCGATGCCACATGTATGTTCAGGGCCGGTTGGTATCCCGCCCGTTTTCTCGGAGTTTTTGTTCAGCCCGCTTTCACTTATAGCCCTGCAGGCAGACTTGTCAGAGAGGCTGGCTATACGCACCGTATCCACAGCGCACACCTGCAGTTGGGCATGAGTTTCCTGCTGTATGGATCGAGATGAACACACACGTCTCAGGCTTATCGCGTGTGTTCTCTTACAGGCTGCCGGGACCAGGAGAATATAAGGAATTAACGATATCCGTTAAGTAAGAAAAAACACTGTGACATGATAAGATTTACACAGGGAGTGAGCCGGGTTCTGCCGGTACTTCGGCAGCAGGCAGATCAGCTTGGCGGGGTATTGGGTGGCGGCCTCCAAAAGCTATAGGCCATACTTTGTACACCACCTGTACCCGATTCACATGCTAGGCAGACATCCCGTAGTTTGACTTATATACACTATTTTATCACATTCGGACGATATCCTTTGTCCGACCAAATCCGGATCTTATGAATATCATACGCTACCTCGTCTTATCTTTCTGGACCCTGGCCTTGGCGCCATCCGTTTCCGCACAGCAGCTCGTCTCGGAGTCCGTTCTGTAGCTGGGGCATACTCCCGTCTCCATACACCGGATCGGACAGGACCGCCTTATAGTAGTGACACATGACAGCAGCACTTGTTGGTCTCACAGGGTTGACTTCCTGTACAGGGGCGCAGTGATGAGCTCCCGTACCTTCCCTGAGCGTTTTGTAGGGCTAGTACAGGTTGAGGGTACCACAGTAGAGATTTTCTTCATCCTGCAGGGATATGATGTGGGAGCCGTGGCAAATGGCTTTACCCGGCAGACTTTTGACCTGGATGGCAACGTTCAGAGTGAGGAGGAGCTATTCTTTTTTGCTCCTGAGAACCCTTATGTAAGTGCTAAGATCAAGGTGCTGACGTCGGCAGTTACCGATGGGCTGGTCTTCTCGGTCGAGAGCGGCACATTGATCTTTACGGGCATAGAAGATACATATGCCCTTGTCACGAACAGGATCGATCCCGTATCCGGCGCCAGGCCGGTCAGCCTGCATACCTTCACAGGACAGGATCAGGGCGGGCAGGCGGTCGAGCGGCTCATCTATGCGCTCGAAGACCGGGTCTACTCCCTGGATCCCATGGACACCGGACCGCCGCTTTCGCTGGAGATCGCCGATATCCGCTATGCACGGGTGCTGGACTACGACCAGGTACTCGTCGTCACCGGGGATTTCATGGGTATATATGATTTTGAGCTCAATCTCCTCCGCAGCAATACCCTGCCGGCTGATCTCTCTCATTTCTACCTGGAGGGCGACCTGCTGCATGCATTGAGCAGGGAGCAGGAAGATTTCAATGGTATCACGGCTACTTACCGGCATTATACGTTTCACGCCGGTCAGTTGCTTCCGGAGTCCGACCGCGCCATAGCAGGTGCAGGAGCAGTTATTCACGATTTCTTTGCGGAGCAGGGCCGGCTGTACGTACTGTCTGCATCAGCTTCCGGCGCACAGGTGGCCTTACAGACATTCGATCTCGATCTGCCGGCCCTGCCACGTCCGTTTGTCGACCTGGAGGCCGATGGGTATACCGTCGTAGAAGACTCTGTGTATTACTACTTCAGCCCCACCCTGAAAGCCACCCTGCATATACCGGTCAAAAACCTGTCGGACGAGGCCATCACCCAGATACGCTACAGCTCCTACCTCAGGCACTGGGGCTCAGCGGGTGGCTGCGGCAGCAGGTTCGAAGGCACACAGTCTGTAGAGCTGCTGTACCTGGATGAAGACACTTTGGTGGCGGAGGTTCATTGCAATAAATACAGGGGTGTCCCTGGCGGCCGCGAATACACCTGTCCCTGCATCGACATATATGCGTACGAACATGTTTTTGACCATTTTGAGAGCAACAATCGCATATGCCCTGTCATTACGATTCCTCCTATCGTAGGCACACACGGCGACGCAGGTCTGCCCGATGCGGCCTGGCAGGTTTACCCCACCCTCTTTGACGATGTATTGTTTGTGGACTTCGACACGCCACTTGAGGAGGAGCTATCCTGGGAGATTGCCGATCTGCACGGCCGCACCGCTGCATCCGGCGCTATACCTGCAGGCGCGTCCCGGCTGACCGCACCGGTCGGTATACAGGCGCCTGGTATGTATATCCTCCATCTCGTCGAGACAGGTACCGGCAAATTACTCGGGCAGAAAAAGCTGATCCGCCGCTAGTGCGGATCAGCCACTACGCCCATATCTATGGACCTGCGCTGCCCTACTCGTGGCAGTTCCGGTACGAGCATCAGTACCACCTGCAGGAGAGTGCAGGTCTATAGTATTTGATTTCCATGGTTTCCGTAAGTGATAGCAGACTACACTTCATCAGTCCTCATACCATACGCCACTACCAGCTCATCACTATACCCAGTCCGTGAGGCGTGATCCCCAGCCGGATATCCGCTCCGCCCATGTGATCTGCAGGTAGACGCTCGTCAAACTGGCTGTTGTAGAGCTGCACAGACTCCCGCAGATAACTGCCGGACAATATCTGACAAGGTATCCCTATGCCTATACCCAAAAAACTCAGTGACGCCCCTATGAATACACCCGTCACCCTTCCCACGGACGGACCATAGGATTCGTGATCCGGTTGCGCTACAGCCGATACCAGCAATACAGCCGCACCGCCCAGTCCGGCATAGGAAAAAATATCTCCCCATACCTTCATCCTGTGGCTCTTCCGGAATACCTTGTACGAAGGCTCATAACTACTCAGGATCGGCCGTATATAGGCTCTATAGGGTCCGATATATTCGAACTCCTCGTCCGCTCCCAGCCGGAACTCTCTGCCGTGAAATGTCCTTCTCAGTTCCAGCCTGTCCTGGGCCTTCACTTGTACGCATAGCATTGCTATGCAGCATATTATGCCGATTATCTTTTTCATGATTATGTCTTTAAAAGTGATTTAGTATGCGTTGACATTCCATTTATCGCCAACCGTAAGAGGTCTCCCCCGGTCATACCGGAACCGCTACCATTCTACAGGTACTTCAACTTCTTCCAGGTTAATTGGCTCCCGAATCAGACAGGTACCCTTAGTATTCTATCTGGATACTGGTCGTGTCTTTGGAGCCTACAGTACATTTAACCTGTTTCCGGACCCATTCACGACCGATTTTCGTCACACTATAATAGAATGAAACCTCACGATTTCCCCAGGTCTGGCAAATCGTATAATCGTCTATCTGCTCTCCCTTGAAAAGTTCCTTTTCGCACGAATTCATTTCAATCCTTATAGCATCATTTTGATCCACAGGATTAATGTTCTTCACTTCCACCTTCACCCAGGCATAAGGATCCAGTACCAGGTCAGCCCTCGTACTACTGCTCCAGGAATGCCTCGCCCGGGTAGTACTGGTCCGCACCGCCCGTGATCCGGTAGTACCGGCCACCTACCCGCTCATAGCTGAAGCGAAAGCTCCCGTCACCCGCACTCTCCGTAGAGTCGATCCGGTAGGCCCCACCACTCCGAGCTACCCTCCCACAGGTACACCCATGCTCCGGCTATCGGCTTGTCTGAGCCGTACTCCAGTACACGACCCTCCCACACACGTGGGCCGGTGCTGCCCTCCTTGCGACAACCGAACGATATCAACAACCCGGCAATCAGGAGAATGGCTTCTTTCTTACTGCTCATATCACTCCTGTTATTCAAATCTTACTTCTACTACTGTCGTATCATGAGCCGCAAAAAAGATCTTCTCATCAAATGTCTGCGCAGGTAGACCCAAATTAATGTGAGGTTGATAAAAGACTGTGATAAAAGCGCTCCAGTTTCCGCGTTTGGGACATACAACTACATTGGTGTCGTTCAATGACACGCCGGAAAAGTCACGCCAACAATGATCATTTTGAATCCTCAGCGATTCCGTTTTATCCTTCAGACAGAGAATTTTAATGAGCGCCCAAGCATAGGGATCCAGTACCAGGTTTGCCCGGGTACTGCTGGTCCGCTCCAGGAAGGCCTCGCCCGGGTAGTACCGGTCCGCACCGCCCGTGATCCGGTAGTACCGGCCGCCTACCCGCTCATAGCTGAAGCGGAAGCTCCCGTCACCCGCACTCTCCGTGGAGTCGATCCGGTACTCAGAGCTCTGCCCCCACCACTCCGAGCTGCCCTCCAGCAGGTACACCGTAGCGCCTGCTATCGGCTTGTCTGTGCCAAATTCCAGTACCCGCCCCGTCCATTCGTGCGCATCACCGTCGCGGCGGCAGGCGGTACACAGAGTGCCCAGTATAGTCACTCCCAGCAAAAGATTTATGATTGTTTTCATGATTCCTGCTTTTTGGTAAAGAATAGAAGACTACACTCATCAGTCCTCATACCGTACCTCTACCAAGGTCGTATCATGCGCAGGAAAGTAGACCTTTTGTGATATTATCTTCTGGTCTAGTCCGATACCCCTCTTAGGGTTATAGATAACAGTAACATGACCCTCTCTATTCCCTCTTTTTATACAGACCACTCCATTCATTCCTTCCAAAAAGTCACCAAAAAAAGAATGGTGACAGTTTTCATCCTGAATCTTTACGGAATACATCTTAGTAGTATCTGCATACATAATGAATTTTGCCCAAGCATAAGGGTCTAATACCAAGTCTGCCTTTGTACTACTCGTCCGCTCCAGGAAGGCCTCGCCCGGGTAGTACCGGTCCGCCCCACCTGTGATCCGGTAGTAGCGGCCGCCTACCCGCTCATAGCTGAAGCGGAAGCTCCCGTCAGCCGCGCTCTCCGTGGAGTCGATCCGGTACTCAGAGCTCTGGCCCCACCACTCCGAGCTGCCCTCCCACAGGTATACCCGTGCTCCGGCTACCGGCTTGTCTGAGCCATACTCCAGTACTCGACCCTCCCACACACGCGGACCCGTGCTGCCCTCCTTCCTGCAGGAGGAGAGCAGACCTGTCACTACGATCGCTCCCAGCAAAAGATTTATGATTGTTTTCATCATTCCTGCTTTTGGTAAAGAATAGAAGACTACACTCATCAGTCCTCATACCGTACCTCTACCAAGGTCGTATCATGCGCAGGAAAATAGACTTTTTGTGATATTATTTTCTGTTCTAACCCTAGACCAGATTGGGGGTTATAAATCACTTTAATCGGACTTTCCCTATTTCCACCCTTTGGACATATAACTTCGTTAACATCCTCAAGTAGATCTCCAAAAAAAGAATGTCTACAATAATCATTCTCGACCCTTACTGAATAGATCTTACCCCTATCGGCATGCAATAAAATTTTAGCCCATGCATATGGATCCAGTGTGATATCCTTAGTGATCTTGCTGCGATTGGATCCTGCGGATACCTCCTGCTCGTAGTACTGGTCGGCACGCGCCCGTATACGATGGGAGGCTTTCGGGTTGTCCGCATAGCGGAAGGTAAATCTGCCCGCTCCGTCCGATACCAGCGAGTCCACCACACGGCTGCCCCCCGGCCCCAGTATCTCCCCGCTCACCTCCAGCAGGTACACCGTAGCGCCTGCTATCGGCTTGTCTGAGCCAAATTCCAGTACCCGACCCGTCCATTCGTGTGCATCGCCGTCGCGGCGGCAGGCGGTACATAGAGTGCCCAGTATAGCCACTCCCAGCAAAAGATTTATGATTGTTTTCATGATTCCTGCTTTTTGGTTGGGAGTGGCCCCTCAAAGCCACTCCCATTGTTTAAAGTTAATGGTTTTCTTCCGTTTTCCGGTCTTCCCCGGCTACTGCTTCAGCACATAGGCGCACGGTCTCAGGCCATGACCCTCCTCCTCGCTCTCCGCCAGCAGCAGGTACACACCCGGTGGCCACCCGGAGATATCCAGCTCCGTAGCTCCCTCGCGGCTACGCCACTCCTCCAGCACCGTACCCGCACTATGCGCCAGTCGCAGCGTCCACCGGCCCTCCGGCAGACGCACTGTCACACGGTCGCCCGCAGGATTCGGGTAGCACTGCAGCCGGTCTGGTGCATCGCTCTCAGGCTCTGCCGAACTGCGCCGCAGACCCAGTCCCGGTACGTAGATCGCCGCATAGTCCCGGTAGTGGCTGCAGGTATCTCCCACCGATACCGGATGATCCACCAGTATCTGCCACCCCGCACGCGCCAGCGCCGTATCTCCCTCCATCTGCGCCCGGTAGCTCCGGTAATACAGCTCGCTCAGCGTACGCATCGTACCCGGCAGGATCGTATCGCAGGCCTGAGGGCCGCCCGTCAGCTTCGCATCCGTATGCGGATCCTCCGGGTACCGCGTATCCAGGCAGTCAGACTGTGCCGGGGGAGCCGATGCCAGGAAGGGCGTATAGCGCAGCGCCACCGGCTGGCTGCAGAAGCCTCCCGGCGTCATCGGCCCGTTCAGGTTGTACAGCACCGGGGGCAGGCCATAGCTGTCCGGAGGGCCCCAGTAGTTGCCACGAGCCGCTACGAAGGGCGCAGGCCGGTGCCGGTAGCAGATGCGGAACATACTCCCGCAGATCACCGGGCCCAGTCCGCCCGGCTGCGACGGCGGACAGGTCAGCAAGGTATTGTGCGACTGGCCGGGGTTGAGCAGTGCATCCACGCTCAGCAGCACATCCTCTCCCTCTACACCCGAGTGCACCGGGTAGCTGATCCGGCTCGCACTCATATGCACCAGGCCCCAGTCCAGCGGGTGCTGCAGGCCGCCCGCTCCGCCGTCTATACGGATACCCGTATGGCAGCGGTCCACCGCGCTGCAGTGTGTCAGCCACACATTGTTAAACTGTGGCTGCCCGCCAGCCATACCAGGCGCATAGATCCCGTGGCCTCGGTCATAGTCCTCCAGCACCAGGCCCCGGCCGTACAGGTCCGCCGTCTCCAGTACGATCCCGTCCGGCGCTACGGAGTCCGGCAGCGCATGGCGCGCCCCCGAGAGCTGTGAGGCCTCCAGCACCAGCCGACCCGTGCGCGCAGCACGGATACCGGTCAGGCAGTTGTCCGTGCGGATCTTGTACAGCAGGGTCTGCCGACCCGGCTCCCACACCGTGCGCGACAGGTCGATCCCGCAGGCCAGCAGCCGGAAGGCGCAGTCCTCCAGGTACACCGCCGCATAGTCCCGCGCATAGAGTCCCGTGGCCGCAGGCAGGCCCGGCTGTATGCCGCCCGGTGAGGGCACATCGCCCAGGAAGAGCGCACGCCGCACATCCGCGCTGCGGCCCTCACCGATGCTCAGGGAGGCGTCCACACCTACCCGTACCGTACCGTCCGTGAGCTTCAGGTCCACCTCGTCCAGTACCAGCGGGCCGCCGTCGTGTATGCGCAGGATCGTAGTACCCAGGGCAGCAGTGGGCGTATAGGCCCCCGATATGCGGAGGCTGCCGGGACCCTCTACTACTGTAGTAGGCCAGGTCTCTACCTGCCCGGCCGCCTCTACGGTCACCGCGCCGCGCAGCTCCAGCGTACCCGCTACCTGCAGGGACCCGCGATGCGTCAGCTCCACCTGCGCACCCGACTCTATGATCAGCCTGGCCCCGGGGCGGATCACCAGCTCCGAGCCATGATTCACCTCCAGCACGGAGCCCGCCATCAGGTGCAGTGTATGCTCCGGGTTCACGATCAGGCGACCGCGGAAGTCCGCTACCTCGCCCACCGTCACACGGCCGCCGCTGCGCACCGTCACATAGACCTCGCCGCAGCCGCCTGTTTGAGTCTCATACAACCCCAGCCTACTATTCTCTATATCCCCAAAACCTGCTCCAGTATCACCATTCACGACCAATTGCCCGCCGTTCAGGATCTCCGTAGTGGGTATCTGCTTCTGTGCATGGTGGGCATAGTTGTACCTGGCTGTGAGCACAGCAGGCAGCGGGGCCTGCTCCAGCACGTTGGCCAGCACCCAGTCCACGATCTCCTGTGTGATCTCCACATGCTGCAGGTTTGTGCTATCTGTATAGTACACTACGTCGAAAGGCGTCAGAGATCTGTTTGGATTGATCTGCTCTATTTGACCTACACTGAAATACAAATCATCCGTATCGATATCCAGCAGCGAGGTCACCGGCATGAAGGTAGAGCCCGACGCAAACTCGATCTCCGTACCCGGCTCCTCCTTCCTCAGCAGGGGTGCCACCGCCAGCTCGTAGTCCCGACGGTAGCACCCGGGAGCTACATCCCAGTAGTGGATATCCGGGTTGGAGAAGGTCACCGTCCCCGATCCCCGGTCTATCGTCGGGTCGTTCGACGTCTCCTTATGGCTCCACTGCAACCTGTTCGACCCGCTCCCACGCTTCAGTTGAAACACACTGTGCCGCACAGGGGACCCGAATTCCGTACGCTCGTCGTACGGAATGAATCCGTGGTACACCACCTCCTCCTTCTCCGGCACACAGGAGTGGTAGAACACATCCGTCTCCCGTCCGCCCGTCGTGTTCAGGCTGATCTTCATGAAGGTACACCCTATCTTCTTCACCCACGCATTGAACAGCCGCGACCGGTTCTCATCCGTCTCCGGGTAGCTCGGCTGCAGTACCGGCGAGCCATTGCCCGTCGCACAGGCGATTCCCACATTCGTCACACGACGCGGGTACCCCAGGTCCGCCATCTCCTGTACATACGCACTGCGTACACACTCCCCGCTACCCTCTATGCGGTTCAGGTGCTGCACCAGCAGCTGCTGTGCCGCAGGGCGGTTCAGGCTCAGCCACAGGTCCCCTTTCTGTGCCGGGTACATCAGGTAGGTCTGGTAGGCCAGCGCCTGTAGCGATAGCGCTATGTTGGCTCCCTGCTGCGGCGAGTCGAAGGATACATACGTAGATGAGCAGTGATCCAGCCCGCGCCGCTCCATCATCGCCAGCGCCCAGCGCGCGATCTGGCCGCCCATGCTGGCCCCGATCACGATGTTCTGGTGCGGCTCCACCTTCCGCTCGTTCACCTCCTGCAGGATCGAGATCACACACTCCCCGTTGCGCTGGATCCAGTCCGCCCCGTCTGCGAAGTCTACGAAGAGCACATCGTAGCCCCTCGACAGCAAGCTGTCCACCATACCCGGGGCCAGCGCCAGCACATCCGCATCCAGTTGGTCCTCGTACAGCCCCGATATGAAGGTATCCCAGCCCAGGCCCCCGCAGCGGATCACCTCACCGCCGTAGTCCGGGTCGCAGACTTGCCGCGTGCTCAGATCCAGCCCCTCTATGAAGAGCAGCGGACGGCGCAGCTTCTTGTCCGGCTGTGCATACAGCACATGCACATAGGCCCCCGCCGAGCCCGCCTGACGGTCATGCGCGTTCGGTATATAGGGGCACTCCGGCGGCGTATACGAGGCTCCCGCTATATACCAGGTATCGTCCGGCACGCGGTAGCGGTGACCATGTGGGCTGGCCTTCACTCGGAACTGCAGTTTCTTCCGGTAGATACTCACTATATTCTGCTGCTGGTCCAGCAGCTCAGTACGTATGACTATATCCCGGTAGTGTGGCATATCCACGTCCGCCTGCCAGGTCACCGGACCCAGGATCAGCTGCTCGCCCGCTCCGTAGTCAAAGTAGATCTTGATCAGCGGTGTGCTGTATCCCGAGAAGTGGAAGTCCACATCATCATAGATAGTCGCCTCCTTGCTGCCGGGAGAGTATACCGAGGTATACACCAGATGACCGCCGATCACCGCATAGTGCAGGTCTATGAATACCTGCTGCTTCTCCGTACAGCCCGAGCGCGTACCACCACCACCGCCTGTATACAGCACGAAGGTATCCTGCCCCGCCGCGTGCAGGCAGGCGTTCATATGGCTTATATCGTGGTGGGTCAGTATCTCCGTACTGTCCGCCAGCCGTGCCAGCAGCCGGATACAGGTCGAGTCCATCGTCAGGGCGGGCCACTCCTCCGCACAGACCTGCCCCGGTGGTGCAGGCGGCTCTCCTGCCTTAATCCGGTCCCCCTCGTACCGGCCGGTCCATAGTCCGCTCAGGGCCACGGCGATGAGATAGATCATATGTTTCATCAGTAATTGATTTTAAAAGTTAAAGTTTTAATCTAAAAATCACAAATTGTTACTCAGTACGTATTTCGTGACCGGTCAATACAAAAGTGCGCGCTGTTTTCATGCAGTTTGTTGCAAATATTGCAAAAGACATATTTTTATTTCCTATATATCAATACATATTGTCCCGATCGGATACAATATGACCCACGCCGACCCGGCAGCGGCACAGGGTCCGCTGAAAAAAAACCGGATCTCCGGCAGGGACCCCGCAGAAATGCGCCGGTCTCACCGGCGCACTCCGCAAGGCACTTCAACCATATTCGCAGGATCAGGTAAATACTACTGAAATATCGCAACGCAACTCATACAGGCAGAAATGAATGGCCTGTATACAAATACAAGTCAATTGACAGGGGTAAAATTATAACACACACAAATATTTTTACATGACAATATTTGTCAGGTCACATGACATTTTTTGTCAGGTCAGGGCCGCAATAGCTATCTTTACCCGACGGATTTTGACACCACACAGTATATTATCGCTTACATATGATGCTTCACGATACCATCAAGCGCATACGCGAGTCGCGGCAGATGACCCAGGAGGAGGTCGCCGAGCGGCTCAATCTCGCCGTACGGTCCTACATGCGCATCGAGTCCGGTGAGACCCGCCTCGACTGGGACCGTATACGGGCCATCGCAGGAGTATATGAAATGACTCCGGAAGATCTTGTTGCTTCCCAGGAACAGCCAATAATACAAACGTTGAACAATAATGACCAGATAGGAACCAATAACGGCCCGTCCTTTAATTGTAACTTCTACGGAGCAGACAAAGAGCTCTACGACCAGATGATTACCCAACTGCGGGAGGAGATAGCCCGTATGCGAGAGGATATGGCCTTCCTCCGCGAGGAGCTGATCCGCTCCCGGCGGGATAGTTAGAGATCCCGTCCTTTCCCCATAGCTCCCCTATAGTCCGGTGTATGGCATCCCCGGGGTTAGTCCGGGGTCAGTGTATGGACCAGCTCACCGGGTCAAGGTGAAACGTTACACTTATATCCCCACCGGCCGCCTTATAGCCCGGGTAGATATACCCTTTCTGCCGCTGCTGCCAGCGGCTCCGCACCGGCATCCTTACCTCCGCATCCTTCCCGTACCGCAGGACATATCCGGTACGATTATGCTTGCTTAGGCCCGTTCCGGGCGCTTATCTGCCTCGCAGAGGCCGTTTTTCCGCAAAACAACCACCTTACACCATGAGTTAGTGTATGGGGAGTGTATGGTAGCCCCCGGGTCAGTGTATGGCAGGAGTATGCTACGGCTCTTTTCGCTGCAGCGCGCTGTATCGCACGGCATATCCCACGCGGAAATATGCGATGCGGCTGCAGCCGCATCGCATATTTCCCGGTGTATACACAGCCTTCCGCTGTCTTGCAGAGGCGGCAAGCAGCCCGCCCCGGTCACCGCACCAGCTGCACCTCCCCGTGAAAGCGCACCAGGTGACCGTCCAGCAGCTCTACCTCCGCCACATATACGAATACCGCAGGATTCATCTCCCGATCACGGAACCGGCCCAGCCAGCCCTCCTCAGGCTCATTCGCACGGAAGTCAGCCTTCGAGAATACCCCGTCGCCCCACCGGTCGAATACCTCCAGCCGACGTATCAGCCGGATATCCGGGCCGTACAGCGTAAAGCCGTCATTGACCCCGTCACCATTCGGACTGAAGGCCTCCGGGATGTACACACGGATCTTGCGACGGACCAGTACTTCCACCATTCCGTAACCCCGGCAGCCCCACTCGTCCTCTACCCACAGGCCATACTCCCTCGTCTCCCGCGGCCACAGCAGCACCTCCAGGCAGGTGTCGCAGGAGATATCCTCGCCCGGCTCCCACCGTATCCACCGCAGCGCCTGTACGGGACGATCCACCGTAGCCACTACATGTACCGTATCCCCGCCGTCCACCACTACCCGGGTAGGCAACTGTATCATGACCGGGTCCAGCCTGCGCAGCTCCACCAGCGTGTCCACACTGCAGCCACGTGCATCCCGGATACGGATCCGGTAGCTGCCCGGTGTAAGGCCTTCTATACGCCCTGCGGACGATGGCGTAGTCACCGTGCCGTTGATCTCATATACCAGCGGGGCCTCTCCGTCCGTCTCTATACGGATATAGCCTGTAGCCTCCTCCGCGCAGACCGGCGGCACCTCCAGCAGTGTCACTCCGATCGACTCCATCGACTCCGTCACCTCCACCGAGTCTACGCCTGTGCAGCCGCTCACCTGGTCTGTCGCATACAGGTAGTACCAGCCCGATCCCCTCACTCCGGGGGTCAGTGTACCGCCGCCTGATACGATCGCTCCATCCGCACTCTCCCAGCGCAGGTCATAGGCCCCGGAGCCACCCGATACCATACCCGATAGGCTCGTCTCTGATGCTCCGCAGTGCAGTATGCGATCCGGGCCAGCATCCGCTACCGGGGTACGCAGGTCCTCCAGTACCTCTACCGTGTCCTGGTTCATACAGCCATTCACCACATCCGTCGACTCCAGGATATAGATACCGGGAGCCGTCACTGTCAGGTGCAATGTACCTGGCAGCAGCACTGTCCCCGACTCGTCCAGCCAGCGGTGCACTATATTCGCCCCCGTCTGCGAGGCCGACGCGTCCAGCTCCACCGAGGTGCGCGCACAGGTCAGCGCCTCAGGGTCTGCTATATATACGAAGGGATAACCACTCTCATCGCGGATACGGATCTCCGACATCGACGCACAGCCCGTGAGCGTATCCCGTACCATCAGCGTGTACAGGCCGCCGGTAGATACAAAAAGCTCCGTACCCGATCCTGCAGGCTGACCCTCCAGCAGCCAGCTGTATACGATGTGGTCCTGCCCCTGCGCGCTCAAGGTCACGCCCATGATCCGGCAGTCCAGTACCTCGCCCGGATCTACCGCGATCGATGCCGACGGGTCTTCATTGATCCGTATTTCTATATGGGCCGTATCAGGCCCGCAGGGCGCAGGCGAGCCCACGATATAGCGGAACAGGTAGATACCCGGCAACTGACCCTCCGTATCGAAGCCGCCGACCTGGGCATCAAATGCGCCACCCGTAGAAGGCACTACGGATATCTCCTCCCAGCGGCCGCCTCCGTCAGCTCCACTCAGTAGACTCCACAGATCGAAGTCCTGCGGCGAAGAGACGCATACCGCAGGAGGATCTCCCTGCTCGCCCGCAGTCAGCGGGGCCACTACCTCCAGCCTCAGCACATTGCTCTCGCTGTAGCAGTCCTCCTCATCCGGCAGCTCATACACCCTGCGGAAATAGTACACACCAGGGCCCAGGTCCCCTGTCTCATAGTCCCGGCCCGTACCGTCGCCCGGAGCGGGTAGCCAGGTCATACCGTCATCGCTCCACTCCCACCGGTACACACCGCCCGATGGGGTCGCGTCCCAGCCTGTCAGTATATGTCCACTCGCGGATGCACAGAAGAGCTGCTCCACCGTCTCTATATAGTTGCCCAGCAGGATACAGTCACAGTCATCGCCCACTGCGATCGTCACCGAGTCCCGGCAGCCCAGCGACTCCCAGACCAGCACATAGCTGCCTGGGCCGCTGAACCCATAGACCTTCGCCGCCGCTGCAGTGGCATCACTGATCTCTGCTGTGCCCGCATTCTCGCCTGAGAAAGTCCACTGGCCCACGCCCTGTGCAGACAGGTAAGCTGTGTCCACCTCGTGGCAGCGCAAGTCTATATCAGCACCCGCCGATGGGACCGCCACGACCGTCAGCAGGAACCTGTCCGAGGCCCGGCAGCCCGCCGCATCGCTGTAGCTGTAAGACAGCGCATGTACCCCGATACCCGCCACAGCAGGATCAAACCGATCACCACTCACACCCGGGCCGCTATAGACTCCACCCGACGGACTACCCCCCGACAGGGATAGCTCGCCCGATCCTATACACACCGTAGCATCCGCAGGCGCATCCACCACAGGTGAGGCCAGTACCTCTACCTCCAGGCTACACCGATACCGGCAACCTGCCGCATCCGCAGCCTCATAGGTCAGTGTGTGTACACCCACGCCTGCCGCTGCAGGGTCGAAGCTGCCACCAGATACACCCGGACCACTGTAGGCACCACCAGATGGTGTGCTCCCAGGCAAGGCTACTGTGCCACCATCCACACAGACAGGACCCAGCTCACCGCAGGCAGCCGCCAGCTCATCCGATACCACGATCTCGAAGCTGCACACTCCGCCGCAGGACTGACTCTCCGTAGAGTACCTGACTACGAACACGCCCGCTCCCGTAGCCACAGGATCGAATACTCCTCCGCTCACGCCGGGGCCACTGTACTCCCCTCCCGATGGACTACCGCCGGATAGCGTCACCTCACCACCGTGCAGGCAGACAGACAGGTCAGCAGGACAGACCGGCGCCACCTCCTCACTCACCGTGATCGTGAAGCTGCAGGCCGCTTCACACAGGTGCTGGTCGAACACCACATACCAGGTCACATGCACGCCCACTCCTGCCGAAGACGGTGAGAACACATCACCCGACACGCCCGGACCGCTGTACGATCCACCCGACAGGCTCGCCGCAGGCAATGTAAAGTCCCCATCCTCCACGCAGACCGTACGGTCCGCAGGACAGTCTACCTCAGGCAACTCACGCACGTGAATCGTAAAAACGCAGCTCTGCACACATAACCCATGCTCATAGCTGTATATGATCTCATGATCACCGTAACCGGCCAGCGCAGGATAGAACGAAAGCCCGCCCACTACTCCCGGACCACTATATACACCGCCCGCAGGAGTGGACCCGGTCAATGGAAATATCCCCTCCAGTCCGCATACATTCATATTATCCGGGCAGATCAGCAGCAGTGTATCCTGTACCTCTATCATAAAGGTACAGGTACCCAGGCAACCATACTGATCAGCCGCACTGTAGCTGATCTCATGACTGCCCGCATCCGCAGATCCGGGTGAAAACACGCTATTCGAAACTCCCGGACCACTGAAAACTCCGCCGACCGGACTCCCGTCCTGCAGTGCAACGTCCTCATCCGTGACACAGACCGACAGGTCGGCAGGACAGACCGGCGGTTCAGGCTCCCGCACTTCCATCTCAAAGACACAGGTACCCGTACACCCGTTCGCATCATGCGCCGTATACGTGATCTCATGCATCCCGAGACCGGCGACGGAAGGATCAAAATAGCCTCCTTCCACCCCCGGGCCTGAAAATGTACCCCCGCCGGGATCTCCTCCTCCCAGCGATACAGGATCGCTCGCCGGGCACAGCACATCTCCTTCGGGACACGACACTTCCGCCTCTTCTTCTTCCATCGATACTGCTATCTGTGCCACCACACAGTAGCCGTTCCAGGTATAGCGTACCCAGTACACGCCCGATCCGTAGCCGCCTCCCGATACATCGAGCACACTGCCTGTCTCACCCGGCAGCTCCAGGCCCTCCAGGTACCACTGCCACTCCCCGCCGGGGACACTGGCATCACCTGTCAGCCGTACATCCTCCGAACACGGATGACCCTCTTCGAAGACATCCAGGTCCAGGTCCAGCTCCACCTCCTCCAGCCTGAGGCCGTCTAAGCACCAGGTGACAGATCTGCAATGACCGCACATACCTCCCAACAGAAGGAACTCGATATCCTCTGTGGGGATTAGGTCGATGGACAGGAGCGACCACTCATCAAGCGGCTCATGGACCACAGATCCGATCAGTGAATAACCGGCATTCACTGCGCACTGGGTCATCCCTATCAGCGGTGGATCGGTGCAGTTACCGTGACCAAAGACCCCCAGTGCACCGGCTGGGCAACTTATTATTCTGTTGAAGACATAGAAACTCAGGCGGTAGTGCGTGCCGGCTACCAGCGGCGAGTTCAGGCATACGCCTATATACTCATGTAAGTCAAGGACGCTTCCAAAGTGCATGATACCCTCTCCGTCCGGATAGGGTGGAGGTACTACAGTGAAGCCACAGGTGTTCATATAATCCGGAGAGCCGCCCCTCGATATCCAGGGCACAGCAGCGTCTACCTGGTCCGTCGTGTACGGACAATACGCATACTCCTCGAAGCTGGGATTGGGTATTATGCTGGTCACATCGTTGGTCGGCGGCGTATAGCCGTCGCACAACCCATGGGGATCCGTATCCTGTGCGGTCAGGTAAAGGGGCAGTAGGGGCAGTAGCAGCAATAGTAGTAATACAGTTCTCATAGACCTGTTCTTTTTTATCAAAACCCTGGATAGGCAGTTAACCTGCCGGATGGTGCGCGGGACAAAGCAAGCTGCCAGGTACAGGCAAATCACTTTAAACATTCAAAATACGAACAATTCCGAAAACACCAAGGTCCTGCTATACGGAAGTTCCACGGACTCAAAAACCGCCTGCACAACATTCCGCCGACTGCATCGTATATTTCCCAGCGGGAACATACCCGTATACGACCTGCAGGCCTTGAACCCATACCGCCATATCGACCTCTCGCGGAGGTGCCGGAGACACCTGGCTGCACTGGCTATCCTGCTCTGCATGGCCCAGGCCTCCGGCCTCCGGGCGCAGGACCGGACTGCCTGGCGCAACCTGCACGAGAAGACATTCGTCTACACCGCAGAGCCGCAGGAGATCGACTCCATGACCGCCATTGTACTGGGCCTGCGCATAGCGGGCGAGCCGGATACAGACCCCGACACAGCTCTGGTGCAGGTACAGGGCAACCGGCTGGTCTTCCTCTCGGCCTTCGCAGCGCGCTACGGGCCCGATGCCGCCGTGACCGTCTCCTACCGCAGGCTGCCCGTGAGCCTGCACCGGCCCTACCGCAGGCTCGACACCACGATCATCCGCCGGGAGGTATCGCTGGACTATATCGGCTTCTCCTACAATACGGCCACACCCGGCGATCCCCTGATGGACTTTCGCGGTATGGACTACAGCGGCAGCTTCTCCCGCGGGTTCTCCTTCGGCAACCGGCAGGACCTGGTGCTCAACTCCAGTCTCAACCTCCAGCTGGCCGGCAAGCTGGGCAATGACCTGGAGATACTGGCCGCCATATCGGACAATGCGATCCCCATACAGCCCGAGGGCAATACACAGCAGCTCCAGGAGTTTGACCGGATCTACATACAGATCTCCAAAGGAGGGAACAGCCTGCGGGCCGGCGACTTCGAGATAGGCCGCCCGTCGGGCTACTTCATACAGTACTTCAAGCGCTCACAGGGCGTGATGCTGCAAAACGAGGTCAGGACCTCCGGTGAGGGTCTGCTGCGCAACCAGGCCAGCCTGGCCATATCCAAGGGCAAGTTCAGGCGGCAGATCATACCGCCGATAGAAGGCAACCAGGGCCCCTACAAGCTCACCGGCAACGACGGGGAGACCTTCATCATCGTGCTGGCCAATACGGAGCGCGTCTATCTCGACGGCCAGCTGCTGCGGCGGGGGCTGGAGCTGGACTATGTGATAGACTACAACCGGGGCGAGGTACAGTTTACCGCGCGGCGGCTCATCACCAAGGAGGTCCGCATCATCGTAGAGTTTGAGTACACGGACCAGAACTATCTCCGCTCCATGTACACGGCCTCCTCGCAGTATACCCGGGGCAGATGGGGACTGCAGCTGGAGCTCTTCAGTGAGCAGGACGGCAAGAACGCTACCGGCATACAGCAGCTGTCGGACGAGGACAAGCTGCTGCTCACACAGATCGGCGACCGGGTGGACGAGGCCAATATCAGCGGTATCCGGCCCTATGACCCGGAGGAGGGCAGCAGCTCCGCAGTCCTCTATGAGCGGCGCGATACCCTGCTGCCCGACGGCAGGCACTATACCGGCATACTGTTCTTCAGCACGGATGACAGCGCGGAGCGCTATACCGCAGGATTCACGGACCTGGGCGAAGGCAACGGCCACTACGTGATCGCCTCCAACCTGGCCAACGGCCGGGTCTATGCCTGGTCCGCTCCCGACCCTGCTACGGGGAGGCCCACCGGCCGCTACGAGCCTACTGTACGCATCGTCACACCCAAGCGGCAGCAGATGCTCTCCCTGGGTGGCAGCTACCGGCTCAGCCAGGAAGGCGCCATCCGCGCGGAGCTGGCCCTGTCCGTACTGGACCTCAACCGGTTCTCGTCGCTGGACGACGGAGACAACACCGGTACGGCAGCCCGGCTGGAATACACGGACAAGATAGCCCTGGGCCCGGAAGGCCGCTGGACCTTGTCGCCGGAGCTCAATTACGAGCTGCGCGACGCCCGTTTCCAACCGGTCAACCCCTACCGGCCTGCAGAGTTCCAGCGTGACTGGAATACCGATCCCGCCACCAGGGCTACAGAGCACTGGCTGCGCAGCGCGCTGACCATGCGCTACCGCGACAGGGCTGCAGTGCGGTATGGGTTTGCGGGCTTCGGGCAGACCGGCTACTACAGCGGGAGCAGGCATGAGTACGACCTGTCCTGGTTACGGGGAGGATTCTCCGCCAGGCTGTTCGGCAGTGAACTCACGACGCGCTCGCCCTTGGAACTGTCGGCATTCTCACGCCCCCGCATCCAGCTCGACCAGGCCATCGGCAGAGACCGCGCCTGGCGGATCGGCCTGTATGGCGAGCGGGAGCGCAATGCGCGCCGGGCGGCAGCTACAGATGATCTGCTGCCTGCCAGCTTCTACTGGAATATCGGCCGCATCAGCCTGCAAAGCCCCGAAGACAAGACAGTGCGCCTGGCGCTGAGCTATCAGCTCAGGGAGGATCTGCTCCCGGCGGGTACGGATTTTGTCGCAGGGAGCCAGGCCCGGGAGATACGCGCCGAAGGTAGCTGGCGACAGAGCAGGCAATCGATGCTGCAGTGGACATTCACCGGCCGCGATCTCCGGGTCAGCGATGCAGGCAGTGTACTCTTCCAGCCCCGGAGGACTTTCCTGGGGCGGATCAACTACCAGTTCGCCGCACTGAAAAACGTGGTCAGGGGCAACACGGCCTACGAGCTGGGATCGGGCCAGGAGCCCCGCCTGGAGTTTGGCTACGTAGAGGTGCGGCCCGGCGAAGGCCAGTACATATGGAACGACCTCAACGGGGACGGTATCCGGCAACTGGACGAGTTTGAGATCGCCCCCTTTGCCGACCAGGCCAATTTCGTCAAGGTAGCTACGGTCACCAGCGAGTTTGTGGCTACGCACAATGTACTGCTGAACCAGCAACTGGCGATCGACCCGCGCGCCGTATGGTTCAACGAACAAGGCTGGAAAAAATGGCTCGGCAAACTCTCACTGCAGACCAATGTGAACCTGACGCGAAAAGCCCTGGCCGGTGCCGACCTCCCGGCCTGGAACCCCTTCATCCTGGACTTCGACGATCCATCGATCATCACGATCGCATCCGTCCTGCGCAACGGCGTCTTCTTCAACAGGGCGGATCCCAGGTACGAAGTCCAGTGGAACACATCCGATCTGCGCAGCCGCAATCTCCTCACCACGGGATCGGAAAGCAGGCGTACCAGGGACAATCATATACTGGTACGCTGGAACGCCGGATCCAGGATCAGCCTGCTGACCACAGCCGGCGCAGGGCGCAAGCAAAACCTGTCCGAAGCCTTCGTCGTGCGCAACTACGATATCCGCATCCGGTCCCTGCAGGAAGAGGCCATCTGGCAGCCCACATCCGTATTTCGCAGCACGCTCAGGCTGCGGTATACCGACCAGGCCAACACGACCGGCGAGCTGATGGAGACGGCCCGGGTACTCGAGAGCGTACTGGAGGGAGCCCTCAACCGCAGCAACGGGTATATCCTCAGGGTGCAGCTGACATACTCGCGCATACGGTTTACCGGCGCACCCAACTCTCCCGTGGAGTTTGCCATGCTGGAAGGATTGAAAAACGGCAACAACCTGCTGTGGAACCTGCAGCTTGAGCGCAAGCTCTTCAACAACGTACAGCTACAGGTGAGCTACGAAGGCAGGAAGACGGGCGAAAATGCCATCGTGCACCTCTCAAGAATGCAGATCCGGGCCACTTTCTAGATATTGTAGTAACTTTATTCTTTGATTCACTGTTATTAAAGAATAATGTTTTCCCCCTTGTAGATCAATCATCTACAGTCAGAGGGGCTTATATATAAGCAATTTAACACGACCGACAATTTTTTACAAGCGTTATGAGTAAACCCGGGAGGTGGATATGGGCCGGAGGCCTGCTTGCTGTTTGCGTTACGGCCGCTTTCTTTCTTTTGCAGCCATCCGAACAAACCGGGGGCTTCAAAAAATTCAAGAAGCCTCCGAAAGCGAAGCGCGTCGAGGGTATGATCGAGTTCGAGTTTGAAAAGACACGTGACCCCAGTACCAATACCGTACCCCGCGAACGCCTGTTGCAGGCTATGGCCTATGCCGATGTGCTCCGCTCCGAACGCCTGAGATCCGGCCGCGAACTGCCCGAGTTCAAGTGGGAAGAAAGAGGCCCCAACAATGTCTCCGGGCGCACCAGGGCGCTCTGTGTCGACAGGAGCGATCCGACCGGCAATACGGTATGGACGGGAGGTGTAGCGGGTGGTATCTGGAAGACCGGGAATATGCTGGCTCAGCGACCGTTCTGGACCCCGATCGGCGACTACTTCGAAAATGTGGCTATCTCCTCGATCGCACAGGACCCATCCGACCTGCAGACTATCTATGCCGGTACGGGCGAAGGCTGGTTCAACGCAGACGCGCTGCGCGGATTCGGTATCTGGAAGACTTCTGACGGAGGCGATACCTGGACCCAGCTAACGACCACCAGGTCCGCCTCGTTCTACTATGTCAACAAGATCGTCGTGACCGGTGACGGCACAGCCTATGCAGCGACCAATAGCGGGCTTTTCAGATCCCTGGACAAGGGAGAGACCTGGAACAGCGTACTCGGCGGACGCACTACGGACCTGGAGCTGGCTTCGGACGGCATACTCTACGCCGGGAGCTCGGGATCAGGTATCTACCGCTCGGCGACCGGCAACCAGGGTGACTGGCAGCGCCTGTCCGGGGGGCTTCCGACCTCCGGGTATGCACGGGTAGAGCTGGCTGTGTCCGAGTCGAATCCCGATGTGCTATACGGGCTGTTTGCCGCGAGCAATGGCTCCGTACTCAGCATCATGCGCAGCATCAACGGGGGCGACAACTGGATAACCGTCAACAACCCGCCCGCGCTTGGCAATGCCAACTTTGCGGGCAGCCAGGCCTGGTACGACCTGATAGCCGAGGTGGATCCGCGCAATCCCGATCGCATCTTCATAGGTGGTATCGACGTGCTGGTGAGCTCCAACGGGGGCAGCTCCTGGACCCAGATCGGCCAGTGGTACGGTGGGGGCGGTATCCAGTATGTACATGCCGACCAGCACAATATCGTGTTCCACCCCGGCAGCTCGGATACCATCTACTTCACCAATGACGGAGGTATATTCCGGACGACCAACGGCCGGGCCGCCGTACCCACCATCAGCTTCGTGTCCAACGGGTTCAATGTGACCCAGTTCTACTCCTGTGCAGTGCACCCGGAGGCGGGCCGAAGCTGGTTCTTGGGAGGTACGCAGGACAATGGCTCCCAACTGTTCACGAGCGACGGGATGAATGACACCAGGGAGGTGACCGGCGGCGACGGCGGATTTGTACATATCGATCAGCTCAACCCGGAGATACAGATATCCTCATATATCAACAACAACTACTACATCACCAATGCCGGCTGGGGTCCCGGCAGCGTGACCAGCGTGAGCATCGGCTCCAATACAGGTTATTTCATCAACCCGACCGATTATGACAGCCGCGAAAAAATACTCTACTGCAGCCACGAACCCGGGCAGTACGGTGTGGTGCGCAATGTAGGTACGCAGAATACTACGGAGACGATCCCGCTGGGCGCTATCGGCGGCAACCGGATCGCAGCTGTCACCGTCTCCCCCAACGTAGAGAACCGCGTGTACTTCGGTCTCAGCAACGGCAATGTCTACGTAGTGGACAATGCCAATACCACCACGCCTGCGGCGCGTCTGATCCGCTCAGGCAATGGGTTTGTGTCCTGCGTAGCCGTACAACAAGACGACGAAAACCACCTGCTGGTGACCTATAGCAACTACGGTGTAGCCAAGGTATTCGAGTCCCGCAACGGCGGACAGAGCTGGATCAACAATACCGGCAATCTGCCTGATATACCCGTGCGATGGGCTGTATTCTCTCCACTCGATCCGCAGGCCGTCGTCCTCGCCACCGAACTGGGCATATGGGGTACAGATATCCTGGCCGGTACGGTGACCAGTTGGCAGCCCGCAAGCGACGGCCTGGGCAATACCAGGATCGACATGCTGCAGGTACGCGAATCGGACAACCTGCTGGTAGCCGGCACTCATGGCCGCGGTATGTATACCAGCAGCGTATTCCTGAAAGAGCAGGCTATCATCAGGACGGACCAGCTCATAGGATACGTAGGCTCACCGATACAGTTTACAGACAACTCGATCGGCGACTTCGGCTCGAGGCTCTGGGACTTCGGCGACGGCAATACCTCGGGCGACGAGTCTCCCGAGCACATATACAGGGATACAGGGTCCTATACCGTGACGCTGACCGTATCACCCGAACTCCGCGCCCAGGTCAGTATACGGGTGCTGCCCGGCAAGCCGCTGCCGTTCGTCGCAGGATCGGCTGAGTATTCCGGTGATTTCGAGCGCAACCCGGGGGACTTTGCAGCCCTCACGATCTCAGGCTCCGCATTCGAAAGAGGCAATTCGTCCGTATCCGCAAAATCCGGTACCCGTAGCGGACAGTACGCCTGGGTGCTGGGACCGGACGAACCCCTCTACCAGCACCGTACCGTATCGGCCCTGTATACACCCAAATACGACTTCAGCGCCCAGGGTATCTACGAGATCAGCTTTCACGCCAAGTATAGCATCGGGCCATTCGATGGGTTCCAGGTCCAGTACACCACCGACGCAGGCAGGAGCTGGTCGGTGCTGGGTACCAATGTCACCGGGTGGTACAATATCCTCAGCAGCGCTCCCGGAGCGGCCTTCGAGCCGGGGCAGCCCTATTTCTCAGGCACACAGGCCAGTTTCCGGCAGTACAGGCTCAATATCAGCGAATTTTCCGGTCTGCCGGAGATTGCATTCAGATTCGTATTCCGTTCGCAGGCCAGCGGTTCGTACGCCGGTCTGGCCATAGAAGACTTCGAGATATCCCAGTTTGCAGGGATAGACCACACCGAAGTGATCTCTCTCACCGGGGCTTTCACCACAGACCGTAAGCCAAAACTGGACTGGCAGACCCTGCCCGAGTATTTCTGCCAGGGATTCAGGGTAGAGCTGTCCGAAAACGGTATCAAATGGGATTCGATCGGCTATGTAGCAGCTACCGGGTTCTCTGCGCAGATGCGCTCCTACAGCTTTACAGCGGCTTCAGCCAGGTCGCGGGACCTGTACTTCGGCAGGTTATACGTGCACAATGTCAATCAGAATACAGGGGAAGACCTCAGCTTCTATACCCGGCAGGTGGTGATCCGCAAGAATCTCACAGGCACTGCCGTATTCCAGGCTTTCCCTACACTGACCAGGGACCATATCAACCTGGTATTTACCAATGTGGTGGAAGAAGAAGTCCGCATACGGGTATTTGCGGTCAACGGGCAGCTGCTCGCCGATACACGCACCATACCGGGAGCAGGCTTCCTGCGCTACGAACTACCAAACCTGGTGCCCGGGACGTACGTCCTCTATACAGAGATCCCGACTGCAACCTATACCAATGCAATCAAATTTGTCGTTTATTAAGGTTTAACTCCAGCGATATGAAATCAATCCTACTTGCTATATGTTCCGCCCTTCTCATGCCCCTGGGCGTACTGGCTCAGAATGTACATACCGACTACTGGGACGGCAGGATCTTCGTCCAGTTCAGGCCGGACTGCGACCCGGTCGGCGGTCGCGATATAGTCCGCTCCAGGGCCGCCGATGACGGTAAGGACTGGTATGACGCACTGGCCGGCAAGTACGGGATCACTGAAGAAAAAGATTATTTCAAGAATCTGCGGCACGAAGCTTTTGACCATGTGTACGAGCTGTACTTTTCGAAACCGGGAGAAGTGGCGCAACTCATAAAGGACCTGGAAGCCCAGCCCTGTGTCCTGTACGCCGAAAGAGTACCGCTGTACCGCTCTACACATACACCCAATGACCCCCGCTTCAGCCAGCAGTGGACCATGCAGGTTATCCAGGCCGTACAAGCCTGGGATATACACCGGGGCACGCGCAGAGAGGTAGTGATCGCGATCGTAGACGATGCCGTGAAGATCTCTCATGAAGACCTCGAACCGAATCTGTGGGTCAACCCGGGCGAGATACCCGGCAATGGCATCGACGACGACGGCAATGGCTATATAGACGACGTTCACGGCTATGACGTGGCCAATAACAAAGCTGACCCCAATCCACCGGCCAGTGCAGGAAACTTCAATTTTTCGCACGGCACGCACTGTGCCGGTATAGCTATGGCCAGGAGTGAAAACTCCAGGGGTATATCCTCCCTGGGCTTCGACTGCAAGCTGATGGCCGTGAAGGCCAAGCTCTCCGAATCCCAGTCGATCGGGATAGAGCGGACCATGGAAGGCATCGTATACGCTGTAGCCAACCGGCCGGACGTGATCTCCATGTCCTTCGGAGGCAGCGGCAATGGCAATACCACACAGAATCTTTTCAACTATGCACACGAACTCGGCATCATCTGCATAGCTGCTGCCGGCAACGACAATATCAACCTGGAGTTTTTCCCGGCTGCCAGCAAAAATGTGATCTCCGTAGCCTCGACCAATTCGCAGGACCTGAAATCGGACTTTTCAAACTTCGGCGAGTGGATCGATATCTCTGCGCCTGGCTCTGATATACTCAGTACGGTAGCAGGCAGCAACAGCTCCTATACCTTCTACAGCGGTACATCCATGGCCTGCCCCAACGTAGCAGGCCTGGCAGGCTACCTCTTCGGGTATCACCCGAATGTGACAGCCGACGACGTCAGGAACTGCCTGCTCAATACTACGGACGATCTTGACGGCCTCAATCCCCAGTTCGCAGGCATGATGGGGAACGGACGCATCAATGCGCTGAAAGGTATCCGTTGCCTGGCAGATCACCCTGCGGAGGCCCGCCCTGTATTTCCCCGGGTACACTATGCGAACAGCCCGGTCCGTTTCGAGGACCGCAGCCTCAACGGCAACTTCTCCAGGTGGTCGGTCGGCGACCAGTTCACCTCGGAAGAAGAGCAGTTCAGCTATACATTCGACCGGACGGGAGATTTCCCGGTCGGGCTGCAGATCACCGAGCAGGAGTCAAAAGAAACTTCCATCCGCATACTACCCAGGCTTCCCCTGCCCTACACACCGGATACACCCGGTTATGGAGGCGACTTCGAGTCCCAGTCCGGGCATTTCGGCGTATACAACCAGTCGGGATCAGAGTGGATAGCAGGCAACTCTTCGGTCAACGGCAAGAATGGCGCAAACAGCGGCCAATCGGCATATGTGCTGGCGCCGGAAGACCAGTACTATGAGCCCGGCACACGCAGCTACCTGTATACACCCATGTTCGACTTCAGCAATCCGGGATTGTACGAGCTCAGCTTCTACGCCAAGTATGACATCAGCAGCGGTTTGGACGGATTCCATGTCGAGTACTCGGAAGACGGCGGAGTTACCTGGAAAAAACTGGGTACACAACAACCCGGATGGTACACGACAACCAATACCTCACTGGGTATTTCCGCTTACCTGCTCGGAGAGTCTTACTTCACGGGACGCCAGTCTACTTTCCGCAAGTTCCAGTACAATGTGAGCCAGTTCAGCGGACAAGAGGGTGTAGCCTTCCGGTTTGTCTTCAAAAGCCAGGACCGCGGCTTCTTTACCGGCCTGGCACTGGATGATTTCCAGATCCGCAGCTACGAAGGAAACCTGGGCACAGAACTACAGTCCTTCGAAGGCGGGTTTGACCGCAATCGCCGCATCCAGCTCAACTGGACGACACGGCCGGAATACTATTGCCAAGGTTTCAGGGTAGAAGTTTCGACCAATGGATTCGAATTCGACAGTGTCACCTACGTACCGGGTCAGGTATTCGATATCGAACCTACCGGTTATCTCTACACGACGCCTTCCGAGCGGCTCAGGGATATCTACTTCTACCGGCTTTTTGTTGAAAATTACGATACACGGACCGGATACGACAGCAGCTTTTATTCGCCTGTGATCGTTGTACGCAAGAACCTGTCCGGTACGGAAGTATACGCAGCCAGTCCTAACCCATTCGAAGATCATGTCGGCGTCACTTTCACGGACAAACTCAGTGTACCGCTCAGGTTCAGGCTATTCGATATACAAGGCAGGGAGCTGCGCTCGGGAGAACTGGCCGAAGGTCAGGTATACTATCGCGTAGAGCTGGCGGGTATCCTGCCGGGCTCCTATGTACTGTACCTGGAGTTTGGTACGGACAGCAAGGATCGCAAGGCCGTCAAGGTCGTAAAGGCTCAGTAAGAATGTTACCCGGCCGGCTACCCGGAGCACTCTGAGCTACCGGGCACGCACTTATCATATCGCAATCTAAATACAAAGCACACCGTCGTATGAAGTACCTCTATTCAATCTGCATCTGCCTGCTGGCAGCCTCCGGCGCTTACGGGCAACAAAACTTCTGGTCCTGGGCCGAGCCGGCGACAGCGGCGCTCAGGCAACGTGAGATACAACCGGACGCCTACCGGGCAGCACATCTCGATCAGGCGAAGCTGGCGGCATGGTATGATCATGTCCTGCGCAACCAGGGTGGCAAAGCCCGGATCGAGCTGCCGGGCCCCGACGGGCGCTGGCACAGCTTCGAGCTGGAGGATGCCCCCATTGCCGGTGCTGCCCTGATGTCCAGGTACCCAGGGATACATACATTCACCTTGCGCAACGGAGCATACCAGGGGCGTGGAGACATCACTCCGCAAGGCTTTCACGCCATATTGCTCGGCCGCGAAGGCGACACCTGGCTTATTGATCCCATGCAGCGATATGGCGATACCTACCAGGCCTACTACAAACGCGACCTGGCCATGGCCGAAGACCGGGCCATTGTGTGCGAGCAGGATACAGAGGCAGCGGCTATGGATAACAGCTGGCTGGACCCCCACAAAAACGACAACAGGAAAGCCCTCACCATGGGCGCCGGCAGATCGGCATCCATTGGCCTCAGGACCTACAGGCTGGCGCTGGCATGTACCGGCGAATATGCTTCATTCCACGGAGGCACGGTCCCTTCGGTACTGGCAGCCATGATCACCGCCATGAACCGGGTCAATGCCATCTATGAGCGCGACCTGGCCATCCGCATGATCATCATCGATGACAACGACCAGCTGATCTTCCTGGACGCCGGGTCTGATCCTTATGACAACAATAACGGCAGCCGGATGCTGGGACAAAACCAGACGACGGTCAATAACATCATCGGCGCCCAGAACTACGACATCGGCCACGTATTCTCCACGGGAGGCGGTGGTATAGCGGCGCTGGGCAGCGTATGTACCAGCTCTAAGGCACGCGGTGTGACGGGGCTGAACAGTCCGGTCGGAGACCCCTTCTATGTGGACTATGTATGTCATGAGATCGGACACCAGTTCAGCGGCAACCACAGTTTCAACAACTGCAGCGGCAACGAAAACCCCGGTACAGCCTTTGAGCCGGGATCAGGCACTACGATCATGGCTTATGCAGGACTCTGTGGCTCCAACAATGTACAGTTCCAGTCCGACGACTATTTTCACGTCGGGTCGCTGCAGGAAATGTTCAACTTCAGCAGGGCCGGCGCCGGGAATTCCTGCGCAACCATCATCCCCACAGGCAACACGGCGCCTGTCGTGACCATCGCACACCCGCAAAACCTGGTCATCCCCGTAAGGACACCTTTTGAGCTGACAGGTTCTGCCGTCGACACAGAAGACGATACCCTCTATTACAACTGGGAGCAGTACGACCTGGGGCCGACCGTATCTCTCGGCAACCCAACTGTAGATGCCCCCTCATTCCGCTCCATGCCTCCTACGACCGATCCTACGCGGGTATTCCCGAGGATACAGGATATACTCAGCAATGCTTCCAATGCACGCGAAGTACTGCCGACCTACAGCCGCAACCTGACCTTCCGCCTCACGGCCAGGGACTATAATGCGGAAGCAGGTGGCGCTGCCTGGGCGCAATTGCGGATGAGTGCGACAGATCAGGCAGGACCATTCCGTGTAGTAGCTCCGACAGCCGGCAAAGTCTGGGAGACCGGTCGTTATGAAGAGATCCACTGGGAAGTGGCAGGCACTGATCTGGCCCCTGTGAACTGTGCGAACGTTGATATCCTCCTGTCCCTGGACGGTGGTCTTACATGGACGGACACCCTTGCCGCAGGTATCCCCAACAACGGTTTCACCGTGCTGCTTGTGCCGGATATCCAGACGGACCGCGCACGCATCAAAGTGAAAGGACAGGACCATGTGTTTTTCCAGGTCAATCCCGGCAATTTCCGCATCCAGCTCCCCAGCAGGCCCGGATTTACGTTCAAGGTCGACCAGTTCAACCGGACGCTTTGTCTGCCCACCGTGCTGGAGATCCCGTTCAATACCCTGGCGCTGCTGGATTTCGACAGGGATATCCATCTGGATGTTGATACGACCGGGCTGCCCGGGGGAATCCGGTTTGCGTTCGATGCAAGCCCCGTATTGCCGGGCGAGACATCCACACTCAGCCTGGCGCTGGATGCTTCCGTCCCGACGGGGATATACACGATACCCGTCGTCTTCACTGCGGAAGATGCTGATACGCTTTACTACTACATGGAGCTCAATACGCACCGTACCATAGACGGCGACCCGCTCGCCATCTCGCCTGAAAACGGCGCCAACGGCCTGTCTCCTCTTCCCATATTCATCTGGGAACCGCTGGCCGACGCCACGCACTACGAGATACAGATATCGGACAATCCTGCATTCCCGGCGGCAAATACGATCACTGCCTCAGGGCTTACACTGCCCGAATATGTACCTACGGCTACCCTGGAGCGAAACACGCTCTACTTCTGGCGGGTCCACGCTTACAACAACTGTTCTGAGCTCCGGTCCACACTGCCCAATACATTCCATACGGAAAGCCTGTCCTGCTCCGACTACACACAGACGCAAGAGATCATCATATCGCCCAGCGGGCTGCCCGAATACTTCAGCGACATCACCGTGCCTGTAGAAGCAGAAGTATCTACGGTCGAAGTAAGGTCTGTCATCGGTTCTCATCAGTGGTTCAGCGATATGGAGTTTGCGCTGCGGTCTCCTGATGAGACCGAGGTAATGATGGTGCGCAGAAGATGCGGCGGCACCAACGGCAGCTTTTCTTTCGGGTTTTCGGATTTTGCACCATCGGCTTTTGCCTGCCCGCCCAATACGGGTGCGCTTTACCAGCCGACAGTCGCACTCTCCAACCTGCAGGGAAAACAAGCACAGGGTGTCTGGCGCCTGCGCTTCAGAGACCTGCAAAGCGGAAGCGGCGGCCGCCTGAACAGCTGGAGCCTGCGTATCTGTACCAATGCCCCCGGCAGCCAACCCCTGCTGCACCTCAATGAACTGCTCGTACTCAAACCCGGTACGCAGCGGGACATCACATCTGCCGAGCTGTTGACTGCAGATCCCGTAGTGCCTGCTTCCGAGCTTCACTATACGCTGGCAAGCATCCCGGGCAAAGGAGAGCTCCTCCTCGATGGACAGGTATTGCAGACAGGCGACAGCTTCACCCAGGAAGCTATTGATCAGCGGCGCATACACTACCGCCATACCGGGGAAGAAGAGGAAACCGATGGATTCTGGTTCGTTGTTCAGCAAGCTAACGGCGGATGGCTGGACCTGACCTGGTTTGCCATAGAGACTGATGCCGACTACGTATCGTCCATACATCGTACCGAACTGGGAGATATACTGGTATATCCCAATCCTGCCGGGCCAGTCCTGCATTTCAGGGCCACCGGCCAGCAGATCCTGCAGGGCATCGAAATCTGGTCTGCCGAAGGCAGGTTGCTGGATCGTCGGCAAGCGGCATCAGCAGTTGAATATACCTGTGATATCAGCCGCCTCTCACCGGGTTGGTATATCTACAGGATACATGCAGGTGAGACTGTCTACACAGGCAGGTTCCTGCGCCAGGAATAAACGGATTATGCTGTAAACCTGCCGGTTCGCTGCCTGTAGTTGGCGGCGAACCGGCGGGACAACAGAATACCGCGCATCCCGAGGAAAATACAGAGAGCCGCCCAGGCCCCGTGGTTGCCCAGCCAGTACGGAAGTAAATATAGCGCAGGTATATATGCCAGTAATGACCATAACATCGTATTGCGCATATTCCGCGAATCGGCCAGCCCGATGAATACACCATCCCAGATATAAGCTGCGAACCCGGCCAGCGGGAGCAGGACAAACCAACCCAGGTAATCCTCCGCCAATTCGATCAGGTCTGCATCAGGTGTAAAGAGCCTGAGTATCTCCGTCCCTGCCAGCCAGTAGACAGCGGCATATCCGAAAGCCAGTACTGTCCCCCACCGGAAAGCAAGGTCTACTGCCTTCAGAAATGCCTGCCTGTCTGCGCTGCCGGTATACCTGCCGACCATACTCTCAGCTGCATAGGCAAAACCATCTATCCCGTAAGACATCCAGTTCAGAAATTGCAATAACACCACGTTGACAGCCAGCAATGCCGGCCCCGACTCCGATGAACGGGCGTAGAAAAAAGCGAACGCACCGGAAAGACAAACCGTGCGCAGGAACAAGTCTCCGTTGATCCTGAAAAATGCACGGAAAGCATCACCGGCATACAGGTCCCGGAGAGGCACCCACGTTAGTCTCCTCCTCCAGCCGAAGAACAGTATCACGGCTCCGGCCAGGCAGCCTGTATACTGGGCGATCACCGTAGCCATAGCCACGCCAGCTATCTCCATACCCAGGTTGAACACAAAGCAGTAGCCGAGTACAATATTCACCACGTTGACGACAACCGTAAGCATCAGCGGTATCCAGGCATTTTGCATACCGAAAAACCACCCGTTGAAAGCAAATAACAGAAGGGTGGCGGGGGCGCAAAGTATGAGTGTGTCGAAATAAGTCTTCACCAGCGCATAGCTGTCCGGCTGGACACTGAGCAGGAAAAACCCTGCTTCGCGAAGCAGGGCTCCGCAAAGCAACAGCAGCCCGCCGATAAGCAGGGCGAGAACAAGGCTCCTGTATAGCACGGTGGTCCACTCCTGCGGCGAACGACGCCCGTAAGCCTGGGCGGTAAGACCGATAGTTCCCATCCGCAGGAAACCAAAATTCCAGAAGATAAAGCTGAAGAGCATGGCGCCAAGACCTACCGCGCCAATATGGAGCGCCGACAACCTGCCCATGATCGCCACATCGACCGTAGCCAGCAGCGGCACGGAGAGATTGCTCAGGATATTCGGCAGGGCCAGGCGAAGCATCTCCCGGTTGAGCAGGGTCATCCTCATGGGGAGCGAACTATTAGGAACCGTAATTATACCGTAATTTTGTGGCAAAAGGGTGCGGGACCAGCGTCATATCTCCCTGACAGCTCCCAGGTCATCCAAGCTAGCAGAGCATGAAAGCAGGCATTCTATTTGGCGGCCCTTCCCGGGAAAGAGAGATCTCTTTCGCCGGCGGACGCACCGTATACGACAACCTGGATAAATCCCTCTTCGAGGCTGTACCGCTGTTTATAGACAGCAACCTGAGGATCATAGCCCTGGACTGGTCCTATATCTACAAAGGCACGATCCGCGACTTCTACCCGCCGATAGACAGCCTTCCTCCAAGTCCTCACGGATTCCAGGTCTATATAGAAAGCCTTGGAGACCTGCCGGGCCACGAGCTGGACGAGATCGCCGGCAAGGTCGGCAGGCTCGTGCGTTGGGAAGAACTGCCGGATATGATCGATGTGGCTTTCCTGGCATTACACGGCGTCTTCGGCGAAGACGGGCAGATACAGGGGATCCTCGAATCCCTTGGTATTCCTTATACAGGCAGCGGAATCCTGGCCAGTGCCATAGGCATGGATAAAGCTGTACAGAAAAAACTTATGAAAGCCGGCAACTTCGACGGACCTCCCGTACTGGTGACCGGCCGCAATGAATGGATATCCGGCGATCCGGCAGCTTTCTTTGCCCGCTGCAGGGAGCAGATCGGTTTCCCCATGGTGATCCGCCCGGCCAACCAGGGCTCTTCTATCGGGGTATCCATACTCCATAAGACCCAGGACGCTGATCTTTTTGCGGAGAAAGTCGACAAAGCTTTTTTCAGGCAGCGGGTAGCCGCCCCGGAGTGGCTGGCGCTCACCGCCGAAGAGCGGGTGACCAGGGTCCGGGAGTGGAGCGATATCCGTGATGGTATCGGATTCCCGCTGATGGCTGGCGGACAACTGATCCGTGACCCCGAACAACTGCTGCAGATGGTCGATACCTGGGCAGGCACACATCCATCGGAGATACTTCTGCTGGAAGGCAGCCAGACAGAAAACAAAGTACTGGTAGAAGGATTTATCGACGGCAAGGAGTTCTCCTGCATTGTACTGCGGCTGGAGAACGGGCGCGCAGTCGCCCTGCCCCCTACGGAGATAATCAAGGGCGCCGAGGTATTCGACTACCGCTCCAAATACCTGCCGGGTCTCTCGCGCAAGGAGACGCCGATCCAATTGCCGGATATGGAGATAGAAGCCATTCGCAGGGAGTGCGAACGCCTCTTTGACTACCTCGAGTTCAGGACCTATGCCCGCATCGACGGGTTCATCACCCCGTCGGGAAGGATATTCCTCAATGATCCCAATACCACCTCCGGGATGATGCCGTCTTCTTTCTTCTTTCACCAGGCAGCAGAGATAGGGCTCAACCCTTCCCAGTTCCTGACCTATATCATCAGGATATCACTGGAAGAAAGACTGCGCGACCAGTTGCAGACCGGACTCCTGGCCGGTAAGATCAAAAAACTGGAAGCGGCCATCGACGCCCGCAGGCAATCATCCGGGCAGAAAAAGAAAATCGCCGTGATCCTGGGCGGGTACTCTTTCGAACGTCATATCTCGATGGAAAGCGGCCGCAATATTTACGAAAAACTGGCATCTTCCGGCAAGTTCGACCCGATACCGGTATTCCTGACAGGAAGTGATGACGCGCACGAACTGTACCGCCTGCCCGTCAACCTCCTGCTCAAAGACAATGCAGACGATATCCGCGAGAAGATCCGGCACTTCCGCAAACACCCTGTCATAGAGCAGATCAAATCAAGCTGTGCGGATATCATCCGGCGATATGCCGATGAGGACGTAGTGTTTGAGCCGGTACCGCTCTCCTACGCCCAGCTGGCCTCCATGGCCGACGGCGTGTTCATAGCGCTGCACGGCAGACCGGGTGAGGACGGCCAGGTTCAGCGGGAACTGGAAAAAGCAGGTCTGCCCTACAATGGCTCGGGTGTAAGCTCGTCCCGCATCACGATCAACAAGTACGATACCCTCCGGTTGTTGCACAGCCACGGTTTCAAGGTGGCCGACCAGGCGCTCCTGTACAAGGAAGACTACCGGCGACAACCTGCACAGGAAATCTCCCGTATTGAAACGACATTCGGCTATCCGCTGATCGCCAAACCGGTAGACGACGGGTGCAGTTCTGCTGTACGCATCATCCGCGACAGGGCTACCCTGGAACGCTACCTGGCCGCCCTCTTCCGCGACTCGGATCCGCTCGATTCAGTCCTCCGGACCGAGCTCGGGATGAGCCTCAGTGAAGAGTTTCCGCTAAAGGATGTCGTACTCTTCGAGACACTCATACAGTCGAACGGCGCCCGGCACTTCATGGAGATCACAGGAGGTATGCTGACACATTGGGAAAACGGCGTCATCCGGTACGAAGTGTTTGAGCCGTCGGAGGCATTGGCCGAGGGAGAAGTGCTCAGCCTGGAAGAAAAGTTCCTGGCCGGCGAAGGCCAGAATATCACCCCGGCCAGGTTTGCCCGCGACCCGGAAGAGTTCACCCGTATATCCGGCAAAGTACGCAGTGATCTCGAGCGGGCGGCAAAGCTGCTCGGTGTCGAAGGATACTGCCGTATCGATGCCTTTGTCAAGGTCAACAGCGACGACTCCGTCGATACCTATATCATAGAGGTCAACTCGCTGCCCGGCATGACCCCGGCCACCTGCATCTTTCACCAGAGTGCACTCAACGGTTATCCCCCACATGCCTTTATCGAGAAGATACTGGAATACGGATTCGAGAAAAAACGAACTTCATTCACCCATCCATCCTGACCTATGGCCGCATCATCCGAGCGTATCAAAGACTTTCTCAAGAGCAAGTACTTTCTGACCCAACTGGGTCTGATGATCGGCGCCGTACTGGGCTTCTTCCTGCTCATCTCCCTGTTTTTGAGGTGGTTCACACACCACGGGGAAGCGCTGCCCCTGCCCGATTACGTCGGCAAGTTCATCGAAGAGGTAAGGACCGATGCTGAACGCCATAATTTCGAACTGGAAGTGATCGACTCTGTCTATGTCGTAGGCAAAAACGGCGGTATCATCCTCTCACAGAGTCCGCGCGGAGGAGCCAAAGTCAAACGCAAACGGACGATCTACGTGACGGTGACCAAAGGCCAGGCAGATGAAATCCCCTCCGGCCGCCTGCCGGTCCTATACGGCAAGAGCTACGAACGCAAATCCCGGGAGCTCAAAAACGGATTCGAGATTTATACGACCATAGCAGGCCATGCTTTCGATCCAGGGCCGGAAAACTATATACTGGCCGTGATCTACAACGGCGACACCATCGTCTCGGCTACCGAAAGACGCACCGACGTGATGATCGAAAAAGGGGCTACCCTGAACTGTATCCTGTCCAAATCCACCGGCGGTGAGCTCAACATCCCCAACCTGGTCTGCAAGCCGTTTTCAGAAGCCATCTTCCTGGCACGCTCGCTCAACATCAAACTGGTAGACGAATCCCTCGACGGCGAACTGGAGGACCGGTACAGCGCTTATATACACCGCCAGGAGCCTTCTTTCGACCCGGGCAACAAGATCACTATGGGCGATACGATCATGGTCTTCCTCAGAAAGACCAAGCCTGATTTCTGCCCGGCGGAACCGGACGAAGAATAACCCGATACAACAGGATGGACTTCCACTCGTTAAATCCCGAAAGACGACCACGATAGCTATGAGCGCAAAACATATACTCCGGACCCTGGTCCTGGCCTCCTGTTTCACGACCGCGCTGACCGCACAGGTACGGTTTGAAACCATCAGCCGGCAGCCGGCCCTGGAACGCGCACACGAGGAACAGCTCAGGCAGCTGAGACAGTACTCCGCGCACCGTAGCGGTGCAGATATCGTGGAGTTGGACGTGATATCCGGAGGCTCCATAGAATGGTGTGCTACAGCAGAAGTGATTGACGGCAAACTGGCCCAGACACTGGAGATTGTCGACTGCGACCCGCTTCTGTACGGCGAGATCACAGCCGACGGGCTCTGTGTCACCTACGCCGCCGACGCCGTGAGCGGCCTGAGACGCGAGCTGATCTGCCTGCTACTCTGCAATGCCGATGAAGTCTGCGTGGAAAAACAGCTGCTCATTCGCGTGCGCGAGCCGCTATCCATCCCCTTCTTTGAAGATTTTTCCGCGGGGGACGGCCCGTACCCGGACCCTGCCAAATGGCTGGATCGACACGTATTTGTCAACCAGACACTCGCCAAAGACCCGGTGTCGATCGGTGTCGCTACATTTGACGGGCTGGACGCCGGCGGAAGCCCGTACGGAGGAGGCACTAAAAGCCGGGCCGATTCGCTGACATCGTCTTTTATCAACCTCAGCGGCAAAGTACAGGCCGACAATATCTATCTCTCTTTCTACCTGCAGCCCAAGGGCCTTGGATTGCGCCCACGTGCAGATGATCTGCTGTTCCTGGAGTTTCGCAATGCAGCCGGAGAGTGGAAGGAAATCACAGCATATCCCGGCATCACGGGCAGTATCGACCCCGAGGACTCCCCGGCATTCGAACTGAGGTCCGTGAGGCTGATCCAGGAATACCTGCACGGAGCTTTCCAGTTCCGCTTCGTCAATGTCAACAGCCGCACCGGTATGCGGGAACTGTGGCACCTGGATTATATCCGGATCACCGAACACGAAGTACCGGACGGCTCCGTCACAGACCTGGCATTCACAAGACCGCCCGCTTCTTTCCTGACCCCCTATACAGCCATGCCGGCGCGGCAGTTCCGCAACAGGGAGGACAAATACCTCAACCAGGACCTGCAGATCGGGCTGTACAATCATTTTGCCACGATGGCTACGGCAGAGCCGTCGAGACTGCTCCTGAGAGAGCTGCTCAACGACCACGATATCTCCAGCAATCTCACATTGCTGGAAGTACCGCCGGTAGTGCCTGTCAACCAGCGGAACCTCTCCCCCGGTCGCCATGACTTCGTGAACCCGCTCCGGACAGATACCTGGTTCAGCGACTTCATAGGTTTCAGCAGGGGCCTGGACAGCATGCGTATACGCACGACCTATACCTTCAACCAGCCGGTGGAGGAAAACGCCAATCAGCCCCTGCTGCTGCTCAACAACCGTACTTCGAAAGAAACCGTCATCAAGGACTACTACGCCTATGACGACGGCAGCGCCGAACTGGCGATATCCGTACACAGCAACCCCGGCAACTTTGCCCAGATGGCGGTCAAGTACCACGCAGAGACAGGAGACTCGCTGAAGGCGATCCTGTTTCACTTTCCCCATGTCAACGGGGACGTATCCAGCCAGCTCTTCAACATCAAAGTCTGGATCGGCGAACTCAAGGAGGAAGCCGACTACGAAGCGATCTTCCAGAAGCCGGTCTATCCCGACCGCTATACAGACAGCCTGCAGGGATTCACCAGCTATGGCATCATGGATGAAGAAACATTCGAACTGAAGCCCCTGTATATCCCACCCGGCGATTTTTATATCGGCTGGCAGCAGGTCACCGTAGCGGCATTCGACATACCCGTAGGCTACGATCGCAACAACCCGCACGGGGTAGACTTCGTCTACTTCAACGCCGGCTCCGGGTGGAAACCCCTCAACCAGGAAGCCAACAGGATCAACGGAGCAGTGATGATACGCCCGAGCTTCGGCGACGTACCTCCTCCGCTCACCGGTTCGCATTCCGCAGAGCTCGAAAACAGGATCAGGATATATCCCAACCCTACAAAAGGCTGGCTGCACACAGAGTGGACCGACTCAGGCTCCTTGAATGACGCACGCATACGCGTCTTCAACGCCCTGGGCCAGCAAATGCTCGAGGGCCCTCTCAGGCAGGAAATAGACCTGGGTCGCCTGCCGGCCGGGCTCTACCTGGTCAACGTATATGATGCCCGGCAGCAGTGTATATCCCGGCACAAGGTCCTGCTCAATCCCTGACTCTCTTACCCTGTAAAGTATCAACAATGGATATACAAGTACAAGAACTCAAACAGAAGCTCGACAACAAAGAATCTTTCGTATTCATCGATGTCAGAGAACCGTACGAATACGAAGAGTTCAACCTGGGCGCGCGGCTCATCCCGCTGGGCGATCTCATGTCATCCATCGATCAACTGTCTGCACATAAGGACGATGAGATCGTGATCCACTGCCGCTCCGGCAAGCGCAGCGCCGCAGCGCAGGAGGTCCTCAGGCAAGTGGGCTTCTCCAACGTAAGGAACCTGGAAGGCGGTGTACTGGCCTGGCAGGAGTCATACGGCAGCTGACACATCAACGCTATAAGACACAATATCCCTCCACCGGGGTCTGTCGACCCCGGTGGAGGGATATAAACACGCCATCGGCTGACCCAGTCGATATAGTACCGGCTATTGTTGTTTCCCAGCCGCCTGACATGTGCCTACAGGGTCATGCCCTTGATGTAAGCCTGATGACCGGGCAGATGACCTCTTCCAGCGAGATACCTCCGTGCTGGAAGGTATTCCGGTAATAGTTGTTGTAGTAGTTGTAATTGTTGGGATAGAGGAAGTACAGGTCTTCCTTGGCAAATATATACGTCGAGCTCACATTGGGACGCGGCAGACCGGCCTCCTCGGGGTTGCGGAACTCCAGTACATCCCGCGACTCATATTGCAGGTTGCGGCCGACCTTGTACCGGAGATTGGTCGTAGTCTCCCTGTCCCCCACTACTTTGGAAGGCGTCTTGACCCGGATGGTACCATGGTCCGTCGTGATCACCAGCTGTATCTTTTGCTCTGCAATGCGCTGCAACGCTGCCCATACAGGCGAATGCAGGAACCAGGACCTTGTAAGTGACCGATAGGCCGTCTCATCGCTCGCCAGCTCCTTGAGCACTTCCATCTCCGTACGCGCGTGTGAAAGCATGTCGATGAAGTTGTAGACGATGGCCGTAAGGTCGTTGCGCAGGTAGTTGTGTATGTTATCCTGCATCTGTTTGGCGACCGCCACATTGGTCACTTTGAGGTATTCATGCCGGATCGGCTTACGGAAAGTGCGCTTGATCTGCTCATCGAGCAGCTCCGCCTCATACTGGTTCTTGCCACCCTCCTCGTGATCATGCACCCACCACTTCGGATACCTGCGCGCTATCTCGGCAGGCATCATCCCGGCAAACAGGGCATTGCGGCTATATTGTGTGGAAGTGGGCAGGATGCTGCAGAAAAAGCTTTCCTCTTCCACCCGGTACAGCTCACTTATGATCGGCTCGATCATCCGCCACTGATCGTAGCGAAAGTTGTCCAGCACAAGCAGGATCGTCGGCATTTCATCCTGTACATAGGGAAACAGCTTGCTGCGCAGCAGGTTATTGGACATGACAGGCGCATCACCACCGTCCTGGCGCAGCCAGTTCTGGTATTGCTTCACGACGTATTTGCTGAATTCCGTATTGGCCTCACTCTTCTGCATCGCTATGATCTCCATCATCTGCGTGGTCCTGGACTGGTCCAGCTTAAGCTCCCACCCGATGATCTTCTTGTAGATCTCCACCCACTCTTCCAGGTCGGGTCCACTGTTGATCTGAAGCGAGATCTGCCTGAACTCCTGCTGGTAGTCTGAAGTCGTCTTCTCACGCACCAGCCGCTTGTTGTCAATGATGCGCTTGAGGGTGAGCAGTATCTGGTTAGGATTTACTGGCTTGATCAGGTAATCGGCTATCTGGGATCCGATAGCCTCTTCCATGACATGCTCAGCCTCATTCTTGGTGATCATCACCACCGGGATGGCGCTGTTCTTCTCCTTGATCCGGGCCAGGGTTTCCAGGCCGGTCATACCGGGCATGGACTCGTCCAGGAAGATCACATCCAGGTCGTTGTGCTGGTCGTACTCTTCGATCGCGTCATATCCGTTGGATACGGTAACGACTTCGTATCCTTTCTGTCTCAAAAACAAAAGCTGGGGCTTGAGCAGGTCGATCTCGTCATCTGCCCAAAGTATCTTGATCTTATCCATTATATCGTCTGGTATTTAAACTGGGTGAATAATGCTTGCGTACCTTTGATCTGAAAATTAGGTCCTGCAGCGTTAACAATAAAAGAACGAGCCCTGTTTTCCAAATATTTTTCCCCGCCCGCTCTATGAACAAGAAGAAGATCTTCAATGACCCGGTATACGGATTCATATCGATCCCGTTTCCCCTTGTATTCGACCTGATAGAGCACAGGGCTTTTCAGCGGCTGCGCAGGATACGGCAGACCGGGCTTTCGGACTTTGTATACCCGGGCGCACTGCACACCAGGTTTCACCACGCGCTGGGGGCAATGCATCTCATGTGCCAGGCAGTGGACGTTCTGCGCTCAAAGGGGACAGAGATCACAACTGTAGAAGCGGAAGCAGCCGCCGTCGGCATATTGCTGCACGATATCGGCCACGGACCCTTTTCTCATGCCCTGGAGCACACGCTCATACCCTACCACCACGAGGACATATCATGGGCGATCATGGAAAGGCTCAACCGCGAACACGACGGCCAGCTTGACCTGGCCCTGAAGATCTTCCGCAACGAATATGACAAGCTCTTCCTGCATCAGCTCATTTCCGGCCAGCTCGATATGGACCGGATGGATTACCTCAATCGCGACAGTTTTTTCACCGGGGTGGCTGAAGGCAAGATAGGCTATGACCGGATCATCAAGATGCTGGCTGTAGCTGACGGCGAGCTGGTCGTAGAGGAAAAAGGCGTCTACTCCATCGAAAAATTCCTGATTGCGCGACGGCTCATGTACTGGCAGGTCTATCTGCACAGGGCCGTACTCGCTGCCGAGCATATGCTCATACAGGCGCTCAAGCGGGTCAAACACCTCGTACACCAGGGCGTGCATGTACAGGCTTCCGACAGCCTGTCCTACCTGTTGCATCATGAGTTCGGTCCGGGCGGGCTGCACGAGACGGATTGGCTCGACCGTTATTTTGACCTGGACGATACCGATGTGCTGATGCTGCTCAAGTCGGGCTGCAGACATGAAGACCCTGTGCTGCGACTTCTTTCGCAGGGCCTGGTCAACCGGAGGCTGTTCAGGGTGGAATTGCGCCACGAACCGTTTGAAAAGCAGTATATAGACGAGATCCGGGAGTCCACCAAACGTGACCTTGATCTATCGTCAGAAGACCTGGACTGGCTGGTCACCAGCGGTATAGAGCGCAACCGCGCCTATGATCAGCGGCACGATGAGATCAAGATACTCTTCAAGACCGGAGATGTACGACCTATATCCAGGGTGAGCGATATACAGATCAATACCGGAGTGGTAGAAAAACACTTTCTCTTCTACCCGAAACCGGGCCGCTGATCGCACCCGATAGAAGCCGCGTATCAGGGTTGCAGGACGACCCTCGACAGCCAGGACTCCCCGGCGGAAGTGATCCGGAGCAGGTAGATCCCTCCGGGCAGCCCTGCAGGCAGATCAAGACGACATATATCCCCCGGCCCTGACCAGGTCGCCGTTCCTCTGAAAAGCTCCTGCCCGGTCAGTGACATCAATCCGCAGGCTACCTGCTGCCCCGCCCTGTCCGGCAGTGCAAAGCTCAACTGCCGCGTAGCAGGATTGGGAAAGCAGTCGATATGCAAGGCTGGCCGGTCCGGCTCTACGGATGACGCAAAACGCAACAGGTCGACAGCCAGCCCGATAGCATCTCTACGGAGTGCCGGGGTCTGCAGCAGGCTGAGGTCAAAGGCACAGGTCAATGCCTTGCTTCCGTATACCGGGTGTTCATAGAGTATCCCGGCAGGAAGGTCCCGGAGTGGATACCCCGGATCTCCACCCATCCGGTAGATGGTCGTAGCGCCCGGGACAGGCTCCAGTGCGTCCGCCCACCAGAGCGTAGAGAACTGCCATCTCAACGTATCGTCCCCACCCTCCGGGCGTTCGCGAAGCAGGTATGGAACCCCCAGCCCTCCATCGTCGCCATAAGACTGGGCGACATAACGCCCGATGCCCAGGTGATCATGCACAAAAGAGCCGGCCTCAAACATGACCGGCGCTGCACCATACTTGTCGTAGAGAAAATCATTGCCGATCACCCAAAGCCTGCTGCGGCTGTTTTCCAGGTAGCTGCGGAGAAAACCATTGTCTATGTCCTGCTGCAACCAGAAGTTCAGCTCGACACCGTCCGTCGAGGTATACCAGATCACCAGCTCATAAGCAAGCATTTCATCGTCCGTCGGAGAGCGAAGAAGGTCCGTCGCATCAAACAGATCCGCTGTATACCCAGCGTCAGAGATCGCTCCGAGCAAAGTATCCACATTGCCAAACTGGTCTTTGGAATCGTTGACAAGCATGATACGCTGGCCCCAGGCAAGCGGCGCCAGGCAAGTGAATAGAGTCAGTAGCAGGTATCTCATGGTCTTTTGCAATTGAGTGAATGAAAACCGGTCCGGTACGAGGAAAAATAGTCATTTCCATTCACATAGCATCCGGCTGCCGCTCTCATGCTTCGAAATAACCCCGTGGTATTGACAACAAAACTGAAAATCAATACCTTGGCAGTAACAAAAAAACCATGCTATGGGACTGCGCTCTTTTCTGAACAGACTGCTGGGCAATGAGCCCAAAGACACCCCGGTCAAAGAAAATATCCAGGATGGCCTGCGCAAAGCTGCCGATGCAGCCGAACAGACCGGCAAATATGTACTGGACAAAGCCCAGCCCGTGCTGGACAAACTGGAAGAAACCTCTGAAAAGATCGGCAAGGAGGTGCTTGAACAGGGGAAAGAGTGGACCGGCAAGGCAGCCGGATTCACCGAAGATATCGGCAAGAAGGTACTGGACGCCACTGATTCTGCCTGGAAGACACTGCAGGAAAATGCAGAGGATCTCGGCCGGCAGATCTTCTCCAAAGACGATCCTGCGCAATCCACCGGGCGCGAAGAAGGCGCCGGGGACAATACGCCTCCGCGGGCATCTGCTTTCCAGCCAAAGGAAGACCCGTTCAAAAAATATGAGAACAGCCACGAGGAGAGCTCCCATCTCGAAGCCCTGCAGCGCACACCGGGCATGAGCGGCGGTTCATTCTTCGACAAGGCGGACCAGTTTGCCCGGGGCAACTACGATGCGGCCAAAGAAGGCCCGCAGATACTGAACGATACCCCGGCCGAGCCTCCGCGAGAACAACAGCATGGGCCTATAGCCGGATTTGAAGACCTGGACGGCGATGGTGACCCGCTTATCGACGATGCTATCGTAGACCCGGACACAGACCCTGAAAAAGACGCGTAACCGGCAAGCTCCGGTTGCCGGTTATCCTGGCCATCAAACGACTTGCCAACCGACCGTAAGCCGAAGGAAGGGATATTGTTCAGGATTGAGAGACGCCATCGCCTTGAAAAATCAGTAATTTGGCCGCATGAACCAACTGATCAATCTCAAGCCGTTCAGAGAGTTTCTGAAGTCCGGCTCTGCAGGCGGCGTCATCCTGCTCTGCTGTGTTGTCATATCGCTGATCATTGCCAACTCTCCGCTCAGCACGGCTTTTGAACAACTGCTGGCCACTGAGCTCGGGCGGGATTTTGGCAGTATACATCTCAGGTATTCGGTCAGCCTCTGGATCAACGACGGCCTCATGGCCATTTTCTTCCTGATGGTCGGCCTGGAGATCAAGCGGGAGCTGGTCGAAGGCGAGCTGTCTTCGCCTAGAAAAGCGGCGCTCCCCATAGTAGCGGCGCTGGGCGGTGTATTGGTCCCTGCATCGATCTACCATTTTTTCAACCAGGGTACGGAGACAGCAGAGGGCTGGGGTATCCCGATGGCTACGGATATTGCTTTTGCACTCGCCATCATCGCGCTGCTCGGTCGCAAAGTGCCCGTAGCGCTGAAAGTCTTTCTCGCTGCACTGGCGATCGTAGACGACCTCATGGCTATCCTCGTGATCGCCGTGTTCTATACAACTGAGCTGCACATGACCTACCTGGCCTATGCAGCAGCTTTATTTACCCTATTGGTGATATTCAACCGGACTGGCGTCAAACGACTGGTTTTCTATCTCATACCCGGCATATTCATCTGGTATTTCATCCATCACTCAGGTATACACGCCACGATTGCCGGTGTACTGGTCGCCATGACACTGCCCACCACACCGGATGCGGAGGAGTCCCCGCTTGAAAAACTGGAGCACATGCTCTTCAAGCCGGTCAACTTCATGATCATGCCCCTGTTTGCACTGGTCAATACAAATATCCATTTTGAAGAAGGCATGCTGGAAGCACTTCTGACACCGCTGGGGCTAGGTATCGTCCTCGGCCTGGTACTGGGCAAACCCATCGGTATCACGCTGATCTCCTGGATCGCAGTCAAATTCAGGCTCTGCACACTGCCTGACAAGTCCGGCTGGCCACATATTATCGGGGCAGGCATGCTGGCCGGTATCGGGTTTACCATGTCCATCTTCATAGCGCTCCTGTCTTTTACCGGCAAAGAGTTCCTGCTCTCAGAGGCCAAATTCGCCGTACTCGTCGCTTCGACCATTTCCGGTATCCTGGGGTCCTTCATGCTGAGCATGGTCGCCAGGAAAAACGGGCGCGTGAATACAGCGCCACAGCACCCCTCCCGGGAAGATGCCTGACTTCATACTGTGTCATGTGGGACAGTCCAAGTCATAAGAACCCGATAAAAAACGGGACCGTCTCGGTGAGACAGTCCCGTCGATGACCCCTTCGGGTTCTATGATGCGCTGATCACCTCTCGATCAACACCCTGTTGATAGTACGCGCACCGTCTTTTTCGCTGATCGTCTCTACGAAGTACATGCCTCCCGGCAGTACAGCGGTGTCGATAGTCAGCTGACCCACAAAGAAGCCCTGGTACACCTGCCGACCCCACATATCGTATAGTACGATCCGCTGCATATCATCCGATGACATACGCACGTACAGTTCCGTACTGGCTGGGTTGGGGAACAGGGTGACTTCAGCTACACCCAGGTCTGTCCTGCCTGCGGCAGGAGGAGCCAGGTTGCCGATCGGCGACTGCCTGTCGGTCACTACGACTTTGAAGCGTTCGCCTCCCGTGACCTTCCTGGAAGCGTAGTCCCCCTGTACTATATCAAAAGTACGTTCGCCCCTGAACCGGCGGTTCTCGATCTCGACCATTGCACTGATGGCAAGCCCTTCTCCCGGTCCGAAATCCATATTGCCCATCCAGGCGCCGGGCTCCAGTACCCTGAAGAGGCTGTCGTTCTCCTGTTCGATCCCTTCAGCCTGACGCCCTCCGTTGATCCATTTTTTCAACATCTTCTCGCCGATCTTGAGCCGTACGGTGGCATGGTTCAATATATTGTCGGCCCTTTCGACCTGTGGCACCGTGAATGTGAGGCGGATCTTCTGGCTATGCCTGAGGTCTACATTTCTCACCAGCACGCCTGCTCCTCCCTGGCCATCCGGCAGAGAGTCGATCACGGATATATTGCGCCAGGCGATATTATTGTTGTTACGCACATTCTGCCAGAGGTCGCTGCCCTCGGCAAATGTCATCCCGTGGGGAAAGCTTGCGCTGGTCTCGATCCGCGCCAGCAGGCAGAAATGCCAGGGCTCCGTATTAATTCCCGTGTAATCCGCAGGATCGGGTGGGTACCACTCGAACTCAAAGATCGAATGATCACCCGTATTCAGGCTACCGATCAGTTGTGCTCCGACCGGGTTGCCCCAGTCTATACTCATCGTGTTCAGGCTGCCGTCCCAGGGAGCCGGCCATGAGAGCGCCGTAGCAGCTTTTGCCCAATATACCTTGAGCGAGTCCCCGGCCCCGGAGGAGGGGGTACATCCGCGGTTCCTGACCTTGACATAGATATAGTTGGGCACATTGAATGCAGGAGGCCTGTACTCCGGGTTCTGATGCACCTGGGTAGAGAAACCGTCATTCTGGCGGCGCACCCAGATATCCTGTGAGTCCCAGTACACCGGATCCGTATCGGGATTGGGTTCATTGCCGAAGTCATTGTGCTTGTCCCGGACGTACAAGTCCGCCGCAGGGGCCGTACACATACTTTGTGCAAGCGTGACCGCTGCTTCAGCGTTGATAAGACCATATCCCATCTGGATATGCCAGGTGCCGTTCGGCCTTCCAAAGGTAGTCGCATACGGATATGCAGCCGGGTTGACCTTCTGGGCTGTAGATTCGATGATGTCTGCTACCTGTTTCTGGGTCAGGTGCGGGTTGACGGACAGTATCAGACCGGCCAGTGCCGCCACATGCGGAGCGGCAGACGAGGTACCGTTGAAGTTCAGCATATAGTCTGTACCGGTATAACCGTTGGCCCCGACCCGGTCGGTTGTAGGGATAAGCACCCCGGGAGCGACCACGTCCAGTGCCGTACCGTAGTCGCTGCCCCACCAGGTCTCACCGTCGCAGGAAGAAGGATTCTTGCGCTCACCGCAGGGCGACATGGCTCCTACCGCCAGGATATCCGGATTTACATTACCCGGATAGCCTACAGTACCTGAATTACCGTTGCCCGCCGAAAATACAACGACCATACCTAGTCCGTTTCGCCCGAGCGTAAGTGCATCACTTATAGCATCGTTTATCACCGTATAAGGCACGCTGGACCCCCAGGAATTACTGATGACGGAGGCACCGTTTTGCCAGGCGAAATTGATCCCGTCGGCCCGCTTCATACGGGATGCCGGTGTACCCATCAGGCTATTGCTGATAGACATCAGCGGACAGTCATAGGATATCCCCGCTACACCCAGGCTGTTATTCAGTTCCGCGCCTATGATACCGGCACACGCCACGCCGTGGCTCCCCAGCACCAGGCTTGGCATATTGCCGCTCTCGGAATCGAAGCTGACCGGGTGCATATTTGTCAGATCAGGGTGATTAAACTCAATCCCGTGGTCGAGTACCGCCACGATCACATCATCGCTTCCGGTCGTGATCAGCCACGCATCACAAGCGTCTATATCAGGTGTAAGTACTCCGCCATGCTGCCCGGTATTCTGCAGCCCCCATTGGTCGGGGAACAAAGGGTCATTGACACATTGCGGCGAGTCATCCGTCATCAGATCAGGCTCAGCGGCTGCAAAGCGACCCGAAACATGAAATAGGTTGGCCATCTCGAGCGCATTGCCCGTCGATTTGCCGTTACAGGCCAGCAGGTACCAGAGTGGCATGAAGGTATTGCTGCCCAGTACTTCGACACCGTGCCGGGAAGCCATCGACCGCAGTGCATCTATATCGGATTCCTTGTGCAGCTTCACATAGAACAGGTGAGACAAGGCCGCCTCTTTACCGTCCTCCGCGAAGAAAACAGGCGCTTCGTAGAGCACCGCGCCCTCCCGCACCAGTGAAGCAGTCGAAGGTACATTGGCCAGGATCGCCCAGTAGCGTTCTATATCGCCGCTGCCGGCTACAGATATGGCCAGGCTCCCCGATACGGAAGTCTTCTCCAGGGCCTCCACACGCAGACCGGGTATCTTCAGTGCCCGGGTGAGCGTAGTCGGGTCTGCCGCATTATTGTCCAGCAGTACAAATCGTTTGTCCGCGTTCAATCGCAACGGGACTTTCTCCGTGCCATACCAGTAGTAGTGTTCCTGAGCCCACGCACCCGCCCACAGGCAGGAGATGAGCAAGACAGTAAGTAGTAGCTTTACCTTTCCCATAATTCAAATGTTTAATATATTAACAATATCATATCGAGATATTGGCAATTTACCAAACATTCAAACAATTATAAACTTATTTCACTTGTCTAAATTATGCATTCACTTGTCAATAATTGACCTATACGATGTAGGGCTTTCTCCGGTATTCGCTTTGAAGAAATGATTGAAGTTGGCCAGGTCCGTATAGCCCAGCGTGATGGCTACCTCTTTGACCGTATACCCGTCAGCCAGGAGATCCTTGGCTTTATGGGTGATGATTTCGTGCACATGGGCGAGCGGAGGTCTGCCCGTATCCTTTTTGCAAAGCCTGATCAGGTGACAGTAAGAGATACCCACCATACGGGCATACTCCTGTACGGTACAATGCCTCGTGTAGTGCTGCTCCGCCAGGTCCAGGAATCTCCTGACATGCGCGGAGACTTTCCGGCCCTTTTTCCTTTCTGATATGATTTCCATCTTCAATCCCGGCTTGAGGACTACAGACCCGCATGCCACAGCAAATAGCCCGGACACACCGATCGCTACCGACAAAACCGACGCTGCATAGCCTATGAGGGGGATGCGTGGATCACATAATACACGCTGGAAGGTAGTGGCCCGGATCAAAAGATAAATCTTACCACATGGGCCATATATCAATGCTGCACCTTGATTGTCACGTCCTGTTCTGACATTCAAGTTAGGGATTATTTCCTATAAGTCAAAATATAACAATGATTTACATAATATTTTGCCTTTTCAATTATTATCAAATACATAAATACATTTTTGGTATAAAAATAATTCACACTCGCTTGAGAGACCCGTCACTCGTATGTTTACTGAAAAGGCTGCGGCCCTGCATAGAAGCGCAGCGCGTAACTTAATCAACCTTTGCCCTGTAACCCGTCGGTTTACCGTGGCCTGATATCATTGGCAGAGGTCGCATAAAGGCCGATCAGCGCACCGGTAAACCCTCCCGCTACATTCGTCGACAGGATATCTCCTGGTACCGCACCGCCCAGGGGCCTGAACTCCTCACTGCCTGCCAGGGCATAACCGAAGCGGTACACATCGCCCCTTGCGCTCACCCGCAGGCGGATAGCGCCGCCCGCACTCAGCCTTTCACTCGCCAGCACCGACGATGTGCCGGCCTGGGTCCGCTGCAGGACCACGTAGAGATCAGCGCCTTTCCTGGTCATGCCCATTACATAGTGAAAGGACTCTTTCTGCAGGCAGACGATACCGGCCAGGTCATTCTCCGAAGCGGGCGTGTATTCCAGCGTCGTCGTAGCAGTGAAGCTATTGTGCTGCTGCCGGTAGCAGAGCATAGATGTCGGTCTTGCCTCGTGGATATTGACTGCGAAAGGCCTGATCCCCATCCCGGACCCGGTCATCGATACGAAAGCATCAGCCGGTCCCCGCAGGCTGATCCAGCGATAGTCCGGCTGCCTGCTTTCAAACCGGTCTGCAAATGTAAAATTGCCGTTAGGCAAAAATCCGCTCTCTCCTGTCTTGTTTTCTACGCCACCGGGCGTGTTCAGCTTAGGCTTGAGCGGTTCCATACCGCCCTCGAACACCGGGTACTCGCCACGCCAGTCCACGGGGAGTATAAATGTCTCGCGCCCTGTATTCACCCGGTTCTTCTCGTTGGGCCGCACACCGAGGAACACCCCGTAGTACCTGCCGTCCGGTCCCTCGACCAGGTCGGCGTGGCCCGCCCAGTCCACCTTGTCGGGCCGATCCCGCGACAGGTGTCGCTGAGAGAGGATCGGATTACGCGGAGCGGGCGTATAAGGCCCTTTCGGGTGGTCACTTGAAAAGACCACCTCGCTGTGGTCGTCGCCCGTGCCGCCCTCTGCGCACATGAGGTAGTAACGACCGTTTTTCCTGTAGATATGCGGCCCCTCGATCCAGATGGGTTGCTGCGCGATATCCACACCCCCGTCTACAATGATCTTGTCCGTGCCGGGGATTACCCGGTCGTTTTCCAGGTCATAGTCCCATATCCTGATCACCCGGTGCCCGGAGTACAGCTCCTTGCCAGCGTCGGGAGCATCATTGTGCACCAGGTAGGCCCGGCCGTCTTCGTCAAAAAAGAGCGCCGGATCGATCCCGTCAAACTCTAGCTTCACCGGGTCACTCCACCCCAGGCGCGGATCCTTTGTCTTTACGACCATATTGCCGATCCCGGCCGCGATATGAGTCGTCACCATATAAAAGGTCTCGTTGTGCGGGTTGTACATGATATCGGGGGCATAGACACCCTGGCTCATTCCCGCCTCCCGGACCTGCAGCTGGGAGGCCCGGTCGAGCACATGACCGATCTGCGTCCAGTTGACCAGGTCGTTGGAGTGGAAGATAGGAACACCCGGAAAAAATGCAAAAGACGAACAAACCAGGTAGTAGTCGTCGCCCTTCCTTGTGATACTCGGATCGGGATAACAACCCTGGAGTATCGGTGTATAAAACTCGCCGGAGCGCAATGGGTTGTCTTCGTATACCGGGTCCTCGCCCTGGTATATAAATTCGCGGAAGACAGGGATCGAGCTGTCGTGAGCTGTCATCCCGGCATTTCCGGCCGGTACCCGGCAGGAAAAAACCGTAAGGAATGCCAGTAATACCGACAGCCGGCTATATCGTACGCCTTGTTTCACAGTCATATTCCGGGAGGGTTTACTGCATCTAAAGTTAACCAATCGGCCAGTATCCCGATATGCCGCTGTTACCGACTGAAGCCATACCCAGGAAAAGGCCGGACGGGAAATCTTCAGCTCGAATACAACATCCCTGCTTCAAAACGCCGCAAAGTATACGTATTTAAACTGTTTTTTTCGCTGCCAAAGCAATGAGATAACACATTGAATATTGTAGATTTGGCACCATATCACACTTTAGAAAAGCTATGAAAATAACACAAACCCTTTCGGCGGTGTTGTTCTGCCTGTTCTTTGCAGCATCAGGACTCCGCGCCCAGACCCCTACCGACGGGATCACCATGGCCCGCTACGACTTCTGCACGGGCTTCCTGTATTCCCATAGTTTCTGGGACCAATACTGGGAAGGCGGCCTCAAAAGGGCCAACGACAACATAGGTACCTTCCACTCCAGGCAGGTGCTCTGGATGGGGGCCTACGGTATCACCGACAGGCTCAACGTGATGGCGATGTTGCCCTGGGTATATAATGACGCGCCTACCTCACAGTTCGCTTCACAGCGGGGACTACAGGATCTGTCCGTGTGGGTCAAGTACCGGCTCGGCAATGCTGACGAGATGGGCAACGGATTCTCTTTCTTCCCTGCTATAGGCGCTTCGACGCCGATCACCAACTACCCGAAGGACTTCCTGCCCTTCTCACTGGGTGTAGGCGCCCGTACCCTGCAGGCCAGGGGTATACTGCACTACCAACTGCCGTCGGGCCCCTACGTGACCGGCCATGCAGGCTATGCGCTCAGGGGCAATGTACATGCTGACCGGGACGCTTTCCAGGTAGATGGAGAAGTTTATACATCCAATGAAGTACCTGTCCCGGATATGTGGGAAGCAGGTCTCCGGATCGGATTTCTCAAACCCCGGTACCAGGTAGAGGTCAATGTATCTTATTTCGACTGTACAAGCGGCGACAATATCCGCCGGCAGGATATGCCTTTCCCGACCAATGATATGGAAGGCAGCAACATAGGCGTACTGGGCAAGTACTTCATCACGCCCAGGCTTTCCCTGTGGTTGCTCGGAAGCTATACCCTCCAGGGCAGGAACATCGGCCAGTCGACTATGTATTCCGGTGGATTCGCCTACATTTTTACCCTGAAGAAGCCTGCGGCCCAGTGATATCCTTCCAGTAGCACCTATAAAACTACTTCCCTATCATCCGTCATAACAGATCCGTTCATGAAAAAAACAATACATACCACGCTCACAGTCATCGGGCTGTTTGCTCTCACTACATTTATTTCCTGCAACAAGGACATCGAGCAACCCAAGTTGTCGCCTTACGTACCTGAAAAACTGGATGCCAATGGCGGACAGTGGAAGGGCTTCGTCATAGAGAACCTCCAGGATCTCGAAGTACCGGCTCCCCCGGCGGATCTGGCCGGCGAGCTCGCAGAGCTCAAGGCTGCGCAGGCCAACCTGACAGCCTCACAACAGGAGAATATACAATACTGGGGAGTAGGCGCCGTGATCCGCTGGCAGCAGATCGCACGCAACCTGCTTGCGAAATACAACCTGCCTCCTGCGAGCCTGCCGGACGGCACATATCCCAACCCCGACCCACAGAATCCGACGAAAGATCCTAAGTTTCCCTTCGCCAACCCGCCTTACGCATCGCGTGCACTGGCTTACCTGTCCGTAGCACAGTATGATGCGCTTGTCGCGACATGGCACTACAAACACCTGTACAATACACCGCGGCCTGGCCAGCTGGACGCCTCCGTCCAAAGTCACCTGCCTGTATACGACCTGCCCTCTTATCCGTCTGAGGCAGCAGTAGTCGCCACCGCATCGGCTGAGATCCTCCGGGCTATGTTCCCCGGTGAAGTAGACTATATCAACCAACTCGTCGCCGAGCACCAGGAAGCAGACCGGCAGTCGGGCAGAAGCCTGCCCGTAGCGGTAACGGAAGGAGCCGCCCTCGGCCGCAAGGTAGGAGGCAAAGTAATGGATCGCGCAAGAGCCGACGGTATGGGCCAGGCCAACAACCAATCACTGGTACCGGGGCTGATCACCGATGCGCAGTCACGCGGCATCACCCCGGTATGGGGCAGCCTCGACAAGCCAGGCAGACCACCCATGCTGCCCAATTTCGGAAATGTAAAAACCTGGAACTTCGGACACAGTGAGTTGGTAGCGCTGAGACTTCCCGCCCCTCCGGCCGTCGGCAGCCCCGAATTCAACCAGGACATGGAAGAGCTGCGTGGTTATGCGACCAACCTGACACGTGAGCAGCACAGGATAGCCACATTCTGGGCGGATGGACCTGGCAGTTACACGCCTCCGGGCCACTGGAACCGCCGCGCCGGCGATCTGATCTACGACTACAAGCAAAGTGAGATCAGGGCGGCCCGTACGATGGCACTGGTCAATACAGCCATGATGGACGCAGGTATCAGCTGCTGGGACGTGAAGTACTATTACTACTACCCGCGTCCGCACCAGATGGACGCCAAGGTCCGTACCGTAGTGGGCACGCCCAATTTCCCGGCTTATACTTCCGGGCACTCTACCTTCTCGGGAGCAGCGGCAGAAGTGCTCTCCTATGTCTTCCCGGCTGAGACCGAAAAGATGAAAGCATGGGCTGCGGAAGCTTCCGTATCACGCATCTACGGCTGCATCCACTACAGGTTTGACTGTGAAAAAGGACTGGTAAACGGGAACAGGATCGGCGCCTACGCCGTAGAGCGCGGCACCCGGGACGGTTCATCCGACTAAACAAAGCAAACCGACCCTGCCCCGGCAGGAGATCATAAAGAAAGGTGTACAGATCATATGTCCGTACACCTTTCTTTATTTCCGGCGTCTGGCGCCGGCGCCTACGCATAGACTTATTCTTCCGCTATCAGGGGTTTGCCAGCTGCAAAGTCATACAAGGTGAGTCCGCGTATCTCGTAGAGAGCGACCCAGAAAGACCTCTGGGCTTCTATGAAGCCCCGGCGGGCGCGATCCTGTTCTGATAACGCGATATTGAGGTCGGTGATACCGATCTTGCCGATCAGGTAGCGCTGCCGTGTGAGTTCCTGGCGTTTGACCGCTACTTCGTATGCCCTGGAAGCAAGTCCCACGCGATTGGTGATGAGTTCAAACTGCTGCACCCTCAGCAGTATCTCGCGTTCAAAGCTGATCTGCTCCTGCTCTACATTCATACGCACCAGTTCCCTGTTGGAACGGGCGGTCTCTCTGCGGGACCGGGCCTTGCCCCAGTCGGCGATCGGGACCTGCAGGCTGACGGCGACCTGCTCCTGGTCCAGCGGGCTGCGATAGGCGGTATTGAGATCCGGCGCCGTCTGGCTCAGACCTACTGAGCCCACCAGGTCGAGGCTGAAGCCGCTCGATTTGATCGCCCGGTCTACCTCGCGATCGGCTTCGATCAGCCTCCGCTGAAAAGCGACCGTCTCACTCCGGTAGCGGCGTGCATAGGACAGGGCCAGGTCCGCCGGGATATCTACTTTCGGAAGGTCTTCAGGCAGCGTCACGTCAAACGTGACCGCTGTCTTGATACCCAGGAAATTGCGCAGCCGCTCCGTGCTCGTCTGGAGATTGAGCTGGGCTTCCGCAATGGCGTCGCCTGCGTTCATACTGCTCAGTTCGATCTGGAGCAGCTCCGTCTCCGCGATTCGCCCCACTTCAAACCGCCCCCTGGATATCTCCAGTAGGGTATCGGCATTGGCCTTGTCAAAATGAGCGGCCTGGAGGATCTGCTGGCTGCGGTATACTTCAAAGAAGAGTACCACTGCATCGTAGGCGATACGCTCCATCTCCTCGCTGTACCTGCTCCTGGCCTCTTCGTACCTGAGCGGCTCCGTACGCTTGTCCCACCGAAGTGTATTGAACCGGTAGAAAGGCTGCGATATACCGATCGTCAAAGGCGTACTCAGCCAGGATATGGAGCCCTGGTTGGCTGTGGTCCGGAATATATCTAGCCTCCTCAGGCCTGTGCCCAGGAATACACTACCGCCAGTGAGCGCGATATCCTGGGAGATACCGAGATTGAGCGAATTGGACATCAGCGACCTCGGCAGGAACAGATCCGTACCATCCGGCTGCGTGACCGGTACGATGATACGGTCCATCGTAGGCAGCTGGCCGTTCAGTGAGATAAGAGGCCTGTAGTTGGCCTTGTAGGACTGGTACTGCCAGTAACTATTGCTCAACCTGGTACGCGTGAGCAGCACATCCGGCGCCTCGCCCTGGGCGAGACGGATCACTTCATACAGATCCAGGGCAAGTTGCTGTGCAGGCAAGCGCCTGCTTGCCGCGAATACGAGGATACAAAGCAATACCAGGGACAATTGTGTCTTCATGAATACGGAGGGTTTGGGTGTATTATTCCGTTCTCAATGCTTTGATAGGGTCCTGTCTGGCCGCGCGCCGTGCAGGGATGATCCCGAAGATCAGGCCGACAGAGGCAGCTACCCCGAATGAGATTACTATGGAAAACGGCGTGATGATCGTAGGGATATCTGCAGAAGACGCGATCAAGCGGGCAGAGACTACGCCCAGCAAGACCCCGCACAGACCGCCCAGCAGGCTGATGAAAACAGATTCGAAGAGGAACTGGTATATGATATCGCTGCGATAGGCGCCCATCGACCGCCGCACACCGATCTCCTTGATCCGTTCCAGTACGGACGCAAGCATGATGTTCATGATACCGATACCGCCTACCAGGAGCGATATACCGGCTATCACCGCCAGTACCATATTGAAGGTCTCCTGGGTTTTCTGCTGCTGTTGCAGGAGCAGTTCGGGCACTTCTACCTGCACATCGAGCACCTCCCGGTGCCTCCGCTTCAGCATACGCGCGATATAGTCTGCACCCGCCCGCAGATGCTCCGAGTCATCCATCTGGATAGTAGCCCGATCCACCTGGTGATAGTTGCGTGTTTGCTGGTTGTTGTTGCGCCCACGGCGACCGCCCAGGTGGGTCTGGCGAATGAATGAGCGGTTTTCAAACCGTATCAGCGCCGTGTGAAGCGGCACATAGATATCGTCGTTGAGATCGCGTATACCCAGTTCGGAGAGGTTTTCAGATGCAGCGAGCCGCTTGTCGAGCACACCGATCACGCGGAGCCATACATTGCCGCACTTGATGAGCTGACCGACCGGATCTCCCTGCGGGAAAAAATAGGTCTGGATATTCTTGCCTATGATACAGACGGATTCGCCGGTGCTGCTGTGTACCGGGTGGAAGAACTGGCCACGGCTAAGCTCCAGGTTGTTGAGCTCAAAAAAAGCATTGTCCACGCCTATGCACCTCGCCTTGCGCAGTTTGCCGCCGTATATAGCCGAGGTATTGATCACGATCTCCGGGCTGACGACGCTGACGCCGGGCAGATGCTCCCGGATGACCTCCAGGTCGTCCAGTGTCAGCCCGGGCGACCACTTGCGCTTACCGCCGTTGCCGGAGTTCTGCCCTGAGCCGGAGGTATTCTGCTCCTGGTCTTCGGGGAGTTCGGTCAGCGAGGTCAGTACAATGTTGTTCGTACCGATCAGCCGCATTTGTTCCAGGATCGCCTGTTTAGCACCGGTACCGATCGCCATCATGGCGATCACGGCGGCCACACCGAAGACGATACCCAGCGCAGTCAGAAAGCCGCGCAGCTTGTTGGCCCCCACACCTTCGAGCGCCAGCTGGAAGTTGAACAATATCCTCTGCACGAGCGGCTTAGTTGATGATGATATGGACTGGTCCCCCGCCGTCTTCCTTCATATCAGGCGCTGTCATTTTCTTGGCGGCCCGCTCCTTCTCGGCATATCGTTCCTGGCGTTTTTTCCGCTCGGTTTGCTGCTGGGCGAGTATCTCCTCCTTCTTAGCCGGGTCGATACGTACCATTTCGAGCTTGTCTCCTTCCTGTGGTGCTGACAGCAGGATACGGTCCCCGTCTTCCAGCCCGTGGTCTATGATCACCTCTGCGTCGCCGGATATACCGGGTATCACCTCCTGGCGCACGGCGCCGCCGCCGCGCGAGACAAATACGTAACTGAAACTGTCAACCATAAGTCCCTCGATCGGTATAGCTATGACATCCTGGTAGTCGTCTACAAAGATCTCCGTACCGGTAGTCATGGCAGGACGCATGAGGGAATCCAGCTCTTCTATCTGGATCAGCACCTCAAACACCTTCGAGTCAAATCCCCTGAGTTCCTCACCCACATTGGCCACCTGGATGACCCGCCCCTTGTAGCTCCGGTCCGGCAGGGCATCCACTTTGATCATTGCATCCAGCCCTACACGGACCTTGTTGATGTCCACCTCGTTGATATAGGACTTGGTGATCATATTGGACAAGTCGGGCAGCTCGGCGATAGTCGGGTCCCAGGCATTGATCTGGCTCCCGGAAGTGATCTTGCCGTTCCAGCTGCGCGCATAGATCACCATACCGTCTTCAGGCGCCAGTATGGTAAACTCCTGGGCCACATCCTGCAGCTGCTGCATCCTGTTCTGTTGCTGTCGCAGCGAAGTCGTGATCTCGTCCATACGCGCCTTTGCCTGCTGCTCCTTGAGCTTGAGCTTCTCCAGCGTCTGCTCAAGATCGCGTTCGGTCCGCTCCAGTTCCATACGCGCCTGGCGGATGACCATTTCCGGTTCATACCGGCTCTGCTGTTCCAGCAGTTCTTTTTCTTTACGCGAAAACTCAAGGTTGACGATCTGGTCGCGCAATCCCCTCAGCTCGATAGCCGTATCGATCCGGGCCTGTTCGAGCTGTGTCATCACCTTGTCTATCTCAGTACTGACATCCTTCATGCGATTGGCTAGCTCCGTACGGTTGAGCGAAGCGATGAAATCGCCCTTCTTCACGACCGTACCCTCAGGCACCAGGTTTTCGATGGTAGTCTGGTAAATATCTACCTGCTGCATGCTGGTCGGCCCGGTGATCTTCTTTGAGTTTTTGGCCTGCAGTTCCCCGGTGGCTTTCACCGACAAGCGAAAAGGGCCCTTACGCACCGTATATTCGAGCGGCTTGCCGCTCTCCGCCCGCACAGGATCTTTGCTGAAATAATAAATACCAAAGGCAATGGCTGCCAGCGCAACCAACGGAAGAACCCATTTCTTCATGAGCAAGGGATCATTTTAGGGATTTACCCCGGTAAAATATCAAAAATACCCTGACCGCAGGGAGCAGGGGCCGTTAAAGTCCGTTAAAGTATGTTAAGACAGTCCCGATCAGGCCTGGGCCTGGGGCGTATTGAAGTTCATAGGTGGAAAAGACGGGGGCTCAGGGTCCTGGATCACACCAAACTGCGCCTCATACTTTTTGACATTGTCCGCCAGCGCCTTCATCAATCTCTTGGCATGTGTCGGGGTGAGTATCATCCGGGCCTTGACCCTGGCCTTAGGTACATTGGGCATGAGCCGGATAAAATCAAGCACAAACTCTGAATGGCTGTGGGAAATGATGGCGAGATTGCTGTAGATACCCTCGGCTACATCTTCGGTGAGCTCTATATTGATCTGGTTGGGCGTCGTATTTTCTTCCATGAAGAGGGGGATATGAATGTTGATAAACGTCTCCAAAGATAGTACTTAATCTGCCATCCGGCGAAATATGGGTATTTTGCCGCCAGCACAACAGCCACCAAAATCATGGACAACAACCCGTACTTCGAAGCAAACCGCCGCCTTTGGAACGACAAGACTCCCGTGCACGTCAAAAGCAGCTTCTACGACAACGAAGCCTTCATACAGGGCAAAGAGTCGCTCCGGGAGATCGAGCTTGCCGGGCTGGGGGATATCCGTGGCCAACACATCCTGCACCTACAGTGCCATTTCGGCCAGGACAGTATCAGCCTGGCCCGCAAAGGGGCGCAGGTGACCGCTATCGACCTGTCTGACGAAGCCATCAGCTTTGCCCGTGACCTGTCCGCGAAGACCGGCATACCTGTCGACTTCATCTGTTGCAATGTATATGATACACGCAGGTACATAACCACACAGTTCGACCTGGTCTACACATCCTACGGGGTCATTTGCTGGCTTCCGGACCTGGATGCCTGGGCAGGTGTGATCGCCGACAGCCTGGTGGCCGGAGGCAGGTTCTACATGGCGGAGTTTCACCCGGCCTTCTCCACGATCGACCTGGCCGCAGAGCCGTCCATCATGTACGACTATTTCAACCAGGGCCGACCGGATCATGAACATGTGGAAGGCACCTATGCCGAACGCACGGCCCCGATCGGAGGCGACGAGTATATCTGGGCGCACAGCATCGCGGATATCTGGCGCAGTCTGCGCAATGCCGGCCTGGAGATCACCCGGCTCGCAGAGCACGACTACAGCCCCTACCTGCTGTCCGGGCTCATGCAGGAAAGACACCCCGGTCGTTATTACCTGCCCTTAAGAGCCTCTTTCCCGCATATCCTGGAGATAGAAGCGGTAAAGCCCGCCTAGCCACCGCCCTTTACCCGCTCAGCCACCACCTCTTCCGCAGAAAAGATGGAAAAAAAACGGCCAGCTCATACACATTACAAAAATCAATAATATATTTGCTTCACATTACGATAAGATACCAATCGTAATGCACTGTAATACTGAATAATAAAACGAAATGAACGAACGTCACTGGGAAATGATCCTTTTATGGGTCATGGGACTGACCGGAGCCGCGGGGCTTTTTTATTGTTTTCAGCAAACCCAACAAAATAACATCTATATGTCCACCGGAACCAATTTTGCCTTCAGGGGAGACCTGTTGAAAAGCAGTATCCTCTGGGAGCGGCCGGCCGCACCGGCCAGTGATGAAGAGACCAGGAGCAGAGAAGCCGGAGAGGTCCTGGTCGGCAACGCCAAAGGCCGCGTCATGGACCGGCAGTCTTTCCTGATCCAGGGATTCGACCCGGACAGGGATTATTATGTAGACCTGGGCGACGGCAATATCAAGCGGGTGCTGGCGCGCAAGTTTCACTACCAGTATGAGCAGAAGGGGCGTTACCAGTTGACGCTGCTGTGCCGCGAGGGTGAGGACTTCAAGCCCGTACACACACGCGAGATGACCATAGAGTCGGCCTCAGTGCTGGACACACTGAGATCGCTATCCTTATTTTGAGCAATCTTTATGTAGTAGTTTTTCCTTTTGAGACCAAATTCCTTAGCAAGGGCCCGGAACTTTCCAGGCCCTTTTTTTGTTTAGGCCTTCAAGGATTAAGTATGGACAATTTCAAAAGCGTAGTGGAGCGATCTGCTTTCGGCGTCTGCCAGTACCTGGGAGATAAGCTGGGCATAGCTGCCGTGCGCGTCCGTACCTACTTCATCTACCTCTCTTTTGCGACGCTGGGCTCGCCGGTCCTGATTTATCTTTTCATGGCTTTCTGGCTGAATATACGCCGCTACCTGCGCCGAAATAATATGACCTGGGACTAAGCTAAGCACGGCCCCTTTCCTCCGATAAACCATTCGTATCCGCTCGCCCGCTCAGGCTCAGAACTGCTGTAGCCCGTCGATGTTGTTCTTGCGATACGGCACTTTCAGGAAGTCGAGCGTAGAGGGTTTGACCCGTATATAGAAGCTGTATGTCCCCCTGAGCGGCTGCCAGTTCATACCCATCTCCCAGCAGTGGAGATCCCTGAAAAAACCGAGATCGGGATAGGTCATGCGCTTGCTGTTGAAGTCATAGCCTATGCTGCCGAAGGTGATCCGCCAGTTTTTGCTCAGCTGCACGGCGCCCGTGATCTGCACGTTGTTGGTACCGATCATGAAAGTATCCCGGTCGCCCATACGGGCTACACCCAGCAGCAATGTATGGTTGATACTGAACCCGTCGATGAGGTCCCAGAAGCTCCGGAGACTGCCCGCTGCAGGTGTCGATCCCGGGGCGGGAGGACCCGCAGCCGGGGTATCCTTGCCGGATAGCCAGCCGCGAAGAGTACTCATGCTCAGGCCGGTGTTGAAACTGGCGCTGAAGTTGACAAACTTGAGCAGTACCCGCTCGGCATCCCACGCCAGGATGTTGACCCGCTGATCGCGCTCGTTGCGTATGTACGGGTCCAGCATGAGGTTGGCCGTGACCGTGGTCATACCCTTGAACAACCGGTGCGTGCCAGAGATACGTACCGGGCTGAACTTGAGCGAGTCCGCCGCAAAGTTGTAATCCCCGTTGATCACGATATTGTCAAAGAGCCTGAACTTGCGGTCGGCTGTATCCCGGCGTGTCCGGAATTTCGCCTCGAAGATATTATTGATGCTGTAGTTGAGCGCCAGGCGCTGCCCGCTGTTGGGCGGCGTACCGAAGATCCCTCCTTCGAACACCGAGTAAAACACAGAGTCGATCGCGTAGATATCCCGCTGTACCTTGCGCCAGTAGTCGAGACTCTCGCGGTTGTATGCCGGTGAATAGGACAATGCCACACTGGGTTTGATCACATGACGCAGGCCCTTGACCGGCCCTCGCCTGAACAGCACTGTACCGAATATCTGTGTATTGAGTGTCGCATTGATGTCGATGGTCCGCCAGGCCCTGAAGCCCGGCGCACGCTCCGTGATCAGCTCGCCGCGTATGGTATCGTACCGTATGATCGTGTCCATCTCCGCATTGACCAATGTATCCCGCGGGATAAACCGGAAGTTGGGGTCGAAGTACTTATTGACCGTTCTCAACTGCCATATCTCGCGGTAGTTGACGCCGGGAACCAGGTTGATATACTTGAATATGCGCAGGTTGCTCGCCAGGTTGGCATTGTGTTGTACGCCGAACTGCGCATCTTCCAGCGTCTTGCGGGTAAACAGCGTAGAATCGGTGGTCTCGAAGCGGTTGGACATCTTGCTGTTGTACTGCAGCGAGATATCCTCGTACCACCTGGGCTTGTTGCCGCCCTGGTTTTTGCGCTTGAACGGGAAAAGCCGCTGCATCTGGAAGTCCAGGTTGGGAAACGAAATGGACATGATGCGCGTCTGCGTATTCTGCGAATGCGTAAACGAGGCGGAGAGTGTATACGGCTTGCCGGGAAACCGCTGTGAATACGATACATTGGAGTTGAGCGTATTGGTAAACACACTGGCGGCATCGTTGAAGTTGAGCGACTGGAAGTTGAAGGTCTGGATATTGACAGACCCGTTGAATGTGCGGTAAGGATGGGCGCGCTGATCCTGGTTGTGGGACCAGAGGATCTTGAAAGAGCGGACGCCGTCGTCGAGCCCGGTCCTCAGGTTTTCCTGCTTGCGCAGGGAATACCCCAGCTCCACCCGGCCGCTGTATTTGTAGTTGACCTTGTAGTTGGATTGGAGAGTAGCCCCCCAGCTCCCCCTCAGGTAGATATCCGTCAGTACGGTCATATCGATGCGGTCCGAGATCGGTATATAGTACCCGATACCCCGCAGACCGAAACCCCACTGCTCCGAATACTCGTAGTCACGCGGAAAGATGATCCCCTTGCGCACACCCTTGAGGATCGGGAAAAAGCCGAATGGCAGCACCAGCGGGGTCGGGACCTGCGATATCTCCAGGTTGGCGGGGCCTACTACCACCACCTTATTGGGCACGATCTTCTGCTGGCGGCTGCGGATACCGTAGTGCGGCACCGGTGCGTCGCAGGTAGTGAACACCCCATCCTTTCCGTACAGGACGCCGTCTTCGTTCTGCTCTTCGTCGCTGACAAACTTGGTGACCCCGCTTCGCACATACAGGTCCCCTTCCTTGGTCCGTGATGAATAAACAATGCCCTTCTTGGTCCTGAAGTTGTACTGGAGACGGTCGGCTTCTACATCCTGGCCCGCGTCCTTGAAGCGCGCATACCCGCGCATACCCGGCACCCCCTCGGCCGTAGCGATGTTTTTCTCCAGGTCCAGGATGATGATATCCGCCTCGATCACATATTCTTTATACTTGACACTGGCCTCCCCGTAAAGGAAGACTTTCTTCTCGCCGTTGTCCACGTCACTCGAGTCACGCGCACTGTATATCACCTCACTGTCGACAGAATCCTTTGAAAATCTGACCCTTAGCGTATCTGTAAAGACCGGCGACAGCGTATCCGCAGCTACACTATCTGCCACCGGCACCTGCGCCGAGACGGGCGCCAACCCGGCGATCATACATATTAAACAAAAAAATACTATGTAAGGTGTTGACTTCAAGTGTTACTTCGCCTTATATTTGTTTTTGATTTGTAAAGGACCGGCCAGTCTTTACGAAATATACTTTATCACATAGACCAAGGCGCCAAATTTAACAGTTAATCTCTACACCAAAGAGCCGACCATGAGAATAGCACCGGTACCGAAGGCCCTGAGGCCCGCAGTCGTCCCTGTACTGATGATCCTGACCTGCTGCCTGATATGGGCGATCAGACCGACAAACGCTCTGGCAGGCAACATTGGTACTTCAGGAATCTACTTTAAACCACCGGGAGAATACCTGATCCGCAAGGTAGTCATAGATGCCGGACATGGAGGGATGGATCCCGGCTGTATCGGCCCGAGCAAGGTCCAGGAAAAAGATATAGTCCTGGCGATCTCACTGAAGCTCGGCAAGATGATCGAGAAGACCTACCCGGATGTACAGGTCATCTACACGCGCAACAAGGATGTATTCGTACCGCTGCACGAGCGCGCTGCTATCGCCAACCGGCACAATGCCGATCTGTTCATATCGATCCATTGCAATTCGGTGGCAAACAACAAGAGCGCCAGCGGCACCGAGACCTGGGTACTGGGTCTGCACCGCGCCAAAGACAACCTCGACGTAGCCAAGCGGGAAAACGCTTCCATCTATTTCGAGCGCGACTACGAAAAGAACTACGACGGATACGACCCCAAAAGCCCGGAAGCACATATCCTGCTATCCATGTTCCAGAATGCTTTCATGGAACAAAGTATCTTCATAGCTGAGAAGATCGAGAAGAAGTTTGTAGGCCAGAAGCGCTTCAGCCGCGGGGTGAAGCAGGGAGGCCTGCTTGTATTGCGTCATGCCACTATGCCCGCTGTGCTGGTAGAGGCAGGCTTCCTGAGCAACCCGCAGGAAGAAGCATGGCTTTCCACGGACAAGGGACAGGCCACCATAGCTCAGTCAGTCCTGGAGGCCTTCGGAGAGTACAAGCAGTCCATCGAAGTCTTTGCCGCTGGACCTGCCCCGGTAGCCGACCGTGGAACTGACCAGGCCCCGGGAGTCCTGCAGGCTTCAGTTTCCGTCCCCGGCGGAATAGAGTTCTGCGTACAATACTATGTATCGCCGCAGTCCGACGATCGCAAGGGCTGGATTCAACCGGCGAAAGGCATGGTCCGTACACGGAAGGAAGACAACAAGTACAAGTTCCAGGTAGGCGGACTGGGCGGCTATACAGAGGCTCAGGACATGAAATCCGACCTGCAGAAGCGGGGTTTCAAAGACGCCTTCATCGTCGCATACCGCGATACAGAACGGATCAGCATACAGGAAGCGCTCGCCCTGGCCGACAAGTAGCAGGGGCAGTATACTACATCGGATCGCCAAATCCCCATTTAGTATTACCTTTGCCAAAGCACTTCGTACTACCTTGAAACTGCTTTTGCATGCAAAAGGAAACAAAAATCGGTATCCTCGCCGTCCTCGCTATCGCCGGACTTGTCTGGGGATACAAGTTCCTCAAAGGTAAAAACCTGCTTTCCAGGGCACAGACCTTCTATGCTGTCTACGACAATGTAGACAACCTCCCGCTTTCCTCCCCGGTCCTGATCAACGGCTTGCAGGTAGGTACGGTACAGGACCAGTATCTCAACCCGCTGAACCCCGAGGAGATCATCGTCGTACTGGATGTCAACAGGGATATCCGCCTGCCAAAGAATACAGTGGCCATGATGCAGACCACCAGCTTCCTGGGCAATAAGTCCGTGAGCCTGATCTACAAAGGCCTCTGTACCAGCGACTGCGCGGTCAGCGGAGATACCCTCGCGGGCAAATATGCCGGGCTCGTAGAGACCATGCTGCCCCCCGAGACCCTCAACCAGTACATAGGTCAGCTGCGCGAAAGCCTCGGTGGGATACTGGATACGCTCGGCTCACGGTTTTCAGGCGACGACACGGAAGCCGCACGTACGGTCAGGGATGTCCGGGTCACCATTGCCAACCTGCGCGGGATCACAGACAAGCTGAATGTACTCCTGGCGGGAGCTTCGCAGGATATGACGGCGATCACACGCAACCTCAACGCGCTGAGCGCCAATCTCAAAGACAATAACGGCCGTATCAACGGTATCCTGGAGAATACGGAGGCCCTGACGGCTGATCTGCGCAATGCAGGTATCAGCGAGACGGTAAAAAGCACCAACCAGGCTGTCCAGAGCATGGACAATACACTGGCCGGTATTACAAAAGCTACTGCCGAGCTGCAGGAGCTGCTGACCGGGATCAACGACGGCAAAGGCACGCTGGGCCTGCTGGCAAAAGATCCCGCACTGTACCAGAATCTGCAGAAGACCTCCCGCAACCTGGATCTGCTATTGCAGGATCTGCGCCTCAACCCCAAACGTTATATCAACGTATCGGTATTCGGCCGCAAACAAAAAGAGTACACGACACCCGAAAATGATCCGGCCGAAAACCAGAAAGAACAATGATCCCAAACTAAGGGACCATGGCTGCTATCACATTTGACAAACTCCTGCAGGATATCCGGCAACGCAGGTTTCACCCCGTATACCTGCTGCACGGAGAAGAGCCTCACTTTATAGACCGCATCTCGGATCTGCTGGAAGCCACGGTACTCACAGAGGAGGAAAAAGCCTTCAACCTGACACTCCTGTACGGCAGAGATGCAGATGCACGCGGCATCGCGGATATAGCAGCCCGCTTCCCCATGATGGCGGAACACCAGCTTATCATCGTACGGGAAGCGCAGGAACTCAGCCAGATCGATGCCCTGCTCGACTATGTACAGCAGCCGACGCCATCCACGATCCTAGTCCTCTGCCACAAACACCAGAACCTCGACAAGCGCCGCAAGCTGGGCAAAGTGCTGGAGGAGAAACATATCGTCTTCCAGTCGAAGAAGATCTATGACAGCGATCTGCCTGACTATATCGAGAAACTGCTCAGATCCAAAGGATTCGCCTGCACACCAGAGGCGGCGGCATTGATGGCCGAGCACATCGGCAACAACCTGAGCAGGATCGACAAGGAGGTGGAAAAACTGGAGTTGAACCTGCCGCCGGGCGCACGCGTAGACGATGAAGTGATCCGCACCCAGGTAGGCATCACCCGTGAATACAGTCTTTTCGAGTTGCAGACGGCCCTGGCCCATAGGAATGCCGCCCGCGCCTTCCGGATCGGGAAGTTCTTCACGGACAATCCCCGCCAGACACCCCTGTTTGTAGCTACAGGGGTTTTTTATGCCTATTTCACGAAGGTCTACAGGCTGCACGGCGCCGCCGGGCAGAACGACAAACAACTCGCCGAGGCGATCGGCCTCAAGAATACTTACTTCCTCAACGAATACAAGCTGGCGGCACGCAACTACCCCCTGCACAAGGTAGAGGATATCCTGCTCCTGCTGAGCGAGTACGACCTCAAGAGCAAAGGGGTCGGCTCCGACCGCCTCAAGGAAGGCGCCCTGATGCAAGAACTCATCTTCAAAATACTCCAACCATGAGCCATCTCACCGCCGAAACACTCCGGTTTCTCGCAGAACTCGAGGAAAACAACAACCGCGACTGGTTCCAGGCCAACAAGAAGCGCTACGAGACGCATGTAAAAGTCCCGTTCCAGCGCCTGGTCGATGACCTGATCGACCGGCTGTCCGCCATTGACCCGGCCATGCTGACGACCTCGCGTGAAGCAATCTTCAGGATCAATCGCGACATACGGTTCAGTGCGGACAAGTCTCCATACAAAACACATCTGGGCGCCGTGATATCCACCCAGGGGAAAAACGCGCCGCTCATCGACGGGCTCTACCTGCAGGTAGGCGCGCACGAGTGCTTTATGGCTGCCGGAGTGTATATGCCGGACCCTAAACAGATACTGGCTATCAGGGAGGCTATGGCTGCTGATCCCGCCAGGGTGTGCGGCCTGCTGGAAGATCCTGCCTTCTCTACCGCCTTCGGCAAGATAGAAGGCGAAAAGAACAAAGTCATTGCCAAAGAACTGAAGGCTGCTGCAGAGCAACAACCGCTGATCTACAACAAGCAGTTTTTCTATACGCACTACTTCAAGGACGTATCGGTCGTACTGGAAGCAGATTTCGCGGAAAGACTCATCAAGCTCTGCCATATCGCCGGCCCCTGGAACGACTTCCTGAGAGAAGCGCTCACCCGCTGACCCCATTACTCAACAGCAGGCAGGACCTTCGTCGGGATCAGCCGGGCATTGGTCGGCAAAAGGCTGCCTTAGCTCCGTAGCACCCATCCCGGCCACCACGCTCAGCCGTCACCGGTATGACATTCATTTTTCAGCATCACTAGCACCACCCATGAAAAGAATCATTTTGCTCAGCCTGCTGGCCGCAGTCCTGCTGGCAGGTTGCAAACCAGCTCAGCTCCTCGTAGACAACGACCTATCCAAGCGCACTACCGCCATGAAAGTATCGGGCAGGCAGGGCTGGAAGATCAACCAGAAAGTCAGCTTTGGTCCCTATCGCACGGATCGCATATCGCGCGGATGGATCAGGGGCTACGATATCCCTTTTTTCATCCGTTTCAAAGGCGCTTCCCAACGCTATAGCTTCCGGCAGCACAACGACAAGGGCCAGGACCTCGAAGTGTTCTGTGTCAACAAGCTGACCAGCCGCGAACTCGATTTTTTCTCCGATGTCTTCAGCGCCACCCTCGAATACAAAAGTGCTTTCTCCGGCAAGATCGTTGACCCGGTCTCCGACAGCGAATGGACCTTTATCCTCGAGAACCCGGACGGCGAGGCCCCGGCACGGCCCATCGAAGGATGGCTCACGGACGGCACGACCACCTACCAGGTGAAAGGCATCCTGCAGCTGGGCAAGAAGCGCGATACCTCGTGGGGGTCCTGCTTTGGATATGAGATCCTGGAGAAGAACGGTGTGGTCGCAGCCGTGGAGACAGTCAACAAAGGCCGGGTATGGATAGACCCCGCGCTACCGGAGAAACAGCAACTCGCACTGGCTGCCATGAGTACCGCATTGCTGATACGCGAAAATCTCGACGATACGGCCAACTGAGCCGTCGTCCCCCAGGACAGAACACCATGCAAATACTGCTGCCGGGCTCCTCGGCCCGGCAGTCATTTTTCTTTCTATACCCTCACGTCAAAAAAGCTGTTGCAGACCGACACGGTCGGCTACCACCGGATCAGGCTGGCTCCCCAGGTAAACCCGCTGCCGAAGGCCGCCAGGCATACCAGGTCGCCTTCGCGGATCAAACCGGCTTCCCAGGCTTCACAAAGCGCAATGGGCACGGAAGCCGCCGTGGTGTTGCCATAGCGCTGGATATTGTTGTAGACCTGGTCATCACGCAGCCCGAGCGATTTCTGTACAAACTGGCTGATACGCAGATTGGCCTGATGAGGGATCAGCATATGGATATCCTCCCTGCCGAGCCCCTCGCTCCTGAGCGCTTCCATGATGACCTCCGGGAACTTCTGGACTGCCATCTTGAACACATGCTGCCCGTTCATATATGGGAAGGTCTGCCCTTCGTCCATCATGGTCTGCGTGAGAAAGATACCGCCATACGCCGCTTCGTCCGGGAACCCGTACTGTTCCCTGTCGCCGTGGTACCCGCCGTGTGCACCGGGGCTGATGAAGGACAACTCTTCGGCATGTGTGCCGTCGGCATGGAGCTTGGTGGTGAGGATACCGCTGCCTGCAGAACCCGAGGGCTGCAGCAGGACTGCACCCGCACCGTCGCCGAATATAACCGTAACATTGCGCCCGCGCGTGGTAAAATCCAGGCCCATCGAATGCATCTCGGCCCCGACCACCAGTATGTTGCGATAAGTACCGCTGCGGATAAACTGGTCTCCTATCGAAAGTGCATACAGAAACCCCGAACACTGGTTGCGGACATCGAGACAGCCGGCCTCTTTGTGTGCAATACCCAGCTCCCTCTGCATGAGTACGCCGCATCCGGGGAAAAAGTAGTCCGGGCTGAGCGTGGCAAAAATGATAAAATCCACGTCTTCCTTGCTGATACCTGCACGTTCGATCGCTATCTCTGCGGCACGTGCCCCCATCGTAGTCGTGGTCTCCTCGTGCTTGCGGCCATACCTGCGCTCCCGGATACCCGTTCGTTCCTGTATCCAGGCATCTGTTGTATCCATTACCTGTTCGAGATCGTGGTTGGTCACCACACGTTCGGGTACATAGTAGCCGATTCCGGCTATTCTGGCTCTTTGCATAGGGCTGCTGTTTGGCGGATAAAAACCAAATATAGTCGTCCGCAAAATCTTTCAGCAATCCGGCCGGGAAAAACAGGCGTACCCACCTGCATCCATCAGCAAGAGCAAGCCGGTTCGGGAGAAAATTCCGCCAGCAATACCAGGCGAGCCGATATACAGACTTTTATTCCGCCCCTCGGGCGTACCCATTCAGGTCTTGCGCTCCTTCTTCTTGGCAGCCGGGAAGAGCACATTGTTCAGGATAAGCCGGTATCCCGGCGAATTAGGATGCAGGGACAGGTCAGTCTCCGGGTCGTTGACAAAGTGCTGGTAATCCTCGGGGTCATGCCCGCCGTAAAAGGTCCACTGTCCCTCGCCCAGTGTGCCGTGTATGTAGCGCACTTCATTGACCGGCTTATTCTCTCCCAGGACGATCACGTTGGACTTGACGAGCTCCTTGTTGAATGCCGTCGTCTGTCCCATGAATCCCTTGACAGTACGGGTGTGGTTTTGCGTGAGCATGGTCGGCACAGGGTCCCACTTCGCTGAGAAGTCAAAGAGTGTAAAGTAATCGGTCTGCGGGGGTATGTTGCGTTTCTTGTCGTCGATATCGGAGTAGCGGTACTCCATCGGGTTGGTGCTCAGCCTGAAATCCCGGAAGGCAAAGGTCTGGTCATACTTGAGCCTCATATTGATATTGGGCTCCATCGCATCCCCGTCGTATATATCCGCACAGATATCCGTCTCGGCAGCTGCCAGCGCGATATCATACGTATCCGTAGCCGAACACATGGCAAACATAAAGCCCCCCCCGATCACATAATCCCTGATCTTGCGCACGACTGCCAGCTTGAGCTGGCTTACCTTGTTGTAGCCCAGGCTCTTGGCCAGCGCCTCCATCCGCCGCACACTCTCCTTGTACCAGGGCTGTGAGCCGTAGTTTGCATAGAACTTGCCGTACTGTCCCGTGAAATCCTCATGGTGCAGGTGCAGCCAGTCATACTGAGCCAGCTTGTCCTCCAGCACCTCGCGGTCATAGATGACATCATAGGGAATCTCGGCAAATGTCAGTACCAGGGTGACGGCATCGTCCCAGGGCTGTATACGCTCTCCCCGCGCGTTGAAATCAGGCGTATAGACCGCTATCCGCGGCGCTTTCTCCAGCTTGATGACCTCCATATTGAGCTCCGGGTCCGCTATCTCCTGCTGGATCTGTGCAAACTGCCCGTCCGGGATCACCTCAAACGACACATTGCGCAGCAGGCACTCTTTCTCCAGCGCCTTGGTATGTGGTATGGCAAAAGAACCGCCGCGGTAGTTGAGCAGCCAGTATGTCTCAGCTCCCGCCGACAGCGCCATATAAGTGATCCCGTAGGCCTTGAGGTGATTGGACTGACGCTCATCCATGGGTAGCAGCAGGTAAGCGGCAAAAGACTGCAGGGATAAAAAGAGGAAACAGGCAATGATCGGTAGTCGGGTCATCCGTTCGGAGATTCTGGTTGAGTTGCAAAGGTAAAACATCAGGATAGAAACGAACGAATGACTGGTTTCGGTACATCGCCGCAGCTACGCTGCCGTTAAAACAAATACCGGCGCTTTTCGTTAAGTCAGGGGCCCGATGATGCACACGTCATACTTGCCTGTATACAGGCATTGTCGTAATATAGCGGCCGTTTTTGCAGCGTAGCTGCCCACTCATCACAAGGAAGTCTGCTTGGATCTGATCAGTTTTCAATACTCTCCCTGGTGGCTGCTACTCCTGGCAGCAGGCAGCGCAATGCTGACGATGGTCCTGTACTATCGCAACGAAGCTCATCGCGAAATGCCGCGACCGCTGCCGGTGATACTCAGCATCCTGAGGTTCCTGGCCTTCTTCCTGGTCGGGCTGTTGCTGCTCGGCCCGCTGCTCAGGCACAGCCGTACGGAGATACGCAAGCCGATCGTGCTGATCGCCCGGGACAACTCGGAGTCCGTAAGGGCCGCCGGTGATTCCGTATCCCTGCGCCGCTGGGACGCGGCACTGGGGGAAGTGGCCGGCGAGCTGTCGGGCGACTATGAGGTCCATTCCTGGACCTTCGGTGCAGACGTATCTGACACCAGCGCCTGGGACCAGCACGAAAAAGCAACGAATATTGCCTCCGTGTTCGAGCAGGCATACGACCGCTACGGCGCAGAAAACCTGGCAGCCATCGTCCTGGCCTCCGACGGGATATACAATGAGGGTGCCAATCCCTTCTACGCCCTTCAGCCGCTCAAACTCCCGGTCTACTCTGTGCTCCTGGGCGACACGACCCAGCGCAAGGACCTGAAAATAAGGAAGATCTTCCACAACAAGATCGCCTACCTGGGCGACCGCTTCAGTGTGCAGGTGGATATCAGTGCGTTCAACTGTGCGGATACGGACAGCAAACTCTCCGTGCACCGTGTCAGGGGCGGACAGGCCCACCTGGTGGAACAAGTGCCTTTCCGCATCGACCAGGCGGACTATTTCCGCACGATCGAGCTTTCTATCGATGCAGCCGAACCCGGTGTGCAGCGGTATCGCTTCAGCCTGAGCCCGGTCAGCGGCGAAAGCACTACCTCCAACAATACACGCGAGATCTTCGTGGATGTATTGGATGCCCGCCAGAAGGTACTGATCCTGGCAGCCTCTCCGCACCCCGATATAGCGGCCCTCAGGCAGATCCTGGAGCACAACCGCAACTACCAGGTAGAGCACGCCCTGTACAAGGACTTCAAGAAGAAGATAACCGATTACGACCTGCTGGTACTGCACCAACTGCCCACACGCAATGCAGATGTAGCGCCGCTCGTGAGCAATGCCCGCAGTGCAGGCCTGCCGATACTCTTCATAGTAGGCAACCAGACCGACCTGGCAGCATTCAACAATGTACAGGATGCACTGCAGGCCAGGGGCGGCAATGCCGGCGCCAACGATGTGACGGCAGATATCAACCCGGTGTTCAGGCTCTTCTCGATCGAGGAGAAGACCCGGGCGCAGATCACCGCCTTTGTACCGCTGAGCTCACCCTACGCAGAGTACAGCGCCGGGCCGGGGGCAGAGGTACTGCTGCGACAGCGGATCGGCAAGATCGGCACGGAGTACCCGCTGCTGCTGTTCCAGTCCACATCCGGGCAGAAGACCGGCGTACTGGCAGCCGAAGGCATCTGGCGCTGGAAGCTGTATGATTACCTGCAGACAGAGTCCTTCGATCATATCAGCGAGCTGGTGCGCAAGACATTCACGTACCTGAGCGTCAAGGAAGACAAGCGTCGGTTCAGGGTATTCCAGCCCAAAAATATCTTCGACGAGAACGAACCGCTCATCTTCGGCGCAGAGCTGTACAATGAGAGCTACGAACAGGTCAATGAACCCGACGTACAGATCAGGCTGACCAACAGCTCCGGCAAGGACTTCAACTTCGTGTTCAACCGCAGAGGTACGGCCTACTACCTGGAGCCGGGACTATTCCCCGTAGACCAGTACAGGTATACGGCTACGGTCAGCTATGGCGGCAGGGAGCTGAAGGCCGAGGGCCAGTTTACCGTGCAGCCGATCGAGAAGGAACTGTATGACCTGACAGCGGACCACGGGCTGCTCAGGCGGATCGCCGCCGAGTACGACGGCCGGGCGCTTGCGCCGGACGAGATCAGCCAGCTGCCGGACTGGATCCGCAGCAATGAGAAGATCCGCACCCTGCTCTATGAGACCAGCAGCACGGAGCCAGCCATTCACCTCAAGTGGTTCTTCTTCGTACTGCTGATCCTGCTGGGGGCAGAGTGGTTCCTGCGCAAGTACTGGGGATCGTACTGATCGCCTGGCCCGATCCTGCTTACCAGGTAATAGAAGTCTGCCCGGCAAGTAGCCCGGTTCACACAGGCCTATCTTATTAAGATACGGAACCCGGCGCGTATATCCAAGCAAACCAGGACAAAACCACTCTTCCCCCGGAACCTCTCATTCGATCCGGACCGGCTGTTTGTGTTCATCGATCGCCACGAAAGTAAACAGCCCGCTCACCGCCTTCTCACGCGAGTAGGAATACATCTGCTCTATGAAGATATCCACGCTGACCTTGAGGCTGGTATTGCCGATATGCACTACCCGCCCGATAAGCTCCACGATGGTACCGGCGGGGATCGGCTTCGTGCAGCGATTCATGCAGACGATACGCAAAGAGTTCTTCAGGCGGCAGCTTTAAGAATTGCTCAACTACTATAATTGCGAAAGACCCCACTACGGATACCCCAATGAGACTGACACCGGAGCAGGCGATGATGTGCCATCGCAACCATAAAAGGGTGGACCGTGATGCGGGCCAACACTCTGTATATCCGAATGAGAGGCCGAGCATATGCGCTACGCTAAGAAGTGTAACGTTTCATCTTGACCCGGCGACCTCCGCCATACACTGTCCCCGGACTAACCCCGGGACTGACCTATACCGGACTATACAGTAACTATAGGTGGAATCAATGGGTACGTGGGGCCAAGGGTGAGTTACGCCTTGTGGCGCGGGGCTGCCCCCGAGACAGCCAGTGGTCTATGGTGCAATGAAAAGGCATATCCCAACCGGATGCCGGATATACAGCACGCTCATATGTGTAAACAAAGCAAGTTAACAAATACCCCCTGTCAATACACTTACTATACTGTATCCCGGCTCAAGTCATATACGGGGACATATATCAACCCGCTACAGGCGGTGAGCCATATACAGCAGAGGAGGAGAGTGAGTGCTGTCTGCACGCACCGATAATATGCTGTCTCTTAACTGTGTGGGGATGCAGATCGTACAAGGGCGAGATGGGCCTGTCAGCCCTCGCCCCTGCGGGCACGGACCAGCTCTTCCCGCAAGAATGCCATGTCTTCCCGCATATGTGCGATCTCCTCGCGGAGCTGCGCGATCAATTGTTCGTAGAGTTCTTTTTCGGCACCATAATATGTATTGAAGGACTGTCCACTGTTGTTGACAGTGCCTTCATGGCTTTCTACATTGAAAGTCTGGATAATTGATTTTCCATCAAATGCTACCAGGTCTTCGGGACTCATATCGTAGACCTCGGCGATCGCACGCATGCGCTCCCAATCGAGGCGGGTCTCTCCCGACTCTAAGCGGGTATAGGTACGTACGGCAAGGCTGAGCCGCTCGGCGACTTCTTCCTGGGTCAGTTTGTGGACTTCTCTGATGCGGCGTATGGTATCGTGCAACATAGCGTATGAAGAATTGAATTGAGCTACGCTCACTGCTAAGATATAGGGACTGACCGGTTTTTGCCAAGATCTGACCGGTTTTTGCCAAAAAATGACTGGTTTCTGCCAAAGATTGACCGGTCAGATATCTTAATGTTTGTATAATTTTACCTGTGAGAATTAGTCAAAATAAAACAATATCATGTTTGATTGTGGCTATGGTGAGATGTGATGGAGTTTATGAATTTTCTGATCGTAGCGATGTATACAGTTTTGATTCCTGCGGAGTGTGCCGGATGTCCGGCATCTCTCTGCAGGATGATGTGGATGGATAGCATCTTTAGACAGATCGGCAATTGTAAAAGCACCAAAGAGGGACATAATCGTCCCTAGCAGGATAAAAATTAAGGATATGTAAGTAAAAAATATGTGTTTGAATTGATATTCGCAACAAACTGCATGAAAAGGCAGTGCAAATTTGCCTTGGATAGCTTAATAGGCATAAAAAAGAAACCGCTGCCGCCAGGGAGGGCGACAACGGTGGAGTTTAACCTAATTATTCACAAATTAAACTGTTTCAAAGTTATGAAGAAACGAGTAAACAATCAAGTGAACCGGGCTACCGGGGCGCTGAAGCGGTGGCCGGTGCTGCTGCTCTGCGGGCTGCTGCTGCAGAGTGCCAACCTGGCCGCCCAGTCGGGAGGCGGTGGCTTGCAGGCTGCCAGTATGCTGAGTCTCACGGGTGTGCCGTCTGGCGCTGTACCGCTGGAGATCTACCGGGTGCAGCGGGAGCAGCAGTATGCGATCCCGGCGGATGCCAGTCTGTCAGACTACACCGCTCTGGACAAAGTATACATGGAGCCACTCCAGGCGGATGAGCGCTATCTGTATGCAGAGGATGTGGGCGACAATCCGATCATGATCCGGCAGGTGGTGGACCAGGCGAGTCAGTTTGTACCGCAGGTGGCTCCACATAGTCACTCGGTACTGTACCGGGATACATCGCGTATCTACAATGGCAGCTCTCTGATATATACCGTACCGCTGACCTCTCCGTGGCGGGAGCCATTGGATACGACCGGGCTGGCCGCCCTGGGCTCAGTGACGCCGGATACACTGTCCGGCGGCCGTGAGCGCGTGGTAGACGGAGATACGGAGATGATCACAGACCGTTCGGAAGGCCTTGTATTCGTCAATACGTATGATGGGCTTGGCCAGTGGATGAGCAGGGAAGTGGTACAGTACGATACGGATACGACAGGAGGCTACCCGATGATCTATCGGCTGCTGATGCAGCGGGAGGAGGCTCCCTCGGGGGCATGCATCTACCGGGTGGAGACAGAGCGGTACTCGGAGTATGGCATTTGGGGTACGGGCCTGCGGAGTGGCACGGCTGATCCGATGAAATACAGTGAAGCAGGGAGACTGAAGCTGTCACCCAATCCTGTGACAGATATACTGCGGGTGGAGCTACCGGAGCTGAGAAGTGACGCCGAACTGCGGATACGGATCTATACACTGGACGGCACCGTGGCGCAGGAGCATCGCCTGCCGGGCGGTACGGTATGGGAGGCAGACCTCAGTGGCCTGGCCCCTGGTGTGTACCTGGTGCGGGCGGAGGCGGGTGGCCAATACTGGATCGAGAAGGTGATCCGTCGGTGAATCGCTAATTTTTCCTTAACTTCATTAAGCAAACAGAGATGAAACTCATAAAATATATCATAATCTGCCTGGTGGCCGTGATGTATACGGCCACAGGACAAGTGACTACACCCTGCGTGACGGATACGCTGCAGATCATATACCCAGGTGTGAAGGGTCCGGACTATACACTGCCAGAGCTGGACAGCCCCCGTATATCGACCCAGGCTGCGCCTGAGGACTACCGGATGCTGTACTGGGTACACGGGCTGAACGGGAACAATTCGAGCTGGGACAAGGTGGCGGCAGCCTGTCAGGATAGTGTGCCTGGACATTCAGATTTTCCTCCCCGGCAGGTATACGGCCGGGCGCCGGAATACTATGAGTCGCAGACATCGATTGCGACGGCCTCCTACAGATTGCGCCAAGAGCTGTTTCTAGACGCCGAACTGCCGATAGACTATGACCGGACGAAGAGCTTTGCGATCGCACATAGCCAAGGCGGTATTGTGAGCCGGTACACGGACTACTACTACAACAGGCCGGGCAACGTTCATGAACGTAAGTTTGGCGGGATCGTGACCTTCGGCACACCAAACCAGGGAGCGCAGATCGTGAACAACCAGGGGCTGGTCGAGGACTTTCTGCGGAAGCTGGCGATGGATATGACGGAGGGTCCGAAGGCAGAATATGCCAAAAACTCGGATAATCTGTTTGTGCGGTGGATTGCCAAGAAGGTGAAGGTGGATTCGTTGCAGGATAAGCTGTCAAACTTTCTGGCAGAAGATATAGGGAAGTACCTGATCAACAAGTCGCTGCCGGGTATCACAGACCAATACAAGGTGGGTGCTCCGATGCTGACGGATACGCTGGGTGTGTACGAGAGCCCGAGTGACCTGGTGGCCTTCTACGGGGTGCGGGATACACTGACCTATGCGTACAATGTGACGTATGAAGACGAAGGAGAGACGAGAACGATACCTGTGTTACCGGTACCGATCTCGTGGGCGACGATCAACTACTTCCTAAAGTCGGTGAATGATGAGCCAACCTTCGAAGCACAGCACAATGAACATGATATGGCTCTGCTGGCGCTGCAGACGCGCATGACCTACCAGGCGCATGTGGATGAAAATGAAAGACAGCGCCAACTCCATCGGAAGCTGATCGGGATCAACTGCCTGATACCGGTCAATCCCTATTGTTATATAAATATGGCACGTCACAAACGTGCAGTTAAGCGCCGTGAGGCGTGGCAAAAGGGGATAGACTATATGGACAAATTTGACCGGGAGTACCGTACGTTTATAGGAGCGCTGATGGAGGAAGATGTGTATGAGCCTGCGCAGCGGGAATGCGTGTGTACGGTCGGCAACGGACGGTTTGACTACTATACGATTCGCTATATTCCAAGACAGGGAGAGCCGTGCCGGCTGAACTACGTACCGGAGATGCAGGACCCGGACCTGATCGTGGAGGTGAAGTGCAAGGAAGAGTACAACGTGGTGAAGACGGGTACACGGTGGCGACACAAGGACTCTGATGGCGTAGTGCTGGCAGAGAGCGCGATGAATATACCGCAGCATACCTGGGAGCCTCAAAAAATGGAAGGCACTACCCATATGCGGATGCGTAATGATGAGCACGCTAAAGAGGAACTGAATAAAATATTCAACGGAGATGTAGGATGGTTCTTCGAAACGAAAGAAAAGCAATAAGTACGGACTTGTGATACGCAGGGGAAGGATGCACCTCCCCTGCGCACTTGAATGATCAAAGAAGGCCAAAATGATGAAAGGAATGAGTATGTTGACCATCTGGACCTGCCTGCTACTACTGGCAGGTTGTGACAAGAACTGCTTGCCGGAGCCTGACCCGTGTGAGATCAATCCGGCCTCCTGCGATACGATCGAGCCCGTGACGAAGCTCGATATCCTGTGGAGGATACCGGTGAACCCGGATACGAGCTTCGGCCTGCCGGACCTGAAACTGATCAGTACAGGACTGCTAGGCAATTTTGCCCCTGCTGGCAATGCCTTCCTGCAACTACACGATGTCGATAACGAGGGCGCTGTAAAGTGGAAGTGGCAGGGCTTTCAACGTAGCAACTTTACTACCGTAGCTGAAGGTGGACCGGGGTCCTATGTGATATGCAAAAGCTGGGAACATAGAGCGACCGTTAACCCTGCCTCGGGCCAAACCAATCAACAAGCAAGCAGCCCCCACAACTCTAATCCTAGGGCTTGGATAATAGGAGACAGGTTGTTTTTTGAGGAGTCCAATGACCAAGATACAGAAGCTTGGTTGTTAATGGCTTCATTAGATGATATCGGTCGGTTCGATACAATCTATACATTGGGAGAGGAAGTGTTTGACCGCGCCGGTAAAAGTATAGAAAGTGTGAATGCCTGGATTGATCCTGTATCTGGAGATAGTATTCTCGTATTTCAGCACCGGATGCACAACTTTCAGCAGCAACGTAACCGGGTAGATGTGTTGGCTTATAATCTGACGCAGCGTAAAGTGGAATGGCAGCATGAGGATATCGAGCCGCGTGGCCAGTCGAGTGTGCGGCAGGTCTTCATACATGAGGATAAGGCATACTTTCAGGGGAGCAATACGATCTACTGCTTCGACCTGCTCAATGGTGGTGAGATACGTTGGTATAACAGGTATCTGAGCCCCCTGCGCTCCTTCGGAAACTCCAACATCGTGTATGCAAAAGAGGAGGATCTGATCATTTACAAGAATGACGGAGAGTTCCTGACAGCAGTAGATCCACTTACGGGCACGGTGAAATGGGAGATCAGCAATGCAGGCGCCGGTGCATATCCTATGATATACCATGCGGGAATAGTGTACTATACAACAGGTGGTAGTCTATACGCAGTGCGAGCTTTTAATGGAGAAGTGATGTGGTCTGAAAGGTCTCCTAGTCGAGTTTCTACTCCTATATTCAGCGGCACAGTGGCTGTTGATCCTGAGCGGGGTCTGCTCTATGCCTGTGACCGGTACTATGTGATGGCGATCCGGCTGCTGGAGTGAGGATAAACCGACTGTGATGGACCGGAGCTATGCCTGCCTGACTAATGATAATATCAAAACTCCAATACGATATGAGCGTCCGTAGAATAAGGAATGTTCTCTTCCTTTTCCTCCTGTTGTATGGAGCAACCTTACTGGCACAGGTAGATAAAGAACAAATACCCGAAAGGAACAGGCCTCGCAAAATTGCAATTGGGGTCACTGCAGGAATCAATGAGGGAATCTCCTTCGCTGCAAGTGTGTGGCGTTATGGAAGAGTAGAAATGTCTCTGCTGCTGTCGGATTATATCCGACCTTATGATGTGCTGTGGCGTATACTGCCGCTGCCGGAGACTGTCGGTCCGCACCCTTGTTTGCAGGTGTTTTACCGGCAGTACTGGCCCGGATCGATAGCGCTCTACTCTGGCAGGTTGTCTCTGTCGGGCGGTGTGAGTGGTGGGCCGGTGGTGTTTATTTGGAGTGAGAGAAATCAGGTATGGGGTAAGGCCGGCGGACCGTTCATTACACTTTTGGCTCCTGAGGCCAGGGTGAGCTTGCAGGCGGAGCTGTTGTTTTACCATACGAATACCTTTAAGGGCAGAGTGGGTATCGGCCCCGCGGCTACGCTGTATTACCATTTCTAGTTTACCCGGTCAACGAACTAATATGAGTGGATATCATCACATACTTATTCAACACATCATACCCATCCTGCTACTGTGCACAGTAATGACAGCAGTCGCACAGCAGGACAGTTCTACCATAGTAATGACTGATGACCGGTACCCGGTCCGACATTCTGTGAGTGCGGGTCTTGTATTGGGGCAGCATACCGGCATCGTAGTAGGAGGTGTGGTGTGGAAGCATGGGATGATCGAAATGTTCGGAGGCATTGCTGATCTGCCGAGAAAGCGCCATGAGTATGTCGAAGAGGAGACAGGCCTGTTTCCCGCTCCGGCTATCCAGATATCATACGCTCACTGTGTTCTATCCGTCGTCAAACCGTGGACCGGGGTGCATACCTGGCTGGCTGCTGGCATGATGATGTACAGGTTCTCTGAGGATATGTACAGATGGGGGCTGGTGGGCGGACCGATGGTTGACCTGGAAATCCGGAAAACTCCGTTGCATTTCCGGGTAGGGTTCTCTGTACTTGTCTCGTTTCCGCTGGAGTTTTCGTTCAGAGACGGCTTGACTATGGGAATACTGTACAGATTTTAAGAGCCTTTAAGGAAGAGGCTTAGGAAGAAACTGACACCGGCAAAGAGGGTGCGCGATCGGCTGTGACAGGCCGCGAGACAATTAATTTCATTCAAAAAGACTATTAACTATGTTAGTATACAGAGTATGCTTTGTATTCTCCATGCTATGCCTGTCGCTCATCTGCGCGGCACAAACGGGAGATACCCTGCGCCTGGCGGAGGTGAAGACATTCGAAGCACATCGCAAAAAGATCGGCTATCTGCGGTCTCTGGAGGCTGATTCGATACTGCTGACCGATACCAGGGAGCAGAGCATCCTGCTGGCGGTAGAGGATATCCACTATATCGACCTGCGGACGAAGAGAGACCGCAGCGGGAGGGGCCTGCTTGTGGGAATGGCAATAGGAAGTATACCTGGCCTGGCGATACTGGCAGGGGCTGCCAGTATGGACGGGATCGAAGCGATCCTGCTGGGTCCGGCCACAGTGGTACTGGGTATCGGTGCGCTGGTGGGCGGTGTGATCCTGGGAGGCAGGATAGGTCTCAAGGCCGGACGTGGCAGCGCCATCCATATCCCGATCAATGGCAACCGGGGGCTGTATGAGAAGCAGAAGGATCAGTTAAAGCCCTTTCTAAACTGATGCTTTATATTATCTATATTCAAAGACAATGCCCAGAATTTTTCCGGGATGTTTGCATGATAGATTCTATCATCGTAATATTGCAATATTAAAATAAAAAATGGGAGCAAGTAAAGTAGACCGGTTCACGACAGCCCAAAATAGTATCGCGACGATCGCGAAAGCGCTGGGCCACCCGGCCAGGATCGCTATCATAGAACATCTGGCAGCTGTAAACTCCTGTATATGTGGAGACCTCGTCGAAGTCTTGCCTCTGGCCCAGCCTACTGTCTCCCAGCACCTGAAAGAACTCAAATCAGCAGGTCTGATAAGAGGCAGTATCGAAGGCAACACTATCTGCTACTGTATTGATCCTGCTGCCATCGAAGTATTAGAAAGCTACTTTCGGCGTCTACTCTCCTCACTTGTAGAGCAAGGAAGCCTTTGTTGTCAACCTCGAGCCACTGAATAACATGAAACTTTCTGCACTAAAAGAGCTGCTGCAACAGGTATCGCAGCTAGACTTTACCAGCCCGGACGGAACCCCGGTACCCGCACATTTTCATCTTACGGAGATAGGTATCGTTTCACGACAGTTTGTCGACTGCGGAGGTACTGCCAGGACCCAAAAGAGTATCAACCTGCAGTTGTGGGTCTCTGATGACTATGACCACCGGCTCAGTCCCCGGAAATTTGAGAAGATTGTCGCTCTTTCGGAGCAACTGTATCGTCCGGAAGACCTGGACATCGAAGTAGAATATATGGTAAGATCCAAGCGATCGGCTGCTGCTTCTACTGCCGCCAGTGCAGACTGGCAGACTGTAGGACGCTTTGGGCTTGACTTTGACAATGGGGTATTTGTACTGACTCCTACCAGGACACAGTGCCTGGCCGACAGCCTGTGCTATATACCCGGCACAGCGGATGCACTGAGGTCATCCGGTCCTGCGCCTGTGATCATTTCGACCTGTTCACCCGGTAACGGCTGCTGCTGACCATGAAGGAAAAGCTCCTGAGATACAGAAAACCGGCAGTCATCATCAGCTCTGTCATAGTCCTGCAGCTGATCTTTGGGTTTGACCCCAAATTTTGTCTTATCAACATCATCTGGCTACTGGTATGACCACCACACGCAGGAAGATACTGGTACTCTGCACTGGCAACAGCTGCCGCAGCCAGATGGCAGAAGGATATCTTCGCTACTTTGCAGGCAACAGGGCAGATATATATAGCGCAGGAACTGCACCGCATGGCGTACATCCAAGAGCAGTGACGGTCATGTCAGAGGACGGGCTGGACATTTCGGGACACACTTCCGATCATGTAGACGCCTGTATCGGCATCGACTTTGACTTCGTACTGACAGTTTGTGACCACGCTAGAGAACAGTGTCCCGTATTTCCTACCAATGCAGTAAGGATACATCACAGTTTTTCCGATCCCGCACATGCACACGGTTCCGACCAGGAAATCGCCGAACAGTTCAGGTTGGTCAGGGATCAGATCAAAGAATACTGTCGGCAGTTTTCGGAAAAACACCTCTGAAGCACATTCAGGATGACTGGAAAAGGCGAGTAGTCGATGGTTCACCGGTCCGCGCACCGGTCCTTCCTCTTGCTGTCGGCGACGAAATGTCTCTATAGTAGGAATCCGCACCGCAAGTCCCTGTTTCACACAGGTCCATCTTATTAAGATACGGCACCCGGCGCGTATATCCAAGCAAACCAGGACAAAACCACTCTTCCCCCGGAACCTCTCATTCGATCCGGACCGGCTGTTTGTGTTCATCGATCGCCACGAAAGTAAACAGCCCGCTCACCGCCTTCTCACGCGAGTAGGAATACATCTGCTCTATGAAGATATCCACGCTGACCTTGAGGCTGGTATTGCCGATATGCACTACCCGCCCGATAAGCTCCACGATGGTACCGGCAGGGATCGGCTTCGTAAAGTCGATGCGATCGCTGCTCACGGTGACCATACGCTGGCGGCTGAACCTGGTAGCGGTGATGAATGCCACCTCGTCCATCAGGTGCATGGCCGTACCGCCAAACAAGGTATCGTAATGGTTGGTCGTATTGGGAAACACAGCTTTGAAGATATGTGTCTCGGACTGGTCGATTCTTTCTTCCCGTGTCATAGTATTTGTTCGTTTGGCTTTGACAGACCCCATATCGTTCGCTGATCCGGGCTTTCTTCCTGTGGTACGCGACCGGCTGCCTGCATCGCTTTCAGACATGCATTGCATAGACAACCGTCAAACCGCTCCTGTATATACTTTCTTTCTCCATCGTCCAGGTCGACTGTCATGCAATGGCAAGACCGGATCGACCCCGAGCTGCATGCAAAGAAAACATGACAGCATGGACAGCGCTTATCTTCAGGCCCCAAGACGGTAGTCAGCTCTGAGCGCCGGGAATCGCCTCTGTGCGAGGGCAAATGTCCCGAACAGGGCGCCAGTGTAAAACAAATCGCCGAGCAATGTCCCCTTGAGGAACGGGACACCGGCTGCATAACAGGCCGTCAGTCCCTCGATAGTCTGCGGGTACATCGTACCACCCACCCAGACCCCGAAGTTGGATACCAGGAAAAAAATGGCTGAGCTGCACAGTGCTCCGGCAAATACTCTCTGCATGCTCACTCGCCTGAAGATCAATATACCCGCCAGCACGATCAGCAGGTAGCCCCCGTACTGCCAGTAAAATCCGCTGTAAAACCAGGTAAACTCCGGGTAATAGCGCGCGTAGATCACGTTGTTGATGAACAGGTCGCTGAGCCAGGTCGCCGCGATCGGCACCAGGAAAGCCTGCCACCTGTGTGCAAAATAGGCCGCTCCGAACAGTCCTATAGCCCCCAGCGGCGAGAAATTGGGCATATGCGGCATGACCCGGCTGAACGCGGCCAACAGGATCATGGCCGACAAGGTCGCAAAACGAAGGTTAATCCGGCCGCTCATACGTGCAATTTCTTTTTGGCGGGTGATAAGATCGCGCTTCCCCTACCGCCCCGGCGCGTGGAACCGGCAACCATAAGATATGTCTTCATCGGTCAAGTTTTTTTTAAAGATGGTCAGATAAGGCTATACCAAAGTCCTGCTTGTGAACATACACAAAGCGCTGCGTGATATGGAACCGAAGAAGAGAGGGTGTTTATGGAGAGAGACCGGCATGGCCCGCCACAAGGCGGCCACAACCACTCCTTCCCACCGGCACAGGGCCGGGAGAAATACATATATCCCTGACGTAAAAGCTCCAGATCGCGAAAGCATCGTCAATTCGGAAAAGGCAGGTCTCCTGACTCGTAACGGCTTTCATCGTCCTTCCCGCCAGTGACAGTGGACATACGAAGATGAAAGCCTTTTGATGGTTACTTACAGTTGCGCGACAGTTCGTGATTCACACACGATTCCCTTTTCATACACCGCTAAGTGCAACCTTTCCCGGGCTTGATAAAGAAAACAAGTAAAGAACTTTCCGACCTCGAAGATAAACAATATTGCACGGTACGGATCAACCGATGTGCGTATGCGAAGCATTTCAACCGGTATTTACTAAAGCCGCAAAGACTTTTACCAGCCCGTATCATACGAGTCTTTTCATCGAAAAACCAGCCTGCTCCCTGCAAAGAATTAAATCCTCCTCAACCAGCATGACGACCTGCTGAAATGTAGTATATTTTCAAACGTTATTAGACAGGTTTTCACCCCACCTGAATCTCAGACCAAGAAAAACAGTCGCTATGAAACACTACCCCCTGCTCCTTCTTTCCTTGTTCCTCGGCCTGGTCCTTGTGCAATGCCGCCGGTCCGAAGTACAGACAACACTGACCCCGGCGCTGGAGAAATACCTCGAAGCCTATACGGCCGGTACCATCTCCCGCAAATCCGACATCCGCATACGCCTGCGCAACCCGGTGATCACCGACGAGCAGGTAGGTACGGAAGCCAGGTCCTCCCTGTTGCGTACACAGCCGTCAGTCAGCGGCAGACTCTACTGGGAAGACACCCGGACCTTGGTACTGGTACCTGAGGGGCTGCTGAGCCCCGGCGCATCATATACCTATACGATCGATCTCAAGGCCCTGATACCGGATATAGAGGACGCGGCTGCCTCGTATACGGGAGGATTTGCCGTCAGGCCGCAGCATATGGATTTCAGGCTGGAAAACCTCGCTACACCCGACCCCGGCAATTACGGAGAAGTCACCCTCCAGGGTATGATCCTGACCTCGGACTGGGCTGATTCGTCCGATATCCGGGCTGCAGTGACCATCCGCCAGGGAGGAAAAACAATAGATTTCGCAGTAAAGTCGGAGCCGGGCGGCATGGTCCATCACCTGACTGCGGAAAAACTGGCCAGGACCGGTGCAGAGGGTATGATCGATATCGGCTGGAACGGCCAGGCGATCGGCTCGGCGAGCAAAGGCTCTACCCAGGTCAGGTTGGCGCCCCTGTCAGAGTTCAGTGTACGCGAAGTGCGGATTGTCGCCTCCGACGAACCCCACGTACTCGTGTCCCTGACCGACCCGCTCGAACAGGGCCAGGACCTGAGCGGCCTGATCCGTATAGAGGGCTATGATCAGCCCCTGCGGTACATGATCGAGGGAAACCAGGCGCGGGTCTATCCAGCTAATATCGCAGCCGGCAAGTACCAGGTCATCGTGGACAATGGACTCATCAACTCCAAAGGTGACCGTCTCAAAGGATACACATCCTGGGATATCGAGTTTGCCGCGGCAAGGCCCGCCGTGCGCTTTGCCGGCAAGGGCAATATCGTGACGACATCGGACCAGGGCACGATCCTCCCGATCGAGGCCACCGGGCTGCGCTCGGTAGAGGTAGAGGTCTTCAAGGTATTTGCAGGCAACACACTCCAGTACCTGCAGACAGACTATGACAACAGTTACGAACTCAGGAAGGTAGGCAGGCTGATCCACCGGCAACGCATAGACCTCCCCTTTGCCACGACCGACGACGGCGGCCAGTGGCGCCGGTATGGCATAGACCTGGGCAATATGATCGACAACGACCCGAATGCTTTCTATTCCGTACGGATAGGCTTCAAGCCCTCCTATACATTCTGGGACTGTGCGGCACAGATACAGGGCGAAGACTGGCCACAGAACGATAGGGGCAATACAGCCGCGGAGGATAGCATCTACAGCTTCTATGACGACAACTATTCGGGTTTCGTCTCCGGCTACGAGGACTATGACTGGAACAGGAGGGAAGACCCCTGCTACCCCGAGTATTACAACCAGGAGCACTTCATCTCCCGGATGATCTTCCTCAGCGACGCCGGCCTGATCGCCAAGCAGGGAAGCGCCAACAACTGGCAGGTGATCGCTACCGATCTGCAGACCGCAGCCCCCGTGCAGGGTATGCTGGTCACGCTATACGACTACCAGCAGCAACCACTGGCACAGGGAAGCACGGACCAGAACGGCTGGATACAACTCAATACCGCGCGCAGTCCTTTCGTAGCGGTCGGCGAACGAAACGGCCGGAAGACATTCCTGAAACTGGCGGAAAACGGCTCTCTCCAACTGAGCCGCTTTGACGTAGAAGGATCGACTCCGCAAAAGGGACTAAAAGCATTCGTCTACGGCGACAGGGGGATCTGGCGGCCGGGCGACTCCATCTACCTCAACATGATTCTCGAGGATGCACTCGCCCAGGACCTGCAGGGTCTGCCTGTACAAGCGGAGCTGATTGATCCGCGGGGCCGCCTGTTTTCGCGCATCCCGGTACGCGCCGTCAGCGGACCACTCTATGCCTGGTCCCTGCATACGCCACAGGACGCTGAGACGGGCAGGTGGGTGTTTCAGGTCAAAGTCGGCGCTGCCACTTTTACCAAAGCGCTGCTGATAGAGACCATACAACCCAATCGCCTGAAGATACAGTTCGATCCCGGCGTACGGGAAACTTCGGCGTCCAGCCCGCGGCTGGACGCGAAACTGGATGCCGAATGGCTGCACGGAGCGCCTGCGTCGGGTCTGCGGTCTACCGTGGAGATAAAGCTCTCGCGCATAGCCACCCAGTTTCCGACCTACAGGGACTTCCGCTTTGACGATCCCGCACGCTCCCTGACCAGTGAACCGAAGCTGGTGTTCGACGGGCAACTGGACGAGCGGGGCCACGCCTCTGTACCTATCTCGCTGCCGCCGACACATACGGCCGCAGGCAAGATGCAGATCGAGTTCAAGACCAGGGTATTCGAGCGCGGCGGCGCCTTCAGTACAGACCAGTTTTCGATCCCGCATTCTCCCTTCTCCGCGTACACAGGTGTCCGCATCCCGAAGGACCGCTATGGTCAGAACAGGCTGGAACTGAACCAGACCCAAAAGGTAGACCTGGTCGCCGTCGACAAATCAGGCGCCCCACTGGCAGGGCACAAGCTCAGCATTGGCCTGTACCAGGTCGAATGGCGCTGGTGGTGGGATGACTATGGCGACGACGTGAGCGGGTTCCAGACGGCCAGCCATGTAAATGCCTGGCAGACCTACGAAGTCGTCACGGACAGCAAGGGTATGGCCTCCGTAGAGATGAAGATCGAACAATGGGGCAGGTATCTTCTGCGTGCGTGCGACGAATCCTCAGGACACTGTACAGGCGATTACTTCTATGCGGGATATCCCTGGTACGACGACGAGTCCCTCGACTTTGACGAATCCGTTGTCCTGGCCCTCGGTACCAGCAAGAAATCATATACGGTCGGAGAAGAGATACAGCTCAATATACCCGGTATCGCCGGAGCACGCATCCTGGTATCGCTCGAAAACGGCAGCGGAGTGATTTTCACCCGCTGGTACGACGCGAAAGCCGATGAGAATATCATCCGCATCCCTGCCACCGGTGACATGATACCCAACGTATACGCCAACGTATCCCTCATCCAGCCAAACAGTACCCGCAACCCGGATCTGCCCCTGCGCCAGTACGGGGTCGTACCCGTCATGATCAGCAATCCTGCCGCACGCCTGCAGCCCAGGATCGAGATGCCGGCCACCCTCCGGGCAGAACAGGAGTTCACCGTGACCGTGAGCGAGCACCAGGGCAGGCCGATACACTATACCCTGGCCGTAGTAGACGAGGGACTGCTGAGTATCACGAGGTTCCCGACCCCTGATCCGCTGTCCTTCTTTTTTGCCCGTGAAGCGCTCGGTGTGCGTACCTGGGATCTTTTTGACAAAGTTCTCGGCAGGTATACCGGGGATACCGGGCGCCTGCTCCGTATAGGCGGGGACGGGGCGGCAGGCAAAGTGCAGGATGCGCCCAAAGCGAGCCGTTTCAAACCGGTGGTCCTGTTTGCAGGTCCTTTCAGCCTGGGCAAAGGAAAAAAAGGAAAGCATACACTGAAAATACCGGCCTACATCGGCGCGGTACGGGTGATGGTGGTCGCAGCGGGCGACAGGCAATACGGTCATGCAGAACAGTCGGTCAAAGTACAGCAGCCGCTCATGGTGCTGGCCACGCTACCAAGGGTACTGGGACCCGGCGAGAGAGCTGATCTGCCGGTCAATCTCTTTGCTATGGGCAAAAAAGTAGGCAACGCCACCGTGACCGTAGAGGAAAAGAGCGGGCTGGTGAGCTTTCCTGAAGGCAACAAGATCGATGTAAGCTTCAACGGCAAAGAAGAACAGATCGCCTATCTGCCGGTCCAGGTAAAAAATGCAGTCGGAAAGGCCGTCTTCCGTATACAAGCCGAGGGCGGAGGGGAAAAATCCACCCAGGAGATCGAGATCGATATACGCAACGCCAATCCCCCGATCAGCAAGACGATATTCAGGGAAATAACCGGATCAGGGGCGACACAGTCGTTGACCTGGACGTTGCCCGGTGTCGCGGGGACCAACTCCGCTACGCTGGAAGTCTCCTCTGTGCCGCCGGTCAACTTCGGCGACCGGCTGAGCTACCTGCTCAATTACCCGTACGGCTGCCTGGAGCAGACGCTCTCGGCTGCATTCCCCCAACTATTCCTGGCCGATATCGTCCAGCTCTCCGAAGACCAGCAGCGAAGACAACAAAACAATATAAGGGCTGCCATCTCAAGGCTGCGCAGCTTCGCACATCCGAAAGGAGGACTGGCCTACTGGCCAGGTAGCGATCATCCGGACCACTGGGTCACCAGCTATGCAACCCATTTCCTGGTGCTGGCGAAGCGGAAAGGCTATGCGGTACCTGAGAACATGCTGGACCAGCAGTTGAAGTTTATGGCTACGACAGCCCGCACCTGGAGCAGCCGGCAGTTCAATGAAGGGTTTTACAGGGAGCAGTCGGATCTGGAGCAGGCTTACAGGCTGTATGTACTCAGCCTGGCAGGCAAGGCTGAAGTGGGAGCGATGAACCGCTTCCGGGAAACGAGCCTGCAAGGTCGGACCTCCGGCTGGCTGCTGGCGGCTGCTTTCGCCCGGTTGGGCAGGGAAGATGCCGCTAAAAAAATGATCAGGAATATATCGGCAAAGACGGAAAGCTACAACAACGCCGGCCAAAGCTATGGATCCCAGTTGCGGGACCAGGCCATACGGCTGGAAGCGGCGCTGATCCTGCGGGAGCAGGAAACTGCCGCCGGACTGGCCAGGGAGATCGCCGACGCACTCAACAAGGAGAGCTGGTACAGCACACAGACCACCGCATACGCCCTGTACGCGATCTCGCTCTTCTACGAGCAGGAAGGAAAGGGCGGAGAAGTGAAATTTGCCTACCGGATCGCCAACGGCAAACTGACCGAAGCCTCCTCAGTACGACCGGTCTTCCTGCTGGCACTGGGCGAGGCAGATCTGGCGGCAGGCAAGCTGGAACTGACCAACCGGGCCGGCAGGACACTCTTTGCCCGCCTGTCGATGACCGGACAGCCGGCAGCCGGTGCGGAGACAGCCGCCCAGCGCGGCCTGGATATCAAAGTAAACTACAAGGACACCAAAGGCAATACCATCGATCCTGCCAGCCTGAAACAGGGTACTGATTTCGTAGCCGAAGTAAAGGTGTTCAACCCGGCGGCGACCAACCGTCAACTCGAACGGCTGGCGCTGACCCAGGTATTCCCCTCCGGCTGGGAAATAGTGAACAGCAGGCTGGATAATATGGATCGCGACGGGCAGACTGTGAAGTTCGACTTCCAGGATTTCAGAGATGACCGGGTCTATACACATTTCAGCCTGAGACCTGGTGAACAGCGCATCGTACGCATATACCTCACGGCCGCCTATGCGGGCAGATTCTACTTGCCTGCCCAGCTCTGCGAGGCAATGTATGATCCCGGCGTGTCTGCACACAATGCAGGGAGCTGGGTTACCGTGACACGCACCATACCGGCGCTTTAACACAGAACCGGGTCTGGGACCGGGACAAGAGCAGATGCTTGTCCCGGCCTCTGATATATTTTTCTCTTATATATAAAAATACCTCCAAAAGAGACCCCAACCTGGCAAGATTGCTATCTTTGTTGGACTTGGGACGGGCAGTACAGTGATCGTCCCCGATCGCTATATATATTGCACCTATCTAATACGTGCCGGGATGTTGGATCTGATGAAGATAAAACTGGGGACGAAGACGCACAAGGGAGCTAGAAAGCAGGAAAATGATGACCGGACGCTGATCGGCATGGATCCTGCCGCCAATGACTGGCTTTTCTCCCCCGGTGAGATACAGGTAGGTGAGTTCGGCACATTGCTCCTGGTAGCTGATGGACTGGGCGACCAGCAAAACGGCGGCATAGCGGCCAATATCGTCTGCCAGACCGTCCGCAAGCTGTTTGACGAGACCCTCGAGCTTCCCCCGGACGAAGAAGATCTGCTGAGGCTGCTGTCCAAATTCCTGAAAATAGCGCACCGGCAGATACTCCTCAGGGCGGAAGAAATGCAGCCGCTGCGCGGCATGGGCGCTTCTGCCACACTTGTATTGCTGCGCGAATCCAAAGCCTATATTGTCTGGACCGGCAATTGCCGGGTATATCGCTACAGGAATAATGGGGTAGCCGGTTCTGTCCATTGTGCCCTGCCGCGCCTAGAGACACTCACGGTGGATCACAGCCTGGCGGTACGCAGCTTTCTTTACGGATCGGGCGGAAGGGACCCCGAGCAATCCTATCTGCCCGGCCTGACCCAATACATGGGCGACAAGCGCAAAGAACCGGAATACGCTGTGCGCTCCTGTCCGTTGCATAGCGAAGACAGGCTCCTACTCTGTACAGAAGGCCTGTACCAGGCGCTCCTGGCCACTCAGCTCGAAGAACTGCTCGGCCAGGCTATGGAACCCGAAATGATCTGTGAAGATCTCGTCAACAGGGCGTTCAACCAGCAGGCAAAAGAGAATATGTCCGCCATACTGGTTGATATCATCCAGGCCTTCCCGCCGGTAAGGATACTGCCCTCGGAAAGGCAGACGCTGGAGAAAGAGACGAGGCTGCTGGTCGGCGCCCAGGTAGCCAGGTTGGCGGACAGCGAACCCCAGGATACCGTCACACCCAGGAAAGCGACGCGCAAAGATATCCAGGAGATCAGCATACCGCCGATCAAACTGAGAACAGTCCTCCCGGACCCTGACTACGGCCGGCAAGAAAATAATCCGCCCGAGCCTGCCGGAAGCCAGGCTGACACCCCACAGGAAAGCGGCGAACAAGTAGCCATCAGCTGGGATATCCCGGTCAACCGGGACGAGGAAGCCCCCGAACCTCCCTTGAAAGCAGAGTGGCAGGCCCCTGAACAACCCGCAGCCACACCCAGGCCGCCGCTGCTGATGCCGGAGGAACAGCGATCCGTCATATCCGAAAAAACGGCCGGGCTGCGTATCCGGATGACCGTCTACCCGGATGCAGAAGAAAAAGCACCGGAAAGTCCTGCCGAAAATACCGTGCCGGACCTCTCTCCTATTGAAGACGACCCCGCCATCGATAACCGGGATGATATACCGGAAACGTCCGGGGATGAAACACAGGGATTCTACGACGATGTGCGCGAGGCATCCTATACATTGCCGGAAGAGGAGGAGACAGATGAATGGCTGGATGAGGAAGAGATCCCGGACCCTTATATTGCCGGAGAAGAAGAGGATATCGCAGAGGCAGCTGAAGAGAGGGATCATGACCTCGAAGCAACCGGTATAGAGCACTCGTCCAATCACACAGCCCTGCAGCCCGCGACTGAGCACGAAGAGATAGACACAAGTACGGAAGAGCCAGAGCCCGACCCGCTGCCGGAAGAAGATCTGCCTACTGCCGGACCGGAGCCCGGTACTGAGGAGATTCCGGATCACATTGTCGTCGCCGAAGAAGAAGACCCGGAGTCTTCTTGGTCAGAAGACGAACCCCTGCCGGAAGAAAATACGCCTCCCGGTACAGTCGCATTCTCCGAAGAAAGCCCTGTAGCTGCAGCGCAGTATGGCGCCGACGCCATGAGTAAGGCCCGGGAAGACAGCAACATAAAAAGGACCGCCAGGAACTGGATACCGTATGCCGTGATCCTGGGTGGACTGGTCCTGCTGCTCTCCATCGTGTACAGCAAAGGTACCGACGACGGTAAAGGTGGTATAGCGGATCTGCCCGCAACCACTGCAGAGCAACAAGCAAAGGAGCCTGAAAAAAAACCTGCCGGCAGATCAGCCGCAGAAGAAAAGTCTGCCGGTAAAGAGACCGTGCAGGAAAAAACGGGTAAAGAAGATACACCTTCATCCGCTACTCCTCCACCTGCCGGAACTGGCAAAGAACAACCCGCCCAAAAGGAACCGGCCGCGAAGACACCGGAACAAGCCCCCAAAACAAAAGAGAAAGAGCCTGTCTACGACGAAAAGATCCGGGAGAACAAACACCAGCTGGTCGAAGAGATCCGCTCGCTCATAAGCCGCAAGAATGACCTGTGCAACCAGATCAATACCTATCGCGGCAATGCGCCCGCCCGTAAGAAAGAGGATATACAGCAGCTCTCCTACGACTGCGGGCAGATGGACAAAAAGTTTGCCTCCATATACGATACCAGGAGCGGCTATTTCAAGACTGTGCGCTATGACTTCCTGAGCGGAACGATCAAAAACATCAAGCAATCCATAGAAATCCTGGACAAGCGCTTCGATGCCGTGCGCAAAGAATAAGCCGGACGGCGGCGAACGGATGACAGACGATTCCGCAACAAAATACGTTATCACCTCACGGCCCAAGAGTCCGTCTCTATGAAGATAAGGTCACTCAGCACCATCATCACACTCGCTGTACTGTCTGTGATAGGCATAGGATCGGTGCAGTTCTTCTGGTTCAAAAAAGCGTTCGACCTCAAGGATAAACAGTTCAACCAGCACGTCACGCTGTCTTTGCAGACCGTAGCGGAGTATATCCTTCAATACAACCAGATCAGCATCCCGCCGGTCAACCTGGTAGAGCAGGTGTCAAGTAACTACTTCGTGGTACATACCAACGCAGAGATCGACCTGAAGATACTGGAGCACCTCATTGCCGGGGAGTTCGAAAAACGCAATATCGAAGCGGACTTCGAGTACGGGGTATACGACTGCTACGACGACAAGCTGGTCTATGGCAGCTATGTATCCATGGGCGACCGCAAAGAAGGGCACGCAGCGCCGAGCCGTACCTTTCCCAAACTTGAAAACGACAGCCAGTTTTTCGGCGTTTATTTTCCCAACAAGGAAAACAACCTGCTCAGCGAGATGGGCATCTGGCTGTTTTCGACGGTGGTACTCTTCCTGGTATTCGCCTTCTTTGGCTACTCCATATATATCCTGTTCAGGCAGAAAAAACTGTCGGATATGCAGAAGGATTTCATCAACAACATGACACACGAGTTTAAGACGCCGCTCTATACGATCATGGTGACGACCGACCTGCTCAAGCAACCGGAAGTATCCGCAGACAAGTCCGTATCGCGCAGCTACCTGGATATCATCCGCCAGGAGGCAGACAGGCTCAAGCTGCAGATCGAGCGGATACTGCAGGTAGCCTCCTCAGACAAAGAAAAAATGAAGCTCGAAAGCGCATCGGTCGATATACATAGCTGTATCCGCAAGGCGAGCGACGCAGCCGCCACCCTGTTGAGTTCCAAAAACGGGGAGATCGTATACCAGCTGGATGCAACACACCCCGTAATCCGCGGCGACCAGATGCACCTTGAGAATATCATCTATAACCTGATCGAAAACGCGATCAAATACTCGGACAAGCAGCCGTATATCAGGATCTGTACCTGGAACAGCGGCCGGCAACTACACATAGCCATAGAAGACAATGGCATGGGTATCGACAACAATCAACTGAAAAAGATCTTCAAGAAATTCTACCGGGTCTCAACGGGCAACCAGCACGACGTGAAAGGCTTCGGACTGGGGCTCAGCTATGTCCGCGAGATCATACATGCCCATAAGGGAAAGATACATGTATCCAGCACCAAAGGCAAGGGGAGCACATTTGAGTTAGTCATACCATACGAACAGAATGGAACCAACTGATAATAGCAAAGCACAGATACTGCTGGTCGAGGACGACCAGAACCTGGGGACCGTGATCCGGGATTACCTCAGGCTGAAGGGATTCGAGATCGTACTGGCCGCCGACGGACAGGAAGGCCTGGACCGCTTCAGGGAAGGCACTTATGATCTCTGTATTCTGGATGTGATGCTGCCCAAACGGGATGGGTTTGCACTCGCCAAGGAGATCCGCCTGCTCGATGACGAAGTACCCATCCTTTTCCTTACCGCCAAGACACTGGACGAGGACAAGGTCGAAGGCTTCAAGACCGGAGCAGACGACTATATCACCAAGCCGTTCAATATCGAAGAGCTGGTGATGCGTATACGCGTCTTCCTGCGCCGCAGCAAGTCGCTGCCACTCGCCGAAAAGGAAACTTATGAGCTGGGCGACTATACATTCGACTACAAAAACCTTTGCCTGCGCTTCAGGGACCAGGTGAAGAACCTCACACAACGCGAAGCCGACATATTACACCTGCTGTGCCGCAACCGGGGCAACGTGTTGCGCCGCGAAGAGATCCTGCTCAAGATCTGGGGACAGGACGACTATTTCGTAGGGCGCAGCCTGGATGTATTCCTGTCCAAACTCAGGAAATACCTCAAGGACGACCCGCGGGTAGAGATACAGAACTACCACTCCGTAGGCTTCAGGCTCGAGATCAGGGAGTGAAGAGCATCTATTGCTTCAGGATCAAATGGCTTTCGCTACGACCTTCGCCGAAGATCTGCAGTATATAGGCGCCAGCCGCGACGCCCGACATATCCAGCGTATACAGGCCGGTGGCAGCAGTAGCTGTCACGGAAACCCCTGCCACTCTGCCGTCGATGCTGTGTAGCCGGAGTTCAGGCTGTTGTGCACCCGCTATGCTTACATGTAGTATATCTGCGCAGGGCAGAGGCCAGATCTGGCCGGACAAGTCCTGACCGGCTCCCGGTACGGACGATACGACAAAACTGAATGTATCCGAAAAGGATCTGCAGTAAAAGTTCTCCGCATAGAAGGCATATTCACCCGACGCTGTGGGTGTGTAGGTATCCGTATTGGCATCTGGTATCAGTTCATCGTCCTTGTACCACTGGATATAGGAAAGCGCCATGTCTGACCGCGCATACAACACACCCTGGTCTTCCGCTACATACACTTCGGCTGCCTGCCCGATACGTACACTTGTCGGCAATGTCTGCTGCAGGAAGTTCGGGCAAACCGAAGGCGCCGCTACGGCAATATAAGTGCCTTCTGTAGTGATGGCCAGCGATCCGCTCTGCTCCGGGAGCAACTCCCCGTCTCGGTACCACGCGATCAGTGTATCATACCCCCCGCCTATATGCAGGACCAGGGTATCGGGTCCGCCGTACTGGGTCTCATCGCAAAGCACAAACTGCTCGCTATCGGGATCAAAGCCGAATCCTCCCGTCAGGACCAGGTAGATCGGCAGGAATGCATACCCATCGACCAGTAGCTGAGGGGTTTGCTCGCTACACTCGTCCTTTGTAAGTTTGACGCTGAACCGCGATCCGGCCGCATCATAGAAGCTGAGTGTCAGTCCGGCCTCTGTCGCACCAGCCAGCAGCTCTTCATCCATGTACCACTGGTAGCTGTCGAATGTATCGGGTACATGCATCGTCACTTCCGTACCGGGGCAGAGCAGTACACTGCTCGCTGTGATCTGTACGGAGAAGTCGCACTGCGACCAGAGACGGGGTATGTAAAGCAGATAGAGCAGGAAGGTATAGGGTCGCATATGATCATAGTCTTTATCTATCAAGACGTAAGCTAACTCTTGAAAGTTAGTTTACGAACGAAGCTCTTAAAGAGCTTTTCAGAACTCTTTAAGTAGAAATCTCGTAATCAGAATTCTCATTCTTCCTCATCAGAGTCAAGTAGCGACTCGATATTTTCACTTATGGGACCCCTTATCGCAAGTTCATTCCACCTCCGAAAGAGCACATAACGACTCGTTCTCTTCTGCAGCTATATATCTTCAGCCAGCCTCTCCATCAACTCCTCCGGGTCATCTGACACGATCAGCCTGCCCAGTGTGTCTGCATCCAGGAATCCCTGCACCACCGAATGTTCCAGGAAGCGGAGAAAAGGACCATAGAAGTCACCGGTATTGAGCAGGCCGATCGGCTTCCCATGGTATCCCAGGTACTGCCAGGTATAGATCTCCATCAGCTCCTCCAGTGTACCGATGCCGCCGGGCAGCACCAGGAAAGCATCTGCCAGCATCGCCATCTGTGCCTTGCGCTCATGCATCGTCTCCACTACGACCAGCTCCTGGATACCCCGGTGAGCCAGCTCCCTGTCCACCAGCCGCTGAGGAATGACGCCCACCACATGCCCCCCGTGTGCGAGTACGGCATCCGATACAGCCCCCATGAGACCTGTACTGCCGCCGCCATATACGAGGGTCATACCCCGGTCCGCGATCAGCCGTCCGACCGCAGCAGCTTCATTCCTGTACACCACCTGGCTACCGGCCCGTGCACCGCAGAATACAGCGATATGTTTCATGATGTCTACGTTAGATAGCTTGAATAGAAAAAAAAAGCCGCTCACAGATGAGCGGCCTATTGTTTTCCGACATAAATCAGTCGTCGTTGCGCCATTCTCTTTCGCGCGGGGGACCTTGTCTGAAGGGCTTCTGATAGCCACCCTGACGGTCTCCTCCTCCGCCTCCGCCACGGTTGAAGCCGCCTCCGCCGCCTCCGCCACCGTAGGGCTTCTTGTAGCCGCCTCCGCCGCCACCATATCCTCCACCGCCGCCGTAGCCACCGCTACCGCCGCCCTTGTTGAATCCACCCGGTTTGCGATCAAAGCTGGACGGGGGTTTTGCTTCGTTGACCACGATCCTGCGCTCCATCACCTCTGTATCGTTGAGGTTGAGGATCGCTCTGCGGCCGTCATCTTCATTGGGCATCTCGACGAAAGCGTAACCTTTGCTACGACCTGTATCACGGTCGTGGATGATTTTTACCGAACCGACCTCACCAAAGAGCGCAAACATCTTGATCAGTTCCGGTTCAGCCAATCTGAAATTCAGATTGCCGACATAAATGTTCATAAAACAACAGTTTAAAAAATGAAATAAAAGCAGGTAGGACTGATAATACAGGATTTGCCGGGGCAACAAACATCATGAAAACTGCCAGGAAGCCAAGGCCAAATCAAACCAAATACATCGTACATCCCTGAGTATCTGCAGACAAGGGAGACCCGCTGCCGGGTCGCCTGATTCTTTTTCCGTTTTTAATTCACAACTACCATTTACCAGGACATATCATCGTCCTTGGCTACTTTCGCTCTTTCGTATCTTTCCTCATCGGCGTCAAAATCTCCGTTCTCCTGTCGGGCTTCCCATTCTTCCTGGCGGCGCATGAACTCATCGTAGTCATACTCCGGCATGTATTCGGTTTTCACTTTGTTGATCACTTCCTCCAGGCCGGAGATGAAGCGATTGAAATCTTCCTTGTACAAAAATATCTTGTGGCGCTCGTATCCGTTACCGTTGAAGCGTTTGGTGCTCTCAGTCAGCGTAATATAGAAATCATCCCCCTTCGTCTTACGCACATCAAAGAAATAAGTTCTGCGCTTACCCGCCTTGATCTTATTCGAGTAAACACTATCCATCTGATTCTGCGTCCTGTCGTTTTCCACTTTCTCAAAGTTTTATCTTCAAAACAAAATATATGCACCGCACACTCTCACAAATGTAAGCGATAAATTCAAAAATATGCGGTCCAACTTATTTTATTTGCTCGGTCTCATTCTTTTGTTTTTCGAATAAGCGGGCGTAGTATCCGCGGCTGAGCATCAGGGTCTCGTGGTCGCCTGACTCTATGATACGGCCCCTGTCCAGCACAATGATCTTGTCAAATTCAAGCGACTCGTAAATACGGTGTGTGATAATGATGGCAGACTTGTCCTTGAGGACTGTATTGAAGTATTCGAGGATCGCCTGCTCGGTCGTCGTGTCCACAGCCGACAGGCAGTCATCGAGCAGGATGATATCGGGGTCCTTGATCAGGGCGCGTGCGATGGATACACGCTGCTTCTGACCACCGGATAGTGTCACACCACGCTCACCGACCATCGTAGCGAAGCCGGCCGGAAACTGGCTGATATCATCATAGACCGACGCATAGCGCGCCATCTCCTCTATGCGGGACTGCTCCGCGCCGGGCGTACCGAAGGCAATATTGCCGGAGACGGTATCGGAGAAGAGAAACACATCCTGGGGCACATAGCCGATCCGCTCCCTCAGATACGACAGATCGTGATCGGCGATTGGACTGCCGTCGAGCAGGATCTCCCCCTTGTGTACATCGTACATACGCAGCATCAGATCCGCGATAGTGGTCTTACCGGAACCCGTACGCCCGATGACCGCCAGGCGCTGACCGGGCTCGAGTGTGAAACTGACTCCCTGCAAAGCCTCTATCCCGGTATCCAGGTAGGTGAAGTGTACATCCCTGAACTCTATATGTCCCCTGAGCGGCGCCTGCAGGGTACCCGAGTTGACGATCTGGGGCTGTGTATTCAGAAATTCGTTGATCCTGCGCTGCGATACTGCAGCCTGTTGTATCAGAGAGGCGATCCAGCCGATCGAGGTCACCGGCCAGGTCAGCATATTGACATAGATCACAAACTCTGCGATATTGCCCGGCTGCAGCGTGCCTGCAATCACCTGCCGGCCGCCAAAATAGATCGTCAGTATGGTACTGGCGCCGATGATCAGCAGCATCAGCGGTGCAAAAAGTGCATCCGCACGGGCCAGGCCCATAGATTTCTCCTTGTATACATCCGATTCGTCCGCAAAGTGCCGACCGATCTGCTTCTCCTGCACATAGGACTTCACAATCCGTATACCTGAGAATGCCTCCTGTGCGATCGAATTGAGTGTGGAAAGCTGTTTCTGTATAAGGTCGCTCTTGCGGTTGATGATATTGCTGATGAAGTAGATCGAGACCGAGAGCACCGGCAGCGGCAACAGGCAGTAGAAAGCCAGCTCGGCATTGACGCTGAACATCGCATAGGTCACCAGCACGAAAAGCGACACGATATTGATCGCGTAGAGGATAGCCGGACCCAGGTACATGCGCACTTTGGACACATCTTCGGTGATCCGCGCCATCAGGTCCCCGGTCCTGTTCTTCCGGTAGAAGGCCAGGTCGAGCTTCTCATAGTGCTCAAACAGGTCTTTGCGCAGATCGTACTCGACCAGGCGCGACATCACGATCAGGGTCTGTCGCATCATGAACATGAACACCCCCATGAGCAACGCGCACACGAGTACCAGCCCGCTGAAACGCAGGAGACCGCTTCGTATGGCTGCCTTGTCGGCTTCTGTCACCTCGTCCTTCTGCAGGTAGTCCACGACCAGATTGAGCGCATCCCGGATGATCTGGGGCTGCAGTATCTGGAAATAGTTGGATATACACACGAATAGGATACCGACCAGAAGTCTCCATCGGTAGCGGTACAGGTATTTGTTGAGCGAGCGAAGTGAATTCAAACGAAGATCCGTTTCTTGACTGCAAAGGTAAACAACCCTTAAGGGAAAATGGATCAGCGACCTGGTCGGAACAGGCAGCAGGGCGCACGTCCAATCCCGTCATTTCTTCGGCAAACACCGTATTTTCGGGTACAGGAAGGAATTTTACCCCAAAAGTCAGCCGGGTATTTAATCGATAATTTGGGCTGGAAAATTTTGCGTACGTTTGTATCTATCTAAAAAAGGCGCCGACCATGGATCACAGGATCATTACCCTTGATGAATTCATCATCAAACGTCAGAATGACTTCAGCTATGCCACCGGTGAGCTCACCGGGCTCCTGAGGGACATCGGAGTAGCGGCCAAGATCGTCAACCGCGAAGTCAATAAAGCAGGACTCATCAATATACTCGGCGTGGAAGGAAGCGCCAACTCGAGCGGCGAAGTACAGCAGAAACTGGATGTGTACGCCAACGAGAAATTCATCGAATGCCTCAAGAACAGCGGCGAATGCTGCGGCGTAGCCTCCGAAGAGAACGAAGACTTCATCCCGATACCGGCGGTCGACTCCAAGTCGGGCAAGTACGTCGTGCTCATGGACCCGCTGGACGGCTCTTCCAATATCGACGTGAACGTATCCGTCGGCACTATCTTTGCCATATACCGCCGCATGAGCGACGAATCGGGCGATGTCATAAGAGAGGATTTTCTCCAGGCCGGTTCACGGCAGGTAGCCGCAGGCTATGTACTCTACGGTACTTCGACCATACTTGTCTATACGACGGGCAGGGGGGTCAACGGCTTTACCCTGGACCCTTCGATCGGGGAATTCTGCCTCTCTCACCGCGACATACAGATACCCAAGCGCGGACAGTACTACTCTGTCAACCAGGGCTATTACCTGAAGTTTGACCTCGAGATGCGCAGGTATATCGACTACTGCTGCGATCAGAATCTGCGGCTCCGTTACATCGGGTCGATGGTATCTGATATCCACCGTATCCTGTTCCAGGGCGGCATATTCCTCTATCCCAACACCAGGAAATACCCACAGGGCAAGCTGCGGCTGCTCTATGAGTGCAACCCGATGGCCATGATCGTGGAGCAGGCCGGAGGCAAGGCCATCACTACCAACCTGATGAGGACGCTGGATATAGAGCCTGTAAACCTGCACCAGCGATCGACCATCGTGATCGGGTCTCCGGAGATGGTGGAGGAGATGCAGCAGTTTGTAGAGCGGTACAGCGCCGATGTACCGCGCAGTATCTGAGCTCAGGGCGCAAAATCCAGGTAGGGCCCGATACGCGCTATCCAGGCCGTATCCAGGACCCTGATACGCTCCAGGAAGGAGATATCGCCATAGTCCCCATGCTGGTCCCGGTAGTTGACAATCAGCCGGGCCTGTTTGTAGCTGATATAGGGATGCGCCTGTAATGTCTCTGCATCCGCGCTGTTGACCGGTATCCTCGTCCAGGGACTGGCGAGCACAAGCTGGGACTCTATCCTGGCAAACACCGAATCCGGCAGGTGATAGGTCTCCCCTACCTGCGCTATGGAGCAGAATCCACCCAGCTTCTTCCTGAAGGCAACGATCTTGCGCGCATAGGCCGGACCGATGCCGGGCAGGTACTGCCATTCTGCCTCTGAAGCGGCATTGATATCAAGCTGGACGGGCAAGCGGTCTGCAGCTTTGGCTCCGGGGGCAGATTGGGCTTGTTTGTCCATATGGCCAGCGGCCTCTCCGGATGGTTGTATATCGATATATCGGGCCATCTGCTTCCAGACTTGTTCGGGCATCCCGTATATCCGCTTCAGATCCTCGGCGGTCCGGAACCTACCGCCTTTCTCCCTGTAGCGAAGGATATTGCGGACCACCCCGGCAGGCAGGCGCCAGGCGAGCAGGGTCTCTTCATTCGCTTCATTCGGATCGAAAGGGCTCATACGGGCGGCGCCTGTCCCTGATCCGGACAATTTCGTATGCCTTGGAAAGCGAAAATGACTCTTTTATTCCGCAGATCATGGCGTTTTATCTTCTTAGCACCTGAATGAACTTCTTTGATAAGGCGTTTTGCTTTAGCTTGACCGATGCAGGCTCGTAGTTCAGCGCACCCCATACCCGCACTGTACCAGGTTCGAGCATGAGATATTTCTTTTCAATTTTATCTTTTTGCAAAGTAACGGTTCGAGGTTCAGAATCCGGCTCCAATGCTTCGTTCTCTAGCACGATGTCCGTTGCAAATGTTAATAGGAACTTCTCTACACCGTGTGGCTCCTCTTGGATCGGTAGACTGAATGTCACTACCATAGTATCCCCCGTATAAAACGTATCCCTGTTCGTGTGGATGACTACATTGTAGGTACAGATAGAGTCCACACTCTCGTCGCTATCATTGTATAAGTATGTTTTTATATAATATATGTCTCCATTGTGTGTAAGATTATAAGCCTTTAGTTTACCATCTTCCTGATATATATATATCGGACCATTAGGTTGACCATCCCTATATGAGACGATCCTGTTGATAGATCCTGAGTTTCTGAAAAAGGTATCGCATCCGACAATCTGTCCTTTGTCAAAAAAAGCACTGGTATGTAGACTTCCGTCCTCGTTGTAGTACCGGTCAATTCCCTGTTTCAGGCTGTCCACCAGGCAGAATTCGTACTTGAGTGTTCCGTCTATATAATATCCATAATAGCAGCTATTTGACAAATCATCTCCAATTATTTTATGCATTAAGCTTTCTTGATTTTCATAGTATTGGGTGAACAAAACCTTATCCTCTGCACATCCCAAGAAAACAATCAATGCTCCTATATATATGTAATACCTGAAATTTCGCATTTCAACTTACTTTAATGGTCTAGTCTTCCATTGCTTCTGACCTCTATAAATATAGTGAGATTTCTCAATTAAATGCCCACGATACTCAGATGTATCCGTTCCCAGTTCTTGCCGTCGAATAATACCCTTCAGAATGTTATTGGTTGACTGGGCTGCGTCCACACCATCAGATACCAGCTTTGCCGTTTGAATAGCCCCCGGCATCCACTGGCTGGCCCCACCTGCACCCATCAGGACAGGAAAATCCCCGCTGCCGATGTCGATGATCACATCCGCCGATCCCATACGGTCCTTCATGATGCCGCCCAGTATACGGGCTACACCCAGTATTTCTATCCCGTTGACCTTGCCCATCGAGAGGGAGGACAGCATACTGAATACCTGGCCGGCGAGGGACCAGCCCTGGCTGACCATCGTTTGGGCCTGTCCGCCCATGCTCGATATGGACTCACCATACCGGTTCACTGCATACTCCATAGGACCAGGCGGAGTGCTTGTGATAGTAGGCTGTGAGCTGACATAGCCCATATCCCGCCCGCTATGGCTGCTCCACTGCCAGCTGCTGTTCGCATCGGTCCGGTTAAACACGCCGTCGCTGTCTATCCAGGCCGTACCCTGGAAGTCATCGGGCGGAAACGGTGTCATGCCGTTCGGGTCCGTATACCGCACAGGGTTGGCAAAGCAATAGCTGTATGACGACCAGCCAGGCATAGCACCAGTCATCGGGTCCACGGTGCTCCATCGCCCGATCGCGGGGTCGTACCAGCGTGCGCCGTAGTCGTACCAGTTGAGCCGCGAGCGGTGGGCCCATTCCTTGTGGTTGTACCGCCAGGCATAGGGAGCTATATCGCCCGCCGGGTCATTGGCCGCCGGCTGGTCATGCGCCAGCCCGTAGGCGTAGTAGTCCTGTACCTGCAGCAGCTCCCCGGCTGCAGGCTGCAGCGAGATCTGCCCGTCGCCGTTCTTGTCGCGCACTACTACACGTGTACTACCCAGGTGATCGCGCAGCGAGTACAGGTAGCCCATATCCCCGTTGGGCAGGCGGCCCATCACGCCCTCCCGGAAGCCGATGGCCTTCATCAGCCCGCCTTCGATCACCATCTGCTCGTAGTAGCTGGTCCGCAGGGGGCCTGCTCCCGAGCTTTCGAAGTACTCGGTGGATACCTTGTTGCCGCTGGCATCGTAGTTCAGGTGCAGCCGGGAGTTGTCCGAGAAGAGTATGAGCTGCGGCAGGTCGAGGTGGTTGTACGTGACCGAGGCCACGCCCTTGTGCGGTGCGGTGAGCATATTGCCGTTGGGGTCATAGGTGAAGGACACCGGCACGGCGCTCTTGATGAAGCCCCGGTTGATATCCGAAGACTCCTGCAGCGTCGTGAGCCGGTTGTTGGCATATACGAAGCCCGTGAGCTGGTCGATCGGCCCGAAGACCGTTCCGGCGCTGTTCTGCGCGCCGCTGCGCCCGATACCCAGGATATTGCCCGTAGCGTCGTAGGCCGATATATGCTCGTCGTATCGCCCGAAATTTTTGTAGTCTCCGGCCCGGATATAGGGCGTACCCTGTATCTCCACCTCCGCGTAGTTGGACTGCCGCAGGCGGTCCAGCCCGTCGTAGGTATAGCCGTAGGCGCCGATCTTCTGCGGGTTCTGCCAGCGCACATAGGATATGTTCCCGTTGAACTGCGGGGATGCCGATACCTGGTTGTTGCCCTCCTGGTAGTAGATCTCCTCCGAGAAGAGCTCGTATATATTGCAGCCGAATTCCTGGCCTGGCACCTCCTTGTCAAACTTGTCCTTCACACCCCCGAATACCTCCTGCTTGCGCTGGGGCGAGGTGATCCCGGCCGGCGCCAGCAGTTGGGAGGTCACCAGGGTAGCCATCGCCTCACCGGGATAGGCTCCCGCATAGGTTACCGTCACCGAGTCCGTATAGGTCTCCGTACCCATGAATCCGCCCAGCGTCACCGCAAACTCGTACCTGTACTCATTCGTCACCGTATCGTTGATCGTGATCTTGCGGTCGTATTCCACGCCGATGGCCGTGGGCTGATCGCCGCCGAGCTTCACCGGGTCAAATCTCAGCAGGATCGTCCCCTCCTCCAGTGAGCCGGGATCGGACGGCAGGAAGTTGGACAGCGTATAGGGATCCAGCTTTACGTTCTTGCAGGTCCTCACCTGGTTGATCTGGGTCATCCAGTCGCGGATATTGTACTTGTACGACACCGTATGGAATACCGGCGAGCCCAGCGACTTGGTCACTACCTGGTCGATCGAGTTATAGGTATAGGTAGCGGTGGTCATCCCGTTCAGCTTTTCCGCTATGGGCCGCTGGTAGACATCGTACATATGGCCCCTGCTGTAGCTCAGCGGCCCGGAGACCGTGGTAGCTGTCACATTGTCCAGCAGGTCGTAGGTATAGCTCCGGCCGATCGTGCCCAGCACACCGTGCGCGATCGATGCTGAGGTCACCCGCCCGTAGCTGTCGTACCCGCTGTTGGTCGTCGTGATCCAGCCTGCCGTGCCCAGTATCTTGCTGCGGTCCACCGTCACCCGTCCGCCGGAGGGGCCGGATATCCCGTAGTCTATATCGCGCACCAGCGTAGCGCCGTGGTAGACCTTGTCCAGCTCACCGTAGATGGTGTATTCGTAGGTGGTCTCCTGGTTTTTGGGGTCTTTGGTCTTGTATACCAGGTCCGTATTACCCAGCGGTGTGATCGTATGCGAGCCGGTCTGTCCCGGTATGGTGCGGGCCACCAGGCGGTTGAGCCCGTCGTAGGTATAGGAGAAGTTGTTGCTGCCGCAGACTACGGACTGCACATTGCCGCCGTTGTCGTAGGCATAGTCCGTCACGCGGTTGAGTCCGCCCTGGTTGTCCACGGTGCGTACTACCCGCCCCAGGAAGTCCGTGTACCGGTCCGACAGCCGCCCGTTCTCATCCGTGGTCGTGGTCTTCAGCAGGGAGTAGGCAGGCCAGCCGTTGATCGCCGACTGGCTGATCCCGTAGCTGTAGGTCTCGAAGCGGGGCCAGCCGCTCGCCTGGCTCTTGATCTTCCTGGGCGGGAATGTATAAGCGTACTGGTGCGCCACCTGGTAGGTAGACTTGCCGTCTTTTTCGGCCACTACGGAACCGAAGGGGCCGTACTCGGTGCTGGACATATAGTTGTACCCCTTCTCGAAGCTCAGCACGGGGCGACCCAGCGGGTCCACGAAGTTGTGTTTGTTCACCTGGTAGCTCGAGCCGGTGAGCTGGTACTCGTGGCTGATCCGGGAGTTGGGGCCGTTGTCGTATATATTGTAGCTGATCGACTCCTGTATGTTGCCGCCCCGCGATATGATCTTCGACAGGCGGCCCAGGCCGTCGTACTGGTACGATTCGTTCTGCTGGTCAAACGGGTATATATGGCTGACCTTGAGCCCGCTGTACAGGTAGTTGGTGATCCGGTCGTTCCAGGTCACCCGGTAGGGCATGCCGCTGGGGTTGTACAGGATCGCTATGGCGGCCGAGCCGGTCATCATCTGCCGGTCGCGGTACTGTTGCGGGTTGCCGTTGGCGTCGTAGTTCGACAGTTCGGTGGCGAGCACCCAGGTATTGGAGAGGCGGTCCAGGTCATAGAGCTTGTGCAGCAGGACCTGGTTGTTGTGGATCGTATATTCCCGCTTGATACCGGCCACGAGCAGGCCCGATGTCTTCTCTTCCAGCGGTACGCCGATGTAGTTGCGGCTGGTCAGCGCGCTGATACCCAGGTTGTCCGCGTAGGCGTAGGTCTTTGACAGGGTCTTGCCGCCTACAGTGATATCGTGCTGCCGCAGGCGGGCCGTCGGCAGGTCATAGCCGTAGTAGCTGGTAGACTGCTGCTGCCCGGCGTGGTACTCGTAGGATTCTTTCTCTACGGTGAGCGACTGTACGCGCTGCCCCGTGTACTTGACTTTGACAGGGGTCGTAGCCACGAAGAGCAGCGGGAAGTATGTGCCGTTCCAGGGGCTCACCATCCGGTTGACCAGCGCGGTATGCGCATAGGAGGACTGTGGCAGTCCCCCGCCGGGCAGTCCGCTGAAGTCGATATAGGCAAAGCGGGTATCGATCGAGTAGAATCGGCTGTAGCTCTGGTGTATGGTCTCCTTCTGCAGGCGGAACCCCGACGACTGGCTCTCGTAGTAGCGCACGGAGGCCAGCCTGGGCGACAGGTCGCCCAGCAGGATATCCTGGTAGTCGGGCAGCAGCAGGTCCAGCGGAAAGCCCATCGTAGCAAACCGCGGGTTCTGCGCCTGCTCATCGGGCGTCATATAGGTATCGCCCCCGATCAGTTGCTTGCAGTATTTCTGCCCGGACCGAAACTGTTTGGCGTACTGCGGATCTTCCTGTACGCCGAAGTCCTTGGTCCACCGGCTCACCACCGGCCGCTCGAAGTTGTTGAGGCTCAGCACGGCGGGCAGGTCTGCCCCTCCGTATTCGTAGCGGTATTCGGCCTTGCCGTATTCGCCGTTCTGTCCCTGGTACACGGTAGCTATGTCATAGGTCACCGGGTGTACGTCGTAGGGCTGGAGCAGCTTGTCGGACAGCACGTAGAATATCCTGCAGAACATCTTTCCGCCCTTGGGAGGGCCAAACTCCTCGAAGGTATAGTAGTAGTGTTTGTTCACCGGCGCCACGCGCAGCACACCCGCGGTCTGTCCGCCGTAGCCGTACTCGTATCGCTTGAGATCGCCCGCCGAGTTGGTCATGGAGAGCAGGCGCAGGCCCCCTCCCCTGTCAAAGCCCATACCATAGCTGTCCTGGAATCGGTGCGCTTCGAATTCCAGCGATACGACCCCGCCCGTCTTGTAGCGGATGGACGACAGGCAGCCCGACGTCATCAGCGCCGGTACGGGATCCCGGTTGGCCCCGCCGGTGTATACGCCGTCCTTGATATTGCCGGGATACAGGAAGCCCTGCGAGGCAGTATATGAGGCTCCGGCATTGTTGCGGCCGTTGTAGTAGCCCCAGTAGTCGTACGAGTTGCCGAATACCAGCGGCCCCTCCTGGTAGTCAAAGTCATAGAGCAGCTCGCTCACGCTGCCCGACTGGCTGCTCTCCTGTACCCGGTCGAGCTGGTACTTGGTCCACCCGCCTGCGCTATGTGATACATATTGGAAGCCGTACGCCTTGTTGACGGTCCCTTCCTCCGACAGCAGGCGCTTCAGGCGGGGAGTAGTGCCGGCATTGCTACCGGGTGATATGGTTATATTGTCATACTCATAGTCAAACTTGCGGATCACCGACGTGCCGTGATACACCCGCACCTGGGTCAGCACCCGTTTTTCCGGCTTGTAGTGTGTCTGTTGTTCGCCGATCCCGATATTTGGATAAGGTTGGAACATATTGCGGGAGGGCCTCTCCAGCAGAGAATAGGCGATAATGTGCGGGGCCGAGTAGGTCATCTCTATGCGGTGCCCCCGGGCCGTGATGATCTGGCGTATATACCAGTTGTTGATTGTCTCCTGGTTGCCGTATATCAGGTCATTGTTCGATGTCCATATCATGTTGCCCGGGAAGTAGGCTTTGGCCGTATAGCCTGCACCCCCGATATAGTACTTGTTGCCATAGGGATCCGTCACGATCCACTCGAGGTTGTGCGCATGCTGGTTGTTGTGCTCCACCTTGTACCCGCTGTTGCTGATCTGCAGGATGGGAGGCGCACTGCCTTGCTGCTGCTCGTAGAAGAAGACGACCTGCTGCCCGCCGAAGTGGAAGGTATAGATATCCGGTCCCACATCCCGCTGTGCATACTCTACCTGGGCCAGGTGCGCCTCGATCACCGTATTGCCGTTGCGGTCCTTCACGGTATTGTCCGTATGGATATCGTATGGTGCATCGTAGTACCGGTAGGTGGCGTTGCGGTCGTTGAGGCCGACGATCCGCGCCGAGATCCCGCCGCCGCACAGGAGCTGCCACTGCAGCCCCGTTTCCTCGGGCAGATCGTCATTGCGGATACCCTGTTTGTAGCGGATCGAGGTCGACAGGTCTACGTGATCGATCGTGTAGGTCTCGATCGGCAGCGTGATATTCACCTGGCCGGAGTACATGTCCACCTCGTAGAATTCTATCTTGGTAGCCTCCCAGGGGCTGGGCTTCTCCTGCCGGTTGAGCGTGGTGAATACGGTGGAGGGCATACCGCTCTGGGCGGAGAGCCCGGTCAGGGCCAGCAGGCATATGGAGCAGATGATGGCGTATCTCATAGTATGGGTGGGTTTAGTCTGGTCAGTTGGTTTTTATGAAGAAAATGGCCTGTGTATAGTGGTTGCCTCGGTCGTCGAGTTTGATGCAGTAGGCGCCGGGAGCGAGGCCCGACACATCGATCACGGGACCCGGCCGGTCTGCAGGCATACTGTACAGGGCCTTGCCCTGCATATCGTATAGTGTGATGCTGCATGTGGTGCAGGGATGTGTCCGCACATACAGCCATTCGGTCACCGGATTGGGCGTGAGGTACAGGTATCGCTCACCGGGCACGGCGAACTCTTGCTTGTTGGACTTCAGCGCCTGGCCGCCGGGCGAGGGCGCCGAGCTGATATAGTACATGCCCCGCTCATCCTCTTCACTCCGCCTGTACCGGTCCGTATACCGGCAGCTGGGGCTGGTACAGCGCACCGAGTCTATGATGGTCCATTGCGCGTCTTCTCCTGCCCTCCTGTGTACGTAGTACAGCGAAGCGGTGTCCTCACCGGCATGGGGATTGTTCCAGGTCAGCGCTACATGCAGCGGATGTTCGGTCCGGGTCCCGGTCGTACTGTCCACCTGCAGCGACAGGATGAGTTCCGAGCAGTCGCTGGTCCAGATCTCCTGCAGGACATCGGGCAGCAGGGCAAAGTCATCCTGCACTATGATATCCACCTGGCTGCTCTCGGCGCTCCCGGAGTTCCCGGGCCGTACGATCGTGGCCGAGAGAGCGTCGGACAGGCGTTTGAAGTAAAACTCCAGGGCCGCATCGCCCGGCTCGTCGCCCAGTATCCAGAGCAGGTGCGCCCCGGTGGCCCTGATCTCGCGGCTCGCCTGTATCAGTCGGTCGAGGTTGGCGGCCAGGAAATGTGTGCGGCCCCGCTCCGCGATCCCTGAGTTGTCGAGACCGTCCGTGACGATGCAGACCAGGTCTCCCGCCGCCGCCTGTGGCGCTACATACTCCAGGAATGCGTGAAATCCTGTATGGGCCAGCTCGCCTTCCGCTTTGTTCTCTGCACTCCGGTAGGCGTCCAGTTGCATCGTTATGGAGCCGCTGTCGGCCAGGCTTTGAGGGGTGAGTATTTCAGGCGGGCACAGCAGGGTATTCATCGTTGCATACGAGGATACCGAGGCCCGCAGGTCTTGTATATCTGCGTTCAGGCCCAGTGTGAGCAGCTGCCCGGCGAAGTCGGCTATATGCTCCTGCTCCTGCTGCGTGATGGAGGCGGAGGCGTCCAGACCGAGCCAGATCGTGGAGCCGCAGCCCAGCGCTATACCGGGATTGGGTATATCCGCTGCGCCGTCATACATACGGATCTCGTGGATCATCAGCGATACGAGATCGCAGCCCTGCACCTGTATGGTGAGTGAGATGGTCGCGACTTCCTCTTCGAAGAAGACGCCGACAGGCTTGGCTACCCTGGCCAGCAGGTCATAGCTACCCTCCGTATCGGCCACGATCCCCCTGGCAGGGTCGCTGTATACGATCCTGGGATAGACGGGTGTACCGCCCGGCGTCACGCCGCTCAGCGACAGGCGACCTGTCCCATCGCCTGCACATACGCAGAATATCCCCGATATATCGAAGTACGGCGCCCGGTCCTCCCCTTCCGGCAGGCTCAGCGACAGCGAGTAGAGACTGTCTCCCGGATCGGTCCCCAGCCTGAGTCCGATACCCGATGCTTCGATGGTATGTATCACAAACCCGTCCTCCTCTCCCTGACGGGTGATCTCTACCTGGCCCAGGGCCGTAGGTATCTGCAGGCTGTGGGTATTCCGGTCGTTGAAGTCGTTTATCTCCACGGGATTGGTCCCGTAGTAGAATTGTCCCTTTACCAGGACCGGCCATACCGCCGCGATGATCACTAGAAGCCAATGAAGTTTCACAATGCTTGATTTTTTTTTGAATAATACATATTGACCATGCGAGACCTTCGCAGGTCCGCTTTGTTCCGTTCCCGGCAGGCATGAAGCTGCCCGTCACCGGAGGTACGGTGATGGTTCGCTTAGCCTGGCAGGCGTGTATTTTCCGAGGTTGCTGAAAGACAGGAGCCGCCTGAGAATGGGCGGCTGATTCGGATCAAACGCCACTCAAATCATAGATTATGGGTTGTATGCAAAATTCATGCCATACTCTCGTACTTTCTTTAACATGGATTGCCCCTACTGGTACAGTCTTACATGGAAACTGTTTGTATTTATTCGCCCCTGCAAGTATGCGCCGGGATATACCCGGCGCAACCTGCAGAAAGCTCAACTGTACATATCGCTACGACCAGGAAATAATCAAATCACCGAATTAAATACATAGTCGCAACCAGTGATAAAAGCCTGAATATTAATCTGTATTTCAAAAGTAAAATTACAAAAACCATAGGAGCCTTCCCGGTCAAAATCTGTCCATCGGTGGTCATTTTCTGACACGTTTTGGTCAGAAACTGGCATGTTTGGACATTTTCTGGCACATTCAGGTCACATATTGTCCTATCCTATATATATTGCTTTGCCTAAAACTCATGCGTCATCATGTTGCACGATACCATACGCCGTCTTCGCGAGGAACACAATCTGACCCGAGAAGAAGTTGCCGAAAAACTCAACCTAGCCCTACGCACCTACGCACGCATAGAAACCGGAGAAACACGTCTTGACTGGGAGCGCATCCGCTCTATCGCCGAGCTATACAACATGGGGCCGGAAGAGTTGGTAGCACGTGATCAAGGCCAAGTGACTCAGCATTTTAATGGCGAAAGTGGAAATAACGGCAACATAAATCATGGCCAAGCATTCTACTGTACCATATATAGCGGACAAAAAGAGCTTTACGATCAGCTGATAGCGCAAGTGCGCGATGAAAATCAGCGATTGCAAAAAGAGATGGAACGAATACGAGAGGACATGGCATTTTTGCGCGAGGAGCTAATCCGCGCCCGAAGAGGTGAGAGTTGACAATGCTCTCTTTCATCAAGCTCATCACTTTACCGGCTCTATTAACAAAAAATGGAAGCCTAAAGCCTACTGTAAAGCTATTTCAGTACAAGACACTGGCTGTCTCGGTGGCATCCAGCGCAATAGCTCCCCTATGTTCCAGTGTATGCCACTCCCGGGGTTAGTGTATAGTCAGTGTATGAGACAGGTCACAGGGTTAAGCGACCTTGTTTACACTTCTTGGCATAGCATATATGCAGGGCATTCCATTCAGAGCTTGGTATTTCGCCGGCGACCCTCATATAGTAAATATGCGAATCAGATAAACAATGCCACCAAAAAACACAGTGAAGTACCAGCATAGCACTGAGAAACAGTGTAAACAGGTTGGAATAAAGTGAAAGTGGGCAAAAGGGAAGAAACCGTGCAAACCCCGAGGCGTTCTGGGGCCCCTAAAGACAAGATTAAGGGCGATCGACGCTTCGGTAATCCCCTTGTCTGTGTGTGCAGAAGACCTGTATAACAGGTCCCGGGGCCCGCCCTTGACGTCAATCCGTATCCAGTTATTTCAATAATGTTGAGCCCACGACACATATACGGAGCTTGCACGGCAATGCTGTCAGACAGCACTTATATTATAAAGCTACGAAAAAGGATCCGGAAAAACAAGTGTCGGCCGCGACTTTAACTTAGTCCCGCTTTTTGCCTTTGAACCCCAGTATCGCGGAGAAGATATGCGAGTACCGGTTGTTGTCGGACTGGCCTACATTGGTCAGTGCGTAGTCGATGACCAGCCGGCCGAATTTGAGCCCGATACCAAAGCTGGGCCTGAACGCAGTGGATGTCCTGGCGGGGTCTACTATATCCTTGACCTTGTGAAAAGTACCCACACCGCCGCGCAGGTATACGACATCCTTGTACCCCAACTCCAGCCCGAATGCCGGATCGAGATTGAGGGCCGCAGAGCTCACGAGCACGTTGCGTTGCCCATCAAACGTGATATGCGCCATACCCTCTGCGAGTATGGAGTACCGGCCAATGTCCCACCTGTAGCCTATGCCCGGCAGTATCGAAGGTCTCGTCACTTCGGACGAAGCCAGTACCACGTCGTTGCCTGTAGCCTGCAGCACTTGCTTCTCCTCTTCCGTGAAGCTGTATGTCCAGCGATTGTAGGTAGTGGTGATGTCGCGACCGACGATCGTAAACCTCAGGCGCTCCCGCACATACATCACGCTCAGGTCCAGGCCGATCCCCCAGGCCCGGCCGAATGGACCCGCCTGCTGGTAAAGAACTTTCGCATTGCCCCCGATACTCCAGTGAGGGCTGCCGGCCAGGGCCTGCGCATACGAGAGAAATATCCCGTACGATGCGAACGAAAAGGTACTGATATTGTCATAGTTGATCGCCCCGCTGGGATCGATCAACTGAAGGGTATTCGGTATCTGGTCGACACCATTACGTATCACAGATACAGCCGCTACGGAGCGCCGGACAGTGTCCAGTGACTTGGCCACACCGATATAGTCATGCTTGACCGCTCCCGTAAACCACTCCGCGTGCATGGCCCCTACTTCCAGGGGAGAACGTATCCCTGTGAGCCCGGCGGGATTCCAGTATGTATTGAATACGTCCTGGTTGCTGGACAACACTGCGCCGGACATGCCTTGCGCCCGGCCGCCGATCCCGATCGCCAGGAACTCATTCTGATAGACCTGTGACCAAAGTGTCCGACTCCAGCTGCAAATAATACAAACGACTAAAAAACAGGTAAGCTTAACTCTCATGCCCACACCGGTATCTTGATTGCGAAAAACTTGAATACAACGAACGACTATTTCATTAATTGCCACCACAGCTCAACTTTAAGCCGGTCGCTACTACTCCAGCTTGCTGCCTACACCACCCCACCACGGTCGTATATCGGCCACCAGTCGCCCTGATATGACAGCGGGGTCGGCATCGGCAAGCCGACGTGCTTCTTCCAGGCTTTTGACCTTGAAGATGACGATACCGCGGGCATCACCATCATCGCCGAAAGGACCTGCTATACAGATCTTGCCTTCTTTTGCCAGGTCGGATAGGTGCTTCATATGCCCGGCCTGTATCTTCTCCACATCCTCTGCGCTGTGACCGCGTTGCTCTCCTTTCCTCAGCACACAAAAATAGTACTTGCGCATCAGGAACGTAGAATCCCCTTCCTGGTAGGTAAACACCTCATAACCCTCTTCATCGAGCTGCTGGGCACGGAGCCCGCTGCCGGCAAGGAACAACGTCAACAACAGGATCAGGTACTTCATGACTTCGCGTTTAGGTTTCGTCTTATGAAAATACGCATTCGGCTTCCTTCGGGACAATTATTTTCTGCAGGTCGGCGCTCCTATTCATGGCACTTTCAGCAGTTTCACCACATGTCGTTCTTCTGCCGTCTCGATCGTCAGCAGGTATACGCCCGCACTCAGCCGGGCCACATCTAATGACAGCACATCGTCCTGCCAGACACCCTGCAGCAATCTTCTGCCCTGTATATCGGACAGCGTATAGCGCATGGGCATCCCCGGCGAATCGACGCGGACCAGCACAACCGGGCCGGACGCTACGGGATTGGGAAAGTACCGGAACGGCCGCCCGTCCGGTACGACCGACAGTCCGCCACATACAGGCTCCTCAAGTAGCTTGTGCCTGGCCAGGTGCAGGCTGGCCCACATACGGAGCTTTTGACCTGCGGTGAAGAGATGCATACAAGCATCGTCTACGTAGTCCATGAAATTCATATACATGGACTCTCCGCCGCATGATACCTGGGGCCAGGCCGGGCAACCCGTGTAAGGACCGAATTGCCGGGGTGTGTCCGCTACTCCGTCATCGGTCGTACACCCTTCCGCTTCGCCCCAAATATGCCGGAGCCCGAAAAAATGACCTGCTTCATGTGTAGCTATACGGCCAAGACCATAAGCGCCGGAGTCATTGGGACCGAAATAACGGTAATTGACAGCTATCGCATCTTCTTCCGGGTAGACTGCAGTGAACGGCCGGGCAGCAAAACCACCTAGGCTGCCCAGATCGCAGACGTACAGGTTGAGGTAGCGCTCCGTATCCCAGGAGGCACTGCCTCCAAGATCTTCGTAAAACAAGCGTTGCCTACCGCCTGCCGCCCTCAACAACCCGATGCGCTCGTACTCCGTACGCACCCTGACGATGCCTGTGGAAGGAGCCCCGGAGGGGTCTGTATCCGCCAGGCAAAATGAAAATCGTACTGCTGCATCCCGGGCCCGGAACTGCTCCGGCACCTTGTCCCTGTCTGCTATATTGCCATTGAAGTCCAGCTCAAGCCGCTCCAGCTGCCGGTATATGCGTTCGTCCGGGAGGTTCTCCTCCTCGCTGTGGTACACGACATGCACCACGACGGGTATAGTGACCGCTATCGTACTTCGCGCCCCTGCTCCTTCTGTCCATGAAGCGATCGCCTCTTCAAGTGCCAGGAGCCGCTCTCCCATCCGGGGCGCCTGTGCAAGCGACAACCGCTCACGCTCTTCCATCCCGCAGATAGCCTGAGCACCAACCATACAGGGCCGGCACAGCGCCCACAGGGCGCACAGAACCGGCAACGCCTGCCATAGCATCAATCCCGGGGAGCGGTGCAGCATATACGGCAAGATACGCCAAAATAGCGTTTCGCCCGAGCTACAGGGCGTGCGTCACTGGCGGATGATATCCAGCAGCGCATCGAGCCGAGGACTCAGTATGATCTCTGTCCTGCGGTTGAGCGTCTTATTGGCTTCCGTATCGTTGGGCGCTACCGGATCGTAGAAAGCCCTGCCCGATGCGGTGATCCGGGAAGGATTGACCCCGTTGTCAGTCAGGATACGCGTCACTGCCGTAGCCCTGGTCGCACTCAGGTCCCAGTTGAGCTCTACGGAGCCATCCGGATCGGTGTGTCCCTCTACGTTGATATTGAAGTCATTGTTATGGGCCAGTACGCCGGCGAGTCTTTCAAGCGCTTTGACTCCTTCCTTGTCTATCTGGCGGCTGCCTTTGGGGAAGAGCAGGTTTTGCGAAAGCGTGACATATACGCGGCCGTTCTTCTCCTGGATCTTCAGGTCTGCGGCAGAGAATCCAAGCAAGGCCTGGCTGATGCGGTTTTTCAACTCTGCCAGGCGGGCATCCTGGGCCTCCATGCGGTCGGTTAGTTCACGCAACCTGCGCTCACGCTCAACCAGCGCCCGCTCCGTCTCGTCCAGCTCGCGCTGCTTTTCGTCCAGCATGAGCTGCTGCCTGGCGAGCTCTTGCTGCAACGCCTCTTTCTCCCCTGTCGCCGAACTGAGGATACGCCTGTTGTTCTCCAGCAGGTCATCGTAGCGTTCGCGGCATGCTTTCAGCTCAGCCGTCAGGTTTTCATGCGTCGTCCTGAGTTGACCATGTTCTTTCTGCAGGAGGATCAGTTCGTCGTCCGACTTCTGCAAGCGGCCGATGAGCTCCTGGTTGAGTTGGAGTTTTTTCTTCAACTGTTCATTCTCGATCTCCGCCCGGTCCTTCATCAACGCCATATCGTTGAATTTTTTCTGGCTGACACAGGATGTCATCAGGATAGCGGCTGCACCGATCATCAGATATACTACTCTCATGGCAAATGGTTTTATATCACACAAAAATATAATTTGTTTTACTTTATATACCAGAAAATTGACTGCGATTTGACCAGAGTATTTATCTTGCCTTGCTTATACCCCGCGCAAATAATGAACACGATGACGTACAGGATGAAAAAAGTATGGACGCTCTGCTTTCCGGCCACTTTGTTGTTTCTCCTACCGGTTTCTTTAGAAGCCCAGGCCAGGCAACCCGCCGATCCGGTCTTCAGCAGGGCCGATACCCTACGGGGCGCCTTGCGGCCCGAGCGTACTGCCTATGATGTCCTGTACTATCAGCTCAACGTCTTTATGAACCCCGAAGTAAGGCAACTCGTTGGCTATGTAGAGATACAGTTTGAGGCGCTGGATGATTTCGAGACACTGCAGATCGATCTTTACCGCAATATGAATATCCAGAAGATCGTCTTCCAGGGCCGCGAACTCTCTTACAAGCGCGACGAAGACGCCGTGTTCGTACATTTCCCCAAAGTGGAGAGGGGTACCAGGTCCCAGTTCTCGGTGTACTACGATGGGTTCCCTACGGTCGCGGCAAACGCTCCGTGGGACGGGGGCTTCGTCTGGGGAACGGACAAAAACCAGAAACCCTGGGTAGGCGTGGCCTGCCAGGGCGCCGGGGCAAGCCTGTGGTGGCCCTGCAAGGATCATCTCTCGGACGAGCCGGACAGTATGGAGATCAGGATCATTCTGCCGGATACGCTCGTGGCTGTATCCAACGGCCGCCTGGTAGCCCGCGAATCGGCGGGTTCAGGCTATGCCCGCTATACATGGAAGGTCAGTTATCCCATCAATACCTACAATGTCACGCTCAACGCCGGTGACTACGTACATTTCTCGGACAAATATTCCGGGGATACCGGGCCGCTCGACCTGGACTACTACGTACTCCCCTACAACCTGGATAAGGCACGCACACATTTCAGGCAGGTCCACGGGGTACTGGATGCTTTCGGCCAGTACTTCGGACCCTACCCTTTTACCCGGGACGGGTACAAACTGGTAGAAACTCCCTACCTGGGTATGGAACATCAGAGCGCCATCGCCTACGGCAATCTCTACCGGCGTGGCTACCTGGGTGGCGGGATCCCCAAGGATATGCACTTCGACTATATCATACTGCACGAGACAGGGCATGAGTATTTTGGCAACGCGATATCCGTCAGTGACCTGGCCGATATGTGGGTACACGAGTCCTTCACCACCTATATGGAAGCGCTGTATGTCGAGAAGGAACTGGGGCCTGAAGCGGCTCTGCGCTACCAGCAAAACCAGAAAAACTGGATCGTCAATGACCGGCCTATCGTAGGACAGAGAGGTATAAACTGGGGCAAGTCAATGCTGTCGACCGACCAGTATTACAAAGGCTCCTGGATACTGCGGACACTGCGCGAAGTACTGGATGACGACAAGCTCTGGTTTGCCACGCTCAAGGACCTCTACGAGACCTTCAGGTACCAGATCGTGATCACGGAAGATATTATCTCTTTCCTGGAGCAACGTACCGGCCACGACCTTTACCCTTTCTTCCGGCAATACCTGTACCACAAGGATCTCCCGGTGTTCAGCTACAAACTTGATCGCGACGATATGGGCTGGCGGCTGTCCTACGCCCTTCAGTCATCGGTACCTGATCTGCAGATGCCATTCGATATACAGGCCGGGAACGCAAGCATGAAAATACTCGCAGGACCTCAGGAGCGCACACTTTACCTGCCGCTGGAAAAGGCCTCCGAGCTGAAGCTGCCAGCGGACCGGGTCCTGGTGGATTTCCTGGCGCGTCCCTAGAGCACGCGGAACCAGTTCTGGAAATATGCGCCGAGAACAGGCACTTCGCGCGTCGTGTTCTGTATGGCGTAGATAAAACTCATAAACCAAAGCGCCACCGGCACGATCCATAGCACCAGGTTGAGTATCGGGATGCACCCGATAGCCACTGCCAAGAGGACAATACCCAGTGATTGCCGGATATAGAAGGAAGCGAATTCACTCCTGGATGCGCCCTGGTTGAGCAGGATCGCAATCAGCCAGCCTATGACCGGCACATGTGCAAGAATCGCCTTGGTCTGACCATCCATAAGCGCGCTGTATTTCGATGGTGAGTTATCTTCAAATGTAGTTATTCGTGTATTGAAAAACAACAAAAAAAGCCTGCTCGATCGAGCAGGCTTTTAAACGCAGGTCAATTACTGCGCTTTTATTCCCTGGTCTTCGCTTACCTGGCGAAGGACTTGTTTTCCTTGATACGTGCTTTCTTACCTACGAGGCTGCGCAGATAGAACAGGCGCGCTCTCCTGACCTTACCTCTCTTGAGCACCTGGATCTCCACGATGCTGGGTGAAGTGATCGGGAATATACGCTCGACGCCTACTCCATTGGAGATCTTGCGCACGGTGAACGTACGGGTGGCGCCGTGGCCTTTGATCTGGATCACATCACCCCTGAAGGCCTGCACCCGTTCTTTGTTTCCCTCTACGATCTTATAGTTGACAACAACGTTGTCTCCTGAGTTGAAAGAAGGGAAAGAAGTCTTCTGCGACAACTCGTTTTGTACAAACTGGATAGCATCCATGACCTGGCTCTTTTACTTGATTCAAAAACGTGGGTGCAAAGATAATGATTATTCCATTTCTCCACCATGGCCGCACAAAAAAATCAGTCAACCAATGTGGCAAACCCTTTGAGCTCCACCATTTTGCCCCTCGCTTCGCGGTATCGTACTACGCAGACATACACACCCACCGGCAGACGATCGCCCATATTGCCCCTGGAGCCGTTCCATCCTTGCATGGGATCCCGGGTCTCAAAGAGCAGTTCACCCCAGCGGTTAAAGATGGAAAGCGAGAACTCGGACATATAATCAAATACACCTGTCCCACGGAACTCATCGTTGAGCCCGTCACCGTCCGGAGAGAACGCATTGGGCAGGAAGTACGTGATCCTCGGCTCTACATCCAGTATACGTACGATCGTATCCAGGCAACCGCTGGCATGACTGACTACGAGCTGCACGGCATAAAAGCCTGTATCAGGGAAGGTAAATACCGGGTTGGTAAGCGATGAGCCACCGGCTCCGCCAAAATCCCATAACCAGGTCACCGCACCGGTAGAGGCATCCAGGAAAGATACCCTGCTGTTGAAGCTGCTCAGTTGGCCCGGCGTATAGCTGAAGTCGGCCACGGGACTGGGTTGTACGTTGATCACATCTGCAAAGACAGCACTGGTCTCGCAGCCGATCGGGGACACGATGCGTACACTTACCGTATATGTGCCGGGGGAACGGTAAATATGCTCCGGGCTGATGCCTTTACCAATAGTGCCGTCGCCGAAATCCCAGGTGATATCGTATGTTGAGTCGATCGGCTCGGAGAGATTAACGAATGTGACAGCTGCCGGATCACAGCCTACTGTCTTGCTCGGCTCCACGATGATCTCCTCCGGTACCGGGAAATAACTGATCTGTTTCGTAAGAGAATCCCGGCAACTGTTCTTGTCGGTGACCAGCAGCTCTACGTCGTAGAGACCGGGCTGGCGATAGGTATGAACAGGGTGACGGACCGTAAGCCTCGTAACCTGGTCGAGGTCCCAGTTCCAGCCCGTAAGCTGTCCACTGCCCGAATAGGACTTGTCTGTAAATACTACGTCTCCCGCCGTACAGGTATCGTAGTCAAACTCAAAGTCTGCCTTGATCTCGGGAAATATACTGACCACAATATCCGCAGAGTCCGAACATGGCAAACCGGGGTTGAGAATAAGCTTGCCCACATAGGTGCCTGTATCCGGAAAAGTAACAGTGGCATTGCGGTCCTTGCTGAGCCCGGGGCTACCGGCGGCAAACTCCCAGGTATATTCCCGTATATATCGCTCCTGCTGGCTGAGATTGTTGAAGGTCACCGTATTGCTCCCGCAGGAGATGACCGCATATCGCTGCTCTCCCAGGACGCGGTCAGCCTGGATATCTGCAAATACGGTAGGATCGCATCCTGCCGTATTGAATTGAAAATCCCTCCGCAGGGTACCGATCAGCTCTCCTCCCCTGTACTCGTCTACACATACCCCGACTACAAACTGGCCCACGACCTCCGGTGTCCCCTGTATGATACCCGAATGCCGATCGATGCTGACGACCGGTGATCCCAGCAACGGCTGCTGAGCAGAGAACGGAGACCGGAAGACCACATCCTGGAACGGGGGCGGACAAGCCGGGGTCGGAAAAACACCTGTACACCCGTAAGCATTCGACCCCTGGGGCGAACCAGGACCACCGTCCCTCCCACCGCCGAGCAGCGGTGCACAATACCTGTAGACAAGCGAATCTCCGTCGGCATCCGTAGCCCCGTGATCAAACTCCAGGGGGAACCTGGCGCAGATCACAGTGGGCGGAAACGCCTTGAACTCGGGACTTGTGTTACATTCGCTCTGTGCACGTGGCGTGATCTCCGTAAAAAAGGTAGCGCCGGAGCCCTCAGGGTTCACCAGGTTATTGATGGTGACGTTGCGGCAGCAACGCTGATATACGATGAAATAGCTCTCTGAACTGGGCGGCAGGGAAATACCATGAGAGCGCAGGCGAAACCGATAGATACCCTCCTCGACACAGAGATTGGGCGGTGTCTCCAGGCAGGGATACTCCGGCGCCGTCACCTGCCTGCGGGAAGAAAGGCGGACATTGACTGATTGGTTGGCCAATGCCTGCTGCAGACCGGCACAATTGACCGCGTTGCCACACTCGTAGATACCGAAAGAAGCGACTTCGTCGAAATCTGCACAGTCCAGGCAGTGGCAATCCCGGTATACACGCATCGTGAATTCATAATCACCCCCGCCCAGGCAGCGGTAAGTGATCTCTCCGCCGATGATATGGCCACTGTAGACCGGGACCGCAAACAGCATCGAACAGATCGTCAGCAAAAAAAAATTCAACCGATCACGTGTAGATTTACCTCGCATGCTCAACTATCTCTTTGATTAAGTACGTAAAAAATACAATCCAAGTACGAAGGAGGTTCAAATATTCGTCTATCATGCATCTGAAACAAGGACGGCGAGTCGTACCTTTTACGTTGGGTAAACACAGTTCAATATACGGATTCACACCCGGCGGATACGGAATAGGCATTATTTTTGTTATTACCCTATAGCGTAACCACCCTTATCAGAAGAAGTAAATGCATGTTTGAAAAAGACAACCTGGAAGAGATCAAAGACCTCCTGCTCGCCGGAGGCGTGATCCTGTACCCTACAGATACGATCTGGGGCATCGGGTGCGACGCCCTCAACGAGACAGCGGTGAACCGCATATATGAGATCAAACAACGTCCTCACAACAAGCCTTTTGCCCTGCTGGTGGATTCGGTAGATATGCTCAAACGATACGTACCTGAGCTTCACCCGAAGATAGAGACGCTCCTGGCTTATCACGAGCGGCCGCTGACGGTCATATATGAAAAGACCCGCAAGCTGCCGGCCTCTCTGCTGGCCGAGGATGGCAGCATCGCGATACGTGTGGTGCGCGACCCTTTCTGCCAGGCGCTCATAGCGCTCCTGGACCGCCCGCTGATCTCTTCATCTGCCAATCTTTCCGGCGAAGCGTTCGCGACCGGCTTCGGCCAGATCTCATCTGAGCTCATCAGCATGGTTGATTATGTGGTCAAACACCGCCAGTTCGAGAAGAATACCGGCGAACCTTCGGTGATGATCCGCTTGTCCCGAAAAGGTGAACTGATCTTTGTCCGCAGTTGAGTGGCGTAAAGCCCGAACAGCGCCGGATCAGTTCCTCGCCGGGGCCGCACGACCGCTCTTGAGGGTCTTCTGATCGTTGTCTTTCACCTCGTTGAGTGCTCTTTCCACTGCTTCGTCCTGCTGGTTGAGATAGCGCATAGAAGCCTCCGGGCCTTTGCTGTACCAAAGCATCTTACTTACGAGAAAACGCTTGACGGATATCTCCAGATCAGGCTGCTGTATTGCATCCTTCAGTGCTGGCTTCGTCCCGATATACACGCCAAAAGAGTGCAAAAGCTCTTCTTCCCAGTTGGGATCGTTGTGCTTGATCTGCGCCTTGCCTGCAAAACGATTAAAGACAAACTTATGTGCTGCTTCGAACAAGGGGTAGTGGAGAGAGTCTTCCCAGAAACTGTCCCGGGGGAGCAGTACATCGGGCACTATACCTCCACCGGATGCGACTTCTCTCCCGCGCGCCGTCCTGAATATGACATGAGCTGTGCTATCCTTACGGGCAGTATGCATGGAATCAGCCATGACTGCCTTGTTGATCGATCTGCCTGAGGGTGTATAGTATTCTGCTACCGTAAGCCTCAGCGCCGCTCCGTTCTTGAGATTAAACTGCTCCTGGACCATCCCCTTGCCAAAAGAGGTCTCGCCTATAATAACGCCTCTATCCAGGTCCTGGATCGCACCCGCCACTATCTCACTCGCAGAGGCGGAATATTTGTTGATCAGCACACATACGTGCTCCACCGGAAAGAATACTTTGCCCGTGGTCTTGTATTCGGTCTTTTTGTAATGTTCGCCCTGTGTATAGACCAGCAGGCGGCCCTTTTCTTTGAAGAGCTGGCTGAGCAGGTTGACCGCTTCCTGCAGGTAGCCGCCCGGATTGTCGCGGAGATCTATCACCAGGTGGCGCAGGTTGCCGGAAGCGCTGAGTTGCTCCAGTGCGGTCATATAATCTTTGTAGGCGTTGTTATTGAACTTGATCAGCTTGATATAACCAGTAATGCTGTCCAGCATGTAGGCGGTCATGACCGCAGGTACGCGAACGGGCCCTCTCGTGATGAGGATCGAATCGGTCAGGTCTGACCCCTTACGGAGCACTGCCAGGCTGACCTGGGAATCACGGGGGCCTTTCAGTTGCCTGACCGTTTCTTCGAGCGACCAGTTTTGTCCGGCTATTCTCTGTCCGTTGATCCCGACGATGCGATCTCCCTTGCGGAGGCCTGCCGCTACAGCCGGTGCATCCGGCAGTACATTCGTAACGCCGATGGTATCGCCCAGGTCTATGAATTCGATACCGATCCCGTCAAATGCCCCCTCCATCTGGCCTTGCATCTCTGCGACCTCATCCGCGGGGATATAATAGGTATAGGGATCGAGACCTTCAAGGAGCGCTTCGATCGCCTTGTCGGAGAGTACCTGCCCATCGACCTCTGTAACGTATTTCTGCTGGATATAGGACAGTATCTCATCGATCTGACCGGCTCTCGGGCTGGCCTGGCCTTCATACCGCAGGAAAAGCGGCTGACCTGTACGACTTATTGCCATACCTATCAGGACGCCTATAACCAAGACTCCTGCCCCGGCGAGCGGAGCCAGCCAGTTATATCTGTTTTGTCGTGGCGTATAACGCAATTGCAGATCCTTTAAAAATACCATATTCAGGCAGAACGCTCCGGCAGACGGCTTTTAGCCGACTTCCGGATTCGTTTTCTACCTGCTTAGTTTCTTAGTAATAACACATCCTGCGTACGCGGGCCACATGTTTGGCGAGCCGCACTACCTGGCAGGTGTAACCGAATTCATTGTCGTACCAGGCATAGACCGTTGCTGTGGAACCGTCCCTGGACACTATCGTAGAAGGTGCGTCCACTACCGACGTACTGATGGAACCCACTGCATGACTGGAGACGAACTCTTCCGAAGTAGAGAAGTGTACCTGCTCTACCAGGTCGCCGTGCAGCGAAGCTTGTTTGAGCACCTCGTTGAGCTCTTCCTTTGCGGTAGGGTTCTTCAGGCTGAGGTTCATGATCGCCAGCGAAACATTGGGTGTGGGTACACGTACGGCATTGCCGGTAAGTATGCCGGCAAGATGCGGCATTACTTTTGCCACAGCCTCTCCGGCTCCAGTGGAAGTAAGCACCATGTTCACAGCAGCTGCCCGGCCTCTTCTCGGCTTCTTGTGGAAGTTGTCGAGCAGGTTCTGGTCGCTGGTATATGCGTGAATGGTCTCTATATGTCCTTTTTCTATGCCAAAACGGTCGTCCATAACCTTGATCACCGGCACGATGGCATTGGTAGTACAGGAAGCGGCACAGAATACTTTTTCTTCGTTGTAGTCAAACTCATCGTGGTTGACGCCGTATACGATATTGGGAATATCCTTGCCCGGAGCCGTAAACAGCACATGAGAGATACCGGGCCGCAGGTGCTGGCTCAGTGAAGCCTTGTCGCGCCAGACACCGGTATTGTCGATGACGATAGCATCTTCGATACCATACTCGCGATAGTCGATCTCGGCAGGTGTAGAGGCATAGATCAGGGCTACCCGGTTGCCGTTGATGATAAGGGCGTCGCCTCCGGTACTCACTTCTACCGTACCCCGGAACTCGCCATGAATGGAATCGCTTCGCAGGAGCGCAGCTCTTTTTTCTGCTTCCTGGAATTTGTCCTTCATCTGAGGCCGGATCACGATCGCCTTGAGACGCAACTGCTCTCCGCGGCCGGTCTGTGCTACGATACGGCGTGCTGCGATGCGCCCGATACGGCCAAAACCGTACAGCACGATATCCTTCGGTGAGAGACGGCCTTTATCTTCTCCAATGAAGTCCCGGAGCTTGTGGCGGATGAATGCATGCTCGTCCTGGTAGTCTCCTGCCTCATTCATCCACTCGACAACCAGCTTGCCTATGTCAATACGCGAAGGAGCAAGCCCTTCAAGCGCTGCGATAGCCTGGGCTATCTTCAGGCATTTTGCTATAGACAGCGGCCTGTCTGTATAGTTGAGTGCGATCAACTGGTCATTGAGCAACTCTGAAGGACGTGAATCATAAATATCTCTGCGGAAAAGCACCAGCTCGACTGACCGGTCGAAACGCAACTCACCTACAAGATGCAAGAGGTCAAGGGCCATCTTCTCCTGCTCCCTCCAGTCACGCAATACCGCTTCATACTGATCTTTGATCTGGTGATTCTCACTAGCCATTATATCCGGTTTTAGGTTATTATGTGATGCGAAAGTCCAAAAATAAGAAAAGCACCCCGAACAGGAGTGCTTTTCATGAACCATATCGTATGTATTGCCGGGCTAGCCGCAGGAGCTTAGTTGCCCAGGTAATGTTTGAGTAGTTTGCTCCGGGAAGCCGAGCGCAATTTATTGATCGCCTTGTCCTTGATCTGGCGCACGCGCTCACGGGTGAGCCCGAATTTTTCACCTATATCTTCCAGCGACATAGGGTGTTCGACGCCTATACCGAAGTAGAGCTTGATCACATCACACTGCCTGTCGGTCAGTGTACTGAGCGACCGCTGTATCTCTCTGCGGAGAGAGTCGTTGTATTCCAGCTCGGTATCGGTACCGGGTGTGCTGTTGTTCTCCAGAACATCGAGCAGCGAGTTGTCTTCTCCATCTACGAACGGTGCATCCACGGATACGTGGCGCGCGGCTACGCCCAGTGTTGTCTCCACCTCTTCCGTAGGCAGGTCGAGCAGGAGCGCCAGCTCCTCGGGAGAAGGTTCACGCTCAAACTCTTGCTCCAATTCTGAGAATGCGCGATTGATCTTGTTGAGGGAACCTACTTTGTTGAGGGGCAGACGTACGATACGTGACTGCTCGGCAAGCGCCTGCAGGATTGACTGGCGTATCCACCATACCGCATAGGAGATAAATTTGAAACCGCGCGTCTCGTCAAACCGCTGGGCAGCCTTGATCAGACCGAGATTGCCTTCATTGATCAGGTCGCTCAGCGAAAGTCCCTGGTTCTGGTATTGCTTCGCTACGGAAACAACAAACCGGAGATTGGCTTTGGTAAGCCTTTCAAGGGCCTCCTGGTCGTTTTGCTTGATCCGCTTGGCGAGGTCCACTTCTTCCTCAGGCGTCAGCAGATCTACCTTGCCTATCTCCTGCAGGTATTTTTCCAGGGACTGGCTTTCCCTGTTGGTAATCGACTTTGTAATTTTTAGCTGTCTCATCCGATATTATCGTTTATGCTCTGTTATCTATCTATGACCCGTAAAGAGTCATAAACAAATAAAAAACAGGTTTCGTTCACTTTAGGCAAAAAAAATTCCGCAACGCCAGAGGCGCTGACTGTGTGGTAAATAAAAATTTTGATTTATCTTAATGTATCATTCTCGTTTGTCTGGTCTATAACGCTTGTGTTCCGACAATGATTCCTGCCGGGGATACAATAATGGTGTGCGCCTTTCGTAGTGCCCAAAAAAAATAAGGAGACGCTTGCATATATTGGAATTTTAATTTTCTTTGCGGGGGGCAAACACCACCATTCCCAAATTTGCACACGCACTGAAGTTAATCTGAATGAGCAGAGTCACGATAGAACTGGAGTATTTGCTCAAAGCATCTCCGACCATCGTTTATAATTTTCTTACTACTCCCGCCTGCCTGGTCCGCTGGTTTTGCGACAAGATCGACATTGTGGGAGAGACTTACAGCTTCTCCTGGCAGGACTATTTACAGATTGCCGAGCTGGTCCTGGACATAGAGGACGAACACCTTAAGTTTCAGTGGAAAGAAGGAGATTACGAAGACGAGTACCTGGAGTACATCATCTCAACATCTCCGGTCACTAACGAGACGATCCTGAAGATCATTGATTTCTGCGATGAAGACGACCAGAGCTCACAGCGCCAGTTGTGGGACAGCCAGATCAAGCAGATGAAGGCGGAGATGGGCGCCTGAAAGGCGGCCGCGCATCAATCCTCCTCGTCCCCGGGCGCAAGCCGCACGATCAGGCCTTCCATAAGCCCGGACACGTATAACTGGCATCCCAGCCTGCTGTTGGCCTGCACAAAAAAAGCCTGGTCCAGCATGTCCTCTTCTTCTGCCTGCATAGCGGGCAGATCATGGCCGGACATTATATAGAGGTGACAGGTCGAACAAAGGGCCATGCCTCCGCAGGTACCTTTGACGGGTAGCTCGGCAGACCGGCAGACCTCCATCAGGTTGAGGTTCATATCCGTAGGTACCTCCAGCTCATGGGGACGGTCCTGGCGGTCTATGACGGTGATATGGATTGTGTCCAAAAGCTTTCCGTTTATAGTCCTTCGATGCCTGTGACCGTCGTGTACTTGAATGACAGCTTCTTATCCGGGAAAATATGCCTGAAAGCGGCCTGTACCATGAGCGTCCCTTCGTGGAATCCGCAAAGGATCAGCTTGAGCTTGCCCGGGTAGCTGTTGATATCACCTATGGCATAGATACCGGGCACTCCTGTACTATAATCAAACGTGCTGACTTCGATGGCATTCTTGTCTATCTGCAATCCCCACTCTGAGAGCGGCCCCAGCTTGGGAGACAGACCGAAGAGCGGCACGAAATGATCTACCGCCCTGCGCTGCACACCGGTACCATCCTGCTCGATCAGCACATCCGTCAACCGGCCATTACCCTCCAGGCCGACTACCTGTGCCTGGGTGATCAATTCTACTTTGCCTGTTGACTGCAGATGCATGACCTTGTCAAGGGTATCCGGCGCACCGCGAAACTCTGTCCGCCTGTGCACGAGCAGCAGCTCACTTGTCAACTCGGCAAGATGTACGGTCCAGTCCAGGGCGGAGTCCCCTCCCCCTGCGATGACCACCCGTTTGCCGCGATACAGCTCCGGGTCACGTACGATGTATTCTACGCCTTTGTCTTCAAACAAATCGATATTGGAGATCGGCGGTTTGCGCGGCTCGAAACAGCCTAATCCGCCTGCAATTGCAATCACCGGGGCGATGTGTACCGTGCCCCGGTTGGTCACCAGGCGAAATCTTCCGTCCTCCATACGTTCCAGGCTCTCGGCGCGCTCGCCCAATGTGAAGCCCGGCTTGAAAGGCGCGATCTGCTTCATGAGATTGTCTACAAGGTCGCCCGCCAGCACTTCAGGATAGCCGGGTATATCGTAGATGGGCTTTTTCGGGTAGATCTCGGTCAATTGCCCGCCTGGCTGAGGCAACGAATCGATGAGATGACAGCGAAGCTTGAGCAAACCTGCTTCGAAAACGGCAAAAAGCCCCGTGGGGCCGGCGCCGATGATCAGTATATCGGTTTCAATCATGATTGGGCATACAGGTCCTTTCCAGGGAACAAAGGTAGGGTTATTTAAAATCAATCTAAAGAACAGCTCATTGCCCCGTAAAGTTCGGCGTGCGTTTTTCTATAAAAGCACCTGCGCCTTCCCTGAAATCCGCTGTGCGTGTACACTGCCCGAAGGCATCTATCTCAGACTCAAAACCGTCTGTACCGTCCTGGTAAAATGCGTTGACGCATGCTATTATCTTGCTGATCGCTACCGGCGCCTTTGCCGCTATGCGAAGCAGCAATGCTTCACTCTTCTCCAGTAGCTCCTCCCGGGAGACCACTGCATTCACCAGCCCATACTCGAGCGCTTTGGCTGCATCGATCATATCGGCGGTCATCAGCAGCTCCAGGGCCCGCGTCTTACCAATACACTGTACCAGCCGCTGAGTCCCCCCGTAACCCGGTATCAGACCCAGGTTGACTTCCGGCTGCCCGAAACGAGCCTGGTCAGCCGCTATGCGCAGGTGACAGGCCATGGCGAGTTCACATCCGCCTCCCAGCGCAAAACCGTTGACAGCAGCCAGGACGGGCATGTGAAAGCGCTCAATGGTATTGAATATACTGTGTCCCCTGGCAGCCATCTCCTGCCCGCCGTCTCCTTCCAGCGCCAGGAACTCTTTGATATCGGCGCCCGCGACAAACGCTTTTTCACCTCCACCGGTCAATATGACACCTTTCAACCCGGAGAACTGCTTATAATCTTCTGTAAAAAGCGATTCCAGCTCCTGCATGGTGCGGGTATTAAGCGCATTCAGGGCCTGCGGCCGGTCGATGACGACCAGCAGAACCGGGCCACGCTGAGAGACTTTGAGATTTTCATATGAAAGGGACATACGGCGGATTATTTTGATTTAGGCATTAGTTTTTCTCTAAGGCGAAGATACAGCTCCTGCACATCTTCAGAAACCTTCCAGAACCATACACCCGACAAGAACACGACTGCTATACCGACGCACCTGATCAGCAAGTCCAGCAACGGCTTGCCGGTAAGCGGCCACCAGCAGATCAGTGCATAAGAGGCCACCGAGATCAGTACCAGTTTGACCGTGGCAATGGAAAAAGGCTGCATGCCGAAGCGGATCCAGATAAACAGGAACTTCAGGAGATTGTAAATAAGTATGGAGAGGGCTGTGGCTATGGCCGCACCGATGATACCGTACCGGTGTATCAGGATGAAGTTGAGAATGATATTGAGTACGGCCAGCACGATGACGGCATAAAAGTTGAACCTGAAATAACGAGAATAGGCAATCACCTCGTTGTTGACACTGGTCGCCATATCGACCACTTTGGCAAATCCGAGTACGAGGATGATCCACTTGCCCTGCTCTATAGCGGCGCCGTTGGGCATGAGCTGGAACAACAGGTCCAGGCACAGCCACATACCGGTATAGATGAGCAGCCCGGGAATGAGCAGATTGGTCGAGGCCTTGCGGTAAACTGTCCGTATACGGTCGAGGTCTCGCTCGGCCCAGGCTACGGAAAGGATCGGCGCTGCAATAGCGATGACCGCATTGGTAGGTATGGCGATGGTCTGAGCGATAGTGGATGTGATACCGAAATCCCCGTTGTTCTCAAGCCCTACCATGGTAGACACCATGATAGAGTCTATACGGAATGCAATCAGGGTACCCAGGCTACCGAAGAGGCTGAAAAAAGCGTAGGTACTCATACGCCCGACCAGGTCCCGGTTGAGAAAGGCCCAGTCGGTCCGCAGTCGCCATTCGCCAATATACCTGACGTATAACATATACAGCAGCAGCACCACACCATAGTTGGCCACCACGCCATAGGCCATGATATCTATGCCGATGTCTCCTGCAAGAAATGACAGGATAAGTAACGGAAGGCTGATCTTGATGAAGTTCTGCAGTATCGCAGGGACAGTGACGTGATGAAAGTTGGCACAGTACTGGTTGAATATCCATCCCAGCGAGATCATACAAGTCGCCGGGACGACCAGGGGCACAAAACGTCCCAGCAACGGCTCGGCCGTAAAGTTCATACCGGCGTTGGCTTCAAGCCACCCTAACAGATCCCATCCCCACCACCAGCTGAACAGGCAGAATAGCACGCACCCGATCATCACCGGCAACAGCATGAAGGAGAGGAATCCGTGATGCCCTTTGTCCGGGTTGCGAAACTCCGGGTAGAACCGGATGGTCACACTTTCGAAACCAAGCATGATGAAGGGATACAGAAAAACAGAAGTATCTATGAGAAAGCGGGCGAGACCATAGGCTTCCCTGGCCAACGGATAGACAAAAAGCGTACTCAGCGTACCGATCAGCACACCCGCATAGTTGACAATGCTGTGGTGGATACTCTGTCTGCGTATGACACTCATGAAGAGGCAAAATTACACATTCCGCTACGGCACTAACCTGAAAACTTGGCCTGTCGGTCAGTATATTTGCTCCGAAATGCCTGACACAGCTCCCACACCGATCGTATCCATAGCCGTATGTACATACAACAGGGAACGTTTCCTGCCTGACTGCCTGGAGTCTGTGGCTATGCAGGATGCAGACCGAAGGTTGTTTGAACTGGTGATCATCAACAACCGTTCCACAGATCGCACACATGAGATCTGTACGGAATTCATAAACCGGCACGAAAACAGCGGGCTTCGCATATGTTATGCCATAGAGACCGAACAGGGCCTTTCTCCGGCACGAAACAGGGCGATCATGGAAGCCGGCGGCACTTATATCGCCTATATAGATGACGACGCTATCATCCCTGCAGGATACATCACGGCGATCCTTGACCTGCTTAAGGAGCGGCCGGATACGATAGCAGCGGGGGGGCCAATAGAACCCCGTTTTACAAACGGCGCTCCGGTATGGTACAACCCCTACAGTGCGGGCAGATTGATGAGCCGTGTGGACTTCGGCACGGAATTCAAAATACTGGACGGAGACCGGTTCCCTGCAGGCTGCAATATGATCTTCCGGAGGTCCGTATTCGACAGGATCGGCAACTTTGACCCGGAACTGGGTCCGACGCTCCACAATGCGATTGTGTGTGATGAAAAGGATGTATTCATGCGGCTCAAGTCTGCAGGTTACAAGGTTTACTATGACCCGGACATCCGACTGGAACACCAGATCGATTCGGAGCGCCTGTCCCCCGAGTATGTCCGCAAGCAATCCATCGGGCTGGGCAAGAGCAACAGCCTGCTCTATCGCAAACTGGGCTTCTTCCCCTGGCTCAGGAAAGGACTCATTACTATACTGAAGTTCGAAGCCTCAGTCCTGCTGGCGGCAAAATACCTGCTCACCGGCAAACCTGCCGTAGCGACCCACCTGATCGTCTACCAGTGGCGGGTAGTAAAGGGGTACTGGAGCTGATCACTACCGTATCTGCCCAGACTGTCTTTACCTAACTACAATAAATTTCTTGGTGAGCGACCCTGAGAGACACCCGACTTGTAATTCAAGTATATAGAGCCCCGGAGAAAGTCGGCTGACGTCAATATCAAGCTTAGCAGCCTCCTGGCTCCTGATCGCCAGATTAATGACTTGCCCTGTGACTGTGTGAATCCGACAAGACTCAACAGCAAAGCCGCAAGCTCCCAGGCGGCCTGCCAACTCGACAGACATATTGGATCTGACAGGATTAGGAGAAATCAAAACATCTGAAGAAGAGAGAGCCGTCTCTGGCACAGCGGTGATTTCCAGGCCCGTCCAGTCGTATTCCTCGAGAAAATCACAATCTACAGCGGCGGCACGATCACCATTTTGAAGATCCTGCTCATCACAGAGAGCGAATCGCTTCTGGTGGCAGTAATAGCATCCCTCTGTCAACATCTGCCTTCGTACCACTCTGTATTCATAGCAATAGTCTCCGGCCATAACCAGCCAGTCCATTCTGCTGAAGCTATATGGGACAAAAGGTTGTTGAGAACCATACGGCCTCCTGAGAATATACCATTCATTGGAGATAAAAGGACTATCCTCATCGCCATACGGCGGATATGTCGACATCTGAAAAACTCCATTTGAATGATCTTCGACATTCAACCTGAAGTCATAGGAAAGAGTGCTTTTAAATTCCAGGCAAAGCGACAAGAAAGCGTAGTTGGCACATTTGGAAGAATATGTATTCCATACTTCGACAGTAATCTCATTTTCTCCATGCTGAAGATAGTCCATAACATTCTCTACCCTGCTTGGGATATCCCACAAGTATGAGTATCCGATATAATGACCGTTAATATATACCCTAGCCTCATTATCAGCCTGCCAGGTAAGGATGGCCTGAATGTTTTGACAGGGCTCCAGATCAAGATCCAAGTCAAATTTGCGCTGGAAATAAAAAGACTCTATCGGATAATGACACCTATCCGGGGTCGCCGATCCCCAAATAGGTAATGCTTCTGCACAGGTCCTGATATCAGCTCTCGGTGTCCCTGGACACATAGCCAACACTGTCTCATAATCAGCACAGACGTCAAAAGCGTATACCGGCTGGTCAAAAGATTCTGAAACAGGATTCCATACACGCCAGTCTTCAAGATTTGTAGCAATGACCAGGCCGTCCTGTCCTGAAACATTCGTAAAAGGAACAAAACAGCAGAAAATCAATACGACCACCAGAACAAGAGATCGGGCTATACTTACGAACAGATCCATACTTCAGAGTCTATTAAATTGACAGGCGTCTTGAAACAGCCTAATACACAAAGCTATAAAAATCCTAAAGTGCCTCTATGTTAAACTATTCTTCCAAGAAAGAAAACAGCCAATATACCCCAAGTGCCACTTTCACATGAAATCACACAAGTAAAGCTTGCCGCGTAACACTATTCATACCTTGTTGGCACCGATCTACAGGCATGACAAGAACTACTATTCTCAAGTAAGGTAGGCAGGCCATCACACCTAATTTTTGTCTGCTGGTCCCAGCCTCGGCCGGCACAGATTAAATGCGATCCCCATCCTGTCAAGTCAAGAGACATCTGAATTAGATCAACTCTCAATAAGCCTTGACAAATCGTTTAACGAGGGCGGCGGAAACACCCTCCAGCCGAAGCTCCAGTGCATAGACTCCCGCAGGTATGGAACTCACATCTATTTCCAGCTTTCTTGTCAAACCATAAAGGCTTGAAGACTGCATAATTACTTCTCCCCTTGCTGAGTAAATCCGCCAGGACGCTGCAGCAGGATTATGTACAAGTGCATGATTTACCAACTCTACAGATACGCTATATGCAACCGGATTGGGAGACAGTAATACATCCCAGCCGTTTGAACGACCGATCAGGTTATCGACTGAAGTGATTTCAAGTCCATCCCAGTTATATTCATCCAGGAGACTACAGCTACCATCCGAACTCCGTGTATCGCCATTCCAGGAAATTTCCTCGTCGCATACAAAAAACTGCTCGATATGACATTTTACACAGTCATCTCCAGCTATAGCCATTTTGCGCACAACCTTGTATTCATAACAGTACTCTGCGCGCATCTCAAGCCAGTCGGCTTTACTAAAACCAAAGGGCTCAAATTCATCTTGTGAGCCAAAAGGCCTGCGAATCACATACCATTCATTAGTCATAGGAAGATCACCCCAGTATATGACGGCCGGGTATGTAGACAGCAGATAGTCAGTTTCTGTCCGGTCACTAGTCTGAAACTTAAATTTCTCAAGGGCTGACACAGGAAATATCTCAAGGCAAAGCGATATAAAAGCATAGTTCGCACATGTTGCCGAAAATGTGTTTCGTACAAATACAATAATCTCATTCTCACCGGACCTCAGGAAACGTCCTGCATCTTCGACAACGCTGGCTTCATTCCATCTATTAGAGTATCCAACGTATTCACCATTGATATACACCTCAGCGTCGTTATCAGCTTGCCAGGTAAGCACGGCATCAAGCTGATTTCCACATTCTCCTATGCCTTCAAAATCGATCTCGAATTTTCGCTGAAAGAAAAAGTGCTCGATCGGATAGTGGCAGTTTACCGGTGTCGGACTGCCCCATATGGCCATAGCCTGGCTGCAGGTATTGATCGTGAGCCTGGGTGTCCCAGGACACATAGCCTGCAGGCTATCGTAGTCGGCACATACATCATAAGGATAAACAAGTCCGTCAAACGGCCCGGACATACTGCTTCCTGTACGCCATTCACCAACATTCGTAGTAATCAGCAAGCTTTGCTGACCATGCACGTTCAACGAGAAGCAATATGAACATACAAAAGCAAAGATTGTGACGTAACGAGATTGCATCATCCTGAGGAAAGAGCCCATTATTCAAGTATTTAAATAAATCAAGAGTGTGCACAATATAGCAATTGTAACACTAATCAACCAAAATCAAATCTAAACTTAGGTAAAATCAACCCTTGCCCGCAGAAGGCCCAAAATAGAATATGAGATTCTCATCCCTCATGCGAAAACGGTAGTATTTATCTCCAAGCGCTTTGAAAAGCGACATTGCACATCCTTCGCGCATCGCATCGTGCAGTTCTACGATAAGAATATCGGTATGCATCAACCATTCTCCCCCTCCATCGGAAAACACTTCTTTCTCGGATCCTTCAATATCCATTTTGAGGATATCAATACGCGCTATGCCAAAATCTCTCCGCAAGGTATCCAACGATATTGCCTTGATTCCGTGAGAGCTTCCATTCGTTTCCCTTACGGTAAATGCCCACTCTCCAAAGCCCTCATCTATCACTTCCAGATAGGCGTCTTTGTGCCAAACCCCTGCATGAACCGGTACTATATTGCTATAATACCCGGTATTCTTCTTCAGTTGCTCAAAGTTAGCGTTATCAGGCTCCAGAGCATAAATCGTTGCACCGGGAAAGCGATTAGCATAATAGACGGCCGCAAGGCCTATATTAGCACCTGCATCCACTACGGCATGAATATCACCCGGATAATCTATCTCATACTGCCGATCTGCCAAAAACTGTAAAAGCACATCGATGTCATACGTGCCCCTGCGTATGTGTATCGGGTATCGCCACCCCTTAAACCTGAAAGATTCCTGCTTGAATAAGAAGGCCCGGATAAGAAAAAACAAAGCACCTACAGCCCCGAAAGCCCGGACAGTCTTGAGTATAATAATTCCCAGCCGTTTCTTCTTATACTGTTCTGACATCTTGAGGGCTTATGAACGTTGACTTTTTGATCTGGTGGCAGACCTATACATTAGTACTACTGAGAGCAAACCCGCCAGCAATAGTACTACCGAACCCAGGAGCGACACCTTCTCACCCGTAGCGTGTGCGCTGGGCTCGAAGCGGAATTCGATCCGGTGCTTTCCGGCCGGTATTTCCATCGCCCTCAGGACATAGTTGGCCCTGATATGATCGACAGGCTGTCCGTCCAGGTAAGCCTGCCAGCCCTTGCCGGGACCATACCATATCTCGGAGAAGACAGCAAGTTGACCGGCCGGACTGTCAGAATCATAGACCAGATGATTGGGCGCATAACTCGCGAGGACAATAGTCCCCTCCCCGGTATAAGAGCTCTGCTGGATCGCTCCGCGGAAGGATTCGTGCACTACCGCCGTAGATGCAGGATCAAAAGGCGCTTTCAGGCCGTCAATCTCCTCATTGGCCGTGGGCACAAAGCTGACCTCCCTGACCAGCCAGGCATTGCCCAGTGCGCCCGGATTGCGTTGCACCTGTGCAGGCGACCTCTCCTGCTCGCCCGGCACGATCACATACCGGGTATTGAGCATATTGAGCACCGCTATGTTATTGGCAGAAAGATGGCGTTCAATCAGGTCCTGGTACCGCTGCAGCTTGGCCGCATGGTAACCTCCCACCGTCTTGTGAAAATAGCTGGCGAAAGAGGACTGGAATGTATTAATGCTTAGATCCAGGACCCGATAGTTGGGATCCTTGTCCTGCAGAATCTGCTCATCTGCCGGACGTGGTTTGTAATAAGCCGCATATTCACTGGCAGAAACAAAAGAACTTGTATCCAGGTATCGGCGGTCTACCGTCCAGAGATCCGCTACCGTAACCAGTGTCAGCACACCCATCGCATATACCGCCTTCAGCTTGCCTTGCAGGAAATACCATATCACCCCAGCTCCGACAAGTACGATCAGCAAAGACCGCAATGCATCACCACGCATCAGCGATTGCCGGTCGCTGATGACCGACTGTATATTGAAGCCCTGTTGCGTCAGTTGTGCATCGACATTGCTCGTAAAGCCAAAGAACGATGGTCCCATGACAGCGAAGAAAAGGCAAATGCCGGCCAGAGAGCCCGCACTGTAGTAGAGCGCCTTGCGTACTTCGGCCGCGCCGTAACGCCCACTGAAAATACCCTGCAAAGCAAGCAAGCCCAGCCAGATCATGAAAATAGGCGTAACTGCCGTAATGGAATTAGGCGACCTGAATTTGTTCATCAGCGGCAGATAGTCATACAACAACCGGTTAAAGCCCTCGAAATGTCTGCCCATGGAATAGAGCATCGTTACAGCTACACCGGCCAATATCCACCACCGGATAGGGCCGCGAACCAGGATCATACCCAACAGAAACGCCAGGCAGATCAACGCTCCGAAATAGACAGGCCCGCTTGTGAAGGGAAGATCTCCCCAATAAAGAGGGGCCTTGAAATCCGGTGGCAACTGCACACCACGGCTTGCCAGATCACTCCGGATAGCCGAACTACCGGATAGCGGCTCGCTTCCGGAACCACCCGCCACACCGGGTATGAGTATCGTAAACAGCTCCAGCGGTCCCTGGCTCCATTGCATGGCATATTCCCAGTCGAGACCTCCGTCGGATCCGGCCGACTGTCCGCCCTGGGGCTCCAGCACAGACCCTCCCCTCATAGTGTCCTTCGTGTATTCGTACGTGGTCCAAAGCTTGGAAGCACCGCTGGCGACTGCCAGAGAAAGCGCCAGCAGCAACACACCACAGGCCTTGAGCAGATCCATCCATGCACCTGAGCGGGCCATCCGCACAGCTTCGACCAGGAAATAAAGAATGAGAAAGATACCCAGGTAATAGGTCATCTGTATGTGGTTGGCATAGAGCGCCAGGCCCATACCCAACCCGAACAGAGCGCCACCCGAGAGCCACCTCCGTTGCATCACGAGATAGACACCCGCGATGATCGGGGCAAACGTCCCGATCGATTGCAGCTTGAGCACGTGCCCTGCCTCATAGAGTATCACATTGTACGAAGTAAAGGCAAATGCAAAGGCTCCCATCCAGCTCAGGAGCGGCGAAATACCGATGATCAGCAGGAGCAGATAGGTCCACAAGGCGCAGATGAGGAACAACCCGATCGGTTCGCTGAAAAAAACCTGGCCGATCTGCTGAATATACTGGAGCAGGTTATTGGGTTGAAAATTGTTGATCTGGTAGGTCGGCATCCCTCCGAACATCGAATTGGTCCAAAGTGTGATATCTCCTGTCTTTTCCTTGAACTCCAGGGACTCGTGCGCCATTCCTTCCCAACTGAGGATATCCCCCTGCATGATCTTCTTGCCCTGTAACTGCGGCAGGAAATACAGACAAGTCAGCACCAGCAGCGCCAGCACGGCAATACCGTGTGTCAGGAACGGGCTGGTCGATGACGCAGCGGGAGCATTGCGCGCAGGTACAGGTTGAGGTTTGGACTTAGCCATATAGCAGGAAGGTATATTTGGTTCAGTACCGTAAAAATAAAGGCTAAAATGGCTTGTTGGGCCTTTTTGACCAGAATAGAAAGCGTATAGCGATCAGTCCGCAGGTCTGCGGCTATTAATAGTCGGCCTGAAGAGCAGTCCGCGTCAGGACTGTGCCTCCCAGGTACGCATAAGACGCGAAGCGCGTGCCCACAGATCGCTACGCAAGGTCACAGGTATGTTTCGCAATGAAAAATGCCTTGTCAGCGCGGACAACTGTTCACCCACGTATACGGATATCCATCCTGTGAGCGGCGCAGTCACGGCAAGCAAGGCGACAAGATACCAGCCGGCAGCCAGGGCAATCGCCAATAAGGTCAACTGGAAAATCAGCGACAGAAACAAAAGTGAGCCCATACGAACAGGTGTATAAAACTCGATCGCCTTTTTGACCTTTGCTGACAGACGATTAGCCAGCAACAGCGCAGGCAGGTTGAGAAGCCATCCCGGGATCGCTGCAGGCAACAGCAAGATCGCGGACAGGACATGCTTTGCAGAAGGGGCTTGCAACAGATACAAATCCCGCAAGGAAGCTCCGTGGCGACGCATTACAGTGCTTATCTCTGAGAGTTCGGCTTGCCAGGCTGTACGTACGTGTTCGTCCGCGCCCGCCAAAGTAGCTGCCAGTCTCTGCTCCTTTCGAAGCCTGGCGTCGGAAGCGACCACAACGGGCAGGAAACCGGCTGGACGCAGACCGTCCATCATATCCATAGCATCATCATACATCCTGTCCGGAAAACCTACCGGCAGATCCACCACTTCCGGACGCAGACGAGCCTCCACCAATGCAGTAAGACGAGCGACTGCAAGCTGCGGCTGCATCTTGTACTCTTCGTAAAAAGGCCGCACGTCTATCGGCTCTGCAAACGATGCCATGACCTCGCTGCGCATCTGGTCGCCGTGTGTATAGTTGACCCCCAGCGGCACGATCCTGAGATCCAGATTTCCCCCGTACTTTTCCAACGCCCCAAATGCCATGCGGGCCGTACCCTTTTTGAGGGGGCGTAAGCGTTTTTCAAACACGCTGCCCCCTTCAGAAAAGATCATGATCGCCCGGCCTGCCCCCAGGTGCTCGTAGCAACGCTCAAACGTATCGTCGTTGCGCTTCAGGTCGCTGTAGCCGTCCTTGAACCGATAGATGGGTATTTGGTTTGTATACTTCAGCAACCAGGCAAGAGCCGGTTTCTTGAACATATCCCCCCTCACCAGGAAGTGCAGCTCTCTCCGCTGGTAACAGGCAATGATGCAAGGCTCGGCGAAAGAGTTCGGATGATTTGAAGCGATCAGTATCGGCCCTCCGGTCGGGATCCGCTCCCGATGTGAGATATGGATCTTTCTGAAAAAGATACCGATTACAATACGGGCGATAGGGCGGAGAATCCGGTAGAGCATACAGCTATTTGCGATATTTGCTTCGCGCAATAAAAAAGCGGCTACAAAAATAAGCGATGGCGCTCGATATCAAAGACAAGCTGCTGATCATAGTATGCGGCCCCACAGCTGCAGGCAAGACAGATGTCGCCATAAGACTGGCTGAGCGACACCACACGGAAGTTATTTCGGCCGACAGCAGGCAGTTCTACAAAGAAATGGACGCGGCAACGGCCAAACCGGATAAAACACAGCTCGAGCGGGTCAGACATCATTTCATCAACAGCCGGTCTATCTTCGAGGACTACGATGTCGGGCGATTTGAACAGGATGCATTGGCACTGATCGAAGAGCGATTTACAGAGAAAGACGTACTGATCGCCTGCGGCGGCTCTGGATTGTACCTCAGGGCTCTTTCTCACGGGCTGGACCAGTTCCCATCTATACCAGCCGAACTGTCCGGCAAGCTGGATACCGAGTACCAGGCTGCAGGACTACAACCGTTGCTTGCAGAGCTGCTCGAAAAAGACCCGGCATATTATCACCTGGTAGACCGGGACAACCCCCAACGCATACTTCGCGCCCTCTCGGTCATCCGCTCTACGGGACGCAGCTTCAGTTCATTCCGCACAGGCGCCGGGCAACAACGGCCCTTCAGACACCTGTACCTGCAGATCGGCATGGCCCGTGAGTTGCTCTATGAGCGCATCAACCGGCGAGTCGACAGCTTTTTCGCTGCAGGACTCATTGAAGAATGCAGGAGGCTCCATCCCCACAGGCATCTCAATGCACTCCGGACAGTCGGCTATACGGAAGTGTTTAATTACTTCGATGGGTTGTACGACCAGGAGACCTGCAGGTTGAAAATATGCCAACACACCCGCAACTACGCCAAACGACAGGAGACCTGGTTGCGTAAATACGCCGGAGGCCCCATATTCACGCCTTCGGACGATCGCGACATGCACCGCTATATCGATGGCCGGGAGTGACTTGACCCACATAGATACAGGCGCGTCTTCTAGCTCAGATACCTGCCCACTATCGGCATACGCCTGCCTATACCGAAAGCCTTGGGAGATACACGCAGGACGGGGGCCGTCTGATGTCGTTTGAATTCATTCATATTGACCAGTCGTAACGCCCTGTCTACGATCGCCTTGTCATAGCCCATGGCTATGATCTCTGCGGGACCTTTGCGCTGCTCTATGTATTGGTAGAGGACCTGGTCCAGCGTACCGTACTCCGGCAAGCTATCGCTGTCTTTCTGTTCGGGCCGCAGTTCCGCCGAAGGCGCTTTTGTGATGCTGTTGACCGGTATCAGCTCGGCGGATTTGTTGATATAGGCAGCCAGTTCGTAGACCTCCGTTTTGTACACGTCTCCCAGTACGGATATACCGCCGCACATATCCCCGTACAAAGTCCCGTACCCTACGGCCATCTCACTTTTGTTCGTCGTGTTGAGCAGTACGTATCCAAGCTTGTTGGCAAACGCCATGAGGATCATACCGCGATTGCGGGCCTGTATGTTCTCTTCCGTCACATCGAACGGACGGTTTTCGAAGTGGGGCTCCAGCAGGTCAAGATAAGCCTGGTATACAGAACCTATCGGTATGACCTGGTGTCCGATGCCCAGGTTTTCTGCCAACTGCTTCGCATCATCTACACTATGACCACTCGAATACGGGCTCGGCATCAGAAGTGCATACACATTGTCGCGCCCGAGCGCAGCGACGGCCAGCACTGCAGTCACGGCGGAATCTATACCGCCCGAGAGACCGAGGATCGCCCTGCGCAATCCCAGTTTGGCGAAATAATCCCTTATCCCGCATACGAGGGCCTGGTAGATCAGCGCCGGCTTCTCTTTTGGCTGCTCACCCTCGCCACCTTTACACTGCATGACCTCCTCCAGGTCGACCGTCGTCACGCACTCTGCAAAATATGGCAATTCCGTATGCACGGTACTGTCTGCACATACGACCAGCGACCCGCCGTCAAATAGGATCTCTGTCTGCGCTCCTGTCTGGTTGACGTAGATCATGGGCAAACCATAGCGCAGCACATTGGCGCGCACCAGGTCGATCCGGGTCGCTGCGTGACTGTATGAAAACGGGGAGGCGGACAGATTGATGATCAGGTCCGGCGCATGAGGCCGCATCTGATCCAGCGGGCAGATAGTGTACAGCGGGTTTTCATTGCCTATATTCCAGATGTCTTCACAGACCGTCAGTGCGATCTTTGTCCCCCTCCATTCTATCAGGTCAAAGGTCCGTCCCGGTTCGAAGTAACGATACTCATCGAACACATCGTAGGTCGGCAGCAGGCTCTTGTGATAGATATGGCGGATCTTCCCGTCTGCCAGGAAAACAGCGGCATTGAACAGGTCCTTCCCTTCCGGTACCGGGTTGCGTACCGGTGCACCCAACAACACCCCTATACCGGCAGTATGCCCGGCGATCTTTGCAACTGCAGCATCGCAACGATCGATAAAATCTGTAAACTCGAGGAAATCCCTGGGAGGATACCCGCAGATACTCAACTCACTGAAACAAACCAGTTCGCTGCCCGCCGCTCTCGCTTTTTCGATCGCCGACAGGATCTTGGCGGTATTGCCCTCGAAGTCTCCTACGATATAGTCCAGTTGGGCCAGTGTGATCTTCATACTTCTAAGAGATTGTAGTCTGATGAACGCAAATTAACAACCTTTCCGTCTATATACGGACAGGCATCGGATAGTTTGGGTATGTCGGACAGTCGGCCGCTTTCCGTGTACGATGCCGGGATAAAAACGTACCTTTGTAGCCGCATCAGGAAGAGAGTACCATGACCGCATTTCTGGTTTCTGCAAGAAAATACCGCCCGCAGCGATTCGAGGATGTAGTGGGGCAGGAACATATCTCCGCTACGCTCAAGAATGCGCTCCGGACAGAGCATCTTGCCCATGCTTTCCTCTTCTGCGGGCCGCGAGGCGTCGGCAAGACTACCTGTGCCCGTATCCTCGCCAAGCTCATCAACTGTGCACAGAAAACGGACCAGTTTGAGCCTTGCGGAGCCTGTGAGTCCTGTACATCCTTCGACAGCAATGCGTCTTTCAATATTATAGAGCTGGACGCAGCGTCCAACAACTCCGTCGAGCATATCCGCTCCCTGGTAGAGCAGGTGAGAATCCCTCCCCAGGCAGGGCGTTACAAGGTCTTCATCATAGATGAGGTACATATGCTGTCGCAGGCCGCTTTCAATGCTTTTCTGAAGACACTCGAAGAGCCACCCGCCTACGCGATCTTCATACTTGCGACGACAGAAAAACACAAAATACTGCCGACGATCCTATCCAGGTGCCAGACCTATGACTTCCGCCGGATACCCGTTCCTGAAATAGCCGGACACCTGCGCCGGCTCTCGACGCTCGAACAGGTAGAAGCGGAAGAGGCCGCCCTCCATGTGATCGCTCAGAAAGCCGACGGTGCGTTGCGCGACGCACTTTCACTGTTTGACCGGTTGGTCAGCGCAGGTCAGGGCCGGTTGTCATACCAGGGTGTGATCACGCAGCTCAATATACTTGACTATGACGTCTACCTGCGGATCACAGATGCCCTGCTGATAGAGGACCTGCCCGTTGTGCTCAGGATATTCAATGACGTGCTGTACAAGGGATTTGAGCCGGATACGTTCCTCTTCGGGCTGGCCGAGCACTTCCGGAACCTGCTTGTCTGCAAGGACGAAGCGACACTCCAGCTACTGGAATATACGGATGAACTGCGCGACAAATACCAGGAGCAGGCTTTTATGGCCAGCGCCTCTTTCCTGGTGGCAGCATTGGATCTGCTCAATGAATGCGATGTACAGTACAGGACTGCACGCAACAAGAGGTTGCACCTGGAGATCGCACTGATCAAGCTCACCTACATACGGCGTGCAACCACTGCAGCGCTTCCGCTGAACGGAGTCGGAGAGTCTGAAAAAAAAAAGCCTGAGGGCCAGCCAGGCCATTTAGTTGCCCCGGCCCCGGAAGACAGGTCTCCTGTCGCTACAGACCCGGCTGCGGCAACTCCGGCACCGCAGAAGTCAGCAGTAGTCCTGGCTGAGAACGCGTCGCCAGCCAGGCCGGATCCGCCCCAGGAGACACCGCCCGGCAAAAAAGAAAAACTGAGACTGCTGCCCTCCCTCAAGAAAAATGATGAATGGGCCTCCGAAGTACACCGGGAAACCGCGCACAGTGCCCATGAAGAAATGCTCCTGGACCAGGCCAGCCTCGAATCGGCATGGCAAGCCTACTCCGACGGGGCCGGATCAAGGTCGCTACAGACCGTACTAGGTGGCGCTGCCCCACGTATAGAAGGCATGCATCTCCGTGTAAGGGTCGGCACACAACTGGCCCGGAATATGATCCTGCAGGAAACCGGCCTCATCGAACACCTGCGGAAAAGCCTCCGGGCCCCGGCGCTCTCTATGGAAATAGAAACCGACCCATCTCTGGCCCCGGAAGAGGATACTACGGCAAGACCCTTGTCAGGGCGGGAAAAGTATACGTATTTCCGCGAGCAAAATCCACTCGTGGATAAACTCATAGAGGAACTCAAACTCAAAGCAGAAGAATAGCTATGCTGTACGGACAGATCCTGAAACCACTGTTGTTCCGGATGGAACCGGAAAAAGCACATCGTCTCACCATCGACCTGGCCCGCATCGGATTTCATCTGCCACTGATCAGCAGCCTGCTGCAACATCAGTGGTCCCTGCGTGACGACCGGCTGGTCACTCAGCGAATGGGACTCACTTTTCCAAATCCCGTAGGCCTGGGTGCCGGTTTTGACAAGGACGGCAGATACCTCGATATTGTGAGCCGGCTTGGTTTTGGCTTTATAGAAGTAGGCACAGTGACGCCACGTCCACAGCAAGGCAACCCAGTCCCAAGACTGTTCAGGCTACCCGCCGACGAAGCATTGATCAACCGGATGGGGTTCAACAATGAGGGCGTCGAAAAGCTCGCTGAGCGGCTGGAACGACTTGGCAAAAGAGATTTCATTCTTGGCGGGAACATTGGCAAAAACAAGGATACCCCCAATGAAACCGCTACGGAAGACTATGTAATCTGCCTGCAGCGCCTGGGGGATCTCGTAGACTACTTTGTGATCAATGTGAGTTCGCCCAATACACCAGGCCTGAGAGCGCTCCAGGACAAAGAGCCGCTCCGCCGCCTGCTGTTGACCCTTCAGGATCATAACCACAAGTCAGCCACACCCAGACCGCTGCTCCTCAAGATCGCACCGGACCTTGACCAGGTACAGATCGACGATATCGTAGAGATCACCACAGAATCGGCGCTGGAAGGTATCATCGCGACCAATACGACGGTACAACGCCCTGCAAACCTGAAAACACCTGAAAGCAAGCTGAATGAGATCGGCGCAGGCGGCCTCAGCGGTGCACCCGTATTCGCCCCGTCAAACGATGTCCTGAAACTGTTAAGGGCCAAATTGCCACTTCAGAAAACGATCATCGGAGTAGGCGGGATTGTCAGCCCGGGGGATGCACTGGAAAAGATGCGGTTAGGCGCCGATCTGGTACAGATATACTCAGGTCTGATCTACCGTGGACCGGCTTTTGTGCGGCAAATACTCGAAGCAATTTAAAACGGATATGTTCCAGGCCGCACCCATGCTGTCATATTATCACAAAAAACTATGGCATCATTTTTGGCTTATACTGGCTATCACTGCGAACAAAACTGATAGACACGTGCGGGAAATGATCGGACAAAACTCTTCCAGGTTATTCTACAAGGACCTTCGCTTCTGGCTGGTACTTATAGCTCTGCTACTCTTCGTAGCCATCGTACTGAAACACCCTGTGTGATGCATACCCTACAGGCATACCTCCTGCTCGTATATATTATTTCACAGTGAAGGTCTCCGGACCAAGATGGTGGATCCGGGAAATCAGGAAAAACAGCTGAACGAAGATTACTTGACAATCTTCAGGCTCATATCGAGTGTACCTGCTGAATGCGTGAGCGCCCCTACCGAGATAAAGTCTACCCCGGTCTGCGCTATCTTGCGCACATTGCGCAGCGACACACCTCCCGATGCTTCCGTCTCGAATCGCCCGCCGATGATCTGGACCGCCTCTGACATGAGAGGCACCTCAAAGTTGTCCAGCATGATGCGCGTGACATCTCCCCTGTAAAGCACCTCTTCCAGCTCCAGCAAGTTGCGCACTTCGATCGTAATACCCAGGTTGAGGCCCTGTTCCTGCATGTAGGTGTGTACCCTGTCGATCGCACCCGTGATCCCGCCACATGCATCAATATGGTTGTCCTTGATCATGAACCAGTCGTACAGCCCGAAACGATAGTTGTCACAGCCTCCGATCTTCACAGCCCATTTTTCCAGCGCACGGACGAGCGGAGTCGTCTTGCGGGTATCCAGTATACGTACCGGCAGACCCTCTACCTCGAAAGCGAACCTGTTGCTGAGATTGGCGATACCACTCATGCGCTGCATGGCATTCAGGACCAGGCGTTCAGCCTTGAGCAAAGCCCTTGTATTGGCTTCTACTTCAAATACGATGTCCCCGTAAGCCACATCTCCGCCGTCTTCGATGCGGATCTGTACCACAGCAGCAGGGTCCACATAGCGGAATATCATCTGTGCCAGCTCAACCCCAGCAATCACGCCGTGGTCTTTGACCAGCAGCCTGGCCCTGGACCGTGCATCCGCCGGGATGCAGGCTTCCGAAGTATGATCTCCGCTGCCCACATCTTCCTGGAGGGATGCAGCTATAAAGGATTGCAGGTATTGGGTATCCGGGCGCATGCAACTTACTTAAAACAATAGAGCTAATTTGATACCGATGAGGTGCATGTTGTTGCGGGAGTTCTCGTCCAACTGGGTGAAGTTGCCGCTACCCGTATCTATGGCTTTCCGGCCATTGTTCCTGACCACATCGGTAAATATCCAATTGTACTGAAGGCCGATCTGAGCCTCAGCAAAACCGAGATCATACGTGACCCCTAGGCCACCTCCGAGCCCCAGGTTCAAAAGCCTGGTCTCCTCGTTGATCTTCTGGTCCTCAAGCCGCAGTCCGTCTGCTGTGATAGCCCCCCTGGAACGGATCACGATACCCAGCGAAAGTGCAGGTGCTTCGAAATAGAACTGCCTGTTGCCGTCACTGCGTGAATAGAACTTAAGCGAGACAGGCAGTTCAAGCATATTGAGCCTGTACCGCAGGCTGGTACCATCCGGGAGCGGCTTGATACCTGTATTGAAATCGGGGTTCGTAAGCCTGGCTTCCGGCCAGAGATTGCCCCCTATATCGTGCTTGAGTACACCACCTACATTGCCGGCAAAACCCAGACCCGCACTCAGGTAGACATTGTCTGTGAACCCGAATTCCGCCTGGAGGCCAAAACCGTATGAAAGATTGACTCCGTTGGCGCTGATCCTGCTGTCATTGGCCGTCAGTATACTGATAACCGGTCCTTTGAACTGTACACCGAACTTGTAGGTGCTGAATCGCTGTGCATCCACTACTCCAGTCAACAGCAGCAGAAAAGACAAGGATAAAATAATTCTGTGCATATTCGTGTTTTAGTAAGCCCAACAAAAAAATAATCCGGCGATGATTGCGCACTCTGCAAAGATAATACCCTTGGGTACGAAAATCCTCGCGTTCCTCATATTTCTAACACTCGCCGGCCTGTTTGGTTGGGGTTGTGCGGATGACAAAAAAAGAGGGCCCGATACATCGGGTATACAACCCGGGCTGGAAGTCCTGAGATTTGAAAAAGATTTTTTCGAGGCAGACTCGAACAATTTGCTCGCCGATCTTCCGGAACTCAAGAAAAAATATAGCGCTTTCTGGGATGTTTTCTTCTACCGTATCCTGGCGGAAATGCCTTCCAGGGATACCTTCCCGGACAGTTTTTACCTCGATATACATGCCAATCCCTTCCTGCGGGAGGTATTGGACAGCGTGCTGCTGGCATACCCTGATCTCTCCTGGATCAGCAGGGAAATGGACCAGGTCATGGTCAATTACCGGTATTTTTTCCGGGATACGATGCCCAAGACACTCATATCCTTCATATCCGAGTACGGTGTAGGCGCATGCACCATCGGGGCCGACACCCTCGGTATCGGCCTGGACATGTACCTGGGCAGCCAGTACGGCGGTTACAATCCGCAGGTATTCCCAGCCTATATCAGGGCCGTAATGAACCGCAGCTACATAGTACCTCACCTGGCCAAAGTGCTGGCGCAGCAGGCTGTCGGGGACGTGACCGGGGACCGGATGATAGACCACCTCTTCCGCAACGGCAAAGTACTCTACATCATGGATCAACTGCTTCCGGGCGTACCGGACAGCATCAAGATGGAATATACCAGCAGGCAGATGCAATGGGTGCGTGAAAATGAGACGCAGATCTGGTCCAGCTTCCTCACACGGGACCTGCTCTACTCTACCAGAAGCCAGGACTATCAAAAACTGGTGGGTCCCAGCCCCAATGCCCCCCATATGCCGCCGGAAGCGCCCGGACAGACAGCCAACTGGATCGGCTGGCAGATAGTAAAGGCCTACATGAAACGCTATCCCAGGACCACATTGCCCGAACTGGCCGCCATGCAGAACCCCCAGGAGTTCCTGGAAACATCCAGGTACCGCCCGCGCTGATGCGCCGGCGCAGTGCAGGCTGGCCGAATATTGATTAACTTTAACCATCACCAAACACCAATACTGTATATGTCCGAAAGAGCAATACCCCTGGTAGACCTGGAGCGATTCGTTCGGGGATCCGCAGAAGAGCGGAGTGCATTCGTAGCCAAACTGGGCCAGGCCTTTCACGAAGTGGGTTTCGTAGGCGTGGTCAACCACGGCATTTCCAAAGAGCTGGTCGACGGCTTCTACCAGTCTGCCAAGGCTTTCTTTGCCCTGCCGGAAGAGATCAAAAGAAAATACGAAGTACCGGGATTGGCCGGCCAGCGCGGTTATACTTCCTTTGGGAAGGAACACGCGAAGCAGTCTAATGTCGGAGACCTCAAGGAATTCTACCAGATCGGGCAACAGGTCACCGACGGTGACCCTATCAAGACAGAATACCCGGATAATGTGGATGTGACCGAAGCTCCTGAATTCACACGACTGGGCTCTGATCTGTACAAATCATTCGAGTCCGCAGGCGGAGCTTTGCTGCAGGCGATCGCGCTGCACCTGGAACTGCCGGAAGATTATTTTTCCGTCAATACACACAATGGAAACAGCATCCTGAGGGCGATCAACTATCCGCCAATCACCAGCGAACCGCTGAGCGCCATCAGGGCAGAGCAGCACGAAGACATCAACCTGATCACGCTGCTGGTTGGCGCTTCCGCCGGCGGCCTGCAACTCCTCAGCAAACAAGGGCAATGGCTGGATATCAACCCAGGCGAGCAGGAGATCGTGGTCAATGTGGGCGATATGCTTCAGCGCCTGACCAACAACTACCTCAAGTCCACTACCCACCGCGTGGTAAATCCGCCCCGGGAAGAGTGGCACACCGCCAGGCTTTCCATCCCTTTCTTCCTCCACCCGAGGAGCACGATGGACCTCACATGCCTGGACCGCTGCATTACAGGAGATAATCCGCTGGCCTATGCACCTGTGACTGCAGGAGCATACCTCGACGAAAGACTGAGAGAGATCGGGCTGAAAAAATGACCGGGCAGGAACCATTCAACCGGCCATGACATTGATATATCTAATTAGTTGTACCTTTGCAAAAATCAGATAGGCAATGAAATCTATTTTTCTCTTTGGGATGCCCGGTGGCTGGGAATGGATCGTTATCATCTTCGCCATCCTGTTGCTCTTCGGAGGCAAGAAGATTCCTGAGTTGATGCGTGGTCTCGGACAAGGCATCCGGGAGTTTAACCGTGCGCGGGCCTCGGTAGAGCACGAGATACGCCAGGGAATCCGTGAAGAAGATAAGAAGAAGCTCGAAGAAGAGGCAATAAGCCCGAAGAAAGAAGCATAAAGCAATACGAAAGCCGGTACCAAACCGGCTTTTTTCGTTAGCCACATTGCCCAAATACACCCCACCTCTCCTGTACGGAAGAAGAGTCACCGCACTCTAGGCTCTTCCGCTGAAAATTGGGCTGTAACATTTATCTTTATGCCTCGTTTTCTGACAAAGCAAACCTACAACATGAAACTCCATCTCCCCCTGTCACTGGCTGTCCTTCTTTGCAGCGCAGCTCCTCTGAAAGCCCAGATCGCTCAGAAATACGGCCATATCAACAGCGGCAACCTGCTTGAAGCCCTGCCCGAGGTAAGAAAAGCGGACGAACAGCTAAAAGTGCTCCAGGACAGTCTCGGCAAAGTAGAGCAGGTACATATAGCAGCCTTTGAGAAGGAATACCAGGACTTTGTAAAACTGGCCAATGCCGGGGAGCTACCGCAAGTAGCGATCCAGAAAAAGCAGGCGGAGTTTCAGCAAAAAGAAGAAGACATACTCGAACAACGCAAAAATGCGCAGGTGCTTGTCATCAACAGGCGTAAGGAACTGCTCGACCCGATACTCAAGCGTGTCCAGGATGCAGTGAATTCGGTAGCCAAGGAGCAGGGATACGCCTATGTCTTTGACATTGGTTCAGGAGCGCTGCTCTATGCACAGGAGTCAGAAGATATCGAGGCGATGGTCAGGACCAAGCTGGGTATCTGATCCTGTATCGAGCGGCTGCCGCAGCTTGAAACCTTCCTGGCATTTCTTTTATAGGTCTTCCTTTCAAGCCGCCATTACCAGGCCATGGTTTGGTGGCTCTTGCCCGTGGATAGCCTTTGGCCCTTATTCTTCCCTGCGCACCAGTGTGAAGAAATCATTGTCCAGCCGCAGGTACCCCTGTTCATAGACGAATACATACTCACTGCCGCTGCGGGTACGGTAGATACGTGTCAGGTAGTCAAAATCGAAGCCTCTGTCCCTTAGTTTTTTGCCGTGTACAGTCGTCTTGCCTTCGGGATTGAGCGCTTCCAGTATGCGCCGGTTCTTACGCAGAATATGGTTGACACGCTTGATAGCGGCATTGGCGTAGTTGTTGACCCTGTTATTATACGTATTACGACAGGCATCCGAGCAAAATTTCTTGTCAGAACGTCCTCTGAAGGGATCTCCGCATTCCTGGCATGCCTTTTCCATTGTACAGGATTTATTGATCGCAATGATCTCAACCGCAAAAACAGGGCCAAACCAGCCACAGAAATGAAATAAAGATCCTAAAAAGGTCCGGCAGCAATAAAAAAAAAGGGGCGACCTGACTTATCAGGCCCCCCCTCCGCTTATAATGAAAGGTTGTGCATTGCTATTTCCAATAAACCGCGTCAGAACGTATAGTCCACCCCGGCCGTTATGAACCTCGGCAGGCCGACACGGATACCTTGTGGTCTGCGTGATGCGATATAACGCTCATCAGTCAGGTTCTTTACATTCAGCTGCAATCTGAGCGGGATGGATTTGAACAGGTACGATACCGAAGCATCCAGCACCCAGCGGGAACCGATCTCTCCCGAACGCCCGTTGGCAACCGCCGTCACGGAGTTGATTTCATCAGTAAACTGAGCTCCTACATAGTTGGCTGCGAGATAAAGCCCCAGGCCAAAATCAAAATCAGCTCCGGCAGCCGTCCAGGCAGTCCATTCAGGGGCATAGGGCAGCTTGTTGCCATTGACATTCACCTGTTCTGATCCACTGAGTACAAACCGGTCGCGGGAGAAACGCGAATCAGCAAAAGTTCCTGCCAGGTCCACGTAGAAAGAATGCCTGCTACCGGTGAAGTGACCGATATCAGCTCGCAGGGCCATCTCCGCCCCTTTGTGCGTAGTAGCGCCGCCATTGGCCAGGCCGGTTGCATTCTGATTGCCGGAAGACTCACTCACCGGAATGATCTGGTTGACAAAATCCATCCAGAAAACTGTCGTGCTGAAACCGAGACCCGCTACTTCAAGCAGCCTGAGACCCAGTTCGTAGTTGGTGCTGATCTCCGCATCGAGGTCCATAGCTACCCCATCCGAAGTGATGGCATCCTTGACCCTCGGTGGCGCAAAGCCCCTGTGTACACCGGCGAACAGCTGCCAGTTGTCATTAACTCCTACGTTTACGCCTGCTCCGGGGATCAGTGTCGTCACATGGTTGTCGGCTATGACGCTCGTGTCCCTGACCTGGTTGCTGCCGTCGATGAGAAAACGGCCGCGCAGGATATGGCGCTCGTAGTCATAGTTCTCCATACGGAGACCTACAGTCACCGTCACGCGGTCACGAACTTTCCAGTTGTCCTGGACAAAAGCACTGAGCCCATAGCCGGTCCGGATCTCACGATCGCGCATGTTGCCCCCGGTAGCATCTGCCTTCGCACCCTCGATAAACTGTTCGTACGCCCGCTCGTACAGCCAGCGGCCACCCAGTTCGAGGCGGTTTTCTTTACCGAAAAGCTCGCCCTTGTACCGTGCCCTGGCTTCCACGCCTGCCACTTCAAACTGGCGGTTGCGGTTGCCTGATGTGTTCTGCATGTATATAGCGCCACCGGGTACATCCGGGTCTCCCCATATCACACCGGTCTGGTTGGAAGCGCTCGCGCTGGAGGAAAAGTTCTGGCGAAGCCAGTCACGGCTGATGCTGTAGGCAAATCCGGTAGTCTGGAGCTCCCAGCGCTCAGAGATATCCCACTGGTGTGTCAGGCTGACATTGTATCTCCGGACCGGCAGGCGATCACCCGGAGCCATATGGACGAAATCCTGTCCACCGGCATCATACATGGTCTGAGTGAGACCAATATATGTAGCGTCGGAGATCTCATCATAGAAACCGATCTTGAGTCCGAGCCTGGATTTCTCATTGATCTCAAACTTGATCTTACCACTGATATCTGTAAGTGCAAAACCGGTCGTGGCGATCTTATCCGCGCGCTTATGCAGGACGGAGAAAAGAAAGCCTGCCTTGCCCACTGTGTTGCCGTGGGATGCATAAGCGCTCATAAAGCCACCCTGACCGGCCCGCAAGCGTACCTGCGTCTGCATGGCCTCGGGCGGGTCCTGTGTGATAAAATTGAGCACCCCTCCGGTAGTCTGCGGGCCGAACAGGATCTGGCCGTTGCCTTTCAGTACCTCGACACCGCTCATCTTGTCGATGGATGGAGAAAAATACATTTCCGACTCACCGTAAGGATTAAGCGCTACGGGAATACCATCTTCGAGCATGAGTATATTGCGGCTCCTGTCGGGGTCCAGGCCCCGGACACCTATATTGATACGCAGTCCTGCTCCCTCTTCATCTACAAGGTGGAGACCGGGCACCTTACGTAGTATCTCATTGGCAGTGAGCGGAGCTATTTTGATAAGTTCCTGCTTGCTGATGGACGATACAGCACCCGGTATCTGGTTGAGTATACCCGGCTTCGCGCCGACGACGAGTATCTGGGGCATGTCAAAATTGCGCAACGTGTCGCCTTCGGCCGGATCGCCGGAGATCATATCCTGGGCACCCAGGTTGTGGACGCAGCAGATCAAAAAGAGAAGAATCGTGGAGTAAATTCTGAGCATAGGTGGATTTTATTTAAACTCATTCTAAATAAGAACGCCCAAAAATAACCTGACGGAGCTCATCCAGCAAGTTATTTAGAATGATTTTAAATAAAAATTGCTCAATTATTGCAATACCTGGCGGAAGGTCTCCCGGTCCACTACCCCGACCATGACTCCGTCCTTGTATACAGGCAGGATGACGTAGCTCTTCTGCTGCATGACGGCAAGGAGATATTTCAACGGAAACGCGGCATCTACGGATTCGAGCCGGTCACTCTTATACGCCGCGATAAAATTGTCGAGGTCATTTTCTTTTCTCGCTTTCAGGATATGCTCGTAAGAGAGCACGGCGATGATATGCCCCGTAGAATTCGCTACCAGGAAATCCTTTTCCAATGAGCGGTTGGTCCTGTCCAGTGCATAATGCATCGGGTCAAACTCGAAGAGCACTGTATACTGGTCCCGGTATACATCTGCTACTTTTCGCTGGTCAAGCGCTGCTTCGATGCGTACACCCCTGTATTCGGCCGAGGCTGCCAGGAAGATAAATACCCCGATAAAAGGCAAAACCCACTGACCAAGCCATAGCCCCAGCAAGACCAGCACTACGGCCAGCGTCTGCCCGGTGACAGAGGCGATGCGGGTAGCTTGTACGCGGCTCCATTTCATCGAGAGAACTGCCCTCAGCACGCGCCCCCCATCCATGGGAAACGCTGGCAGCATATTGAAAAGGGCCAGCATCACATTGACCAGGCAGAGCAGTGGCATGAAATTGGCAGGCTCGGTATAGATCACATCTCCCTCCCCCTCAAGCAGGAAGGAAACATCCGGCTGCAACAGTATCACGATAAGCAGGACAAAAGCAATCACGGCATTGACCGCAGGTCCGGCCAGCGTGATGAGCAGCTCCTGCCAGGGCTTCTGCGGAAGATGCGTGAGCCTGGCCAACCCTCCGATAGGTGATAGTATGATATCGACCGTGCGTATGCGAAAGACGCGGGCTGTGAGCGCATGCCCCAGCTCGTGCAGGACTACACACAGGAAAAGGCTAAGGACAAAAAGTACAAAATAAAGTGTCTCGGCGGCCGTGAAGGCGTTGGCAGAAGCGATATACGCCACCCACAGGACCATAAGCCCAAAAGTCCAGTGCAACTTTACGGGCACTCCCGCAATTGTGGCAATACGCCAGGCTCTTCCTGATGACATCATACCGCCGAAACTGCTTGATTAGTAGAGTTCGGGATAGAGCTCTCCTTTCAGCAGGTTGCGGGAGATGACCAGGCGCTGGATTTCTGATGTACCTTCATATATCTGTGTGATCTTGGCATCGCGCATCAGGCGCTCGACGTGATATTCCTTGACGAAGCCATAGCCGCCATGTATCTGAACGGCTTCTACAGAAGATTTCATCGCTACTTCCGAGGCAAAGACCTTGGCCATGGATGCTGCCGATGTAAAATCGCGGCCACGGTCTTTCAACCAGGCCGAACGGTACACCAACAGGCGGGCCGCTTCTACTTCTGTAGCCATATCCGCGAGCTTGAACGCGATGGCCTGGTGCTGGCTGATCGGGCGGCCAAAGGCCTGGCGTTCCCTGGAGTAGGCAAGCGCCAGCTCAAGCGATCCGGCTGCTATACCCAATGCCTGGGCCGCGATACCGATCCGCCCTCCCGAAAGTACCTGCATGGCAAACCTGAAGCCGAAACCATCCTCTCCGATCCGGTTCTCCTTCGGGACCTTCACGTCGTTGTACATGATGGTATGCGTATCCGATGAACGTATCCCCAGCTTGTCTTCCTTGGCCCCGATCGTGACGCCCTGCCAGGATGTCTCGACAATGAACACATTGATACCCTTATGACCGAGTTCGGGATGTGTCTGGGCGACAACAAGATGTACATTGGACGTACCGCCGTTTGTGATCCAGTTCTTGGTACCATTCAGCAGGTAATGGTCGCCCATATCGACAGCGGTAGTGCGCTGGCTGGTCGCATCGCTGCCTGCTTCCGGTTCCGAAAGACAAAAAGCGCCTATCCAGTCTCCTGCGGCTATACGTGTGAGGTATTGGGTCTTCTGTTCTTCCGTACCGTATTTCTCCAGCCCCCAGCAAACCAGCGAGTTGTTGACGGACATGATGACTGAACAGGAATTGTCAATCTTGGAGATTTCCTCCATGGCCAGTACATAAGATACGGTATCCATACCTCCTCCGCCATATTCGGGTGACACCATCATCCCCAGGAAACCGAGTGCAGCCATCTTGCGCACTTCGTCGGTGGGGTAGCGCATATCGCGGTCACGATCGATCACACCTGGCTTGAGTTCTTTCTGGGCAAATTCGCGGGCGGCTTCTTTGACCGCCAGCTGCTCTTCAGTCAGCTTGAAGTCCATTACAGTACGTTTTTTTCCTTTCTTGACACAGTGTTTACACTATCCGGCCTGGCCGGAAGGATGTGTGCGAAGATAAGCTATTTTGGCGGGAGCGATATCCGCTTCGGCCCAAATTTGCGGCATGTCGCGAGAATCAGCCGGAAACCAGTTCGTGATACGATCTGAACGCTACAAAACGATCGCGGTACCTGGCCTGGTGGTCTGCCTGCAGTGCGGGCGCATGATGCGCCGAATACTGTTGCAGGTCAGCCAGGCTGTCCAGTGTATACTGGAAGCTGTAAGTGACGCCGTCCTCCTCGGGAGCGCCCAGCATCCTGAAGACTTTATTGTCGCGGAAGAGCCCGGTAGCCAGTACTGCGGGGATATGGTCCTCCAGCATCCACTTCAGCCATTGGGCTTCTACATCCCGGTCGATCTTGACGGTCACATTGTATAGTATCATATCCCTTTTGAGCTCCTGTTTATGTTGCCTCAGATAGAGTCGCCTCGCAGCTGGCGATAGCGCTTGCGGGCGTCCACGGCAAATGTAGAACTATTGTATTCCAGGAACAACCGTTCGAAGCAGGCCATCGCCTTATCCGGCTGATCAAGCTGTTCTGCATAGATCACACCCATGGCAAACAGGGCATTGTCTGCACGTATATCTTCTTTGAACTCCTCCGCTATGCGCTCATACTTTTCCAGCGCAAGCGCATATTGCTTTCTGCGCTCGGCCATCCGGCCCTCCAGGTAAAGCACGTCGTCCTCGAGCGGGTGCTGCGGGAACACAATACGGATACTGTCAAGCATATGCTGTGCTTCCGTGTACCGGTTCTGGAAGACCAGCAGATCCGCTGCCGCATACCACCGAAGTGGCTGATCGGTCGTATCGAGTCCCATATTGTCCATAATGAAGACCGACAGGTCGAGCGCATCGTTGGCTATGAACTTGGATGTGGCTGTCTTGAGCACGTTGAACTGCTGCTGCGCCCATTCAAAATCACCTACATAGTACGAAAGGCGGGCATTCCTGAACCGGGCCTCCTGCCCCAGCAACTCCTCGCCGAAATCCTTGTCTACCTGGGAGTACAGCAATGTGGCTTCCCAGCGCTCTCCGTTCATGAGGTAGAAATCGCCGAGATTGAGCTTGGCATTTGCAAGCACATACCGGTTCACACCTTTATATTGCAAGAGGGCGTTGAGCGTAGTGATCGCACCCGGCAGATCATTGATATAGTAAGCCTGCAGATCGGCAAGTTCGGTAATGATCGGCGCTGTCAGCGAATTGTACCCAAACTCCTCGAGAAAGGCCTGGTACTCGGTCTCCAGCTGTTTCAGCGCAACCGTATCATACGCTGTACCGTTGGTGATCATCTTGCGCTTTGTACTGAGCGCCGACTTCTTGGCCTCTATGAAATAGCTTGAGTTGCGGCCCTTCTCCGTTACGATATAGTCAAAAGCTTCCAACGCTACATCGTAAGCTTCCTCGTACGCTGCCTGGTGACCCAGGTTGAAGATACGCTGCCCGTTTTCCTGCAGGCGGCGATCGATGGCGCGCAACTGGCGCAGTGCATTGCGAAAATCTTTCTTCTGCATGAAGACCCAGGCCAGCAGTTCGGGGTAGAGTGCATTGTCCTGTTGCTCCTGGAGTCTCGTGTATAACTGGCTTTGCAGTTCGGCAAACTCTTCCTCGGCCAGGAAACGCTGGAAGATCGTCTTCACGGTCTCAAGGCTGCCCGGATTCGACTCCAGGCTGTTGAGGTAGTGGTAGATCATCTTGGGTCCGTTGCCCTGCCTGCGGTAGAGGTCCGCGAGGTTGTAAGCGAAGGCATTTTCACCCCGCAGGAGTTCGTCTCCTTTTTCGAAAACCTGTATCGCCAGCTCGTACTTGTGCGCGCTGGTAAAAGCGTTGCCCAGCTTGATGATGGCAAACTTGTCCTTACGCAGGCGCCGGACCGCACTGGCATACTGCTTCTCGGCCTCTTCCGGCCTGCCCATACGGTCCAGTACATTGCCATAGGTGACGTAGAGCTGGCCCTCCTGCGGATTTTTACGGATCGCTTCCTCGATCACCCGTGCACAGGTATCATAGTCCTCAAGCTGCAGCAGGCTCTCTATATAGTTGTTGAAGTAATAGTCGTTGCCCCCGGATTTCTCATAGAGTTTCCTGAACAGATCGGCCGCTTTTTCGTACTCCCCGTCCTGCATGTACTGAAGCGCCAGTCGCGGATCCTGGCCATATACACCGGGCAGGGCGACAGCGAGCAGGCAGATGGACAGCACGACACGCAATATGTTCCGCATAAGAATATCCTTCTAAGCTAATTGAACGAAAACGCCCGTCAAAAGTTGCCCGTTCACTTCGGACCCTTCTTTCTGAAGATATAGTACCAAAGCAGCCAGCCGGCCAGGCAGCCAGCCAGGTTGGCCAGGGCGTCCAGCCACTCAAAGGACCTGTCCCTGCTATACTGCTGCAGGTACTCCATACAGATACCGAGCAGGACACCTGCAGGCACTACGAGATAGAGTCGCCTCGAGGCTTCGGACCTCTCCAGCCCCCAGCACCAGCTCACGCTGAAGCCGAAGTACATGAGGAAGTGCACGATCTTGTCCACGTGCGGCAGATCCCACTTGTACAGACTGTTGAAACTGTTGCCGGGCATCAGCGAGACCACTATCATCGCGGCCGTATACAAGCCGGCAGGCAGCAGATAAATATACCCGGGGACTCGTGCCTGCGATCTCAACTGGACCAGGTATGATTTAAGCTCCTATGAGGGCCGCGTACTGGGTTGCATCCAGCAGATCATCCAACTCCGAAAGATCGGACAGCTCTACTTTCACGATCCACCCTTCGCCATACGGGTCCTCGTTGATAAGCTGCGGATTGTCCTGGCCGCTTTCCACCAAAGCGCTGTTGAGTTCTATCACTTTGCCGGACACAGGCATGAAGAGCTCTGAGGTGGTCTTGACCGCCTCTACCGTCCCGAAGACGTCGTCGCGGGACAATGCATCGCCGATGGCATCTACTTCTACATATACCAGTTCACCCAGCTCGCCCTGGGCAAAATCCGTGATTCCTATAGTGCCAACGTTACCTTCTACCCGGATCCATTCGTGTTCCTTGCTATACTTGAGGTCTGATGGGATATTCATTCTGTCGGAGTTTGTTGATTTCAGAGCTGAAAGAACGGAAATTTTGGGCACAAGTACAAAAGAAAAGCCCGTGAGGACACGGGCTTCGTTTCTTATGCTTTTACTGCCTGCCTGGCTACGAAATCCTTGATCCAGCCGGTGGTCAGGGACTTGGGCCGTTCCAGCGGCAGTCCCATGCCGCGCGACCAGCACTGCTGGGCGAGCACGCCCATAGCCCTGGACACACCAAACATGACGGTGTAGAAATCGTATTGCTTCAGATCATAGTGTACCAGCAATGCACCCGAGTGAGCGTCTACATTGGGCCAGGGGTTGGCTACCTTGCCCAGGCTCTGCAGGATCGGGGGCACTACTTCGAATATATTCCACACCACGTTGACGATCGGCGAATCGGGGATATGTTTTTCCGCGAAAGCTTTCTGGGCCATATAGCGGGGATCGGGTTTGCGGAGCACAGCGTGTCCGTAGCCCGGTATTACTTTGCCCTCGGACAGGGTCTGGCGCACGTATTCTGCTATCTGTTCCCTGGTAGGCTCTTCCGTACCGAGCGCTTTCGTCATCTCGAAGATCCATTTGATCACTTCCTGGTTGGCGAGGCCATGCAAAGGGCCGGCCAGTGCATTGATACCGGAAGCAAGCGACAGGTATACATCGCTGAGCGTAGATCCGACCAGGTGGGTAGTATGCGCAGAGGCATTGCCGCCCTCATGATCAGCGTGTATCGTGAGGTAGATCCGCATGAGCTCATAGAAACCGGGATCGTCTATACCCAGCATATGGGCAAAGTTGCCTCCCCAGTCAAGCCCCGGATCTGCAGCTATATGTTTGCCGCCGTAGTATGTCCTGCGGAAAATGTAGGCAGCAAGCGCAGGCAGCTTGGCCAGCAGATCCATCGTATCTTCATAGGTGGCATCCCAGTATTCCTCCTTGGAAAAGCCTTCGGCGTACTTGCGGGCGAATACACTGCCGTTCTGCAGGGCATTGATCCCGATCGTAAACTGCGTCATGGGGTGTGTAGCTTCGGGAAGAGCATCCAGCACGGCATATATATATGCCGGTATCGCGGATCTCTTTCTCCATTCTTCGGTCAGCCACTTGACCTCCTCTTCTGTCGGCACTTCTCCTACGAGCATCAGCCAGAATATCCCTTCCGGCAACGGCTCATCTCCGCCCGGCGCCTTGGGCAGTACAGCCTGCAATTCGGGGATAGAATATCCTCTGAAACGAATTCCCTCATTAGCATCCAGCAGTGATGTTTCCCAGATCATACTTTTTATGCCGCGCATACCGCCGTATACCTGGCTCAGTTTGACCTCGTCCACTTTCATATCGCCGTATTCCTTCAACAGGCTGCGGACTTCGGTCTTCAACTCATCACACTTGTCGTAAAATTTCTGCTTTAATGGATCCATCATGGGCTGTTGTATTTGGGTAATGTTCTTTCTTCAGCAATCTCCGTGCCATTCAGCTACAAAACTCTTCCGGGCGGGGTAATGTTTGCGGGAAGCGGCAGAAATCAGCCGGCTGCAAAAAATCCGGACTGCTCCACTCCGGCATATTGCGGCCACGCGCAGCGGGGTGCTAATATACCTGATTTTGAGGGCTCAAAGGAGGCCGTTTTCTTTTTTTATCTTTGCAACCAGGAATTCAGGTATCCATGATTCTCATCCAGGAAATATTTGTGAGCGACGACATAGCCCTGCGCAACTTCGCATGCGACCTCCGGGCCTGTAAAGGCGCTTGCTGCGTAGAGGGCGACTTCGGCGCACCGATCACCGAAGAAGAAGCCGGCATACTTTCCGCGATCTACCCGGAAGTCAGGTCCTATCTGCCTGAAGAAGGCCGCCTGGCTATAGAGAACAAGGGCTGCCACGAGCTATTCCGGGACGAAGACCCGTTCATCGGCACCACGCTCCGCCGGGACGGCGCCTGTGCCTTTGTCGTCTTTTCGGAGGACGGTATTGCTTTCTGTGGCATCGAAAAGGCCTGGGAGGACCGGAAGACCGATTTCCGCAAACCGATCTCCTGCCAGCTATATCCCATACGTGTCACAGAGCTTCCGCTGCAAGGCTTCACTGCACTCAATTACGACGATTGGGAGATCTGCCGTCCGGCATGTGTGCAGGGTGAGGAGATGGGCATACCTATGTACCGTTTCCTTGAATCCTCTATCACACGCAAGTGGGGCGCTGATTTTTACGAAGAACTGGCCGCGGCTGCAGATCACCTGAGGGAACATCCCGAGAAAACCTTCCCCGGCAACCCCGACTGAGCCGCCAGGAGGCTAGTGTACTACAAAACAACGCATTCCCACAGGCCTGCAACAACCCTTGCTTTTTCAATATACGGGATGCACTAAAGTTTGAAATATAATAGGTGAAGCTTTACCTTTGCAAAGTTTTTTCCGGCCCTACGCGCCCGGAGAGACGATTCTATATTCATAAAACAACAGCTAAATAAGCATGGCGATCATTGCAGACATTAGGAAACGTACATCCATCATCATTGGTTTGATCGCAGTGGCGATCATCGGCTTCGTGGTCATGGACATCACTCAGGGCCGCCAGGGCATGAGCGGCAATGATCTGACCCTGGGAAAAGTGGCCGGGGAAAAGATCGAATGGCCGGAATTTGTCCGGACTGAAGATATCCTCTACTCAGGATCCAATACGGGCGATACATATGGCCGGAGAGACTATCTCTGGTCCTTTTTCGTAGAGAAAGTAATCGTTGAAAAAGAAGCGGACAAGCTCGGACTCGGAGTCAGCAAGCCTGAACTGAAGGAACTCCAGTTCGGCGCCAATATGAGCAACCTGATCGCGCAGCGCTTTACCAATCCCAATACAGGCGGTGTAGACCTGGAGCAGATCGCGCAGATCAAAAATGCCATCGAATCGGGCCAGATGCCTGCAGAGCTGCGGCCTTTCTGGGCTATCCAGGAAAAAGAAGTCATCAAGGAGCGCCTGCAGAACAAACTGACCAATCTCGTGGTCAAAGGTCTCTTCTCTCCCCGCTGGATGGCTGATGAAGAGTTTCGCGACAACAACTTAAAAGCAAACTTCGAGTACGTACTTGTACCTTTTGACAAGATAGCGGACAGCGAAGTCGAAGTCAGCGACAGGGATATCGACAGCTATATCAGCAGACACAAAGGCCAGTACAAACAAAAAGAAGAAAAGCGCAGGGTGGACTATGCGGTGTTTGACGTAGTACCTACACCTGAGGACTCCGCCAGTATCCGACTGGAGCTTGAAAACCTCAAGGAGCCTTTCGCTGCGGCAGAAAACGACTCTGCATTCGTAGAGAGCAATTATGGCGAAATGAATGCCGCCTTCATCAAAAAAACCGATCTGCCCGACGCTGCGGCCGACGAGCTGTTCACCCTCTCCAAAGGCACCGTATACGGCCCGTTTGAGGACAACGGGTTCTACCGCATCGCAAAAGTGCTGGATCGCAAAATGGTCGCAGACTCAGTCCGCCCCAGGCATATCCTCTTCCCTGTCAAAAGCATGGAAGAGCTGCCAGGCATACAAGCCCGTGTAGACAGTATCAAAACAGCCATTGAAAACAAAACGGCCTCCTTTGAAGACATGGTGGCGCAGTTCAGCCAGGACGGCAGCACCTCCGCCAAAGGCGGCGACCTGGAGTGGGTAGGTATTGACAACCTGCCAAAACCGCTCAATGATGCAGTCTTCTATGACATGGCGCCGGGCGAGACAGGAATCGTTTATACGCAGTTTGGTATCCACATCGTACAGGTCACTGACCGCAAGTTCGATACCAGGGAAGAAGGCGTAAAGATTGCCGTGGTATCGAGAGAAATAGCGCCCAGCGAAGAAACACAGAACAGCGTGCAGGAAAAAGCCTATGACCTCGTGCGTAAGTACAGGACAACGACTGAAGTACGCGAAGCACTGAAATCCGATCCAAAGATCAGGCTGTTCAGCTCACCTGCCATCAGCCAGAACGACTGGCAGATCGCCGGTATATCCATGGAGTCGGATGTACGTGATATTATCCGCTGGGCTTTCGGAGAAGAACGCAAGGCAGGCGACATGTCCGGAGAGGTATACTCAGTCACCCGCCCCAATGCATACTATACTTCCAAGTATGTAATAGCCGGCCTTCGCTCTATCATACCAAAAGGATTGCCTACTGCCAAGCAAATGAGGGATGAACTGGAAACGGTCGTCCGCAACTACAAAAAAGCAGAACTGATCAAGGAAAAGATCAAAGGCAAGTCAATGGATGAGGTTGCGGCTGCTTACGGAGTCAGCAAAGAGACAGTATCCGATGCCAGTTTCACCAATACCTTCACGCCTGCCGGCAACGAGCCGCTTGTAGTAGCTACTGCCATCGGTCTGGCAGACAACAAAACTTCTGCGCCTGTCGAGGGTAACGCAGGCGTATACCTGGTAAAAACCACGGCGCATATCCAGCCTAACGATATGATCAATGATGCGATGTTCCGCAATACATCCATGACCAATATCCGCAGGCAGGTAGCCTCCCGTTTCATGAGTAGCCTGACGGATCGTTACGATATCAAAGACAAGAGATTCAAATTCTTCTGATCTCTCCCCCATCCGGGTAAAAAATCAAGCAAAAGAGGCTGCTCTGTTAAAGGAGCAGCCTCTTTTCGTTCTGCACGTACGATAAAAACCCGGTATGCTGCGTTTATATTTGGTCCGCTGCTTAAATACCCTATATGTCGCGAGTACCCATCCCTGTCCTTTTGCTGTTTGTATGCGTTGTGCTGTTCAGCGCCTGCTCTCCTTACAGGGAGGAGACCGTGAAAGATCCCGCCACCGGGCAAATCACCGAGAAGAAGACCGTACGTCGCAGCGACGGCACGCTTCACGGGACACTGGAGCGATATCATCCCGGCGGAGCGCTCGGCGAGGAGGCCCGGTACCGGGATGGTCAGCTTCACGGTGTACGCACGCTCTATCGTGAAGACGGCGGCAAGGATATAGAGGAATCATACGAAAATGGTATTTTTCACGGTCCTTACCGGACGTATCATCCCGACGGCAAACTCAAGTCGGAAGGACACTACGAACAAGGCATACTCACAGGCACATGGCTTTCGTACTATCCTTCGGGACAGTTGAAAGAGACGGTGACGATGAAAGACAATATGGAAAACGGACCTTTCGAAGAATACTATGAGAACGGTAACATCAAAGCGAAAGGAGCCTATAAAGGCGGCGACAAGGAAGACGGTAAGCTTGAGCTGTTCGATGAATCGGGAGAGCTTGTACGCGTGATGAACTGTACGGAAGGCGCTTGTATAACCACATGGAAAAAAGATATACCTGAATGAGATCAATTCTATTCCTGTTTCTCTCGGCAATCGCCGTGTCAGCCGGGGCCCAGGTGGGCGGAGAAAGTATCTTTCGTTTTTTGCGGCTCCCCAATTCGGCCAGGCTGACTGCAATCGGAGGCGTCAATATCAGTTCAGCAGATGCTGACGCCACACTGGCCGCCTACAATCCTGCGTCCCTCTCTTCCTCCATGCACCAGTCATTGTCCTTCAATCACCAATTCTACTTCGCCGGTCTGCAGAACGGCTATTTCAACTATGCGCATCATTTTGCACGTTCCGGCTGGACCGCCCATGCCGGCTTCCAGTACCTGCAGTACGGGGAGTTCAAGCGTACGGACGAGTTTGACCAGGAACTCGGCACTTTCAGGTCAGGAGATTATGCAGCTCTCCTGGGCGCTTCCAAAAACCTGTACGAGAGGTTGCGGCTTGGGGTGAACCTGAAGTTTATCAATTCAAGCCTCGACGCTTATACAGCCTCTGCGCTCGCTGCCGACCTGGGAGCAAGCTACGAGATAGAGGAACAGAAGTTAAGTATCGGCCTTGTGATCCAGAACCTGGGGTTTGCGCTAAGTTCCTTCCGCGAAGGAGACCGCGAATCAATGCCCTATGATGTACAGCTGGGCCTGTCCAAGCGGCTCAACCACGCCCCCTTTCGGTTCAGCGTCACGGCCCATCACCTCCATCGTTGGAACCTGCTGTATGACAACCCCGAAAGCGAAGAAAAATCACTTTTTATAGGCGACGCTCCCCCCGTGGAAAATCCTTTTGCCCGGTTTGCAGACAATCTTTTCAGGCATCTTGTATTCGGCGCCGAACTCTATGTCGGCAAAAAAGAAAATATACGCCTACGTGTAGGATACAATCACTTTCGCCGCAAGGAACTCACTGTACTGAACTTCCGCAGCCTGGCAGGCTTCAGCGCCGGTTTCGGGCTCCACATCAAGCAGTTCAGGGTAGACTATGGATTCGGCACTTACCACCTGGCCGGCAGTGCGCATCACCTGAGTATATCCACCAACCTGCAGCGGTTTGCGAAAGAAGGTGCAACACTGGATCTGTGAGGCCGGAAGAATATAGCTGTTTTTTTGCACCGGGCCTGATCTTTTAAGGCCGCTTCATAGTTTACAGTCGTACTGTATATGATGAGCACAAACGATCCAAGCGAAAAGAATACGGAGCTCGGGCACAAGACCGCGGCGCCCGCCGCAGCAGGAGAGACGACAGCCAGGCATGGATGCGAAGAATACCTCTTTGACCGCGTAGCCGATATCCCACCCGAGTGGCTTCAATGCGACTCTCTGTTCCTGCAACGGTCATTCCTGGCCGCCCTGGAAGCCTATCCGCCGGCCGGCATGCAGTTTCGCTATGCCTGCTTCCGCCACGAAGGAAAGACGATCTCGGTACTTCTATTCCAGGTACTGCACTTCAATGCTGCCCAGAGCCTGGGTATAGAAGAGGCCTGTGAGCAGCCGGTCAACTGTACGGCCTTCTTTCCGTCCCTGCGACAGGCGATCCGGAAGACTGTAGCGCGACGTATTGACTTCTATACCATCGTGCACGGCAACCTTTTGCTCACCGGCGACTACAACGGGTGGTTCGACGAGCAGGTGAATGAACAGACCCGCTTCGCACTGATCTCGAGCGGTTTTGCATTGGTAAGGCAGGACACGGAGAAGACGTACAAAAGACATATACCCGTCTCGCTGATGAAGGAGTGGTATCCTGACCACCGTTTCCCCTCTGCGCTGACCGATACAGGAAGCTGGTACGAATTCAGGATACAGCCGAATATGCTGCTGTATGTTAACCCGGCCTGGAAGACCTTCGAAGACTACCTGCAGGCGCTCAGCTCCAAATACCGGGTACGCGCCCGGCGTGCTTTCGGCAAGGCGCAGACCATACGCATCCGTTACCTGGATGTCGCCGAAACATTCGCCAGGCGTGAAGAACTCTTCCAGCTTTATAAGAATATCGCCAATGAGGCGGGCTTCAATATGGTACGCCTGCACCCGGACTACCTGCACGGTATGTTGCAAAGCCTGCCGGAAGAGTACCGCCTGGCCATATTCGAACTGGATGGCAGGGCGCTTGGTTTCTTCAGCTATTTCATCAACGGCCGGGAAATGGTAGCACATTATGTGGGTTTTGCCCAGGAGGAGAACAGGCAATACCAGCTCTATCTCAATATGCTCTTCCACCTGATAGACAAAGCCATATCGCACCGCCTCGCAAAAATCAACTTCGGCCGTACGGCCATGGAAATCAAGAGCTCCGTAGGTGCGGTCGCAGAAGACCTGTATTGCTATATCCGCCATCGCAACAAGCTGTACCACAGGCTGATCCCGGAGCTCCTTCACTTCCTGTCGCCCCAGGAGCCATGGATACCGCGCAGTCCGTTCAGGTAAATACAGGCCGGCCGCCGTCTTTGTCTTTGGCCAAGCTCACGAATTTACCGACCTTTACAACATGAGAAAACCCCTGATCCTGGTCACCAACGACGACGGCCTGTTCGCGCCGGGTCTGCGCGCACTGGTTGAAGTCGCCCAGGAGCTGGGCGATCCTGTCGTGATTGCCCCCGACTCTCCCCAATCGGGTATGGGGCATGCGATCACCATACACAACCCCCTGCGCATCAACAAAGTGACGACCTTCGGAGATGTCGAAGCTTACGAATGCAACGGGACACCGGTGGACTGCGTAAAGCTGGCCAAACACGTGGTACTGAAAGACCGTAAGCCCGACCTCTGTATCAGCGGTATCAACCACGGTTCCAACGCCTCGATCAACATCATATATTCCGGGACTATGTCTGCGGCGATGGAGGCCTCGCTGGAAGGCGTGGACTCGGTCGGTTTCTCGCTCGAAGATTACTCATTCGAGGCGGATTTTGAGCCCGCCAAACCCTATATCAGGCAGATCATCACTTACGTACTCAAGCACGGGCTTTCCAGCACCAGGCTGCTCAATGTCAATATACCCAAGCTCGGAAAGGATGCGATCAAAGGCATGCGTGTCTGCCGGCAGGCCCGCGCGCGCTGGGTAGAAGAGTTCATGGAAGCGACTGATCCCCGCGGGCAAAAGTACTACTGGCTCACAGGAAGATTCATCAACGAGGATGAAGGGACAGATACCGATGTATGGGCGCTCACCAACGGTTATGTATCGATAGTACCTTCAGGCCATGACCTCACATGCTATGAAGCGCTGGAAGAGCTCAACCCGCTCCACTCACCAATACAATAGCTCAATGATGTTTCGATTCCTGCTAAAAAGAGATTCCATACTCAGCGGCATACTGGTTGGCGCGCTGATCCCCTTCGCCGGTTATGCGATCTTCCTTATGATCTTCGAACAGCTTGAGAACTGGGGAGTCATGAACCCGGAGGGCATGTCCCCCAACTTTCGCCTCCGCACCAGCCTCCTGCTCGGGATATGCCTCAATATCATCCCGATGCAATTCTATCGCAAGCAATATTTCTACCAGTCCATGCGGGGGCTCGTGTTCCCCACACTGGCTTATGTAGCGCTCTGGTTGGTGCTCTTCGGGCCGCAGCTGTTCCAGACGACCTAGACCCGCAGCATGGACAGACCGGCCATACCAAAAAGAATATTTATCCTGGCGGGAGAGCCCTCAGGCGATCTTCACGGCAGCCGGCTGGTAGCCTCGTTGCTGAACCTCTATCCCGGCACTGAGGTCCTTGGCTGGGGTGGCGATCTCATGCAACAAGCAGGGGCAGAGATCACTAAACACTACCGTGATCTGGCTTTCATGGGGTTTGCCGAGGTAGTAAAGCACCTCCCCCAGATCTTCCGCAACTTTCGTATCTGCAGATCTGAGATCTCCGCTTTTCGCCCTGACGTGGTTGTGCTGATCGACTATCCCGGGTTTAACCTGCGCATGGCCCGCTGGCTCCGGGAGAAAGGCTATAAAGTGGTGTATTATATATCGCCGCAGGTATGGGCGTGGAAGAGCAGCAGGGTCAGGCAGATACAAGCTTATGTAGACCTCCTGCTCGTGATACTGCCTTTCGAGACGGCCTTCTTCGGGCAATACGGCCTACAGGCGCATTTTGTAGGACACCCCCTGCTGGAGGCAGTCACAGGCGATAAGACGCCAAAGGAAGACGACTGGAAAACCCGGTGCGGTATACCTGCAGACCGACCGCTCATCGCACTGCTGCCGGGTAGCAGGCAACAAGAGATCCGCAAGATACTGCCCGTCCAGCTCCGTCTGGCAGAACGCCTCCCGGAGTTTGACTTTGTCGTGGCGGGAGCACCTGCACAATCGCGCGCATTCTACGACGAGATCATCGACCAGGCCCTCGGCAGCCACCCTGGCGCCAGATCCAGGGTACACTGGATACAGGGACATACCTACGACCTCCTGCGCTCCGCTTCCGGGGCAGTCGTGACCTCCGGTACGGCTACGCTCGAGACCGGGCTTTTCGCCGTGCCCCAGGTAGTTGTGTACAAGGGCAGTACTGTCTCCTACCGCATCGCGCGGATGCTCGTCAAGATACCGTATATCTCGCTGGTAAACCTGATACTCGATGAACCGTTTGTGGAGGAGCTTATCCAACATGACCTGCGACCAGACCTCCTGGAAAAAGCGCTGCGCAAAGCGATAGCTCCGGAAAGACAACCATATATACAGGAACAATACCGGAAACTCCGCGGAATGCTATCGCACCCGGATGGTACTGCTTCGGATAATGCGGCCCGCCTGATAGGCCCATACCTGGCCTGATCTCCGGCATCCTGTATGCGCGCTATTTCGACCTGGCCGTAGTCTTCTTGCCAGCTGCCGGTTTTTTGCTATTCTTTGTTTCCTTTGCTGTCTTGGTTGCCTTGGCCTTCTTGGCGGTAAAGGCACCTGGTATCTCCTGCTCGATCATCGCCTTGACCTGTTCCAGGCTCAGGAGAGTGGCATCTTCAGCCGTGATCTTCGCGCCATCCGGACCCTTGCCCATCTTGACCATTTTCTTGCCAAACCGGATATACGGGCCCCATCTTCCGTTCTCTACGGATATTTTTTCTTCGGGCCACTGGCGGATATAGCGGTTCGCTTCCTTTTCCAGTTTGGCCTCTATAAGTTCGGCGGCCTGGTCGCTCGTGATCTTGTCGAGCCCGATCCTGACCGGCACATTCACAAAGAGGTCTCCCCACTTCAGGAAGGGTCCGAACCGGCCCTTGCCTTTCGTCACCGGGATCTCCTTGTAGTACATGAACGGGGCGTCCGCTTGTTGCTTTTCACGGATAAGCTCGATCGCTCTGTCCAGGCCCACAGACATAGGGTCTTCGCCCCGGGGCAACGAGACAAATATCTCTCCGAACTTGACATATGGGCCATATCGCCCTGAATGGACGCTGATTTCCACCTCCTCGTAGCTCCCGAGCGTGCGCGGGAGCTCAAACAGTTCCAGCGCCTCCGGCAGTTCGATCGTCTCTATCATCTGGCCTTGTTTCAGATTCGCAAAGCGTGGCGTCTCATCCTCTGCCAGTTCGTCCCGCTTGCCGATCTGGATAATGGGCTTGCCGTAGCGTGATATCCGGGCGATCACTGTACGACCCGACTCAGGATCGATGCCCAGCTCACGCTCTCCGGTTGCTCGCTCGGCCGTCTCCAGGGTCTCTTCCACCTGCTGGTGAAAGGGGTGGTAGAACTCGCGCAGCATATTGTTCCATACCAGCCGGCCGGCCGCTATCTGGTCAAACTGTTTCTCGATATCCGCCGTGAAAGAATAGTCCATGACGGATTTGAAATGCTCGTGCAGAAAGTCCGTGACGACTACACCCATATCCGTTGGGAAGAGCCGGTTCTTGACTGCACCGGTGATCTCCTTTTCCTGCGAAGAGCTGATCCGGTCGTCCCTGAGGCGAAGTATTTCATATACCCGCTCCGTACCCTCGCGGCTGTCCCGCACTACATAGCCCCGGCCTTCCTCCATGATCTTAGTGATAGTCGGTGCATAGGTTGAAGGGCGGCCGATACCCAACTCTTCCAGTTTCTTGACCAGCCCTGCTTCCGTATAGCGAGAGGGTGGCCGTGAGAAGCGCTGCGTGGCCAGCATCTCTGCCAGCGACAGGGACATACCGATCTGCAGCGGTGGCAGTACGCCGCGCGTATCTTCATCCTCCTCATCGTCATTGGACTCCAGGTATACCTTCAGGAACCCGTCAAACTTGAGGACTTCCCCTTCTGCTACCAGGTCAGTACCTGGCTGCGTAGAGACAGCGATATACACGAGTGTGCGTTCCAACACGGCATCCGCCATCTGGGATGCGATGGTCCGCTTCCAGATAAGTTCATAGAGGCGCTGCAGATCTCTGTCTGCAGTCACACTCTTCTGTTCTATATAGGTCGGCCGGATCGCTTCGTGCGCCTCCTGCGCCAGATCCTGTTTGGTCTTGTAGCGCCGGACCTGCAGATACCGTGATCCGTATTCCTGTTCGATCTGCTGACCTATAGCCTGAAGAGCGACCTCCGAAAGACTGGTGGAGTCCGTCCTCATATAGGTAATATAACCTTGCTCATATAGTTTCTGAGCGGTCGACATCGTACGGTTGACACTGAATCCCAGCTTACGGCTGGCCTCCTGCTGCAGTGTCGAGGTGGTGAACGGGGGTGCAGGTTTGCGATAGGCCGGTTTGACCTCTATATCCCGGATAGTGTATCCGGAGCCGACACATCTCTGCAGAAAATCCCGGGCATCTCCCGACTGAGGCAGGTCCTTGGGCAGCTCTGCCTTTAGCGACACGGTTTTGCCCTGTTCGTTCCTGACCGGGAAAGTAGCCGCTACTTTATAGAAAGACCGGCCGTTGAACTGCTGTATCTCCCGCTCGCGCTCCACGATCAGCCGCACAGCGACTGATTGTACACGTCCAGCACTCAACTTACCCTTAATTTTGCGCCAGAGCAGCTCGGAGAGCTCAAAGCCCACCAGGCGATCAAGTATTCTCCTGGCCTGCTGTGCATTGACAAGATCTACCTTGACTCCTCTGGGATTCGACACAGCCTTCAGGATGGCCGGCTTGGTGATCTCTGTAAATACGATACGCTTCGTCTGGTCTACATTGAGGCCCAACACCTCGCAGAGATGCCAGGAGATTGCCTCTCCTTCACGGTCCTCATCCGTTGCGAGCCACACTTCGTCAGCTTTTTTGACCCACTCCTTCAGTTCCCGGACCACTTTTACCTTTTCCGGAGTGACCACATAAGTAGGTTTGAAATCATTGGCGATATCCACGGACTTGTTGCCCTTATCCAGGTCCCTAACGTGTCCGTAGCTCGACTTGACGGTGAAGTCCTTTCCCAGTATCTTCTCGATCGTCTTTGCTTTGGCCGGCGACTCTACTATCAGGAGTTTTTTGGTCATACAGGATTATTTGAGGAGTGGACCCGGCAAGAATGCCAGTGAGCTGTTTCAGGCCCCGGTTCAGCTCAACCGGCAACAAATGTATAACTTTTTGTAAAGATGCATAATGCGGAGGCTTTCTGTAGCGGCAGCAGGGCGCCCTGCGCAACAGCGGCAGGCACTGTACCAACATCCCCTCCTGGTGGTCCCACCAATCATTTCAGCCGTATCTTGTGCTTCCTCCCTGGCGGAATGCGCCTCTTCGAATCGACCACGTATTTATACTTATTATACCAGGTATTTCTACGTACTCTACGATATCGGCGGATATTTTTCTTCTTTTAACCTTATTTTTATTGAAAAGCTTTTTGCTATCTTAGCTTCCGAGCAGCCCCTCCTGCCCGGTATATAATATGTTCGCATCTCGCGGCTCTTCTGTTGCGGGGTCTCATTACAACCGGTTTTCTGCGAATATTCAGTTGGTTATATCATTAACGGGTTTCCTTTTACCCGGCGCATTGATCGTCCTGGTGCTGGCCGACGCCGTCTGCCCTTACCACTGACCCTGTTTTCCACTTCAACCACATAAACTGACTTCGATGAAAAATCTTCTATTATTCAAGGATGGGGCGCAGCAACGGGATCCTTCGCTGAAGGATACGGACAAATCAGCCCTGCAGGCCATAGTCCAGGCGGCAGTCAATGTAGAGCTCTTCACTATACCACTCTATATGACCTCGCTGTACTCGCTTTGCGGCACTCACCAGATCACCAGCAAGGACAATGACTTCTACCGGGGTCGTCTGTGGCCCGGAAAAGCGACCGTAGCGGAACCACGCAATCCAAATGACCAGGCCTTCAATGCTATATTCAGTGTCTTCATTGCTGAAATGCTGCATCTCCAGCTGGCGTCCAATATATGTACGGCAGTGCAGGTCACGCCCAGCTTCACCAGCCCTGCACTGCAGACGCCCGACCTGGGCTGGAAATGTTACGGTCCGGACAATACGGTGATCCCACACATCATAGATCTTGAGGATACCATAGCTCCATACAATGAGTTGCGTGTAAAACTGGACGCAGTCAATAAAAGCCAGATCGGTCTCTTCCTGGCGATAGAAGAGACAGAGGAGGCCGCGGAGAGCATCATCCGGCCGGACAAGTTGCAAAAGTATTTTCCAACCGTACCTTTTGCGGGATGGCAGCCTGAATACACGGAGACAAACCTGCCGATGTTTGGTTCCATCGGCCATATGTACCTCTGTCTATGGGAATACCTCTCCATCCGGTACAGCGACGGCACTACCTTATGGGAGTCGCTCTTCACCCCGGCGAGCCTTCAACAAGACCTCTTCAATACCACTGAGAATAACCATGCAGTAGAGTATCCCGGGCTGCATGCGACCATTTCGTCCCAGCAGTCCGACGCCGCCCTGATGGAGCTGCTCAATATGATCAATGGTATCACGGATCAGGGTGAAGGTAAAGGAATCGTGGCGATGATCAAAGCGCGGATAGGAGCTGTAGCCCTGCAGGCGGTACAGCCAAAGTTCCAGCCGGACGAGCAGGCGCTGAAACACAACTATCCATCGTACAGCGGTACCGGCCAGCCACGTCCTTCCAGGGATGCCGCCGCCAGGAGCGCTTTCGGATCCATGGATCACTATGAGACCTTTGCAGAGGTAATGAAACTGCTCGATACAGGCCAAATCAGGACCTGGGATCAGTGGCACAGCGCCGGTAAGACATGGACCGGCGACATGCTCAAGACAGAGGGATACGACCAGAATACCTACCCGATCCCGCCTGCCGAAGAGATCGCCGCAGCGCTCAACCGGCTCAAAGAGCAGGATGTCGACGGCAAGAACTACCAGCAACTCAGCTATGCAGCCACCGGTGCAATAGCCGGTGTAACGACTGTACTGAATGACTTCTGGACGAAGTCAGATCCGCAGACAGCCTTCCCGTTCCCGTCTATGGCCGGGTCGGGCGACCGCATGTCGATCTGTTGGGCCGTATTTGGTAAAGCGCCCGATCTCGGGGCAGGTATCAAACCCAGGCAAAAGGGTATCCTCTATCATGCCTGCCAGGGACTTAATCTCGATCCCGGCCAGCACGAAGATCCGGCCGTATGCGCTACCGTAGAGGTCTTTCATACCTGCAAAGGATCGAACAGCTGCAAAGGCGAAGGCGGGTGCGGATTCGTGCAGTCGGTTCATGGCGGCGGCGGTTGCAGCTCCAAAGTAAACAGTGTCTTCACCGCACCGAAAGGAGGCTGCGGGCTGCCTAACTTCCTCAGTGCTCCTTCGGACAACAAATGCGGCGCACTGGGAGGCTGTGCCGTACCGATATCAGCGTCCCAGATGTACCCGGAGCCTCCTGAAAACAGCAAGATGGAGCTATTCGACTTCAACGGGCCGGACTTCACACCGGAACCGTTCGATACGATGGAATACACGAAAGGTGAACTTGTCTACGACGTAGCCTGGACCGCATTTTGCAAGGTACTGGAACACCGGGGACAACAAACTCCTGAAAAGCCGGCGCCGAGTGACCTCCGCCTGGCATTCCCGCCATCAACCTGATCCTTCAACACCACAGTCAAGATGCAACCACATAATGAACCACGCCTGGGCCTGCCTCATTTGGGCCTGGGCGTGGGATTGCGCAACAAGCACTTTCCACACCTTTTACAGCACCCCCCGGTAGTAGACTGGTTTGAGATCATCAGTGAAAACTTCATGGATGATTTCGGGCTTGCACGCCATGTGCTCATGCACATTCGCCGGCAGGTACCGGTCGTCATGCATGGCGTATCGCTCTCCATCGGCAGTACCGATCCGCTCGACAAAGAGTACCTCACCAGGCTCAGGACACTTGCCGAAGAGATAGAACCCGCCTGGATCTCAGATCATCTTTGCTGGACAGGCGTAGCGCATACCAATACACATGATCTGCTGCCAATGCCCCTCACCGAAGAAAGCCTGGAACACGTAGCCGATCGGGTAGACCAGGTGCAAGCCTTTCTCAATCGCCCGCTGATCCTGGAAAATCCGTCCACATACCTGCAGTACAACGCTTCGACGATGACCGAGTGGGAGTTTCTCTCCGAGCTCGTCCGCCGCACCGGCTGCGGCCTGCTTCTCGATGTCAACAATGTCTTTGTATCGGCTTTCAATCATGGCTTCGACGCCGAGACCTATATCCGCAGCCTGCCACATGATCATATCGTACAGCTACATATAGCGGGTCCTACGGACTGTGGCGACCTCATGATCGACACCCACGACAAGCCAGTGCCTGCAGAGGTGTGGAAGCTGTTCTACATCGCCCAGGAGCTGACAGGCGGCGTATCCACACTCCTCGAATGGGACGCCGACATCCCGGACTACCCCGATCTGCTGGAAGAACTCTTCAAAGCCAGGAAAGTCTTGTCCGGCGATCTCCCGTCTTCCGGAGCCATCTCTTCATCAGAGGAGATACCCGTATCCAACCCCCTGTTTTTCCAATTAGAGACGACATCCTATGACTGATCAGAATACAACCGTACTCCAACACTGGATGAAAACAGTGATCACCAGCTATGGTCACCTCGAAAACAAACTGCGCCAGGCAAGAACTCAGCACCAGCTTCACGAAACTGAAGTCGTTGCGGCCGGTAGCGGCGCTTCAGTGTACCGCAGGCTGCAGGTTTACACATCCGGTTATGTACTCAGGCTGCTAGACTGTATGTCGGCGGATTTCCCTGTGTTGAAAAAATTTGTCGGGGATGAAGTTTTCCACAGCTTTGTCAAAGCCTACCTGCTGTGGAAGTCCCCCTCCTCATACACGCTATATGACCTGGGCCACGCGTTTCCCAGGTTCCTGGCCGAGACAAGGCCAGTTAGGGCGTTTGAAGACCCTGACGGGAATGCCCTGCTCGACTTGCCGGCTGAAATGGCCCGGCTGGAACGCGCTCGGCAGGAAGCCGTACGTGCCCGGGGCACGGAGGGTGACAAAAGAACTCACGTCACCGGCCTGAGCCTGCAGCAGCTCATCCGGACACCTCAGGTCATTGTACAGGCGCCCTGCCTCCGCTTGCTCGAACTTTCATTTCCGCTCACGGGTATGTACGAAGCCATCAGCAAAGATCTCGACTACGACCTGCCTGCTCCGGCCAAAAGCTACATAGCCGTAAGCCGCAAACACTACAGGCCGGTCATGGAGGAGCTGGCCGACTGGCAATACCACTTCCTGCGTGCCTGCGAACGGCCTATCGATGTATCTGTTGCCGCGGCCGCCACTGCAGCCATATGTGATCTCCCCTATCCCCTGCTGCTGGCAGACCTCTATATCTGGCTACCCTTCTTCCTGGAAAGCGGATTCGTACTCATGCTTCCGGACACTGAATCTTCCTCGTAGGCTTACCCGGCTATATTGCTGCTCCCAGATCACAGGACGATCGGTCAAAAAGTTAAAGGCATCGCCCGCTCAAACTAAACGATTGCCTGCGACGTATTCTATGCTGTATATACTGTAGCTTCAAATACCCGAAACATGCAAACTCAGACTATCCCTACAGGCAAAAGACCGATGAACCTATTGCCACCCGTGACCTTGTCTCTGCTGGCAACCCTTTTTCTTTTTTATATCGACGAGGGGCATTACAGTCTGCGCGGTATCATGCATATCGGCAACCTGATCGTCCTTTCGTTTTACTTTACCGGGATCCTGGCCGCCCAACTGATCGCACACAGGCTGTTCTTTCGCAGCGTAACGGGTTTTGCGGGAACTGCGCTCCGTTCGTCAGCAGGCCTCATTGCCGGTTTCTTCCTGGGTATGGGGATCATTTTCCTGGTGGGCGGCTTATTCAGGCTTCTTACACAGCTGTCCTGAATCCCATGTCTCCCGCGCATTGAGCAGCCAAACAATAAAGCTCTCGGAAGGTGTCCGGGCACAACGGACCTCCCCGCTCTGCCAAGCCGGTACAGACACTCCCTGGCATGGGCAACTTATACACCCGCCGGCTGTTATCGTCGTGTGATTACTATCCGGTAACCGGCCATCTAACCCACTGCCCATGAAAAGAGCTTCTGCAACCCGGCTGCTGATTATTTTGTTATCCGTAGCATGTGTGGTCGCGGCTGGCTATACCTTAGCCACCGGCGGGACAGTCAAAGACCTCCGGGAGACCGCAGTTGTTGAAAAAAAGAAAACCATGAAAGTAGAGATCTGGTCGGACGTGATGTGTCCGTTCTGTTACATAGGCAAGCGCAGGCTGGAACAGGCGCTGGCAGGCTTCGAACACCGCAGCGATGTGAAGGTCATCTGGAAGAGCTTCCAGTTGAACCCTGAAATGAAGACAGAGCCCGGCAAAAAGATCGAACAATACCTCGCCGAATCCAAGGGCTGGACGCTATCCTACGCACGCCAGATGAACGACTATGTCTCCGGCATGGCACGCGATGCCGGTCTGGAGTATCACCTGGATCAGGCTGTGGTAGCCAATACGTTTGACGCCCATCGCCTGATACACCTGGCTCATAGTCATGGGCTTGGAGACGCTATGAAAGAGCGCCTGCTCAAGGCTTACTTCACCGAAGGCCGCAATATAGGCGATCACGAGACGCTGTCTGACCTGGCCGTGGAAGCAGGCATTGACCGTGAAGAAGCTCTGCTGGTGCTCAGGAGCGACCGCTACGAAGACGCAGTGGAGCAGGATATCTATGAAGCCGGGCAGGTAGGCGTACGGGGTGTACCGTTCTTTGTCTTCGACGACAAGTATACTATCTCCGGAGCGCAGGCGCCGGAGGTGTTCGGGCAGACACTCCGCAAGGCATGGAAAGAGCACACTGCTGAATCCGGACCGGCGACCGGCGAAAATGCCGGGCAGAAAGGAGCAGCCTGCACGCCGGAGGGGGCATGTGACTGACCCCGGCCACCAGGCCGTCCCTCGCGTAGCCTCTGCACATTGAAGCCCGGGTTGTTCCGTTTATAGCTTTTGGCTTACCTTTGCAGCCCGTGGAAAATCTGCAAGCTTTACTGGACCGGTACGGCAGCTCCTCACAAGTGCAAGACCTGTTGACCGGGCTCTCGGCCGAACTCCCGCGCATCATCCTTCGTGGCATGGTCGGTGCACAGGACAGTTTTGTCCTTGCTTCTGCATTCATGAAAGCCCCCAGGCACCACCTCTTCATCGCAAGAGACAAAGAAGAAGCCGCCTACATGCAAAACAACCTGGAGAATCTCCTCCAGGGACGACAGGTCTGGTTCTTGCCCGATTCGTTCAAGAAGCCTGCTGTCTTCGACGAACTAAATAGTACGCAGGTACTGCAACGGACAGAGTCGATCAATCATATGACCGGCAGACTCTCCAAAGGGGAGATCATGGTGACCTACCCGGAAGCCCTGTTTGAGCAGGTAGTTTCTCCGGAGGTGCTGGACCAGACCAGGATCGAAGTCAGCATCAACGAGCCGCTGGACCTTTCTTTCCTGATGGAAGTACTCACGGAGTACGGATTCGAGCGTACGGATTTTGTGTTCGAACCGGGGCAATTCTCAATCCGGGGCGGCATCGTGGATATCTTTTCCTTCGGCAACGAGCTACCCTACCGGGTCGAACTCTTTGACGATACGGTAGAGAGTATCCGTACATTCGATCCGACCGACCAGCTTTCCCGCCGCAATATTGCCAAGGTACTGATCGTACCCAATATCAACACCCGCTTCAGCCGGGCTGACAAGGTCTCACTGTTCCGCGTACTCCCCAGGGATACGACTATATGGGTCCGCGACCTGGATATGCTGACAGACAGGCTGCAGACCTGCTTTGACTCGGCAGCGGGGTATGCGACACGCATAGCACTTATAGAAGACGATGTACTGAAAGACCTGCTGAGAGACCGGGCATTTGTACAGCCCGGACAGGTACTGGCCGACCTGCAGGAGTTTGGGTTGATCCAGTGTGACAAGGTATCCGCCCTGCTGCGCAACCCGGGCGCTGAGATCAGTTTCGAAGCAGCGCCGCAGCCCAGTTTCAACAAACAGTTTGATCTCCTGATCCGGGATCTGAAGGAGAATACCAAAGCAGGCTTCACAAACTATCTTTTCACAGATAATCCCCGTCAGGTCGAGCGCTTCTACAGCATCTTCGCAGACCTGAATGCAGATGTGCGGTTTGAACCGGTAGGCATCGCACTTGATCAGGGTTTCACGGACAAAGCGCTGAAGATCGCCTGCTATACAGATCACCAGATCTTTCAGCGCTTTCACACCTACAGGCTACGCAAACGCTTCAGCCGCGAACAGGCGCTCAATCTCAAACTGCTCAAGGAACTGCAGCCGGGAGACTATGTGACACATATTGATCACGGCGTGGGGCGATACTCCGGCCTCGAAAAGATCGAATTCAACGGACAGGTACAGGAGGCTGTGCGCCTGATATACCAGAACAACGACTTGCTGTACGTAGGCATCAACTCCCTTCACAAGATCTCCAAATACGTCGGCAAAGAAGGTACAGAGCCCAAACTGCACAAGCTCGGTTCGGACACCTGGAAAACACTCAAGGCCAGGACCAAGAAGAAGGTCAAAGACATCGCCGGCGAGTTGATCAAGCTCTATGCCCAAAGAAAAGCAGCGAAAGGATTTGCCTTTGCGCCGGACGGGTACCTGCAGAACGAACTGGAAGCCTCCTTTATCTACGAAGACACACCGGACCAGCTCAAAGCGACCAACGATATCAAAGAAGATATGATGAAGCCCTATCCCATGGACAGGCTCATCTGCGGCGACGTGGGTTTCGGAAAGACCGAAGTCGCGATACGGGCTGCATTCAAGGCCGTCACCGACGGCAAGCAGGTTGCAGTATTGGTGCCCACCACTATCCTGGCGCTGCAGCACTACAAGACCTTCTCCGAACGCCTGAAAGAGTTTGGCTGTACAGTGGACTACCTGAACCGGTTCAGGACCACGGCAGAACGCAATGAAGTGGCCGTTCGCCTGAAGGAAGGCAAGATCGACCTGGTCATTGGTACTCACGCGATGCTCAACAAGACGGTGGGCTTCAAAGACCTGGGCCTGCTCATCATAGATGAAGAGCAGAAGTTCGGCGTATCGTCCAAAGAAAAACTCCGGCAGTTCAAGGTCAATGTAGACACGCTCACGCTCACTGCTACACCGATACCGCGTACACTACAGTTTTCGCTCATGGCGGCGCGCGACCTGTCGATCATACGTACTCCTCCACCCAACAGGCAGCCGATCCAGACCGAAGCGCGTGTCTTCAGCGAGGAAGTCGTACGCGATGCCATCTACTACGAGGTGAACCGGGGCGGACAAGTATTCCTGGTCCACAACAGGGTCAAGTCCCTGGCCGATATGGCGGCCATGATACAGCGCATCTGCCCCGATGTAACCGTGATCGCCGTACACGGACAGATGGACGCCAAAGTCCTGGAGACGACCCTGGTAGACTTCATCGGCGGCAAATACGATGTACTGGTCTGTACGAATATCATCGAGACCGGGTTGGACATACCCAATGTCAATACCATCATCATCAACAACGCCCACCAGTTTGGCCTGAGCGACCTGCACCAGTTGCGGGGCCGGGTCGGGCGAAGCAACCGCAAGGCTTTCTGCTATCTGTTCAGCCCACCGCTATCGGTACTGACCGCCGAAGCCCGCAAAAGACTGCGGACACTGGAAGAGTTCACGGACCTGGGCAGCGGATTCAACATCGCGATGCGCGACCTCGATATACGCGGAGCGGGTAACCTGCTAGGCGCTGAACAAAGTGGTTTTATATCGGACGTAGGGTACGACACGTACCAGAAGATACTGGAAGAAGCCATCACGGAACTAAAGGAGACAGACTACAAGGACCTGTTCAGGGAAGAGCTGGAAAAAGAGAAGAACTTCATCCGCAGTATCCAGATCGATACAGATATCGAGATGCATATCCCGGATCACTACGTGTCGAGCATACAAGAGAGATTAAGCCTGTACACCGAGCTGGACAGTCTTGAAAAAGAAGAGGAGATCCTTGCCTTTGCAGAGCGGATACAGGACAGGTTTGGTCCGTTGCCGTGGCAGGTCAAGGAACTGTTCGACGGGTTGAGGCTGCGCTGGATCGCCCGTAAAATGGCCTTCGAGCGAATATTGCTCAAAAACCGCAAGCTCAGTTGTTATTTCATCTCCAACCCCCAGTCACCATTCTTTGAGACACCGTTTTTCCAGTCTTTCATGGCGCTGATCGCCGGCAAGGGCCAGGCGCTGGGCATACAACTCAAACCCGGCAGCAAGCAACTTTGCCTCATCAAAGAGAAGATCGGTACCCTTTCACAAGCGAGAAATTTCCTGCAGGGCCTGTATGATGCACTGGGCGATACCCAGGAGGCCTGAGGCAGGACACAAGCCTAACCTGTAGTACACTTACCCCCTGATCACCATGCCTTCGTAGCCGGCTGCAGGCCCTTTGACCAGCGTCATTGCCTGTACAGATGCATCGTCCGGTCCCTCCAGCGCCCAGGAAACAAATTCGATGAGGTCTTTTTTGTTGCCTTCGATTTCCAGTGTCAGCCCGCCGTCCGGCTCATTCTGAATGAACCCGGACAAACCGAGGGCTTTGGCCTTATCTACGGTCGTTTTCCTGAACCACACTCCCTGTACCTTTCCGTCTATACGTATCATGTATCTCTCCATAGTCAAAGTTTAGATTTTCGTTCCTATTTGGTTTCTTCGCCGGCCATCCGATTTACCGGCGGCCTACGGTCATTGGTTCAACAGCCGCACCCATCCTGACGTACAATATCGTCAGGGCAAATAAAGCCGTACGAGCCAGAAACATACAAGATAGCTGATTGTTGGCATACCTGGGTCTCAAGTCACCCCGAAGGTCCGGCAGGAGGCCTGCTGAGATGGTAATATGACCGGCCTGGATCATACCCGGGAACTCTTCGTATATGACTGAAAATCAACAGTATAAAAACCAGAAAAGCCTTCAACCGGCGGGTGCACGCGACCCGGCATCTGTAAAATTCATATATTAGCTATCCCTTAACCGATCCTGAGTCATGCCTACTTTCAGTCACCTGCACGTTCACACACAGTTCTCGCTCCTGGACGGCGCTGCGAATATTTCGGACCTGTACAAGAAGGCGCTGAAAGATGAAATGCCTGCGATCGCGATCACGGACCACGGCAATATGTTCGGGGTATTCCAGTTCGTCTCGGAAGCCCAGAAGCACCGGCTCAACCCGGATGATAAAAATGACAAACGGCTGAAGGTAAAACCCATCGTCGGTTGTGAGTTCTACCTGGTAGAGAATCGCCACCAGAAACAGTTTACCAAAGACAACCGCGATAAGAGATACCACCAGCTATTCCTTGCGAAGAACGAAACAGGCTATAAAAACCTGAGCAAACTCTGTTCCCTCGGGTACATAGAAGGGCTCTACAGCAAATGGCCGCGGATCGACAAAGAACTTGTGCTGCAATACCACGAAGGGCTCATCGCGACGACCTGCTGCCTCGGCGCCCAGGTTCCGCAGACTATACTCCAAAAAGGAGAAAAAGAGGCTGAAGAAGTCTTCAAATGGTGGCTGGATCTGTTTGGCGAGGACTACTACGTGGAGCTCCAGCGCCATGACCTCGAAGACCAGGTCAAGGTCAATGAAGTACTGCTACGCTTTGCCGCCAAACACCAGGTGCCGGTCATTGCTTCCAACGATTCCCATTATGTGGACAAGGAGGATGCCAATGCACACGATATCCTGCTCTGCGTGAACACGGGAGATATCCAGAGTACCCCGATCGCCACAGACGAGGAGTACGGCAAAGGCTACCGCTTCGGCTTCCCGAATGACCAGTTCTACTTCAAGAGCCAGTCGGAGATGAGCCGTCTCTTCAGCGACATACCTGAGGCGATCGACAATACGAACGCCATCGTGGACAAGATAGAAGTGCTGGACCTGAAGAAGGATATACTGCTGCCCAACTTTCCGCTCCCCGAGGGATTCAGCGACCAGGACGCCTACCTGGAACACATCACCTACGAGGGCGCCAGGAAGCGCTACGGAGAGCTGACGCCCGAGATCGAGGAAAGGCTGCGATTCGAGCTGTTCACGATCCGTACAATGGGATTCTCAGGGTACTTCCTGATCGTGGCCGACTTCATCCGGGCCGGCAGGGACCTGGGGGTATATGTGGGCCCCGGCCGGGGATCCGCAGCAGGATCGGCTGTCGCCTACTGCATCGGGATCACCAATATAGACCCGATCAAGTATAACCTGCTTTTCGAGCGGTTCCTCAACCCGGAACGCAAAAGCATGCCCGATATCGATACGGATTTTGATGACGAGGGCAGGCAGAAAGTGATCGATTATGTGGTACAGAAATATGGCCGCAACCAGGTAGCCCAGATCATCACGTACGGCTCCATGGCCGCCAAGATGAGCATCAAAGACGTAGCCAGGGCACTCGACCTGCCGCTGGTCGAAGCAAATGCGCTCGCCAAGCTGGTACCCGACCGGCCGGGAGTCAAGCTGGGCCGTGTACTCCATGCCCCGCTGGATGGGGAAAACAGCCTGCGCGACAAAGAAGACTTTGGCTCCGAAGTATTGGACGACGTCCGGAAACTCAGGGATATCTACGCCGGTAGCGATGCCAGGGCACAGGTGCTGAAGGAGGCGGAAAAGCTGGAAGGCTCCGTACGCAATACCGGCATACACGCAGCCGGCATCATCATCGCACCGGAGGACCTGACCAATATCTTACCAGTGTCCACGGCCAAGGATGCCGAGCTGCTCGTGACACAGTTTGAAGGAAGTGTGGTAGAAGATGCCGGCGTACTCAAAATGGACTTCCTGGGCCTGAAAACCCTTACCATCCTCAAGGATGCGATCGAGATGATCGAGCGCAACTACGGCCGGGAGATCGTGTTGGATGATCTGCCGCTGGACGATACGAAGACTTACGAACTCTTTCAACGCGGCGAGACCAACGGGGTGTTCCAGTTCGAATCCGCAGGTATGCAGAAATACCTCAAAGAACTGAAACCCGACAAGCTCGAAGACCTGATCGCCATGAACGCCCTCTACAGGCCGGGCCCGCTCCAGTATATACCATCTTTCATCGCCCGCAAGCATGGCCAGGAGACTGTACAGTATGATCTGCCGGAGATGAAGGATTACCTGGAGGAGAGCTACGGCATCACCGTCTACCAGGAGCAGGTGATGTTGTTATCACAGAAGCTGGCCGGGTTCAGCAAGGGCGAGGCAGACACGCTGCGAAAAGCAATGGGAAAAAAGCAGATCGCGGTACTCAACAAACTGAAGCCCCAGTTCATCGAACAGGCAGTAGCCAACGGCCACCCACAGGCCAAGCTCGAGAAGATCTGGACGGACTGGGAGAAGTTTGCTTCCTATGCTTTCAATAAGTCCCACTCTACCTGCTATGCTGTAGTCGCCTACCAGACCGCCTACCTCAAGGCGCACTATACGGCAGAGTTTATGGCGGCCGTACTCACGCATACCAAAGGCAATATCGACAAGATCACCTTCTTCATGGAGGAGTGCCGACGGTTGGGCGTACCGGTCCTGGGTCCCGACATCAATGAATCGGACCTGAACTTCGCCCCCAACGACAAGGGAGAGATCCGCTTTGGTATGTCAGGTATCAAAGGCCTGGGAGAAGCTGCGATCGACCTCATATTGCAGGAACGACGGGAAAACGGACCTTTCCGGAGCATCTTCGACTTTGCCAAACGGGTCAATCTGCGCGCAGTCAACAAGAAGTCCTTCGAGTGCCTGGTATGGGCGGGTGGTTTCGACTGCTTTGCCGGTACGCATCGCGGTCAGTATTTTGCTCCATCCGACAAATATGATACACTGATAGAGCACGCTATCCGCTATGGCAATGCCTGCCAGGAAGCCGACGCGTCCTCACAGATATCCCTCTTCGGGTCGGCAGCTGCATCGGATATACCGGAGCCGTCCATGCCGGTCTGTGAGCCCTGGAGCCTCGTATACAGCCTGGCGCGGGAGAAAGAGACCATCGGCATCTACCTCAGCGCCCACCCGCTCGACACCTACCGGATAGAAGTACTTCATTTCACGACATGCCCGCTGTCCCGGCTCGAAGAGTTCCGCGAACGGCGGGTACGCGTAGCAGGTATCGTCACACGTGCACAGCACAGGATCAACCAGCGCGGCGCAGGATACGGATTTTTCACTATCCAGGACTACGAGTCGGAGATGGAGGTACAGCTCTTCAAGGACACGTATATGAAGTTCAAGCACCTCTTCGAAGAAGGCCAGATGCTCATGATCGAAGGCAACTACCAGAAGCGCTACAACGGTGAGGAATACATGCTCCAGGTCGATAAGGTGCAGCAACTCGAAGAAGCCTCTCAGCAACTCATACAGTCGATCACACTCATGGTCACACCCTCGGCGCTCACGGAGTCGGCACTCGATGAACTGATCGGCATCTGCCACAACCGCCGCGGGTCACATAAGCTCAAGGTGCTGCTGGCAGATCCGGAGGCCAAGGTCTCCTGGCCGCTCATCTCCGAAAACGGAGGTATACAGGTCGAAGCCTCCTTGCTCCACGAGCTCGACAAGCTGGGCATCGGGTACAAGCTCAACTAGCAGGTAGCAGGAGCCGGGCACTCTTTGTTCAGCGATAGCCTCTGGCCTGCAAGGCGAAGAGTTCCGCATACCGGCCGCCAAGAGCCAGTAGTTCGTCGTGGCTACCTTCTTCCAGCAGCCCACCCTGATCCAGTACCAGGATACGGTCTGCCATACGGACTGTGCTGAACCGGTGAGATATCAGTACGGAGGTCTTGCCCCTGGTCAGTTCGGAAAACCGCTGAAACACCTCGTGCTCAGCCCGTGCATCCAGCGCCGCTGTCGGCTCATCCAGTATGAACACCTGGGCATCCCGCATATACGCCCGGGCCAGGGCTATCTTCTGCCACTGCCCCCCGGAGAGGTCAAGCCCCTCCTCAAAGCGCCGGCCGATCATCTGCCGGTATCCTTCCGGCAATCCTGCGATCACTTCATCTGCCAGGCTCTGCCTGGCCGCATCCGATATGAGCGGCATATCATCGCGCCGGTCGATCCGCCCTACGGCGATATTCTCCGAAGCGATCAGGTGAAATCGTACAAAGTCCTGGAAGATCACACCGATCTCCTTGCGAAGGTCCGCAGGATCATATTCTCTCAGGTCTACGCCGTCCAGCAGTATCCTGCCTTCCCGCGGATCGTAGAGTCGCGCCAGGAGTTTGACCAGTGTTGTTTTGCCTGAACCATTCTCGCCTACCAGCGCTACTTTCTCACCGCGACGGATCACCAGGTTGAGGTGACGCAAAGCCCATCGTTCGGAATGCTCATACCTGAACCCGACATCCTCGAAGACAAAGCCCTCGCGTATCGGCCGGGGAAAAGGAACGGACTGCTTTGGAGGCAAAATAGAGGGCTGCAACTGGAAAAACTCGAAATAATCCTGGAGATACAGCGCGCTCTCCGCCATACCGGAAAACTTGCCGAGTATGCTCTCCATCAGGGATTTCATACGATTGAATGAGCCGGATAGGAAGGCAAGATCTCCGATCGTGATCCGGCCGCCGACTGCCTGGTAGAGAATGATCCCGTAGGCGCTGTAATAGCCCAGCGTGCCGACGACCGACAGGAAAACGCCCCACCTGAACCGGTTGATGGCAAGCGCCTTGTTTTCCGTATAGTACTTTGCCGCTACCTCTGCAAACCGGCCGGTGAGGAAGTCCGAAAGCCCGAAGACCTTGACCTCCTTGGCTGTCTCGTCACTGGCGCCGACATAGCGCAGGTAGTCCAGTTCTCTGCGGCGCGGGGTCCAGCTCCGGGTCAGCGAGTAGCTGCGCGCGCTGAAATGGGTCTCTCCGAGGAAAGAAGGTATCACCGACAGGAAGAGTATCGGCAGCAGCCAGGGGATCATGATCACCAGACCCGCTCCGAGAAAGACAATTGTCACCAGGTCCTGCATCTGCGTGAGTACCTGCGAGAGCAATACTGTCCTGCCCACCGTCTGCCGTCGCGCGCGCTCCAGCTTGTCGTAGAATCGTGCATCCTCAAACTGGGCCATATCCAGCATAGCTGCATGCTGCATCAGCCGTAAAGAACTTTCGTTGGCAAAGAGATCGCCGAGCAAGCTGTCAAGCAGCGATATGCGACGACCCAGGTAGTCTGATAGCACAACGAAGCCGCATTCCAGCAATACCCACTGCAGCAGGATATCATATTCTCTTGTGTGCTGCCCGGCAAGCAGTACTACTTCGTCTATGATCAGTTTGCCCGTGTACAGGATCAGTGCAGGCAGCACCGCCTTGATGGCCCTGCACACGATATTGGCAGTAACCATACCGGGATGTACGCTCCAGATCTGCCGCAGGAAGGGCGGTATATAGCGCAGTGCCTTGAATCTCTCTTTCCAGGTCATGGCCTAAAACAGTAAGATACAAAATCAGGGCCTCCTGTACAAGCACTCCGGCCCTGACACAGGTCCGGATCGTAATTTTTTCATGGCACACAGACCAATCTGCCTGGTTCAATGATTAACTTTCTGAGATAGAATCGTATGCACATGCGCCTTGGGCACCGTATGATATTAGCATTGGCTTGTTGTCTGCCGCTCTTTCCGGCTGCTTACAGCCAGCAGGTATATATCCTGTACGGGCGTGTCCTTGATGAGTCCGGCAATGGTCTGCCGCTGGCAAATCTCAGTGTCAACGGTGACCCGGCCGTTTCCAGCGATACGAACGGTCGGTACAGGCTCAGGCTTGACCGCCTGCCGGCAGAGATCACCTGTACCTATATCGGCTACAAGGCCAAATCCGTATACCTCACCAGGGAGTCCTTCCAGGCCAGGCAGGACCAGTCGTTTGCGTTACACTTCAGACTGGAACCCGATGTACACGATCTCAGCGCTGTGACCGTATCCGCCCCACGCATCCGGGTGCTCCACGACGATGCCGACGAATACGTCATCGACTTCGAATTTGTGGATGAGCGTATGGTCCTGCTGATCAAGTCGGGCAAAGACTATATAGTGCGCCTCACCGACGGTGAAGATCGGCCGCTGCAGGAACTCCCGATGGATTTTGCCCCGGACCGCCTGCACAAAAGCTGCCTGGGAGGCATCCATGTGGTCGGTGAGCAGACCTGCCGCGAATTGTTCTTCCGCGACGAGCGTATAGACAGCTCCGTTGCCTACCCGAAGCATATATTCAAGCAACTGATCGAACCATGTGCAGCATTTACAGGCGGATCTTATGTGCTGAAGCGCCATCACGGCTTCAACCAGTATGTCCGTTATGTACGCTTCGACTCGCTGCAAGGCAGGCCCGTCCTGCTGGCGGAGATATCGGACATACGTGCTGCTACCCTTGCAGAAGGAATGGTAAGCAGCATCATCGCCAGCCTCAGCAGCGCACCGAATGCATCAGCCATCTATATAGACGGTATGTTCTACGATGAGCCGGGATTTGATCGCAACTTATGGAACCGTTTCATGTCCTGGGACCCGGAAGAAGGTATCAGTTTCATGTACCAGCTTATGCTGAGCAGCGGGCTGGACCAGGCCATCATGCAGCTGAAAAACTGGTATCTCCAGCCGGTATATGCCCCTGCCTTTGCGATACGGGACTCACTGTTTCTCTATGACTTCCAGGATCACAGGGTACATATCTTCACAGACAGCCTCCGGTCCTGTGAGGTATACAACCAGGGACTCGGACAGCTCGGAGGCTGGAAAAAGGACATGTACCTGGACCAGCTATATATGCGGTTGTACACAAGGCTCTGGGAAAAAGGACAATGGACCTTTCACGAGATCAACCCGGCCACGGGCGGGATACGCCGGTCTTCGCATATAGAGCCGAAGCACAAGTACATGCGCAACTATAAGATCCGGGACGGCTATGTGTACTACCTCGCCAGGCCCAACGCTGTAAGTAACTATGACCGCCTGTTCCGGGTGAGCCTTTACTGAGCGCCCATCCGCAAGACATTAATAAATCTTTAACAGTCCGGATACGCGCGCGCAACCAACTGATTTACAGACAAAACCAATTTATCCGGCAGAAAAAAATGCCCGCCTGAAAAGAACATCTCCACCAAAGCGACGTTTTGTATCGGTGAATCATATGCTACCCATAGAATGCGAATACTGATCCCGGCCCTCTTTCTCTGTCTGTGCACTGCCATGCCTGCACAGGCGCAGCGCGAGGTGCCTGTACTGGACTTCGAAGCGCTGGCGCCGCTGCTGTCCCGGGACAACGACACGACCTATATCGTCAACTTCTGGGCTACCTGGTGCAAACCCTGCGTAGCAGAATTGCCCTATTTTGAAGAACTACATGCAAAATACGCTGGCAGCAAAGTGAAGGTGCTGCTCGTATCTCTGGATTTCAAACGCCAGCTGGACAGCAAAGTCATACCGTTCCTGGAAAAGAACAAGATCCGGTCACAGGTACTGCTGCTGGATGCGCGCGATCCCAATGAATGGATCGACCGGGTCGATCCTTCCTGGTCGGGTGCGATCCCGGCTACGCTCTTCTACCGGGGAAAGCAGCGCGTCTTCATAGAAGACAGCTTTGAAGATCTTCATTCACTCGAATCGATTGTTCAACCACTACTTAAATCTTAATCTATCATGAAAAAAACGTTTTTCGCACTATGCAGCCTCGTTCTCGTAGCGCTCGCGACCAGTGCTTTCATAGCTCCGGCCCCTCATGGATATGGCGTCGGTGACAAAGCCGAAGATTTCAAACTGAAAAATGTGGACGGGAAGATGAAATCTCTGAGCGACATCAAGGGCGCCAAGGGATATATCGTTGTGTTCACCTGCAATCACTGCCCTTTTGCCATCAAGTACGAAGACCGGCTCATCGACCTGCACAAGAAGTATGCTTCCAAAGGCTATCCTGTAGTGGCGATCAATCCCAATGATCCTGCGGTACAACCGGACGACAGCTTCGAGAAAATGCAGCAGAGAGCCAAAGAGAAAAAATTCCCCTTCCTCTACCTCTTCGACGAAGGACAGAAAATCTATCCGCAGTTTGGCGCCACACGCACACCTCACGTATTTCTGCTGGACGGCAACAGGACCGTACAGTACATCGGCGCGATCGATGACAATGTAGAGGACGCTTCTGCAGTCAATGTGAAATACCTGGAAAACGCGATCGAATCACTGATCGCAGGCAAGAAACCCGAGCCGGCCACTACCAAAGCGATCGGCTGCACGATCAAGGCCAAAAAACAGTAGATACGGACCATTGCGACCGTTCTCTTAACCCGGCTCTGTACATGTACAGAGCCGGGTTTTTTGTAATATCGCTGTATGGTACCGAAGCTCTTAGCGGCACTGCTTATCCTGCTGGTCTGCAACGCCTGCACGCAGCAGAAAGAACTCTCCCTGCAGGACCATGGACTACCTGTCCTGCTGACGGTGCCCGCTGACGCGCGTGTTACCGAGATGAACCTCATCGTGACCCGCGACATCGATATCAAAGGCACAGGATTTCACCTTCAGCTCCTGGTACAAAAACCACTCACAGCCAACCCGGACTCCATATTGCTGAGGCAGCAGGAAGCAGTCCGGGGCCATTCGGACTTTCGCGAGATACTGGAAGAAAACCCTGCCGGATTTCTTTACCGCTCTGAGACTCCGTCAGGCGACACTTATTACAACTTCAGGCAGGTACTGCTGCTGGACTCGATGTATGTGCTCTTCCGCGCCCACCCCAGGAGCCTCCTCGCCAGGACCCAGGTAACCGGGATGTATGAAACGGCACAACAAGCCACGCTGATCCGCTGACACCACAGGAAACTTTGCTATATTGACCGGAAACTTTCAATCTCCCGGCCCGGTATGAACGAACCCTTCCTGCTTGACATCCCGCACACCGAACTGGCTCCCTTTTATCATGCCTATGTCGATCGCATCAATGGCAACGACTGGTTTGCAGTGATGAACGGGCATACAACCTATATGACAGACCTGGCCCGCAGGCTGTCCGCCAAAGACTGGGCCTATAGTTATGCGCCCGGAAAATGGTCTGTCGCCACTATGCTCCGGCATATCGTTGACTGTGAGCGTATCATGGGTTACCGGGCGCTGTGTATAGCAAGAGGCGAGCGGCAGGCGCTGCCGGGGTTTGATGAGAACGAGTATGCAGCAGCCACCGTGTCCGACGATACAACGCCCGAAAACCTGGTAGCGGAATACCGTGCAGTCCGCGATGCCACGATCTGGTTTGCGAGAAACCTGCCGGAGCACTGCCTGGAACGGAAAGGCTTATCCAACGGCCGCGAGATCACCGTGCGTGCACTGCTGGCCGTCATCGCGGGTCATGAGATGCACCACAGAGGAGTACTCAGGACACGCTATGATGCCGTCATCAAAGAATAGTTACGGGATTTTACACCTGATATTACAGCACAGCCGGATCACTCTTCCCTGGTCCGCATCCTGGCCGATAGCTCCGGGTGAACCAGTATGGTCCGCTCAAATGCCTCCCTGTTGTGCAGAAAATAGATCTTGCGTCCGAAGATGCCCCGCTGATGCAGTACTAACGTGCCCAGATTAAGCACGGGCAACCTCGTGGTACGTATCTCCGCCACATTGTGAAAAGGATAGCGGGCTGTCCGCAGGTAATTGGTCACATAGACAAAGTCATCGGATACTTCCACGCGGCGCAGGCGCAGGATGGTAAAGAACTGAAGAACAAGGCCGCCCACATAAAACAATACAGCGCCCAGCCTGAACTGCCAGGTATGCAGGTAACCGGGGCCTTCATAATCCACCAGGAGAAGCGCTACCAGGAAAGCGCCAAAAAATATCGCCCAGAAGATCGGCAGAAAGATCCGCAGGACCAGGGTGAGATTGCTCGATACTCTGTGCATGTATAACTTCTAATCGTTTGACTTTTGATACTGCTTCTGCGCGCGGGCCGACACAAAGATACTCAACTCGTACAGGCCATACAGGGGCGCTGTGACGATAAGCAACGTGATCGCATCTGTGGTAGGCGTGATGATCGCCGAGATGATCAGGATCACCACGAAGGCAAGCCTTCTGTTCTTCTTCATAAGTTCGGGGCCCAGCAGTCCGACCCTAGAGAAGAAATAGACAACCACCGGCAGCTCGAACACAAGACCCAGCGGCAGGGTGAACATCACCATATAGTTCATATAACTGTTCAGCGTAGGCGTAGCCTGTATATCGCCCAGCTCATAGGCAGCCAGAAAAGAAATCGAAAACGGAGTGATGATATAATAGCCGAACAATACCCCGGCCATGAACAGCATCGAGCAGACCAAGACGATCCCGCGGGCTGCCTTACGCTCTTTTTCATACAACGCCGGGCGTACGAACCGCCAGATCTCCCAGAACACATAGGGGAACGCCATTACAAACCCCAGCACGAATGAAGACTTGAAGTGCACCATGAACTTCTCTGCCAGGTCCCGGGTGATGATCTGGAAAGGAACAGGCTCGAAACAGAGTGCTTCGGACATGGCGCAGATCGCGCGATAAGTCCAGAAACCGGGATAACGCGGTGCGAATATGATCTCGTTGAATACAAAATCCTTCGCGGCGAATACGACGATAGAGCACACGAGCACCGCTACCACAGAGCGCACCAGGTGCCATCGCAGCGCCTCCAGGTGATCGAGAAAGGACATTTCGGACTTCTTGCTGCCAGCGAGCTTATCTACATCTATCTGATCCAGTGGCATGACTAGGTGACATGTGCGATAGCAAAAGTACGAAAACCGAGTATTCGGACGCCAGCGTCAGGGCTAAACGTGACAAACTCCTTATTAATGTTTACTTTTGGCACTGTCCGGCAAGTGCATCTGCCACAACGGTAAAGGCGCCAGAGCTGGTAGACACCAGGTAGTCTGCCCGTACTTCCGGTATGTTTTCATCTCCCTGCAAAGGGTATATAAAGCTGGATTATGCTGGGTGATCTTTTTGGCAATATGGAGGAGCGGCAGGAAGAGCTTCGAAAGAAAATGGCGGATATAGAAGTGTCCGGAGAAGCTGCCGACGGTATGATCCGGGTGATAGCCAACGCCAATCGGCAGATACGCAATATCTCCATCGACCGCGACTTCCTGCGCGAGGCGGACCCTGAAGAACTGGAAGACCTGCTGCTCGTAGCGGTCAATCGTACACTGGAGGAAGCTGCTGCCGAAGAGGCCCGGGCTACCCAGCAGATGATCAAGGACATGCTGCCGCCGGGTATGGACAACCTGTTTTCCTGACCGCCTCCGGTAATAATATCGGGCCGCCGGGCGTTTCCATTGACTCAACATACGTTTTACCCATACATGCTGTTCAGGTCTTTTCTCTGGTCCCTATTCTTGACTCTGACTCTCGGGAGCGCCGCCCAGGAAGGGCTGGTCAGTCACCTGGATTTCCGTGACTGCCTCGTCGAAGACGTCACCGGCAACAATCCCGGCATGATCACCGGCGTAGCGGCAGAATGCGACTGCGGTCTGCAGGGCAATGCCCTCTTCTTCGACGGCTCCGCACAGTTTGTCCGCTTCAAAGACACGAGTAACGTCGAACAACTGTTTACCCGGCTGCCCTTCACGATCAGCTTCAACTTCAGACCGGTTGGCACTGCAGGCCAGATGATACTGGTCTCCAAGCGTGAATCCTGCCTGAGCGAAAACGGCTTCAGCATCAAATACAATGCAGCCACCAGGGATATCCATGTCGAGCTGGCCGAGTCAGCTACCAACGCGTTGCGGATGACGGCCAGGCTACCCAACGACCGCTGCTGGCACAGCATCGTACTCTCCCGGATCGGTACAACGGTACGCCTCTATGCCAACGGCCTGTTGCTAAGGGAAATGACCTCCTCTGTGACCATCAACCTCCGCAACAATCGTCAGCTGGAGATCGGCACCGGCCCCTGCGTCGGGACAACGGATGTGCGGTTCAGTGGCTACCTGGAAGACCTCCGTTTCTACAACCGTGATCTTTCCAACCTGGAAGTAGAGGGACTTTTCAGGTCCCACGACAAGATATTCAACCGCGATACGACGATCTACCTGGGCGGCGAAGTGCAGGTAATGCCAGGTCCCAACTGTGCCGATGGATTCAGCTGGCTGCCCGGCATTGGAGTCAGCGACCCGACGATCAGCGGACCGGTCCTCCGACCGCAGGAGACCACAACCTACTATGTCAATTTCAACTATAGCGGTTGTGTAGCCAGGGACACGCTGGTCATTACAGTAATCGACCCGGCCGATCTGGACTGCGCCCAACTGCCTATGCCCAATGCCTTCACCCCCAACGGCGACGGCATCAATGAGCGGTATATCATCAGCAATCCCTATACCTTCGACGAGCTGATCTCCTTCGAGATCTTTGACCGTAACGGATCCAGGGTATTTGCTGCTACGGACAAGCTGGATGGCTGGGACGGCAATTTTTCCGGCAAGGCTATGCCACCGGACGTCTTTCTCTTCATGATCCGATTCCGCTGCCAGGGCAGCGAGCGGGTCAAGACTGGCAGCTTTCACCTCATCCGCTGATCCCCTACCAGCCCAGGCATCCGGTTGATCCCACTGCTATAACCTCTCTCGAGCCGTTCCTGAAGACTGGAAAGGCATCTGGCTTTATGGCAAAAGCATCACCGGAAGAGCAATTCCTCAAAGAGGGCCCGTACAGGCTGTTTCTGCCTGAAATCTCCTTCATCCAGCTACACCGCTCCACGACACAGCCCGACACATTTCACCCGGTCTTCCCATGAGTATTGGTAATATCGTGAAATAGGCCATCCAGCAGACCTGGCAGCCAGCCTGCCTGTAATTACGGCCTCTTGCCGCCGGAATAGCTGACCTGCACTGCGAAGGCAAAAAGCCCGTGGGCAAACGAACAATCCCTATATTTGATAGTCGCATTCAGATGGTTTTATCCCTGTTGGTCAACTCTATGAACACGATCCTGCTTTCAGGCCTTAGCACCATTATCCACCTTATTGTAAAATCAGTCCCGTGAAGCGGATACGCTGGCAATACCTCGTTTGTACCGGCAGGATCTGGCTGGGATCAGCGCTTTGCTGGATATGTACCATGATCCTACCTCCTATGGCAACATCACAAGTACCCCCGGCGACCCAGAGAGACGAGATACTGCCTTTCGAATTGTCGCCCGGCAAGACCCTTACATACGAAGAGACCATCAGCTTTCTCACGAAGCTGGCAGGGCGACATGAACGACTGCACCTCCACACAGCAGGCACGACCGATATAGGCAAACCGCTGCATGTAGCGATCTTATCCGACCGGCCATACAAAACCGGGCATGAAGCACGGGCTGCCGGTAAGATCATCCTCTGGATCAACAACGGCATCCATCCCGGCGAACCCGAAGGCATCGACGCTACGCTCGCCCTGATCCGCAACTACCTCGGCGGCAGCGCACCGGAGCAGCTGTTTGAAAAACTGGTGATCGTCCTTGTACCCGTCTACAACGTAGACGGCATGCTCAACCGCAACAGCCACAGCCGCGTCAACCAGGATGGCCCGGAAGCTTACGGATTCCGGGGCAATGCCCGTAACCTGGATCTCAACCGCGACTTCATCAAGTGTGATAGCCGCAACGCCAGAAGTTTCACACGACTCTATCACCAGTGGCTGCCGGATGTGTTCCTGGACAACCATACGTCCAACGGAGCTGACTACCAGCACACGATGACCCTGCTCGCTACCCAGCACCAGAGACTGGGCGGCCCGAAAGGCATCTACCTGAAACAATCGCTGCTGCCCGCGCTGTACAAGGCCATGGAGGATAGCGGCTGGCCAATGTGCCCCTATGTGATGGCTGATGGGACACCGGACAAAGGTATCCTTGGCTTCAATGACAGTCCCAGGTATTCAAGTGGCTACGCGGCGCTGTTCGGAGCGATCAGCCTCCTGACGGAGACACATATGCTCAAACCGTTCATGCAGCGCCTTGAGTCCAATTACGTGTTTATGGATCTGCTCCTGCGCCAACTGATCGCTGATGCCGGGACAATAGCTATGCTGAGGGAGCAACATGAAGCCTACGACAGGTCGAGAATCGAATACCCGCTCCAATGGCGTTTGGACAAGGACCGTGCAGATACGATCCAGTTCAGGGGCTATGCTGCCGCACACCGCCCCAGCGAAGTCAGCGGCCAGCCCCGCCCGTACTACGATCGATCCAGGCCCTGGGCCGCATCCATACCGTACTATGACTATTATACACCTTCTTTGCACACCGACAGACCGCTCTATTTCCTCATCCCGCAGGCCTGGGAGGAAGTCATACAGCGGCTGGAGTGGAACAGTGTACGTATGGCCAGACTTACACGGGATACCGTATTGTCCTCCGACCATATGAGGATCGCTTCCTACCAGACGGTACGCAGGCCCTACGAGGGCCACTACCTGCATTATGATGTATCCGTGACCGCAGAAGAGCATACCGAGAGGCAATGGCGCTCCGGCGATGTGGTCGTGCCGCTTGATCAACCCGCCTTCCGATACCTCATGGAGACACTGGACCCGCGCGGCGAGGATTCATTTTTCGCGTGGAATTTCTTTGACGCCATCCTGAGTCGCAAGGAAGGATATTCGGATTATGTATTCGAGGACCTGGCCGCTGATTTGCTGCAGTCCCGCCCGGATATACAGCAAGCCTTGCAGGCGAAAAAAGACAGTGACCCGGACTTTGCTGCCAACCCGGCCGCCCAGCTCTTTTTCATCTACGAGCATTCTCCCTGGTCCGAGCCCGGCTATATGCTCTATCCGGTAGCCCGGCACCGGCGCCCGATTGACGAAACCCTCTTAACCTGGCATTGACCATGTTGATATTTTTCATCCTGGTTTACCTGGCCGGCACGCTGGCTATCGGCTTCTGGGTATCCCGCAAAGTAAAAACCACACAAGACTTTGTAGTCGCCGGGCGCAGGATGCCTATGCTGGTAGTCGCTTCGGCGCTCTTTGCGACCTGGTTCGGCTCGGAGACCATCATGGGCGCATCTTCGGAATTTGTCCAGCACGGCATACTCGGTGTGATGGAAGATCCGTTCGGTGCGGCGTTGTGCCTCTTCCTGGTGGGCGCTTTCTTTGCGAGGCCATTGTACAAGCTCAACCTCCTGACCTTCTGCGACTATTACCGGCAGCGTTTCGATGGGCGGACCGAGCTGGTCGCCGCCCTTTTCATGATCCCCTCCTATTTCGGCTGGATCGCCGCCCAGTTGCTCGCTATGGCCATCATCCTGCAGGTGATAGCCGGCGTACCAATCTACGCGGGGATAGCGATCTGCGCCACTGTCGTAGTGATATATACCTATATGGGGGGCATGTGGGCCGTGTCGGTGACAGATGCCGTACAGACCGTATTCATTATTGGTGGAATGCTCTGGTTGCTGATCGATGTCACCTCCAGTGCCGGAAGCGCCGAAGTCAATGTCTGGGGCGAACTGCCCGATGGTTTTTTCCGCTTCTGGCCGGACAACAATCTCCACGCGATCCTGCACTATATAGCAGCCTGGATCACCATCGGTCTCGGCGCGATACCGCAGCAGGATATTTTCCAGCGCGTCATGTCCGCCAGAACTGAACGCGCCGCCGTCAACGGGTCCTACCTGGCCTCTGCTCTCTACCTGAGTATTGCCTTCATCCCGCTGGTGATCAGCGTGTATGCACGGGCCTTATACCCCGAACTGCTGGAAGGGGATACACAGATGGTACTGCCCAACCTGGTACTTCAGCATGGCGGGACAGCGCTGCAGGTGATGTTTTTCGGCGCCTTGCTGTCGGCCATCCTGAGTACGACCAGCGGCGCCATACTCGCCCCGGCTACAATACTGGGCGAGAATGTCATACGTCCCCATATAAGACATATCAACGACCGTATGCTCCTGCGCATCATGCGCACGGCCGTAGTGCTCATCGCTGTGGTCACCTCTGTACTGGCTAGCTGGAAGGCCAGTATATTCGAGCTCGTGGCTCTGTCCGCAGCGCTCAGCCTGGTGTCTATGTTCGTTCCGCTCACCGCCGGGCTCTGGTGGCGCAGAGCCTCCCGGACCGGGGCTATGTGGTCTATCCTCGGCGGCATGATCGTATGGATAGCGGCAGAATTGGCAGATACGGAGATACCTTCGCTGATCTATGGCCTGGCAGCCAGTACAGCAGGTATGTTGCTGGGCTCTCTTTTCCGGCCCGACAAGAAAGACCCAAGTCCTTTCATGGCATGAAGCACACTCTAAGGTTGATACTTGCCTCTCCCGGAAATCCGTTATCTTTCCATTAGCTCTATCTGCCGTTACCAGGCAGCCCAAAACACCCGATATGCACCAAATACCCGATATACAGGGGATGGAAAGCGACTCTTACATCCGTACTTTCGTCCGCGTCTCTCCAGACTGTCCGGTGACGACCAGCGAGATACCCCTGCCCAAAAACGGGCAGAAGACTGCCCACCTGCTCCAGTACGAACTGCTCACTTCAGCGCCATATACCTACAACCACGAGAGCCTGATCTATGCCGTCTATGTGATCAGGCAAGGGCTGTCACAAGATGTCATTGATCGCGACGGAGAAAAAATATGGACAGAGCTCTTCTCCAAAGGACACCCCTGCCTGAGGGCCTCGGCACTGATCAAACGATATGGTTTCGGCGCGCACTACAATGAAGCGGGCAAGATCGCGCTATACGCTATGGAATCGCCGGAATACCAGTCCCTTTCGACCGACAAGGATATCAAGCAACTGGCCGGGATGAAAACCAAAAGATAACCATCCCGGATACAGGTATGGGACGTGAAATTTCTCCAGGTTTGCCAGGGCATACGACCGGACAAAACCTACGGCGAGCGGCTGGTGTTTCACAGCAGAAATTCTCTATATATCATGCATACAGAGCCGACAACTGCCACAGGTATCACTGTCATCATCCAAAGGCAGATCCTCCCGGACAAGATCACCGAAGCCTTGCAGGCGCTGGACGCTTTGCTGCATGAAGTGCGCAAAGAGCCATACTTCATTTCCGTACAGCTCCTCACAGACCCTGCGGATCCTGCCCGTATCCTCCTGTACGAACAATGGGCCGACGAAGCATATTACAAAGGAGCACACATGAATACCCCGCATATACAACAGTATCTACGCGAAACGGCCTCTTTCATGGCAGGCCCTCCTGAAGTATCCTTTTGGAAACCGGGGCGACTGTGGGAGCAGTAGGTACAGGCACAGGTCTGCTTGCACGGCTACCCGATAAATCCCCACAGCTCACCCGAACTTACAAGGCTGCTCCTTCGCATCTTCCCCGGGAGTTTCGTATCTTACTTAGATGGACCTGATTGAAGCACGCGCACTCCTGAGCGGGCAAGGAACACTGGAGTTTTCCAGGCCTGAGATATGGGCCGACCTGGGCTGCGGCGCCGGGACATTCACACGGGCGCTGGCCACGCTACTGCCCGCAGGCAGCCATATAGAAGCCATAGACAGGGATGGCATGGCGCTGGATCAGGTACCGGAAAAGCTGGGATCTGTCTCCATCAGAAAGACAGCAGCAGATTTTATCCGCAAAGACCTCTCGTATCTGGCCCCGCTCGACGGTATATTGATGGCCAACTCCCTCCACTATGTCCGTGATCAGCAGGAATTCATCGGTCCGCTCCTGTCCTTATTACAACAGGGCGGTCGGCTGATCATCATTGAGTACGATTCAGATCATCCGAATGCCTGGGTACCTTATCCGGTCAGTTTTGACCGGTTGAAGGTCCTTCTGTCCTCTACGGGCTATCGGGCACATACAGTGAAACTCGCGGAAAAGCCATCGGTCTACGGTCCCTATAATATCTACAGTGCGCTGGTCAGCCTGATATTCGGATCTGCAAAAGTCTGAAGTCCACAGCTCCGCCAGGCGACAGAAGCCATATCCTGCGTACAGGATGAGAAGTATATGCAGGGCAGAAAAGGCTGGCTATCTGCACACTCACCAGTAAATTTCCCACTATCTTGCGATCAGGCCTGGTAAACCGTCATACCCCCATGTCACTCACTATCCTCAAGGCATCCGCAGGATCAGGCAAGACCTTCCGGCTCACCAGGGAGTATATCAGGCTCTGCCTGGAGCAGGAAAGCGAGGCCTATGCCGCCCATATCCTGGCCATCACCTTTACCAACAAGGCAACGGCCGAGATGAAAGTCCGCATCCTGGAAACGTTGGCTGAACTGGCGACCGGGGCGCTGCAACCTTCGGTTCCGGGCGATCCGATCTTTGATATCTGTACCGGACTTGGCCGGGAAGAAGTACAGAAGCGTGCCGGAAATATCCTGCGCTTCCTGCTGCGGCAATACCACTACTTCGGAGTGAGTACGATAGACAGCTTTTTCCAGCGCGTGATCCGGCAGTTCCAGCGCGAACTGCACATCGATCAGCCCTATTCCGTCGAACTCAATACATCTGTCGTACTGGATGCTGCCGTCCAGCGGCTGCTGGATAGGCTGGAGAAGGGCGACCAGGCGCTGCAGTGGATGAGCGACTGGATAGAAGACCAGTTTGAGGCCGGCAAGTCCTGGGATATCCGTAAGAACCTGATGGAACTGGGGACGGAGCTCTTTCGGGAGTCGATCATAGACAGCTGGGAGACCCTGGATCTGTCTGAGCTGGAAAGCATCAAGAAGGAGATGGACCGCTACTGTAAAGAGATCGATGACCGCTTTGCCGCTACGCAGTCAAGAGTCTCCGGACTGCTCAGGCAGACGGGCCTGAGCCCCGACGATTTCAGCTACGGTAAGAGCAGCTTCATAGCTACCTGGCTCAATAAGAAAAACATCTTCGACCTGACCGGCAAGCGATTCCAGGAAGACGCCCGGCATGTCGAAAACTGGTACACAAAAAAAGCGCCGGGACATATAGTATCGCTGATGCAGCAGATCGCGGAAGAGGTACTGGCACTCCACGATACTGTATTAGCCATCCAGCAGGAACCTGGCAGCCGCTACCTGTCCTACAAGGCGGTACTACGCAACTTCCGCAATTTCGTGGCTTTGCGCTTTCTCTATGACAATGTCATCGAATGGTGCCGGGAGCAGGATGTGATGCTGCTCTCCGAGGCCAATCGGCTCGTATCGCGCGTAGTGGCCGATGCAGATGTATCGCTGCTCTTCGAAAAGATGGGCCAACGCCTGCACCACCTCCTGATAGACGAGTTCCAAGATACTTCCCGGACACAGTGGACCAACCTTAAACCCCTGTTGGAAAACAGCCTCTCCGAAGGCCGCTATTCCCTGGTAGTAGGAGATATCAAGCAGGCTATCTACCGGTGGCGGGGTGGCGACTGGCGGCTCATGTACAGCGGCGTGGCAGGGGACCTGAGACACTATGCCGCGCTCATCCGCGAAGAGATACTGGACACCAACTGGCGCAGTGCACCTGCCATCGTGCAGTTCAACAATGAGTTGTTTGGCGAGGCGGCGCGCACGATCGCAGATCTCTTCCTCGCAGAATATGACGAACACCCGCTTCGGGATGCTGTCCGGTACATTTATGAGGATGCGGCACAGCTGGCCGCCCGCAGCGACCGGCCAGGGCTGGTCCGGGTGACCGTACTTCCCGGCAAAGAGGACCAGGAAGCCGACGATCCACCGCAGCAATACCTCAGGAATGTGCTCCGGGAGCTCTTTGAGGCCGGGTATCAGCCCTCCGATATTGCCTTGCTGGTAAGGACGTCCGGAGAAGCGGCACGTGCAGTCGGCTGGATCAGCGGTTTTTTTGCCGATAGCGGCGACAGCAGGTACAGGGCGATATCGGACAATGGATTCCTGCTGGCCGGGAATCCCCTGGTCCAGCTCCTTGTCAGTGCACTCAGGCACAGGCTGGTCCCGGCAGACCGGTCGCAGGAAGCTGCGATCCGCTACTTCAGGCACAGGCTTGACCACCCGGCCGCATCGCCCGGCGATGCGTGGACAACACCCGGGGACATGGTGCCACTGATCCCCGATCAATCCCTGACGACCCTCAGCGAGTGGTTTGCAGGCCTGATCCGCTCATGGGGCTACGAAACCGCATCCCCGGCCTATGCCACGGCCTTCCTGGATCTGGTGCGCGACTTTGAGCTTGGCAATGGCAATGATCCGCATGGATTCCTGGTCTACTGGGATACATGCGCACCGAAGGCGGGTATCCCGGCAGAAGGACGAATCGAAGCGATCCAGGTCCTGACCGTGCATAAATCCAAAGGGCTGCAATTTCCCGTTGTGGTGCTTCCGTTTACGGATGTACCACTTGTCCGGCTCAAGGGCAACCTCTACGTCACAGCTGAGGAAGACCCGGTACTGTCCCGGTTGGGGCCAGTACCGGTCGACTTCAACACCAAACTAAAGGAGACCCGGTTCAACGAGGACTTTGCAGATGAATACATCCTGCAGGCGATAGACAGCCTCAACCTGCTCTATGTCGCCACTACCCGCGCTGAAGAGCGTCTCTACACCGCGCTGACCGCTCCGAAGGAAAAACCGGGCCTGAGTACCTGGAGCGATCTCGTACAGGAGGCGCTTCCGGCCACTATGACGACTACGGAGGATGGCTGGATAATGGGAGACCTGCATGCACCCTGGCCCAAAAAGACTGAAGACCGTACAGTCAATACCATCAGCCGACTGTCACTCAGGGACCGTACAGTCAGCACCGGCGCTTGGCTTCCCAAACCACTGCCTGGCAGCACGGTCGCAACATCCGGGCCGGGACGGCGGGGCATACTGCTGCACCTGGCGCTGGAGCATATTGCCGAGCCGGAAGATATCGGCGCGGCAGTCTGCCACCTGTACGAAGAAGGACTCATGGACAACACGGAGTCAATGAAACTGCAAGAAGATCTCTCCCGTTTCCTGCTCCACCCGGAAGTTGCACCCTGGTTTGCCCCCGGTCTCCGGGTATATCGTGAGAAAGAGATCATCCAGGTAGACGGCAAAGCATACAGGCCGGACCGGGTCATACTGCTCGCCGGGCAAACGATCATCATTGATTTCAAGACCGGGCAACCCGACAGGCGCTATGAAAAACAACTGAGGCACTACGCCGACCTACTGGCACAAATGGGCCTCCCGGCCCCCGAAGCCTGGATCGCCTACACGGACCCTGTCCGCATTCACCCGGTTGAACTCACCGCCCGATGAATACTGCATTCCTGACCGAAGCCGCCCGCAGGATCTGGGAGACCCACGGCCCGGATCTCACCGGCTGTACATTGCTGCTTCCCAGCAAACGCAATATACTTTTCTTCCGCAAAGAGCTCGCACGGGCGGCAGGCAGACCTGTATGGGCGCCTGAAATGTACACCCTGGACAGCCTGACGCAGAGCCTGGCGAAGGCAGTCATACCGGACGAGCTCGCCATGATGATCCACCTGCATACTTGCTGGCAGGAGCTCGGCCACCAGGATAGCCTGGAGTCTTTCTATACGCTGGGGCAGCTCATACTCAGGGACTTCGATTCCCTGGACAAAGCGCTGGCGGACCCTGCGGCGTTGTTTGCCCGGTTGCTCGATATACCCGCGCTGCAAATAAGCGACCTGGAAGATACAGAACCCGAACTATATAACCTGGTGCGGGCCATTCAAAAACAGGATCTGCTGAGCAGGTCGCTGACCCAGCTTTGGGAACAGCTACCCCGGCTGTACGATCTTTTCGACCGTGAACTCGACACACACGGTATCACTACTTCCGGTAAGCTGTACAGGCGCCTGGCTACCACAGGGCACTCCTCGCTACAGGACATTGGCGGACCTTCCTATGCCATCGGTTTCTACCAGCTCAGCGCAGCTGAAGCAGCTATACTCGGCCATATCGGAGGTCTGCAATACTACTGGGACCTGCCTTCTCCCGAACTGTCGGCATACATAGGTTGGCAACACCCGGAGAACGCCCTGATCCAACGAACAGCAGACAGGTCATGGCTGCATCACCGGTCCGACGAGACTGCCAAGACCATCCACCTGCACGCCACCAGCGGCAGACAACGCCAGCTTCAGGGCCTCACGCAATACCTGCCGCAGGAAGAACAGGAGGCCTATGACCGGGCGGCCGTCCTACTCCCCGAACAGGGAGCACTGATGCCGCTGCTGCAGATCCTGCCGGGCAGTATCCGCAAGGTCAACGTATCCATGGGACTATCCGTACTGGATACACCGGTATTCACCCTGGTCCACTATCTGCTCGAGGTGCTCGAAGGCTGGAAAGACAACCGCTGGATCAGGACCGAGTTGTGCAGGCGACTTTTCAGCCACGAACTGCTCCAGCCGGAAAACGAGCTCCTGGCTCCGGTCTGGGTGGACGACACAGTTTACCTTGACCTGCTGGAAGACTGGAAGCGGCTACCCGAGCCCTGGAGAGACTGGCTGTCGCCCCCTCCGGGTCAGCAGACGATGCTGGAGCGGTGCCTCCGTCTCCTGGACCATATCTATGACAGGAGTCCGCGGGAGATAGACCAGGCGGCAGTGTACCATCTCTATACAAGGCTGCACAAACTGAAGGAGGTGCTCGACACGCCGGGGGCACAATGGTCCCCGGCATTCTTCTCCCGGCTCCTGCGCCGCATCCTGCAGCATAGCAGGATCACGCTCAAGGGCGAACCGCTTGAAGGCCTGCAGATACTTGGTCCCTACGAGATGGCCAATCTCCAGTTTGACCGGCTTTATATCCTGCACGCCAATGAAGGGCTGCTACCGTCCGTGTCACATAGCTCTCTGCTGCCGGGTTTTATCTGCCAGGCCTTTGGACTGCCGTCGATCAGCCGCCAGATGCAGGTACAGGAGCACCTCTTCTGGTCCTCTGTCGTCTCTGCCGGAGAAGTTCACTTTTTCTTCAACAGTGAGGCGGGAGATCTGGGCGGGGGAGAGCCCAGCCGATGGATACAGGCGCTGCGGATGGGACTGCACCCGCCCGGGTGGACCATCCGGCAGGAGACCATCTCCGTCCGGCCGGATATCGCTTCGCCCCAGCCCATTGTCCTGGCCGCAGACCCTGCGAAAGTACAGGCCTGGATGCAACGACAAGTGAGCATCACGGCTATACAGACATGGCTGACATGCCGCCTGAAGTTCTATCTTCAATACATCCTGGGCTATCGCCAGTACGAGGCTCCTTCGGACGAGGTGGACGCCGCCGTATTCGGGGTGATCCTGCACGAAGTGATGTATGACCTGTATACTCCACTCATCGGTCGCCAGCCGGCAGCTCCGGATCCTTCATCCAGGCTGTCAGCGGTCCCCGGGTTGCTGGACAAGGCTTACTGCAGGATACTGCGTATAGACCATGCCCTGCTGCAGCAGGGTAGCCACCTGCTTTTCAGAAACGCCATCCTGCATGCGATCAGGCGCATACTGCTGCTTGATACTGCCGGGGACGAACAAGAGATACTGGCCACGGAACTACCGATGGAGTCCGGTATGGTACTGGACTCCGGTCTGAACGTGCGGCTCTACGGCAAAGCTGACCGGGTAGACCGGACAGGCGGGCGGCTGCGGATCGTAGATTACAAGACCGGCGCCTTCGATGCAAAGCTCCTGAAGGGTAGTTACGAGAAGATCTGGGCACGTGACGGCAGGAACGATAAGGAAGCCCTCCAGACACTCTTCTACGCATGGCTTTATCAACAAGACCCGGCACATGGTGGCGAGATACCCGATACGCATTTGTACTTTGCCAGGGGCCAGCGACCAGGTGATGATACTTTGGTCCAGCTCAGCGACATGCCGGCGCCCGACCAGGAAGCACTGGTTCATTTTGGAGCTGATCTCCGATCCGTACTTGCCGGGATTGCAGATCCTGCAACGCCTGTAGACCAGACGGACAGAACCATCAACTGCATCTATTGCCCGTACAAGGCCGTTTGTAACCGTTGAGCGGCAGCGGAGATTATCCCGAAGGCAACCGGGCTGTACGATCTGCGATCTTTTCGCGGCGGCCGGTGTTATATATGCATTCTCACGTACATGAAATATCCATGTGAGTGCTTAATTTCGGCCCGTCTTTTATCCATCTTATTCTTACACAACACCATGACCCACAACGATTCTCTCCGGGGCTTCGAACGCAGACATATAGGCCCCAATCCGGAAGAAACTCTGGAGATGCTGCATACGATCGGAGCAGACAGCCTCGATCAGCTGATCGAGGAGACCATCCCCTCAGGTATCCGTGCCCGGGAAGCGATGTCCATACCTCCGGCTCAGACAGAATACGAGTATCTGGAAGGGTTGAAAAAGGTCGCTCTGAAGAATAAAATAGCGGCTTCCCACATAGGACTTGGCTATTACGGTACGATCACGCCATCTGTGATCCTGCGCAATATCTTCCAGAATCCCGGATGGTATACACAATATACACCTTACCAGGCAGAGATCGCCCAGGGCAGGCTTGAGGCCCTGCTCAACTTCCAGACGATGGTCAGCGATCTGACCGCGCTTCCCATCGCCAACGCTTCACTGCTGGATGAGGGTACTGCTGCGGCAGAAGCCATGGCAATGTTCTTCAGCCTGAAGAATAAAAAAGACAAGGAGAACAGCAAAAATGAGTTTCTCGTAGCCAGCACGGTATTTCCGCAGACGCTCGAGGTACTGCGTACCCGTGCTCAACCGCTGGGTATAGAGATTATCGTGGACGACTGGCGCTCATTCAGCTTCTCGGACCGCACATTCGGTATACTGCTGCAGTACCCGGACATTGACGGTCGGGCAGAGGATTACCGTGAGCTTGTAGCTACTGCAAATGCCGGCGAGGTATACGTAGCCGTAGCTGCGGACCTGCTCAGTCTCGCGATCCTGGCTCCTCCCGGTGAATGGGGAGCAGACGCCGTACTCGGCAATACCCAGCGCCTTGGTGTGCCGATGGGCTTCGGAGGACCGCATGCAGCTTATTTTGCCACCAAAGAGGAGTTCAAGCGGATCATACCGGGCCGGATCATTGGTCTCTCGGTAGACAGCAGGCAAAATCCGGCGCTACGGATGGCGCTCCAGACAAGAGAACAGCATATCCGCCGCGAAAAAGCTACGTCCAATATCTGTACAGCACAAGCGCTGCTGGCTATCATGGCAGGCATGTACGCAGTCTATCACGGACCAGAGGGCATACGCTCCATAGCAAGACACCTGCACCAGCAGGCTGACAACCTGGCCGCCACGCTCGAAGCAGCAGGCTACAATGTATCGCAGACCGCGAGATTTGACACTGTCTCTTTCAACGCAGACGCTGCTACACAGGCTGAGATACGCCGGGCCACAGAAGCTGCCGGTATCAACCTGGGTTACCACGGCGATCATGTGCGTATCGCCATAGACGAAACACATACAGCCGCCCAGCTCGATCAGCTGGCCAGGTTGCTGGCAGGCCTGAACCAGGCACAGGCAGTATCCGTGTCCGCGCCAGATAGTCTGCCGGCATCCCTGCAACGCACATCCGGCTATCTCGGACACCCGGTGTTCAACACATACCACACCGAGTCCAAGATGATGCGGTACATCAAGCGGCTCGAGAACAAGGATCTTTCGCTGACACACTCCATGATACCGCTGGGATCATGTACCATGAAACTCAACGCAGCATCTGAACTGCTGCCGGTCAGCTGGGAAAACTTTGCTCATATCCACCCGTTCGCACCGGCTGACCAGACCCAGGGCTACCAGCAGATCTTCGAAGAGTTGTCTTCCTGGCTCTGTGCGGTGACCGGGTTCACAGCCTGTTCGCTGCAGCCTAATTCCGGCGCACAGGGCGAATATGCAGGCCTGCTGGCGATCCGTGCCTATCACCTGGACCGGGGAGATACACATCGTACGGTCACGTTGATCCCTTCCTCGGCTCACGGTACGAATCCCGCAAGCGCCGTGATGGTCGGTATGGATGTGGTCGTAGTCGCTTGTGATGAGCGCGGCAATATCGATATATCGGACCTGCGCAGCAAAGCAGAACAGCATAAGGACAAGCTGGCCGCCCTCATGGCTACCTACCCGTCCACACACGGTGTATTTGAAGAAGGCATCAGGGAGATCTGCGCGATCATACACGAACACGGAGGCCTGGTCTATATGGACGGGGCCAACATGAACGCCCAGGTCGGCCTGACCAGCCCGGGCCTGATCGGAGCCGATGTATGCCACCTCAACCTACACAAGACATTTGCCATCCCACACGGCGGCGGCGGACCCGGTATGGGACCAATCTGTGTCAATGACAAGCTCGCACCATACCTGCCGGGGCATGTATACGCCAAAACCGGCGGCGAAAAAGCCATACATGCCGTTTCGTCCGCGCCCTGGGGCAGCGCCAGCATCCTGCTGATCTCATACGGCTATATCCGCATGCTGGGAGCAGAAGGGCTGACCAATGCGACACGCTATGCCATCCTCAATGCCAACTATATCAAGGCAAGACTGGAATCCCGCTACAAAGTCCTTTATACAGGATCCAGGGGACGTGCAGCACATGAACTGATCGTGGACCTCAATCCTTTCAAAGCGATCGGTATCTCGGCCGAAGATGTGGCCAAACGCCTCATCGATTACGGCTTCCATGCTCCTACACTCTCCTTCCCTGTAGCCGGTACACTCATGATCGAGCCGACGGAAAGCGAGAGCAAGGACGAACTCGACAGGTTCTGTGATGCCCTGATCCGTATCCGGGAAGAAATAGACGAGGTAGCCCGCGGCGAGTTTGAAGAGAAAAACAATGTACTGGTCAACGCTCCGCATACCGTACAGATCGTCTCTGCCGACGAATGGTCGTACCCGTATACGCGTGAAAAAGCCGCCTACCCGCTGCCTTATCTCCGCCAGGGATTCAAATTCTGGCCGGCAGTAGGCAGGGTCGACAATGCATACGGCGATCGCAACCTGGTATGTACTTGCCCGCCTATGGAAGCGTATATGTCGCAGGATTGACGGAAGAGAAAACAGCGGGCTGCAGACAGCAATCACAGCCGCAATAAAAGAAAGGGGATACTTGATGATCAAGTATCCCCTTTCTTTTTACCATGGAGCTCCTCTCAGAGACCAGATTCTTTCTCCTTTACCTTGTTCAGGGCTGAATAGTAAATAAGATACCACTCCTCTCCCATCCTGGCAAACCTGCGCTCCATACCAAAACTCGCTTTTCGGGAGAGTATGTACTCGATAACCATTGTCGGTGTGATCACCTCAAATTTTCTCTGGTATTCATCGTTCTCGTTATTGAAAGGCTTGTGCATCACCCAGTCATCCGGCTGCCAGCGAAACTGAGGATCGTAGTTTTCTGCGGTAAGACCGGAAGGAAAGCCCTCCAGGGGAAATGCAATGTGCTCCATCTGAAAGACTGAGTCCTCGTGAAACCGCTCGAAGAACGTCTTGAAGTCCTCCGGTAGCTCCTGCCCGAGTACCATATCTTCCTGTTCCGGAGCAGAAGGAGCATGGTCGCGCGAGCCACAGCCCGCAGACAACAGGGCCAGTGCACTTATCATTGTCAAAAACAGTCCTCTTATCATATGTCTTCGGGTGTAGTCTCTGTGAGATATACCATCATCGTGTGAAACATGCGGTAGTAATGAGCAGTAAACGACCTTTCGCGGTCTTTATTGAGCAGCCTGGCTTCCAACACGCCGCCATGTTCCCGAAACGTAAAAGGCAGGATACGCAGATCTTCCCTGAAGTCGATCTGCCGTCTGCCATAGGCTTTGTAGATGCATTCTTTGGCGCCCCATATCACATGAAGCGCTTCTATGGGATCAGAGGCCGACTGCCATGAATCCACTTCGTCCCGGTGGACAAATTTTGGTGCGAGCATGACGATCCTCCGCACGAAGGCCTGTATATCGATGCCTACCGGCCTGGGACCGGCGATCACAGCTGCCATATCCAATGTATGGCTCATGGATATATGATACCTGGACTGGTCCAGGTATGGTTTACCGAATTCGTCCTTGATCACAGCACCCCGGATATCTCTTTCAGACAGCAGGTGTACCAACTGGCGGCCGGCCAGCCACTCCACACGTCTGCGTCCCCGGATAAACTGCAACTGGGCTGCTTCTTCCGGGTGCAGGGATATACTGTCGAGAAAGAACGCTTCAGGCTCCTCGATCCTCCATACCCCAAGTACTCCTTCGGGCGACAAACGTTTCTTATAAACCAGCGGCATTTTCCGTTAAGAGCAGGCCCGGAACCTATATTTGCCTGATGAAGGTAGAGATCCTGCACCGGCTGTTGGGCCACAGGGGCGCAATTTACAAAATTCTGCCCGGCATGGACGGGCAATCTGTGCTCAGTGCAGGAGGTGACGGGTGGGTAGCCCGATGGGACCTGGACAGGCCTGCCGACGGCGTTCTTGTAGCCAGCAGCGACGCTCCTGTATACTGTGCTGCTCTTGACAGACAAGGCGGTTACCTGCTGCTCGGGACCATGCACGGTGAACTGATCCGGGTATACCCGGATCAGCGCGAAGAACCCCGCAAATGGCTGGCGCACAGGAAAGGGGTCTATGCTGTCTGTAGCACACCGGACGGAGCCTGGTGGACCGCCGGAGGCGATGGCCTCGTCTCACGCTGGGACAGCCTCGGGGGAAGGCCGCAGGAGAGCCTCCAGGTAAGCTCCCGGTCCGTACGGTCGCTGGCATACGTACCCCAGCAAGAGTTGGTACTGGCCGGCAGCAGCGACGGCAGTATCACTGCCATAGACAGCCGGAACATCTCTCCGCTATATACTGTGGCGGCGGCACACAGCGCTTCTGTGTTTTGCCTGGCGCTGGAATCGGATGGCAGTCATTTTCTGTCCGGCGGACGTGATGCCGCACTGAAGCGCTGGAAGCTGGCGCCTGACCCGGCGCTGGTCCAGGAGTTGGCGGCACACAGTTTCACCATCAATGATATCACTACCGATGACAAGCAACGGTGGATATTTTCGGCCAGCCGCGACAAAACAATCCGGGTATGGGACGCCCGTACACTGGAGCTGCTCAAGGTACTGGATGCATTCAGGTACGGCGCCCACGCCAACTCCGTCAACTGCCTGCTCTGGGACAGTACACGTCAACTCCTTCTCAGCGGCAGCGATGACCGCAGCATCTGTATCTGGAGGATTGTGGAAGAATGAGGCCATTATATTATCGGGCCATCCTTCTCTCTTTTCAACAATCGCTTAAAGTTTTTCTGACATCGCCGAATAGCAGATTACCACGAGCAGATCTTCCTACAAGCCGTGAAGCAACGAAGTATGTCCGGTCTCCCGGAAACTTTGTCTGCTTGGCGGACCTGCGGTGACTGTTGAATCAGAGCCGGCAACAGGTACAGGACTATTTGAGAAGACACCTATTACCTACCGGGTAGATGATCGGAACATACAAACCTGGGGCCGCCCTCAGAAATGAATGTATTGGTCTATCGTATCCCAAGCCACTGTGGTATACACAATGCTGTCCAGCCTTCGATCGCCGTTGGCTCTTGTGACTGTATACAGCGTACTATGTTTTACATTACCCTTCGTACTACAAATCGCAAACGTATCTGTATTCGCACCGAAGAATACATTTCTATCGCATTCCAGGGACAGATTGATCAATATCGCGTCATTCCTGTCAAAAGGATGAACGTTCTTGACATGTATCCTCACCCAGGAATGCGGAAACAATATGAGATTCCCATTTCTGCTGCCAGTTGGCTCCAGAAAACCTTCATTGGAATAATACCGGTCGGCAGTACCTGTAATCCAGTAGTAGTTTCCTCCTACCCAATGAAACCGGAAACGAAAACTTCCGTCAACCGCACTCTTCACGGAATCGATACGGTATGAAGTGTCTTTTTGTCCCAACCAGTCCGATTGCGCTTCCCAAAGATATACCTGTGCGCCTGCCACGGGCCGCCCGCTGTCGTACTCCAATGCACGGCCAACCCATTCATGCTTCCCGGCGTCTTTATCACAGGCGCCTAGGAAAAAACTCAATACGACCAGGCCTATCGACAGCCTTGTAAATGTGTTCAAAGCAAATTCATCTTAAAGTGTTTACCATGTCCTATGGCTTACCGGAGCCGGAATATGTCGGATTATCCCTGAGAATATGCCCGGATAGCTCATCCAGTGATGCCATCTTCCGGAAAAGCTGTTTTCGCCGGGATACCGTGTAAATATCGTATCTGTTCGATTACCGCGGGTCTTTTCTCCCCGGATAAGTATCTATTCCTCTGCAACAAGCCGCCTTACCACCGGGATTGGAGTCCGACCGGCAGAAGCACGGCAAGGGGTAAAGCGCGGTCCATTTTTCGTATTTTGCCGGGCCAAAACCTATCCTCCAAGGTCATGATACTATCGGACAAGAAGATACTCGAAGCCATTGAAGACGGCCGGATCGTCATAGAGCCCTTTCGCAAGGAATGCCTCGGCACCAACTCCTACGATGTACACCTGGGCAGGTACCTGGCCGTGTATACGGACCACGAACTGGACGCACGCAAGCACAACCGGATCCGTGAGATCGAGATCGGACCGGAAGGTTTCGTTTTACAGCCGGGCACGCTCTATCTCGGCGTGACCGAGGAGTACACGGAGACACATCATGCTGTGCCGTTCCTCGAAGGCAAGTCCAGTGTAGGCCGGTTGGGGATCGATATCCACGCTACGGCGGGCAAGGGGGATGTGGGATTCTGCAATACCTGGACCCTGGAGATATCCTGTGTACAGCCGGTGCGCATCTATGCCGGTATGCCCATCGGCCAACTGATCTACTTCTCTGTCGAAGGCGATATCGAAAACTATTACAACCGCAAGTCTAGCGCCAAGTACAACCTGCGGACCGACAGGCCTGTAGAGTCTATGATGTGGAAAAACAGTTTCTGAGCGCAGCCGATTCCATCCCGGCTCTTGGAATCCTCCTCAGGAAAGCCTTGAGCCTGAAACGATAAAAGCCTCCGGGATTTCTCCCGAAGGCTTAATGTTGTATTTTATCTGTCGACGGCAGTGCAGGTCCTGCCGCTATTATATCACCTGATCAGGGTCACATCGCCCTTGTAGAGCAATGTCTGGTTGTCTCTGAACAGTATCTCTATAGCATAGATATAGGCTCCAGCATCCAGCAACTGTCCTTTGAACTTACCGTCCCAACCGCCTGCGCCGAACGCGCTGGGCTCCAGGTCGGCCGTTTCGTAGAGCAGATCGCCCCAGCGGTTGAATATCCGCATAGTCTTGATACTGACCACTCCCTTGCCGGAGTAGACACTGAACAGGTCATTGATACCGTCCGAATTGGGCGAGAAAGCATCCGGGATGAAGACGTACCGCCGCTTGCTAACGCGCACGGTGATGGCATCTGTGCCGACACAACCGTTGGTATCGGTGACTTCCAGTGTATAAGTGGTAGTATTCTGCGGAGAGGCCAGCGGCGATTCGCAGTTGTCACAGCTCAGCGAGCCTCCGTTGGTCCAATCGTAACTATCGATCGGTAGCCCCGATTGAATGAAAGGCAATAGCGCGATCGTATCGCCCAGATCGATCTGGACATCTTCGCCCAGATCCACCAGGATAGCCGCCGGCTCCCCGATCACGATCGTAGTATCAAACGAACATCCCTTGCTGTCGAAAACTTTGACGGTATGCGAGCCGGCAAAAACCGGGATACCTGCTCCCAGGGTCAGCAGCGGACCATCGTCCACTGAGAAGTAATAATCCGATCCTGAGCCACCGGCAGCAGCGCTCACCGTGATACTGGTCTGGAAACCGGCACAGAGCGGTTCCTCGGGTGTAGGTATCGTGGCCGTCACAGGGACGGGCTCATTTACTGTATGAGAGGTCTGTGCGGTACATCCTTTGCTGTCTGTGACTGTGACGCTGTACGTACCGGGGGCCAGGCCGCCGGCTACCGGCCCATCTGCAGTTACCCCGTTTGTCCAGGTATAGGACAACTGACCCGCGTTACCCCCTGTCGCCGTCACGGTGATCTGTCCGTCGTCGAGGCCCGAACAGCCGACATCGCTTGTGCCTGCCGGATCTACTGCCAGTGCCAGGACCTCCGGTTGGCCGATCACGATCGTCGTGTCGAATTCACATCCCCGGCTATCCGTCAATTCTACGATATAGGAGCCTGCTGCGAGGCCACTCACAGAAGGACCTGTCTGCCCCAGCCCCGGCCAGTTGAATGTATAAGGGCCGGTGCCTCCGCTGCCGACCAGGTTGGCTGACCCGTCGGACCTGCCATTGCAGGATACACTGTCTATGGTCGAAGCTGCCAGATCAAGCGTGATCGGCTGCGGCCCGGGTACAGGCAGGGAATCTATCTTGACACAGCCGTTGCCGTCGGTGACGGTCACGCTGTTGAAACCAAAACAAAGATTGCCGGGGCTGCTGGATGTGACTCCTGTCTCTGTAAACCCTGTAGACCACTGGACATCAAAAGTCCCCCCCGTGACAGCGCCTCCTGTGATATTGAGGGTAGCCGATCCATCGCAGGATGAGTTGGAGCAGGATACTCCGACGATATCCGTAAAGGAAAACATAATAAAAGGCGGATTCTCCAGTTCGACCGGCAGAATGAGTGGCGGGCAGCCGCTCTGATCCGTGATCGTGACTGTATAAAGTCCTCCGCGCTGGCCTGTGAGCCGTGGAGCGTTTTCTGTGCTGTGCAACCAGCTGTAGCTATAGGGCGGAGCGCCGCCGGAGACCTGCAGATCGATGATCCCATCGGAATCGCCGGGACAAGTAGGCAGCGTATGATTGAAAACAACCGTGATCGGGACCGGCTGGGTCACTTCCGCAGAATCCACTTTGGCGCAACCGTCGCTTCCAGTGACCGTGATATAGTACCATCCCGCTGTAAGTCCGTCGATACGGGTTGTAGTGGCGCCTGTATTCCATTGGACGGAATAAGAGCCAGCATAAGTAATAGTCGCATTGACAGATCCGTCACTGCTGCCGGGACAGGTAGCGGGTACCGCATCAAGTGTGATCTCAGGTCCCGTATATTCTACCTCAAAACTGGCGCTCGTGGTACACCCGTTGGCATCCGTGACCGTCACAGTATAAACCCCTGCCGCGAGGCCCAGATTTTCATGGCCGGTCACGCCGTTGCTCCAGAGCATCGTACGCGGTGTGGTGCCACCGCTGGCGATCACGGTAAGACCCCCGTCCTCACCCGGGCCTGTGCAACTCTCATCTATCTTTTCATACAGGATAACATTGAGCGGCATAGGCTCGCCCAGCGTATAGGACCGCGTCACGTTGCATCCGTTGAAGTCCGTTATCGTGACCACATATGTCTGATTACCGGCAAGACCACTCGTAGTGCTCTGTGGTGAATTGTTAACGACCGTACCTGCCGACCATGTAAAGAAGTAAGGCTCGGCAGCAGCGCCGCCGGAGACCGTAGCGGTGATCGTGATCGATCCATCGCTATTGCCGGTACAGGTGGGCTGTGTGAGCGTAGCCGCGGCATCCAGTTTTTTAATCGGCTCGAGGTATACAGAGTCTACATATTCACAGTTCTTACTATCGGTGATCGTGACCACATACCACCTGTCACCACTGAGATTTGTGCGGTTATCACCTGTGAAACCATTGTCTCTCCACAGGAAATTGTACCCCGACGAACCCTGTGTACCTCCTGCCGGGATAGCGCGTATACTGCCGTCATTTCTGCCTGAACAGCTGGGCTGGACCACATTGAAAGTACTTGTCAGCCGAAGCACGCCCAGCGTGGTCGAAGCAGTCGCTTCACACCCATGCGCGTCAATCACGGTGACAGAGTAGCTGCCGGCAGGCAACCTGGTGATCACCGTATCGCCAAACTGGCCCGTGGACCATTTATAGGTATAGGGCTCAGCCCCACCGCCTTTGCTGCTGATCTCAATCCGGCCGTTTTCGTCGCCAAAACAGGCCGGATGCTGTGCGGACAAGCTCACGAACAGCGGCGCCTCGTTCGCTATATCCACGGAAAGGGTAGTGACCGTTCCATTGGCGTCTGTGACCGTGAACACATAGGTGCCCGGGGGCAATCCACCCTCTGTAGTGAGTACACCTGAGCCTGATACCGTTCCGTTGCGCTCTATACGCGTCGGCAGGCCGACACTCTCCAGGATATAAGTATAAGGGCCCATTCCCCCGTACAGTGTGAACCGGATAGTACCGGTAGTGCCTGTCGTACTGCAGGTCTTGGCGAAGATCGTAGGATCAGCGGGATCGATGATCTTGATCCAGCCGTTCTGCAGCCGGTACCCACTGGCAAAACCGTTTGCAAAAAACTCTATGGATATGGGCCTGTTCGTGGTATTCACATGTGTACTGTCTCCCGGCTCCCCGATCGCCTGAAAGCAGATCTCAAAGAGTACGGTGCCATCTGGTAAGGATGCCGGGCTCAGCCCTGACCATACGACCCGCATACGGCCGTTTTGAGGCTCAAGAAACATATCGCTGGCCACAGTGAACTGGGGTAGCGGCGAGGGTGAGGGAATATTGATACCGGTTGCCAGCACGATGGTGGGGTCCCAGTTGACAGAAAACTGGAAAGATTCTATATCTCTGAAATTGTTGACCGTGATCGGTATACACACCGTACCGTTGGGTGGTATAGAAGCCGTACCGATGATCACTTCTACCTCGTTCTGCGGCATATTGACCAGCACTTCACCCGGGCAAGCCTTGCCGTCACGCACAATGATCCGATAGGAGCCCGGCTGCGGCACGGTGAACTCTACCGTACCACCGTTGGCATGATTGGCGCCATTGGTCACAGTCCCTTTGATATTGGGATTGGACCTCATCTCTATCTCTATACTGGTGTAAAATCGACCGGCGCCTATTTGCTGGAACTCCGGCAATCCGCCGAAAACCTGGAACGAGCCAGACAGCGACGTAGGAGAGGGCGAAGATATATTCTCGATGCGGATCGCATTCAGGTACACCACGCTGAAAGCCACATTGACATTGGCGTGGACGCAGGGCCCTGCAGGGTTGCCCTCGTACTCTATCCCGCTGAAATCATCCAATGTGATCGGGGCAAACCAAAGCTGCAGCGGGTCACCACCGTTGAAAAGATTCTGAAGGTTGCCCGTATTGTGCATGAGGATATCGCCGTTGGCAAGGCCCCTGCCCACGTACAGGTCATTGGCTGGCGGCGGATCGTCGGTTATACAGGGGTCGCCCAGGATAGTAGCCAGATCGGGACCCGAAACGCTGGGGGGGCAATCGTAAAAAGCATACGCTATACCGGGTGCAGTAGCGCTGACCGGGTCCCCGGTAAGGTCATAGTCCCCATTGCCCAGGAACTGCAGGCGATCGTCGAAACAGAGATATTTTACCTGGCCTGCTACATCGTTGCTTGAGCCTGTCAGACCGCCGAGACGCCAGGTTCCTGCATACTGATCCGCACAGCCTCTTGTGCCCGAAGCCGGAGCCGACTGGTACCTGATGGACTCAGGTGTCTGCGCAGAAATGTAAGTAAAACTCAGTAGAAGTAAAATCGCAGCTACGACTCTGATTATCATGGGCTTGTTTTCTAGGATTGAACGGGGTTAGCCAGGTCAAATTCGCCTCAAAGATAGGCGAATTGATTTATATGATGATTTTTTTTAACCTATCGATCTTTTGGTAATCGGTGGGGATCATCATGTAGCTAACTTCATTTTAACGGTACGGGTTGGTGAATATTGCTTCTATATAGGAATGCTGCGTCAGTCGCAAAACCTGCCGCGAAGCACTACCCGGCGGACCAGGTCCGACCCGAATGCATAAGGCAGATAAGCCAGGGACGGCATAGGCTTCGTCACAAAAAAACTGGCGGCCTTGCCCCTGGTGATGCTCCCGTAGCTATGCTCGAGCTCCATAGCAGCCGCACCATTGATCGTAGCCGCGTGGACAGCTTCTTCGGGCAGCATTTTCATCTTGATACAAGCCAGCGAAAGCACAAAGGGCATGCGGCCCGAAGGAGTGGAGCCTGGATTGTAATCACTTGCCAGCGCTACGGGCAGTCCTCCTTCGATCAGGAGTCGTGCCGGCGCATAGTCGATACCGAGGAAAAAAGCTGTGGAAGGTAACAGCGTGGGGATAGTCCCGCTACCTTTGAGCGCCTGTACCTCCTCTGCACCCGAGCGCTCCAGGTGATCTACGGACAATGCACGCTGAGCTACGCCGACCTGGACGCCACCTGAGAAATCCAGCTCATTGGCATGTATCTTGGGCTTGAGCCCGTGACGCCACCCGGCTTCCAATATCTCAGCTGTCTCCTCTACGGTAAAGAAACCTTTGTCGCAGAATACATCGCAATACTCCGCAAGCCCCTCATCGGCTACGTAGGGGATCATCTCGTCACAGAGGAGCCGTATATATCCTGCCCGGTCGTTTTTATATTCCGGCGGTATGGCATGCGCGCCCAGGAACGTCGCTTTGACAGCCATCTCCGGCGCGGCTTCGCGAAGCCCGCGGATCACACGCAGCATCTTGATCTCGCTATCGAAGCTCAGGCCATAGCCGCTCTTGATCTCCAGCGCACCTGTACCATAAGACTGTACTTCTCTCAGGCGCCCAAGGGCTGTATCGTATAGCTCCTCTTCGCTGGCTTCCCTGAGCCGGGCCGCAGAATTGAGTATCCCCCCTCCCCTGCGCGCTATCTCCTCATAGGACAGGCCCTTGATCCGGTCTACGAATTCCTGCTCGCGACTGGCTGCAAAAACAATATGTGAGTGAGAGTCACACCAGGCCGGGAATACCCATCCTCCGGAAGCCGACCATTCGCTGTCAGCGCGTGGATGACCGTCGGCATGTGCGCCGAAATCCAGTATACGGTCACCCTCGACGAGAAGCCACGCATCGGAAATAGAATCCATACGACTCATCGCCTCACCGGCGACGCGGCGCACTTCGGGTGCGAGCACCTGTACCAGGCGCCCGATATCTTTGATAAGCAGTGTACTCAAGATCCGCCGCGCTTAGTTCTGAGAGACTTCCTTGACAAAACCCTCATAGCCCTGCTCTTTCAGCAGGCTCACCAGCGGCTTGGCTGCATCATAAGTCTTATAGCGACCGATCATCACTTTGTAGATCGTATCGGCGCCGCTCTTTTCAATCTTGATATGCACTCCGTCTCCAAAGATCTCCTTGAACTCATTACGCCTGACATCGGCATTCTCAAACCTTGAAAAAGTTCCTACCTGTACGCTGTAATATTTGCCGCTTTCAGTGGCCGTTGAACTTTGCTGCGCTGCCGGCGGTGTGACCGGCTTGTCAGGCACAGGAGGTGAAGTCACTTTTTTCTCCTCTGACGCGGCCTGCGTGGTTTCGGCCGGTCGGGCAGGCGGGTCCTTCGGTTTGGGTTCTTCGGTTTTCGCCTTCTCCGCTTTCTCCATGCGCGGGCTGTTGTTGTTCGCTACTGCAGGAGGATTAGCAGGCGTCTCCTTATCCCGTATCTTTTCCCGCTCCTTCTCACGCTCTTTGGTTTGGGCCGGGGCCGGCTTCCCCTGATCTGCCGCTACGGAGGCAGGCGGATTTTCGTTCCTGGCCTTAGAGGGGATAGAGGACAGTTTGATAGACTTGTTAGCCATATCGAACCGGTGAGACTGCAGTGCCTCCAGGAGGCGCTTGGATGAAAGCGACTCCTCGTATTTGCCGAGTATACCTCCACCCTGATCAAATACAATGATCGTAGGCAGAAACTCTACATTGTATTGCTGGCGTTGGGCATGCCCATCGAAGTCATCTATATTGACCTTGACCGCAAGATAGTTGCCATTAGCAAACACGGCGAGATCATGATCGCGAAAGGTGTTTTCGTCCATCCACTTGCAGGGCAGGCACCAGTCCGTATAAAACACGGCGAAGAAAAGCTTCCCCTCCGCCACAGCCCTGGACTTGGCCGCAGCTATTCCTCCCTGGATAAACTGTATCTGCTCACCCCTGGTCTCTGCCGACGACAATAAAGCCAGGCAACAGAGACAGATTCCTAAGATTGATGATTTCATCTCTACCTGTTAATGTTAGTTTACCCCGTATGACGGTACAGCAGGTACAAAGTTAATACGCAACTCACATTAATATATATCAAAATGCGTGTTTCTCCAATATTTATCTTTTATATATTCAATCAGTTAGATAATTCTGACATACGGAAAGACCGTTATCACAGGAGAAAAAGGCGACTGTGACAGGGTGATCGAACCTGTGAGATGGTATATCAGCGCTGCCCCCGGCGGGGCACGGTATCTATGGCGGGAAGCTTGCGCAGCCGCTCCTGGTAGGCTTCATATTCGCTGCGCCGGAGCGCTTTGTATTTATCGATCAGCTCCTGTTCGGCTACAGGCACATTGCGCAGATGCCTGTGATAGGCCGTCATAAGTATGCGGATCATATCTTCTGTCTTGCCAACACCCCTGGACCGGAAATAATGGGACAGCCTGGATCCTTCTTCGAGGCTCCAGTTGATATTCATCCACTTACCAAAACTGAAATAAGGCTTGGTAGCTGCATCAGCTTCCGTGAGGGCTGCAAACCTGTCCCTGGCGGCCTGTTCCATTTTCTTATCAAGCACCGCGATCGCATCATTCAGATCGGCGGGTATATATACTTCGTCGATATACGTCAGTGTTATGCGCTTTTCATAGGGAATTGTTTCATACACTTCATCCCCGATGGACTGGGCGGCCAACATGCCCGGCGCCAAAGAACCAAGCATACAGATCAATATCGCAGCACAGATATGAGGGCAACGCATAACAAGAAAAATATTCATACGGGCTTCCGCTGATAGAAAATAAAAACGAAGCTGCGGCGCGGTTCGATATACAAGCAGGGATCAATAATCGTCATAAAAACGCCTGGCATGCCGGTTCCAGTTCTGTTGCATACGGGTGCCATCGATATAGTTGTCACCATCCATCTCGCCTCCGGCATTCCTGTAGAGCTGGACCTCCCACTTAGGGTTGTTCCATTCGCCGCGGGCTGTGGAGTGCAGGAGCACATGCCCATTGTGCGCCAGGCTGGGGTTGTAGAACACAAACCTGACATTGGACTGGTTGGTGGTCAGCAACTTGTTGTAAAACCAGATCTCGTATGGAGGAGCCACCGGATCGTCATTGACTACCTGCATATTATCCGGCTTGCCGTACTTGAGGAAGAAAAAACCACGGTCACTTTCGAAGCCGTAGCCGAAGCCGTTCTGATAAGTCTTATCTACCGCCCTGGCTACTTCCATATACCTCATATAGGCTGCCTCCGGGCTTTGCGGATTTTCTTTTTCGTAGAAGTTGAACAGGAAACTGCGCATGGCGGGCAACTCCTTGTTGCCGATGATGAGTTTAAGCACTTCTGCTTCTGTCTGCGGTATCCGGGGCACCAGCGCGCGCAGTGCATAGCGCAGTTCGGTAGAATCCAGCTTCTCCGTGAAGTTGTCACCACCCGGCTCAGAAGAAAGTTTTGCCAATGTCTCCTGGTAATCATATTCGGGATTGGAGCGGACAAAAGCCACCTCGCTGCTATATATAGGGTTCTTCTGCGTATCGATCAGGGATACCTGGAGTATGTAATCCCCCGAGGGAAGCTTGCTGATGTCCCATTGATGAACGATCGGGTCTACCGGCTGGTGCGTACGCCTGGTATACTGGGTCCGTACCGGCTCCCTGTGGCCGCTGCCTCCGGATCTGAGGATGCTGTACTGCAGCAGATAGCTCTCGCCGGTATGTACAGGCTCTGCATAGACCTCACAATAGAAGCTCAATGTCTTGTAATGCCTGCCGTAGAAGTTGAACGGCAGATTCTCCATGAAAAGACCGTTTTTGACGAAAGGGCTTTCATCATCTGCTTTCTTCACCGTTCCGAGCAGCTGTACATCGGACACCAGGTGTTTGTCATCTTTCTTTACCTCGATATTTTCTTTCAGGAGCGTTTTAGCCGCAGGATTGTGCAAGTCCGTGATCTCCACCTCCAGCGTATAGACGCCTTCTTTCAGTGCGAGCCTCTTGACATCGGCGTAGCTCAGCGGCTCGGCGGAAGCCGGGCTATTGAGCCGGAACTTGTCATAGCGAACGATCTCTTCGCCTTGTTTGATCAGCACCAAGACCTCCACCGAAGACTGCTTTCGGTCAGTCTCTCCCTCTGCCTGCTCAAACCGAACGGAATTGCCTAGTATGTAGAGGTATAGTTCGAGGTAAGGTGACTCAGGCCCCCGGAATACCGCGTAAGTAAGACTGGCTTCTACGGCCTGCAGGCGGACAGCGCCTATCAACAGCAGCAAAAAAAAACAGATCCTGGCCTTCATAACCCTGATTTTATTTGGTAAACCAAAGCGTAAAACTGGCATCGCTGATCTTCGTATCCAACACCAAGGTATCGAGATTCAGGTTCCTGATCTCGAAGTCGAGGTGGCCTTCACCCGAAAAATGAAGAGAAGAACCGGCCAATTCGTAATCATACTCCATGGTCTCGCCCTGGACATTGGACTGGACCATATCCCCTTCAAAACGCATGAACAGTCCAAAAAGCGTCTCGGTCTCGACACCATCGCGCTCTGCACGCAGCAGGCTCCAGTCTCCCGACAGCAATTGAGGATACTCTGCCGTATTCTTTTCGGCGCCGCAGGAAGACAGACCTGCAAGCAGGCAGGAAACGGCCAGAACAAGTACTGCGGAGATTCCGTATTTACGCATAAGGATAATCTTGATTGATACCCAAAGTTAATGTTTAATTGTCAGATCTGAGTTCTATAAGGCTGATCTCAGGAAGGATGCCTACCCTGCCCGGATACCCCAAAAAACCCAATCCGCGATTGACATAAAGATACTGCGCCCCACGTCTGTAGAGACCTGCCCAATGCTTGTATACATATTGCGAGGGACTCCAACGCAGGAAGCCGGGTATCTCGATGCCGAATTGAAAGCCATGTGTATGCCCCGAAAATGTAACACCGATCTGTGGAAAATCACGGCTAACCTGTGCGTCCCAATGGGTCGGGTCGTGCGAGAGGAGCAGGTAGAGGTCCGCTGTCGATCCTTCTGTCGCCTTCGCAAGGTCTCCGTATTTCTGAAACTGCGGCAGGGCGCTGTAATTCTCGACACCGACCACACACAAACGTTTGCCCTCCCAGTCAATACACCTGTGCTCATTGAGCAGCAAATCCCACCCCATCTCGCGGTGGATCTCCTTCAGACGGTGAAGATTGGCCGCCTTCGAAGCTGCATCCGGCCAGGAAGCATAGTCTCCGTAGTCATGGTTGCCCAGGACCGAATATACCCCGTGCCTGGCGCGGATACGACTGAAGATATCCATGAAAGGCTCCATCTCGTCGGCCTTGCTGTTGACCAGGTCCCCAGTAAAAAAGACCAGGTCCGCATCGAGATCATTGATCATATCTATGGCGTTCTCGACCGGGGCCTTGAACGTAAAACTACCCGAATGTATGTCTGAGATCTGGACAATGCGCAATGGCCGGGAAGCGCCCTCTAGTCCGGGCACATGAATACTGGCCGGATAAACCCTGTACCTGTAGGGATTGCGCCACATACCGTAGACGAGCGAGCTGAACGGCATCAGACCTATGATCCAGGCAGTATGCGTAAGAAAACGCGACCGGCCCAGGTCGTACGGGTCACTCTGCGAAAATGCATTGAAGACACGCAGGCCTATACGCCTCAGGTCATCGATCAGGATAAACAGGCCAAAAACCAGCTTGGAAGCATAAAATATGAGCAGGAATGTGCGGACATAGGTCAGCAAATGGCGCGGCCACTTATCGGCGTACCCACTCAGGATAAAGAAGGCCAGTAGGATCGAAAATATACTGCTGACCCAAAAACTCCCCCTCCACAGCAACCTGAGCCAGTCTTGTGTGCCCTGGCTGAGAAAACGCACAGCCTGGTAAACATACACATCCAGCAACAACATGATGATCAAAAGAACAAATACCCGCATAATCGATAATAGGCCTGAGTGCTCATTTAAACGAAAACAAGGGCCGAAAGTTCCTCCGCCCGAGCCGGAAAAAGAGCGTCTTATAACCCCTGTAGCTGAACCAGGCTGTAGTATTTGCCCTGTAGCGCCATCAGCGAACGATGGTCGCCCATCTCTACTATATGTCCTTCGTCCAGGACAATGATGCGATCTGCATTCTGTACGGTCGCTATCCGGTGAGCAATGATGATGGCTGTACGATTTTCCATAGCACGGTCCATCGCGGTCTGGACTGCCTTTTCCGAAGCTGCATCCAGGGACGAAGTAGCTTCATCCATGATGAATACCGGGGGATTTTTCAGCAATGCCCTGGCTATGGTCAGCCGCTGGCGCTGTCCGCCGCTGAGCTTTACCCCCCTGTCCCCGATGATGGTCTGGTACCCCTTCTCCGCCTGCAGGATGAAATCATGGGCATTCGCGAGGCGCGCCGCCTCCTCGACCTCCTCCGGACCGACGTCTTTCAGGCCGAACACCAGGTTGTTGTATATCGTATCGTTGAATAGTATGGGATCCTGTGTGACGATCCCGAAGAGAGATCGCAGATCCTTCAGCCGCAGCCGTCGTATGTCCGTACCGTCTACCCTGATCTCTCCTGACGTCACATCGTAAAACCTAGGCAGCAGATCGGCGAGTGTGCTCTTGCCGGAGCCGGACGGCCCGACCAGCGCTACCTTCTCTCCTTTCCCGATTGTCAGGTTTATATCAGTGAGTACCTGGGTATCGGACAGCGGATAGTGAAAGTGAACTCCACTGAATTCGATCGATTTTTCAAAACCCCGCCCTGGCTGTGCGCCGGGCTCCTCTTTGATAGGCACTTCAATGCGCAGTATCTCTTCGATGCGATCCAGGGCTGCCATTCCTTTCCTGACATTAAAGAACGCATTAGAGAACTGCTTGGCAGGATCGATCACATTGTAAAAAGCAAACAGGAAAGTGAGGAACAAACTGGGGTCGACTGCATTGCTGAATACCTCTTTGGAACCGACCCACAACAACAGGGCCAGCACAGTGATCCCCATGAACTCCGACAAGGGCGAAGCCAGATCCCGGCGCCACAGGATATGATCCAACATACGCTTGAATCCCCCGTTGACCTCATCAAACCTTGACTGGAGGTATCCCTCGGCATTGAACGATTTGACGATCTTCTGTCCCGATACCGCTTCCTCTACATGAGATATCAGGTCGCCCAGGCGCTCCTGCGCCCTGAACGAGCGCTTCTTCAGTGTCCGGGATATACGCCCGATCAGGAAAGCCATGACGAGCACCATGGCAAACACATACACCGTAAGCCCCGGACTCACATAAATCATATAAGCCAGGCTGCCCGTCATCACCAACGGTGACCTGAACAGCGCCTCCAGCACGTTGAAAATGCTCCACTCTACCTCAAGCATATCGGAGGAGAACCGGGAGATCAGGTTTCCTTTTTTCTCCTCGGAAAAGAAGCCTACCGGCAGGATCTGCACCTTGCGAAACAGCCTGTCGCGCAGATCATGGGCTACCCCGTTGCGGATGGGCGCCAGCGCAAACAGGGACAGGTAGCGAAAGATGTTCTTGAACAGGAAGATAATCACCAGAGATATACAGAGCCACATCATGATGGTATCCTTGCCGTAGACCTCTATGGCGACACTCATCTGGTATCGTATATACTCCAGTACATTGCCTGCTTCCAGCCGGTCAACCCGTGCTACCGGCTCATCTCCGTCGAGCCCGAACAGGATACGAAAGAAAGGTATCAGCGCAGGAATACTGAACACCATGAAAGCCGCCACCAGTAAGTTGGCGGCGATATTCAGCGCGACCCACCCTCTGAAAGGGCGGATCAGCCGGAGTATCCTGATAAAATCACGCATAGGCCGGGGACAAAACTGCCACAAATGTAAAGCAAATCCCGGTCAAGAAACCAGGCCCGGCAGCTCTATGACAAAGAGAGGACAGTAGAGATCGTCAGTCTTTGAAGTTCCATGTATTGAGAAAGCCGGTATGGAAGTTGCCCTTCCTGAAATCCTCATTGCGCATGAGCTTCTGGTGGAATGGAACTGTGGTCTTCACACCCTCCACGATGAACTCGTCGAGTGCCCGCTGCATCTTGGTGATACACTCTTCGCGGGTCTGGGCCTTGCAGATCAGCTTGGCAATCATCGAATCGTAGTACGGTGGTACGGTATAGCCCGCATATACATGTGTATCTACCCTCACTCCATGTCCCTTGGAACTGTGAAACGAGGTGATCTTGCCCGGACTGGGGCGAAAATCGTTGAATGGATCTTCGGCATTGATCCGGCATTCGATGGCATGAAGCACCGGTTCATAGTTCTTGCCGGAAATCTCGATACCGGCCGCTACCTTGATCTGCTCTTTGATCAGGTCGTGGTCGATGACCTCTTCTGTCACAGGATGTTCTACCTGTATCCGGGTATTCATCTCCATGAAGTAGAAGTTGCGGTACTTGTCGACAAGGAACTCCACCGTACCCACCCCCTCGTAATTGATGGAAGCGCCCGCCGCTATCGCTGCTTCGCCCATGATCTTACGCAGCTCAGGGGTCATGAAGGGAGAAGGCGATTCTTCTACCAGTTTCTGGTGTCTTCGCTGTATGGAGCAATCCCGTTCGGAAAGATGGGCGACCCGGCCGTACTGATCCCCTATGATCTGGAACTCTATATGTCGCGGTTCCTCTATATACTTCTCTACATAGATCCCGTCATTGCCGAATGCCGCTTTGGCTTCACGGCGCGCGCTGCCCCACTGGTCTTCAAAGTCCGCTTCCTTCCACACGATCCGCATTCCGCGTCCTCCTCCTCCTGCCGTAGCCTTGAGTATGATCGGGTAGCCGATGTCCTTGGCGATCTTCTTGCCGGTCTTCAGATCTTTCAGCAAGCCTTCGGAGCCTGGCACGACAGGTACGCCTGCGGCGATCATAGTCTCCTTGGCCGTGATCTTGTCGCCCATCCTACGGATCATCTCCGGGGTAGGGCCGATAAACTTGATACCATACTCGGTACAGACCTCGGCAAAGTCCGCATTTTCCGCGAGGAATCCGTATCCGGGATGAACAGCGTCCGCGTTGGTGATCTCTACGGCAGCCATGATCTTCGGGATACTCAGGTAGGATTCGGAAGATGCCGGCGGGCCGATACAGACGGCTTCATCGGCAAACCGCACGTGCAACGACTCTTTGTCCGCCGTCGAATACACAGCCACTGTCGCGATGCCCATCTCCTTGCAGGTACGAATGATACGAAGGGCGATCTCACCACGATTGGCGATCAGTATTTTCTTAAACATAGGTACAGCTTCTTGGATGACCGGTAAGATATCTGTCTAACCGGAAACAGTTCAGGCATTGGGATCTACCAGGAACAGTACCTGATCGTACTCCACCGGGCTGGCATCTTCTACCAGCACTTTCACCACTTTACCCTTGACCTCTGACTCTATCTCATTGAACAGCTTCATAGCCTCTATGATACAGACCACGGCGCCGACCTCAATGGTATCGCCTACCTGGACATAAGGCGGTTTGTCGGGTGACGAGGAACGATAGAATGTTCCTACCATCGGGGACTTCACCTCTACCAGTCCTTTGCCGGACTCCTGGGGGCCCGCTGACGGAGCCTGTTCTGCAGGGGTTGCCGGTCTTGCCTGTTGTGCAACGGGCTCTGACGGAACAACTGACGGCTGGGGAGCCATCACCGCCTGGGGCTGTTGCAGGACTACCCGTTCGGATATCTTTCCTTCAACATATTTCTGTGTACGGATCGTAACTTCAAACTCACCGTCCTTCATCCGGAACTCGGCAAGGTTGGAACGGTCCACCAGCCTGATGAGATCCTGTATTTCTTTAAACGTCATACGTTTTATTGTTTTACACGTTCGAGATACTCACCGGTCGTTGTGTCTACCTTGATGAAGTCTCCCTGGTTGATGAACAATGGTACACGCACTTCCGCACCTGTCTCGATAGTAGCGGGTTTCAGCGTATTGGTAGCTGTATCGCCGCGAAGACCCGGCTCGGTATACGTCACCTCCACGATCAGGTTGGCGGGGAGGTCAACTGATAAAGGTACTTCTTTTTCAGCATGAAAAAGAACTTCAACTTCCATTCCTTCTTTGAGAAACCTGGAATTCTCGATCATTCCACGTTCGATAGGTATCTGATCGTAGGTTTCATTATTCATGAAATTAAAGCCTGCTTCGTCTTCGTAAAGATATTGGTAGGTTCTCCTCTCCACCCGGACATCATCGATCTTGTGACCGGCCTGAAATGTATTTTCGATGACTTTGCCGGAGGTAAGGCTCTTAAGCCTCGTGCGTACGAATGCATTGCCCTTACCAGGTTTTACGTGCAGAAACTCGACCACGCGCCAGATGTCGCCGTTCAGCATGATACACAAGCCGTTTCTGATATCAGATGTAGAAGCCATATGGAAATTGAATTGTTATCTTCTTAAAGTCCGCAAATATAGGGAACCAGGCTTTAATTAGCTACGCGGGTCATAAGCCCAGTTGATCAGGATCGCTCCCCAGGTAAATCCTCCGCCAAAGGCTGTGAGTATCACCCGGTCACCTTTGCGAAGCTTGTCTTCCCACTCCCAAAGACAAAGTGGCAGTGTACCGGCCGTCGTGTTGCCGTAGCGCATGATATTGATCATCACCTTGCCGGGATCGATCTTGATCTCATCCGCTACCGAATTGATGATCCGCATGTTGGCCTGGTGCGGTACCAGCCAGTCAATATCCTCTACCTGCATACCATTGCGGCCAAGCACTGTCTGCACCGTGCCTACCATACCCTTGACCGCGTATTTGAAGACCGTCTTGCCTTCCTGGTACACATAGTGTTTTCTAGCCGCTACCGTCTCTTCAGATGCCGGCAGAAGTGAGCCGCCGGCTTTCATATGCAGGTACTGCCTTCCGGATCCGTCGCCATGCAGGTCTGCATCGATCAGCCCCGTTCCATCCTCGCGCGGCTCCAGGAGTACTGCTCCTCCTCCGTCGCCAAAGATCACGCAGGTAGTACGATCCGTATAGTCGATGATGGAGGACATCTTGTCCATACCGATCACGATCACTTTTTTGTGTGTGCCTGACTCTATGAACTTGGCGCCGACGGTCAGCGCGTAGAGGAAGCCCGAGCAGGCGGCATTGATATCAAATGCAAAAGCATTGCGTATGCCGACTTTGTCACAGATGGTATTGGCAGCATCCGGAAACGGGTGGTCTGCCGTAATGGTGGCACAGATGACCAGTTCGACATCATCCGGATTTGTCCCGGTCTTGTCAAGCAGCCCTTCTACAATAGCTTTGCCCATGTCGGAAGCTGCGAGTCCTTCACCCTTCAGTACACGCCGCTCCTTGATACCTGTGCGGCTGGTGATCCACTCGTCCGTGGTATCGACCATCTTTTCCAGCTCCTGGTTGGTCAGGATATAATCAGGTACATAACCTTGTACACCTGTGATGGCCGCACGAATTTTACTTGACATGAGAAGAACTGCTTTATGAGGCCCCAAAGGTACAATTTCCGGCAAAATCAGGCATATCCACCGTTACGTAAAGCGTCGGCGGCAACCCTTTGTCACCGAAGCGTGTCCTCCCGGAGCTCCGCCAAAGAGGAAGCTTTGTTAAAAACTTTCGGCGACCATATTGTCTTTACCGTATATTTGCCTGAAAGACATACACCTGGAAGACTATGGATAGAAAAATGTACCTGTTGATCTTACTGCTTGCTTGTCGTTTGGTGACTGTTGCACAGATCACGGTACAGTCTTTCACCTTACCGTCTGTCGGAGACACGCTTCGGACCGCCACGGATAATCTTCCCTCCGGCATCTCCCCGGGCGGTCCCGGGGAAAACCTTACCTGGGACTTTTCCTCGCTGCAGGCACCGTTCATCAATGCCGTCACGCTGCTGCACCCCTCACAAGGAGCCAACAGCGCCGCTTTCCCCAATGCTAGTTTTGTCACAAAGCCTTCGGCAGAATCCGAACTATACTACCGGACCACTACCACACAACTGCTCCAGATAGGCTTTGCCGGGGATGCCCCGGGAGGCCTGGGGATCCCTGTACTGGCGCGCTACAGCCCCCCACTACAGGAGAAAAAAGTCCCTCTGCAGTACGGCGATGCGTACATCTCTACTGCCGGGTTGCTCATCCCGGTATCTGCCAGCCTGTTGCCTGATACCTTGCTCAATCTCTTCCCGATCAGGCCGGACTCCATCCGCCTCAATGTACAGAGTGAGATCAACAGTTCAGTGGACGCCTGGGGCAAACTCTCCATCCCCTCAGGCACCTTCGAGGTGCTGCGCGAAAAAAAGACCGTCATCAACCTCCGCAAGGTGGAGGTGAAATCAAATAGTATCCCGGCCTGGATAGACGTGACAAGCTTTATCCCTTTCCCGGAGCTGGTTGCCCCGGATACTGTACTCACCTACGAGTATTGGAGCAATGTGGCCAAAGAGCCCATTGCAGTAGTCCGGGTAGATGCTTCAGGCAGCCTGGTAAGTGTAGACTTCAAGGCGGACGACAATACGATCTCCACCACGTTCAACGGCCAGGTCAAAGGCGGGAATATCTTCGCCTATCCCAACCCGGCCATCGGGTCCGTGAGGTTTGATATCACCGGTCTCTCCAGTGGCGTATATACGGTCAAGCTTTATAACATCCTCGGAGTGGCGATCTGGTCCGAGAAAATAAATGTACAGAATACCAAGACCCTCCGGCTTGACCTGGATGACTTCAAACGCGGTACTTATCTCTATTCGCTCGTCAACGACAAGGGACGCACCCTGGTCACAAAAAGGCTGGTCGTGATGCGGCCTTAACTACCCTCTCGCCCCCTTATGTCTGCCGGGCCTTCTTTGCTGTGCGATCGCGTGACTACACCCCTGATCCGGTTAGGAGGGATCTGCCCCGAATCTTTTAACTGCTACCTGAAACCGGATTTTCGCAATCACCCCCTCATACGCGGCAACAAGCTCTGGAAGCTGGCCTATCCGCTCCAGCAAGCCCTCGACCACGGCTATCGCAAGGTCCTGAGCTTCGGGGGCGCTTACTCCAACCATCTCTATGCGCTCGCGCTGGCAGGGAGCTATACCGGCCTCAAAGTGACTGCACTCATACGGGGGGAGCAACCTCAGGTACCGGGATTCACGCTGCGCCACCTGGCTGACCACGGTACCGAGCTGATCTTCCTGTCCCGGCCGGAATACAGGTCCTATACCCGCGACCCCGAGGCGTTTGCCAGTCTCTCCGTCCTTTACCCGACACACTACTTGCTGCCGGAAGGAGGCAGCAGTCCTTTGGCGATACAGGGTCTTAAACATCTTGCCGAGGAAATGCAGGCGCAAGCCCGCGAGCTTGGAGAGCCTGAATGCCTAAGCCTGGTCTTGCCTGCCGGTACCGGCGCTACAGCCGCCGGCCTGATCGCCTACCTGGACGATAGATGGAAAGTGCACGTAGTGAACGTGCTCAGGAATCCCGGGCTGGACCTTGAAATGCAGAGACTATGGAAACAGGCTTCGCTCAGGCCGCGTGCAGCATGGGAGATCTGTGATGATTTCCATTTCGGTGGATACGCACGCTTTGACAAGGAATTAATCGCCTTCGCTACGGACCTGAACCGCCAAAGCGGTATAGTCTGCGACCCCATATACAATGCAAAAAGCATCTACGCAGCGAGGCAGCTGGCCGGAAGGGGTGCACTTCACAAAGACGTAGTGATCCTGCACACCGGCGGCTTGCAGGGCAATGCAGGCTTCATCGAGCGATACGGCCCGCTGATACCCGACAGTGATGAACGCTAAGCCGCTGCCCGGGCAGGACAGATAGGCAAAGGAAATCCCGCTGATTATTGCAACGAACGGATACCGTCGGTATATTTCACCAGGAAGGCGTGTTCGTAGCCGGCTGCCCATACCTGTTCCAGTGCCTCATGCCCTTCTTCTACGCTTTGATAGTCACCAAGCAGGAAACGTGTAAGGCGACGCTCCAGCAAATATTCAGGGATAAAAACGCCCAACCCGTCGATGGCTCCGGGCGCCTTCGGGTCCCGGAGGATACCGTCGCGCACCGCAAACTGTATGCGCCAGGAGTCCCCCATCGTACGGGGAGCTATCGTGCAGACGGTAGCGTCTTCCTGCTCATAGGAATAAGTCACCACGAGGGGGCCGGCCACCGGTTCGGCTGTCAGCCCGGACAAACTCCGGATATCTTCCTGGCCTGCCCGATCCTGGGGAAAGTGAACGGAAGCTACTTCCTGCGCTGCCGTTTTGATGGCCGCCCAGCAAAGAAATCCTGTCAGAATGTAAGTTTTCATGAGACCCTGTTTTATGTTTTTTAACTATTCTCTTCTATCAGTCTTTCCACAACCAAAGGCAGGTGAACATGCTCAAGGGTATGTATGCGCTCCTGGAGCGATTCTACGGTGTCGGCCGGGAATACCGGGCAACGAGCCTGAAAGACGATCCTGCCCTTGTCATACTCTTCATTCACCAGGTGGATCGTGATCCCTGTCTCACCAATTCCGTCCTGCAATACAGCCCTATGTACAGCTGCGCCATACATACCCTTTCCGCCATAAGCAGGTAAAAGTGCAGGGTGGAGGTTGATCACGCGACCGGGAAATGCGCGAAGTATATCACCCGGAACAAGCCACAGAAAACCGGCCAGGACGATCCAGTCGATCCGTTCGTCCAGCAGGCGCTGCAGGACAGCTCCTTCTCTCAGCTGCGTCCTGTCAAACAAGCATACGGGTATATCCCGCAGCGCAGCCCTTTGAAGCACGCCCGCATGCGGGTTGTTGCAGCAGAGCAATACCACTCTGCCGGCAGCATGCCCGTCAAAATGGTCAAAAAGACGAGCAGCGTTGGAGCCGGATCCCGAAGCAAATACTGCGATGCGCTTCAATACATTACAGTTTTATATCAATTAAATACACCTGTCTTTCAAGAGACAAATATATTATAAATTGTCGTAATGTGTAAAAAACTTTTTACCCGCTCTTATTATAGAGCGATGATATTCAGTTGCCTGCCTTGATGATGTATTGGTAGTCCAGGGTAGTATCGTCCGATAGAAGTATGCGATAACCCGCATCCCTGAGTTCCTGCTCTACAAGCGCCAGTTCCAGTTTTTCTTCCAGCGGCGGCCCGATGGGCATAGTCTTCTTCTTGAAGTCGATGATCAATATCACAGCACCGGGCCGCAACCCGGATTTCAACCGGCGGAAATACCCGACCCTGTCTTTCAGGTACATATAGGTATTGACGAGAAGCACTACATCTACGGCTTGTGGTCCGATGCCTGGATTGTCCGGCAAAGCTTCCCTGACTTCCATCTTTGCCTGTAGTTGTGCGGGCAGGTCCTGCCGGACGCTATCCATATAGGCGACCGCTCTCGGATCGATGTCTACAGCAATCACTTTTTCCGATCCTGGTAGCAGGCGGAAAGCAAAATATCCTGTACCTGCGCCTATATCCGCTACTGTCTTCCCATCAAGGTCGCCCAACAGTTGTATGACGAGTTCGGGTTTTTGCCAGATAAGCCGGTACTCATTTTCATAGTCCGAGACAAGCAGGTCAAAGTCTCCTTCCGGATGTGAACCGGTAGTGTCACTCTGTATCTTTGTCCGTTCTGTATCTTTTGTATCTGTGCGGGAACCTCCGTCGCAACTGAAGAGCGACACGCAAAAGGCAATCATGAGAAGGACATGTCCCGGCGCCATAGGTGAGCTTATACTCAAAGATAATCAGAGTCTGTCAACTGTGGAGAGGACCTTTTCCATTTTCTTGCGCACTTCAGTGGAGGTACAGGTAAAGAAATTGGCCATGAAGCAAAAAGAATATTCTTTGCCGTCGGGCCCCTTGAGATAACCGGTATAGCAGCGTACCCTGCCCAGGGTACCGCTCTTGGCACGCATCATCCATTTCGGGGGGAGTGTGGTAAAGGCATGTTTCAGCGTGCCTTCCTTGCCTGCTTCAGGCAAGGTCTGATACCAGGTGTCAAAGTACTCTTTGCGGCGCAGCCCCCTGAGCAGGCGGGTAAAAGCACCGGGGGTGATACCGTTGCGCATGGACAGGCCGGAACCGTCGTCAATATAGAACTCCCTGGGCTCTATTCCGTTGTCCCGCAGCCATTCGCTCAGCAGCTCACTACCCTGGTACAGAAAACGCCCACCTTTCTTCTGTTTGGCCATATACCGGATCAGGCTCTCGCAAACCAGGTTGTTGGACGTCTTGTTCGCCACTTCAACGACCCGTAACAACGGCGGAGAGTAGACTGTTTTCATGATACGCTCCTGCCTGGTCGCCGGCAGGCCCGTTCGATGGGTCCTGTATCCACCGGTCACAGCTATGCCTGCCGCCTGTAGGGATAGACTGATATGATGCGCGGCGAATATCTCAGGATCAGGCAGGCTACCCTTGATGGTAAAGAGTCCCCGGCCCGACGGAATAGTGCCCCGCACAATCCTTCTGTCCTGGAAAGGGGCTCCGAAAATATAGGCATTGTCCCCACTGGAAGGACCCGCCGTATTGAGCTCGTTGAGCAAGACCAATCCCGGCACTTCGGGCTCGATCTTGGCTATGGCCGGTGTGGTATTGATCGTCGGTGTCTGCTGGAGCGCAAGAAAATACAGGTTGTCATGGATATTGACCCCCCAGGCGCCTGAGGCGTAATAATTGCCCAGGTCCAGCCAGTTCCAGAGTGGTTGCTCGGGAGGGACTTCAAAATAGGATCCGTCCACTATGATCTGGCCTTCGACAGATTGTATCCCGGCGGACCTGACGGCCTGCACCAGTGTATCCAGAAAATCTGCAAGTGCAGGCATCTCGGGGAAGGCGGCAGAGCAAAGGGTGGGGTCTCCATAACCGCGCAGGATAAGGTCGCCTCTGAGTATACCACCTTCGATAATGCCGCTGTACAACCACTCTGTCCTAAACCGGAATCCCGCGCCCAGGTATTCTATAGCCGCCGCTGTCGTGACCAGCTTGAAGGTAGACGCAGGGATCATGATCTTGTCCGCCTGCCGGGCTGCCACCACTTTGCCGGTCGCATTGTCCATGAGGCTAAAGCCCAGGCCTGCACCGTACAGATCGGGGTCCGCCAAGAAACTGTCCAGGGCAGAGGAAAGCGTCTGCGCACGCATACCCGTCCAGCCAGACAACAGCAACGCCAGGACCAGCCAGAAGATTCGGAACTGTCTCAGGTATACTTTCTTTTTTGTTTGCATATTACCATCCGGTTCAGGTTAGTAGGCCACATGAAATAGCGCATCGCCCTGGTTGACGACTGCCGTATTGTTGTGTCCTATGACAAAGCCGCTGCGACTGGCAGTGACTATTGCCATTTGATCGCCGAAAGGGTCGCATATATTGCCTATGGGCGTCCCCTTTTCCAGGTATTCGCCGGACTGTTTGAACGGAACGAAAATACCTGCCGCCGAAGCCCGGATCCAGGCGGTATGACCGAAGTGAAGCGCTTCGCTTCGGGTCAGGTCACCTGGCAACATCCCGTGGTGTACGAGTATATTAAGTATCCCCCTCAGCGCTACTTTGATGACATACTCATCCAGGCGAAGAGATTCACCGCCTTCGAAGACGAGGATCGGTTTTTGCATATTGCGGGCGATCTTTCGGAGGGACTTGGAGATCGTCGCCTGTGGAAACATGACAGGCGGATTGAATACCTCGGCCAGCTCCTTACTCCGGGGGTCGCCCGCATTGTACCGGATCTGGGGATAATTGTACCGGAGCGCCGCGCCTGTATGCAGGTCGATCCCGAAGTCAATCAGAGGAAGTATTTTTTTGGTGATCACATTGGCAATGCGCGAAGCCAGCGATCCACGGCTGTTGCCCGGAAAACTGCGGTTGACATCTTTTCCGTCGGGCAGGTCACGGGAGAAATTCAGGAAGCCGTAGACATTGAGCAAGGGTATGGCGATGATCGTACCAGCCTGCAGCGCGTCAAATGTCCCGTAGATGATCTCCCGCTTGAGCGTCTCTACACCGTTGATCTCATCACCGTGCAATCCCCCCATGAAAAGCACTACAGGCCCTGGCGCGAGCGCCCGGTATATATATGCTTTCACCCCGATGCGCTGACCCAACGGCAATTTGCCTACAGCCAGTGTGACGATCTGTTTCTCACCCGGCGGGATCGAAATATTGTTGATGACCAGTTCTTTATTATCCATTGTTTACCTGACAGTTTCAGGAATAACCGCCCGGCCTGGCCTTGCGCTCGATCAGCCGGACGATACTACCTGCTATATCCACCCTCGTGGTTGTCTCTATACCCTCCAGCCCCGGCGATGCGTTGACCTCGAGCACCATCGGCCCCGATGCCGCCCGCAGGATATCTACCCCGGCCACCGACAATCCAAGGATCTCCGCAGCCTTCAGCGCGATAGACTCCTCCTCGTCGCTCAGTGTCTCGAGATAAGACCTGCCTCCCCGGTGAAGATTGGAACGGAAGTCACCTTCGGCGGCCTGCCTCCTCATAGCGCCTACAATCTCCCCGTCCACGACAAAAGCCCTGATATCGCTGCCGCTTGCCTCTTTGATAAACTCCTGCAACAAAGTCTCCTGTCCCAGCCTGTGAAATGCTTCCAGCGTAGCCTGGGCATTCTTGTGATTTTCAGACAAGATCACCCCCAGGCCATGGGTACTTTCCTTCATCTTGACGATGAGCGGTTGTTCAAATTGCTCTTTGAGCGTCTGCTCGGGAAAATCATGCAGGTTGGCCAGCATGGTCTTGGGGACCGCAATACCGGCGGATGCCAGGTATTGCATACACTTGAATTTGTCGCGTGCGCGCAGAAGCGCTTCGGACATCGTTGCGGTATATACGCCCATCAGCTCAAACTGTCTTACTACGGCTGCCCCGTATGTGGTGGCCGTAGCGCCGATACGCGGTATGATGGCGTCTACCTCGCGGATACGGTAATTGTTGTAGTAGAGATCCAGCGCACCATTCTCCACGACCAGGTCGAATCGCTGGTGATCCAGGACCATTACCTGGTGCCGGCTCCGACGGCATGCTTGCACAATACTCTGCGTAGAATAGAGGTTGGCGTTCCTGGAAAGTACAACAATGTTCATTCGTGCGTGTGGCAGCACCATTTGGGGGCTGTTGCAGAAAAATAGGTATTTTATTGGTTATGCTGCGCCAAGTTTGAATCTTTATCCCAAATAGGATCTATGTCCTCCACTGCCGGTACTCAGCTCAACAATCCACGCACACTACGGGGCTGGGCGCTGTTCGATGCAGCCAATTCGGCGCACGCTCTTGTACTCACTGCCGCAATATTCCCGGCTTATTTTGTGAACGTTACGGATGCAGAACTGAGTTTTCTCGGTATCCGGATGGCCAACAGTACGCTTTATCCCTATTGCATATCCATATCCTACCTGCTGGTCGCCTTATTGTCTCCGTTGTTGTCAGGTATAGCGGACTACGGCAGTCGCAAGAAGTTCTTCCTGAAGCTCTTTACCACGCTGGGCAGCATGGCATGCGTGGCGCTTTTCTTCTTCGAAGGGATGGAACAGTTGTACCTGGGCACAGGTGCTTTCGCAGTTTCGCTGATAGGCTTTGCAGGATGCCTGGTATTTTACAACGCCTATATGCCGCTGATTGCCACGCGCGACCGCTTTGACCGGCTGAGCGCGACGGGCTTTGCCTACGGCTATGCCGGTAGTGTCCTCCTCCTGCTGGCCAACCTGGCATTGATCCTGAATCCGCACTGGATCGGCGCTCAAGATGCCGGCCTTCCTTCCCGCATCAGTTTTCTCAGCGTCGGAGTCTGGTGGTTCGCTTTGTCACAGGTTACTTTCAGGCGCCTACCTGCCGATAGCGGAGCAAGATTTCCACGCAGGGCGCTTACGATGGGCTATGCACGTATCCGCAAGGTCTGGCGGCACCTCAGGCAGCGCAGGCATATTCAGAGGTTTCTCATGGCTTTCTTTTGTTATAGCCTGGGAGTTCAGACGGTGATCCTGCTCGCGGCTACCTTTGCCGAGAATGAAATGGAGTTTCATTCGGCGGAGTTGATCGTGCTTATCCTGATCATCCAGGTCGTCGCGATTGGCGGAGCATTTCTTTTTGCCTTCCTGTCCGGTCGGATCGGCAATAAAAATGCACTGCTGGCACAGCTTGTCATCTGGCTGCTGATCTGCATCGGCGCTTATTTTGTCACAGAAAAAGCCAGTTTTTATGCGCTGGCCGGCGCCGTAGGTTTGGTGCTCGGAGGGATCCAGTCACTGTCCCGCTCGAGCTATGCTAAACTGATAGAGACATACCCCAAAGACGCCACCTCCTACTTCAGCTTTTACGACGTCTTTGAAAAACTGGGGATCGTGCTCGGTACATTCATATTCGGGCTTGTGTCTGAGCTTACCGGCAATATGCGCAACAGCACGCTCGTCCTCGCGCTTTTCTTTGTCGCGGGTATCCTCATACTCAGCACAGTACATCTCAGGAAAAAACAGTCGCCCGGGCCAGTTACAATCACTCAGTCCTGAAACTCATAGCACCCTGCATCAGGCACGCTCTTGCGCGGCAGATCGCGGAGATCTACCTGTACTCCTGGCAACGACCTGGCTATACCCCTGGCGACCGACATGGTGTCCAGCGTATAATCCGACTTGCCCGGATCAAGAAACAGTGCGGTATCGCGGGGATGTGTCACACAACCAGTACAACGGCCCATGAAATCAGCAAAACGCGGTTGTTTGAGAAGATCTTCCACGCGCAGCAGCGTGTGATCGAAAGCGTACTGGAAGTACGTGGGATCAGCAGGCACTCCATCGAGCAGGTTCAGTACATCCTTCCCTCCATTGCTCAGGATGGAATTGGTCACCTGGAGCCTGATCGGGAATATATCTCCTTCCGTACAAAACGGCGGGTCATAGCAGATATAATTCTGAGCGAACAAGACATCCTTCGACAGTCCTACATTGGCCATCGTGCAGTAGGTATAACTGTAATCACCGCCGTAAAGCATAGTAGCCCCACCGCCCAGGTTGTTCGCGAGCAAGCAATTGACCGCCTGGACACGCGCCCTTACGCCGAGTATGCCCGATGAAGAGCTGTTGATGATCCTGACCGAGCGAAGCTCCAGGTTACTGGCTGAGTCGGCATACAGCGCTACGATCGCATTCTTGATGACTGCGTGCTCTATCCTGTGCGGGCCTGTCGATCCCTTCCCAAACCTGATACCACTCCACTGCCCGTGCAACTCCTGGAAAGCCGGTTCAAGACGATCGCCCTGTATCACCACAGGTTGATCCGCGCTGCCCTGCACCTGCAGTCTGCCATGCTGAAGCATATAGAGTATCCCGTCACTGTAGAATCCGCTTCCGGGTATCCGGCCGAGACCACCGTGAACATATATCTTCGTACCAGCCGGTATAGTGAGTGTACAGCTGTCAACCAACAGTACCCCGTAGATCACATAAGGCTTGGGATCACCCCAGATCACCTCGCCCAGTTGACAGGTCAGCAAGGCCTGTTGACCCTGTGCATGCCGGTTGGGAATATAATTGGCATTTTGCCCCCACGCCTCAAGTACGACACGCTGCTCCCTTCCGTTGAGGGTGAATAACAGCGAATCCGTGATCACGAAAGGACTCTGGCTCAGCGGCAGGTCAGGATCTACCGTCACCTCCGCAAAAACATACAGACTGTCTTCCGGGGCGATCTCTATATCTCTCGCTTCGCCGGGCAGCCCGTCCACATTGATCCTGAAAGAGGAGGCTGTACCACCGGCAATACGAATATGTGTGATACGGATCGGCTGGTCATACCGGTTAAACACCTTGATCAACCTTGTAGCAGATCCTCTCGCAGTAAAGACAGTATCGAAGCGCAAGGTATCCGTGGAAAAAGCCAGCGTAGCCCCGGGGTCCGTCAAAAAACGGTCCCTGGTGCAGGAGCCGAGCAGCAACAACACCAGCAGAAAAAGACCTGGCAGTATCTTGAAAAAAAGTCTCATGTGCAATAAACGCCAAAGTTATGATTCTATTTAATTATCCCTGTACGTCCACCCTTACAGACATTCTCTCCGCACCATACTGCCCTGCCAGCACCGCTGGAAAATGCTCCCGCCCGGGCACAAAAAAGGGGCCCGTAATACTCGATTACGGGCCCCTGATATTTACATGACTGATTCAGTCAGCAGATTCAATAAGACCAGAGGTCATGCTCAAAGTTGAAAATCTCTTGTTTGATCTTTTCAGACTCCAGCAACAGGTCTACACCATTGTCCTTCAGTGACGGGAAGTCAACCAGACGGAAGTCCTGAACGTTGGAAGCCTTGATGATAAAAGAAGAGAAAAATCTCATCTGGAAAATATCATCCCAGCTCAACGGACTCGCGTCATTCATTGGATTGAACGCCCATGCACGTGCAAAGGTCTCTCTGCAGTCAGGGTAGTAAAGCCAGAAGAGGGCACGAGGCTGAAGCTCGGTAGCATTACCGAAGTCGTCGTAGATTGTCTCTGTAAACAGAGGAGCTATGCCAAGAATACGCACACGCAGCTCTGAAGCTTCAGAATCAAAGTACCATACTTCCTTTACCCGATACTGCTTGATACTGGTGTATCTCGCTATTGTGTCGGAAGTAACTTTCAGCTCAAAATTATCCGGATCATCCAGCAGAGGGACCATGACCGTATCGTTCTTGACAAAACGGGACTCCAGTTCTGCCGGAGAAAGGCGGACCTTGAATTTCTCGTCGTCAAACGCACGCAATTTGCCTGCTACGATAGCCTCTTTGATCACATCGAAAAAAGAGCCCTCCGGATAGACAAAAGACTGGTTCATCTTCTCCCTCACATCGATAACTCTCCAGAGTCTCTTCTCCCAGAAAATATCCACCTCGCGCGGTTGATCGTATGGAAGGATCAACCTTTCCTGCATGAGGCGCTTTTCGATCACGTCATCGATAGGAGCTGAATCCTCATCGAGGAACATATCGTCCGGATCACTGGATTCCGTGATTATATCTTCGGGAACCTGGGCCATCACACGGACCTGGAAGCCGAAGACCAACATCAGAAGTACCAGCAAGCTCAATTTTTTCATGACTAGATGAATTTAAAACTTAACGGATATTGAATACCAGGGTATTCAGTTGTCGGGAAACGGCGTCTCCCGGGCATTTTCCTTTCACGTCAGTGAAATAGTACGTATCAGCCGGTGCAGCCTCGTTGATCAGGCGGCCAGCCTCTCCTGAGAAACCACCACCGTTGTTGTTGGCAACGCGAGGGTCATCTCTTCTTGGCTGACGGACGATCCGGAAGCTTTCTATCGTACACCTCGCATCGAACTCAAAGTTCTCCAGTACGGGGATCAGACCCGGCTGCACTTTGAATTCGGCGACAGTCATACTACCTCCTGCCAGACGGCCCAGTTTTGCAACCGGTGTAGGGATAGGCTTCACACGATAAGAGAATACCGTATTGCTGAGTCCTCCACCTGCCAGTGAAATAGTCGCTTCACCTGGCTGGCTTACGTTCACCGTGTATTTACCGGGACCGCCGGGAGTCAGTTTGATACCTGCTCCTGAACCGGTTACCTTCAGTTCGTTACTGGAGATACCGGCTGCAGATACAGAGATCGGGTTGTCAACACCGATGTAGAACACGTTCATCTTGTCCAACTGGATCGATGCCGAACGACGACCTACTTCATATTCAAACTGGTTCTCTACGACTGTCTGCTCACCCGTCACCGGGTTGGTCAGGACAGCTCTTGCAGAGTACTTACGTACACCTGTCTCCGATGTCTTGGCAGAATACTGTGCTACTCCGTCCTTAGCCTGAACAGCCGCACCATTGATAGACATGGATACGTTGCCCGGGTTCTTTGACGCTGCGCTCAGGAAGATCTCCGTCTCAAATGTTTCACCGGAGATCACATAAGACTTCTTCGGCGCTGACACCAGTACAAACTTGTCAAAAACGATGCTCTCACCACCTACTTTACCGAGCAGGTAGTTCAGTACGGCAGCCTCTGTGGCTTTACAGTCATTCTGGATCTTACTGAAGATCGGCATGACAGACAGAACCGGCATCTGGAAGAAGTTATAGTGTGCCCAGTTCTTCTTGTCCTTACTCTTCGCATAAGAGGAATCGACTTTCAATGCAATATTGGCAGAGAAGGCAGCTCTGTCGGCCTCGTCGACGAAACTGAGAAATTTATCCGCAGTCTCCTTGATCCAGTTTTCCAGCTCTCCTCCTTTACCTTCGTTCTTAGCGGGATCTTTCCCTACCAGGTAACGGGTAGTGACATCCTTGTCCTTATAGCCTTTGGGTTGATCGTGCTCTTCATCCCATCCGCCAGAGTTATCGATCAGATATTGCTTGATCTCTTCAACTTTTTGAACGAATTCTGCTGAAACAGCAGGTACTTGCGCAGCGTTATCAGCATATTTCTGCAAATCACTGTCTTTCTTTGCAAGCCGGCTGACCTCCGCGGGTATTCCGCTGTTTGCATCGTCCAATACTTTATTTGAACGCTTGATACCGTCGTCAACGAGCTTAAATGCGTTGAAGATCTCGGCAGATACGTTCAGGGCCAGTAGCGCGGTCAACACCAGATACATCAGGTTGATCATCAGCTGCCGCGGCTCCTTGGGTATAGACATGTATCTTTAATTTTAAAAGTTAATCGAATAAATACACTTCAATTTTGTCCGAACAGGGCCTAGTTATTTGTTCGGACGTCCCAAGTTGGTCATAGCAGTCAGCATGTTTCCATACACGTTGTTCAGACCGTCGAGGTTCTTGTTCAACGCGTTCAGGTGCGCCTTGTATTGCTTAGTATCCTCCACAGTAGTGTTCAGTTCAGCCATAACAGTTGCCATCTTCTCATAGAAGTTGTTCATGGATTTGATCTGCTCACCAGTCTTGGCAAAATCCACTTCCTGGAGCGCTCTGAGCGAACCAAGGCTTTTTGACATAGCCTGGAGCTCTGTAAGCATGCCTTGCAGATTGCTTTCGACCACTTCTCCATTCAGTGCACGAGGGCCTGAAGCCTTCTTGGGGCCGTCTGTGAGAGAAGCCAGGTTTGCATGATAATCATCCAGTCCGGGATACAGTTTTTCCCAGTAGTAGTCTTTCTCAGGCGGAATGAGACCCAACATGATAAAGAGGAATGCTTCCGTAAGCAGACCTACCGTAAGCATCTCATTGGCAAAAGGCCAGGAAAGAATTTTGAAGAGCGCTCCGACCAAAACGACAGATGCTCCCAATCCGATGATCAAGTTTTTGAAGTACTTGAACGTGTTTGTTTTAACAAAGCTCATTTCGTTCTACGACAATTTTAGGGTTAGAGAATTTATTTTATTCCAAACATTCCACATCCATATCCCGGCAGATTTTGCAGGCGGGGTATCTGCACGGCCGACGTACAAATTAAGCATGGCCGATCTTGATACCGTTTTTCCTGTCAACACTACGGGAGAAGAAAAAGACTAAATAGCACTTTGATCAATAAAATACATCGGGAAACGATCACCTGTGAAACAAAGCACAACTCTACTCTCGACTTCCTCTATTTCCTCGCATCCGCTCAGGTCTTTATCAAAGCGAGATACAGGTTATGCTGTGTCCGGGGTGAGGGTTAGTTTTAAGTTAAACTAATCTGATCAGAAATCGCTGATGGATCTGCCAAGGTGCGGCAGTACACAACGGAATCCGATGTAAGACTTTGCAGAATCCTGGTATTCCCAGTGACGGACGTCCGTGCGAAGGAAATAGCCAATATCCTTCCAGGAACCCCCTCTGATCACCTTGCGCTTGAACGACTCAGGATCATCGTCCTTAGCGTCATAGCGGAAGTCAGGGTTCATATCGTGATAGAAAGAGTAAGCATTCTCTGCGAAAGCCGAGATAGTCCATTCGGATACGTTTCCGGCCATATTGAACAGACCGTACTCGTTCGGGAAATAGGCGTCTGCTTTGACCGTATATTGACCGCCGTCCTCCGGATAGTTACCTCTGCCCGGCTTAAAGTTGGCCAGGGGACAACCTTTTGCGTTGCGCAGACCATAGCCACCCCAGGGATAAGGAGCGAGCTCATATCCACCCCTTGCGGCGTACTCCCACTCCGCCTCGAAAGGCAGGCGGAAACCTTCTGAATGGGATTCGTCAGGACGGTATTTGTTCCAGACAAGTGTACGCCAGTGGCAGAATGCAGTGGCCTGCAGCCAGTCAACACCTACTACCGGGTAGTCATCGAACGCCGGGTGCCAGAAGTAGTTTCTCGCCATCGGCTCATTATACGAGTATGCGAAATCTCTCGCCCATACAAGCGTGTCGGGATATACTTTCCTGGACAGCTTCCGGATGAACTTGTTACGTGGAGACTTTCCTCTGTCCGCCGCCGCAGCAGGCGTATCAAAGAAATCCCAGTTGTAGATCAACAGACTGGCATTGAGTTCTTTCGTATTGCCATTGTACACATCATCACCCTGATAGTACATATCTGCCAGTCCTTCATCGTCCCAGTCTATCGGGAGCTCCCAATCGATCATCTGGTTGCCCTGCTCATCGTCGATATAATCCTCGAGCATAACGTGAGCTATCGAGTCCCGAACCCAGTATACGAACTGGCGGTATTCATTGTTCGTCACTTCAGTATCATCCATATAAAAACCTGAGATCGATATGGACTTGGGACGCTGGAGATATGTACTCCTTACGTCCTGATCTCCTGCTCCGATCGTCAGTGTTCCGGATGGAATGTAGACCATACCGTAAGGATTGATTCCCCTCCAATTGGGCCGGTCCTGGACCCCGATCAGCTGACCGGTGGTCTGCCTGCTCTTTCCGCATGAACTCACCATCACAGCGAGCGCCAGCAATCCTACAACAACAACGGTTAGTTTTTTCATAACAGACGATATAGATAATTTCCCTTAAAGCTTATAGATGAAAAACGGGCGTAAATATACTCTCTTCGACCGCTTTTCAAAAACAAAATTTTTAAAAAAATGTCATACGCACCAATTCTCTGTCCGGTTTTGACTCTCAATTCAGTTTAATTCTCTCCGAAAGACATCCGGCAAAATATTTTATTTTGCCTAATATGTGCCCGAATGCCTCCTTAGAAACCGCCAATCTACAACAATCTTGGATTATAAATAATCTTTTCGGGGACTCCGACTCCAAGAGCTCTGCCAAATCGATAGGTCAGAACAATCTCATGCGACCCACGACCCACTGTTCTCAAGGCAGATAGGGTTGCATCATAGGCATATGCAAAATTAATAGAAGGCGTCAACTTTATGCCACCAAATAAAACAAAAGCGTCAATGGACTTTCCACTGTATCCCCGAAACGCCACCCCGCCAAACAAATTGTTGTTATATACTGCCTTTAACGCAATATCTATCTGCGTCTCTGCCAGATCTGTTTTAACGAGTAACGCCGGGGTCAATACCCAGCTCTCCAGGCTTGAAATTTCGTATTCGGCATTGGCAAGATACGTTCTCCTGAGGGTAAAGCCGGACAACTCTCCGCCGAACCTGATCTGGTTGTTGAGCAGATTATGTACAGCCAATCCACCTTCCAACGGCCCGAAAGCCAAATAAATACCGGCCTGCAGGTTAGGAGCTCTTGCTACTTCCAAGCCAGCAGGCAACCTCGGATCGTGGTGATCAGTCTGTCCTGGCTCATAGTTTCCGTCCGGGGTGATGAGTTTGTTCCCATCCAGACTTCTCTGCACAATGCCTGCTGCGAGTCCCCCTGAGATCAACAGCCCGGTAGGGAGTTCGCGCACGTAATTGTACGAGATACGGACCTGGTTGTCCTGGTACGCGCCAGCCTGGTCATTCTCAAAAACAAGACCGAGCCCCCCATGCCACTGATAGTAAGGCGTATGTATATTGATCTGCCCCGATCTCGGATTCTGTGCCATACCTACCCACTGGTTCCTGTATACACCCGTAGCGTGCATTACACCCTCCAGGCCCGCGTAGGCAGGATTGAACCCATATTTGTTCATGAAAAAAAGGCTGTACTGTGCAGGTTGCTGAGCTTGTGCCGCTACCCCAAGAAATGCCATTGTCCAGCCTAACCACAGTATCCTCGCTCTCACCGGCGCTCTTTTATACGTACAATCAATTCTTCCGTTGTCTTCACAGGTAGCTCACAAGCGAATTCGCTGCAAATCCATATACCGGCGTCATCGGCGACTTGTCCGGAAACGCCTGTAACATAATGAATTACAGCGGGATTTATTATTACGTTTGGTAAATAATGCATTTTTACGTCCGTAAGCACTTTACTACCGGCTACGCCGCCCGACCATATCTCAAACAAGCTTCGCCCGGTCATCAGTGCTGAGCAGGCCCACCCCGCCAGTGCAGACGGATATTTCATCAATGCAGGGCCGATGGCCAGAAGCATGCGTTCTGCCGCCCTGCCCCATTCAGGCCTGCTTCTGAGAAGCCCAAGCTCCCGGAGATTCGCTGCCATGATCGCCTGTGCATTGGAAAGCCCCGCGTCAAAGACCTCCTTCCTGCGGGCAAACACATTATCATCCCCAGGCAAGGTATAGAAGAACAACCCGTCGGCCGGGTCAAGAAAATGATCTATGGCGAACTCCGCCAGACCGGCCACCTTGTCGAGGTGACTGCTGTCAAGCGTGGCCCGGTAAACAACCAGACCTGCCCGGATCAGGTAGGCGTAGTCATCCAGGTTGGCAGCAAGCCTGGCCGATGCCCCCATAGCCACCCTTGCGTAGCTGTTTGCCGGACCGGCAAATACCTGATCTATAGACTCCCACAGATCCAGACCCACCTGCAAAAAATCAGTATCCCCCGTGTACATATGCCACTTCAGGAATGCCGGGACAAGCAATGCATTCCACGACAGTATATGCTTGTCATCCGTGATCGGGCGCTGCCTCCGCGCGCGCGCCTCCATCAAGCGGCGCCTGAATTCACTCACCCGCCGACCGAAATCTGTCTCGTCAAGCCCTTGAGTACGAGCGTATTCTTCCTCGAAAGCCGGCCTTCGCAGAATATTGGTCTCCTCCCAGTTGCCTTCAGGCTCCACGCCGAAAAAGTCACAGAACAGGTCCTTATCCTGCCCGGCCAAGGCGGTAAACTCCTCATAGGACCAGACATAAAACCGCCCCTCCGATCCTTCCGAATCTGCATCCAGGGCGCTATAGTACAATCCTGACTCAGCATTGAAAAGCTCATCCCTGAGAAAAGCCAGTATGTCCCGGGCGCTACGGAAATATGCCGGCTGGCCACCTGAAGCATATGCATCTGCCAGTATCTCCAGCAGGAGCGCATTGTCATAGAGCATTTTTTCAAAATGAGGGACCGACCAGGCTTCATCGACCGTATACCTGGCGAAACCGCCTCCTGCCTGATCGTATATACCACCCAGCAGCATACGATCCAGCGTAAAGAAACAATGCCGGGCCGCACGCTGATCTCCTGAATAATAACTGTGTAACAGCAGGTACTTCAGGGCATCGGTAGAAGGAAACTTCGGGGCGCCGCCAAAACCGCCATGGACCGTGTCAAACTGGTCTTCAAGCTTCTGCATAAAATCCGCCTCCTCCTCTACGGAAAAGATGCCGGCAGTCATGTCCGGACCCACCGGGTGAATAAACTTGTCGCTTGCTCCTGCGATCAGGCCTGCCAGCCTGGCCGCCTGATCGGCGACCTGCTCTTTCTTAGTACGATATGCCCCGGCTATATTGACAAGTACCTGCTTCCATGAAGGCCGCCCATACCCTGGCACGGCCGGGTAATAAGTCCCTCCGTAAAAAGGCCTCTTGTCGGGCAGCAAAAAACAATTCAGCGGCCAGCCCCCATGTCCGTGAAGCATCTGCACGGCTTCCATATACAACTTGTCGAGTTCGGGATATTCTTCCCGGTCCAGTTTTATACAGACAAACAGGCGGTTCATCAGGTCTGCTGTCTCCTCGTCCTCAAAGGATTCACGTTCCATGACATGGCACCAGTGACAGGTCGCATACCCGATACTGAGCAATATGGGTTTATCTGCACGTACTGCTTCTTCAAAAGCGTCGTCTCCCCACGGGTACCATGCTACAGGATTGTGTGCATGCTGTTGCAGGTAGGGGCTCGATTCACCCGCCAGTCGGTTCATAGGCTACAAGGTTATACTCAGTCCGTCGTATGCCAGACTAACACCCGGAGGCAACTGAGGGTTGATCTCAGCGTACCGGCCCATATGATGACTGACATGTACCAGGTAGGTATGGACGGGTTTCAGATCTTTGATCAGGTCCAGCGCTTCAGACAGATTCAGGTGTGCATGATGCGGTGTGTGGTGCAATGCATTGAGCACAAGTATACCCGCCCCCCTGATAAGGGCTCTTTGTTCATCGGATATTGTTTTGGCATCCGTGATATAGACGATTTCTCCAAACCGGAACCCGAGTACCGGCATATCTCCGTGGTGTACCAGGATAGGCCTGATTTCAAGACCACCTACGGTGAATGCATCTCCGGGGCGGATCGTATGAAATCTGACCCTTGGAGCGCCGGGATAAGGATCAGGATCGAACACATAGGCAAATCGCTGCTTCAGCTCCAGTTGGACATCCTCCGTGGCATAGACGGCCAGGGGAGCCCGCTTCATAAAGTTGAAAGGCCGTATCTCGTCCAGCCCGATCACATGATCATTGTGTTCGTGCGTGATGAGGATCGCATCGAGATCGCGGAATCCGGCCCGCAGTACCTGTTGCCGGAAATCCGGTCCTACATCCACTACGACCCGGTGTTTGCCCCAGGAGACCGCCACGGAGGTCCTCAGACGCATATCTCTTGGATCTTCGGAGTTACAGACTGCACACATGCAGCCTATGACGGGCACACCCTGTGAAGTCCCCGTACCGAGGAAGTCCATTTGCAGTGCAAGGTCATTGCTCATGCGTCTCCGCCTGCTGATGAACAATGCCTTCAAGCCAGGCCGACAGCTTCGGGTCCAGTGCTTCCGGCTGCCAATCGATGATTTTTAATATTTCCAGCAGCGTCCATATCCTCGCCTGGATATCGAAGAAACGGTTGATGACAACAACCTTCTGCTGGGCCACGATACAATAACCCGACTGGAACTGTCCTTTCTCATAGCGGACCTTGTATCCCAACTGGCCGAAGGCTGTTTCCAGCTTCTCAAGGTTGTTTTTGGTATATTTGATCATACAAGTCGACAGAACACTTAACTGGTGGTACTACAAATAAACAGATTATCCGTCAAACAGGCCTGGCTTTTCGGCATTCTGGTCCTTTTGATCAGCTCCCTGCCGAAACAGCTGAGTGCACAGCGCTTCGGGACCTCTGTCTTTGCCGGGCTCAATATGGCACAGATCGACGGCGACTACTCGTATGGGTACAACAGCCCCGGGCTACAGTGCGGCATATCCGGGATTACCTACCTGACGGACATCACTGAATTGCGCATAGGGCTGGCCTACAGCCAGCGGGGATCGATGTCTCGTTTTCTGGCTTTCAGCGCACCCGAAGTACTCCGGATCAGACTGCACTATATGGAGGTACCTGTGACTTTTCACGTCAAGGACTGGCTGGTGGAAGAGGGTTACTACAAAATACATTATTTTGCGGGCCTGGCTTATGGCCGGCTTTTCGACTATACCGTACAAGACGGTGGCCTGGGCGTCGCCCGCGAGGAATACCGGACCAACGATATCAGCTGGATGGCAGGGGTTCTCTTCCATCTCAGCCAGCGCTGGTCGGTACAACTGCAATACAGCCGCTCCGCCACCCTGCTGTACAACAGAAACAAAGTACCGGGTTCTGTACACCCGTCCATGCGCAGCTATTTTCTGAACCTGAGCCTTTTCTATGACCTATAATCCTATATCTATGATCCGGACCACCATCATCGGTGTACTTTTCCTGTCCCTGTGCTACCTGAGCGCCTGCAACAGTGACAAACCTGCAGCATCCCCGGGCGAAACGCCACCGGCTGCTGCGACCCAGGCCCTGCCCCCGCTGCCCGTATCCGAATTACAGGCTCTGGCTACCCACAGCACTGGTATAGACTACAGTTTCTTTGAGCCTGACTTCAGCCTGAGCATGTACGAACGCTCCGAAATCGCGGAGGACCTGGAGAATATATCCGGCCTGCCCGCGCAGATAGACCCGGCCTGCAAGCTTACTGCCATGATCTTCTTCAAGAAGGACACCGAGCTGCTTTACACCGGAGAACTGTATTTCTCAGACCGGTGCGCCTACATCATATTCCTCAAGAACAACCAAAAGGTATATGCCAACGCACTCTCCGAAGACGGCAAGACCATATATAAAGCCATCATGGACAATATATATGAGATGCAAGGCAAGACACCGCCCGCTTCCAATTAAAATGCTACACTGACACTTCTATATGCCGGTCAAAGCAGTAATAGATCTTGGCACGAATACTTTCCATCTGCTCATAGCCGATGTGACCGGCAGAGAGATCAAGATCCTCTACAGGGACCGCATCTACGTACGGCTGGCCCAGGACGGGATCGAACGGATCGGAGCGGCTCCTTTCCAGAGGGGCATTTCGGCTTTGCGCAGATTCAGGGAAGCCCTGTCGGCCTACGGGCTTACTGATGCGAGGGCATTCGGGACAGCGGCACTGAGAACGGCGGCCAACGCACCGGAGTTCCTGGAGCAGGTCAGGGAAGAGACGGGCTTCGAAGTAGAAGTGATCAATGGGGTAAACGAAGCCCGTTGGATATACGAAGGTGTGAAACACGCTTATCCGATCACTGAGCGGCCCGTACTTATTATGGATATCGGGGGCGGAAGTGTAGAATTCATCCTGGCAGCTTCCGAAGAGATCATCTGGAGTGGCAGCTTTCCTGTAGGCGTAGCCGTGCTTTTCCGCAGATTTCACCGGGCCGATCCGATCGCGGCTGAAGCGGTAAGGGCACTGCATGATTTCCTCGATGAGCAATGTGCTCCGCTGCTGGCAGCCGTAAAGGAGTGGAGCCCACAGGTTCTGGTAGGCGCATCCGGTACATTTGAAGTACTGGAAGCCGCTTATGGGATCAAGGACGACAACTCCCCGTATGCCCTGTTATCCATCATCAACTTCCACCCGCTGTACGAGCAGGTCCGCAGGTCTGATGCACAGGCCCGGAGTCACATCGACTGGATACCGGCCGAGCGGCGTGACCTGATCGTTGTAGCTTTTGAGCTGATCCGCTGGATGCTGGACAGGCATGGTTTTCACGAGATGGCCACCTCTCATTACGCAATGAAAGAAGGCATGTTATTCGGCTTGTAGATCGGCTTTGCCTTTAAAGGAGATATGTACATTTGCCTACAGGTAATACAAAGCCTGCGATATGGAGGTACTGCATGAGGCATTTTCCTACCCCTGGGCTATCCGTGCCTTGTGGGCGGCTTTGCTTGTAGGGGCTACCTGCGGAGCGCTGGGCTGCTTCATTGTGCTGCGCAACATGTCGTTGATCGGCGATGCGCTTTCGCATTCAATACTGCCGGGCATCGTGCTTTCGTTCATGTTGCTCGGGTATTCCAGCATCGGCTTTTTTTCCGGTGCAGTCCTGGCCGGACTGATCACGGCTTTCGCTATTATATGGATACAGCGGACATTCAGTACCAGGGCGGATGCCGCCGTAGGTATCGTTTTCACCACTATGTTCGCCCTCGGCGTGATCGGTATATCCCTGATTTCCGGAGAACGGGGTGTACACCTGGACCTGAAGGATTTTCTATTCGGTAATGTGCTGGGTGTTTCTGATGCGGACCTGCTGCTTACTGCCTCTGTGAGCGTATTTACACTGGCGAGTGTACTGGTGTTCTACCGCCACCTGTTCATCACATCTTTCCAGCCCGTAGTAGCGGACACAATGGGTATCTCTTCCAGTGCCGTACAATACTACCTGATGTTCCTGCTGGCCCTGACGGTTGTTTCGGCCTTGCAGATGGTCGGCGTCATACTGGTCGTCTCCATGCTGATTACACCGGCAGCTACCGCGTTGATGCTCTCTTCCAATCTCAAGCGTGTAATCTTCCTGGCGGCCGCGATCGGCATGGCGGCCGGAGTCACCGGGCTGATCTCAGCTATCCTGCTCGAAATAGCGCCCGGACCGGCTATGACCGTCACGGCAGCCTGCTTCTATCTCCTCGCCGGTATCTTCTCCCCACAGAAAGGTGTTCTCATGAAGTGGAGAAGAAAAGCAGCGCACCGGAAGAAGATCGAGGGCGAAGATTTCTTAAAAGGTCTCTACAAGCAACTGGAAAAAGGTCCTGTAAATATCGCCGATCTCAAGACTGGCCCATTCAGGCCGCAGCGCCTTCAACTGATCCTGCAAGACCTGGAACGCCGTAAACTGGTGGAAAAAACCGGTAACGAGATCCGCCTGACTGACCGTGGTACAGCAGCTGCCCGCCACCTGGTGCGTGCACACCGTCTCTGGGAAACATACCTGGTCAATGAGATCGGACTAAATGAAGAGCAAATACATGAGGAAGCCGAGAAGCTGGAGCACTTGTTGCCTGAAGAGCTGCTTGACGAGGTAGAGAAAACACTCGGCTATCCTGAAAAGGATCCGCACGGGTCACCCATTCCACTGCGCCCCAGTACCCCGTTGAGGGCCATCTCTCACCTGGGAGCCGGTGAGCAGGCCCGTATCCACGGCGACCAGATCAATGAGCATATCACGGCAGAGCTATGGAGCCGCGATCTCAGGTCCGGGGATATGATCGTAGTAGTAACAAGCGATGAACAGAGTTTCACCATCCGGTGCGGGGATCGTGAGTATTTGCTTCCCGTAAGGCTGGCGCGGATGATCCGCATACACTAAAATATAAGCCCTCTCACTCCTCTTCGTCCCGGTTGCCAAATTGCTGGTTAGCTTCCATGCGGTCAAATAATGCATTCAGCTTGTACATCTCATCCAGCGTATCGTCCAGGAAAAACTCCAGGTTGGGAATACGGCGGATGAATTTCCTGATGCGTTCACCGAGTGCAAAGCGCAACCTTGTATAATTCTCCCTTATATTCAGCAGCGGCTCCTGTTTGTCTTCCGTATTGTACACGCTCAGGTATATCCTTGCAATACTGAAGTCCGGACTCACCTGAACGCTCGTCACGGTAACCAGTGCAGCACCGTAGATATAGAGTCCCTCATCCTGCAGGACCAGTCCAAAATTACGTTTGATCAGCTCAGCTGCTTGTCTCTGTCTTTTCGTTTCCATAGTCCTGTCTCATTGAAGCCGGTCCACAAAACTAGTGTTTAAAGAGGGGATAATCAACCCGGATTTGATCCTCAGCCTCCTTCACAACTCCTGGCGGATGCGATGAACAGCTGCCCGGCTATATGAAAGCATCAATTATTGTACGCCCCGGATTTTGTATCATTGTGCAGCATGACCGGCGGCCTTTCGACAGGCTGCGCATGAACAGCTGTATACCAAGTCCCGTTTAATCCCGGACAAGAGTATGGACCGTAGCCCAGCAGACATATTGCAAGCAGATATCAGCTACCTTAAAGGTATTGGACCAGCAAGAGCTGATCTCCTGAAAGCCGAGCTTGGTATATACAAGGCCCAGGACCTACTGTTCGATTTCCCGGTCAAACATATAGACCGCAGCAGTTTCCAGCGGATCTCGGATATCCACGAGGAAGGACAGTATGTGCAGCTGATCGGCCAATTGACCCACTTTGGTCTGGCTGGCGCCGGCCGGGCACGGCGTATGAGGGGGGTATTCAAAGACGAGAGCGGCACGCTCGAAATGGTCTGGTTCAAAGGCATCCGCTACCTGGAGCGTTACCTCAAGCTGGATACGGATTATATAGCTTACGGGCGCATCACTTACTTCAACCGCACGCCTACGATCGCGCACCCGGAGTTGGAGATATTTTCGGCAGATGCCTTGCACCGAGAGCAGGTATCGCGGATATTTCCGGTCTACCGAAGTACCGAACAACTCAATCTCAAAGGCCTGGATGGCAAAGCCCGGCGCAAGATCATGGCACAGTTGCTCGAACGTATCGATGAGCGTGTCATACCGGAATACCTACCGGCTTACCTGGTGAAAAAACTTCGGTTTCCCAGTGCTTATGAGACCCTGCGCAATATTCACTTTCCGGACAGCCAGGAAATATTGCTTGTGGCCGAGAAGAGATTAAAGTTTGAAGAGCTGTTTTTTCACCAGCTCAAGCTCCTGCACTCGCAGCATCTGCGCAAAGAGCAGACAAAAAGCTATGTATTCGGGCAGGTAGGTGAACAGTTCCATACATTCTACAACGAGCACCTCCCCTTTGAGCTGACGGAGGCTCAGAAGAGGGTGCTCAGGGAGATACGCCGTGACCTGGGCATCGGCATACAGATGAACCGCCTGTTGCAGGGCGATGTAGGCAGTGGAAAAACGATCGTGGCGCTGCTTGCCATGTTAATGGCCTGGGACAATGGCTTCCAGTCCTGCCTCATGGCGCCTACGGAGATCCTGGCGCAACAACATTTCCACAGCATTTCGTCGCTGCTAGAGCCCATGGGCATACGGATCGGCTTCCTGACCGGCAGCATCAAAGGTAAAGCGCGCAAGCTACTTCTCGAACAATTGGAGCGCGGCGAGCTGGCGATGGTGGTCGGCACCCATGCCCTCCTTGAAGACCCTGTCCGCTTCAAGAGCCTGGGACTGGCCATCACGGATGAACAGCATCGATTTGGCGTGGCCCAGCGTGCCCGGCTCTGGAAAAAAGGTATCCCTCACCCGCCTCATATCCTGGTGATGACAGCCACTCCTATCCCCAGGACGCTGGCCATGACACTATACGGCGACCTGGACGTATCTGTCATTGACGAACTACCGCCAGGCAGGAAACCGGTGAAGACGATATTCAAGTCCGAACTGTACCGGCCGCAACTGATCGGCTTCATGAAAACACAGATAGCTGAAGGACGCCAGATATATGTCGTCTATCCGCTTATTGAAGAGTCCGAAAAAGTGGACCTGGAAGATCTCAACAATGGCTATGAAGCATTGCTGCAGCATTTTCCCATGCCACAGTACCAGATCAGCGTGGTCCACGGCCGGATGAAACAGGAAGACAAGGACTGGGAGATGCAGCGCTTCCTGGACCGGACGACACAGATCATGGTGGCCACTACGGTCATAGAAGTAGGTGTCAACGTGCCGAATGCCTCTGTAATGATCATAGAGAACAGTGAACGCTTCGGTCTGTCGCAGCTCCACCAGCTGCGCGGCAGGGTGGGCAGGGGCGCCGCACAGTCGTACTGCGTACTCATGACCAGCTACAAGTTGTCCAGGGAAGCCCGCGAGCGGCTGAACACCATGTGCAGGACAAACAACGGTTTTGAGATTGCAGAAGTAGACCTGAAGCTGCGCGGCCCGGGGGCAATCGAAGGTACACAACAAAGCGGCTTGCCCGGGTTCAGGATAGCCAACCTGGCCCAGGATGGCGCCATCCTCAGCGCAGCCAGGCAGATCGTACAGGAAATCCTGACCAATGATCCAGAGCTATCGGATCCCGCGCACACCTCGCTCAAAAGACATATCCGGGGAGAACTCAGGGAAGTGATGCGCTGGAGCAAGATCAGCTGATCCGGGTGCGCCCGCAATTCTTCAACGCTCGATCAGAAAGCAACGATGTATCTGTTTGTTGCGAAAATCAGGCGGCACTGTAGCACTGCTGATCTCCCGTATATTTCTCGCAGGCAGCCCTTCAAACTGGGGGCGGAATCCCCGATAGTTTGTAGAGAAAAAGATAAGTCCTCCGGGAGCAGAAAGCCTCAGGCACCTGTCCAGCAATAGCGGGTGGTCCCGCTGAATGTCCAGGATATCCTTCATACGCTTGCTGTTGGAAAAAGTAGGCGGATCGAGTACGATCAGGTCATATGCTTCGCGATGTTCATCCAAAAACTGCTTGACATCAGCCTGAACCAGGCGATGCGGCGTATCGTACCCCGAATCGAATCCGTTGATCTGCAGGTTATTGGCCGCCCAGTTGAGATAGGTATGCGAGAGATCGACCGTCGTCGTCGCCGAAGCGCCCCCTGCAGCAGCGTAGACCGTAAAGGAGCCTGTATAAGCAAACAGGTTGAGGACGCGCTTGCCGGCTGATCGCTCGCGAACCATCTGCCTTGTCTGACGATGATCGAGAAAAAGACCCGTATCCAGGTAGTCCGAGAGATTGACCCAGAAGGAAAGACCGTTTTCCTGTACGGCAAAGCGATGATCTGTCTGGCTCAGTCTTTCATATTGCTGAAGACCTTTCTGTCTGCGTCGCTCCCGCACAAAGACCTCCTCGCCGGACAATTCGAGTATCTTCATCACTATATCTATACAGGCATCCAGCCAGGACTCGGATTCCGGGCCTTCCCGGGCATCCTGTTTGCCGGCATACTTCGCCATATAGACTTTTCCTTCGTACCAGTCAATCGCAAAAGGAAAGCCAGGCACCTCGGCATCATAGATACGATAGCAGCCAATACCCTGGCGACGGGCCCATTTGCCCGTATGCCGCTTCATCTTAAGGAGGCGATTCTCAAATTCGACGAGGCGTTCTTTATCCATAGCTGAAACGGGCTGTCATGCTCAACGGCTTAGGAAAGGGACAGGATCGCAGGGGGAGACGTCAGACGTGCAGGGCCCGGTCTTCCGTAGCTGCCAATGCCGCTTCCTTGATCGCTTCGGCAAATGTAGGGTGAGCCGCGCTCATGCGGGCGATATCCTCCGCCGAAGCCCTGAATTCCATAGCAGTAACACCCGCAGCGATAAGATCAGCAGCTCTCGGACCTGTGATATGCATACCCAGGACTTCGTCCGTATCCTTCTGCGCGATGATCTTGACCAGGCCTTCTGTATCCGTGCTTGCACGCGCTCTGCCAAGTGCTTTGAAGGGAAATTTGCCCACCTTAAACGGGATGTTGGCTTCTTTGAGTTGCTCCTCGGTACGTCCTACGGAGGCCAGCTCAGGCCATGTATAGACCACGCCCGGGATGAGGTTGTAGTCGACGTGGGGGTGCTGGCCGGCAATGGTCTCTACGACGAAGACACCTTCTTCCGAAGCCTTATGTGCCAGCATGGCGCCTTTGATGACATCTCCGATCGCATAGATACCGGGCACATTCGTCTCCAGCGAATCGTTCACAGGTATTTTGCCGCGCTCGTCGACCGTCACCCCTGCCGCTTCGAGACCAAGCTGATCTGTATAGGGCCTCCTCCCTATGGCGATCAGGCAATAGTCGGCCTTGATCACCTGGGACTCTCCACCGTTCTTGGACTCAAACTGTACCTCTGCCTGGGTCTTCGTCCCTTTGACCGAGGTCACCTTGTGTCCCAGGTAAAATTCCATGCCCAGCGCCTTGAGCGTGCGCTGCAGTTCCCGCACACAATCTTTATCCATACCCGGCAGTATCCTGTCCTCAAACTCGATCACATCGATCTTAGTACCCAGACGGGCGAATACAGAACCCAGTTCGAGCCCGATGACGCCACCGCCGATGACAACCATCCTTGCGGGTACTTTGGTTATGTTCAGCGCCTCCGTAGACGTAATGACACGCTGTTTGTCGTAGTTGAAAGCGGCAGGAGTCACTGGTTTTGAGCCCGTAGCTATGATGATCTTGCCTGAGGATATGGTAGTCTCTTTGCCCGCCGGATCAGAGATACGTACCGTACTTCGGTCTACAAAACTGCCATGTCCGTGATACACATCAATTTTATTCTTCTTCATCAGGAAGGATACCCCCTGGCAGGTCTGGTCCACTACTTCATTCTTCCTGCGGATCATCTGCTCCATATCTATCTTGAGCTTTCCTGTCTCTATACCGTGGACCGCAAATTTCGCGGCAGCATTGTGATAGTGCTCCGAAGAGTCCAGAAGCGCTTTGGAAGGTATACATCCAACATTGAGGCAGGTACCGCCCAGCGTAGCGTAGCGCTCGATGATAGCGGTCTTCATACCAAGTTGGGCAGCCCGTATAGCAGCTACATAGCCGCCGGGGCCTGACCCGATCACGATGAGGTCGTATTGCATGGATTATTGTTTTTTCTCGGGCGGGCGTCTACCTTGCTGCCCTTGCGGGCCATTGGGTCGGTTGCCCGGCCGGCTCTTCTTCTTTTTCCTTTTCTTGCGCTTGGTGTCGGGCAACTCGATACCACCCGTCACGTCAGCATAATCAACTACCACCTCTTCACGCTGATCGTTGTTGAAACTGAACTGCATTTCCGAGGGGTCCGCGGGCTTTTTGCCTTGTTTGTTAAGGTCCTGTATATGACGAACCTGTTCTTTTTCAAGCGCAATCACCACCGAGCGGCCCTTCTCCGGCTCATAACTATAGTACATGATACCTTTGAAGATATCGGTCTTGACGTGGTGCGCCCTCCCCTGTTCGAATCTCAGTGTGATGTTTTCCTCCGGGAATCGTTTGAGGGAGTCGATATACGTATCCAGTTCGTAGTTGAGACAGCATTTCAACCTGCCGCATTGACCCGACAGTTTGGACTGATTGATCGCCAGGTTTTGATACCGGGCGGCAGTAGTCGCTACCGATTTGAAATCGGTAAGCCAGGTGGAACAGCACAGCTCACGGCCACAAGAACCCAACCCACCTATACGGGCCGATTCCTGGCGCGAGCCGATCTGTCTCATTTCTATCTTGACGCGAAACTCTTTGGCATAGTGCCTGATGAGCTCTCTGAAGTCTACCCTGCCATCTGCAGTGAAGTAAAAAGTAGCCTTACGGATATCACCCTGATACTCGATATCTCCGACCTTCATATCCAGGCCAAGCATTCGCGCGATCGCCCGTGCCCGTACCATAGTAGGAACTTCCAGCGCCCTGGCTTCTCCCAGCCGTTCAAGGTCCCGCTCATTGGCCTTGCGCACCACATTGTTCTGTACGTGGTGTTCCTGAACCCGTTTTTTCTTCATCTGGAGCCGTACAAGATCGCCGGTCAGCGATATACGTCCGACATCGTATCCTCCTCCTGTATCCACTACGGCCATATCGCCCGTCTGGACCACGGCAGGATATGCCACTTTGTAAAACTCCTTGCGAGCGCCATTCTTGAAACTCACTTCTACAATGCCGAAAGCACTGGCATCCTCGATGCCGGTATGTGCCAGCCAGTCATACGTGTTCAGGCGATTACATCCGCCTGAGCCACATCCGTTGCTGCCGCAGCCTCCTCCGCAACCTTTTGCTTCACCATTACCGGCTACCGAGCAACCCTTACAAGCCATAATCTGATTTCTATCAACTGCTAAAGATAGTTTCTTTCCCGTAAAATCCCGGGCCTCATTTTTTCCCTCTCCACATGCGGTGTATGCCAATACTGAGGGCCAGGAACAGCACCTTAGGATTGGCATTGCGTTCGATGGCAAGCGCCGCTTCGTCAAGCTTACGGCTGATCCCGGATACAAGATCTACGTGCAGGATTGGCTTCATCTTCTGAACGGCAACAGCCTCGGAGGCGGATAACCTCAGCTGCGGTGCATCCAGGTACAGGGCATGTAGCGCCTGCTGTAGAAAATGCCCCCCATACCGGAAGAATCTCTTCTGCTCATTGCGGGTCAGCGCCTCAAACCTGTCGGCCCGGTCCGCCATATCGCCGGGCCTGCCCTGGTAGCAGGTCCTGAGCCAGTCAAGGAACAGTTGCCCGGAAAGATGCTCGCCCTCCTCCGCCATACGGAGAGCAGCAGGGAGACTGCCCCCGGAGAGCCAGGCCACTTCAGCCGAATCTTCTTGTCCTGTACCCAGGGAATGTACGTATCCTGCTATCTGCTCCTCGGGCACAGGATATGTCCTGAGTATCTGGCAACGGGACAGGATGGTGGGCAAGATCGCTTCCTGGTTTTCGGAGGCCAGTATGATTACTGTATTCTCTTCCGGTTCTTCCAACTGTTTCAGCAGTATATTACCTTCTTTGTCGAGATACTCCGGCAACCAAAGTACAATTACCTTATACTTTCCCTCATAGCGCATCAGACTGAGCTGCCCTAGTATATCACGGCATGTTTCGGCTGTGATGTTGGCTGACTTTCGCTCTGCATTCATAGCAGCAAACCACTCCTCGGAGTCCATATAAGGTTTCTTGAGGGATATCTGCCTGAATTCTTCGGTATAGTCGGCCATCCTGGACTTCTCCTTCTCCTGGCGGACAAACGGGAAGTAAACATGTATATCCGGATGGATACCCCGGTGCGTTTTGTGACAAGCGCTGCAAGACCCGCAAGCCTCACCTCCGGAAGGTGATTCACACTGGAGCGCAGCCGACAAAGCCATTGCATACCACAGCTGGCAAGAGCCCGGAGCACCTGCCAGCAGCAAGGCATGCGGCACACGTTGACCGGAGATCAACGATCTGAGCTGGGCGCCCGTATCGGGAAGCCCGGGTATCCGTTGAAATTTCATAAGCGATACCATAAGAATGGGCAGGTGGCCATAACCATATCAGCCGGTGGTTACAGGCGGCTTAAGATCTCATCGGCGAGCGGCGATACATCGCTTGGGAAATAGTCCGTGAGACGCCCTTCTTCGTCCAGGAGAAACTTCCCGAAGTTCCATTGCACTTCCGTATCCATTACCCCGTTCTTGGCTTTCTCCGTAAGAAAGGCATATACCGGGTGCCGGTCCGGACCCTTGATCGTCACTCTTGCCGCCATCGGGAAACTGACGCCGTAGTTGCGCTGACAAAATGACTTTATTTCCTCATTGCTGCCAGGCTCCTGCCCGCCAAAGTCGTTGCATGGAAAACCGACAATAACCAGTTTGCCGGCAAACTGGTCGTACAGCTCCTGCAGTTGGGCATATTGCGGTGTATACCCGCATTCGGACGCCACATTGACCACCAGTATCTTCTTGCCCCTAAATGCGCTGAAGTCAATGGTCCCGCCGTCGAGGCCCTCTGCCTTTAGGGCGTGTATAGATGTATGCGGATTCGTCATGACCGTAAAAATAGACAAATAAAGGATAGCTGCTTTCAACACGGAAACTGGTGTTTTTAGCGCTGCAACAATGACTCGCGGGCTTTTGTTGCTAGTGACGTACCTTACACCGCCAAACCCGGCCGACTCATGCGTATTTCCGTTTTTCGCAGCGCTCATTTCAACGCCGCTCACAGGCTTCATGTCCCTCATTGGGACGAGCAACGAAACCGTAGCTTTTTCGGCCCCTGCAACAATCCAAGCTACCACGGACACAATTACGAGGTCGAAATAAAAGTATCAGGCGAGACCGATCCCGAGACCGGCATGCTGATCGATCTGAGCTATCTCCGCGACCTGCTTCGCACGGAAGTAGAAGATCGCCTGGATCACAAAAATCTCAATCTGGATGTAGCTGAACTGCAGGGCGTCAACCCCACCGTGGAAAACATCTGTTTTCTGATATGGAAACTACTGAGAGCCAGGCTGGATGAACAGTTTGACCTGCAGGTGCGGCTTTACGAGACGCCACGCAACTGGGCAGAATACCCGGCCTGATCCGATCCGCAAAGGTTCAGGAACCCGCCGGAACAGGTTCTATCGAAACAAGTAATTGATTTTTCTCCACTGTATTGCCGGGTTCTATGCGGATCTCCTGTACCCGGCCTGCTCCGCCGGCTTTGAGTACATTTTCCATTTTCATCGCCTCCAGGATAAGTACAGGCTGCCCGGCCTCCAATATATCACCCGGCGATACAAGAATCTTTACCACGAGCCCCGGCATAGGAGCCAGTATGTGATTGGAGTCCTTCCTAGATGCAGATTTCATGCCCAGCTTATGGATCAGCTGATCCAGCTCGTCCTGCATCCGTATGTCGAAACGCTGACCGTTGACTTCGACGCTGTATTGCTTTTCATACGTGTCTCCATATACCAGGTTAGCTGTGAAAGACTGTCCGTCCAGTATGAAATGCAGTTTACCATCCGATGTCTCCGTTACATCCCACTGCCTGATACCGGTCTCCGACAACTCAAAGCTGTGATGATCATCCACTTTGATGCGAAAGCGCTGCTCCATGAGAAAAAGATTATTTCATTTTTGCCAGGCGCATGAGTATGATTACCTCTGCGACCGTGAATATTAAGTAATGCACACCGAGCAGTACGACAAAATTCCGAGTCGGCGGGTTGGCCAGTTGCTGATAGATAACCATCAGTCCTATCGCAGCGATGATCTTGGCCAGTACAACCAGCATGGAGAAGTAAGAAAACATCATCTTATTGGCATGCCCGGCGCTCCAGGTCCCACCATAGAAGATGACCACCGTCAGCACGACAAAGAAGATCATGGATATCACTGCAAAGTCTTCCGTACCCTGCAGCGGCTGCCACAGCAGGAGCAGAAAGGTCATCAGAACAGCTACTGCCACTGTCGGCAGAAAGACGCGAAGGAAAGCAGGAGTAGTCATTTACGGGGTCTTCTGGTGTCCAGAATAATCGCGTAAAAATAGGCAAAGAGCATCAGCAAAACACAGATCGCCGTGAAATACGGCTTTTCGGTTGAGAACTTCCTGTCCAGCCAGTTACCCAGGAAATAACCGATAAGCAATGCGCCGATGATCTGCATGGCCATACCCGAGTATCGGACGTACTGGCGCATCTTGCCCGGCGGATTGCTGCGGGGTTTAACGGACAAGTGTTGCTTCTTTGGAAGGCGAAGTACCCGCATTTGCAGGAATTTCTTTCAGTAGTGTGGATTCTACCCTAACGGCATTTCCCCCCATGCTGCACTGTACATCGAAGATAGCACCGGCCTGTACAGAAAGCCTGCCGGTACGCACATGGCCGGTCAGTTTCCCGTTTTCACGCACTTCAAGAAGCTCTTTCACCTGAACATTGCCCTTGAAATTACCCTCGATCACACCATTTACACACTGGATATTACCTTCAAAGTGACCGGACGGGCCGATAATCACCTTAGCCATGCAGATCAGGTCCCCTTTGAAATGACCATCGATCCTGAAGTCGGCTTCCGAGTTTACTTTTCCCTCAAACTGGGTACCACCGGCGAGGAGATTGACTGCCAGGCCACCGGCATTGCTGCTCTTGACAGATACAGAATCGCCGTCGTTCTTCTTTGCTCCGAACATAGACTCAGAAATTTGGTGACGATATCTCGTCAGATAATACCCAACGTCCAGCGCTGAAAAGCCTGGGAAGGAAGGGGATAATACTCGGAGACCTCAGTCGCCCAAAAAAGTCGATTTACCAGCTATAGGAGATCAGAATTTGGGGCAGTACACACCTCTGTCCTCCGGACCGCAAATGTTATACAGCAGTGAAAACTCGAAGGAGCCGTTACCGTTTGTAGCATTCCGCAGAGAAGAAGTATTGATATCATAGCTGAACCCGATACCGAAATTATTGTAGTCAAACCTCGTGGAAAGGATGATCGCATCGTTCAACACCCCTTTCTCAGGTCTGTTGGCGAGACGTGTCCATATACCCAGCTGGAAGGACTGCTCTTCATACCTGTTCTGCTGGAAAGTAAAGCGGAAAGAAGTACCGAAGTTAAGCTGGAAGGACGGCCCCTGGAACAGGGTAACCACTCCCGGCAGCACGCTCATCTGGGAGCCCAATGCGAGATCTCCACCTGCGTGGAATGTGAGCTTGCCGTACAGCGGCACATAGTCACCGTCCCCGAATGATTGGTTGGGCCTGTTAAGGTGGCTATATGCAAGACCTGCATAGAAGCTGTTATCCTTGTCAAGAATAGAAAACCAAAGCAGACCTGCGGACATGTCCGCAAAGAGAAACTTGTCGCGCTCATAGTCCGGCTCGAAAGAAGGAAGATCAGGGTTTCCACCTCCTCTTCCGTCATGTTGTGTTCCGAACAGAAGGCGCTGGAAGTTGAGGCTCCTCTGAGAAACGCCTACTTCCGCTCCTACTACTGCATAGTGCCGGCGCACACGATCCCCTCCCATGCGACGGCTGTATGAACCGGATATCTTGGCCTGGGTAGTCGCAAAGTTTCCTGTACCGACGCGGTCGCCCCAAAAGGTAGCGCCGACCCCGAAATAGTCATAACGTCCCGTCGGGAATCGCTGATCATAAGACGCGGAATACGTGTTGAATGCTCTGTCGCGCAACACACTGGACCACTGATTGCGATAGTTCCCTACCAGGCGGATTTTACAGTTCATCACCCCTGTCATTGCAGGGTTGAGGTTAAGCGGCGACATATAAAATTGCGAGAAATGTATATCCTGAGCTTGCACCCTGATTGAACCTAATCCCACAACTACTGCTAAAATCCCGTAAAGCAAATTTCTCATCATAACAATTCTATGTCGTAGATATAAAACGTTCAGCTGGTAAAAATAGGAACTTTCAACAGTATCAAAAGTTAAAATTTCGGAACAGCGAACCCAAAAATAGCAAAATAAACTACTTGCCAAATTTTAGTCGACGAAAAAATATGCTGGCTAGGCATCCCTGTCCGGATCTTTATGCAAGGCCCCGAACTGCCCGATCAGTATCCCGTCATAGTAATCTGCCTTGTATAATAAACGCTTAAGCAGCTGCACGCCGGTATCCACTTTTAGATATTTATCGTATATTATTAAAGAGAGCACCACATCCTGCCCGTTGATGCTGAATGTCAACCCCTCTATCTCGTAGTTCTGCATAAGCAGATACGCGTAGATTTCCTTGATCGACGTACGGGGGAGGCTACAAAGATATACATCCCCGATGATCAGTCCGGTACGCTCGTAATAGGAAACGTTGATCCTGGCGCTGCCGTGCTTGATCTCCCAGTTGTTGGGGCCTACCCTGGCAAGCTGTACATTATAACCGATCCTTTCCAGTATCTCCTCCAGCGTCTTGGCTATACCGGTTGACTCGTAGGGCTCTATACGTGAAGGCAGCTGAAGCCTGGAACCACAGGAAGGGCAATATCCTTTGTCCGTCTGGTCGTCGAACACGATATTCGAACACGCAAAGCACCGGGTAGCCGTAGCCATCCCGCCTTTGCCGCTGAACTCTTTCAACGCATCGAGTACATATGTGCCCGGCAATGTGAAGCCAAGGTTGTCCGAATCACTGATGATAAAAGAGTTGATGCCCAGCACCTCGCCGTTTTCATTGATCAGCGGCCCACCGCTGTTTCCGGGGTTGAGCGCTGCATCGTGCTGTATATAGTAGCGGTCGTCAAGCCTGTGCCTCGCGTTTGAGACGATCCCCTGGGTAGAGGTGAATTTAAGACCGAACGGGTGTCCGATCGCTATGACCCGGTCCCCTTCTGCCACTCTGCCCTGAGCCCATCGCAATTCCGGCACGTCCTCACAACGGCCTGGCCCCCTTATGAAAGCTATGTCGTATTTGGGGTCTGTGAACACGACCCTGCCAAGCTGCTTTTCGAAAGCCGTGCCTTCCATGACCACTTCTGCATTACCTCTGACCACATGTTCGTTGGTGATGACCAGGTGATGCGCCGGAGTGAAAAATCCGGTCCCCGTACTGAACGGAGTGGCGATCTGTACGATCAGGTCCTTGTATCGTTCTATAATACCTGCCATGGGATATCGCGGTTATTTGCGTCTGATGTTCAGGTCGCGAACGATCTCGAGATAGCTTCGCGCAAATCCTGTCAGACTGTTGGTATCCAGTTGCTGCCTGGGAAAGCTCCAGGTAGCATACCGGTCTGCATACAACTCTTCCACCCGCTCTACTGCGCTGCGGATTTCCCGCCGGTTGAGTTTGCCCTGTTCGTCAACAAACTCCATATCGTAACCCAGTTCGTTGAAGTAGGCTTGCTCCGTGATTTCATAGTACAGGTGCAGCAGGCCCATATCCGGCTCCGGCAATGCGTAGTTGAACATGGTATACCCGACGATATAGCCCGGCACTGCCATAGCGGCGTGCGTATGCCCGTTCTCTGTATACCAGTTCATATTGCCGAGTTCCCCCGTGATAAAATTGCTTAACCGGTCATGATTGACCGGGGTGGTGATCCCGAAGGTATAGGCTGCCTTGTAGAACTCCTGCGCCAGCTCATCGTCCGAACGCTCGAGTACCAGCTCAAGCTCCCGCTTCATCTGTACAACCTTCTGCTGCACAGGCGTGCGGTCCTGCGCAAAAAAAATACGACTGACCGCTTCCAGCTTTTCCATGACAAATGACTCCGGTCTCAGGAGATAATCCAACCTGAATGCAAGATCGAGCAGTATATAAGCGGCCCCTCCTGCATGCTGGTAAAGATTGGTGCTCCCCGTCTGGATCTCTGACAGCGCATCGGTGATCGATTTCCGCAGATACCTGACTTTCACAGAGAGCTCTTGCGGCGAAGGTACACGGATATGCCCGTCGTTGATACGTTCCAACTGGTCAAACTCGTCCACCAGCAGATCATCCTGCTTGTCCGCGGAGAGTGCCAGCTCTTTGAGTGCATAATAGAGTTTGTAGGGCGAGGCATCTGAAACCTGCGAATCGAACACGATCGCCAGATCAGAATCGGGATCGAGGCAGAACCGGGCATACCTCAGCACAAAATTCTGCTCCATAAGCCTCCTCATGAAGGACACATTGAGTTCACGCGCCCTGGCTACTTTTGCAATTGCCTTGAATATGATCCCGTCCACGTATCCCCTGATCAGCTTGGAACCCTGCATGATCTCGAACTTGATCAGGTTCTTTTCTTCCCAACAGCGAATATTGCTTTTGTCCGCATCTTCGAGATAACGAAAGAAAGCCATGAAGCTCCCGGTATAGTCTCCCTGGTCAAAGTACGCGACAGAACGATCCCAGGCATCGTAGTTCTCATCAGCTTTGTGGGCGTCCGTAAACCGGCCAAACTGAATATCAGGTTTGCCCAATGCCTTGTCTCCTTCCAGCCCCAATAATCTTTTCAAAAATCGCATGGCAGCCGCCTTGTACATTTCGAAGATAGCAAAATTAGCACCGCATTTCGTATGTTCACCGGCCATCAAAATAGCGATTGCCGTGGAGTGGATAAAAAAGATCGAACTCGGCCAGGCTGATTTCAGGTGGACGCATACTGACCCCGGCCTGCTGATCGGTTCCTGTTTTGCCGAAGAGATCGGTGCACAGATGGCCAGCCACAAACTCCCTGTGAGTATCAACCCCTTCGGTATCCTATACAATCCCGCCAGTATCACCCGGTTACTCCTGTACGCCAGCGGCCGGATCGACTGGTCGGACCATCTGCTGACCAGCCAGCAGGAGGTATGGTATAGCTGGGATCATCACGGCAGGATCAGTGATATACACAAGGAGCGGCTATCCACATATATCTCTGCCGGTATCAGGTCCCTGCGGGCACTGGCACCTACGCTGAGATATATCGTCATTACACTCGGCAGTGCCAGGATACACCGCCTGCTTTCCTCCGGCAGGATCGTAGCCAACTGCCACAAGGCGCCCGCTTCGATGTTCTCACCCTCACGGCTCCGTACAGGAGAGGTCGTAGAGCTCCTGCAGGCCGGCATAGAAGCCATTCGCTCAGTCAATCCGTCAGTGAAGATCATATTCACCGTGAGTCCTGTGAGACACTGGAGAGACGGCATCATCGACAGCAATCTCAGCAAAGCTTCGCTGTTGCTCGCGATAGACGAGCTGTGCCATACGGTAGAAAACTGCAGCTACTTCCCCGCTTACGAGCTGTTGATCGACGAACTCAGGGATTACCGCTTCTATGCGGAAGACCGGTTCCACCCCAGCGCGGAAACTATATCATATATATATAATAGGTGGCAGGAGTGGTGCTATGACCGGGAAACAGTTGAACTGGCCAGCAGGATAGCGCAACTTCGCAAAAGTCTCGCGCACAGACCTTTTCACAGCGAGACAGCTGTCTACGCAAAATTCCGCTCTGAACTGGTCAACCGATTGGACTCACTGGAAGCCAGCCACCCGCACATCGACTGGTCAGAAGAAAGATCCATGTTGACCCGCTGAACTTCTCTTCCGGCCTGCAAGTCGAGTATTTGTTTTGCTGCGGATACTTCGGCAAACATCCACGCACATACTTCACTATAATCTTTAGAAGCCCGGCTTACGAACTTTCTTCCTGCTCCGTCGGTTAGGCATCTCTGGGCGGAGATGTCTTTTGACGCTGCGGACGGGTCGGTCTCCGATTCGCGCAAAAACGTATCTTTGCTAAAACCCATAGTCCGAAGCACTTCGATATGGTTCCATTCTGGAGATATCTTACAAATCAGGGAGTAGCTCAGTATCTCAAATGGAGGTACAAGCGGCTGCGCAGGCTCATGACGCGCCCGCACGAGTCGCAGGATACCGTCCTGCAAAAACTGCTTCAGACTGCTTCCGGCACGGAGATAGGCCGGATGTACCGCTTCAACTCCATCCGCACCAAAGAGGCTTTCAGAGACCGGTTGCCGGTGTGGGACTATGAAGATACCAAACCCTACATACAGCGCATGATGCGCGGCGAAAAGGATGTATTGTGGAACGGCCGCGTCTCCTGGTATTCGAAGTCCTCAGGTACTACCGACGACAAGAGTAAGTTCATCCCTGTACCCAAGGAAAACCTTTACGGCTGTCATATCCGCGGCACCTGGGATACGGTGACACTGCTCTACCAGCATGATCCGGGGCTGGAGTTCTTTGCACGCAAGAGCCTCGTCATGGGTGGCTCGATGGGCAGGTACGAGGCGAATCCGTCCACCAGGTACGGGGACATATCCGCCCTCATGATACACCATATGCCGATGATCGGCCGGCCTTTTTATGCGCCGGATTTCCGCATTGCCCTGCTCTCGGACTGGGAAGAGAAGATCGAACGTACCGCCGCCGCCACTATCCAGGACAGAGAGATCGTCATGTTTGGCGGAGTCCCTACCTGGAACCTCGTTTTGTTCAAGAGATTGCTCAAAGAGTCCGGGGCCTCCAATATGCTGGAGATCTGGCCCAATCTCAAAGCATATGTACATGGAGGCGTAGGATTCGAGCCTTACAGGGAACAGTTCAAGACTTTGATCCCGAGAGAGGACTTCCTGTACATGGAAGTCTACAATGCTTCTGAAGGCTACTTTGCGGTCAGCGATATCCCGGGGTCCCAGGACCTGCTGCTGCTGGTAGACAATTCGGTGTATTACGAGTTCATCGAGATCAACGATTATTTCAGTGGCGATACCGACAAAACTATCCCGCTGGAGGATGTCAAACCAGGTATACAATACGCGATCGTTATATCGACCAATGCCGGACTATGGCGCTATACTCCCGGCGACACGGTCATTTTTACAAGCACAAAACCATACAGGATCCGCATCACGGGCAGGACCAAGCAGTTTGTCAATGCCTTCGGAGAGGAAGTGATCGTGGCGAATACCGATCTGGCCCTGGCGCAGACCTGCCGGGCATTCAATGCAGTGGTTGGAGAGTATACGGTGGCCCCGATCTACCTGAGTATGGAAGGCAAAGGAGGCCACCAGTGGATCATCGAGTTCGAAAAAGAGCCTGCAGATCTGGCTTCGTTCAGGACGCACCTCGATCTCAATCTGCAAAAACTGAATTCTGACTACGAAGCGAAGCGGACAAAAAGCCTCGCCCTGGATGAACTGCGAATGATCAATGTACCCAGAGGTACATTCTTACGGTGGATGGGCTCGAAAGGCAAACTCGGCGGTCAGAACAAAGTACCGCGGCTGGCCAACCACCGGAAATTCGTAGACGAGATCCTCAATTTTCTGGAGAATGCAGGATAGCAGCGCACACAACGACAGCGTGATCGGCGATACCTTACGGCACAGTTTTGAGCTGCCTGCCGCCCATATTGCATCGGATCCCCGGGCGCTGATGGAGCAGCTTATAGCCACGGTCGCCGAGTGGCTGCAGGACAGACCTGATTTCCTGCTAAGCCTGCTATACAGGCTGGACGTGGATGAAACGCCTATAAAGATCGCACTCTCAGGCCCGGATCCGGCGACAGCCATCGCCGGGCTGATCGTGACACGCCAGAAGAAGCGACTACAGACCCGCAGCCACTTCAGCAACTCAGCCGGGACCATGAACAGCAGCGACTGGTGATAAGCCTGGAAATACTGTGACCGATACTACCTGCTCATGCTGGCCAAAACACAAGGGATCGTTTTCAGAACACAAAAGTTCAGGGACAATAGCCTGATCACCGACATCTATACCGAAGCCTTCGGACTCCGGAGCTACCTGGTCAACGGCGTGTATTCAAAGAAAGGGCATACCAGGATAGCGCTCCTGCAACCTTTGCATATCCTCGATCTGTTGGTTTACGAGAAAGAACTTCAATCTCTCTCCAGGATCAGCGAAATGCACCTGGCATATGTTCCGGTCGCATCTTTTGATATCCGCAGAAGCGCCGTCGCCATGTTTATGGCAGAGGTAGCCCGGAACGCCATTCATGAACGAACTGCCAATGAAGATCTGTTTGCCTACCTGGCGGACAGTATCCGGGACCTGGACCTCCCGGGAACAGTAGCTGCCTGCACTCCACTGGTTTTCCTCTGCCGGCTGAGCATCCTGCTCGGCTTCGGTCCCGAACGGCAGATGTACCGGGATGGATATTGCTTTGACCTCAGAGAAGGGACCTTCTGTGCCCGGCCCCCGGTCCATGCCGATTCGCTTGATCCCGAACAAACTGCGCTCCTGAAAGAACTGCTCGCAAAGGACAACAAGGGGGCGCACGAGATTTTGTGTACCAAAGTCCAGCGGCAACATTTACTCCATTGCTTATTGCATTATTTTCACCTCCATATTGAGCTTTTCAGGCCTTTGCGGTCCACTGAAGTGATCGGGAAAGTCCTGCAGGCCGGTTAAATCTGCCTTAGCACTCCTAATATGACAAGATCCTGGTTGGACAAGATCAAAAGTGTCTTCCTGCATATAGCTGCCTGGTATCGGACTAAACCACGCTGGGCTCGTTTATTGCTGGGATCAGCCGCTACCGTCCTGCTGTTGCTATGGCTGTTTTATCTGCTGCTGATCTGGGATGTCTTCGGGCCTGTACCCGGGAGAAAAGCATTGCGTGAGATCGAAATGCCTGAGGCGTCTGAGGTATATGCGGCAGATAGTGCGTTACTCGGCAAGTACTTCATCGAAAACCGGACCAATGTCGCTTACGACGAGATTGCTCCTCATGTATTGGATGCGTTGATCGTCACGGAAGATGAGCGCTTCCATCAGCACAGCGGAGTTGACTTCCGCTCCTGGATGCGCGTACTTTTCAAGACCATCCTCGGCGGCGACAGATCAGCCGGCGGAGGCAGTACGATCACCCAGCAGTTGGCCAAAAACCTCTACGGCCGCAAGAATATCGGTCGTTTTTCCATTGTAATCAATAAGCTCAGGGAGGTGATCATCGCCCGAAGGCTCGAGAAGGTATACAGCAAGGAGGAAATCCTTACGATGTATCTTAATACCGTTCCGTTCGGAAGCAATGCATTCGGTATCCGGGCTGCCGCCCGCAGGTATTTTAACACTACACCGGCCGCACTGACCGTGGAAGAGGGAGCGACCCTCATCGGTATGCTCAAGGCGACTACAACCTATAACCCGCTTGTCAACCAGGACAAAGCTACGGAAAGACGTAACCTGGTCCTGCAGTTGATGGCGGACAAGAAAATGCTGAGAACATGGGAGCTCGACTCCCTTGTCCGGTTGCCCATGGAAGTAAGGCCCTTTGTCGAGGATCACCAGCGCGGCATCGGAAGATATTTCAGGGAATCGCTCAGGCTGGAGCTCGACGAACTCCTCAAAGGGATGCAAAAACCCTCCGGCGAAGCCTACAATCTATATACAGACGGCCTGAGAATATACACCTCACTGGACACGGCTATGCAGCGCTACGCCGATGAAGCGGCACTCGAACACATGGAACGTCTCCAGAGAGAATTTGACAGCGAATGGCGCAGAGAGGACCCTTGGGGCAACGAGAGCTATATCATGGACCAGGTCAGGCGTACGGCACGCTACCGCTCGCTCCGGGAGCAGGGCTTTTCGGACACGGAAGCGGATTCGATACTCCGCCTCCCGGTAGATATGGCCTTGTTTACCTGGCAAGGTCCCGCAGACACTATGCTTAGCCCCATTGATTCGATCAAGCACTACGCGCGTACATTACATTGTGGTATGCTGGTGACTGACCGGCAGGGTTTTGTCAAGGCGTGGGTAGGCGGAATCGACTTCCGTTTCCTGAAGTATGATCATGTGAAGGCACGCAGACAGATCGGCTCCACGATGAAGCCCGTAGTGTACGCTACGGCTATCGAAGAAGACATCGACCCCTGTATGTTCATGGAAAACCAGATCATCATACACCAGGAGTTCGACAACTATACACCTAAGAACGTAGATGCACGATACGGCGGACAATTCACGTTTGCGGGCGCCCTCAACCGCTCTATCAATGTTATCGCTGTAGAAGTAGGGATCAGAGCAGGGATACGCAATGTCATTAATATGGCCCAGCGGCTGGGCTTCAAGGGCCCCATACCCGATGAGCCGGGTATCTGTCTCGGTGGCTTCGATGCCTCGCTGACAGAGTTGCTGGAAGTGTATAATACACTGTCCAATCGCGGGCGGCGTACTCCGGTGCGTATGGTCTTGCGTATCGAAGACAGGCACGGCAATGTGCTGGTCGATTATACGAGAGAGGCTACGGGAAGGCCGCAGGCCCTGGATACCACTACTGCTGATATGATGCTCCAGCTCATGAAGGGAGTTGTTGAGCGGGGCACCGGAGCCAGTGCCCGCTGGGAATATGCCCCGCAGTGGGATCTGGCTGGAAAGACCGGCACTTCCCAGGATTATGCCGACGGCTGGTTTGTAGGTGTTACACCCGATCTGCTGGCAGGTGTCTGGGTAGGAGCCGAATCCCCGTTGATTCATTTCCGCTCTTCGGCTTACGGGCAGGCCAACCATACTGCACTCCCGATCTGGGGGCGGTTCTTCCGCAAAATCACCCAGGACAACGAAAAACGGTTTGAAGCACTTCAAAAAGCACGGTACCCTGCGGCCGACAAGACCGTGCGCGAACGCCTGGACTGCCCGCCAGGATGGTATGAAGACGAACTGGAGCCCACGGACAGCCTGGAAGGCCTCGATTTGCTGGGCCCGGAGGGAGAAGAGTTCTTGCCGGACTCGCTCAACGGCCCGTTCCTCCCCGACGGTTATTTCAGGTAGCCAGGTAATCTGCCAGGCCTCATTTTGTTCAGGGAGTGAAAATAGATACCCTGGAAAAGCACACATGCTGTCTGGTTTAATTTTACGATATTTGGTGCCGTTTTCGCAACAGTTATGGTATCCAACGACATGCATTTTGACCGGGCCGGCTTTTCGGATGAGTTGCTGGTTTCTCTTTACAGCGACCTCGTAAGACCTCGTCTTATAGAAGAGAAAATGTTGATCCTGCTCAGGCAGGGCAAGATCAGCAAGTGGTTTTCCGGGATCGGCCAGGAAGCCATCGCCGTAGGAGCCACGAGAGCTTTGCTGGAGGATGAGTTCATCTTCACCCTGCATCGAAACCTGGGTGTATTCACGGCAAGGAAAATGCCCTTTGAGCGCCTCTTCTCGCAGTGGCAGGGCAAGGCTTCCGGTTATAGCAACGGGCGTGAACGCTCCTTCCATTTCGGCGCCATGGAGCACCATATTGTTGGGATGATTTCACACCTTGGCCCACAGCTTTCGCTGGCGGGTGGCGTGGCCCTGGCGCACAAGCTAGGATCGGAACAGCGCATCTCCCTGGCATTTACGGGCGAAGGCGGTACGAGCGAAGGAGAGTTTCACGAAGCGCTCAATGTAGCCGCCGTATGGCAGCTACCTGTGATCTTCCTCATAGAGAACAATGGCTACGGTCTCTCCACTCCCAGCTCCGAACAATTCCGTTGTGCGCAGCTCGCCGACCGGGGTATCGGTTACGGGATGAAAGCGCTCACGATCGACGGTAATAACATACTGGAAGTATACAAGACCATTTCGGACCTGGCTACATCCATGAGAGAGCGTCCGGAACCTGTCCTGCTGGAGTGTATGACATTCAGGATGAGGGGCCACGAAGAGGCTTCGGGCACCAAATACGTGCCCAAAGAACTCATGGATGCCTGGTCTCTGAAAGACCCCATCGCCCGGTACGAAGCCTATCTGCTGGAGACGGGCGTGCTGACAGAGGAGACTATTGGAGATATCCGTCGTGCCATTAAAGCTGAGATCGATGCCGGACTGGATAGGATCTATGACGAGCCGGAGATCACGCCCGACCTCTCCCGTGAGCTAGCCGATGTATACGCGCCATTCATTCACAGAGCAACAGATACTTCGGATATGACATCCCGTGAGATGCGTTATATCGACGCGATCTCGGACGGACTTCGTCATTCTATGCGGCGCCATGAGAACCTGGTCCTTATGGGCCAGGATATTGCGGCCTATGGAGGTGTTTTCAAGATCACCGATGGCTTTGTACAAGAGTTCGGGTTAGAGCGGGTGCGCAATACGCCACTCTGCGAAAGCGCTGTCATAGGAGCCGGGCTGGGCCTTAGTCTAAAAGGCTATAAGGCCATGGTGGAAATGCAGTTTGCGGACTTCGTGACCTGCGGTTTCAACCAGATCATCAACAACCTGGCCAAGCTGCACTACCGCTGGGGGCAAAACGCCGACGTCGTGATCCGTATGCCCGCAGGTGCAGGGGTCGGCGCCGGGCCGTTCCATTCTCAGAGCAACGAGGCATGGTTTACGCATACGCCTGGCCTGAAAGTAGTCTTCCCTGCAACACCGCGAGATGCCAAGGGGCTCCTGTCGGCTGCCCTTGAAGATCCGAACCCGGTCATATTCTTCGAACATAAGGCACTGTATCGCAGCCAGTCGGAGCTCGTCCCCGAAGACTATTACACCATACCGATTGGTGTGGCAGATCTGGCCCGTACCGGTGAAGAGCTGAGTATCATCACATATGGCATGGGGCGTTACTGGGCCGTTGATGCCGCTGAAAGACTGAATATAGATGCGGATATCGTGGACCTGCGGACGCTGTTGCCACTGGACTTCGATGCCATCGCGCGTACAGTGAAGAAAACAGGGCGCGTCTGCATCCTGCACGAGGATACGCTCTTCGGCGGTCTCGGCGGAGAGATTGCAGCCTATATTTCGGAGCATCTCTTTGAGTATTTGGATGCTCCTGTGACCAGGTGCGCAAGCCTGGATACACCCGTGCCGTTTGCCATCCCGCTGGAAAAGAATTTTCTCGCCAGCGCCAGGCTGGATGAAGTGTTGGCTAAATTATTAAACTACTAAGCAACCCGATATTATATACTCATGAAACTGGATAATCTCGTAGCCGTCACAGGTATGCAAGGCATATATAAAGTGGTTGGCAACCGAAACAACGGACTTATCATAGAAGACCTGGACAGTGGCAAACGCAAGTTTGCGCCTTCACGTATCCACCAGTTTTCCCCACTGGAGTCCATCTCTATCTACACTTACTCGGATTCTACGCCGCTCAAGGAAGTATTCCAGGCGATGCTGGAACACCCGGAAGCGCTACCTGCAGACAATAGCAAAGACCTCTCTGCATACTTCCGCCTGGTACTTCCGGAATACGACGAAGACAGGGTTAAGGTCAGCGATATGCGCAAAGTGATCAAGTGGTTTCAGTACCTCAGTGCAAAAGGGCTGCTTGCGGCAGATCCATCCGGGGACCTGGGCGAAGAAGAATAGTCCTATATTTGCAGGCCTATGTATAAAGGAAAGAAGGTCGTAGTAGTCCTCCCGGCATACAACGCCGAGCTGACGCTGGCACAAACCTTTGCGGAGATCCCGCGAGATCTTGTCGATGAAGTAGTTCTCTGTGACGACGCGAGCAAGGACAACACCGTCTCCAAAGCCCGGGAGCTGGGCATCCGGCATATCATCTCCCATGAGCGCAACAAAGGCTATGGCGGCAACCAGAAATCGTTGTATAACTACGCGCTTTCTTTGGATGCCGATATCGTCATCATGCTCCACCCAGACTATCAGTACACGCCAAAGCTCATCCCATCGATGGTCAATATCATCGGTGAGGGCCTGTACGATGTCGTATTAGGCTCGCGTATACTAGGCAATGGCGCACTACGCGGCGGCATGCCTATGTACAAGTATGTATCCAACCGGTTCCTGACTTTCGCACAGAACCTACTGGCTGGGCACAAGCTATCGGAATACCACACGGGATACAGGGCCTTCAGTCGTGAGGTATTGGAGGCTATCCCATTTAATAGCAACTCGGACGACTTCGTATTCGATAATGAAATGCTCGCACAGATCATCTATGCCAGGTTCGGTATCGCAGAGGTAACCTGCCCGACGAAATACTTTGAAGAGGCTTCTTCGATCAGTTTCAGGCGGTCGGTGAAGTATGGCCTGGGAGTACTGCGAGTTTCGGGGGGCCTCTTTCTGCAGCGACTAGGCCTCAACAACTCTGCTCTCTACAAAGGGATAAACCGCCGATAAACAAAGTACCGGTTCCTTCTTTGCCTCCCGGTCACTGGCGCGGGCTTATTGCACCTGCTTGTACGGGCGAAGGTCATACACCTTGACGGACTTATGCTGGCCTATCTGATGTCCTGCATATTTGCTGTACAAAGGATTTTGAAGCACGGTAGAATCGCTGATGATCATAAAGTCCGCACCGGCCCATAGAAAATAGTCAATGTTGTAATCGTGTGTATTGTATGCCTCGCTCCACCCCTGCTGGTTCATCATGTTCAGGGTTATGTTGGGGCTTGGATCCGGCGCGCTGAAAACCTTGTCCTGCCATTTCAATCCCAGTGAACGCAGATAAGGCTCGATATCATAGAGATCCTTGTTGCAGGACTCGTACATCACACCGTCATACCTGGCTTGCAGAGCGCTGCGACAATTAATGGCGGCCACCAGCATAAGTAGTGTCATCACACCCCCTGCAGCATATCGGACAGCTAATTTCTTTGTATCAAAAGTCCACCTGTCAACCAGATAAGTAAGTACCAGGAATAAAAAAACAGGTAGGATAAATGTATTGACCAGATAATAGTCATGATGATAGAAAGTATCGAACCACAAGATCACATACGCCCCCTGACCCAACAGAAGCCAGACTGTGCTCATTCGCAACATTGGAGGGATCTTTTTCCAGAAGATAAATAAACCCGCAAGGCTTAGTACTGTCAAATAATAGAAGGGGGGCCATAATATCTGGCGATACCATTTAGTACCGTATATGCGGAAGGTATCCAACACTGCCTCCCTGCTCATATCCCACACGGGCAATATGCCAAGCAGATTGGCCCCATTGCCACTCTGTGCATTGTAGTACTTGGCAAAAAGTATCCAAAGACCAAGTATACCATAAGATACGCAGATGACCGCAACGGCCATATAGCCATAGAGTTTTTTCGTATTCGAAAATCGGAACGACAAATAGCCCTTCTGCATCCAGAACTGTATGAGAAGAAGCGTAGCTGCTACTAGACTTACAGCAGCGCTTATCTTGAAGAGAGACGCTAATGTAAAGCAGAAGAACGCAAACCATAGCGAACGCTCCCTCTCCGCCTTGAAGTAGCAAAACAGAAAATACCATCCGCACAGCGCCATGGAAAGCCCCGGAAGATCTGGCAGGAAGTTCACCGAATAGTAATTAATGTATGGCGCAAAAAACAGGAAGAGGGGAGGCAAAAAAGCCAGCCACTCCGAATGTATCAGCATACGAGAAAGCCCGTATAAAGCAAAAACTCCTGACAGGAAAGTGAGCAGTGTCAGCAAACGCAATAAACCTTCATGGGGACCAAAGACATGGTACAGTTTTCCGGCGATGAAATATAGAACCGGAAATTCACTTACCATCTCGCCATTCTTACCCGTAAGAGAGTGTACACGCGGATTGAATAAAGACCGCTGGTCCTGCTCATACATCCTGGCATAAGACGTACAATCCGACTGTCTCCACTGATGTACGGATTGGGGACGTAAGGAAATCCACTCGTAGGACTTCACAGTCAGAAAGGAAATGGTCAGTATAGATAGGAACAAGATATTCCTGGTTATTCCCTTCATCAAAAAAAGTTTGGTCACATCCACTTCGCCTGTCGCTAAAACAATGTGGTCCTGTACAGATCCTACCAATACAAAGCTATTAAAATCGCTATTAGAAGTACTAGCCTTAACAGCTAACTAAACCGCATTTTTCAATGTACTGAAGAATACGTTGCAAAAAAATTGCCGGATCACGCCATTTCTTTCAGACTAGTATTTTTAAGAGGGAGCGATCTCCAAAAATAGTGCCGCGTGCCAATCAAAAAGATGAGACCAGATCCACAGGATCTTTTCCCAGTTCCACCGCCAGTCCGGTCCATCCCATGGCCCGGGAAGTTCGTTGTATAACAAAGACATCTTTGCTCCATAAAACATGAGAAATAGTGCTGTAAGCAATACACCTGCCTGGAGCGGCCAACTGCGGCTACGAAAGACAGTCTCATAAAATCCCGCCATACCAAAAGAAAGAATGGCATAATACTCAACATAGCAACGGTGGCCAAAAGCCCCGCCGAACCACCAGGCCCACCAACTGGCAAACACATAAGTAACTGCTATAAATACCAGGAAAAGCCCCGGGGCCTGATGTGCTTTTTGTCTGCAGCCAAATACGATACCGAGCAGAGCGAATAGAACGATAGGAGAATAAAGCAAAAGTCCATTCTGGACATCTGCCAATACAGCAAACACTTTCGGCCTGTCCCAGTATATAAAAGACTCTCCTTCGTAAGAGTATCTCATCCAACTACCCGTCATCTCGTACCAATACCACATTTGAGGAATAAAAAATAAAAAAGCCATCAGTGCAGCAGCACAGAGTTTACGCCAATGCGTTCCTATAAAATCTACCCTTGCGCGCAAGGCATCCCGGGAATATATATCGTATAGAAAGATGAATAGCAGGATGAGGATATTAGTAGGTCGTATCAGGACAATCCACCCCAGCGCACCTCCTAAAAGCAACGCATTGCGAAAACCGGGTTTTTCATAAAATTTCGGAGTTAACCAGGCGACACATGCAAAAAGAAAGAACGAGTACACATGAGACATCCCTGTTTCTTTCGTGAGGTAATGAAAGAAATTGGTCCCGAACAATATGGAAAAAACCACCAGCCATGCAACCTGAGGTGCATATCTCCTGGCCAGCAGTTTGAATACAATAAACAATCCGAACAAGCCAAAAAACAAGCCACATACAGCTATGGCCTTCCCGTAGTTAGGATGAAAATACTCTTCGGGGTTCACCCCCGTTAATACATTGTACCCATAAGCAGCAACAAAAAAGGGCAAGTAAAACAGCGCATTGCCACAGGTATATTTGATTACAACTTCTTCCTTGTCATTACGACGAGCGTTCATACTTCCCTCTGGCACAGCATGCACGTCTTTGAGGATAAAGAGCGCCGGGAGATACATGTAATACCCCTCGCTGTCCGACCACATTACTCCTCTGAAGCTAGGGCTGTTTCTCTGAAAAGTGATATCTGCCAGCCCGATGAATAACAAGGCAAACACTATATAGGCATACCTGGCCGTCAGCTTTATCAATGTACTTGCTATACTGTATTGTCGTCTTTGACTTGAGATCTCCTGGAGTTTTAGACGGCCTAAGTGTAGCATAAGCAAGTATTCAGTCAACGAAGAAACCACTGGAATAACAGACAGTGGCCCTCGTCTCCATCGATAACCTCCTCCAGCTAAGTTCCGTTGGAGCCAAGCTGATAAATCATGGCTGCATCTGCCTTGCTAAAACTATGATGAGGGCATCATCTAATACCCTTTCTGAACCTTGGCTCGCTCCATCAAATGAGAACAGCTTACATAGCTACTCCAAATGACACAAAAAGGCTAGTTTTACGACGAAGTGATATGCTATGTACAGATACTTGAAAGACTACTTTAGTCAGAGAGTTAAGAGCATAAAGCGCCTGACAAAGACACTATGAAAAGTTTTAGTCCTCCTGTTTGCCATGGCTACCGAGCAGTATAAGGGCTCTCCTTACTTCGACATTGTTCTCCCTATGTTCCGTCCGCCTATAGGCTGGGATGATGAGGTATATCAGAAATTCTCTCAACTCAAGGATAATCTTCCTCATCCTGCCCGGCTTATCCTGGTTAATGATGGTACAGCAAAAGAACTGATTCAGCAGGGAGTAGAAAGGCTGACCCAAAATATTCCATATTTCACATTCATCGATTCACACCCTAACAGAGGCAAAGGCTTTGCACTCAGAAAAGGCGTACAGGCATCCAACGCCCCTTATATCCTGGTCACGGACATTGACTTCCCTTTTACACAAAAAAGCATAGTTGATATCGGCAAAGCATTAACTGAACAAGGGGCTGATCTGGCTGTAGGCCAACGTGATGACTCTTACTACCAGAACATACCCCCCTCCAGGCGGCGTCTGTCCCGGGCTTTAGCCACCCTGAACAAGTACTTGTTCAGACTTCCTGTCCGTGATACGCAGTGTGGTCTCAAAGGATTGAGCGGACAGAAAGGAAGAGGCCTGTTTTTACAGACGACTATTGACCGCTATCTTTTTGATCTGGAGCTGATATTTTTAGCCCGCAGACGACCTGACATACACATCATACCGATTCCGGTGACGCTGAATCCCGGAGTCCAGTTATCCCGAATGCGGGCCAATGTGATACTTCCGGAGATGTGGAACCTGATCAAAATCATGACCAAACAGTGGATGTGAGAACCAATAGCCTGGAAAAAAAGATAGATTGGATCATCGCCGGACTGGCCTTTCTTGTCAGTTACATTCTTTTTTTTCCCATTTACCAGGCACCAGGCAAGTTCATGTTTGGGCTTTCGGGCGATGCTCTGAAAAACTATATCACCGTTGCTTATTATGTCCGCAATGATTCAGGGGCCCTGTTTACCGGCATGAATTACCCGTATGGTGAAGTAGTCACATACACAGACAATCAGCCTCTCCTGTCCTGGATACTCCGGGGACTAAATGAATTCCTGCCGGTCGGCGACAATGTAATCGGTATTCAGAACAGCCTGTTAATACTGGCTCCTGTTATCAGCGCCTGGCTACTCGGCCTGATTCTCAAAGGACTGGGAGTACGTGGAGTGGTCAGAATCATAGGAGCTGTCCTGATTGCCTATATGGCTCCACAGCTTTACAGGATGGCCGGACACTATGGACTAGCCTACTCCTGGATCATACCTGCCATGTGGTATCTATGTATGAGGTATAAGGAGAGCAAGAAGCCCTGGAGATGGCTTGCAGGTGTTGCTCTGCTAATCATTAGCTGTGGCTTCCTGCATCCCTACAATGCAGTGCTTTTAGTAGCGTTTGCTTTGTCTTACAGCCTTTTGCACTGGATCATCTTGAGGCGCCCAAAGCTATTGCAGCTTGCAGCAGCTTCACTCGGCGCTCTACTTCTCTTCATGATTATACAGGGCAGCATTGATCCTTTTGAAGGTAGGCCGAAGTTTCCATGGGGAACATTTTCTTACAACGCCAGTGTGGAAGGAATCTTAGTTCCAAGCACGGGGCCGATACATTCTTTTTTTGCCGCTGCTTTTGGTACAGGCGAGATTGAATTTGAGCGCCGACTCTACGTTGGCCTGTTTGCCTGGATAGTGCTGCTAAGTGCTTTGTACAGACTATTGATCGCTATTCCCAAAACCATCAAGCGGAGACGCCTGCCTGGCCTCAACACCAGTATAAGGGTACTGTGGTGGCAGACCCTGGTAGTATTCATGATAGCATCGGGCACGGCCCATCAAATGGGTCTCCAATCGCTACAAGAGTTTATCCCGGCCATAGCTCAGTTCAGATCATTGGCCAGGATTGGTTGGATCATCTATTATCTGCTGACCATTTACGCAGTGTATTGGCTTTTCTTATGGTATCGGCTCCTTTCAATTCGCCGGCTAAAAACCACTGCTGTATTCTGCCTGATCCTGATAGCAGTTGTTTGGGGCTATGAAGCCCGCAAATATGTGCAGACCGTAAACTCGGTGATCATGTATGAAAACACCCTCTTCAACCCAAAGGATAGCTCCTGGCACACTTTTCTAAACCAACATGGTTTAGAAGCCTACGACTTTCAAGCTGCCATGGTCGTACCGGTATTTCTGAGCGGTAGCGAAAAGTTCGATAGAGGCAGAGGCAATTGGCTCATGCGGGAAGCCTATCAACTAAGCTTCCAGACGGCTATGCCACTGATCAACATAGTGATGAGCAGAACTCCTGTTGAATACACGACAAGCTATCTGGAGCTATATGCTCCGGAGTATATACGCAAAAGAAGGGTCAAAGACTTCAACAATAAATCAATCCTGCTGCTCAGCTTACCATATGACCAGCTATTACCGGAAGAAAGGCGCCTGGTCGATTCTGCCACCTTACTCGGTCAATTCAATGAGCTCAGTATCTATACATTGAAACCCGGCGTCCTTCAAAAGTTTTCTTTACCAGATACGTGTTCTGACCGACCGGATACTTCTGCTTCGATACACTCGCCAGAGATTCCAGGGGCCAAAGATCTGCCTGCTTTCTATGAAGATTTTACCGAGTATACCGCCGATACAACTTACATGGGCAAAGGGGCTCTAAGACTGACAGGAAAGAACAAGGAGAACCATCTTTTTGAAATAGCATCCCTGCAACTATCGGACACAAGCGTCCTGTACGAAGCACATATATGGATTTACGTTGATCCACAGGTCGCGGTTATGCCCGAAATCTATCTGGACGAATATATCTATCAGGACCAATTACTGACCCGTACACCCTTCGTTGTCCCGGAGATACCATTGGTACATGGACAGTGGGTAAGAAGCAGCGCTCCATTCAGAGTTGACCGAGAGAACAAACGTATCCACGTATGGGCTAAAGGAGCAGGGCATCTGGTCGATGAATTGATCATTCACCCTGCCGGCCATGCTGAATGCCTGACTTCTCCCGATGGAACGATCCGCTATGACAACATAAGGATCGATTCGGATCGATAAAGCCTTTTCATAAGAGGGGAACCTATATTAGCTTGTCGGCTTATCCGGTACCGGAGCGCTTGCATGGAACTGGTCAAAGATCAGCCTAGTGTATTGTTCGGACAAGTCCTGGATCCTGCTCTCGTCACCGGAGCGCAGGATCATGCCGACATGGTATTTCTTACGGATCTTCCAACAGATCTCCTCGGCATCGAAAACCTCCATATCGGGGTATTCCTGCCTGGCCAGCGACACGATAATACCGGCGTGCAGGCCGGAAGTATCCGGTAGACTGTACGAAATACCCTGGGCCTGAGCGGTCTCCAGGCGCGCCCATTCCCGCCACAGGTTGACCCCGGTTGCCGCCTCTACCATCTCGGCCAGGTGAGCCCCTCCAACACGTGAAGAAGTCTCCAAGAAAACAAATTCCCCGGTATCCTTCGAGCGGATAAACTCCGTATGAGACGCGCTGAACTGCATCCCGAAAGCCTTCATCACTTTGGTCGTCAGCGCTTTCAGCTCTCTGGCGTCTTTAGACTGGTCGGGCAATGTCATCGACCGGAATATCCCTCCTCCGTGGGCCACCTCCATAGGCGTATTCACATAGCGGCTGGACTTGCAGAAGACAAGTTTGCCTCCTTCGGACAAGGCATCCACGTGATAGACATCACCAGGCCTGAACTGTTCGGCAAGAAACTGGTACCTGCGATCGCCCAACTGCCCGATCACCTCCCAAAACTCATCAGCCGTAAGGACTTTTTTGATCCCGGTTGCCGACGCTTCTCCCCTGGGCTTGATCAGCCAGGGTCCCTCAACCATATCCAGGTAACGGTGAACGGCCATATCATTGAACAGCGCGGTAAATGGCGGGACCGGTATCCCGGCCTCCGCTGCACGTACGCGCATGGCAAGTTTGTCCCTGAAATAGCGCGCCGTAGTCTGTCCCATACCAGGTATCCGAAACTCTTCTCTCACGAGCGCTGCTTTCTCAACATCAAAATCGTCGAGTGCTACGACCCGGTCCACTTTCTTGGAGCGCATCATCCAGGCAAGCCCTTTGACCAGATGCTTCATATCCCATACTCCTTCCTCGGTTTCGTCCAGGTAGAAAGCCTCATCGATATGATCATAGGGCCAGGCTTCCTGTTTGAGTTTGGTAGCGGTCAGCAGATAGACGGTGTTACCAGCTTGCTTACAGGCCCTTATAAACTCTTCGCCCTTGAAGTAGCTCGATATACAGAGAAAAGAGAGTCCGGTATGTTTGGTCATGGTCAGGGAGGTTATCAGCGATAAAAGTTAGTCCGAAGAAAAATAGACAAAATAGCGCATAAAAAAGAGGGCCGCTGCCTAATACAGCAGACCCTCTGGCACCAACATTAACCCAAATCGATTATTCAAAAATCTATCGTGAGCGGGGCGATATCAGCCATTGCCTCAGCTTGCCGCCATTCTTCGGTTTTGTACTTTGAAAGAGCTTTATATCGGATCAACCGAGTATGTATAACCGTTGACCGGATCAAGCGTCATGCTCACACGATAACGCCCGGCCGTTCCAATAGCTATATTGTCTCCCCCATACTCCAGACTGCCATCCGCTCCGCTGTCACCGAAGTTGATATCCCAGCCTTTATTGGCCCTGAACTTGATCTCTCCTGCCGAGAGATCTATGTCGATCGTCCACGTATAGCTGCCCTTGCCGCCGACAAACTCCATCGTAGTATCGTCACCCCAGCCGGTCGGCGTGGCGCTACCGATGATCCCCCAACTCATCGGGCGGACGATATATGACAGGGAGGCAAAATCAACTTCGATCCTGTAAAATCCATCCTGGTCGAGCTCGACATTATCCTCACCCTCCTGGATGATTTCTCCTATTATGTTATCGCCGTCTTTCGTACGCGTCCCCGGCTTGCTACCCCAGTCGCCGGCCCAGTCCCGCACCTGCAGAAACTTGAATCCGGATCCCGCCACTGTCATGTAGGCATATAGCTCGAAGCTGCCCGCTCCAGTCGACAGGAATGGGATGGAGTTGCCTGGATTCCAGTCTGCGGAAGTAGAACCACCTACCAGGTAAAGATTGGCAGGAGCGCCGAATTTCTCCAGGATGAAAGTACCTGTACTGAAGTTGACGGTCACCTTGAATACTGCGCTCTCAGGCACCCGGATATTGGGACCGGAAGACACGAGTGGATAAGACTGCCCGATAGCGACCGGGCTGCCGCCCAGGTCAGGTCCACCCCAGTTTATATCCCAGGAACCTCGCTGCAGGATAAATTTGATGTCCTTGTCTCCTTCCAGCGAAGTAATGATCTCGAATACACCGCCGCCCTTATTATCGAGCTGAAGCGGCTTCTCCAGGTCATTGTCCCATCCCGCACTGGTTGCATCGCCCAGCATATACAGGTTGGGGACGTCGAATATTTCGAACCACACCAGTCTTGTAGCAGGACTGTAAGTAAATCCACCGGAGGATGCCTCTACTCTCCAATGCAGGGCCGCAGGGTTTCCAGCACCCGCCAGCAGGTCAACCAGCTCGGCATGTGTAAAACTAAGCCTGTTGGAAGATCCGCCGTTGTCGGATGTCCGCCTGATCAAAGGATTGGCAAAGCTCTCAGAGCTATCAGCCACCCAGGTGTATGTGACAGGGTTGCCGGAAGTAGACTGCGTAGCGGTCCATTCAAATACGACAACTTCATTGGGCGTGCGGATCTTGTCCAGGAGGAGCTTCATCCGATCAGAAGGCGCAATATAGCTGAAGTCAGCAATCCCCTCCCCGAAAAAAGTAATGCGAATCGTTGCCGGAATATCTGCCAGTCGCTTCACTTCTCCTACACGCGCCTCTACGGTCCAGATCACCTCGTTCAGACCAGCAGAAGAAAATGCATCCTGCAACTCCTGGTGTGTGACCCCTGCCCTGCTGTTGGTCCCTGCATCCAATGATGCCTTGGTCAGCAACGGGTTCGAAAAATCGCCGCCGGGCCGGTCGAAAAGTACCCTGTACGTGGCGGCAGAGTTCAGCCCTCCTGTCGTCGGGGTCCACGCAAAAGTAAATGACGCGTCCGGGGTCCCGGAGTTGAGCTGCAGGGCTGTGTTGGTCGGAAAAAGAAGGGTCAGCTCATTGACCCGTTCTCCGTTTGCTTCAAAGTCGCGATATGCATACTGCTCCTTCACACAAGATGAAAGGACAAGCGCACATAAGCATACCAGGAAAATATATTTATTTGATTTCATGCCGATTGTGATTTATTAATCCAGGAAATTGACTGTAAACTCGTCTGTCTGCACGCTGCTGTCATCTTTGCTGACGAATCTGTACCTGAGTTCTTTCAGCCCCGTACTACCGGATGCGAACTGGAAAGACGGGAGTACCCGCACATAGTGCGTATCATCATTTTCAGACGTTGCATCAAGCGTGAGCGTAGTACCCACCTGGCTGCCACTGTCATCGTATGCGCCCACCTGTACCGACCATGTGCCGGTATGGTATCTGACCGCAGGAGAAGAGGCATATCTCTGGTCCAGGTACAACGATACGACATCATCTGCACGTACTTTGGAAGGGAACACCCGCACAAGTCCGGGTGTGAATGTGAGCGGATCGACATTGACAATGAGGTCATTGTCGGACTGCCTGCCATCTCCCCAGGATGCACTCTTGAGCTTGAGGCCTATACGAACGATCTGTGCCGGCGGCTTGCCGAAAAAATCGACCGGGATGAATGTAATGGAATAAACATCCGGGTCGGATTCGCTGCGACGCATCTTGGCCGCATCGATCGACGCATTAGCCGGGTCGACATTTGTAGGAGCATCACAGGCACTCGAGCAGCCGGCGGCAATCCAGGACCATATCCATACATCTCCTGTATATCCCTGAAGGGAAGTCCCTTTTACATTGACCGTAAGCGTGACCTCGTCCAGCGCCGTGAACGATGTCGGGCTGGTTGTGACCGACTGTGCGTAGAGACCCGCAGAGACCAGGCAGCCCAGCAATAATATATAATGGATTCTTTTCATGATTGGGTCTTCTTTATTGTCTTACAAACGAATAGGTGTAGGTCACAACAGTTACAGGACCGGCCTGGCCGGAAATCTTCCGGATCACTTTCAGCTCCATGTGGCCCGCATCCAGGTGCGCAAATGAACCGAACTCAATGCGCTTAGTCCCCTGACCATCCGTGAGCAAAAGCTCGGCGGGATAGAGTTCATTGTCTGCCGACCACTGTCCGGAAGCAGCGCCAAAAATATTGGGTGACTGACCGGCAGTGACTTCAAATGACCTGTCCTCTTTGAGCAGGATAGTCAGATCCCTGAAAGCGAAAGCATCTGTGATATCCTGGCGCACCGCAAACTCGGGAAAGCCCTTTGACTGGGCGTCGTTGTCCACCTGTACGACCTGTTGCAACTGCCAGGTACCAGGTAGTTTGGACAGAGGGCTTTCGTAGTCGCCCACCGGAGGAAATGCATCCGGCCTGCATCCGCTGCCCATGATCAGCAGGGCGAAGGCGAATACGGCAAGAATACTATATGATCTGTTTTTCATGATTCTTGTGTTTATAGGTTTTAGTTACAGCCACCTTCAGGGTTCAGTTGAAATCCGGCTACGGCAATCTCAGATGCAGGAAACTGCAGGACCATGCCATTGCAGTTCCATGGCGCCCCGCGCACGATCACGGCTTCGCCTTTGGCGCCACGCCGCTTCAGGTCCATCAGCCGCATGCCCTCTCCGGCAAACTCTATCCGGCGCTGAGTCCTGGCATCCGCTACGATAAGGGCTGCACTGGCCGACCCGGGCAGGTCTTCCAGTTCGGCACGTTTCCGTACCCGGTTTAGATAACCTCTCGCCTTGTCAATATTCTGGTTGAGCTCTCCTGCACTCTCGGCCGATATGAGCATCATTTCCGTCAGGCTGGCAAGACATACATTGAAGAAGTCAATATTGTACTTGGTGAACACGAAAATACGTCCTCCGCTGGGCAGGGTCTTTTCCTGGTACCAGACATTGCGCAGGTCCTGGCCATTGGTCCTGACCTCATTGACCAGGTTTGCTGAAGCCTTGATAAACGGTACCCGGTCTCCCCTTGAATCATATTGGCTCACCAGTTGGCTGGCGCGATTATCCTCTATGCTTGTTGATATGGTCGTGAATATGCCTTCCGGGGAGATAGCATTCAGGTAGCGATTGTCGATCTCGGATGAGAACGTGTACTTGCCGCTGTTGATCACAATCTCCGCCTGCTCATAAGCCCTGGCGTAGTCGTTCATCTGGAAGTATACTTTAGCAAGCCAGGCCTCTGCCGCATACTTATTGGCGTAGATGCCGTTCTCCTCGGGAAGCAGTTCTGCAGCCCGCTGCAGGTCCGCGATTACCTGGTCGTACACTTCCTTCACCGTATTCCGTGTCTGCGGTAAGGGCTCGGAGCTGGTCTTCACGACTATCCCCAGGTGGCTATTCTCCTGTGTATATCCAAATGGTTGTGCAAAATGATTCACCAGGTTGAAATGCGACATACCCCGGATGAAAAGGGCTTCACCTTCAAAACGGTCGTGGTCTGCATCGGACATCTCGATAGAACCGTGGTTCTCCAGGACATAATTGGCACGCAGGATCGCGAGATAAGGCATATTGTAGTATCCACCAACATCCGAATTGAAAAAGTCGGATGCCCGGTTGTATATCTGCACAAGATGACCTGAATTGCCATCCACAAATACATCGTCTGACATCAGATCGCTGAACCGCTGGCAGGTACCATTGTATGTATTGGCGACCACATCATAGATGGAGTTGGTCAGCCTGGCTATATCTTCCCGGGTCCGCAACGCCTCATCAGCCCGGACAGTAGTAGACGGAAGCTCGTTCTCCAGGAATTTGGAGCAACCCAACCAACCCGTGGAAGAGATCAGGAGCAACAGTATCGGTATATATTGATTTCTTTTCATGACAACTGTTTTGCACTTGGGTTAAAAAGTAAGGTTGATGTTCAGACCGACAGATTTTTCCTGCGGAGGGGTCAGATAGGTGATGTTGACGCTCATATTGCGGTCCACAACACTGTCGAAGTCACGCGCCACCTCCGGATCCAGTCCCGGGAACTTCGTGAATGTAAGAAGGTTGGTCCCCGTCAGCGCCACGCGCAGGCCGCGAAGGCCCAGCTTGCTGCATACATTCGCCGGTATCTGGTAGCCCACGGATATATTGCGCAGACGCACATAGGAACCATCGTGCAAAAACAGGTTCGTATTGAACCATTCCTTGTCGTTGCCATGCTCGGAGAAAGTCATCGTAGCCTTGGGGTAGATGGCATTATCTCCCGGCTGCCTCCAGCGATCGCCAACATCTTCGCGGATATTCCAGTCGGTGATCATGGTCATCTGGCGTTTGGATGAGCTATCGTATATCTTGCCTCCCCATGAGAACACGAAGAGAAGATTGACCTCCAGTCCCTTGTAGGCAAAGCTGTTCTGCCAGCCACCCGTCAACTTTGGAAGGATATCTCCTACGGGCGCCCGGTCTCTTGCTTCATTGTACTCGTAGGTCTTGTTACCGTCCGCATCCAGGTAGATCGGTCGCCCGGTCTCAGGGTCTACGCCGTAGTAGCGGATCAGGTAGTTGGTACCTACGGGGTAGCCTACCACGGCACGAGTATCATTTGTACCGCCGCTCACAGCGTCCTCTGTGTAGTTACCCAGCGAGAGGATCTCGTTGTAGTTGTACCCTGCATTCAGAGTAGTCGTCCACCTGAACGCTCTGTTGTGGAGGATATGGGCTGTCACCCCAAGATCTACACCTTCATTCAGGATCTCACCGACATTGTCCCAGTAGAATACACCTCCTCCGCCAAAGTAGTTGGGGATGACAAGGCCAAGCAGTGCATCCAGGGTGCGCTTTTTGTAGTATGATGCATTCACGAAGAAGCGATCTTCCAAGAGACCAAGCTCGATACCAAGGTCAAAACTCCGTGTAGTCTCCCATTTGAGATTGGGGTTCTCGAACTTTTGCGGGTACAGGATAGAATCCCGGTTGTACTGGCCTTCTTTACTATACGTACCTACCCATTCATTAGGAGGAATGTTTGAATTACCCAATATACCGTAGGAAGTCTTGAGCTTCAGGAAACTGACAAAATTGCGATTAAAGAACGGCTCATCCGAGATCACCCAGCCTGCCGCAGCGACAGGGAAGAAACCGTAGCGGTTGTTGGGGCCGAATCTTGAAGAACCATCCACCCGTCCTGAAGCCTGGAATATGTAGCGGTTTTTCAGCATATAGTTCGCCCGGGCGAAATAGGAGATAAAAGAGACCACGTCGTTGGCTCTGACTACATAATTTGACCTATCTGCATTCGCATCGCCGAAATTGCCGTCACCCAGGTACTGCGTACTCGATACATCCCTGAAAACGAGGTTATTGAACCCAGAGGTGACCGAGCGCTGGAGTTCCGTACCCAGCATCAGCTTCAGATCATTGTCTTCCGATGCCAGGATCCTGTATTCTGCCGTACCGGATACATTGACATTGTTTACTTCGCGGCTGTCACGCTCTGCACGTGACGTAGATTGCTGTAGCAATGCAGCCGTTTCGAATATGTCGTTGTTTTGCAGGAGGTAGTCATATCCGCCGTTCACAGCGAAAGTAAGTCGTTCGGTAGCCCTATAGTTAAGCGTGATCGAGTTGATCAGGCGATCGTCTATAGTATATCCCTGGAAGTTTTCCGACCCGAACAATGGATTGGGCGCGGTGTTTGAGTTCTCTCCCCTCCAGTAACTGCCATCGCTATTGTAGACCGGGTAGATCGGCAGAGCTGTGGACATTGCCTCTCCGAGTCCTCCTGTATAGGCCACACGTACACGGCGATTGATACCTTTATAATATGATGCATTGATACCGAGCGTAAAGTTCCTGGCCAGATCAAAATCCAGGTTGGCACGCGCACCATAGGTTTTGAGTTTATTACCCACTATATAAGACTCATTATCGGAGTAGTTGACACCGACATAGGCACGCATGAGTTTGTTGCCCCAATTGGCGCCAAAGTTATACTGTTGCTTGAATCCCGTATGCGTCATCACATCCCACCAGTCGGTATTGACCTGTGATGCCTTCTGAATTGCAGCCAACCTAACGTCTACGGGATCAGTGGCTGAACTATAATTGGGTAGCCATACCGGGCCTGTATTACCGTCGTTTTCCCAGGCCTCCTGGCGGATAGCAATCCACTCCCGGCTGTTCAGGAACCTTGGCTTCGCCACCGGGTCGGAAGTAGCCAGGTTGATGGAGAAGTTGAATGTCGGCTTTGTATACCTTCCTTTTTTTGTCGTAATGAGAACTACGCCGTTCGTCCCCCTCGAGCCGTAGATACCGGCTGCCGAAGCATCCTTGAGGATCTCGATGGACAGGATATCAGCCGGGTTGATGACCGCGAGCGGGTTGTTATTGAAGGCCCCGTTCTGCCAGTTAGCCTCCGCCAGGAAATTATCCGCAGTGATCGGGATTCCGTCCACGACATAAAGCGGATCGGCGCCGGCAGAGATCGAGGAGATACCCCTGATGCGTATGACTGCCCCTGCGCCGGCAATACCGGAACCCTGGATAACACCTACACCCGCTGCCTGCCCCTGTAGGGCCGCTTCAAAGCTGGTAACCTGTGTTTCCATCAGGCGATCGCCGTCTACTTTGGCTATAGCCCCTACCACTTCGCGTTTGCGCTGCACACCGTAGCCAACTACCACCACCTCATCCAGCAGTTTCTCGTCTTCCGACAAAACAAAGTCGAGTTTTACCGTCTCGTTTCCCCTGATCGATACTGTTTTATCTTCCGGGTCATACCCGAGATACGACACACTGACCGTATACGTACCGGCGGCGACCCCCGTGATCCTGTATGTGCCGTCAAAATCCGAGACTGTTCCCTTGCTGGTATTCAGCAGAGTGATACTGGCTCCGATGACCGGGTCGCCTTTTTGGTCGGTGACCAAGCCCTCTATGATCCCCTGGGCCACTGCCGCAAGGGAAAATAAAAGCATCAAGGCTGTCGCCAACGCCTTGTGTAATACTTTATTCATCCGATATAGTTTTAGGTGATTTGATTTAGCCAGCTTCTCGTCCGTCGTCATACCGAACTGACATTCAATCCGTTTTGACGCAAAATTTTACACCAATTTTTATTCGGCCTTCTGTCGGAATTCATCAAATAAATATTAGTGTATTGTAGACACTAATTTACCACTGAATTTGTCTTTCGATAACAAACAGTTAATTTTTTTTTCACCCAGGGCCCGTAAGAGCAATAAAATTTGATCTCACTCGATCAACTCGTGATTAAATTTGTTTAGCTACAAGCTAAAAAACAGAAAATCATACACTTAGGCCCCACGGTAACTATTAACTGTCAAAACAGCAAACATGCCGGCCTCCTGTCGAAGAAAAGACACCATGGATAAAGGAGTGAAAGCTCAGGCCATGAGAAGGCGACTGACCGAAATAAGGCAACAATATATAATGTGAATTCACCAGGGCCGGATACGACCAGAGGGACCGATCAATCCTTTCTACCGGGACAGCTCTTACAGCGCTTGCCCTTCTTGAACTTCTTGCAACACTTCTTCTTGTCCTTTTTCATCTGCACGACAGGCAGGGCTATGAAACCTGCCCGAAGCTCAAGAGATGGTGAGGAGGAAGTGAAATGAAGTGCTTTCAATGCTAATATTTATTTAGACAAAATCCACTTAGTGGACGCAAAGCTACTTCATGGCACTGAAAATCCAAGCCTCTGTTCTGTAAAAAAACACAATGATCAGCCGCTTCAGCGGACGAGCAAAAACCGTCCTGGCAACAATTTATTCTCCTGGTACAGTGTCAGAAAATACAATCCTGACGGCCATGAGCTGTCCAGGATCATCTCACACGATCCGGTGTGATCGAATTCCAGCACACGTAGGGTTTTCTGCCTGCCCTGCGCGTCGCTCACCACCGCAGTCCACCTGCCGTTGAGTCCTCCGGGCAAGAGAATATGTATAGCACTGCCGTCGACGGGGTTGGGATATAGCATGATCCGATCCTGGCCGGGAGCCTGCTCCACGATGGAGGTAGAAGTAATCCTGCTTGGCCGCTCGACTTTCCGGTCAAGGTAGAGACGGTGACGTCCTGCTCCCAGGGTAATGCGCATGGCCGTATCGGTTACCTGGATGCTGTCTCCGCTAAAGTATTCATACCACCATCCGGTCCTGTAAAAATCGGCGCTCACGGCAGCGGGGACTACGTCAAAATTGCCCAGTGCGACCAACCTCAGATCTTCACCGGATAGCCTGAACCGCTTGGCCTTGTCGACCAGCGCATGATCATAGTGTTCAGGCGTCGTAAAAGCACGGAAAGCATGTCTCAGATGCACGATATCGCGCGTGATATCATAGACCGACCGGCGATCCGGGTCCTGCAGGTAATCCCATCTTACCGGTTTGGGAGAAGTCCGGCAGCTTTCATTGATCGTTCCGTTCTCACAGTAATTGATGCTGTAGTCATAACCCAGCTCACCAAACTGCCATAACATCTTAGGCCCGGGCAACGTGTAAAAAAAAGTGCTTGCGAGTTCGATCCTGTCCAGGGCCGTAGACAACTGGCGGATATTGTAGCTACCGCTACTCGCTCCGGACTGGAGATTTCTGTACATCATCCTCTCCTCGTCATGGCTTTCCATATAAGCGATCAGGTAGGGATGCGTCCAGCCGCGCTCACTGTGCAATGCGCCGCGCAGATCCGCGCTGAAGCCCATCGCAGCTTCACTATAGGCGTGATTCATGTTGCCCCAGAGCATCATTCCGTAGTCTGAGAGCTCTTTCTCTTCCTGGTTGTCTGCAAAGTGTTCGAGTATGACATAGAACGCATCGTCTGCGGCCCACAGCACGTCGGCTATCCGCTTGAGCAAGGCGACACGGCTGACATCGTACTGTCCCCATTGCTGCACATTGTTGCTCTGACGCTGGGTGAAGCCCTTGGAGAGATCAAACCTGAATCCGTCTACGTGATACGTCTCTTTCCAGTATATCATCACCCTGTCCAGCCAGTCCTTTGTAGCCTGGCTCTCGTGATTGAAGTCGTAGCCGACATTGAAGGGGTGCCGCTCTATAGGGTTGAGCCAGGGGTTGGAGGCCGAAGGCCTCGAACTGGCCGGATCCCAGTATAGCTGGCACAATGGGCTCTGGCTGAACGCATGGTTGTACACAACATCCAGTACCACTGCGATCCCCCTGCGATGGGCTTCGTCTACCAGTGTCTTGAGCTGATCCGGCGATCCGTAGTACTTGTCCAGTGCCATGTGAAAGGAAGGATTGTATCCCCAGGACAGGTTGCCCTCGAATTCCTGCACCGGCATGAGTTGAAGTACGTTCACGCCAAGCCGCTGCAGATAGTCCAGGGAGTCTAATACCGTATTGAAGTCATGTGCAGCGGAAAAATCACGGACCAGCAGCTCATAGATGATCATGTTTTCACGGGGAGGACGCTGATAATCATCGTGCCGCCAGTCAAAACCTGTTTCTGCCTTCCTGAAAACAGTTACAATGCCTGTCGTCTTTTGTGCCGGGTAAACAGGCAGGTCAGGGAATGACGGCGAGGGCAGAATAAACTGATCGTTGCCGGGATCCAGGACAAGTTCACTCAGCGGATCGGCGATCAGGATCGCTCCGTCTACCAGGTATTGATAACCGTGGTAGCCATTCGCAAGACCATCGGGGATATCCAGCCAGAAATATCTGCCATCGGCGCTTCTTTTCATCTGGTAGGCTGAAGAGATCTGCCAGTCGCTGAAGCTCCCCTTTATGAATACCTGCTGCTTGCCGGGCGCTTCCAGCATCCAGCGCACTGCTCTCCCATCCACCCTCGTGATACCCAGCCGGGATCCCTGAGGAGGATCTGCAATCTCAGCAGGACCGGTACTTATGTAACTGCGCGTCGCGGAAGCCGTATCAGCGCCGTCGATCGCACGCAGCATAAGGACATGATCGCCTGCTGGCCCCGAACTGATCTCCGTATCTAATTCCGTAATGCCGTCTTCGGCATACAGCATAGTCGCATCGCGCCAGACTTCCATGCGTGCAGGCCTGGAGGCCACACCCTTGACGCGTATCGCCTCGTCGAGCCCGGTAACAAAATCACTTGCCGGATCCCGCAAAGTCACCAACAGGCCCTGCTGGCCATCGTATACGTCTACAAATATGTCGCTGCCGTCGGTATCCCTGCCAACAATCGTACCGCCTACGTTGCGAAACACAAAAGCAAGTTTGAGAATGCGCTCTCCGGCAGGGAAATTGTAAAACTGGCGGACGTTGTAGCTCAGGCTGTAGCGATTGTTGCCCAGCGAAGTCATACGTACCCGGCTGTCATCTGTGCCCCAGTTGCCGACGACATATCTCCAGTCACTCGGAGAAGTACTCTGTTCGGTAATCACACCTGTATGCGCGTATACCGTGCAGTTGCAGTCACGCAGCGCACCGTTGCCCTGTGTCGCATCGAAGAAGACAGTCACCTGGCCATCGGGGGTGGGGAATGGCGGATCGGTCTCGACCACCTGGCTGAAAAGAGAGGAAAATAAGAACAATGAAAACAGTGAAAATACCCAGCGCATGGACACGGCAGATTATCCGGTGAACAAAAGAAGCCTCTAACCGAAGTTACTAAAAAAACGAGGCCCCTGCAAGTATCCGCGGATTAAAAGTGTATTTCTTACACTAATTCATTGTCCTGACCTGCTTCGAAAATACTCGAGAAGCAATTGGACACCCCATGCTGTAGCATTGCGCATCTTACCAAACTCATTCTCTCTGAAAGCGACACCCGCTATATCCAGGTGCGCCCAGTTTTTGTGTCCTTCGGTAAACTCCTCGAGAAATTTCGCTGCAGTGATCGCACCTGCGACGGGTTTGCCACTGAAATTGCGCAGATCCGCCACGTCTGAATGCAGGTCCTCCTTGTAGGTGTCCCACAGCGGCAATTGCCAGACCTGTTCGCCACAGCGATCCCCCGCCTCCTGCAGGGCACTTACAAGTTCTTTACTGGCAGAGAACAGTCCGGCGGCTTCATAACCCAGTGCAGCAATACAATTACCTGTGAGCGTAGCCAGGTCAATCAAGGTATCCACTTCATAGTGTGTAACCAGATAGCCCAAGCCATCAGCAAGCACCAGGCGGCCTTCCGCGTCCGTATCGATGACTTCTACGGATTTCCCGATATGTGTCATGATGACATCGCCAGGCCTGTATGACCTGGCGTCTACGGCATTCTCCGCACAGGGCACTACCGCCGTCACCGCTACAGGGAGCGCCAGGCCGGCGGCAATTTCAATAGCGCCGAGTACGGCCGCAGCACCGGCCATATCGGATTTCATCATGTGCATATTGGCCGAGGCCTTGATAGATATTCCTCCTGTGTCAAACGTGATTCCCTTGCCTACGAGGCCTATGGATGCTTTGGCATTCTCAGGTCTGTACTCCAGTATGATGCAGCAAGGATCGTACATACTCCCCCGGCCCACAGCCAGCAGGGCATCCATCTTTTGCTCGGTCAGAGCCGCTACATCGAGGATCTGACAGCTGTATCCATAGCGCTCGGCAGATATCCGGGCACGATCGGCCATATAAGCCGGTGTCTTCTTATTAGGCGGTGCGTTGACAAGATCACAGAGCTCTGCCTGTACTCCGGCGATCGTGATGCCTGAGTACAGTGCCGCTTCGTCCATACCGTTTTCAGGTACACGTATATACCAGTGCAGGTTCTGTACCTTCCCTTTCTCCTCACGTATAGTATACCCGGACCAGGCAAGCCCGTTGCCAAGTGCCTCCGCCCACCCCGGCGGCATTGTATCGAGGTCCAGGTTCTGCAGATCCAACGACACAGTATCTTTGAATAATGCCCTGGCCTCGTGAAGCTGTCTGCGGACCGTCCGCATCACATCTTCCCAACGTGGCCCCTCTCCAAGCTGTATAAGCAGGTTCAACCTGTCATTATGCCAGATCTGTTGTGTCTTGCCCTTTTCCTGCGGCCAGACAGGGTGCTCAGTCTGCCCGATACCTGCCCGCTCCTGGAACTGGCGAAGAGAGGCTACTCCATTCAACAAATAAACGCTAACCGGTGCGAATACACCGTCCTGCGACAGGGAGTATTGCATGTCTCGAACGATTTAGTGACTTAGTGTGCGCCGAAATATAGCCAATCTATGGCTTTGGGAAACTCTTTTCCCCAGCGACTTTCATTGTGTCTACCTCTTTTATTGGATGACAGTTGGAGATGCAGATTGGTGGAGACAATACGTTTACGGTCCAGGAGTTCAGCCATTCTGTACAGCATAGGAAGCATTGAGCCGCTCTCTGCTCCGCCGCCATACAGGTAAAAATAAGCCGACAGGCCCGGGTAGAAGCGGTCCGCTTCGGCAAACAATTGCGGAGCTGCCCACAAGGAGGGTGAAAATGCAAGTACCTTCGAAAAGATCTCCGCCCTAGTAAGACCGGCATATAGACTGATCAGCCCGCCCATAGAGCTCCCGCCAATCCCCGTATGCTCCCGACCTGGCAGGGTCCGGTAATGTGCATCTATAAAAGGCTTAAGCTGATCCGCTACGAAATGTATATAATTCTGTCCGCCAGCATCCGGAGCCATACGTCCGCAGTAGGGCGAAAACTCACGGATCCGCGCTATGCCGCCATGATCTATGGCCACTATGATCAGGTCATCCTTACCCTTGGAAGCCAGCCTGACAAGCGATCGGTCGATCCCCCAATTGCCGAACGGCGCATACGGGTCAAAGAGGTTCTGACCATCCTGCAGGTATAAAACCTGGAAACATCTATCGCCGTGCTTCAGGTAAGCCGGTGGCAATAATATCCTTACCCTGCGCGGTCCGTTCTCTCCATGCAACGAAAACGGATGGCTCACCTCATATACCAGGGGTGATTCCAACGCGCTGCTCATATCGCTACGCATATTAAAAGTACTTTAAGCCCTATAAAACAAACAAGGCAGGATAAAAGATCTAGCTGGACAGGCAATACATTGAAGATAAGCGGCATAGAAGCTTAATGCAGTCTCCATCTGGAGGAATCTGCGATAACGGACAGGCTGACAAACAAAGGCCGGGTCGGGAGACCAAAGACCTCAAAAAAAGAGAGCCCCCATCGGTTCGGAGGGGTAGCAGGTGGAGGAGGCCGGTGTAAACAAAAAAAGAGCTGCCACTTTGCAGCGACAGCTCTTCTTTATAA
>CAZICV010000004.1:0-404917 GCA_964537925.1 uncultured Saprospiraceae bacterium | reverse complement strand
GAAGACGACGAATGCAACAGCTACCAAGAAGATGATTCTTCTGAATTAATAAAGAAGTAGACTCAGTAGAATACTGTTACTGTTTTTGGGATGTGGACCCTTCTCCGCCATAGGGCGGAGAGGGTCTTTTTTATTTAGTCCACAGCTGTCTTAGCTTTCCTAACTTTGCGCGATGGAACGGATACTGGCTATAGACTACGGGCGCAAGCGATGCGGCATAGCTGTGTCCGATCCCCTGCAGATCATCGCCGGCGGATTGCCGACGGTCGAGACACCCAGGCTGAGGGAGTTCCTGCGGGATTATATGTCCAGGGAGCCGGTCGGTACGCTGGTCATCGGGCTCCCGCTGCATGCCGATGGCACGAGTACGGAACTTGAGACAGATATACAGGAGTTGATACGTTTTATACACAAGCTACGGCCCGGGTTGCCGGTCGCACGTATCGATGAAGCATTTACATCCACCAGGGCGAAACAAGTGATCCTGGACAGCGGAGCGCGCAAACAAAAACGCCGCGACAAGGCTTTAGTAGACAAGGTCAGCGCGGTGCTGATCCTCCAGGAATATATGGAGCGCCACCGGTAAGCCTGCGCCCGCGTAAGTCCCCGGTTTTCTTATTTTTGCGCATTCATAATTCAGCAGCTCATCATGATCTTACCGATATACGCCTACGGGCAGCCTGTACTGAAGAAAAAAGCAGCGCCCATCGGACCGGATTATCCCGGCCTGGAGCAGCTGATCAGCGATATGTTTGAAACGATGTACCAGGCGCACGGTGTAGGGCTCGCAGCACCGCAGGTCGGGCTGCCGATCCGTCTCTTCGTGATCGACTCCACCCTTGTACTGGATGAAGCCAAAGACGGGGAAAAAGGCCGCAAACAGGTGTTTATCAATGCAGAGATCATAGAGCAGGAAGGCGATGTCAAGCCTTATGAAGAAGGATGTCTGTCGATACCGGGTATACGTGGAGACGTAGACAGGCCCTCAAGGATACGCATCCGCTACTGCGATGCCTCATTTGCAGAGCACGAAGAAGTCGTGGAGGGGGTCACTGCCAGGGTCATCCAGCACGAATACGATCATATCGAGGGCGTGCTGTTCATCGAACACCTCAAGCCCCTGAAGAAAACCATGATCCGCCGCAAGCTCGAACAGATCCGCCAGGGCAAGATAGATGCCGAGTACCGCATGAAGTTCGCGGCCATCCGCTAGACAGGGTGCATCACTTGCGCCCGAAGTCTGCAGGGATCTCTCCCCAGGCCTCCGTCTCCCATTTCAGTATAGGATTTTCGTACCGGTTTTTCATCAACCAGTCTTCCGCCCGGGCGATGAGGGTGAAGAGTTCGCCGTTGCGTCCTGTACGCGGCAGTTTCGTATTGGCCTTCTTGTTTCGTATCCACGCCAGCGCAGTGCGGGAGTCCGTGTAGATCGGTAGTTGAGGATAGCCTTTTTCGCGCAGGAAGGCCAGGCCGTGTACGATCGCCAGGAATTCACCGATATTGTTCGTGCCGTCCCGGTAAGGCCCCATACGGAACACTTCCTTGTTGCTCGAAGTGATCACTCCGCGGTATTCCATTGTGCCGGGATTGCCACTGCAGGCGGCATCCACTGAGAGTGACTGCCGGATGATCCCACCCTTTGACGCCGGTGTGGCCTTAGCCGTGTTAGCCCGTTTTGCAGCTGCTGCAGGCCCGTTGCGCAGAGCCGCTTCCGCCTCCGCCAGGGAGTCGAAAGCCTTGTATCTGGCTCCCGCTACGCCCTCTACCTGGGCTTTGCACGAGGCCCAGTCCCGGTATATACCCGGGATCCTGCCGCTCCACACCACGTAGTACTTTGGTTTCTGTTTGGCCATACAGCCTCAAAAGTATCTTTTTTGAATGAATCCCTAACTTTGCATATCTATGGAAATGACTACCACCGGTTATATCGACACACATGCACACCTTTACGCTGCTGCATTTGATGAGGATCGCGACGATATGATGCGTCGTGCTATCGACGCAGGTGTGGAGCGGATCTATCTGCCCAACGTGGACAGCAGCTCGATAGAAGTCATGCTGGCCCTGGAAACTGCCTGGCCGGGCCGGGCATTTGCCATGATGGGCCTGCATCCCTGTTCCGTCGGTGAAAACTTTGCGACCGAACTCGATATGGTACGTAACTGGCTCGACCGGCGTGAGTGGGTAGCCATAGGCGAGATCGGTATTGACCTGTACTGGGACAAAAGCACCCTGGACTGGCAGAGGGAAGCATTCATCACCCAGGCGCGGTGGGCGGGAGAGCTCGGCCGGCCCATCGTGATCCACAGCAGGGAGTCGATCGATATCCTGATCGACCTGGTGAGCGAATTGCAGGATGGCAGGCTGCGCGGGGTATTTCATTGCTTCAGCGGAGATGCTGAGCAGGCGCGTCGTATCGCCGGGCTGGGCTTTTATATGGGCATCGGCGGCGTGCTGACCTATAAAAAATCTACGCTGCCCGATGTCGTGGCAGGTATACCACTTGAGTGGCTGGTCCTGGAGACAGACGCACCTTATCTGCCGCCGACGCCCCATCGCGGCCAGCGCAATGAGAGCAGTTACATCCCGCTGATAGCAGCCCGTCTGGCAGAAGCACAGGGTATTTCAATCGACGAAGTAGCCGCGGCTACCACCCGGAATGCCCTCAAGCTATTCGCCTGAAAATACTTTTTGTCGGCAGCGCTATATTTTGATCGGATTTTTCACGAAATTTGCGGCCCTGACCGTATTTCTCTAAGCAGAATTGCGGTTACACGGAGAGATGGCCGAGCGGTCGAAGGCGCACGCCTGGAAAGTGTGTAGGCTCCAAAAGGGTCTCCAGGGTTCGAATCCCTGTCTCTCCGCCAAAACAAAGCAAGCCCCGCGATAGCGGGGTTTTGCTGTTTAATGGGCTATCAAGTTTGCTTGAAAGGACTGTTAAACAACAAAACTTGGTCACTAAGTGGCTGGGCTTGCTTTGTTTTGAGGCCTCTCCCTATGAGATCACCGAGCGGTAGCGAGGTAATCCCAGGATCACCCGGGGATGCAGATTTTACTCAGGAGTACATTAGCTGACTTTAATAAGCCTCTCTCTTCGGGATCACCGGGCTGAGCGAAGAAATCCTGAAGTTTGTAACAGAAAGACAACAGTACTTTCTTGGCTGTATCCCGGCGGACACGTTTCTTTGAGAAAGCCCAACCCCGAAAGAAACCGATGAAACATATCAGACTCATCGAGACCATTCTCTATGTCAGCGACCAGCAGGCCAGTTGCGCATTCTACAGCAGGATATTCCGGCAGGCTCCTGACCTCGATGTGCCAGGAATGACCGAATTTCACCTGACGGATAACTGCAGGATAGGCCTCATGCCCAACGCAGGTATCGCAAAGATATTAAGGGATAAAACACCGCACCCCGGCGAAGGCAATGGTATCCCGCGTTGCGAATTATACCTGTACGTAGACGATGTACAGGCTGAGTACGACAATGCGCTCCACTGTGGAGCGAAGCTGATCAGCCCCGTCTCAGGCAGGGACTGGGGCGATGACGCCTGTTACTTCGCCGATCCGGATGGGCACATCATTGCATTTGCGCAAAGAAGCTCCGGGCTTCCGGACAATCCACCACAATAGGAAGGAACTGCCGATGAAACTACACCTGCTGGGTGCGTCGGGGAGCGGCGTCACTACTTTAGGTCTGTCACTGGCGGCAGAACTTGGCGTCACTTATTTCGACAGCGACGACTACTTCTGGCTGGATACGGTTACGCCGTTCACACAAAGAAGAGATCCCGTCGAAAGAAACCGGCGGATCAGGACAGACCTGGACAAGGCTGGAAGCTGGATACTGGGCGGCTCTGTGATTCACTGGGGAGAAGGGCTGTTTCCGGTATTCGATCTTGTCGTATTCCTGTACATCCCTGCGGAGCTCAGGATAGCGCGGCTGAAGGAGCGCGAACTCGACAGGTACGGTGAGGTCATCTATACGGACCCTGTGCGCAGAGAACAGCTTGATCGTTTTCTGGCCTGGGCGGCAGACTACGACAGGCATGAAGGTATCGCCAACAGGACCTTGCAAGTACATCTCGATTGGATGGCGAGTACGCGGAGTCCCGTCCTGGAAATCAGGGGAGACAGGAGCAACGAGTCGCGTATGGCAATGGTGCTGGACAGGCTGAAGACCGATTGTCTTCTTTGAATACCGGCTGGCTGCCCTGCACCGGGATACAGGGAGATCATTGTGTGACGGCCGTTCGTATTTGACCGGTATATTTCGTATCTTACTATATTGGGATTGCTGTAACGGGCGCAAAATCAGGCAACCTGGCAAATTCACCCCCTGCAGCAGGAAAAAGCAACACGAAGAAGATGACCACTAAAAGACTCGATGGCAAAATAGCCTTGGTCGCAGGGGCTACCCGAGGCGCCGGACGAGGCATCGCCCTCGAACTCGCTATGGCGGGAGCGGTTGTATATGTGACCGGTCGCTCGACGGACGGACGACCGTCCGAGTACGGCCGGCCCGAGACGATCGAAGAGACCGCAAGACTGATCAACGAAGCAGGAGGTATGGCGATCCCGCTGGTCGTAGATCACCTCGTCGACACGCAGGTGGAACAGCTGGCTGGCCGGATCGATCGCGACCATGGCCGGTTGGATATACTCATCAACGATATCTGGGGCGGCGAGTACATGGTCGAATGGAACAAACCGGTATGGGAGCACTCGCTGCAGAAGGGGCTGCGTATGCTGCACCTGGCGGTCGATACACACCTCATCACGGCTCATTATATGCTCCCGCTCATGATCCGGCAGCCAGGAGGCCTGCTCGTGGAGATTACCGACGGGACAGCTGCATACAACAAGGACAACTACCGCCTCTCGGTGTTCTATGACCTGGCCAAGAATGCACCTATACGTATGGCATGGGCGCATGCCAGGGACCTTGCGCCTTACAACACCGCTGCGGTAGCTGTGACTCCGGGCTGGCTCCGCTCGGAGATCATGCTCGAGCATTTTGGCGTATCGGAGTCCAACTGGAGAGATGCACTTCCGCAGGAGCCCCATTTTGCCATATCGGAATCCCCGCGCTATATCGGCAGGGCACTGGCAGCACTTGCCGGAGATGGGGATAAGCTCCGCTGGACGGGGCAGTCCGTCTCCAGCGGAGAGCTCGCCCTGCATTATGGCACCACCGACATAGACGGATCGCAGCCGGACTGCTGGCGCTATCTTGTCGAAGTACAGGATGCTGGCAAGCCTGCCAACACCGGCGGATATCGATAAACATATGAGAACCGGCCATGAAAGACAAGTTGATCCGTTACTTCAGTAGGTTCACAACGCTGTCCGCAGAAGAGCAGCAGGCGCTGACCGGGAGTATGATCATGCACCGGTTTTCAAAGGGCAGCCTGATCCTGCGTGAAGGACAGTACCACACGGATACCTATTTTGTGGTGGAAGGACTGGTACGGCAATACCGGGTCGTAGAGGATGCCGAGATTACAACAGGTTTTTTCGCGGAGGATGACTGGATTATATCGCTGACGGGTTTCACAGGTACAGCTCCATCCGCGACTTCTCTTGTCTGCATGGAGGACACCGTGCTCGTTGTCGGCAATGAGGAGCGGGCACAGGAGATCTTTCGCCGATTTCCGCGACTCGAGACGATATCCCGTGCGGTGATGGAGACCGTCTTTGCCGCACAGACCGAGTATATGCAGTCGCTTATGACCGATACTGCCGGGCAGCGTTACAGGAGATTGCTCGGGACCCGGCCCTCCTTGTTGCAGAGAGTACCGCAGTACTACATCGCCAGCTATATCGGAGTGCAACCCGAGACCCTCAGCCGGATCAGGCGCAGGATCGGAAAGGAGAGCTGAGCCTTTTGCAAACGCCTAGTCATCCATCCGCAGACCGGCTACCGGTATAAGAAGCCCCGAACCTTGCTATTGGCTGATAGGATATACTCGATGGCCGGCACTTTCCGCGTGTACATCAATGTTTGATCCATTTTCGAGATAAAAAAGACAGGTGATTGACTTTGGTGGAAAATAACCTTGTGCTGCTTTGCCGTTGATGTTGGTCGGTGAAATTCACCGCATTTTTAATCGACCGAATCACTGCGCAGCAGATTTTCGATTTTCACAATACTTTTATCCGATGTTCTGATGAAGATCTCAAGCTCACATCCCAGGGATTCGATATACTTTTTAAGCGTGGATATTCTCATATCGCCTCTCTTCTCAAGATTTGATATATTGACTTGTTTGACGCCCTGCTGTGAAGCGATCATATCCTGGGTGATGCCCAGCGATTTGCGTAGATCCTGAAGGGTTTTGTATTCTTTGATATACTCCTTTGCCTTTGCTTGGATGCGCTGTCGACGCTCTGGTGAAAGACTATCGAGTACTTGTTCAATCGAGGTGTCCATTTATCTTTTCTTATGATCGTTTAAGTGCTTATCCATACGTGCATCGGCCGTCTTAATGAGTTGTTTGTAGAAATTGGCCTGGTTTTTTCCTTTTTTATTCCCTGCTACCAACAGTATTCCTTTTCGCTTTATATCAAATGCAAAGGCGACTCTCCAAACCGCATTATCCGTTTCCAGCCGTAGCTCCTTCATATTTTTATGTCTGGATCCAGCTAATGTATCTGCGTGTGGTCTTCCCAAATGGGGGCCAAACTGCTTCAGCAGGAGGGATTTAGCCAGTATATCGTCCTGTGTTTCATCTGAGAGCTTGTTGAACTCTTCAAGGAAGTCAGGGTGAAATACTATTTGCCAATCCATTTACAAATATAGCATATAGGTTATATAGCTTATGGGTTATGTATAAAGTTCCATTGGATGTATATTTTCTTTTCCTCGCGGGTATGTAGCGTCTTAGCAAAGGTTGTTCATTACCTTTTCTCATTAATCCAACGCCCGCCGAATCCCTTGATCATCAGCCATATACTCAGTGCGATCTCGAAGAGCCCACCCGGTATGGATAATGCAGTTCCGTAGCCTGTGCCATATAGCTCTGCAATCGTGCCCGTGATGAAGACCATATAGCCCACCCAGCCCCAGACCGGCAACATGCGCGGGACGATGCCGGATCGCCTGAGCAGGTAACAGAGGATCAGCCCACCAAACCCCCAAACCGCCATACCGAGTTGATAGGCCAGGAAATTGGCGGCTTGGCAGGAAGCGAGCAACTGTTGCCACTGCACAAGGTCTGTTGTAACAGTACCAGCCCCGATCACGGGCATGAGTAGCCACACCGCTCCGGCCGCCAACATAAAAGTGCTGAAGAGACCGGCTCCCAGGTAAACGTAGGCGTAGGCGGGACCATATGGTTTGATGATATGGAACATGATGGCCAGTAAGCCCAGGTTGCTCAGAGTATGGACCAATCCTGCCAGCAAGCCTCCCGTGGCCGCACGTGCACGCAAAACGCCCATTTCGGCAATCGTCGGATAGTCGCCGCCTGATGGAATAGCCATGAGGCCGGAGCCGATCGCATAGGAGAGAAAGGATAGTATGAAAAAAAGCCCGAAGAGGCGGCCAGCCGTTTTGTGCCGGTGCATAGTACATTGGTTTTAAAAGGAAAGATGGTCAAAGCTACCCTGGCCTGAATGGGGTTTCATTGATTTTGGTCAAGAAAGCAATCTGACCGGATCAGCCGGTTACCTTGGGTAAGTATGCAGCCTGTCGATCCGGGAGCAGTGAGTTTCCCAGCGAAGTGCCGGCCAACTTACCGGCGGCAGGCAGGGTTAAAAAGAGTAGTGAAGTCTGCGTACAGAGCTCCCCCCGGTCCTGTACATGGACCAGTGCGCGACATTGCGATATCAACGGTATTTAATTGTGGGAATTCGCTTAATTTTCATCATCGTTCACCAGGCAGTGGCAGCTGTTTTGCCTGCTGAGCCAAAATGAACCTGACAACAAAAACAAAAACCAATGAAAGCAAAATCGATTTATGTCAATCTGCCGGTCAGGGACCTTGCCCGGACGAGGGCATTCTGGACCCGTCTCGGTTTCTCGTTCAATGAGCAGTTCAGCGACGACAATGCGCTCTGCCTGGTGCTCAATGAAGGCAGTATCTACTCGATGCTGATCTCTCACGAGATGTTTACCACATTCACCAACCGGGCGATCGCCGACGGGTCGACTACCCAGGTGCTGGTCGCCATAGAGGTAGAAAGTCGCGAACAGGTAGACCAGATTGTAAGTACGGCGCTTGCCCACGGTGGCAGCCGCTACAGGGAGTCTGCAGATCATGGGTGGATGTACTACGATACATTCGCGGATCCCGATGGCCACCAATGGGAAGTCATGTATACCGATTCTTCACAAATACCCCAATAAACATCACCACATGGCAGCACAAAAGATCACTGTATCGGCCGAGATACAGGCCGGTGTGGACAAAGTGTGGGATCGCTGGACAGAACCTGCCCATATCGTCAACTGGAATTTCGCATCAGAGGACTGGCACTGCCCCACAGCCGAAAATGACCTGAGACCGGGCGGGAGGTTTTCTTCCACGATGGCTTCCAGGGACGGCAAGATGAGCTTTGACTTCAGTGGTATATACGACGAAGTAGAGGACAGGCAGAGGATCGCGTATACAATGGGCGACGGAAGGCAGGTAGAGATCCTGTTTGAAGACCTTGGCAACGGTCGGACCAGGGTGACTGAGCGCTTCGACGCGGAGGATACCCACTCGGCTGAGATGCAGAGAGCAGGCTGGCAGGCCATCATGGACAATTTCGGCCGGTATGCCGAGTCCGACTAGATAGATGAAGGCAACCATACAGGAGCATGAGCACAGGAGACTTCCAGGTCTGTATCTTTCGGTCTGATGTCAGTCGTAATATCCGGACCTGTGTATGCGGGTAACATACCAGGAGCCATGAAAAACAGGCAGGACTCACCAAGGATGCAGGCTCCCATGCAGCCGGTTATGAGCATTCGGGACATAGCCCCGACAGGGTAAACTGTACCTCGTTGACGGTATGACGGACCGACAGCTTGAACGCCGGTTTCACATTTAGCGGGCAAGTGACCGATTTGCGGCGCTCACAACTGAAATGAATATATCTGTGCCTGTGCCCGTATTTACCGTCTATTCCACCATCACCCTGCCCGTGTAACTGCTGCCGTCGGAGAAAGCCACACGGACCAGCACCATGCCGGCAGGCCATTCTTTTACTGATAGCTCAACGTTATGTACATGAGTCCGTAGTGAGGCCAGCCGCCGCCCCAGGACAGTATAGACTTCTACTGCAGTGATGATCTGGTCGGCGCTGATACGCAGCAGGTCTCCGGTCGGGTTGGGCGACAGGTTTACTACCGCCACGGCCTGTGGTGCGGCTTCAGTAGCAGAGGTTTGACAAGCGAGTTCGTTGATATAGGCCCAGATCTGGTCGTTGAGCAGGTAGGGGACAGCCAGACCGTCGGGCGCTTCACCCATCCGTACCCAGACCAGGCCTTCGCCGGGAGCTATGTTGACAAACTGTCCGTCTTTGCCAAGTCCTGCGATCATATCGCCCGGTGCATGGGGGCTGAGCGGCCCGGGGAAGGAGAACTGTGATTGTGGCAACCTGAAGGAGGATTTGCCGTTCAGCCACCAGAGATAACCGTAAGACTCGTTGAGTGGCTGAGAAGTATTGACCATCTGATCGAAATAGGCGGTATCCGTCATGATCTGTCGTCCGTTCCAGTTGCCCCTGTTGAGGATGAGGAGACCGAAGCGGCCCATGCTGCGCGCGTTGCTGAAATAGACATTGTTATACCCCACCGGCACGAAGAGGCCAGTCATACCGGTTGGGTTCTTGAGTTTCTGGTTGGTGTATGCATTGAGTGTCATACCGGTGGCGCCCTCGATCACTCCATCGAGCAGGGTGTATGGTGCGTTGTGGTAGGCCCAGCGTGTCCCGGGTGCGGCCAGGCAGAGCAGGCAGGTGTCCAGTGTGCAGAAGTTGTCCTGCACATCGTCGTCGAGCCCGGAAGTCATAGTAAGCTGGTGACGGATGGTGATCCGGGACTCTTCTGCCGGGGGACAACTGGTCCAGCCCTGGCCGAGATAATCAGAAACAGCGTCCGAGATAGAAAGATGCTGTTCCTGCTGGGCGATACCTATCATGAAGGCTGTCAGCGTTTTGCCTGCGGATGCCCATTGCCAGGGAGTAGTCTGTGTGTGTCCGGCAAAATACCTTTCGAGCACGATGCGGCCATCTTTGAGCAGGAGGAATGCCCGGGTATTGTTGTCTTCCAGGAAAGTATAGAGACTGTCGATCTTGTGCGGGCACCAGCCCAGTGCTTCCGGAACAAGTGTGTCCCAGGCATTTCCTGTGGTAGGTGGGAAATAGAGGGTCTGTGCCTGCAGGCCGGCAGATATGGACAGTAGGAGGAGCAGCAGTACCTGTTTCATTGACAGAGAGGACGTTTATGTACATTAACTGTACAAATAGGACGGTAGTTTGGAGCGCAGGTTTAGCCCCTATCGTACATTTTTCGGACGACTCCTCCGGGTGTCAGTTTCTTTCGTGCCACTCGCGCCGGAGCATGGCATACTGGTATTCGCTGCCCCATTTGCCTTTAAAAAAGATATTCTCGATGAAATGGCCCTCCTGCCTGAATCCCAGGCTCCTGAGCAGCGCGATGGAAGCCGTATTCTCCGCATCTACGGTCTCGACGACCCGGTGAACCTGCACCGTATCGAAGAGGTGGCTCAGTATGCCGAGCATCGCTTCACGGGCATAGCCCTGCCGCTGCCGGGCAGGAGAAAGTGTCATGCCGATCTCGGCCATGCGGGTATCTTCCAGCAGCCGTATGGCGCAGTCGCCGATGAGTGCACCGGTGGCTTTTTCTTCCAGTGCATATTGTACCCAGTTGCCGGGTTCGCCGAAAGTTTTGTCCACTTGTCTCTCAATGAATGCAGCCGCTTCTTGCCGGTTCATCACATCGAATCCCTGGTATTTGGTCACTTGGGGATCAGACCGGTAGCTGTGGAAGTCTTCCAGGTCGGTCTGGCGGAGGTTGCGGATCAGCAGCCTGGGGGTTTCAATGTAGAATTTTTCCATCGCGTATTTGAGAGTTTTTTGCCCGGATCAACCGGCTAATTTCTTGCGGGGCAGAGTATTGGGGTTGGTGACGGGTAGAATGAAGCTTTGAAGGCCGTTCCCTGCAATCGGGTCAACAATATACCCCTTGAAGTAGAGTAGGTGATCGATGAAAGGGCGCTGCTCAGAGCAGGGTGCAGGTCGATTATTAGGTTGTCTTTGTCTGGTTGGGCCAGTTCTTCCAGGTTATCCACATGAAAAGTATATGCCAGGTGAAAACTGCCCTTGGCTTCGGGATCATTTTTACCCTGACTTTCGGTCTTGATCTCAATGTTGAAATCGGCTTTTACCAATTTGTCTTCCAGGTTGAAGCTGATCCGCAGCGAATTGTACAAATGAAAACCTGTTACTTCATGGGAATCGAATTCTTCAGGGTTGTCGACCTGTCCTTGCAACAGCTTGAAACTGGTCAGGGAGATCTTATCAGGCTTGAAAACAGCGTTATCCGACATTGATGGATTGGTTTATTATTGAAGATTCATGCCATTTGCTCGTTTTGGCTTCCGCCTCTGGAGCAGCTTTCCTGTAGCTAATAAATGTATGGACGCTGCTCGCATAGCCTTTGATGAACTCGGGTCGGGCAGGTCTTTTAGGTACAGTCAGCAGGGGCTCGCCAAGCTCCGCCTGCAGTTTGGCGATAGACCGCAAGGTGAAGTTGTGTTCGCCCCCGAGCCATTTGGAGATCTCAGAAGGTCGCTTATCCAGCTTGTCGGCGAGTTCCTTCTGAGTGATCTTTTTCTCGCGGAGCAACTGGTTGATGCGTACTATCAGGTCAGCGTACAGGTCCACGAAGATCTTTACATCTTCCGGGGTGCTTTTTAGCAATCTGTCTACGGTTTTACTTCTCATGGCTCTTTTTGTTATAAGATTATTTCACTTGAACCGTCGAAACTCTCCAACTTTCTGCCACAGGTCGAGATGCAGATCATCCCCTCCCGCAACCCTGTCTCGATCTTCCTGGCAAGGCTTTGTGTTTCATTGAATTTCATGCTGAGGTCCTCGCTTCTCTGCGCTGTCGGTGCATCCTTAATTCCGCCGTTAAATAAAACAACTATTTGTTCTGTGACCCGATAACAATATAGCCGAAGCGGAAAGTTGGATCCCAGCATCTTTATTTCTTTTATGCACTGTTTGGGTTTGGGCGGTAAGTCCTGTACCCTGTTTTCATGCCGGTCAAAGAAATCATCTATAGCCCCGTACTTATTGCCAATGCTCTCTGTTATCAAGCGAAATAATTGCAAAGCCTCTTCTTCGTATGGTTGCTCAGACACGGCATATTTATCGAAAAACTTATCAGTCTCTGATAGACTGTCATTTTCTATACCGATATATCTTGCCGTATAGAATGCGCAAGCTGCTCCTTCGTCATACCATACTTCAAGCGCAAATGTATTCACTTATAACTTGATTGAGTCAATTTTAATTCACTTTAAAGTGAATTAAATATACTGACATGTTTGACTTGTTGTCAAGGAACCATTGGTTTTGGCTGATACCTTAATACGAGGGTGTTGATTTGTATCAAGTTAAATATAATGCAATTTTGCTTGCAGACAAGCGGTACGGCCAGGCGTATGATTGTTCAACTTTGCGCAATGGAAAGACTGCCGGTCAGATTGAATGAGCTCCTGGTTATTTGCCAGATTGGCTTAGATGAATGCTTGCTTCCTCCATGCGTCTGTGCAGTGATGGATTTTGGGAAGCAGTTCTTGGGACACTGCGGCTTTATGATAGTTACTCCACCAGCTTCTTCAGCCCATCCACGACTGTAGCCCAGCCTTCGGCCGAGTGACTGGCCTTTTCAGCATTGTAGTTGGATTGAGTGATCGTGAGTTCGGTACCTGCTTCCAGGGGATGCAGCGTATAGGTGACCAGGAGGTAGTTCTCCGGGCTATCTTCCAGCCCGCTCCAACTGCTGAGGTAGCTGTAGGCGATCTTTTTATGTGGGTGGAACTCCAGTACGACACCCCTGTCTGTATAAGATTGTCCTTCGTAGACGCCGCTCCACGTGATCGGGCTGCCGACCTGCCAGTCACTCTCCTGTTGGGAGCCGAAGAAATACTGTCGTACAAGTTCGGGATTGATCAGGGCATCCCATACTTTTTCTACGGGTGCTTTGACGGCGGTGCGGTAGGTGGAGAGGTGGTCCGTTATCATGTCTTTTGTTTTGGGTGTTGTTGGTGCTGCGTCTTTAGCAGCAGCACCAGAAAGATAAGCCGGATATTCCTCTCCTCAATCCGTGCACGAATACAAAATTCGTACAGGGTGGCGCTGATGATTTCGTCCGGCGCCATGGTGGGTTGCTTATCCTGTGGCCTGCTTACCTGGTTGGGGCGTTAAGCCTGTGCGTACTGTTCCATCGTCAGTCTGGCCAGCAGATAGCTGATCGTGGACTCGGCGCCCTGGTTGAGGTTGACATGTGTGTCCTCCAGCCCGTCGTAGCACCCTCCGGTGCAGGGATTGTATACGGTCTGGTGGAGGCGGTTGCTGCCGAGAAACCAGTTGAAAGCTGTTTCCATCTGCTGCCGGTAGCGCTCCTCTCCGAAGGCGTCGTAAAACCTGGCCAGGGTCATGATCGTATAAGCCACATCGATAGGCTGTTCTCCGAATCGGCCCGCTTCCTGCCCTCTATGCAGCCAGGTACGGTTGGAGATGACTTCTATGCCGTTTTCGTTAAATATATGTGACGTCAAAAAGCCGAGTGAAGTGACTGCTGTCTCTTCATAGGCTGCATCGCCGGTCAGCAACCACGCGTACAGCATAGCTTCCGGCAATATGCTGTTGGCATAAGTGAGATAGGGCTCAAACCACTGCCAGGTATCGTCGGAGACTTTCCGGTACATCCGTTCCAGCCGTCCGGCAAAACCCGTTGCCAGTGCAAAATAGGCCGGGTGGGGATCAGCGCCATATGCGTAAAAGAGCCCCTTGATAGCGAAAGCCGTCGCCCGCGGAGAGCATATCTTTTCGAGATGTGACAGCGAATTGTCCAGGAGGGCTTTCGCCTCAGTCCGGATCTCTTCCGGTAACTGGTCTCCCAGCGAGAGGGCATAGCCCAGCGCCCAGGCGGCCCGGCCGTTGGCGTCGTCCAGGTTGACCTCCAGGTTCTGTGTTGTGAATCTGCCGCTTTTGTCAACATAATTGAGAAAATCACCGCCGACTTGTTGGCAGCCTCGGATGAAGCGGAGATAGATCCGTATTTCGGGAAGACAAGAATCATCACCCGTCATACGGCAGTACATACACAGGGCGATCAGGGCCCGTGCATTATCATCCAAGGTATAGCCGGACTCGATATCGGGCAGGTTGATCCGGGCAAACTGGATGATACCTGTGCTGGTCGTCATCTGGTGCAGGTGACTGAGGTTGACAGCGGGTAAACTATGGTGAAGGGACGTGTCATCACCGATGATCTTCCTGAACAGCAGCGTATGCGCTACCGCCGAGTTTTCCCAGGCTGTGGAAACGATCTTCTGCAGCGCCTGTATGCTGATGCTCCTGCGGAGATCATCGTCTCCCAGCACGCGTCGTACATGGCTGCCGAGCTGATCGGCCCTGCAGAAATCAAATATGAACCCCGTGTCGTCGGCCAGCATTTCACGGGCATGTGGTATCGGTGTCGAGATGATGGGACAAGCGCAGCTCATAGCATAGGAAAAAGTGCCGCTCACAGCCTGGTTCGGATCCTTGCTCGTAAAGAGATAAATATCCGTGAGTTGCAGGTATTCCAGGAGTTCCTGGAGATCTACATACTTGTTTACAAAAAGCACATGCTCCTGCAGTCCGTATTGTGTTACCATGCGTTCGAGCTGCAGCCGGTATTTTTCGCCTTCGGCCTTGCAGACTTCGGGGTGGGTCTTGCCAATGACCAGGAATACCGTTTCCGGGTACTGATCTACGATAGAGGGCATTGCTTCAAGTGTGGTCTCTATGCTTTTGCCTGCACTCAGCAGCCCGAATGTGCTGAGTACCTTGCGGCCTTCCAGCCCGTATTTGATCTTCAGCAGGCGTTTGCTCACGTGAGGTACGAGGTGTGTGCCGTGAGGAATGACCGATACCTTGTGCGTGGCTACACCGTATGTTGTCGTCAGTATATCTGCCGAGTGACGGGTCATTACGACCAGGGAATCGGCTACTGCAGCGATCCGCCTGACTATGTCTCTTAGTTGCATATCGGGGCCAGGCAATACGGTATGGAAGACGACTGCGACCGGCTTGGACAGGTCGGACAGGAACTGCAGGAAAGCCGACTCCTGACTTCTGAAAAAGCCGAATTCATGCTGGACCACTATCATCCCGATATGATTGTCCAGGTTGATATCCGCCGCCAGCCGGGCGTATTCCGCTGATTGCGATGTGTCGAGTACGTAGCGGACTTCAGAAGGATATGTATGAGCTGTGCTACCGGATTCCAGCGCACATACCTGCAGAGAAAACGCTCCTTCAAACTGCTGGCCCAGCGCCCTGATCAGGTCCTGTGAATAGGTCGCGATACCACATTCCCTGGGAGGGTAGGATGTTACGAACAGGATACCGGTTTTCCTGTCAACCGGGCGGGTCGCTTTGGTTATCAACTCTGCATCCGTAGATTGTTCCAGATCGGGCGTCTGGGGACGATCGATGCTGATCACACCATCTTCCTGGCGGATCGGGGTTCTGTGGAGAGGTGTTTTATTTTTCATTGGATGTGTAACTGGTGTAGGTTGACAATTCAGCCACGAGCTCTGTGAGGCTGACAGATGCACAGGCAATACACTCGTCGGCGGCGCCGTAGTATATGTATAAAGTGTCGCCAAACAGGACAGCGCCCGTCGGGAAGCATACATTGTTGACTTCGCCTATCAGCTCCCATTTGTATTCCGGCTGGAACAACGGGTAAGGCAGCCGGGCGATTTCCCGCCAGGGATTGTCCAGGTCCATGAGCGCCGCACCTACGGTGTACACATATCCTCGCGGGGTGTCGTGTACACCGTGATAGATCAGCAGCCAGCCTTCGGTCGTCTCTATGGGTGGGCAGCCTCCTCCGATATAGCTTACCTCGTGTTCATAACCGGGGGTCATCGCGATCTTTTCATCCATATGGAGCAGGTAATCTTCCCAATATTGCCTGGTCAGCCCTTGTATATCCTCTACGGCGGCGATCTGGATATCCGGCCGTATCCGGTGCATGAAGTACAGGAGCCCGTTGATCCGCCTCGGGAAGAAGATCACGTTCTTGTCCCATAGCAACATCTCCTTGCCAGGGGTCGGTGTGAAGAAGGACCGGTCGTTGTAACGGGTGTATTTCTCGTTGAGCGGCGTCCTGGATTCAGCCAGGTGCTTGAATGCCTGGAAGCTCATCTGAGGCACGATCACCCCGTGTTTTTCAAAGTGTTGCAGATCGCGGGAGGTTGCCAGTGCGCCCAGGGCATTTACTCCGTCGTAGGCGGTATAGGTCAGGTAGTAGAGATCATCGATCAGAACGATCCGGGGATCTTCGATGCCGTGTGTTTCGTAGTCATGCTGGGGAAACAAAAGGGGGAGGTCATGGCGCTCCTCGATGGTCATCGGTCCCCGCAGCCTGCAATAACCGATACTGGAATAGTTGCCCATGCTCACCGCCCTGTAAAAAAGGTGTACATGATCACCCACCCGGATAGCGGCCGGGTTGGATACCGCCTCGTTCTCAAATCCGTGCGTCGTTTTTTCCAGCAGGACACCTTCTTTCTTTACTTGTATCATAGATCGTCTTCCTTAAGTTCGCTCAGCTACAGGTCCCGTTCTGCCTGATTTTGCGGTGTGATCCGGCGCAACGCCGCCCTGTGGTGTATACCCGTTGCCTTTGGCTGACAGAGCGGCAACTGTTCCCCAGACTACAAATGTGGTCTGCCCTTGTGCAGGAGGAGTTATACAATTAGGAGGAAGGCTTACATGATTCCCACATTCTGTTCCAGCCATACGTCCACGCTTTCGGCCGGTACCCCTTTGGGATGGATGTCGGAGTCGGACGAAACGGGAAGGATAGTCAACAGCTTCACGCACAGATATGACCGGTGGCTGCCTTGTAGGAGTTTTTACAAACGCTCAACGGCAGCAGGAAGCAGGCCGTGTGACAGGGTGGGGCTAGGCTGAAGGCTGCCTGAGCGTACGGATACCTGCTGCATAAGCGTACACTGCCGCCGGGTAGTAGTACAGCCGGGTCCCTTCGTGCTCCTTCACGATCTGCTTGTCGATGGTTGTGACAGTGGCTTCAGGTAGGCTGTTTTTTGCGCAGAAGCTGAGCAGGCTTTTTAGCTGGGACGGTTTTTCTACATAGCGATTGCTCCATTTGATCTCCACGCACCAGGTTGGTTTCTGTCGCTGCTCGTCGAGGTGTACCAGGTCTACTTCTCCTTCGGTGCGGCCTTGTTTCCAGCGGGCGTACTTCAGGCTCATCCGGTCCTGGTGCATCCACTGCACCAGCAGCGCTGTCTCTACCATATTGCCGGCTTCGTCGTCCACAGGAGATACAGGCGAGAACAGGGCCGTTCGCAGCGAAGGGTTGGTCAGGTAGATCTTGTACGCGGTGATGCGCTTGAAGTGACGTGCATTGTCGTCCACCTTGTGCAGGACCTTGATGAGGAAAGCCGCCTCGAGGTATTCCAGGTATTTTTTGATCTGTGCGCGATCGAGCCCGCTGTCCCTGCTCAGCCTGTCCGGTGAAAACTCCTTGCCTGTGTTGTAGGCCAGATAAGCAAAGAAGCGGTTCAGTTCCTGTACATCGCGGATGCCGTACAGGGCGGGCAGGTCGCGTAGCAGTACTTTGTCGATGATGTCGTTTCGTATATAGCGGGCCATATTGCTGCGGACAGTCTCGGAGAAGATCACTTCGGGATAACCGCCATAGTTGATATAGTTGAAGAAATGGCGGTTCAGCTCCTTGATGTCAACGGCAGAGAATGGAAACAGAGGGTCTTCGTCACACCCGGCTTCGACTGGCTGTACCAGGTGTCCCAGGCCCTGGAGATGCAGGTATTCCGGGAATGCCAGCGGCGGCAGTACGAAATCGGTAAATCGTCCGGCTCCGCTCTCGCTGCTTTTGGCCTGCAGTGCCGCTGCCGCTGATCCTGTGACGACAAATCGGGCGCCCGGATAACTGTCCACCAGCACTTTCAGGTGGCGTTCCCAGTCCTTGAGGTACTGGATCTCGTCGAAAAACACAAAGCAACCGTCCGGGCCGGGTTGCCCGGAAGCTTCCAGCGCCTGCTGCAGGAGCTCTTCGAGGCCAAGATTGATATATATCGGGTTGTCGATGCCTATGAAAATGATCTTTTGAACAGCCGTGCCGTCTCTGATCAATGTATCTATAGCCTGGTGCATCATCACGGTCTTGCCTACACGACGGGGGCCTACGACGATGATTGCCCGTTTCACGGACAGGTCTGTGACATATGGGTAGAACAGATCAAAATAAAGACGCCTCGGCAGATTTGCTATTTCAGCCTGTATGCTGCGGTTGGCCCACCAAGGGTTTTCGAAGCGCAGTCGTTCTTTTATCTTCGCTGCAGGAATAGTGTACGTGCCACGCATGATCCGGCCTTATTTTGCCCAAATGTACTAAATAGTGATATTTTATTATATCTATTTATGCATTATTGTCATATTAGTGTGTATTTGGCTCTATTTTTGTCCTTGTATTACCGTTTCGGGAGCATATAGGTTGATTTAAAGATGCTCACCGGGCTGGCTCTGCGTCGGAGGTGGTAGCGGGGCGCGACCCGCCCCGGGCGGATCAGGCTTTTTGTGTAAATTTGGACCCTTTAGCGGAATCAATAGAATACCCATGTCAACGATCACTGGTACGCGCATAGCGCAAGATGTATGGAAACGGGCTTTTGGCCTGATGTCTTCGGCCAAAGCTATGACCGAACTCTACGAGGCCAATTTCAAACAAGTATCCAAGTACGTACACGCGACATCCAGGGGACATGAGGCGATCCAGATCGCCTGTGGTCTGCACCTGAGGCCACAGGACTACCTGTCTGCCTACTACCGTGACGACTCCCTGCTCATGGCTATCGGGATGCAGCCGTATGACCTGATGCTGCAGCTTATGGCCAAGCGGGATGACCCCTTCTCCGGCGGCCGGACTTATTATTGTCATCCAAGTCTGCGCGATGCGGACAAGCCCAAGATACCACATCAGTCCAGCGCGACTGGTATGCAGGCAATACCTACCACCGGCATCGCAATGGGTATCCGATACCGGGAAGTGACCGCTATGGACAAACCTGCGCCGGGTACTGCACCGGTGGTCGTATGCAGCCTGGGAGATGCGTCAGTGACAGAAGGCGAGGTCGCCGAAGCCCTGCAGATGGCAGTGCTGAAGCAACTTCCGATCCTCTACCTCGTGCAGGACAATGGTTGGGATATATCCGCTACAGCGGCAGAAACCAGGGCCATGAATGCAGCGGAATACGCACAAGGGTTCCCGGGACTGGAGGTACGGTCTGTCGATGGATCTGATTTTGCACTGTGCTATGAAACCCTGGACGAAGTGATCCGTACGATCCGCGAGGAGCGGCGTCCGTTCCTGGTACATGCCCGTGTACCCCTGCTCAATCACCACACCTCCGGTGTTCGCAAGGAGTGGTACCGCGACGATCTGGAAGAGCACCAGTCAAGGGATCCGTACCCCAGGCTGCGTGCGCAAATGCTGGATGCGGGTATCGGAGCGGAAGAGATCGGCAGGTTGGAAGAGGCGACAGCGGTACGTGTGGCAGAAGACTTTGCGCGTGCGGCAGCGGCGGAGGATCCGCGCCCTGAAGACTTGTATACACATGATTTTGCCCCTACGCCTGTACTGGAAGAATCAGGCGTTCGGGTACCGGCCGACGGCCAGGAAAAGGTGATGGTGGACTGCGCTTTGTTTGCGATCCAGGAACTGATGGAGCGCCATCCCGAATGCCTGCTATACGGGCAGGACGTAGGCGGCAGGCTGGGTGGTGTATTCCGCGAGGCGGCGACACTGGCGCAGAAGTTTGGCGATGAGCGGGTGTTCAATACGCCGATCCAGGAAGCCTTCATCGTCGGCAGTACGGTTGGTATGTCGGCTGCAGGCCTCAAGCCGATCGTCGAAGTACAGTTTGCGGACTATATCTGGCCGGGTCTCAACCAGCTGTTTACAGAGGTGAGCCGATCCTGCTACCTGACCAATGGCAAATGGCCTGTGAGTATGATCCTGCGTGTGCCTATCGGGGCATATGGCAGCGGCGGTCCTTATCACTCCTCCAGCGTTGAATCCGTAGTGGCCAATATCCGCGGGATCAAGATCGCTTATCCCAGCAACGGGGCCGATCTCAAGGGGCTGTTGAAATCTGCGTACTATGATCCAAACCCGGTGGTGATCTTTGAGCACAAAGGCCTCTATTGGTCCAAAGTACGCGGCACGGAAGCGGCACGGACCGTAGAGCCGGATGCAGACTACATCATACCGTTCGGTCAGGCACGCCAGGCGCTGGCGGCTACCCCTGAGCGTATGTCACAGGGGCCGACGCTGGCAGTGGTCACCTATGGAATGGGGGTACATTGGGTGCTCAATGCTGCCAAAGCTTACCCGGGACAGGTAGAAGTGATCGACTTGCGTACGCTCTACCCGCTGGATACGGATACAGTATTCGACGCAGTGAACCGGCACAGCCGCTGTCTCGTAGTGACCGAAGAGCCTGTCAACAACACTTTCGCCCAGTCCCTGGCAGCGCGGATCCAGGAGCATTGCTTTGAAAAGCTCGACGCGCCGGTAAGGACCATAGGATCTGAAAACCTGCCCGCAATACCGCTCAATGAGACGCTTGAGCAGACCATGGTTCTCTCCATAGAGAAAGTGGAGAAAGAGATCGGCCGGTTGCTCAGCTACTGATTTTTCCGATACGGTGGCTGATGGTCAATTTGTTGTGACTGTGCCAGTAAAATGTATGTTGTGCCTGTGTTGGCTCTGGCAATACAGCACATATCGTGTTATTTTATATTAAACAAAAAACGGTTTATATTTGGGCCAACTAAAACAATCTGTTATACTATGAAGAAATTCTTTACACAAGCTCCACGTGCCCTGATGTGTGCGTTGGGATTATCAGCGCTCATGAGTCTGAGCGGATGTTTTACGTTCAGCAATTTCCAGACTGCAAAGACGGTCGGTAAAGACAACTCGGAAATGGGCGTTTCGCTCAACTACTTCGGTGTATCCGACGGTGGTTTCATCGGTATACCCAGTATCGAAGTAGGTGGTAAGTACGGTATCACGGAGAAGTCTGATATCGGGCTGCGACTCAGCACATTCGGCTCTGCCATCGCTGAGTACAAGTACCAGTTTGTCGGCAACCAGGATTCCAAGTTTGCAATGGCCACAGGTCTTTCTGCAGGTGGATCTTTCCTGACGGTCAGCTTTGACGAAGGAGAAAGTTTCGGCTTCTACCAGTTGGAAGTACCGCTGCACATGTCCTTTCACCCGACTTCCAAATTTGCGATATACTTTACACCGCGCTATATCGGTTTCGGCTCTTATGGCGGAGGCGAGAACGGTTACTCCAACCTCATTGCTTTCTCTCCGGGTATAGAGATCGGCAACCGTGTGAAGTTCGGACTGAATGTCAACTTCATCACTGCGCTCAACGATTTCACACTCGGCGATGGTTTGATGCTGCAGGCAGGTCTCGGCATTAAGTTTCGTATCTGATCCGCTGAGGGTACAGAACCAAAGATATGAGAGCGCTCCGCCTTCCGGCGGGGCGCTTTTGTTTTGTCTGGGCGTAACCAGGTCTCAGGTCCAGGTATTGGCGCTTGTGATCACGATGGACTGGCCCTGCAGCAGGACATAGATCGTGTCGTTCCGGTTGAAGAGGTCGTCCAGTGTGCTACCCCTGGAAAGCACACGCTGATCAGAGACCAGCAGGCCGCCGTTGGCCTGGCAAGAGATTTCCAGTCCATTGACATATATGTTATTGGCATCGCCGTAAGTGATCATTAGCTGAGCATGTGCGGAGACGGAGAACTGAACGGAATTGAGGTTGTTGCCGGGCTGATCTCCCTTGCGGACTACCAGGTTGCCATTGATCGCAAAATCCGTCTTGTTGATGATTAGTTTGTGGGCCATGATAGTGATTGTTTTGGTCTTGTTTTCGTACAGGCGGAGTTATATATCCAGTATACCCGGCAGGCGCTCATCTGTCTTGATAGCGGTCAGATTGGCGGTCACATAGCTGATATGGTGTTGCCGGCAGAACTCATTGGGAAAGCTTGTTTCTATAAAAGAGGGCTGGAACCTGGTCTGTATCCGGGGGACGAAATTGCGCATGCTTTCCTGCGTATAATACCAGAAAGAGTTCTCGTTCCAGAAGCTCACATGCGTCGGGTCCTGGAAGGCGCCCCGCCCGTCGGTTGAAGGTGTCATGGAGAGCAGCATGCCGCCATGCGCCAGCACCCTGTAAATTTCATTCATCAGGTGAACCGGGTCACGGATATGCTCCATAAAGTCCACCGCGCGGATCACCCCCACGGAGTTGTCTTCAAACGGTAACCGCTCGTTGCAGTCGCACACTACGTCTACATGTGGCAAAGCATACATGTCCACTCCCAGAAAACCCGGTGGCTTCCGGTGCGCAGCACCCATGTCCAGTGCTAGCAAAGCATTGTTACGCGCCCATGCGAGCATGATATCGCCGATATGTTGTTTATAGAGCTGCGTATTCTTCTGCTGGATCAGCGGATTCCGGACAACCTGTGTCTGAGCGCCGTGTATGCGCTGAAAATAGAGTGGCCGGGGTATGTGCTCGAATCGCTGTCCCGTGATATACATGCGCTGCATCAGGTCCTGGTCATCGCATACAGGTAGCGTTGTGTCATAACCTCCCACCGCATCGTAGAGCGTCCGGGTAAAGGCGCGTAGGTGATTGGGCATGTACCAGATATAGGACATGGATTGGGGAGTGGCTGCAAAGGAGAGACATTCCTTGTACGCGTATCCCTCGTAGTGAAAATCCCGGTAGTTCCAGCCATGCCGGTGGTTGTATTCCGTGAGTTCGGGCCCGCCGTCTTCGGAGATGCGTACTGTATTGGAATATACAAAACCGGCGTCCCTGTCGAACGCTTGCAGGGTCTCCTCCAGTGCCCTGGGGTGGAGGAGATCATCATGGTCCAGTTCGAGCAGGTATCGTCCGCGGGTATGAGCCACACAGCGTGCTTTGGCGTCGCCTACTCCCTGTACCTGCTCCTCGGTTACGACACGCACCCGGTGGTCTTGCAGGAGATCCTGCGGCAGGTCGCTTCTCGAAGCACCTCCGTTCAGCAGGAGTACCCACTCCCAGTCCGGGATCGTTTGTGCCCGCAGCGATTTGTAAGCACTATCTATGAAAACTGTGCTGTGTGTAGGAGTAAAGACAGATACTTGCATAGTGATCGGGCCTGTATATTCGGAGAAGATTACTGCTTTCGCAGCAGAAAGAAGAAGTTGTCATCGCAGACCTGTGTCGTGTTTATCGCAGACTTTATAAGATTCGGTCCCCCTCCCATGATATACATGGTATCACCTATCGCTGCACTGCCTGGACATGCACATGTTGCCATCAGGCTGACCTGGCTGCTGTACCAGTTATTGGTGTCTATATCTAGCATGTAGACAGTGTTCCACGGCTGCAGGTTGAATCCTACACCTCCGATATGATAGATCTTCCCGTTGAGAAACAGGGCGCTCGGAAAGGAAAAGCCCATCGAAGAAGGCGCTGGCATGAACGCGAAACGACCGGTTGCTATGTCGTAGTAGCCATAAACAACCGGAGAAACCGAAGTTTCGAAACCATTCTGGCTACCTCCCATGATATAGATTTTCGAACCGACAAGTACGTTGCCTGCTCCTACAAAGCCCGGTACCGAAGTACTCTGTGTATTCCAGGAGTTATTGGCCGGATTGTATATCTGCAATCTCGCGGTAGAATCAGCGTCACCGCCGAGCACATATATCAGCCCGTTGTAATAGGCGACGGCTGCCCCGACAACAGCCTTTGGCATGGCAGCGGCGGCGGACCAGGAATTATTTACGGTGTTATAGACCTCATTGGTCATGAGTGAGCTACCACCTGCGAGGCCTCCAAGTACATAGACATTGTTTCCCACGGTTGCGGCCCCTGCCAGGCTTCTGCCAGTAGGCATATTGGCCCGCGTGCTCCAGGTATTTGTCTGAGGATCGTACATCTGTACTGCGTTGGAGTAGCCATCTGTCCGGATTCCTTCCGGCCCGCCTCCGAAAGCATAGATTCTGCCACCGGCGACAGCGGTTGCTTGACGTATTCGGGCTATGGGCATATTGGCCCTCTGAAGAAATTTTCCGTCGATCGTGGATGGCGTGAGGACCAGGCCTGTATTGAGATAACCTTGGGGTGGAGTAGGTAAGTTGGACAGCAGGACCATGCCGGCTGACAATCCCTGACCACTGTTGCCTTGTGCCCCCTGTGCTCCTTGCGGACCTTGTGCCCCCTGTGTACCTGGCGAACCAGTGGAGCCCGTATTACCCTGGTAACCTTGCGTTCCCTGGTTACCCTGTCCACCTTGAGCTCCCTGTGGCCCCTGAGTACCTGGGGAGCCGGGTGTACCGGGAGAGCCGGTATTACCCTGGTAGCCCTGTGTTCCCTGGTTCCCTTGTCCACCCTGAGCCCCCTGTGGTCCCTGGGTACCTGGGGAGCCAGGTGTGCCGGGAGAGCCGGTATTGCCCTGGTAGCCCTGCGTTCCCTGATTTCCTGTGTTACCCTGCGGACCTTGAGGCCCCTGGTCGCCGGGTGAACCCTGATTGCCAGGATTCCCTTGTGTGCCTGGGTTTCCCTGTGAACCCTGGTTCCCTTGCTCTCCCTGGTAACCTTGTGTTCCCTGATCGCCGGTGTCTCCTTGAGGTCCTTGTGTACCGGTATTACCTTGCACCCCTTGCTCACCCTGGTTTCCTTGCGGGCCTTGATCACCTGTGCTGCCCTGGAAGCCCTGCGGACCCTGGATGCCGTTCAGGATCATATAGCTCCAGTTGCCGCCCGGGACGCCTACAGGACCCTGGTAGCCTTGGTCACCCTGGTTTCCCTGTGACCCTTCGTTGCCTGTATTCCCTTGGGTGCCCTGATCACCTTGTGGACCCTGAGGCCCCTGGGGGCCTTGAGCTCCTTGCGGCCCTTGTTCGCCCTGTTCTCCCTGGGTAGGTTCAGAGCGGAGATCCTGAGGACCTTTTTTCAGAGGGTCGTATTTTTCGTGTTCCATGTTTCCGCAGTTTATGTGTTGGAAGGTTTATAGTTTCGTTCAATCCCATTTGATTTCAGACTCCATGATGTACAGATCATTCAACCTGAGAACCGGTAGATGTGTATCGGACAACCCGGAATAGAGAGATACATCGAGCTTTATCCTGGCGTCCGTAGTGATCGGGTTGTTACTCCTGAACCATTGGGTGATGACAGCGGCCCACTGGCATACGAACGGGCTTTGCGGAGAAATGCCCGCAAGTGCTTCCGGGCAGGACAGGCTGTCCCAGTCTTCTGGTATCCGGAAATTATATGGAGTGGATATACTGATGGGGATGTCCGTACTGAGCCCGTCTATACCCGCCTGTATATTGTACCGGTATACTGCGCCCAGTTTGATCTGGCGTACGGTATGCTGGTCTGCTATCTCGGCAAATAGTGCTTTCAGGAAATTACTGAGGTAGACTTGTAAAGGCCTCCGACCGGACCCGGCTGTGTATTGAGCCAGGTTTATAGGTGTATCGGAGTCCAGCAGGGGGGTGAGTACGCTCACGAAGCGGATCACGGGTGTAGTATAGATGAATGCTTCGCTGGTAGCTATTCCCGGTACAAGGATCTTGTTACGGGCGACCGATAGCCCCGACCATACATTTTCCTGCTCTATGATATTGAAGTGTTTGTACAGGATATTACGCTGCGTAATATTTCGGCCCTCGTCGGGAGACAGGTAGTGCCTTGTCTCGTTTTGCAGTGTATAGTAGGCAAAACTCCTGAGTTCAGGCCTGTCTTCCAGGGTCTCGGTGATGAATCCTTCGATAGTGATTTCAGGCAATGCAAAGCCTCCTGTTCCCTGTGGCGTCACCGTGATGCGAAGGGCATCCTGGCCTTCGATCTCCGTTTGCCCTTCGGTAAACTGGTACCTGGAAGGGGTGTTTTCCGACGCGGCCTGGTCTTTGTACAGCTCCTGGTCTTCTTCCCAGTATCCCCAGGCAGTAGCTACTCTGCCGGTCAGCCAGGCCATGGACTGCATGGCTGTAAAAGCTTTGGCTGGGTCTGATTGATCGAGCAGATAACGGTTGAGATCGTCCTGGATACCCCTGTAGGCGCTTGAAAACTGCAGCAGGGCCGTCAGCAGATCCGGGTCTTGTTCATCGTCAAAGGCAGCAAGCCTGGCAGCAGTGGGTCCCACGTTGACCAGCAGGTCCGCATAGATGGTATCCTGTTGTGCCCTGAGATAGTCATAGCTGTAGAGATAGTCCCAGGTCTTGGCTTCCTGCAGCGGATCTGCCGGTGGCTGGGCATCCCCGGGCACACCGGAAACGAAAGTCTGTGCGGTGAGCGAAGGCGCAGTAGGATAGGCCCTCAGTGGTACAGGTATGCGGAGAGCTCCCAACTGTGTGTCGCCGGCATCGAACGGCAGGATGAAAGTCAGCCAGGAAGAAGCCCGGTAACCCTCTATACTCTCCACAGAGTGAATGTTGTGCTCTATGGAATTGATCTCGTAGCGAAGATCAATGGGGAAATACCCGCTTTCCAGGTGCAGGTCGTCTCCTTTGCGCGTGTTGAAAAGGATCGTAAGCGGAGATCCGCCGCCGCCGAAACTGGCCGAATTCTCCAGGGAGAACCGCGTTGTCGAAAAAGCATAGGCTTGCCGGTCTGCTTCGACGGTATCGTCGGGTCCGGCTACTTTCCCGAACAGGTTGGGGGCGACGGAGGCCGTGTCCGTATAAGGCGATTGTACCTCTATACCAAACTGCAGCACGGTGTCGATGGCATAAGCGTTGGAAAGGCTGATCAGCAGTTCCTGTTTTATGCGTTCCCTTGCTTGCTCAAAGCTGTACTCATCCGGTTGTTCCTGGTCGAGTACGGTGGCGATCCTGCGGGATATGGCATCCGCCAGTGTTTTCTTGGCTTCGATGATATGCTGATAGGGCTGAAGTATCTCCGGGCCGCCGGATCCGCTTTGAGGAGGCTCGGTATTGTGCTCTACCTGCCAGGCCGGGATGGCGTAGTCGGCCTGCAGGAATACATCGATCGCCTGCAGGCAGTCCTCCGCAAGTGTCTCCATGTCTATTCCGCTGAAGGAACTTTCCACAGGTGTACTGTCATAAACAGGTTGCCCCGTCTGGTACGGGTATATCTTCACCCGATCCCGCGACATCAGGTGGTTGGCCAGCGGGAGCAGGGCGAAATAAGCCGGATCGCCTGTATCTGTGATCGAAAACCGGATGCCGGTACCCGACTCGTCGAAGCGTACGACCCATATCTCTGTGGGCATATTGTCTGCGACGCCCTTCTGGGAAATTCCCGAAGCCGCCTTCAGCGCCGGGAAAGCATGTTGCAGTCTGCCGGCAAAATCCTGGATCGTGATTGACCCGGAATTGGTGTGTTCGCCGTCACCGCCCAGGTTGGGACCGAGTACACTGGTAGAGAATATCACGGAAGGTTCATCCTTAAAGTGATCGTCTACCAGGTCCTGGCTCCGGGATACAGTCCAGCTCGTCATCAGCGGGAAGAGTGGCTGCGGGTTGCTGTCGGCTACCGGGTAAGAAACCAGGACGTCTGCAGGCAATTGGTGGAGCGGGATCACTAGGTGCTCTCCTTCGGTGATCTGTCCGTCGGCCGGGATAGAAGGGTTGGCCCTCCGTATATTCACAGGGGTGGTGCCGTACTGGTCCGCAATGGACTGTAGAGTATCTTCTTCGGATACGGTATAGTAGACATAAGCGCCTGCCGGATCGGCGAGGATCAGGCCGAGGTACCTGTATATGGACAGCACGATATCCAGCAAGGCCTGCTTAGCTGTTCCGCCGGTATCTATATATCCTTCTGCACCTTGGAGGGAGCAGGACAGAGTCACGCTGACATCGGCCTGTACAAGCTGGTAGTAGATCGTCGTATATGCTTCCAGGTCCGATAGGGAGCGTTCCGTCCAGCTCATGTCTTCTGCATCCACAGGCAGATAGTTGGTCGGGTTGAACGCCAGCGTGATACGGAGCTCGGGTGTATCCGACACGGATTTGTCTATGATATAAGAAGCCGACGTACTCGGGTACAAACTGATCCCGATGACCGGGTCGATATATCCCGATCGGATAGGAGGTAGTGCGGTCGGTACGCCAGGGCCGCCTTGATTGGTGAAACCGGTGAGATTGCCGAAGATATCCTGCCAGCGCAAGTCGATCCGGGCGGTCTTGCCGACTGCCCGGTAAGGATTTTTGTCGGCCGGGGGCGCCTCATCGCCCGCGGTATATTCCTGCTCCTCGCGGACAAACGGGTATACCGGTACGATGCGGTTGTACGTAAGTGAATCTCCGGCTTCTGCAGTAGGCCTCACTGCTATTACAGGATCGCCCGGCGGATCTGTCCGGTTGTCTCCGGGCGCGACAGGCAGACCCTGCACCGATGCGTTAAAATCATCATTGGCAGCTATATGATATCCGAGCAGGTTGTACAACTCCTGCAGATTGACCGCTCCGTTATCCAGCCCGGTGATATCCGTAGGTCGCAGGCGTTTCACAGTGAAGCCGATATTGCCCGGAGGCACGGTAGCTACCTTGACTTCGACCCGGCTGTCGAAGTTCAGCGGCCCGTCGAACATGCCCTGTGTATCGCTGTTGGCCTGGGCCAGCGCCGCCAGTGAGACGCCATATGCGGCTGCTATGGCCGCCAGTGTTTCCTGCCCGGCGGTAGTATAGGTACTGCCTTTGGCGCCCGGTCCAGCAGCAGGTATCTGCAAGTTGACGCCGGGCCGGAGCCGGTGCTCCTGGTTGCTTTGTGCTATGCCGGTCGCTGAAGCCCGGTATCTGTCGGCCAACCCGCGCAACGTTTCCTGCAGCCCGGCCGTTACTTCGTTGAGTTGTTGCGGCAGTGTCTCGATATAGAGGATCTCATCCTGGATATCGATGGGGTCTTTTATGACAGCGCTGTTGATGAAGCCTTGCAGTATATCATCGGAGATCCGGTAGGATATGACCAATGTGACGACATTGTCACTGTCCCCGTTGAAGAGGTATTCGGGCAATCCTTCTCCGCTGTCGCTGACCTGGTAGTAGAGATAATAGCCGCCACTGTTGACGATGGCCGCCTCCCATATATATTTGATAAACTCCAGTTGCGTCATACCCAACAGGTTAGGCTGTGTGCCCGGAGTCGCAGCAGATCTTGCCGCCGCGTTGAGCTGCGGCGGGTTGGACAGCGTGGAGAGGTTGGTCTGCAGCAGGTAGATTAGGGTATGATCGATGCTGTCCGACCGCAGCCCGTTTGGAGGCGCCGTCTGCCCCTCTTTGGCCGGGTCTTTGGTGTATAGGATATCGATCATGTCTATGATATCCGTTCCGGGATGTTCGGCGTAATACACGATAAGCTGCTCGAGCAGGGTCATGGCTGCCTGGTCGATGCCCTGCAGTTCGTACACATTGGGCATCAGTACGGCAGGATCTTCTGATGACTTGATCTGCTGCAGTCTAAGGCTGATGCTCGTCGACCAGCAGTAATCTGTCACAGGTTCCGGTGCGGCGGCAGATACGACGTTCTCCTGTACCTGTTTCATCAGGCGTACGCGGGGAGCAATCGCATCGTATCCTGTAAGCAATGCCGTGAGACCGCCGGGAAATGTCCATATACCCGGATCCAGGTCACTGAACATCTCGTTGTGGGCAGCCGCCAATGTCCTGGTGACCGGCAATTGCCAGGAGATATAGCTGGGTAGTGTGAACTTCCTGGCCTGTACTTCATACAGTTCCGCAGCTTTCAGCTCCAGCAGTACAGGCTCCAGGTGAGTGCGTTGCAGCAGGCCGAGTGCTGCAATATCTTCGGGCTCCATTACGAAAGGCAGATCCGTGCCGCCTTCTGTACCCAGGTGCAGCCATTCAAGCGACTCGGGAAGTTTTAGTATCAGTTCCTGCCCGGCTGAAAGGCCCGAAGCATCGATTTGCTGGCCGGACACTTCATACAAGGCTGCAGGCTCACCGATACCCGAATTTTCGACAGGCACCGGTACGCGCAGTCCTTGTAGCATGATATTAGCCGAAAGCCCCGAGAGCTGTTCGAAGTCAAAATTGGCCTCCATCGCCGCCAGGAGTTCTGAGACCGTGATACGTTCGGCATGAGGGACGACCAGCTTTTGCCCATCGGGGAATAGCCCGTGGACTGATCTGTTGGACGCTACCAGGTCCGTTACACTGATGCCGTACCTGTTGGCCACGGACAGCAGGCTTTCGCCTTTCGCGGCGACCGTGTGCCGTACACCCGGGATCACGATGTGTGCGCCTGGCACAACCCGGTCACCCGCCTCGAAGCCTGTGTAATGGGTTGTCTCTTGCAAGGTCGGGCGTGGAGTACAGGGGTTGTTGACCGATGAACGGACAAAACTGTTGGCCGTCAACACTTCCATGGGATCTGCGCCGAATCGCAGGCTGATCTTATCCAATGTATCCCCGTGCCGGATAGTATAGCTGACCGGTCCCACAGCCAGTGTGACGCCCGCACGGAGTATACGTGTGCGGTTGGCGTGGCCGAGTTCCAGTGCAGATATCCCGAGCCCGGGCCTCCGCCGTACCAGGTCTTCCAGGCTTTCATTCTCTTCCGTCTCGACAACCAGCGCGGTCAGCCGGTCGATACCGCTCTGAACGGATTCTTTGGCCAGCAGCGACATATAGTCTATCAGCAGGAAGGTAGCCAGGGACTGTTTGTCCTCTGTATCACTGATACTACCTGCCGGTACGGTCTCCTGTTCACCTTTATTGTGTACGGAGAGTTGGCGGAAATAGGCGTGTATGAGCGCGAGTTGTTGTTCATCGTAGGCGTAGGTCGCTTGGTCGTCGTTGAAGTAGTGGTCGCCGTCGGGTGTACTGAAGATGAGATTAGGTAGTATGGGCAGTACGCTGACACTCTTATCCGGTGATCCGGGAACAGCACGCGGCGGAATGGATACAGTGGCGTTAAAATAACCGGCCAGGAAGGCAAAGACCTGGTCGAGTGTGAAGGGTGTGGTGAGTGTCTCCTGCGAAAAATAACATTGTATCTCCCGGAGAGCCGGGATCGTGATCTCTTGTTCCAGCACGGTTTCCACAGGAATGGGCTCGCCTGTTTTGTTGAAATAAGCGCCGAGTACCCACAGGAAGGCGCCCCTGGCAAATCGCGCGAAGGGATACCCATCACTGATATCGCCTGTATAATCTCCGGCAGGCTGGTCGATCGGGCTTTCGAGGTAAAGCATGGCTACAGCACGGGCTTTTTGTTCGCCCGGCACATCGGTAGCGACGGTAAACTGTGGTATGTACAGGACCTCCAGCGCCACTTTGATTTCGGGCGCGATGGGTTGCCAGTTCATGGAAGGTATATGTGGACAGTCAGATGTTTCGTCAAGGGCCCTCAGTGGCAGCCTCCTGAATTCTGCCGCGTATGCTGAGCTGCTGACCCACGGTTTTGGTTTCCTGGATCCGATCGTGAAGGCCTCCGTGATCCGGGTCGAGAAGGACAGGTTGATGCTGAAGCTGAAGATACCGAGATTGACCCGGACCCTCAGCGATACGCTCACCCCGGCCGTGAAGCTGATCAGGATAGGTTCGTAGCTCTCGAATACGATCCGGGTACTGATATAGACCTTCAGGTCCAGCTCGGCGGAAATGATGGCAAAATCCACCGAACCGTATATATGGCCCACGAGGGAGAGCTTACCGACAATGTAGTAGTAATTCGCATCGCCCGACTGGCTGTTGTACAGGTTGAACTGGGCATAAGTGCCTTCCAGCGAGCCCTGTACGACGATGCTGAGGCCTGCTTTCAGCAGGCCTTTGTTGATCTCTTTTCCGATACCAACCCGGAGCCCGATACCAAAACTGATCACCGGGCTGAAACTGCCGTTCGTAGCCGCAGGCAGCTTTTCCGCTGTTTCTGCGCTCAGCAGCCCAAAGTAGAACCCACCCGAACCGATGAAGGGGAGCATCTGCAGTCCGAATGACTCCGAGAAGTTATCATTGGCCGGGAAACCAAAGTCCACTTTGAAATCCCCGTTGGTATAGATATATATCTTGAGGCTCGGCAGGGTTACGGATACGGCGCCGAAATTGAGCTGGCGGATAGCGTCCGGCAATTTGAGATAGGCCTGGTACACACCTACTGTATCCGAGACCTTTTTGTACATGATCTCAAATTTCAGTCCCTGGAATACCTGTGCCCGGGGGCCGTTGACATACAGGGAAAGCCCGTAAAGGTCGGGGTCGAAGAATACGATTCCGATGGCGAATGTCTCTACAAGGAGGAATTGTGTGCCTATAAGCCAGTTGCTCGAGCTTTCGAAACGGAGTCCCGTGTCTTTGATCGGGTTGGTAGGTGATTGGGTATGTGTGGAAAAAGAGGCCTTGAGCATATCTACGGCCTGTGCGACAGATGCCGGTTTCAGGTTGTCCTTGAGCGCGACATGCTGCCCGAGGCCCAGGAATTCAAGCCTGAACAGGGTCTCGCCCTGGCCCGGTACCACCGGTGCTTGTTCGGGATGAAGTACATTCCAGGGCTGTGGCAACGGCGCTGCTCCGCCGAGGAAAGACCCGTCCGTGATGCTCAGCTCTACAAGCGGAGGTCGGCTAGGTTCGTTGGGATAGTATGTATAGTAGAGTGTGATCTCCTTGATGTCGATGAACCCGAGATTGATACTCGGCCTGTAGCTGATACCGATCTTGTTGCGCGTCAGGTTGAAGGAGAATCCGAAGTCCCTGAGTTTGATATTGTTCAGCACATTCCAGGGAGATGGCAAGCTGATATCCTGTCCGGTGGCGGCGGTGACCAGGAAGGTGATGATACTGCCGAGCGAAGTCTGGTCTGTAAACTGGAAGCATATGATGCTGTCTCCGTCTATATTGTGCGTAAGCCTGGCCTCGAATCGATCGAGAAATATGAACGTGTAATCATTGTACCGCTCCTTGAAATCTACCCGGGCGCGGATATGGATATTTCCCAGATCCAGCCCTCCCTGTATATAACCGGTGTAGGCCGACTGCGTCACTACGACTGGTCGGGCGTAAGCTATCTCCGTAAGGGCGGAGATGACCAGGGGATCCGTGAGCCCCAGGTCCAGGCGCCACTCGGCGCCCAGTTTGAAGCTGTAACTATTCCCTTCGGTCACAGGACCGCTGCTGAACGTGGCCTCCATCGCTGTGATGGATATATCAAATGGGTTGAACCCGTGGTATTCAGGCGGCAGATAGGTATCTATGAGATCCTTCAGGTTGATCCGGCTGCCGTCGCTGAGCCCGCCGCTGAACACCCATCCGGCTTCCGGTCCGTCGTATGCTGCACTAACGTACATCAGTGGCGCCGTAGGAGAAGCGCCTACCTGGAACTCCCCGGAGATATTGCCTGTGGCCACTCCGGCTACATACTTGATGCCAAAATTGACGGTACGTACGATGATGGTAGTCAGTATCACCGGTATCTCCAGGTCGGTAGTGAGTGCCGTATCCAGGGAGTATGTACTGTTCTTTGGGTCGACGGCAATGCTCAGCACGCCCAGCTCAAGCGTGTCCGGGAGACTGTTGCCGATCGCCTCTCCCAGGAGATATACGAGTATGGCGCGTAGGTTCACCGGCGTGTCCGGGTCCAGAGAGCCCATGAATACAAAACTGGGAAAGGACGCGGATAGGATGAAATTCACTGCATTGGGGCCTTCTCCCAGCGTAATGATTCCTTCGATGGTGAGTGATGGGCTGAACGTTCGGTTGAGGTAGAGCATACCGAACCACAGTTCGACCGACTTCAGCGTGATATAACCCGGTATGATGACCCAACTGTAGGCTTCCCTCGTAGCTGTCTGAATGGCGACCTGGGTCAGTGTTTTATCTTTCGTACTGAAGGAGAGACTCCAGTCCTGCAGCACAAAATCATAGATCACCGGGATATTGGAAGGCATCAGCGCCAGGAGATTCTCATTGTTGGCCAGCGAGATCAGTTCGGGGATACCGACCTCTGTATGCTCCGGCATGATCGCCTGCATCGTCAGCGCCCCGGACTGGATACCAACCACCGTAGCGATACCGATTGTTTCGTTGCCCATCGGCATGGTAGTCTCGATAAGCAGCTCCGTCACCGGCAACGGTCGCCCTTTTTCACCGCCTTCCGTGGTGAGGATATAGGCAGAGGCGTTCATCGTGAAGTCCAGCGTGAAAACAGGGAAGGACCCCAGGCTGAGGTCGATCACGCCGATATTGCCGAGCAGCCGCATTTCCGGGACGGCTGTAGTCTCCGTGACCGTATACCCGTACGCACCGGTATTGATGGTGATACTACCGGACATTTCCGCCTCACTGGTATTGAACAAGGTGCTGAGTGCATCCAGCATGCCCGTGAGCCGCAGGCTGCCGGTGAAAGAAAGCCCCAGCGGGGTCAATGAAAACTGCGCTTCGGAAAAGAAAATGTACTGCACCCATTGCTGCGGGTTGCCGGGGTTCCGGAAGCCGCTCCAGTTGCTCCTGGCCAGGACAGGAAAACTCCTTCCGAAAGTCCACCCGTCCGTGTCGCTGATGAGGGCATGTGCGGTTACCGTCATAGAAGGAACGCCTGCCGTCACCGTAAACCTGAGTGAGTCGACGGATGTACTGTAGAAAATAAAAGAGTCGCCCTGTCCGCTCACGGCCACCTCTTCGGACGTCTCCCGGACTGTCGCTCCTGTGATCACCAGTACTCCGTTCAGTAGGTAAGTGCTGAACAACCCGGTAATCTCCGGGGAAGGGATTATATCGGCAGTCAGACGAAGCGTGCCGCTGTTGGCAGCTATGTTTGCTTCAAGTATCCCGGCAATTTCCGACAGGGTCATATAAGTTTCAGTTTTGCTTGTTGATGGTCAGGTATCGACTGTGGTTACGACGGGATAATGGTTACTGATCGCCTCTCTCACAAAGTCCCAGGACGTATCCATATCGTTCGGTGGCAACGCAACGATCGGGTTGGCTATCCTGGCCAGATAATGGTTGAGTGCAGCTATGTTGAAGGCCCCGGCTTCCGCAGAGAGATTGCCGACATTCGGTTGTGCGGCCGGCAGCGGAGGTTGGGGAGCGGGTACTACCGCTGACTGGACCATGAGATTGACAACCTGCCCGGTAGGCGCCATCTCTGGGTAAGTCTGGAAAATGTTGTCATAGGCATTCGCCATGAATGTAGCCGGATCGTTGCCTCCGGCAGGATTGTTCTGCATGGAGGTCCGGTCGTTGGTAGCCTGGTAAGAAGGCAGGTTCAGCATATACTGGTAGTCGGCCCTGTTGTTGTTATCGAAATCGACGTTGAAGTCTCCGGAGATAAGGCTGAAATCAAGATCATCGTAAGGGTCATTGGGAAACTCTGTGACTACATTGAGGAAAGGCACCCTTCGCACGCCCCTGGCTGTGTGAGCGCCGAACATAGCGTGATAGGAGATCACGGAAAAGGTCCTTTCATCGTTTATTCCTCCTGTCATGAAAGTAGCGTAGAAGGGTCGCCTGCCTCCTCTGCCGGTCCATCTGCTGGGAAATTGCAGCTCCAGGTTGTCTGCATCATATCTTCCAAGTCCGTGATCAGGGATCGTATTGGGACCGGCATCGAAGCCCGCCCTTGTTAGCCTGACAGGTAATAAATCCCGGTCGATGCGGTACATCATAACATAGGCCTCACTATTAAAACCACTGTCTGCTATTACCCACCGCCAGGGGTTATCATGTGCGGCAATGCCTTCGATCGTGTTGATAGCAGTTGCGATCAGCGGAGGTACGATCAGAGATGTACTGTTCTTTACTTCGACCATGGCAAATATGTCCGCATTGGTATTGGTTACAAGCCTTGCGATGTAATTGACAAAGTTCGGATGGTTGGCATTTCTGTTTTTCGCGGGACCATAGGTCTCGATATTCCAGTGCAGCAGGGTGACGGGCATAGGTCTCCGGTTTTATATGTGCTTAGATTTCTACAGTGATCATGACTGGATAGTGGTTGACTTCGAGTCCTGCGGTATCATACCTGCACAGACCGTGATCGGGAATTACGTTTTCGCCAAAGTTTACTCCGGGTGCACCCCCGATCGATCTGGCGGGAAGGAAGTCCCGGTCTGCACGATACATGATTATGTAAGCTTCATTATTGTAACCGCTGTTTATTCTGACCCATCTCCAGGGTTTCTGGGCTGCTGCAATTCCCTCTGTCGTATTAAGGGCGTCTGCTATAAGAGGTGGCAGGACCGGCGAGATGCTGTTCTTTACTTCAATCATAGAGAATATTTCGGTATTTGTAGAATATAGCAGCCTTGCTATGTAGTTGACGAAGCTTTGATTGTTGACATCTGTAAACTTGCCGGGACCATAGGTCTCGATGTTCCAGTGGAGTATGGTTACTTCAGCCATTGCCTGTTTCTATATGGTTTTCCCTTTTGTCGGGAGAATGTGCTTCCGGCAATCCTCCCGGTGGCCGCCCTGGCGGTACAGTAGGCGGTGGCACAGGAGGCGTGCGCGGTTTGCTGTAGTAGGCGGCATACCAGGCCAGGGTGGTTTTGTCCAGGCCGGTCGTGTCACCGAACAGGATCAGTTGGGTGTCTGCGGCGCCGGGTAGTTTTTTGCCTAGCAGGCTGAGCTTGACATTGTTGAACTTGAGCAGGTAGGCCAGCCGGCCTTCCAACTGATCATCATAAGCGGAGTAGAAGGTAAAGCTCTGGATATGCAGGCTCAATACACTTTGCAGGCTGAGGGTCTTCTGGCCGCCCATGCCGGGTAGTTTGATGCCGGTCGCCAGCCTTTTGGCTTTCGTGTCCGGGCTCCAGGCAGTCGATAACTGGGAGACAAAGCCGGCTTTGGCGGCGAGTGCACCCATGCTGCCCAGGTTCAGATCATAGAGCAGGGCATACCAGCGCTCGTTCAGGGACTGTCCTTTTACGGCTTTTGGCGACTGGATCATGACCGGCAGGTAGCCCAGGTCAGCCGGTTTGGCCTCGCTGCCTTTGGCCGAATAGATCAACCCGGACAGGTTGATCGGGAATTTTGCGAAGAGACTGTCACTGCGTGGGGTACTCTGTGCCAGGTCGAAAGAGATATAGCCTGGGTCAAACGCGAAGCTGCGGTCCGAAGCTGTGCCTGAGGCCTCGTCGAGCATGAATCCCATACCTACGTACAGGTTGGCAAAGTAGAGGCCTGTATGTGGGGCCGTAGTGTTGTCTTCCGGAGATCCGAAGGAAAAAAGGTCAAATGATTCGATCTGCCGGAAATTCATGTATCCCCAGAATACAAACCTGGATGCGATGTATTCGGCTTCTCCGGACGCGGCGGCTGGATCTTGTCCGCTTTGTTCCGTGATCGTATAAAACTGGGCCTTTACGATCTCCACGTAGTTGATCGTCTGGCTCTGCAGTATGAAGCGGTAGGTCTGCTCCGGCCTGGTGACGAATGTATACGTATTGACCCCGTTGTGTTTTTCGTAGCTTCCGTCAAACTCGATCGTCTGGCTGGTCAGGGAGTTGCCCATATTGGCAGTGTCGAGTGCGCCGGGCTCATCGAACCAGGTCGTCGCGATCAATTGTATCTTGCTTGAAAAGTCCTTGATCTCCGAATTGCGGAATACGACCTGCAGCGTGAGTACCCGGAAGTCGTACAGCTCCTGGGGTACTGTGTTTTCCGTCGCTACGGCCGATGGTGTTTCCTGTACGGTGAATACAAAGGGGTTGGACCGGATATGCTGCTCTGTATCCTGGCTGCTCCTGTAGCCCCTGTCCACATAGTTGATCAGCGCAAACATAGAACTCCTGGGCAGGGAGAGTTCGCCATTGGGACCCGGCTGCACAAAGTTGGCTTCCAGGCCAAAGTGGTGTGCGTAGAACTCATCGCGGTTGATCCCGGCCAGCAGGCCCTTCAGATCATCGGGGAAGTCCTCCACGCCTATATCTACTTTGAGCGCCAGTATACCGCTCCAGAGCGGATTCTGTACGATGCTGAGAAAGTGTTCGTAACGCGCGTCGGATACTACCTGGAGTTTTGCCGCTTCTATATAAGCTTTGATCCACTTGGAGACCAATATGGGGTTGGCATTGAATGTACCGGCCGACGCCCAGGTCTGGGGATCGCTGATCCGGTCTTCCAGGCTCCCGCCGGCAAACTTGAAAATGAGAATATTGCCAAAATCGCCCCGATCGCTGCCTTTGCCCACCCTGATGGTGAATGGCCAGTCTGCGATGGTGATATTGTTGAGAAAATTGCCAAGCGGAGCGGCTTCGGAGGCCACCAGGAACAGTTCGTTGGACTGGAGTGCATCCCTTAATTCTATCGTGATACCGTCGGTAAACTCGAGCCGGTACTCTGTTCCTTTGGAAATGCTCTTGGCGAGCAGTACGGACTGCCATTCCAGCCCGATGGCGGGGACGGTCGCGAGCAGGCCCTGCGGTGTGGTGGTCAGCAGCATTTCCGTCGCTTGGTCAATCGCTGTTTTCTGTGTTGCGACGGGTATTGACGAGACGGTTTCGCGTCTTACGGTCACCATGACCTGGCGTTCAAATTTCCGGATCTCGTCATAGGAGAATGCCGCCGACGCCAGGACGCCCGAATAGGGGACCAGGGGCAATGCGGTCGTGACTGCAGCCGGGAATACGGCGGCGGGCGTATTGCGCAGTTCGAGGATCTCTGATGCCACATCGACCTTTACCTGTCCGTGATCAAACAGGGCGGCATCGTCCGGCTGGGAATAATAGACGGGGGCTTCCGGTTCGGTCGGTGTAGCTGCCGCCGGGGGACGTACATTGATCCTTGAGGTCTTGTAGCGGTCCGTGAGCAATGACTGCTCAGACGCTTTTGTTTGACCTGGCGCCGTCAGCCAACTGTGAAGGCTCCTGGCGAAATCTTCAGCGGCCCTCGCCGCTGCGAAATGTGGTGTGGAGGCAGGGGTGGGCTGCACGGAAACGATGACCGGGAAAACAGGTGCGAAGGCTGGCTGGCCGGGAACGAACCTCATCACGTCTCCCCTGTGGTCCCCTGAAGCAGGGGTGAAGCGGATGCTCTCGGCGCCTGAAAGCCCGCAGATCAGGTAGGCTGGATCACTGTCTCCGGTGGATAGTTCGAAGTCTCCGGCCGGCGCCAGGTAGTATCGGAGCGCACCGTCGGCGGGAGGCAGCTCTTCGAACACCAGCCTGGGCGGATGATCGCTGTCTGTCAGGGGAGCCAGGCTGATCTGCTTGCCATATACCGTCCTGAAAAAACTCGGTAGGCTGGCGGCGGCGTTGAGCTCGATATACCAGTTGCCTTCCCCGTTCTGCTTGAGAAAGAAACTTGTACCGGTAAATGCGAGGTAGGTCTTATCCGGGTTCCTGGGATCGACCGGGTCCAGCCGGTAGTCAAACAGGATCTGTAGCCCGTCCGCACTGTTCGTATCGAACAGCGGGTAGCATTGCGCGACATCATCGCCACCTGTATGGACGGTGTAGTATAGAGAGGCATTCCAGCCCGTAGCGGCACTGGCGGAGAGATCGCCGAGACTGACCTGTCCGATCAGGGCGCCGCGGGCCGGGCCGTTGCAGGGCAGTTGTATATTGTAAGCCTGCCTTGGTACGGGTGCGCCTTCGTAGGGCGGGTACTCATAGGTGAAGCCTATGATCTCCCGGTCTGTATTTTCGATCGGTACGATTGGTGCCGATTGCTTGAGGGGCATAGAGTAGTTGCGGAAGTCGAAGGACATATCCGCAGCGATCACCCGCTGCCCGGGCTGTGGCTCCGACAGGACGATAGCGGCTGCATGTACAGGCGCATTGGCGCCTTGTCCTGCAAATGCCAGCCAGGCAAACCCGGTAGCGCTCGGCTCAGGATAGTTGTTTGCGAAGTACTGGGTGACATCGGCTGCCAGCTTTGCCATATCCTCCTGGGCAGGCTGGTCTTTCATGAAGACAAAGAACCCCGTATACATATCCCAGGCCTCCGCTATAGATATGGTCTGCAGTCCGGCTTCCGGTATATCGGAAATGAAATAGGCAAAAAAGCCCTGAGCAGGCGAGGGTGTTTCGACAACAGGGAATAGCTGGCTGGTCTGGAATCTGGCAAACTGGATCATGGAGCCTCGCAGGGTTAAATAGTATAGCTATGGAAGCCAACCCACGGATCTCCTCCTTATTTTGCTCAACAGGATGTGTTAAAACTAAACATTGTTTGTATCACTGCCAATTAATTGAAGGTTAAATCTTGTGACGGTTCTGTCTCATCCTGAAATCACTTTACATATCCTTGCACTAAGCATGTAAATTGAAGAACAGATGAGATTACACCACAAGAATGGCAGGCCGCTTGTTTTCAAGATTGCCTGTAGCCAGAGAGTATCTGACCGACCATCCGGGGTAGGGCCGCCTTCGCACAAAAGGACCATCATTCATTTTGTTCAATGGTACAAGAGAAACTATTCCCCCGTCTCCATGGAATCAAGTCCTGATGAACAAGGAGCCCCACATTCAGGAGCACGCAGCTTCTTTAGAGTATGAACTGGCGCAAAAGCTCAAATAGGCCAATCTCAAAATAGCAGCCCTGGAAATGCTTATCCAGAGGGCTTCTAAAGAACTAGGAATGGATATCTTAAAAAAAGCCTGGTTCCAAACAGTCATTCACATGAAAAGACACTCTGTTCCTATTGGCCGGAGTAAACTGTGTCGGCTGTTTGGTAAAAGCAGGCAGGTCTTTTATGACCTTAGTAACAGACAGACAGACTCACTCCGCCTTGTTGATACCATCAAAATCATCCGCGCCGATTTGCCGCGTATCGGAGAGCTAAAGCTCCTGTTTCTGATCAGATCGCAACTTGCAACCCCACAATACCATTATCTGCAGAGATAGTCTTTTAAACCTCATTCGCAAGCATAATCTGCTTGTCAAACAACGAAAACGATTTGTCCGTACTACCTGGTCTAACCACCATTATAAGAAGTAGCCCGATCTGACCAAATAGTTCTCCGCACAGGCTCCCGATCAGCTCTGGGTCAGCGATATCACCTACTTGAGAACCAAGGGTGGATTCATCTATCTCTCTCATTACCGATGCCTGTTCCAGAAAAATCGTCAAGTATTACCTCAGCCAATCAGGATCAGCATGACTCAGGCATCAAGCCCATACGACAATGTTACCTGAGAGGGTCAACGACATCTTAAAGACTGAGTTAGCCCTGGACTAGGTCTTTGATTCATATAGCTATGCAGTACCTGCTGTCTGCAATGCTATTAATACATACAATATGAGGAAACCTCACATAAGCTGTGACTTGATGACCTAACGGATCTATTAACAAAAAAGGAAGTCTAAAACCTACTGTAAAGTCAATTCAGGCATACCTTGATACACTGTAAAGCTCTATCCTGAATAATTAGCCCACAGTAAAGTTGTTTCAGTACAAGACAGCTCAGCAGATTGACATTAACTCCGTTGGTGCACTAATGTATATAAGTGCCAGAAAGAGCCTTATACAATATATTGATCCAAATTTTATGTTTAATAAAGACTGGCCAAAGGAATATCAGGAAGATGAAATAAGCAAGTTGCAGATATGGATAATAACAAGATACAAGTAAAAATACAATTAAAGATGCTGATATTTTGGGGCGGTATTTTCTTTAGTGCCTGTAGAAATCTCCCGAGTGATGCCGATAAATGCTGTATTCTTATCTACTCTGATTCTTCTGCAGTCCATTCGTGTATTTCATTCTTTGATATCGATTTTGGTGAACCCATGAGGGCTATCTATGGATCTTCTCAAGATGGCAGTAATTATGACAACGCTAATTCTGAGTCTATAACTCTTTTGCGTCTGAAAGGATACAGTCGCATTTTTTTGAAACTATCTTTGTATTATTATTTTCCAAATACATATGAGGGGGAGCAATCGTTGTTGCAAATGAAAGAGCGACATCATAAGTATAAAGACGAGGTTGTTTCAATTACAGAGGATAAGGATTATTGTTTTCTTGTGGATACACTGGCTGGTGGTTTTGTTTTATTTCTATACGGAGAGTCATCATATCATCTCGACAAAGAATATCGGGGGATTTACTATGTCAAAAGCTTATCTGATAACAGTGTGATAAATATATATATGGACTCGGATAAGAGGCATTATCACGAGCGAGATAGTCAGCAATTTGTTCGTTTTCTCCAGTCATTGGAATACAATATTGAGCGATGTAACCATTGTCGGCAGTGTTATCCAGCTTATACAGAGTAGGAGCGCTAATCGAATGCCCTAGCATGATTATGATAACTATGAAGGAGTTAATGCATTATCGGGAAAATGTGAGGGTTTTGTTTTGGCTGAATGTATTATTCATATGGATATCCTTCTATGCAAAAGGAGACCGATGTTGTATGATAGTCAGCGAGCGGTCTGTCAGGCCCTTCTCATGTTTATCAGTAGATGGACCTGACTTCGACAGAGAGCTGGGACTTGTACGTCCCCATTTTTAGGACAGGGTTAAAATAAACAAATAGTCTTTCTCTCCTTGAATTCTATAGGCGAATAGTTCTCCAGGTTGGAGCGGGGATGGTGGTAGTTATAATCTTCCTTCCAGGCATCAGCGGATCTGTTGAAGTTATTCTAGGTGGGCATCCAGTAAGCTGCTACTGAAGGTAGCGGGGATAATTAGATAAAGAAGTAATCAAGGATGATTCCAGGCCTAAAAACAACAATGCCATAATTGAAGAACCGTTTGGTTTCAGTGTAGCCTTTCTTAGTTGGACACAATAAGCCTTACACGGGCTAAAACTTGTTTTTGCAGCAGACTTTCCTTGTTGGAAGATATCATGACAAAATAAATTCCGGAAGCAAGTTCCGGTAGATCAAAAGTATGGCCCTGAGATGAATTAACTGATTTCACTATCCGTCCCACGAAGTCTACAATTTCAACCGTAATGTTGTCCTGCGATATGGGAAGATGCTGTATGATAACTGTAGCATTACTTTTGGCCGGATTGGGCGATACTCTTATGTTTTGCAAAAGAGCTGATTCATGATCCGTAGCGGAAATGAGATCTACGAAAACTGAATCAACAGCATCGCACCCAAGGGCATCAGAAACTTTGACTGTATACCACCCGCTGGATATATTATCCAGAAGAGAAGTACTATCCTGGGTGCTGGCCATCCAGATAAAAGAGTAGGGGGGAGCCCCTCCTGTTACGGTTACTTCCGCAGTGCCGTTGCTTTGGTGATTGTTCTCGGGCGTAGATGACAGCGTGAGCGTCAGAGCATCTGGTTCCGTTACTGTCAGGGAAGAGGAACCTGCCGATCCAAATGCATCCGAAACGGCTATATCTATTTTTCCGGGACCTATACCTGTCAACGACCAGGCTTGTTGGACTCCATTGCTCCAGCTCCATTCGAATGGCTCAATGCCACCTCGTATATTTACTTCTAGGTGAGCATTTTGTGAACCGTGACAGGTAATCGGTTTCCGTTCACTGATAGAAACCTGTAGGGGCTGTTGTTCATGATGGTACGCATAGAGTTCTCTACCCGTATCTGGCCGGTACAAGGTGAAAAAAATCTTTTCTCCGATGCTGTAATAGGCATAAGGCAGGTTGCCGTCTTGTGGAGATGAGAGAGATAACATTTTTACAGGTTCGCCGGAAAACCCATCGAATACATAAGGCTCTACCAACTGCGGATTGTGTCCAGTTGGCCTGGTTAGTGTCATGGCTAACGGAGTATACTCTATGGAGGATGTATAAATGTTGTCGTATATGGGGGCTTGATGCAACTTAATGGTCCCTTCTGCTGTACCATTCGTCCGCCAGACGCCTTTGAACCCAGTAGGTATATCCTCAACCAGGAAAAAAACCTCTCCGTTGAAACTATAAAAATCGTATGGATCCAGATAAGGATAATCCAACTCATCAATCAATACGGTCCCGTCAGGATTCCCGTCGGTAGCTAGCATTGATACCCAGCCAGGGCGCGAAAATGGTGCGGAGAAAATAAGCCTATCGGTGGCCATCGCATATTGACCCCAAAGAATATTGAATCCAGAAAAAAGAAGTACGGTGCCCTCTTTCGTGAGATCTGTGCGCCAGATTTGATCATTTTCTTCGGCTCGGACGAGCAAGAAAATGTATTTATCACTTGCTCCCATAAAACGTAGCAGAGAAATATGTCCTGCGTCTGGTGGAAGATCGGTTGGTATGGTGAGCTTCAGCTCTTTAGTGTTAGAATGATCGCTTAAGAAATATATCAGATCCTGAAAGTAATCGTCATGAAAAATGACTCCATCTTTGAACGGTATGATATTGTTGATCGGTTGTGCTACATTTAGCGGACGTGGTACCAACGTTTGATTTATTCGGTAAATATCCTGGACCGTTTGGAGGTAAACCCAGGTCTTGGTCGAAACGATCTTGGCAGAGCTCAGGCTCTCATTTTCAGCCAGAGGGCCTATCATCTTGGTGCCACTTTCTGTTCCATCTGTTACCCAATATTGCCTGCCATGCGTGTTGGTAGTAGCAATAAAAAAACAAAGGTTCTGCCAGGTATGGAACTTCTCAGGGCTGGATCCTTCTCCTCCCGCATAAATGTCTTTTAATAAGAAAGTTCCATCTTCTGTACCGTCGCTGATCCAGAGTTCCATACCATGTATACCATCGTTCGCTGCGAACAAAAGTTTACCGGCTACGGTGCCCATCGAGCTCGATTTTTGTGTGTCGGGTAATCCACTACCTCCGCCCGGGTAGATATCTTTAACCATTTGAGCTTGGGATAGAGCGGCATAATGAAAAGTGGCGAAAACCAAAATTGATAAAAGGCGGATCATGAAAGAGTTTTTAGCATAAGATGTAAATATAAAAAAGATCCCTTTGTGACAGGTATTTATTGGCAGAAATGCGCTTCGAGTTAACATTTTCCTACGATTGATTTCTTGTATCTATTATTAGACATCGTTTAGCCTGTTATGCCTCTGCCGGCAGGATCGTACTTAATGCGAGTGATATCGGAAGATGGCACGATAATGACAAGCAGGCCCTTTGTCAAGCAATAGTGTCGCAGTGGTCCTGGCCGAATCAAGTCCATATAAAAACAGTGCATTGTCGGTCAAGTGGGTATCAAACAAAAAACATACGCAATTTCACCGAGTGCCAGCCTGGTTTTAATGCGATTCAAAGGAGCTCTGGCCGGAATTGATGTAGTGTAGGTTACTATATGATGCTCAGAAGTATCTGAAAATATCATGATAGGATTGTGCGTTGACGCCCGGCAAGATTTTTTTGTATCATCCCCTTGCATTTTATTTGGAGACAATGTATCTTTATAGCTCATAAGGGTTTGAAGGTTTGTGAGAAGACTTTCAAGGTGGCCGGTGCGAAAGCATCGGTCATTTTTTTTGTACCTGGCCCAATCACGGGATCAGTCGGTGTGCATAGCGCCAGGGAGGGAGGTGCTTTCCTGTGCGGCATTCTACCCCGTACAGACGGTCGTAATACAGTGTATCTTTGCCTGGTAAAGTGGTCCCCCGCCCGATTTTAAGCAGATTTTAATAGACCCTGGCCCTGTATCCAGCGCAGGTGTCCATAATCTTGCACCGGAAAATGGTGATGTCATGAAAAGAGTCGGAATGCAGCATGCCCATTTGGTACAACGGGTATGGCAACTGGCCGTTTGCTGGGCCCTGCTGTGGCTACCGGCTTGCCGGTCCGAGCAGGATGGCGATACCACTGCTCTACTTGCGGAGAAGAAAGCCCTGCACTGCATGCTGGCAGAGGCCAGGCATCGGACGGATAGTATCTGGGATACGGTATCGGCTACGCTGGGCCGGCAGCTCCCCGCCGACATGAAGGATACGGAACGCCGCAATATGGTAGCGATCCGCAATGCAGATCTTATCCGCATGTTCGAAGCATATGCCGAATTGGATACCTCTTTGCAGCAACTGATCACAGACGCAGGTCTCCGGGACCGCTCCCTTTCCGAAGAGATACGTTCGGCCGCCCGGAAAATAGAAGAAGTGAATGCCCGGATCAACCAAAGACTCGAACAACTCGAGCAGTCGGATGACAAGAAGTTCCGGGAGCTTCGGCAAGCATTCAGGGAGGCTGAGAACTCGCCTTGCCGCTGACTACTAACCCGTGTTAAAGATGAACCGAAGAAAACTGACGATCTTTTTACTCGCTATGTCGGGTGTATTGGGGCTGATCTCCTGTCGGAAAGACTTGCCGGATCCCGTAGTTTCGGTCCGGACTGCAGATTTTGACAACAGTGCTGCACTCGCCTGGATGGAGCTTTTCCTGGAAGTCGAGCGTTTCACCCCGGGGTATCGCCCCCCGGTATCAGGTCGGACTGCAGCGTATATCGGCCTGGCCGGGTATGAAGCAGTACAGCCGGGTATGGCTGATGAGTTCAACTCGTTCTCTGGGTATTACCTGGGTCTCCGGGTGCCTGCGGCAGAGCCTGCAGCGGAATACCACTGGCCTGCTTGCCTCAACGCCGCGTATGCCCGTGCCTTCACACTATATTTTCCGGGCGCACCTGCGGTACAGCAGGCGAAGATATTTGCGCTGGAATCAGCGCTCAACGATCGGTTTTCAGCAGAGAGGAGACAGGATGTATTCAATCGTTCCGTTGCTTTCGGCAAGCAGGTCGCCGACGCTGTATACGAATGGTCCCGCCAGGATATCGAGGGTCATGAGGGCTACCTGAACAATAATGATCCGGCTTATGTGCCGCCCTCCGGACATGGTCTCTGGCAGCCTACGTTCCCAGATTTTACACCGGCCCTGCTGCCCAACTGGGGTAAGGTGAGGACTTTCGCAGCGACAGCAGACGACCGGGTCCGCCCGCCGTTGCAGGGAGACGACCCGGGCTCACTGCTTTATGTCCAGGCCCTGGAAGTACGCAACCGGGTCAATAAGATCAGGAGTGGCCTGTCCGACCCGGATACGTATGAAGACAATTGGATAGCTGAGTTCTGGAGCGATGACTGCCCGATCCTGACATTTACACCCGCAGGCAGATGGATTGCAGTCGCTAACCAGATCGTGCAGGACCAGAAAGTGTCCTTGGACATTGCTGCGTACACCTATGCCAAACTAAACATGGGGCTTTGTGATGCCGGCATACGCTGCTGGCACGAAAAGTACCGGCACAATGTCGAGCGGCCGATCGACTATATCCGGCGGGTCATGGGAGATACACAGTGGAATACGGTGATGTGCCCCGATGGTACGGGCAATTTCTTTACCCCGCCTTTCCCGGCATATCCATCGGGCCATGCGACGTTCGGTGCGGTGTCTGCAGCCATTCTCAGCAGTATATACGGTTACAACTACCGGATGACGGATCGTTGCCACGAGGGGCGTCCGGAGTTCAAGAGTACTCCGCGCACGTTCAGCAATTTTTACCGTATGGCGGAGGAGAATGCCGAATCCAGGATCCCGCTGGGGGTACACTTCAGGATGGACGCCGAAGAAGGGCTGGAGCTTGGATACCGGGTAGGTGAGCGTGTCAACCGGTTGCCCTGGCACAAGTAGCGGGGGAGAGGCCGGCTGATTACTCGATCCTCCAATGGCCGTTTTTGATAGCGAAGACGACCAGCCCGGCCAGGTTTTTTGCTTCCGTTTTTTTCATGAGGCGGTTCTTGATGCCTTCGATGGTACGCTTGCTTTTGAACAGTGATTTGCTGATCTCGTCTGCGGTCTTCTCTTCACAGATCGCCCTCAGCACGGCCACTTCGTCCTGTGAAAGTTCGACAGCCTGTTCCTGTCTGCCCGGGTGCGCGACCAGTTTTTCCCTGACTGACTTGACGAATGCCAGTTTGATCTCGTTGTTGAAATAAAGATCGCCTGCCAGCACACAGTCGATTGCATCGAAGAGTTCGTGCGGTGTACTGGTCTTGAGGAGATAGGCCATCACACCGTATTTGATGGCGTCGATCATAATATCCTCCTCATTGTGCATGCTGACGATGATCTTGCGGATAGCCGGCTTTTTCTCTTCCAGCAGCTTGCTCAGCTCGAGACCGTTTCTGCCGGGCATCTCGATATCTATGATGGCAATATCGACCTGTATCTGACGCATGACATCGATGTACTCCTCGGCGCTGGAGAAAGCGTATACATGCCCGAAACTCCCCTTCTTCTCGAGAAGCGCTGTCAGCCCGTCCCTGAAGAGCTGATGGTCGTCAATGACTGCTACGTTCAACATAGATGGTGATTTGATGGTCAGCCAGGACCGGGTCTGTTGCCTGGACCAGTTCGATCTGCATACGCCCCGGGATCATCTTGACCCTGGATTCGATATTCTTAAGGCCCAGTCCCTGCGATTGCTGTTTGGCCAGGTCCCAGTCAGCCTGGGAGAAAGGCCGGCCTGTATAGGATAGTGTGAAGCACTCCTCTCCGCCGGGCGCGGGCTGGTGTTGCAGGTGTATGCTTTGCGGATGGCCGTGTTTGCGGATATTCTGCAGAAGCTCCTGTACCACGCGGTACAGGTGGAGCGCCTGCTCTTTGCTGAGGATGCTTTCCTGTTCAAACGAAAGTGTGACGGGGCAGGATACAGAGCGGCCAAACTGTTCGGTGAGTTGTCCCATCGCTGCCCGCAGCCCTTTCCTGTCCAGCATCAGGGGGACCATCTGGTGAGAAAGAGAGCGGATATTGCCGGCGGACAGATGTATGATGTCTTCTATTCTCTGAAGATCATCTTCCGGGCGTTCGGTCTCGGAGCGGTAGCTGCGCAGGTACAGCAGTGCGGTGGATACGTCTGCTGCGATGCCGTCGTGCAGTTCCATGGCGATGCGCCGGCGTTCCAGTTCTGTACCGTCTATATTGGCCCTGAGCAGGTCATGCAGGTAGCGTTCCTTGATATCAGACAGTTCCAGTTGCTTCCTGCGCCATTTGCTGTGATACATCCACATAAAGACCAGTGCCAGTGTCACCACCAGCACAAGCACCAGGGTGCCACCGATTATTATTTGAAGTTCCATGAACGTGCTAAGAACATAGGTACACAGAAAATGATGTTTTTGACCAGGTACGTGAGGTTGTGGATGATACCGATCGTGATCAGAAGGTTGTCGGGAGGGTTATCAACGAGGTATTTCAGCGAAATGAAGCGAAACTGGTTGGCAAAGTAATAGAACACCATACCCGCTACAAACCAGAAGATGTATTCTCTGGTGACGTCGCTGGGATTGAGCTCGTCAAACCGGGAGTACAGGTACAGGAAGCCGCAGACAAGTATCCAGATACTCATGGTCGTCAGTGTAAAAGAATCGTCGTTGGTCCAACTGAAGCGCAATAGCCCTGTCAGTACGATCAAGGCACCCGAGAGCAGCACAAATGGTCTAGCGCGCGGCAGTTTGATAATACCGGAGAAAAACACGGTGAGCAGGCAGGTGAAAGCAATGGTGTAGCTATTGCGGATGAAAAAGATCTGGTCCAGCGAAAGAAAGCGGTATTCGGCATTGACGATCTGGGGCATTTCGGCGATCAGGTCCAGCAATACAATGCCTTGCATTAATCTTTTTTGAAAAGCAGCCTGATTGTACCCATTAATGGCGATGAGTACAATCAGGTTGCTCAACACAAACAGGCTGTCAAATACCTGCACCTGGGTCATAGATTACTCAGTAGGACAGAATGGCGGACATCGCACACCGTGTTCAAGAATGAGCGCCACAGGTGTCGGTTCTTGCTCACCCAATGCCTTCGATGAAGACACCTCCGTGATTGGAGCGCCGCCCTCATCGGCTGCATAGAGCACTACAGTCAGTATTCCTGAAGAGTCCCGCGCAAAACTGACCCTCAGTCCGTGCGTGCCGGACTGAGCCAGCAAATCGGTGACCAGGCTTTTGCTGAACAACACCGATTCGGTGGCCCCGGTGGGCGCCGTTGAAACGTAGTTGCCTGTCAGCGTATCTGCCTCTTCTTTACTGATGAATTCTCCGTGTAAGGTTGACATAGCAGTTAAAATTTGATTCGATCAAATATATTTCCCGCAGTCGATAAGGCGTAATTGCTGCCAGTACATTACGTATTTATACGCTAAAATTAAGTAAAAATACGCAATGCATGTGCGTAAATATACGCTCTGAAAAATGCGGTTTTAGCGCAAATGATATTTTGATACAAAGATAATATGGATTTGTTTGCATTATAAATTATTGATAATCAACACATTGAATATTGTTTGCTTGAATTAGAGTGTTTTTAATTTCGATTATCTGTTAAAAATTAAAAACACGACGACATTATCTCGATTACTTTTGGCTCACTGGTTTTGAAAATGGAAACAAGGTGAAACTACGCAGTGCCGATCGCGTATGAATTGAATCCTATACGTATTTGCTACGGCCCGGCTTGCGGGATATACTGCTTGTGAGGCGTAGATACACCTGTCGTGAAAGGATCTCAAAAGACCGGCTTCCGGGCCGGAAGTTGGAGAATGTGTATACCGGGCTCCTGGTATTGCCGCCCAGGGGGCCACAGGCTGGAGATCTGACTGGGGTTTGCTACTGGTATGGTAGGATCACTTCCCGGGCCTACAAGGATGATGCGGCAGTACGATGCAGCATCGTCCGCCTAAGTTAAATATAGCGAAAAAAGAAGAGAAAAGCAATGGACGGGCAGCCGGACTATACCCGGGAAAGTTTTCTGCGGTCTACATCGGGCAGGCGATTATCTCAGCCGGTCCATAGACCTTACGATCTTGTCGTCTTTGCGGATATTGCGCAGGGCCAGGTAGCCGAGTAAAGCTGCGGTAAGCGGCAGTATACTGCCGAATCCGAAACCAAAGCTGCTGGCATCGGTCAGGCTGCGGATGCGCTCTACGTCTTTGTACAGGAGATAGCCGCCCAGGATACCGGTGATGGTAGCCAGTAGTACGAATACAGATACCAGCTTGGCCTGAAGTGAACGGTTGTTGTAGAGAAAGATAGCTGCCAGGGCGATCACGCCTCCAGCCAGTACGGCTAACAGCAGCAGAAGGTGGTCGCTCACGGTGAAGATACCGTCGGCGAATCCTGTATCCGTGGCCGCCGCCAGCACCGTGTCTGAGTGCGTGTCCAGTGTCCCGAAAGGGCTGAAATCAGGTATAAGCAAAAACAGGCAGATACTGCCGATCAGGAGGTAAAGGGTCTGGATGCGCTGGATCATGACACAGTTTGTACAGTAGTTAAGCGGCCAAAAATAGCAAGTTTCTCTGATCCGCTCACCCGTTTCGGAAGGGATCATTGGCCCAAATAAGAATATCTTTGTGCCGCAATGAAAGATCTGTACCGGCCGAGTTACTGGGAAAGCGACCTTTGGTGGAAGGAGACGGACGTCACTATACTGGGAGCCGGTATAGTAGGTCTGAGTACGGCCCTGGCGCTCAGGGAGATGTTGCCGGATGCGCGTATACAGGTGATTGAGCGGGGTGTGCTGCCCGAAGGCGCCAGTACCCGGAATGCGGGTTTTGCTTGCTTTGGTAGTCTGTCTGAACTGATGGACGATGAGGATACCTCGGGGACAGATGTCGTCCTGGAAACCGTCAGGATGAGATGGGAAGGCCTGCAGTTGTTGCGCCGCCGGGTACCGGGCACAACGATGGCGTATGCGGATGCCGGCGGACTCGAAGTGTTCGAAGAGGCGGTTATGTACCAGCGCTGCCTGGACCGGCTGTCCACCTGGAATGATCGCCTGTCTGCCCTGCTGGGATTGAATGAGGTCTATGAGGAGGCGCCTGCGAGGCTCGCGGAAGAGGGGCTGACGGGGTTTGCCGGAGCTATCCGTAACCGCTACGAAGGTCTTTTGCACCCCGGTCTTATGATGGCCTCTTTGTTGGACCAGGCCCGTCATGCAGGTATCCAGGTATATTTCGGTGTAGAGCTGTCAGGCTGGTCTGAGCAGGACAGGGTGGTGCTGCTGGAGACGACTGCGGGCACGCTCAGGACAGGTTTTCTGTTGCTTGCTACCAATGGATTTACACCGAGGTTGCTCCCGCACCTGGAAGTGACGCCTGCCCGCAACCAGGTGCTGATCACGGAGCCCATAGCCGGCCTGCAACTCAGGAGCGGTGTGCATATGGATCGGGGCTACTATTATTTTAGGCCGGTCGGAGACCGAGTGCTGATCGGCGGGGGCAGGCACCTGTCGCCGGATACGGAGCGTACGGATCACTTTGGCGAAACGGCGATGATACGCGAGGCGCTTGGCCAGATCCTGGACAAGCATGTATTGCCTGGCAAAGACTATATCATCAGCCAGTCCTGGAGCGGTATACTGGGCATAGGCCCGCAGAAGCGCCCGATCATATCCTGCCTCACACCCAGGACCGGTGTGGCAGTCCGTATGGGAGGCATGGGCGTAGCCATAGGGTCGCTCGTAGGTATGCGTGCAGCCGGTATGGTACGCGATCAGGTATTAACAGCGTTATAAGTCATCGTGTCGCATAGCAGAAAAATAGGATTGTTTGCCGTCTTGTGCTGGTGTTTGTTGTGGCAGCCTGCCACGGCACAGACGGATACGGCCTTAGTGGAGTCGGGCAATGTGCAGGTCCTGTTCATGCTGAAGGCGACCAAGATCGTTCAGAAAGACAAGGAGATAGACCAGTTTGAAGGCGATGTAGTGATCCGCCACGACGATATCACCATCTTCTGCGACTATGGTACCATCGAGGGCAAGATCGTACGCGCCCACGGCAATGTAGTGATCAGGCAGGGGGATACGCTCAATATATTCGGGGATCGGCTCTACTACGACGGTTATACCCGTATAGCCGACCTGGAAAACCGGGTCGTCCTGCAAAACCGGGATCAGCGCCTCTATACGGAACGAATGCGCTATGATGTGGCTACCAAGATAGCGACCTATTTTACGGGAGCTACCTTGACCAATGGAAAGACTTATCTCAAGAGCCGCCAGGGCAGCTACCATGTGCAGACGGACGACGCTTTCTTCCGCGACAGTGTGCTTGTGGTGGACCCGGAGTTCAACCTGCGGACCGAAGAACTCCAGTATAATACAGCGTCGAATACCGCTTTTTTCAGAGCGCCTACCATCATCCGGTACGAAGACGGCCAGATCTATACAGAGGGTGGCTACTACAAGGTAGATGAGAAGTTTGCAGTATTTGACAAGAATCCACAGTACCGCAGTGAGACGCAGCGCTCCAGGGCCAATCGTATCACATATGACGGTGCGCGCAAGGAGATCCTGCTGGAAGGCGAGAGCCTCTTTGAAGAAGGGGATAAAGTTGCTACGGCGGACCGAATGATCTTTTTCGAGCAGACCGACCAGATAGAACTTCACGGCAATGCCATCTACAAAGATGAAAAGCGCCAGGCTAAGGGAGAGACGCTATTGTATGACCGCAAATCCGGGCGGTTCAAGAGCCCCGACCGTACGGTCATATACGAGGATGCCAGTGTCCTTGAGGCGGACCTGGTGGACTATGACGATGCCTCGGGCCTGGGTCGTGCCGAAGGCAAGGTCTACTGGAAAGACACTGTACAGAACATACAGATACTGACAGAGAGCGCGGATTATGACCAGGCGACCAACTACATCAAAGCCTGGGGATGCAGGCCGGTCCTGATGATCATACTGGAGACGGATACGCTGTTTGTAGCAGCGGATACCTTACTTTCATTCAGTCAGCCTGCCGATAGCACATCCCGGTCTCCCGACTCGATCCTGCACAGGACAGACAAGCCGGAAGTATTTGTAGAGGCTATACTGCCGTCACTCGTAAAGGAACGCAAGACAGCGCCATACTGCGTGCAACCTCCGCTCGCACCCGGCGAAGAAAAGGAAGAAGTCCCCCGCTTTATCCTGGCTTATCACCAGGTACGGATATACAAGAGTGATCTCAGGGGTATATGCGACTCCCTGTACTTTGACTCCAGGGATTCGATATTTCATTTCTTCGGGGCGCCGGTCATGTGGTCCGATTCCACGCAGTTCAGCGCAGACACTATGCATCTGCAGATCCGTTCCCGGAAGGTAGATCGTATGGACCTGAACGGCAATGCGCTTATACTGGCTACACCCAATGAGGAATATTACGACCAGATCAGAGGGAAGGAGGTCAATGTGTTCTTTTCGGAAGGAAGTATCTCCGAGGCGCTTGTGACAGGCAATGCAGAGACCATTTACTACGTGACGGACGAGAGCGGTGCATACAGCGGCGTCAACCAGAAGCAGTGCAGCAGGATGAGGCTTTTCTTTGCAGAAAAGAAACTGGACAAGATCAGGTTTTACGATCATCCCGCAGGCAAATTCCTGCCGATGGGGAGTACGGATCACAAGGCGCTGAGGCTCCAGGGATTTAACTGGCTTTTTGCGGAGCGCCCGGCTTCAGCGCTGGAGCTAAGCGAACTTTGCTGGGTCGAAGAGGTGTTGGCCGTAGCTGCCCCGGCCCCGGTGGAAGGGGAGATTCGGCCCGATGCTACTGTACCGGAGCCCGGCGATGACTTGCAGGAGGAAGCAGTACCGCCTGCAGAGATCCGGGACGAAGCCGATGATGAATAGTACTGACTGCACCTCCATGTGATCCTGTAAGCTCCTTTGGATAAGATGGATAAAAAGAAAAAGCCACTGCCTGGAGGGCAGTGGCCGGGATTTTCATTTGTTGTATGCCGGGATAGTTCCGGGCGGGAAAAGTTATTCTTCTTCCCCGTGGATATCTGCAGCTGCGGAGGGGATCACATGGATAAATGTGCGGCTCTTGAAGCCTTTTTTGAACGTGACCGTACCGTTTTTCAGCGCAAAGAGCGTGAAATCCTTGCCTACACCGACATTCTTGCCGGGGTGAAAGCGCGTGCCGCGCTGACGTACGAGGATATTGCCTGCGATGGCTTCCTGGCCTCCGAACAGCTTCACACCCAGGCGTTTACTGATACTGTCCCGTCCGTTGTCCGAACTACCTACACCTTTCTTATGTGCCATGGCTCAATAAGGTTTTTTGTTGTGAACAATTACGCCTGGATGGCGTCGATTTTGATCTGAGTGAATTGCTGGCGGTGACCGTTTTTCTTACGGAATCCTTTCCGGCGTTTTTTCTTGAAGACGATCACTTTGTCGCCTTGCACATGATCGATGACGGATGCACTTACGGAAGCCCCTGATAGCAAGGGAGACCCTACAGAAACATCACCATCACGATCGATCAGCAGGACATCGCCAAATGTTACTTTGTCGCCTGCTTTTGCATCCAGCCGGTGGACGAAGACATTTTTGCCTTCCTCTACTTTGAACTGTTGACCGGCAATAGTTACAATCGCGTACATGGTTCAATGAAATTTTGAATAAAAACGAATATCGCTATATCCGTACGTGCAGGTAAACACGTATCCGTATAACGGAGCGCAAAGATAGATGAACTGCCTGATTGTCCCAAAGATGCGACGTAAATATTTGAAAATAAGACCGGACGGGATCAGATCAGGTTTCGGAGCCTGAAACTGACACGCTGTTTTTTGCCTTCCCGGCTGATCTGCATGCGGATCTTTTTGCCCTCTTTGCCGGAAAGCTTACGGTTGATCCGGTTGAATCCCGGCCAGCGTACTTTCCAGCCCTGGAAGCTCAGGATCCGGTCACCCGGGCGTATACCGGCTTCCTCTGCCGGCGAACCACTGATGATATCCAGCACCATGATCTGGTCAAATTCGCTGCCGGTGCTCACCAGGACCAGCCCGCTTCGGTCATAGCGGATCTTTTTTTTGTAGGAGCGGTTGGGTTTCAGGTAGAGTAGTTCGCGCTCGTAGTCGATATATACGGTAAACCTGCTCAGCAGTACATTGCCGGCGATGCCGTCGCGGCCCTGGTCGAAAAGCAGCGTATCCTTTCCCCGGATATCCTGAAAGCTGGTGATCAGCTCGCGGAAGACAAACGGGCCGAAAGCAAGAGAATGGACCTTGCCGATATAGCCTGTCAGGTGGCCGCCCAGACCGGCCCCCAACCGGCCGGTCACGTAGCTTTGTGGTATCTCGATACGGTTTTTCACGGTTGCATAGATCAAACCCGAAAGCGCGGCGCCGGAATCGATCAGCAGCTTTACCTGCACACTGTCCAGGTCCGAGCTGATCAGCACCGAAGTCAGGTAGGGTTTGCCGCGCTGTACCCGGATAGGCAGCCGCTCGAACCGTGATGGGGGAGCGGTGAATTGCCGGGGAGGGATCAGCGTGAGTTCCTGGCGTTGGTAGTCGATCTTCACAACAAAATGACGCAGCACGCTGGCGCCCAGTACGCCGTGTATTTCACTGCCGATCAGCTGGTCTATGTCCCGGAAATCTTCTTCGAGCACCACCAGGTCGGTGGTCACCAGGCAATTGTCTCCCAGTTGCAGGCTGTTGCGCAGCACCAGTTGTGCATATATTTCGGTGTCCAGGTCTGCCCCGAGCAGGCGCAATCTGCGCGAATAGCTCATGCCCAGCACGTCCGATATCTCTTTTTTGAGCAGTAGCGTATGTTCGGCTCCGGTATCTACAATGAATTTCAGCGGCAGGCCTCCGACCCGTACCTGCACCACGATAAAATGCTGCTGGTAATCAAAGGGCATCACTACAGGAACGGTGTTCCGAAGGTATGAAACCACCTGTGCCTGCAGAATACAGGCGCACGGCAGCAGCATACACCATATAGCCAGCGCTTTGATCACAGCTTTCAGCATTACAGGGTACAATTTAACAAAAGGCTCGGCCGCTTCAAGGAGAAAAAAACCGGCAAAATGTTATATCCAAGGCCGTGGATGAGCTACCGCCCGGCGACGGTTGCCGGCAGAGATCCAGAGCGCCAGCAGTCCACCGGCGATCAGGTGCCAGATACCCCACCAGGCTGCCACCAGAGCCATTTCAGGCATCCCGTCGTAAAAACTGAGGACGATGATCAGTCCCAGCCCCGAATTCTGGATGCCGGCTTCGAACAGAACGGACCTGGTCTCCGGTATGCCGATCCTGAAAAACCGCGATGTAAGGTATCCTCCGGCGAAGGCCAGGAAATTGTGTACCAGTACCAGCAGGAATATAAATCCCAGGTACTGGCGCATGTTGGTAAAGTTGGCCGCCAGCGCAGCGATGACAATCCCGCAGAAGATCGCCAGTGAGAACCACTTGACCGGTCTCCTGATGCGGTCTGCCCATGACGGTGCCCAGGCACGCAGGCCCATACCTGCCAGCAAAGGTGTCAGCAACAGGATCACCAATGTCTGCAGCAGCTCGACCGGCTCTATGGCGAATTCGCGCAGCAATGCTTTACCCGGCGGATAAGCGGACGCCAGTGTCAGGAAAAGCAAGGGCGTTGTCAGGAAGGCGAATACGGTCGTAAACGCTGTCAGGGTCACTGAGAGAGCTCGGTTGCCACCGGCCACATGCACGAGGAAGTTGGATACATTGCCGCCCGGGCAGGCGGCAACCAGAAACATACCGAGCGCTAGCCCGGGCAGCGGCTTCCATAGATAGACCAACGCAAGCGTCAGCAGCGGCATTACGATCCATTGGGCGGTCAGACCGGCCAGTACACTGCGCGGTGATTGCATCAGCAGCCGGAAGTCCTTCATCTGGATATCCAGCGCTACGCCAAACATGAGAAAGGCCAGGCATAGATTGAGCAGGACCATTTGGTCCTGGCCGAAGTTGAGGTGCAGATCACTGAGCTGTGGCTCCATCACCTGAAAATAAGCTTAATTGATCAATATCCGTTCGGCCCGGGGTGATATTATATAGCTCTGCGGAGTAGCGTGCCGGGTCCGGTTGTCATATCCCGAATTCCACCTGCAGGTAACTGAGCCAGTAGCTGCCTGGCGCAGTGGTCGGGATTCTGCCGGAAGCGTAATTGTACCCTGCATTGAGCTGGGCTTTGATGCGGTGCTTGTTGAAGTAGCGCGTCACGCCTACTAACAGCTCTTCCCGCTGCTGCGTTACAGCGAGTAATACCTCATCGGGCTGGACCCACGAATAGCGTAGCGCAAGTTCCATATCACCCGGAAACAGGTAGCTGGCCTGAGAGTTGATCCCTTGTCCGCTGAGCACGAATTGCTGGATCTGGCCGGTCTCTGCATTGCGGAATACAGGCTCCGCGCAAAAGCGCCGCATGTATTCCGTGCTCCAAGCGAAGCCACGGTATTTAAAAAGTGCGTCGGCAAAGATGTAGTGAAAGTCACGGGGTTCCGGTAGTGCAGGCCCCAGCTGGCCGTTCACGCGGCTGGATTTGTGGTTGAAAGAATACCCCCCCGCCAGCGAGATGCGCGGTACAGGCTCGCGTTCGAGGTCGCCTTCGGAGTAATCTCCGTTGTTGGCAAAAGAACCCAACGGCAGCCATTCGATCCGTCCGGTATAGGCGAGCCCGTTGTCGATCGCGGAGGCATTGCGTCCGTCGCCGGAGGTCACTGCCGCTTTGAAATGGAACTCCGATACGCCGGCGAATGCGCTGGCATAGCCGAAAAAGCCAAAGTCGCGGTCTATGTTGAAAGCTGCATTGGCAATAGAGCGTTCGGCAAACTGCAGGTTGCCCGAGGAAGTGACCCGTTGCCTGTTGCCAGGCAACTTACTCTGGCCGAAGCCGATATAAAAGTATTCCGTAAAGTGATAGTAGAGTATGGCATCGCGGATGGTCTGGGCGATCACGCCGGTCTCCAGGTCCTGGTCGGCGCGCGAGAAAGACAACTGCATATAGTAGCGGAGCTTCTTGTCAAGTACATATCCGTCAAACCGCAAACGCAGTCGCCGGACCCTGGCCTCGAATTGGCGGATGGAGAGATCATCCCCGGACTCGGTCCTGAACCCGAACCTGTTCTGCATCCGGAACCGCAGGTTTAATTGAAAGAAGTCCGGGCGTGTTATCGTGATCCCGTTCTTGACCTCGATCAGCGCACGCTCATCCGATTCTACCTGCCCGTACACAGTAACGGATATGCTACAGTACAGCAAAAACGAACAAAGTATTCTCCAGGCGGCAGAGGTCATATCCATACGTTAAAAAGTCCGGTCAAAAATAAGGAAAACTCTTTCGTCGTGGCGTTCGGGCTTTTGGACGGCTTGCTACTATGTTCCGTCAGATACGGGTTTTGCCCAATGAAGTTTTTTCATCCGGGTTGTTACCTTCATTGCCATAATTGCATCTACCAAGTGATACCGCTAATACCGGATGCACTATAAGAAACCAAACTGAAGCCCTCTTTAACCTATGAAATCAACTTATTTTTCTACCGCAACTGCCTGCACAAAAATCATGCTGTTTCTCTCCCTGAGTACCTGGGGATTGATTCCTGCCATGGCCCAGACCTCCTACGAACGGATCGACAGTGTATTCCAGACCTTGTATGATCAGGGTAAATTCAACGGCAACGTACTCATCGCCGAGCAGGGTAAGGTGAAATACCAGAAGAGCTTCGGGCTCGCGAATGAAACGACCGGAGAAAAACTGAGCGAACGCTCTGTATTCGAACTTGCATCCGTATCCAAGCAGTTCACGGCTATGGGTATCGTGTTGCTTCATGAGCAGGGCAAGCTTCGTTATGACGACCCCCTGTCAAAGTATATTCCCGAACTCGATTTTTATACGGGTGTGACGATCCGTAACCTGTTGCACCATACGGGTGGATTGCCGGATTATATGGGCCTCATGTACCTTTCCTGGGACAAGAGCCGGATCGCAACGAACCAGGATGTGATCGATGCACTTGCTGCGCAACGTCCTGCTGCTGTATTCGAACCCGGCTTGAAATTCGAATACAGCAATACAGGCTATTTGTTGCTGGCATCGGTGATCGAGCGGGTGTCGGGAATGAGCTTCACCGATTTCATGGCCAGCCGTATCTTCAAACCGTTGGATATGAAGCAGACGCTGGTGTATCGCAGGCGTTACGCCCCCCGGGATATACCGCACTATGCCTATGGATATGTCTACTCTGACAGCCTGGCGCGCAATGTATTGCCAGATTCCCTGGAAGATTACCGGATCGTGGTTTGGCTGGATGGCGTCACCGGAGACGGTATGGTCAATTCTACTACTACCGATCTGCTCAAGTGGGACAGGGCATTGTACAAAAACAAACTTGTGTCACGCGAGGCGATCGCCGCTATGTTTGAACCTGCGATATTGAAGGACGGATCCCGGTCAAAATATGGGTATGGATGGGCGCTGAGCCAGCTCAATGGCATCGGGCAGATAGTCAGTCATAGCGGCGGATGGCCCGGATATATCACCATTATCGAGCGACACCTGGAGCAGGATAAGACTATCATCATACTGCAGAACAGCGAGCGTGGCACTGTCCCGGTAAAGACGGTCCGCAACCTGCTATATAATATTGAAGAGATACCGCCGTCGGCACGTAAGGAAGTTGAGGTGCGCGACGCGATCCTGGAGCGCTATACCGGCACGTATGAGCTGGCGCCGGGTGTAATGATCGAAATTACCCGGAAGGGAACCCAACTCAGCGCCCAGGTGACAGGTCAGCAGGCCTTTGAGATATACCCGGAGAGCGAGCGGATGTTTTTCCTGAAAGTGGTGGATGCCCAGATGGAGTTCGTCAGTGATGATGCCGAGCAGGTCACCCACCTGATCCTGCATCAGAATGGTGAGCATGAAGCGAAGAAGATCAGGTGATACTCCCCGGCGACACAGGTGTTGGGTGTATTAGAAAGGATATACTGGCCAGTGCTTCCGGCAGTTGAGTGGTCCCGTACAGGTATGAGCCAGCAGTATAAATTCCGCGGCGGTGTAAGGGCGACGGAGTGACTCTCGGGTATTCCGACCCCGGTATTGTTTAATTGCCGGGTGCGGAGTGGCTGATATCGTACCGTTGTATGAAGTCGCTGTAGTTGCGATCGCCCCCGAGAATTTTCGGGTTGCCGATCACGACAACATGCTGCCTTGCGCGTGTGAGGGCTACATTGAGTTTACGGTCGATGCCTTCGGCCGTAAGCGACACCATGCCAGGCAGCTGGTAAGCAGCATGGATGCACAGGGAGAGCAGTATGATATCCCTTGCACCCCCCTGGTATCGCTCTACTGTATCTACTGTGATGCCGGTACGGTCTACTCCTGCCGTATCCATATGGTGGAGGATCATTGCGATCTGGGCCCGGAAAGGAGTGATGACACCTATATTCGCTTCAGGGCCGTACCAGTCCCTGAAGCAACGGATGAGCTGGACTATGCGGTCTGCTTCAGCCGGGTTGTTTTTGGCGCCAGGGGAGATGCTTTTGACTTCGACCGGGAGGAAAGCGATTCTCGTCTGCAGGGTGGCTTCCAGTAAAGGATCTCCGGGCTGCCTGATCAGCGGGGGCAGCGGGTCGCTTTGCCGGGTTATACCTGACTCGGCAGGCAGGATACGCAGCATCCCCCCGTAAAATCGGTCATTGACAAAAGCCATGATATCGCGGTGCATACGGCCTTGCTGGCTTAGCTGTGCATAAGCCCAATCCCAGCCTGCTGCCTGGAATCTGCGGTACAGCCGCTCGAACAGCGAGACCCGTAGGTCGGTGAGGCCTATCTCTCTGAGGGCATTGGTACGCACCCGCGTATGCTCTGGACCCTGGGTGACCACTGCGGGTAGTTGGAGGTGATCGCCGATAAGCAGGGCGCGGGGGCATCGGGTGATCAGGGCGGCCATCGGCGGCTCTTGTATTTGCGATGCTTCATCTACGAGCAGGCGATCGAAACGGAGCAACTCAAAAAGGTCGGGACGGCCACTGACCGACGCGACTGTCCCGATGAAAAGACGCTGTTTGTCCAGCAACTCGCGTATGTCTTTCCTGGACTCCTGCCTGCCAGCCTGTACGTCCAGCAACCTCTCCTGGTAGAGCGGATCCGTACCATAGCGGGATCCTATGCGGAGATACTGGTTGCGTACATTTCCGCCGATCTCTTCGATGGCCGCGCACATTTCGTCAACGGCGCGATTGGTGAAAGCGACCAGTAACAGCTTTTCGGAAGTATGAGCGAGCAACCAGCGCACTACGTGGTGGAGTATTTTACTGGTCTTGCCGGTTCCGGGAGGTCCCCACAGCAGAAACAGGTCGGGAGCAGCCAGTATCTTATTGCAGATGACCTGTTGTTCTGCCGTCAGATCTTCCGGGAAAGAATGCTCCGTTAAGGCAGCCTTTGCGGGTGGATCGAGTGTAAGTATCCTGCGGCGGACACCGCTGCCTGCCGTCATAAAATCGTAGAGCGCCCGGCTTTGTCCCAGGAAGGAGCTGTCCAGCATATCGTGCTCGATGTTCCACCTGGGGTGCGTGTCGAACCATTCCGGGTGGCTTTGGCGGGCCCTCAGCCGAAGGATCACGCGTTCGCTGTCGAGGGCGACCAGGGTGGCTTTGATCATCTGGTCGGCAGTAGGTCGTTGGCCTGCAGCAGGCGTAGGGTATAGCACGACGATATCCCCGGCGCGGAAATTGGCCAGTGGATTGGTAGCTGTACTCCTCTTGAGAAATAGGAGCGGGTCTTCCGTATTACTGAGGTTTTGACTGATGGTGAGTCCTGCCATGAGCTCGAAGGCAGCCTCCTTGTCCGCAGCGATCTGGAGCCAGAGCGTGGATTGTCCTTCGGTGCGCTCCAGGCCGTTCCGTCCTGTTTTCGCCTGGTGGTGCTCGCGGGCGATCATGCCGGCAAAAGCCGTTACATAACGGCGTTCCATATCAGAGAGACCGCTGAAAGCTTTCTCGAAGCTTGTGATATCGCGGAGCACAAACCCACTCAGCCCGTACATTTCAGCCGGACTGATCCTGTACAACAGGTTTTGTTCCGGGGGAGTATCGTCATATAGTGCTGATAGCCGGTGTTCCAGGCCGATCAGCATGTTGCGTGCTTCCAGGGCCTCGTATTGTTGTGCACGGGCTACGGGGGCGAAGCGGAGAGGCCGATCGGCCTCCCTGGAGTACAATATATACAGTGTGGTCTTCAATCCCGGACCGAATGCCGAGCGAAGAAGCAGATCATACAAGAGCGTCTGTATATAATGAGACTGGCTGAGTCCATAGGTATTAGCCCTGAAAGGCCGGCCGCTCTTGAGTTCTACGACGACAGCGCGGTCTTCATCCCGGTAGAGCAGGTCAAGGCGGCCTTGTAATCCGTAACGCTCAGAGTAGAAGGTAGGCTCCAGGAATGCCCTGTCCGTGTCAATGTTTTCGGCTGAGAAGCCATGCAGCGCCAACTGTTGCAGTACCTGGAAATGCCCACCGGCATCTCTGAGCAGTTTGCGCACTTCCTCATCTTCCATAGCTGCAAGGGTAAGTGGCGCAAGCCTGAAAATTCCTTTCCTGAGGTCGGGCCATGAGTTGCCTGGCCGGGCGATGAGTTCGTCGAGAAGATAGTTGGCGATATTTCCGAGCAGGATCGGCACACTGTTTCGCAGCGGCAAGAACTTCTTCAGTATATAACTGATGCCTTCAAAATGCCCGTTGCCCATGCTCTCGGACACAGCGGTCACATCTGTGAGAAAGTCCGGTTGCAGCACGAAAGCAGCGGGTATCCATTCACCTTCATCCGTGATCGTGATATCCTCCAGGCCCATCATGACGGGGAGCGCTACATACACGCCCAACAGGGCGATGGTCTCCTGGAACTGGTCATTGTGGCCGGATACATCGAAACGGATAGACACTTCTACCCCGGTCGATTCTTCTGTTCCCGTGAGCAGATGGCGTTCGCGATCTACGGACAGGATGAAGACACGGCTGTGGCTCAGCCTTCCGGCCGGCCGGTAAGTGCTGCGCAGATAAACCTCCCGCCCCGGCAACAGCATTCTGAGATCTTCTCCGATATCGCTTCCGTGTACGGCAGCAATCAACTCCGCTCCGGCCAGCCTGAGCGCAGGTAACCACTCCGCTCTTTGCGCAGGCGGTGTTCCGGGCAGTGATCTGCGGATCTGGTGCAGTGTATAGAGCAGGGAAGCGGGAAGGGTAAGCACACTGCCCAGGTAAGCAATCCGGGTGAAAAGTGTGTTGAAAAGCAACCCGCTGCTGTCGGTAGCCTCCTGGATGAAAACACAGAGTTGCTCATACAGGATGGCCGTTTCGGCAGCGGGATCGGTGCGACAGGCCTCGATCTGCTGCTTCCACTGGCTCAGCCATGCTGTACCGTATAGCGGGTCTCTGCGTACGCTCATGATTAAAACAGTCCTTTTACGGACATTCCATTGCGAATATACTAGCAGATATTGTATTGCTAACTGCTTTGTGCAAGAAAGCGCGTTAGTTCAATCCGAAAACTTGAAGTATATATGCAGTCATGAAGTCTTCGGGGAGATGGCGTATCGCGCAATGGACGGAAATCCGGTGGTGGAGACGCTACCTGAGGGGGCGGGACAAGACAGCCTACCTGGACTGGAAACGGGATTATTGGCGACGTTTCCTGGCTAGTGTCCGGCATGTGGACGACTGGGAGCGACCTATGGATATATTGGATGCAGGTTGCGGACCGGCCGGGGTGTTCACAGTATTGGACCGGCATCGCGTATGGGCGGTGGATCCCTTGCTGGACAATTATGCAGAACAACTGGCGGTGTTTGACCCCGCAGAATATCCCTGGACAAGATTTGACTGCAGGAAGCTGGAAGCTATTGACAAGAGGAATGTAGTCGACGGAATCTGCTGTTTCAACTGTATCAATCACGTACATGAACCGGAGCGTGCGCTGGCACGCATGCACGATGCACTCAGACCCGGAGGATGGATACTCCTGAGTGTAGACGTGCATAGGCGGACCTGGCTTTCAAGGGTGTTTGGTCGGATGCAATGGGATATATTGCACCCTCACCAGGAAACAGCGGTCGGTTACCAGGATATGCTGACAGCAGCGGGATTCAGGCTGCTGAACCGGAAGACGCTTCGCCAGGGCCGGGTATTTGACTATATATTATTCGAGGCAGTCAGGGACTAACTGGGGTCAGAGCTTCTGAAACTCAAATACAGGATTGCCCTTCTTGCCCGCACTGTCATAGAAATCGGTAAAACGGAGCTTGTAGTAAAAGCCCTTGCTGTCCCTGATGAGATAGACCTTCTTACTGTCGATCTCGAAGAGCCCGGAGTTGAAATTGTATTCTTTCCAATCGTAACCAATAGCGTCGCGTCTTGATTCGAAATGGTAGTTCTCCAGGTCCCCCGAACCGATGGATGCAAAATCGCTGGTGCTATCCACTGCTACAGCTACGGTCTCCGGATCTATCCATACACCTGTCACGAGATAAGGGGTATAGGGTTCGTAAAACACGTGTGTATATTGTGTGAACAGGAGATCATACTCCCCGGCCGGCGGTTCTATGCTTTTCCACTGGTGATCAGTCAGGGAATAATAGAGTCTGTCCTGTGCTGCAGATGGGATAGATATTTCCTTCAGTTCGTCGCCATTGAGGCGGGCGTACCTGAGAAGGATAGTGCCATCCGGATTTTTTGTGAATTGCAGCTTTCGGCGTCCGATGGCTGCACCTGCGGCAGTATATCCCAGGTCTACAATATAGACCCCACCCCCGGTCCATGTCCGGCCGATCCCGAGACTATCCGGCTCGCCGCCGGGATGATCAGGTATATATCCTGTCGAAGGCGCACTGGTCACCTGTGAGAGGTCGGTAGCGTTGGTCCTGGCTGCCTGCATGAGCAGCGAAGGATTCAGGTACACGATCATGGTGTCTCCTTGTCCCCGGAAAGTCAGATGCCAGGTTTCTTTCTCATTGGTAGACCGTACGGTATTGCTGCTCAGTTCAAACCAGACCTGGTGCTGGTAGGTCTCCTGCATGAATATAGAACCTCCTATGGCATCTCCCCGGTCATAAGGCGGGACGGGAAGCTCTTCTTTTTCACAGCTGCTGGCAAGCAGGCACATCAGGAATAATATGGGCAGTATCCGGCTCATCGGCTCAGGTTTAATTCGGCTTTGGCAAATAGGATAAGACCCGTACCGACGGGTGTCGATGCGGATGCGTCCGAATGGACGCTGCCCTGGAGGGAGGCAGCCACGTTGCGGACGTTGAAAAGATTCTTGGCGCCCAGGCTGAGGTAAAGCCTTTCGTCGGCAAGCGGGAACCGGAATGTTACGTCCATCCAGTGGTAGGCGCCGATGAAAGACTGTGATGCCTGCCCGTCTTCACTGATCAGCAGCAACGGCTGACGTCCCTGGTATTTGTAGAAGACGGACAGTTGGGTGCCGGGTGTGGAAAAGTCGTAAGTAATGCGGCCGCTCAGTTCGTTGGCATAGGCCAGATCAGGCAGAGTACCGGCTTCGTCGATCTGGTTCCTGATACCGGTCAGTGTAGCGCCGATCTGGCCGCCCCAGCTTCCTTGCTGCAGGGAAAGCAGCAAACGCCCCCCGGTACTCTCGAATCTGCCCAGGTTATAGTAAGTGTATTCACCGGCTACGGTCACTGACTGGGCCAGGGTGATCTGATCCCTGATCCTGTTGTAGAAACCGGTTACCTCTGCAGAAGCGGCGATACCTGCCAGTCTGAAATCGCGTTTGGCGGACATCGAGAAGTTGTGCGAATGTTCGGCGCGCAGAGCTGGGTTGCCGATGATGTTGTGATTGATGTCGACGAATTCGAGGTAAAGCTCTTTGAGCGTCGGCGCCCGGAAGCCACGTGCGTAAGAGGCGCGGAATATCCAGTCGTGGTGCCGCCAGAATGTATGCAGCGACGGGATGAGGGGGGCATCGTAGACACTGTTGTAGGCGACGCGTAGTGCAGGACGCAGCTTGAATGAGCCGCTGATCAGCCATTCTGCTGAAGCGAAGGCAGCAGCATCCGTGATATCGCCGGCGTTTTCGCTGATGCGGCCGCCTGTGGAGGTCTCGTGGTTGATATCATACCCGATCTCGAAGTTCAGGCGGGCCGTCTCATTTGTACTGGTGAGGCTGCCCCTGGACATCCATTGCCCGAAGGTGCTCAGGTCCTGGTCACCCGGATTGGTGCTTAGTTCGCCTGACAGGTCTGTCAGGTTTTTGACATACGTAGTGCGTTCCCTGGCGTAGTGATTGTAAGAAGCTACTGCGGCCAGCCTGAGATACGGACTTATGCTGCCATCGAGCGTGACGCTCTGGTCGATCCTGGTGGTCCTGAAGTAGGCGTCGAAAGCACTCTCATTGTATGGTCTGCGTGGGGCGCCTTTATTGATCAGCGTTTCGTTAAAGAACTCTCCCCTGTAGCCCAGTCGATACTTGTCCATTGTGTAGAAGTACTGCAGGCGTCCGAAGTACTGTTCGCGTGGTTTCCAGGATTTCACACGGGTAGAGTCCGCTACCGGCCGGCTCAGGTCCGGGAGAAAGGGGTCGTCTGCCGACCATCCGTCGAAATAATGCCGTCCTCCGGAGAGGGTATAGGCATGCCGCCCGTACCGCTGTGCAAAACTGCCGGACAGGTTGTACGTACCTATGTTTTCCCAGTAGCCGTTGGCCTGGATCTGAGTCTGGTGCTGCAGTTTCTTCCTGGTGATGATATTGATCGTGCCGGCCAGTGCATTGGTGCCGTACTGTACGGACAACGGACCTTCGATGATCTCGATGCGTTCTACGGATGTCAGCAGTACCTGGGCCAGGTCTATATTGCCGTTGAGCCTGCCGATCACAGGGACGCCGTCGATCAGTATTTTTACATTCTCCCCGCTCATGCCGAGCATACTGATACCTGTCCCCAGTGCATTGTCCTGCTGGAGGCGGATATTGAGCTGATTGGTCAGTACATCCCTGAGGCTGACTGCAGCCATGCGGTTGATCTCTCCTGCGCTGATGACCTTCACTGCATGGACGGCTTTCTCGGGATGAGTAGGTGCGTACTGTCCGGTGATGACTACCTCGCCCAGCACCCGGCCCGCGGGTTGCAGAGATACCAGGTGTTCCTCACCGGGCGCTACAGACACTTGCCGGCTCAGGTAGCTGAGATGTGTGATGGCGACCCGGAGACTGTCGGGTCCCGCGATACCGGATACAACTACACGCCCGTCTTGATCGGAGAGCAGTATTTCCTCCTGCCCTCCGGGGAAGAACACCTGGCAGACAGCCTGCTCGACCGGCAGGTCATTTTGCTGGTCCCTGAGCAGGATAGTTGTATGCTGAGCGGCAGCGGCTGTAGCGAACAGCAGGCCGAGCAAGATGATTCCGTAGAGCCTATTCATACAGTTTGTTTAGCACGTTTTCAATCCACAATCCTTTATCGAGGATGTTTTCAAGCAGGATCACTTCTGCATAGTTGAGGATCAGGCAGACATTGCGCGCCTCGGTCCTGAAGAGAAAATGCTGCCCTTCGCACAGATCCCTGTCCCTGTATTTGAAGATGATGGCATTGAGATCTTCCCGGACCCGCTGCAATGTGCAGCGGTCCAGTTCGATCAACAGATTCCCGAAGCCTACCTGGTAACAAGGTGTCCCTGAGACTTTACAGATATAGCCTTGAGTGGTCTTGTGCAGTATCTCAGTTTGTCGGGACAAGCCTGAATTCGTTTTCAAGCTCTCCGACCAGTGATCTCCAGCTCTCCAGCTCGGGTATGCCCGGTTTTCTTTTGCCAAACCACTGGGCGACCTGGTCCCCCTGCTGGTTGAAACACTCGATGGCCGTCACGATGCCGTCTTTCGTAGGCTTGCGCACCACCCATGCTTCGGCTATACCCGGTTCGCTGAGATGGAGGTTGAAAGCGGGGTCCAGTACATTGAGCCAATGCTCATGGATGATGATCTTTTTGGCAGGGCCTGTATGGATCTGTATGATCCCTTTGTTACCGACGAAAACCATGATTTCCAGTTCGCGTGCAGAGACCTCATCCAGCATTTTTCTGAGTACGCCTGTCTGTATGGGTACGGCGTAACCGCCCTCCGGCGCGTTCTGAAGCGCTTCGATCCGGTTGAGCTTGTGCTTTTTGAGCAGGCCGAAGAATTCGTGTGTATCCTGCAGTTCGAGCCAGCCTGTCCGGAATGCTTCGACATCCAGCGGTTCCGGTGTTTCTTCCTTATCGTCTTCGGCCGGGGCGACGATGTTCAATACAGGGGACTGGTCTTCGGATCTGTATTTTTCAACCAGCTTGTCGAAGGCGGCTTCGTCGCTGCCGGGAATAAGGTAGATCTTATGAATGGCCTCGCCGTCTTTGGCAAAGAACTGCAGGCTCTTGCGGACCGTGTTGCCTGTGCTTTCTTCTACGGCAAAACTAAAGCCCCAGGGCCCGAAGAAAATGCGCAGGTCAATATCCTCTCCCACGAAGAGACCTACATGCGGATTGTCCAGGCTGGGAGAGAGGTAGACTCCCTTGCGCTCATGTACAACTTCTTCATTGCGGCTGAGGGCCATCACTCGTCCCAGGCTCTCGATGTGCGAAAGTATCTCCTGAAAAGAACCCTCCAGCCGTACTACGCCCTCTCCGCAACGAGTGGCGATCAGTTCTGCTTCAGATACGCCCAGCAGTTTTGCGGCATTGCGGATACGGATGCCCGGCTGCTCGGTCCTGAGGGTTTCCCAGCTTTTTTTCAGTTGACTGACTTGTTGTGTTTCCATAATGAATTAGGTATTGTTTGATCGGGTTGTACCGGGAGAATGATTCCCCGGAGGATTTTAATCAATAAAATAAACAGAAGGACAATCCAGGAAGGGATGTGGTTGCACCCGCACCTCCATATCGAAACAATGACTCAGTAATTGATCGTTCAGTACCTCGCGTGATGGTCCGAATGCTATCTGGCGTCCTTTCTTCAGTACAAGTACCTGGTCAGCGTAGCGGGCTGCCAGGTTGATATCGTGCAATACAGCTACGACCACGTTGTTCCTTGCTGCAAACGAGGCGGACAAATCCAGGATATGGTACTGGTGGCGAATATCCAGGTTGTTGAGCGGCTCGTCCAGCAGGAGGATATTCGTGTCGCCGTTTTGTACCACCTGGTTTACCTGAGCCATAACCCTTGAAAACTGTATCCTTTGCTGTTCGCCACCCGAGAGGCTTCCGTATTGCCGGTCTGTCATAGACTCTGTGTCGGTCCATTCCATAGCCAGGTCTACCATCCGGAAATCATCTGGTCCCGGAGAATGCCTGTAGTGCGGAAATCTTCCCATCATCACGACATCCTGCGTCTTGTACGATCCGGACAGGTGCAGGTTTTGCGTCATGACTGCGCGTTCGCGCGCTATCTCGGCTGTCGTATAGCGGTTGAGTTCCTGCGACTTCCATCGGATATCGCCGGAGGCCGGGCGGACTGTGCCGCCGAGTATCTTGATGAGGGTAGACTTGCCGGCGCCATTCGGCCCTATGACAGCTGTCAGGGAACCCGGTGCAGCGGTGAAACTGATGCTGTCCAGCAATTGCTTGTCGCCGACACTATAGGATATGTTGTCCGCTTTCAGCATCATATGGTATTTGAACGGGTTCTTCGGAGCAGCAGCGCCAGGAAGACAGGGGCTCCGGCCAGGGATGTGATCACGCCGATCGCTATCTCTGCGGGGGCGGCGGCGGTCCGTGACAGCGTATCCGCCCACACGAGCAGCAGCGCTCCGCCGAGTGCGGAGGCAGGCAGCAGGTAGCGATGGTCAGAGCCTCCGACCAGGCGGAGGATATGAGGGATCACCAGGCCCACGAAGCCGATCATTCCGCAGAAAGCGACGACGCCGCCCACAGCGAGCGCAGTGAGCAGGATGATCCTGTTCTTGACCTGTTCCGTATTTACGCCCAGGTAGACGGCCTCTTGTTCGCCGAGCGCCAGCGCATTCAGTGATTTGTGCAGCGGCAGCAGTAGCCAGAGTACCAGTACAAGGCATATGGCGGAGATCAGCACGGTCTTCCAGCTCGCCCCGGCCAAGCTACCCATGGTCCAGAATGTTAAGGTTCTCAATTGTGCATCGTCGGCTACCTGTATCAGCAGGCCGGTCAGGGCTCCCGCGAGTGCGTTGATCGCGATACCGCCGAGCAGCATGGTTGCCACATCCGTACGCCCGCGGATACGCGACATGCGGAAGATAAGGATGCTCGCCAGCACAGCGCCGGCAAAAGTGGCGATACTAAGCAACGAAAGAGCAGATGTATCGGTTACGCTCCACTGCATCGAGCCCAGCAATATGATCACGGAAGCGGCGGCCAGCATGGCGCCGCCGGAAATGCCGATGATCGATGGATCTGCCAGTGGGTTGCGAAATAATCCCTGCATGGCTGCACCGCAAATAGCGAGCGCAGCTCCCGCAATGACGCTCATCAGTACACGAGGCAACCGTATAGACCAAAAAATTGCTTCCCCCGTGATGCCGGGGGAAGCATTACCTGTGATCTTCTGCCGGATCATCGTGCCGATCTCCTCTATACCGATGGACACTGCTCCCAGTGTGTTGACCCATAGTACGGAGATGAGCAGGATGACCTGCAGAAGTATTAGTATCCATTTCTGCCTAGTCACGAGGTGTGAGTTTGGCCAATTCCTTGTTGAGCGTTACGACAGCTTCTCCCAGCCTTGGGCCAAAACCTGAAAGCAGCTGGCCGTCGAAAGAAAGGAACTGCCCGAGTTTGCCTGCGCGGGTCTGTTTCATACCGGGGATCGCCATCATACCGCCTTCACCCTCGATGCTGTTGCGGCCGCTGGAGAACATCAGTACAGCGTCAGGATCGCCCGCCGCCAGTGCTTCGGTGTTCAGCGGTTTGAAGTCAGCAAAACCAGAGACAGCGTTCTGTCCGCCTGCCAGTTCGATCAGTTTCTGCATGGAAGTGCCTTCCCCGGCAACCATCAGGTTTCCTGCTCCCCTGGCATAGATGAAGAGGACCCTGGGTGTTTGAGACAGTGCTTGCACCTGGTCGAGATCAGCCTTGATCTGGCCGATGATCTCTTCGGCAGCACTTGGTAGGCCCAGTGTGTCGCAGACCGCCGAGATCAGGCTGTAAGTGCCTTCTACCGTATAATCCTGGTCGAAAGTATACACTTTCACCCCGGCCTGGGTAAGCTGCGCAAGCAGTTCTTCCTTGAGCTCCTCCTTCTTCGCAAATATATGCGTAGGCTGCAGCGAAAGGATACCTTCCGGGTTGAGGTTGCGGCTATGACCGGTTCTCGGGAGCGCTTGTATAGACTCCGGGTAGGTACTGGTCACATCCACACCCACCAGCTTTTCGGACAGACCTGCTGCACAAATGATCTCGGTGAGTGTGCCACTGAGTGAAACGATGCGGGCAGAGTCCGGCAAACCGCTTTTTTCCTGCTCCGAAGCTGTGTCGGAGGTCTGTTGCTGTTCTGTGCCACAGCTACCCAGCAGTAAAACCGAGAGCAGCAGCATGGACAGAGCTGCCATACCTGGTTTCAGTCCTTTCATCATGGCGCGGTTTATTTGTATTTACTGTTTTATGAATTTCGATTGAGTAATCTTCTGACCTTGCTGGACACGCAATATATACATACCGGAGCTAAGATCAGCCACGCTTACCTGCTGATGCGTAAATCCGCCGGGCAGGTTCCACTCGCCGTAACGAACGATCTTGCCGGAGAGATCAACTATGGCGTAAGATGCTTTGCCTGCAGATCCTGAATCAATGAGGCAGTACAGGTCGCTGGATACAGGATTGGGATACAGGGAAAGGAAAGGAGCCGGCAACTCAGCGTCTCTGGTCGAAGTCGGCAGTTGCACCAGTTCCTTGAGGAAGCGGAAATCTCCTGAAGAAGAGCCGCCGAAACCGGTGAATACCACTTTCCAGATGGAGCCGTCGCGTGGCTTGACAAAATAGACAAGGCTATCCTGGATAGTCCAGCTGAATGTCGCGAGGTCGAACGTCTTCCAGTCGTAACCGAGGACATTGATATCTCTTTTGAATGTACCGGCTGTATGGTCAGTGAATTCGAGTACATCGTCCACCGGGTAGACGGCGCCAGCCTGGACACCGGGACCATGCAATACACCTGTGACGATATAAGGCTCGGGCAGGTAAGTGAGATATTGGGTAAACTGAAGGTCCCAGTCGCTCTGCGCGGGCTCTCTGTCCAGCACTTGCTTGCCGCCTACAGAATAATACACCAGTACTTTGCCGGGAAAGCTGCTTTTGGGCAGTACCTCTACATGATCTTCACTGCCGTCGAGCGCAGCATGCGTGAATGTATATGCACCGGAGATCAGGTTTTTGATCCAGATCTTGTGAAAACTGCCATCGGCAAGTTTGATCACGAAGAGCCGATTACCGATGATCTGGTGATTGATCACATTGTAAAGACCCCAGCCCAGGTCAAACTGGTTGGAAGGATCAGCTAAGGTGTTGAATGCGCCGATTGACCAGGAGGTATCGGAGTTGAATAATTCTCTCCAGGCATCCAGTGCAAAGGTATCCAGGCCCTCCCAGCCGATAGTATCAGGCTCAGGATATTCCCATAGCCGGACGCCTATCGGCTCGTTGATGCGTATACCAAATCCATAGGGGCTCAGTTCGAAAGCAATGTCCCACTCGGCTTTAGGGGCTGAGTGCGTGGCGCCGGTGCTCAGGGAGTACCAGGTCTGACGGCTGTAGGAAGCACCTACGGAGACCGTGTCGGGTGTGAGTTGTGCTACCAGTGCTGCCGGCAGCAGAAGGATTAAGGCGAGTAAATGTGTCTTCATCATCAATTTGTATTAAGTCTAAATAAGATTCCGTCCCGCAATGTTACGACGGGTGGTTGAGACGAGCAAGCTTATTTGGAATTAATCTTAATAAATACACTTCGCTGAAAAGCTATTTCTCATGACTGGCCGCCTCAGGAGCTGCCGATGGGTAAGAATGGCATTATCATCTTTTTGGATGCCCAATATGCGGGATGATGATATTTTGAAGTGTGGTCTAAATATGTATGATCGAATTACAGGACCTGCATCTTGTTTTGATAATTGTACAGGACTGGATACTTTTTGATAGGGTGGCATGATTTTGGATAGGTGCTTTGAGTCTTTGTGCAGTCGGGCTAGGTAGTAGCGATGAAGGACCATCTTTACCGAAGAGTGCCTGGTTTCTTTCTATGGATGTGTATTCGTCTGTTTATTAATTGTTTAAATCGTTTTTATGCGGATCAGATTTCGTTTTACCTTTTTGCTTTTACTGGTTGCCGTTGTTTTTGTCAGGGCACAGGATACTATTTCCATCGCTATGCTCCCTGATTCATTCAGCAGGAGCAGCCAACAGTACCGGATGTTTGAATGGGCCTATGATTCGCTGGAGGCTATGTTGTTGACGGATACTGCCGAGTTTACGATAGGGCACAAGGGAGAGCACATCACCTATCGGCAGAGGCAGGTAGTTGGTTGTTCCGATCTTTTGAGGTATATCAGGCAGACTCCAGGAGGCAGGATAGTAGAAGATATCGAACGTCCAATTGTTTTCATAGGAGGCGCATCGGACTCCGGCCTTGAAGGCCAGTCTTTTTATGTGGTTACCTTCGAGGGCAAACTTTTTGCAAAGTTTGAAGGATTTACAGGGGGTACAGTGGTAGTAGCCAGCTCCAATCTTTCACTTCGTGAGTTCGGACTCCTTCAGGTACCCTCTGAAGAATGTGAGGGTTGTGACGATTTTCTCTGTAGTGTAGAAAACTCTCTTGAGCCGGAAGAGTCGGGTATTATTGAAGATATTTCAACAGGATGTAGGAACTCTCCTTGTTCCGTAAGCTCTAACGCTAGTTATGGCTATAGTATGAAGACTTTGGAATTGGCACTTACTACGGACTATGAGTACTTTCAAATTAACGGTGAGGACTATGATCGCTCTTTGGCCGACTTGTTGGCTATTGCAGCAGGAGCATCTTACGCTTATGCGGATTATTTCAATGTAAGAATTTGTGTCGTAGCCGTTCAGATTAGAGGAATCAGTAGCCCTGCGTTGACAGGGGGAATAAGAGAATATGTTTCACATGCATTTATTGACTGTGCGTCTTACGATGTGTGTGGATTGCTCACGGGGAAAGTGCAGGCATGCGGGTATACACATGGCCGTCCTGAAGATATATGTCTTCCTTATGGTAATTGGTATAAGAGCAGGTTTTATTCCAGGCGTCTACCTACTATCAAGAAAACTTATAGGACCTTAACACATGAGTTGGGTCATATTTTCGGAGCATTACACACAACGTTTTGTCTGTCAAATTGTGATGAGGTCGATGGGGTATATACGATACCTTCTATCATGTGTCCTAAGAATTGCGAGGCAAATATAGATGAGGAGTATTTTGATTGTGAAAACCGGGAACGTATTCGAAGTAAGATCAGGAACGGCAAAATTCCCTGTCTTGATACTTATGTATCACAGCCTTGTACAAACTGTCAGAAAAGAGTGCTGGAGTCGCAGGTCGGTGCTGTGTCCACTCCCTGTACCGGAGATGTATTTGGCCTGAAGTATAAGTTGACCAACTGGTGTCATAATCACACGTACAGCCAATTGAAGGTGACCATGCCTGCTTCTGTCTTCCAACTCGTTAGCTATGACAATCTGTTCTGGACCTATTCTTTGAATTCCGGCAGGATAGAACTGACCCGGAACAATTATACCATAGCTGCGGATGCTATTGAGTTTTTTGACTTCCAGGTACGTGCGATTGCTTCCAATCCTGGTGCTGTGATCTCTTTTCATGCGGATGATCTGGATGATTTCAGAACGCTTACGCTGGATATTGACAATTATACTCAGATTACAGGTAATACGAAATTGTCCACCCTACTTGCAATGAATCCGGCTATCTGGAACAGCAGCAAGATCTCGATTTCAGGAGAACTGGAGATTGATGTGGATGTGAGTGCAAACGATAAGCTTTTCATTCTATTGAATGATGCTTCTATCAGGGTCACTACAAATCGCACAGCGAGTTTCAGGAGATGCACGTTCCGCGGATGTGAAAGTCTTTGGAGAGGTATAGCAGTGACGTCGGGTTCTTCCATCAAGATGGAGTATTGTAGGGTCGAAGATGCATTCAATGCGGTTAAACTGTCGACCGGTGCCGGAAAGCACTATTTTCTGGGGAATCAATTCAGAGATAATTTTTACTCGATTATTTGCGAAGGAGGAGCGGGGCCGTCTAAAGAACTGCATTTTTTGCCCGGATTCGTAGGCAATATTTTTACGAGTACGAGATCTTTAAAGGCATTTCCTACAGGCGTGCCCTATTCAGAGCGCCCTTACGCGGCGATCTATTTGAGCAATGTGGATAATATCCCGGTTGTTGGTCAGAATATTGCCGCTTTCAGCCCGAATGAATTCAGCAATATGCACTATGGAATTGTGCTCAGACATGCCAATATGGTATTGCAGGGGCTTTTTCATTTCAAGAATATACCGTTCAGGGCCCCCGGGCAAGCGCCCTCAGCTGCGGGGTTTGGAATCTCTGCCCAGGGCAGGGGGCACAGTCTTTACATAGATGGGGATCCAGCCAAGCCACGGTCTACTTTTCAGGGTATCAACTATCCCATATTGGCACAAGATATAAACTTGAGGGTCCGACATGTGGATATAGCTGATGCGACGAATGGTATTACGGTCTACAAAGCACAGAACCGCAAGGCCGTGGTCAGCGGAAATGTTGTATCTGCCAGGGAAGCGGGTATACTGGTGTTTCAGAGTCCCGGCTCTTGGGGTGATATAGCTGATAATGAACTCACGGTTTTGGGCACGGAGTATGAGCTGACCAGCGGTCAGTCAGGTATCCGGATCGTGGATATGGATCTCAAGAGCGACTGGAAGATATACGACAACCAGATCGAAGTGGGGTACGGCTCTACCGGTATACACCTGATGAATGTACGCGGCGCTAGTGTGTTGCGTAACCAGATATCTCGCAATGTGTTGACATACAAGTCTTTCATCGGGATATCGCTGATGAACAGCCATTTCTCCGTGGTCAACTGCAATGAGATCAATTCGGTATCCCGGCCGCTACATACGGGTATTCACAACTTCCACTCGACTAACTGCCGGATCGAGTGTAACGAGATCAGCGGCGGTATGGAGAGTCATATCCGCTTCTCAGGAGCCTGCGCCAATACGGTGATGAGGGGCAACTCGTTATCAGACTATCCTCTGAGTAGTGGTGGTGCAATACTCCTGACACCTTTTGCTTCAATGGGTAATCAACTTTATGCTGGCAATGTATTTGTACATGGCCAGGATATCTGGAACCAGAACTCGGTGATATGGTTAATAGAAAACTCTAAGATTATTTCCAGTACCACGCCTTATGTGAACTATCCCGTATCCTATATCTTTCCCGCCCGGGATGAGGACGAGAACGATGACTGGTATAGCCTGGACTATGGGAGTCCAAATTATACCTGTCCTGAGGCAAAGTCCAACTGCCAACCCGGCTACAGGCCCAATGATCCGCATCCTGGCGATCTGGAAATCGCTATCTCAAAGGGCGATTACAAGAGCGGCCCCTATACCGGTACGATGAAAGAGTATACACAGTATCGGCTCTTCCGCGACCTGGTCGCCCGGCCGGATTCGTTGTACAGCGTGGATACAATACTGTTATCCTTCCGCGACTCGATGGCGGTTACGGATGCCGGCCGTTACCAGGCCGCCCTGCACCGCCTGGACAGCCTGACAGCTATGAGTGTATCCTTGGTATCTGCTCCACGGATCGTGGTAGACAGTATTTCGGACAGGCTGCGCACCCTAGTGACACTGGCCGGGACGGACCTGACAACGTATTCCGCCATAGCATATCTTGATACGATCGAGTCTGTGTCCGGTACGATGCTGTCGAATCTCCTGGTATACGATACGATCGCTACGATTGAGAACGGCCTGGTCACAGGATGGAGGCAATATATGCAGGATAGTGTCCTGGCTGGTATCAGCAATGTTCAGCCGGGAATGGAGCTGACTTCGGATATGATGGATAAGTATATCGATTTCATGGCTGACACAGTGAGCTTTGTATCGGCGCATGAAAGCCTGCACGATGAATGGCTGGCCAGTCTCTGCTATCTTGAAGAAGGTGACGGAGTATTTCTGCAACGCGGTCTCTCAGGTATTCACCCTCGCGTGTGGGAATATACGGAATCCTGTGTGCCTGTGTTGGCCCTGGCAGACGGAGATAACAGCCTTGTGCACGCTTTCCAGTCAGGTACGATGAAAGTGACAGAGCAGATGAACTCATCTGGCGATCGTGCCGGGTATATATGCTATCCCAATCCTACCACAGGAGTGCTTCACTTGCAATCTATCCTGTCTGCAGAAGCTGCGGTAAAACTGCATATATCTGATATCTACGGACGAATAGTATGGATCGGGGAGCATCTGGGCGGGCATACCCGGATGGATTTGTCAGGCCTGCAAGATGGTGTTTACTTTATACGGATTGGCAACAGCCACCCGGTCATCTACCGGGTGATGTTGATGAGGTAACTGACTAAACAAAGTACAGAGTTCGGGGAGTAGGAAAGGGGCCGGCTCTTACTGCTCCCCGAATGATTATCTTTACAAGACTTGGCCATCAGATTCTATCGAAAATGTAGGGGTACCCGATTATGGATCTTCAGCAGTTCTACGGTGCGTTTAACAAAAAAATCAACGAGGGTGAGCGGACCTTTCGTTTTGTATTGCTTACGATGGCACTCATTCTGTCCTTTAGTGCTCAATCGGCAGCTCAGTCCCGGTATGACCATAACTGGATCATGGGCCTGAGAAGTTTTGGCGAAGAAGACCGTGGTATTCGCCTTAACTTCAACACTTTGCCAGTTCATGTTACCTTGTTCAGGTCAATAAATAGTTTTTACGGGAGTGTTGGCGGGGCTCCGATGAGCACCTATGACGGGAAGTTGATTTACTATGCGGACGGGTGCCGGGTCATAGGCAATGATTACCAGATAATGCCTAATGGGCGTGTGATCAATGCGGGGGAAATACATGATCAGCAATGCAAGGAGAATACAGATTATTCTACAGGTCATCAATCATTGTTAAGCCTGCCTGACTTGTCTGACAGTAGCCGTTTCAACCTGTTCCATATACGTCTCATTTATGATTTTACACAGGAGATATATATCGTAGGCAAGGACTTGTTAAAAACTTCTATTGTATGGGATGATGATAGAGAGAGGTATGTAGTATCGAGTGTAAGAGATAGCATTGTATATAGAGCTAATGAGAAGCTTGATTTTTTATTGCCTGATGAACTGACTGCAGTGTTGCATGCTAATGGAACTGATTTTTGGTTGGTAGTTCCAGCGTATTATAGACACGCTTATCACTTTTTCCTTTATACGAAAGACGGTATAATCCATTCGCATACCCAGGATATTGACTACGAGGTAGATTTGTCTGTTACTTACGGTGGGCAAGTCTGTTTTTCTCCGGATGGCAATGTGATGGCCAGGGTTATACAACCAAATGGAACTATTGTGTATGATTTTGATCGTTCTGCTGGGCTGTTGTCATTTAAAGAGCATTTACCATCAGACCGTTTAAACTATCGAAGTGGAGCGGCGATCTCTCCAAACTCGCGCTACCTGTATGTGGCCACACGGACATATATCCACCAGTATGACTTGTCGGCGGGGGACATCCAGTCAACGAAGACAGAGATAGCACAGTGGGACGGGACGATGTTCCCCGAGCCGATCCGGTCGTATTTTTCTACGATGCAGCTGGGGCCGGATTGCAAGATCTACTGCCGCACACCAGGCGGAGGCTATGCCTTTCACGTGATCCACGAGCCGGATGAGCCGGGAGAAGCTTGTCGTTTTGAGATGAACGGTATGGTGTTCAACCGCCAGGCATTTAATATTCCGAATATACCGCACTACAGGACAGCATATGGATACGATCGATACTGCGATTCGGTGCGTGCGGTGACTTCGCTTCACCCGGGTATCAACTATGAGCTGGGATATGAACTCTGGCCCAACCCGGCGGGTGAGGAAATACAGGTGAGTTTTGCGCTGGAGATACCGTCAGGATCCCGGTATGCAATCTATGATCAGCTGGGCAGGGAAGTGTTGCATGGCCCGCTTACGACCGACCGGCGGATAGAGGTCGGGGGATTAGCGCCTGGCGTATACTGCTTCCGGGTAGAATGGGGCCGCACGGGCTACCGGGTCTTGCCAAGGTTGTTTGTCAGGAACTGACCTTGCTCAGGGCATTGAGAGGAGCAGGAGAAAGCCTCACAGTCTACCACGAGACTTCCTCCCGCCCATACATATGCATGTATCAGGCTATCGTATTGTCTTCCACGGTAGCGTCCGGTGCATTGCGCTTCACGGAATCTATGCCATTATCCCGGCTTTTTTCGCTCTCATACATTTCACTGGTGCCGATGATCTGGCCGTTGGTGGCTTTCAGGTTGAAGTAGAATTTGTCGTTCTTCGAGACCTTGCGGTCATATTTGCCGTCGTCCTGCGAATTTCTGCGGACAGAGTCTATTCCATTGTTGCAGGCAGCCTTGGTAGTATACCCTTCGCTTGAAAGGATCACCTGCCCATTGGTAGCTTTGAGGTTGAACTGGAATTCGCCGTTTGTACGCTTCGTTATCACAAACTTGCCCATAGTGGATTGGATTTTATAAGTGATGAAAATGAATGGTGGTAAATTTAAAAAGGACGATCGGTTGTCCAAGTAATGTGGCCTGTTAATTTGCTGTTACAAGTGGAAAACCGATCGTCCTCTTCTCTCCTTTCACCGACTATAGGCGGGATCTCACTGGAAGTTGAAATTGAGCCCGACCGTCAGGAATGAATTGTCCTGCCGGAATGTGCTGTTCGAAAGGTTGAAGCTATAGCCTGCCTGTACCTGGAGCTTGATCTTTTCCAGTCCACCCCTGATCGTCAGGGCAGGCTCCAGCAACACACCGGATCTGTTGGTTGTGAGGTAGTCCGTCTGGCTTTCATTATCGAAGATGAGGTCGCCCGTTATGTTGGAGTAGTTGAGCATACCTACCCGTGTCGAGGCGGCTACTGAAAAATACCTGGAAGTATACCCAAAGCTCGGCTGCAGGCTGAGACGCAGCAGGTTGGCGGATATATCTCCCGTGGTCCCGGGATGCGTACCTGTGGTGGAGGGCATGTGATTCTCGACATGGCCGTATCCGGCCAGTGCGTACGTCTCGAACACAAAATGATCGTTGATCGGACGATAGTAGCCGACTCCGCCTTCTATGAACCGACCTGATCCGCCGTCGCCATTGTCCAGGTCCTTCGGGATGAAAAGCCCCCCCGAAGCCTGTATCGCGATCGCATCGGATACACCGTACGCGCCTTGAAACTCTACCTGGTTGCCATTGCCTGCCAGTGTGAGGTTCGTCTGGCCCCTTGACCGGATCATCGGTACATTCTGGGTATTAGGAGTATAGAATTTAGGGGAACAGGCTGTAAGCAACAGGGTGCTCAGCAGGCCCGCGATAGCTATGGTTTTCATACGCAGCGTGTTTAGTCTAATTGTTAAAACGCTGCTTTGCTTTGTCTTTGTATCTGGTGAGTTATTTCAAAATGTTACTGCTTGGAACCTGCCGATTACTTCACCCCTGCGACCTCTCCCTGTCTGTTATGTTAAAGATCCTGGCCTTTCGCGTGACAGGTTGTTACAATAACATTTGAGATTTTTTTATTATCCTTGCCGACCACAGGGATCTCTGCCGGGCTTGGTTTTCGTGTGAAAGCCGCCGGACCGGTGTAAACCGGCTGCCGCCCGGGGCCGTTTCCTGGAACTGCATTTGTACTAACCGGCAGAGCCGCAAATATCAACATGGAGCTTTATTATTCTTTTTCTGTACTCATCGTACTGGCATCGTTATTTGCCTATATCAACCTGCGCTTTCTCAAACTGCCGTCTACCATCGGCATCATGCTGATGGCGATCCTGGTATCTATCCTGATCCGTTTTGCTGGTCATCATATTTTTCCTGAGACGACGGATATGTTTTTCAAGCTCGTCGCAGAATTTGATTTTACGGAAGTACTGATGGGGGCCATGCTCAACTTTCTCCTTTTTGCGGGAGCCATACATGTCAATTTCTCCGACCTGAAAGAGCAACGATGGCCGGTGCTGATCTTTTCGACGATCAGCGTCATACTATCCACGTTTGTGATCGCAGGCATCATGTATTACCTGGCTCCGCTGTTCAGTATTGAATTACCATTTCTGTACTGCCTTTTGTTCGGAGCGCTGATATCGCCGACCGACCCTATCGCTGTACTGGGCATATTGAAAAGTGCCAATGTCCCGAAGGCGCTGGAAACCAAGATCGCAGGTGAGTCGCTGTTCAATGACGGGGTGGCGGTCGTCCTGTTCGCCGTCATACTCCAGCTTACGCAGGCAGATGCCGTAGATATCTCTTTCGGATCCATATCCTGGCTGCTGATCAAGGAAGCGGTTGGAGGACTGCTTTTGGGCGTGCTGCTGGGTATCACTGCTTCGAAAGCGATCAAAAGGATCGACGACTACATCGTATCCGTACTGATCACGCTCTCGGTGGTCATGGGCGGCTACCTGATCGCGCATGCGATGCATATATCCGGGCCGCTTACGATGGTGGCTGCAGGTCTGATCATAGGCAACTATGGAAAGAAAATAGTGATGTCTACCGTGACAAAGGATTACCTGAACAAATTCTGGGAGCTGATCGACGAGATACTCAATGCTATCCTCTTCCTTTTCATAGGATTCGAACTACTGCTGCTGCCCGACCTTGAGAGCTATTGGGCCATTGCTGTAGTGGCGATTTTTGTAGTGCTGCTGGCCAGGTGGATCTCGATCTGGGTGCCTTCGATCCTGGTGCCATTCAAGCCACGGCTGAAGAGAGGATCGCTCACGATGCTCGTATGGGGTGGGTTGAGGGGAGGCGTCTCGATAGCTCTCGTCCTCTCCGTGAGCGGTGGTATATACAAGGATCTACTTCTGGAGATGACTTATTTTGTCGTCGTATTTTCAATTGTCGTACAAGGACTCACGGTAGGTCGCGTGGCAGGCAAGGTGCTGGACTGAGCGGATGTCAGGGGGCTCCTTTTGTTTTCGCTAAAAACAGGCACTTCGGATGACTACAAAGCATGAGTGGAAAAAGCAGGAAAAAGTACTGTACGGACCTCCGGTCAGTCCCGTTGAGATCACGGTGCCTCCGCTCAATTACTATACCATCAGTGGGCAGGGCGATCCCAATGAAGCCTTTTTCGCGGAGTATATTTCCGCGCTTTACACAGCTTCATACGCGGTGAAAATGAGTCCGCGACAGGGCATTTCCCTTGCAGGATATACAGCATATACGGTCTATCCGCTGGAGGGGGTGTGGGACCTGAATGAGCAGGGACGAACTGAATGGAAACAGGGAAAGCTGAATAAGAAACACCTGGTATTCACGCTGATGATCCGTCAGCCGGACTTCCTCACTGCTGAAGCGGCCGAAGAGATCCTGGCGTATACCGGTAAGGAGAAATCATTGCCCCTCGCGGACAGTATTTCTTTCTGCACGATTGAGGAGGGGCTATGCGTGCAGATGCTGCATATAGGCAGCTTTGACGATGAACCGGCCAGCTTTGAACGGATGGAAGCTTTTGCCGCAGACAGGGGATTGAACAGGCTGAGCCACATCCATCGTGAGATATACCTCAGTGACCCGCGTAGAACAAATTCCGACCGACTGAGGACCATCTTGCGGTTCCGGGTGAGCGAATAATGCCTTATCTGCGATATTCTCTTCTACTGACTGCTGTCTTCAACCAGAGATTGCTCAGCGTTAAGTGTACATTGTCCCGATCTGGTCATAACTCAAGGAAACAAAGCGCTTTGCAGAGCGTTTCTGTACCAAAAGCCGTAACTTTGCGGCGCATTTGTTAAGACCTAAATCACCACTATACATGCAGAACGCAGTAGAAAAACTACAATACAAGGTTAAGGATATTTCCCTCGCAGGATGGGGACGCCTTGAGATCGAACTGGCTGAGGCGGAAATGCCGGGCCTCATGGCACTCAGAGCACGTTACGGCCAGAGCAAGCCGCTTCAGGGCGCCCGTATCGCCGGGTGCCTGCACATGACCATCCAGACGGCCGTACTGATCGAAACACTGATCGAACTGGGCGCCGAAGTGAGCTGGTCTTCCTGCAATATCTTTTCGACACAGGATCATGCCGCAGCTGCCGTAGCCAAGGCCGGCATACCGGTTTTTGCCTGGAAGGGGATGAATGCCGAGGAGTTTGACTGGTGTATCGAGCAGACACTGTTCGCTTTCAGCGATGGCAAGCCGCTCAATATGATACTGGACGATGGGGGCGACCTGACCAATATGGTGCTGGACAAGTACCCGGAACTGGTAGGGGATGTCAGGGGTATTTCCGAAGAAACGACCACAGGTGTACACCGCCTCTACGAACGCGTGAAGCTGGGGACATTGCCTATGCCCGCGATCAATATCAACGATTCGGTGACCAAGTCAAAGTTTGACAATAAGTACGGCTGCCGGGAGTCTTGCGTAGATGCGATCCGGAGGGCTACCGACATCATGATGGCGGGTAAAGTAGCGGTGGTGGCCGGCTACGGGGACGTAGGCAAAGGCTCTGCTGCTTCTCTGCGCGGAGCAGGGGCTCGCGTGATCGTGACGGAGATAGATCCTATCTGCGCACTGCAGGCCGCTATGGACGGCTTCGAGGTCAAGAAGATGGAGAATGCCGTACCCGAGGCCAATATCATCGTGACAGCTACGGGCAACAAGGACATCCTTACAGAGAGACATTTCCGCCTGATGAAGGACAAGGCGATCGTCTGCAATATCGGTCACTTTGACAACGAGATCGACATGGCCTGGCTCAATAAACAATACGGTCAGACCAAGGTGGAGATCAAACCACAGGTAGACAAATACACGATCGACGGAAACGATGTGATCATCCTGGCAGAAGGCCGCCTCGTCAACCTGGGTTGTGCGACCGGACACCCTTCCTTCGTGATGTCCAACTCATTCACCAACCAGGTGCTGGCTCAGCTGGAGCTTTGGCAACATGCGGACCGATACGAGAACCAGGTCTATATGCTGCCCAAACACCTGGATGAGGAAGTAGCCCGGCTTCACCTGGAGAAAATAGGCGTAGAGCTGGATGAGCTCAATGATGAGCAGGCTGCCTATATCGGCGTAGAAAAAGAAGGGCCCTTCAAGCCCGACTATTACAGATATTGATATACCCTGTTCGGGACAGGCGCCCGGTACTCTTTACCGGGCGCTCTTGTTTCCGGCATATAACCGATATCGCTCGCGGGCGGTGCGGACAGAATCCACCCGGCTATGCTGAACCGATTCTTCAAGTGGATATTTATCTTCCCGGTGAAGTTCTACCAGTGGACCATATCTCCGCTGCTGGGAGCCAACTGCAGGTTTCAGCCCAGTTGTTCACATTACATGATAGAGGCTATCCAGGAGTGGGGGCCGCTCAAAGGTATCTACCTGGGTACCCGGCGCATATTGCGCTGTCATCCCTGGGGGCCGCACGGCCATGACCCCGTGCCCCGCAAAAACAAACACACGCATGGATAATATAGATTTCCCCCGCCGTCCGCGGCGCAACCGCCGGTCGCCTGCTCTGCGCGGCCTCGTGAGTGAGACCCATTTGCTGCCTTCACAACTTGTACTGCCTTTGTTCCTGTTGCCCGGCAAAGGAAAAAAAGAACCGATCTCCTCGCTGCCGGTCTCCGAGCGCCAGAGTCTGGACAATATGCTGTCAGGGATCGAGACAGCGATGGAACTGGGTATCCGTAGTTTCATGGTCTTCCCGGCTGTTCCCGACACACATAAGGACAATATCGCCTCCTACAGCCATGATCCGAAGAACTTTTACCTGGATGCCGCCCGGCAGATCAAGCAGCGGTTCCCGGATTGCTGCCTGATCAGCGATGTAGCGATGGATCCGTACAGCAGCGACGGTCACGATGGTTTTGTACAGGACGGGCAGATACTCAACGATGAGACGCTGCCGATACTCGCCCGTATGTCTGTGGCCCAGGCGGATGCGGGATTTGACCTGCTGGGGCCATCGGATATGATGGACGGCCGCATAGGTTATATCCGTGGTGCACTGGACGATGCCGGCTTCTCGGGTACCGGCATCATGAGCTATACGGCCAAGTATGCCAGTGCATTCTATGGTCCCTTCCGAGATGCACTGGATTCCGCTCCCAAATCGGGCGATAAGAAGACTTATCAAATGGATCCGGCCAACCGGAGGGAAGCGCTTATAGAGGCAGAGCTGGACCTGGATGAGGGCGCTGATTTCCTGATGGTCAAACCGGCGTTACACTACCTCGATGTTATACAGACCCTGGCCGAAGTCACGCCGTTGCCGGTGGCCGCATACCACGTCAGCGGCGAATGCGCCATGCTGTTGGCCGCTGCCCGCAATGGCTGGCTGGACTATGATCGCGCGATGCCGGAGACCTTGCTGAGTATCCGGCGTGCGGGCGCTTCGGTCGTGATCTCTTACCTGGCGTGCGACTATGCCCGGTGGTACCAGAGATCGTTCGGGGTGTGAGTCTCTTCAGTTGAGGCGCCCGTGAATGCGGTGATTGCAAGGGAAGAACGGTCACTGCAGAAGAAACTTGGGGGCGCTGAATTTCGTTTCACTGTAAAAGGGGGATGCTATGTCATATACCTGCGGAGAAAGCATTCCTTGATTTATGCCCGGACCTTATAATCTCACTTCGTTATATTTGGGTACCAGTGTTTTCATGATGACCCAGGTGACGATATACGCTGTCGCACAATAGGCGAACATGATGGTGTAGCCGGTCTCGATATGTCCGAGCTCTTTGTAGTGGTCAAAAAGGTATCCTCCGGCCTTGGTCACGATCACGCCCCCAATACCGCCGGCCATACCGCCCAGGCCGACTACGCTGGCAACTGCTTTCTTCGGAAACATATCCGACACCGTAGTATACAGGTTGGCGCTCCAGGCCTGGTGAGCTGCCGCTCCTGTACCGATGATCAGTACCGCCAGCCATACACTGATGAGCCCCATCGGCTGGGCCAGTAGTACGATCAGCGGGATCAATGCGATGCTGAGCATGGCCTTCATGCGGGCCGAGTATACGTCCTTTCCCCGGCTGATGAAATACATGGGAAACCATCCGCCGCCGATACTGCCGATCATGGTGAGTGAATACAGTACGGCCAGCGGCCACATCATCTGCATCTTCTCGAGCCCATACTGGTCCTTGAGATAGGCAGGCAGCCAGAAGAGAAAAAACCACCATACGCCGTCGGTGATAAACTTGCCCAGGGTAAATGCCCATGATTGCCTGTATTTCAGCAGCGTAAGCCAGGACGCATGTCCTGCGGCATCCCTGGTATTACCTTCCGGGGTAATGGTAGTGTCATCCTGCATGATATAAGCCCGCTCTTCGCTCGAGAGCCTCCGTTGTACCTGCACTTCATCGTAGTATTTGACCCAGAAATAGATCCAGAAGAAGCCGATAAGACCTACTGCCCAGAAAGCTGCTTCCCAGCCCCATACAGCTTCTATCCAGGGTATAGTGAGCGGGGCTACAAGAGCGCCTATATTGGCTCCTGAATTAAAGATACCGGTAGCAAAAGACCTCTCTTTTTTGGGGAAATACTCTGCCGTAGCTTTGATGGCGGCCGGGAAGTTGCCGGCCTCGCCGATGGCCAGTATGATCCTGGCCGTGATGAAGCCCAGCACGGAAGCAGGTACAGCCACCAGCCCTGCCCACCCCATGACACTGGCCAGGCCTGAGCCTATCGGCAATGCAAATGCATGCAGCACTGCACCCACTGACCAGATGACAATCGCCCATATATAGCCCTTCTTGGTGCCTACGCGGTCTATGAACCTGCCTGCAAACAGGAGGGCTAGGGCATAGGTAAACTGGAAGGCAGCTGCGATATTGGAATACTGCGTGTTTGTCCAGCCAAATTCGACTTCCAGAGACGGCTTGAGCAGGCTCAGCACCTGCCTGTCGAGGTAGTTGATCGTCGTGGCGAAGAACAATAGCCCGCAAATCGTCCAGCGGTATTTTCCCATTGCAATAGTTTATAAAGCCGATCTATTCGTTGGTGTGTTCCAGTGCATCTATCAAGTGTCTGAGTGTGTCCGTGAGTATATTACCTTCTGCCGACGCGGCAAAAAGCTGGGAGCCGAGGCCACAGACCTGCACACCGGCTTTTCTCCACTCCAGGATGTTTTCAGGGGTGGCTTCCACGCCACCCGTGATCATCAGCGGCACATGCGGCAGCGGTCCGCGGATAGCTTTTATGAAGGCGGGACCAAGCACATTCCCTGGAAATACCTTGACCATAGTTGCACCGGCTTTGCGTGCGGCGTATATTTCTGTCAGGGTCATCGCTCCGGGTATCCAGGCGATGCCGCGCTCGTTGCAGTAGGTGCCTACTTCTGCATCACATATGGGCTGTACGATGAAATCGGCGCCGGCATCTGCAAATGCCGCTGCCTGATCCATGTCGTAGATGGTGCCTGCTCCGAGCGCCAGGCCAGGGCAGTCGCGGCTGACGGACTCTGTCAGCGCTGCGAAATGCGCCAGCGCATAAGCTCCCCGGTTGGTAAACTCGAATGCACTGATGCCGGCATGGTAGCACTGCACGATGATGTCTTTACAACGTTGGAGGTTATCGTTGTAGTAAAGCGGCAGCAGGCCCGGGCTGAGCAGCTTGTCCATGATTTGTGACCGGTCAAATCTCATATCTGTATATTGTTTTGAGCGATATATATTCCAGAGGATAGTATATAATGCGACTGGATAAACCTGTCAATATCTGCCAGGCTGCGGCGGGTGAAATCTCCGTGTTCGCCCAGTTTGGCGACGGCTGCTGCCGTGCAGGACTCAACTGTCCTGTGCGTTCCGTAGCCGCAAAGCAATCCGTTGATCAAGCCCGCCATGAAACAATCGCCGCTACCTACCCGGTCTGAGATCCGGCCGATTTTGTACACGGGTGAATGATGGCGGCCACTGTTTCTTGTATTCAGGTAGCCCTGGTAACTGATCGTGTTGTCCAGATCTTCCAGCCGGAACGTGAACGCTACATGAGTACAACCCGGAAAATCCCTGAAGATACTGGCGGCGCTGGTATCGGCAGCTTCTGTATATTTTCGTTCCTGTACAGCTCCCGAGTCTACAGGTACCTCCAGCAATTGCTCTGTCGCCCAGATATTGCCCATGATGACCTGGCACCCCTTTGCAATCTCCTTCATGTAGCTTGCCGGTGTATGGGTGTATTGCCAGAGCCTGGACCGGTAATTGAGATCGACCGATATCGTGATCTCACGGGACCTTGCTACTCTGACGGCCTCCGTACAGATGCCGGCCAGGGTGGGGTTGAGGGCGGGTACGATGCCCGACAGATGCAACCATGAAACGTCTTCGAGCACTCTGTCCCAGTCAATATCACCGGGCTTCAGCCGTGCAAATACCGAGTCCGCCCGGTCGTAGATCACACTGGTATGCTTGAGGTCCGCTCCGCCGGGCAGATAGTAAATCCCTATCCTGCCTTCCCGCCTGGTTATATTGGAGATATCAATGCCCTGCGCCTGCAGGTAATTTGCCAGGTCATCGCCTATCGCATTGGAAGGGAGGGCGGTCAGATACCCGGTCTGATGACCCCACCTGGCCAGCGCCATTGCGACATTGAGCTCGGATCCGCCTACATAGCATTGCATGCCGGATTCCCTGATCCAGCTTTGCGGCATATCGGGCACCATCCTGAGCAGCAGCTCTCCGAAGCACAGTATCCTAGACATGGGCGGGGACATTAAGGTATTCGCGGATATTGTGATAGCATATGTCCTGTACGATCTTTCCTATCCAGGGTAGATCGTCCGGCAACAGGCCCGAAGCTATTTCGGCGCCCAGCAGATTACATAAGATCCGTCGGAAATATTCATGCCTGGGGAAGGAGAGAAAGCTGCGGGAATCGGTCAGCATGCCTACAAAACAACTGAGCAATCCCATATTGGACAGGGCGTTGAGCTGTTTTTCCATCCCGTCTTTCTGATCCAGGAACCACCAGGCAGCACCAAACTGCATTTTACCTTTCACACTGCCGTCGTTGAAATTGCCGGCCATAGTGGCGAAGACCTCGTTCCATGCGGGGTTGAGGTTGTAGATGATGGTCCGGGTCAACTTATTTTCTTTGTCCAGCCTGTCCAGCAGCCTGGACAATGGACGGGCCTGTGGCTGGTCGCCGATCGAATCCCAGCCTGTATCTGGTCCCAGGCTGTGTAGCGCGCGGCTATTGTTGCTGCGCAGGGCGCCCAGGTGATATTGCTGCACCCAGCCCAGCTCGTGATAAATCAACCCCAGGTCGTATAGTATAGCTGTTCTGAACTTCTCTATATCAGTAGAAGAGAGCGTGCCTCCGTTCAGCCTGGACAGGAAAATAGCTTCTATTTCCGGGTAAGTATAGTCCGCATCGGCGATACGGTCCAGGCCGTGATCGGATGCACGACAACCCAGGGATGCGAAATAAGCGGCCCGTTCTCTCAGTGTGAGTATGAGCTCTCCGTAAGTGCGTATCTCTGACCCGCTGACTGTCTGCAACCGGCAGAGCTGCTGAAGGAAACCTTCGCTTTCGATCGCGATGTACTTGTCCGGCCTGAAACTGGGGAACATACTCACCTCGTGTCCGGAAGCCCGGTGCTGCCTGTGCCAGGACAGATCATCGGCAGGGTCATCGGTTGTACAGACCACTTTTACCTGTTGCCTGGTCAATAGCCCCAGCACAGAATACCCGGGTTCCTGCAGCAACTCATTGCAGCGATGGTATACGGAAGCAGCGGACTCGCTGCCCAGGAGATCCCTGATGCCGAAATAGCGCTGCAATTCCAGGTGTGTCCAGTGGTAGAGCGGGTTGCGGAGCGTATAAGGCACTGTATAGGCCCATTTTTCGAACCTGTCGAGATCAGGTTGTCCCCCGGTGATGTAGGACTCATCGATGCCGAGCGTCCGCATGGCCCTCCACTTATAGTGGTCACCGCTGAGCCATGCGTCTGTAATGCTGCGAAAACGATGGTCTGTGGCGATCAGGGCAGGATCCAGGTGATTGTGGTAGTCGATCACAGGCATATCAGCAGCATACTCGTGATAAAGCCTTTCAGCAAACCGGTTACCCAGCAGGAAATTTTCGTCCATGAATTGCTTGTGCGTCATCAGTCCCTTTGCTTTTTATCCAGGCATTGGTTTCTAATCAGTTCAGTTTACTGTATAGGCCGGTTATCTCCCGAGATCCAGGATATGCCGCGAAGCTTCGGCCAGCGTAGTGATCCAGAGTTCATCCCTGCGGGAGGCCAGGTATCTTACAAAAGCATCGTGCTTGTCCTTGTCTATATTGATCGCGTGATCCCCACCGACGCCGTGAAATACCAGTACCAGCATGCCGTTTTGTGCCATGGCTTCTTCTACCATCGGTATCAGCCGGTCTGCATTTTCATTGGCTGCGACCAACGCCAGCACATCGGTGGGATCGAAGTTCTCTGCCGTATTGATACCGGGGGTTATACCACGCAAGGCGGCAAAGTCCGTGAGGATGCTGTCTGCAAACGAACCTTCGCCCGTATGCCTGTCGCCGCAGGTAAAGGCAAAAGTTCGGTCACGGTGACCGTCCAGCAGGCCCAGGAAGTCACTGGCACTGCGGATCTCACGCATCATCCGGTTATGCGTATACCGGCTAAGGTCGTTTTCAGGTCCGACCCAGGATCGGCCTGTAAGTGATCCGTCGCAGGGATGGTACATGGTATGGTTGCCCAGTTCATGTCCTTGCCTGGCTGCCTGTACCCAGGCCTCTGTCCTGCCTTGCCGCCCCAGGAAATCGACCGGCAGGTAAAAGCTGGCTTTGAGACCGGTTTCGTTCAGCACAGGTATCACATGGTCGAGATGTGAATCCAGCGCATCGTCGTAGGTGAGTATGACGGCCGCCTTTTTATTCTTCCACGGAAGGTGGCTGAAGTCTTCACCCGCTTCAAAGCAGGATGCCGGCAGACCTGTTTCATTCGTAAGGTTGGCTTCCACCGGGTTATCTGCCCATGCGTAGCGTACATATTGTGGCCTGGGTACGCTCGGAGATGACACTACAATATCACCATCGCTGATGACTGCCCCGGCCGGATAGTATTTTTTGTCTTCACCCGCCAGCGAGAAATAGGCGGGAGGAAGCCCATTGGTAGTGGTAAGTCCGCTCTCGGCAAAATCAAAGCTGGCTACTATCTTATCCTGGGCTATGCGGCATGACCGGAACTGCGGACCGGAGTAGGGGAGATCCTTCTCACCGTATGCGATATGCCTGGCTGCCAGTGCCAGGCGATGACCTACACCTTTTTTGTTCAACGGATGTATATCGTTCCACTCGCCGATATCGGTGGTTACGATGAGGGCGGTATTATCTATTGCCGCAGTTGCCCGCAACTGGTCAAACCTGAGCCTGGCCCAGTTGCTTTCCGCAGGCAGGTAAGACCGGTCCAGGAAATTGGCTAGCTGGACCACAAAGAAGGGCAGGGCAGGGCTGTCGAATTTTTGTCGCCAGTCCCGGATCAGCGTCCTTAGATAGGCTTCGTAGCGGGACGGGTCAGGTACATTGGCTTCGCCCTGGTACCAGAGCACACCGGCAACAGCTACTTGTGCAGTTACCGGAGCGATCATCGCGTTGAACAGGGAAGCGGGCTGCCGCTGGGAGGAAAAAGACCGAAAGGGTTCGGTTACGGGCTCGAATGCGCATCCTACTTTGTAGTGCCAGGTACCTTTGAGGTCGATCTCCTGTCCTCCTGCCTTAAGTGCATACACTTTGTCCGGCACGAAGCCACCTTTGGCCTCGTCGTTCCGGATACGGACAGTGATGATGTTTTTACCGGGCCGCAGTATACCTTTTTGCACTACGTATCTCCGCGGCGGATACTGATAGGTGATATGGCCGACTTCCACGCCGTTGATGTAGACATGGTCTGAGTCTACAATGCGTCCCAGGTAAAGATTGGCATCGCGGTCACACATGGACGCATCCAGCCAGATCTCTTTTCTGTACCAGACGATACCATCCAGTTGTCCCAATCCCTGGTCTTCCCAGAACCCTGGCACCTGGATACTGTGCCAGCCCCGGGGGGTGTATCCCGTATCAAACCACCTGGGTGATTCGGTCATGCCCTGATCCCGGACGACGCGCTCCGTGGTACGGATGCGGTTTTCTTCCAGCCTTGCGGCAATATATGTGCTGTCTTTATTGCGCTGGATGGTCTCCGCGATATCTTCAAACTCCTTGCAGGCATCTTGACTCATCCAGGCCTGGATAGGTGTACCTCCGACACTCGCATTGATGATGCCGATCGGGACTTTGTATTGCTCATAGATCTCCCGGGCAAAGAAATAGGCTACTGCACCAAACTCCAGCACGGTTTCCGGGCTGGCGGCTACCCATCTGCCCGGCTCGGCAAAATCACCCTGAGGGCCATTCAGGTTGTGCTGCGGTTTGATGAAGAAGTTGCGTATCTGCGGATGATAAGCTTCCGCTATTTCGTGCCCGTATTTTTCCTTCACCCGTTCCATGTTGAGCACCATATTCGACTGCCCGGAGCAGAGCCATACATCGCCGATGAGGATATCCCTGAGGATGATCCTGTTTTTCCCTTCCAGAATCATCTCATAGGGTCCTCCGGCCTCCTGTGGTGGAACCGTACATCGCCAGTTTCCCCCTGTGTCGGCTTTTGTATGGAGCCGGATATTCCTGAAAGTCAGCCTGACCCGTTCCCCTGGGGAGGCTTTTCCCCGGATCACGATATCCTGCCCTCGCTGGAGCACGGCTCCGTCGCTCAGCAGACCGGTCAGCGATATGTCGGCCCGGGCCAGGTTGCAGCAGACAAGCAGGATCAGCAGGATTCTCATGATCAAGTATGTTCCGGTCTTGCCGGAGTTTGGTTGTGGATCTATCTGACTAGCAAAACTGGTTTACGATGTTCTCATACAGCTCCTGCTTACCGCTTGTCTGTGGGAGCTCCCCCTGGTTGCGGGCGATAGCAGCCAGTGCCTCCAGCGAAAGGCTGCCGGACTCGAACAGCGCTCCGTCCCCGGAGTCAAATGACTTGTAGCGCTCGGCTCTGAGTTGTCTATAGGCCGAGCGGCTCAGTATATTGTCTGCGGCAACCAGCGCTCTTGCAAAGGCATCCATACCGCCGATATGCGCCAGGAAGATGTCTTCGGGATCGGTGGAGTTGCGCCGGATCTTTGCGTCGAAGTTGACACCGCCGCCTTGCAATCCTCCGGCTTCCAGGATGACCAGCAGGGCTTCGGTGAGCTCGAGAACATTGTTGGGAAACTGGTCGGTATCCCACCCGTTCTGGTAATCACCTCTGTTGGCGTCTATACTGCCGAGTGTACCGCTGTCGGCAGCAACCTGTAGTTCGTGCTGGAAAGTGTGTTGTGCCAGCGTGGCGTGGTTTACCTCGATGTTGAGTTTGAAGTCGCCCAGCAGGTCGTATTGACGGAGAAAATTGAGACAGGTAGCGGCATCGAAATCATACTGGTGCTTGGATGGCTCCATGGGCTTGGGCTCCAGGAAAAACCAGCCTTTGAAGCCCTGGCTCCTGGCATAGTCCCGTGCATTGCCGAGAAAGCGGGCCAGGTGATCCAGCTCTCTTTTCATGTTGGTATTGAGCAGCGACATATAGCCCTCGCGGCCTCCCCAGAAGACATAATTCGCTCCGCCCAGCTTGATCGTGGCATCCAATGCGTTCTTGACCTGCAGGGAGGCATGCGCCACGACGCTGAAATCGGGGTTGGTAGCAGCTCCGTTCATATAGCGCGGATGTGAGAACAGGTTGGCGGTTCCCCACAGCAGTTGTACCCCACTGGCTTTTTGCTTTTCGGCCAGGTAATCGGTGATGATACCCAGCCTGCGCTCGGACTCGCCGATATCCTCAGCCTCATCTACGAGATCAAAGTCGTGGAAGCAGTAATAGTCCGCTCCCAGTTTGGTGATCAGCTCGAATGCCGCATCAGCTTTGTCTTTGGCACGCTGTAGGGGATCCGCAGCCTCCAGCCAGGGCATCGGCCGGGTACCTGAACCGAACGGATCAGCCCCGGCAGCACAGAAGCTGTGCCAGTAGGCGATGGCAAATCTGAAATGCTCGCCCATTGTTTTGCCGCCTACGGTTTTGTTCTTGTCGTAGTGTTTGAAGGCAAGCGGGTTGGTAGAGTCCTTGCCTTCATATCCGATCTTTCCTATGCCCTTGAAATACTCCTTGTTTTCGACCAAAATCATATTACATCATTTTATAAATTGTTATTCAATAGGCTACGCCATTTCTCGTATGTATCTTTTGTATCGTCTGTTTCTTTGCCGGGGGTATAGGACCGGGAAGGGGACAGGTCACGGTGTGCATTGTCCAGGTTGTCGATAAGTCCTGCCCCGTAGGCGCTGCCTTTGGCTGCCCCGATGGCCCCGGTGGTCTCGTAGATATCTATTTGCAAATCGCCGAGATCTGCAATGACCTGCGCGAGTATCCCGGACTGGAACAGGTTGTCGGCGCCCACCCGCATACTGCTTATGCGGATACCCATCTCCTGCAGTATCCCGAGGCCATATACGAAGGAGAAGGCAATGCCTTCGAGCCCGGCCCTCAGGAGATTTCTCTTGTCGTGCCTGTTCAGGTCCAGGCCGTGAAAGCATGCCCCCGGCGTGCGGTTTTCCAGTATGCGTTCTGCCCCGTTGCCAAAGGGCAGGCTCAGCACTCCTGCGGACGATACCAGGGTTGCGATCTGTTCACATTCCGCATAAGTAGCATCGGGAAAGAAATTCTTCCTGATCCACTGGTACATGATCCCAGTCCCGTTGATACACAGCAGCGTACCGTAGGAAGGAGCTGTGAGGCTGTGGTTGACGTGAGCAAATGTATTGACCCTTGCCTGCTCGTCAAAATTGATCGACTTGCTCACGCCGTATATGACACCGGACGTACCTGCCGTGCCCGCTGCCTCGCCATCCCGGAGCACACCCAATGCGAAGGCATTGTTCGGCTGGTCGCCCGATCGGTAGGATATAGGTGTTCCTTTCGGGATACCTGTCAGGCTTTCGAATGATTCGTCGGTGCGGGCGAGTACATCGTAGCTGCTTCCCAGCTCCGGGAACAGGTCGGGGGATATGCCGATCAGTTCCGCTACCTCCGTAGAGACCTTATTGGCGGGGAAGTCCCAGAATATACCTTCGGACATGCCGGTGAAGGTGGAGGTGAACTGATTGCTCATCTTGTAGGCGATATAGTCGCCGGGTAACATGATCTTGTATATCTGTCCGAATATCTGTGGTTCGTGATCTTTTACCCATTTCAGCTTGGCTGCCGTGAAATTCCCGAAGCGATTGAAGAGGCGGCTGCGGATGATATCCGGTGGGAGCGCAGCACTCATTTCATCGCCGCTCTGTACAGCCCTGCTGTCGCACCAGATGATCGAAGGACGCAGGGGGCGGCCGTCTTTTCCTACGACTACGAGACCGTGCATCTGGTAGGCTATACCTATAGACCTGATCTCCGAGGGCTTGATACCGGATTCTGCAAGTACCTTCTGTATGCCGAGTACGGCATAGGCCCACCAGTCGTCCGGGTGTTGCTCCGCCCAGCCTGTATGCGGGCTGCTGATACTCATCTCCTGTTCAGGGTAGCGGACGAGCACAGGAGGTGTGCCAAAACCGGCATCTACCAGGGCTACTTTGACGGACGAACTGCCTAAATCTATTCCTAAGCTATACATATCGGTTCCTTAGCTGATTCGTGTGATATAATCGCCCGACCGCAGCAACGCGTATTCAACGCCTCGCAGTTCTGCAAGCCCTTTGAGCCTGCCGATGACCGAATAGCCGGGATAATGTTCCTTCTGCAGATCGTCCATGATCCTGGGGCCGTGGTCAGGTCTCATCACGATATTGCGTCCCTCCCGTGACATGAGCGCCAGCACTTCCCTGATCACGGCATACATATCCGTATCGCCGTACAGGTGGTCTGCTTCGTAGAAGTCGCCGTTGTCCATCGTCTTCGTGTTGCGGAGATGAAGAAAGCGGACCCTGCTGCCCAGTTCCCCGAGGATCTGTACCAGGTCGTTGTCCAGCCTGGCGCCCAATGAGCCGGTGCAGAAACACAGGCCATTGGAAGGGTTGGGCACACGTTCGAACAAGTACCTGAGATCCTGGTATGTACTGGCGATCCGCGGGAGTCCGAATACCGGGAACGGCGGATCGTCCGGGTGGATCGTGAGGTGCACACCGAGTTCGTCGGCGACAGGGCAGATCTTTTCCAGGAAATAGACCAGGTTTTCGCGCAGTTGTTCCGGGGTGATATGGGCGTATTCAGCCAGTTTTCTCTTCAGCAGGTCTGGCGTAAAGTGCTCTTCGGTGCCCGGAAGCGCCATCAGCAGGCTTTTGCTGAGTGTGTCCGCCCGGTCGGCTTCCATAGTGTCGGCATAGGCCCTGAGTGCAGCCACCTCTTCAGCGGTAAATGCGTCGGCAGCACCGGCTCTCTCCAGGACAAACAGGTCAAATACTGCGTAGTCTTTCCTGGAGAAATACAGTATCTCGGCGCCGCTCGGCGTACGGTGATGTATATCTGTCCTGAGCCAATCCAGCAAAGGCATGAAATTGTACGTGACGATGTATACACCTGCTTTTGCCAGGTTGCGCAGGGACTTGGTATAATTGTCGATGAGCAGGTCCCGGTCGGGGTAGCCCATCTTGATGTGATCGTGGACAGGCAGGCTTTCGACGACTTCCCATCCGAGTCCTGCGGAGTCAATATGTCTTTTGTAAGCTGCTATCTCTTCATAAGGCCAGACCTCACCCGGGGCATAGTTGTGCAGGGCGGATACGACACTGCTGCAGCCTGCCTGGGCGATATCGCGCAGCGAGACCGGGTCTCCGGGGCCAAACCACCGCATGCTTTCCGTCATTTTTACCTGCGTCATAGTCATCCCGTGCTTAAAATCCTATGGAATTGCCTCCGTCGACCATCAGTACGACACCTGTGATGAATTTTGCCTCCCCGGAGACAAGGAACGAGACAGCGTTCGCTACATCTTCGGGTTCGCCGAGCCTGCCAAGCGGAGTTCTGGTAAGGACGCGTTCTCTTCGGGCCGGATCATTATCGAGCGCCCTGGATGACATAGGCGTCCTGATGAAGCCGGGCGCTACCGCATTGACCCTGATACCAAGCGGTCCGAGCTCTGCCGCCAGAGCTCTGGTCATACCGTCGATGGCTGTCTTGGAAGCCGTGTAAGCGATTACATAGGGAATGCCGTATTGCGCAGCCATGGAGGAGATATTGACGATCACCCCTTTCTGCGGCTGAAGGGTCATATAGCGGATTACTTCACGGGTGAGCGCAAATACACCGGCTGTATTGACATCCAGGATACGCCGGAAATCATCGTCCGAGACATCCGCGACCGGTTTTTTCAGGTTGATCCCGGCGTTATTGACCAGTATATCTATACTGCCGTATTGCTCGTACACCTGCCCTGCAAGGCCCGGCAGGCCGCTGAGGTCGGATACATCAGCCTGTATCGATGTGCAATACTCTCCCAGCGATACCTGTGCAGCTTGCAGTTTGTCTGCATCCCTGCCTGTGATCACTACCCTGCAGCCATCTGAAATCAGTCTTGCAGCTATGGCCAGACCTATACCCGAAGAACCTCCGGTGACAATCGCGACTTTGTGAGCGGACATATCAGTGTTCAGTCAGTTGGTTGATGGATGAATCGCCGTACGGATGCAGGGTGATGATCCTGCCTTTGTCGTCGTACAGGAGTTCTGTCATTTTGACGGAGCGCAGGTGGGATTGTCCGCCGGACAGACTTGCATCGTGGTAGAACAAGTACCACCTGTCGCCAAAGGCGCAGATCGAGTGATGAGTGGTCCAGCCAATGACCGGAGTGAGTATTTGTCCTCTATAGGTGAATGGGCCGTAAGGACTGTCCCCTGTAGCGTAGCAGAGATAGTGTGTATCCCCTGTACTGTAGGAAAAATAGTACGTGTCTCGGTACCTGTGCATCCAGGCAGCTTCGAAGAATCTCCGGTCACTGTCACCTGCCAGCAGAGGAGCGCCGCTTTCGTCCAGTATGGTTATCTCCCGGACTTCTTCTGCGAATGAGCGCATATCGCCTGTCAGCAGTGCCACCCGTGGTCCCAGGGCCGGCTCATTGTCTGCCGGGAGCCCATGGTCGGGGGCATACCGGTTGGCCCTGTAGTTTTGTAACTGTCCTCCCCAGATGCCGCCAAAGTACATGAAGTACTGCCCGTCGTCATCCTTGAATACGGCCGGATCGATTGAGTAGCTACCAGGTATCGGCAGAGGCTGTGGGGTGAAAGGTCCTTCCGGCCTGCCGGAGACGGCAACGCCTATCTGGAATATACCGTCCGGGCGTTTGGCAGGGAAATACAGGTAGTAAATGCCGTCTTTTTCGGCTGCATCCGGCGCCCACATTTGCTTGTCGGCCCAGGGTACATCCCTGACATGGAGCGCCTGTCCGCAGTCTTCGGCAGCCGAATCGGGCGAATCCATCCTGAATACATGGTAGTCTTCCATTGCGTACTGGCTTCCCAGGTCGTCATGCGGTATATCGTTGACGATATCGTGCGAGGGGTATATGTACAGTTTCCCTTCGAATACATGAGCTGAGGGATCAGCGATATATATATGTGTGACCAGGGGCTGTGGAATAGCGCTCGCGTTCAAATCGTTCATCTGGTCGGCCGGGGTTTCGGGCATTGTCTGTGCTTTTTTGATGATTTATTTATACCTGGCGTCGCTGGTACAGGTCGGACTCGATCTGTACTTCCAGCTTCCTGTTGATCGCGTAAAAGAAGAGTAGTCCGGCACATACGATCAGGGGGATGGCAGGAAAAACACTTACCAGTAGCTTTGTACTCCGGATGGCTGAACTTGTCTGGACGGCGTCGCTGTTGGGTACATAGTCGTAAAGTCCGAGTATCCATGCCAGCAAAGCCCCGCCAATGCTCAATCCTACTTTCAGGCCCGCCATCATGGCGGAAAAAATGATGGCCGTGGCACGGCGGTTGTTTTTCCACTCGCTGTAGTCGGCGACATCTGCGATCATGGCCCACAGCAGCGGGATCGTAATTCCATAGAAGAAACCGTGCAGGATCTGCGCTGCAAACATCACTGTCACTGATTGTGACGGGATAAAGTAGAACAGCAGGATGAACAGGGCCGAGATGAACAACGCTATCCCGAACACATCCCTCTTGCCGTATCTGTCGGCTAACCCTTTTGACAGGGTAATCCCCGCGATCATGAAGATGATGCCGCCGGCATTGAACAGACCGAATCCGGCTGAAACAGGATCCTTTCCGAAAAAATTGAGCCCGAGGCCGGATAAATACCCGGTTATGGGGTCTGCAAGATCTGAAAGACTTTCCCTGTCGACATAGTTCTTGAAATAGTATACATAAGCACCGCCCTTCATGGCTAGGGTGATGAAAACCAGTGTAGTGACCGCCAGCATGATGAGCCATGGAGCGTTCCGTAGCAGGTCGCCCAGGTCCTCTTTCAGGCTCGATCTTTGCTCGGGTTTGGGCACGATACGTTCCCTGGTGGTAAAGAACGTGACCAGGAGCAGGAGTGTGCCGATGACCGCCAGCCAGGTCATGACTTTTTCGATACCTGCAGACTTGTCACCGCTGCCCGCAGTCTCTATGATCGAAAGCATGAATACCTGCACGAAGAACTGGGCAAACATGACCGCGACAAAACGGTAGGCAGATATGCTGTTGCGTTCTTTCATGCTGCCTGTGATGACGCCGCTCAGTGCGGAATAGGGCAGGTTATTGGCAGCATAGAGCAGCAGGAGCAGGGTATAGGTAGCGATCGCGTAGACCACTTTTCCCTTGTAAGAAAAATCAGGGGTGCTGAATGCCAGCAGTGCGGCTGTACCCAGCGGAATAGCTGTATATAATATCCACGGCCTGAACTTACCCCATTTTGAGACGGTCCTGTCTGCAAGCGCACCTATGAGCGGGTTGAACCCAAAGGCCGCGACCAGGCCTACCGACAGCATGACAGCTGAAGCGTCGGTGGTCTCCAGACCGTAGATATCCGTGTAGAAATAAGCCAGGTAGGTGATCAGGGTCTGAAACACCAGGTTGGCAGCCAGGTCTCCCAGGCTGTAGCCTACTTTCTCGACTACGGACAGTTTATGGCTCGCTTCGTTCATGGGTCATTCAGGATTTGCGGTGAGGTGCGCGGTCGTTGCCGATACTGAAGTATGCGGGCTTCGGTTCATAATTGCGGTCAAATAGCAACGGGTAGTTGGTCCTGTTCTTCACGGGCCAGTCGTTGAGCCAGGAATTGGCGTCGCTCAACCCCCAGAATGTGACCCTGTGTATTTTGTCTTTGTGCTTGCGCAGCAGTTGGAACAGGGCTGTGTATTTCTCCGTGAATTCATTGCTGACTTCTTGTGGCAACCCGGCTGTATACGGGTTCATCGCTGGATCATATTCAAAGTTTTCGTTCACGTCTGCTCCGGTCATATCCCAGGGATTGGGCAGTACACCGAGATCCAGTTCCGTGATCATGACTTTGACGCCCAGGGCAGAAAACTCAAGGATGCTTTTTTCCAGCTCTTCGAGAGGGAAGTTTTTCAGCGACCAGTGTCCCTGGATACCAACACCGTCTATCCGTATTCCATTTTCCTGCAGCATTTTGACGATCCGGATGGCGCCGGCTCTTTTCCGGGGATTCTCGATGTTGTAGTCGTTGTAGTAAAGCTCTGTGTCCGGGCTGGCAGCCTGTGCAAGGCGGAAGGCCTCCACGATATAGGCTTCGCCCAGGAGCTCATAGAATACGGATTTGCGAAAACTGCCATCCTCTTCCAGCGCTTCATTGACCACATCCCAGCCTTGTACTTTGCCGTCGTAGCGCTGTACGATTGTAGTGATGTGTTCCTGTAGGAAGAGCCGCATGGAGTCCTGTGAGCGGATCTGCTGCACGAACGGGGCCAGCTGGCTGTGCCATATAAGAGTATGCCCTACCAGGAACATGCCGCTTTTTTCACTGTAGTCGGCCAGCTTGTCTGCAGCCTCAAAGTCATAGGTGCTCCACTCCGGGTGTATGATCTCGCATTTCATGATGTTCTCGGCCGTCAGGGAGTTGAACTCCCTGGAAATGATCGCTGCCGCCCTGGCGTCTTTTTCATAGATCTGGTCCGTATTGACGGCAACACCGATCAGGAAGTCGTCTTCGAACCTGTCTTTCAGGGCCGCGACCGATCCTGCCGGGATCGGGCTCTCGCTGCTGCAGGAGAAAACCAGGCATACCAGGAAAGCAGGGCATAGGTATTTGAAGGCTTTGATCATCTCGAATGTCTGTTTTGATAAAAGTTTGTCACCATTGAGGCCGGATACCCGGTGCGTAGGGAAACCTGAGTGCCCGATAATACTCTGTGTCCCGGGGAGGGGGAGCACTACCGGCAGGGAACGGCAGCCCGTGGATGGACTGAAAATATGCAAGGCAGGCATCCCGCCACCATTGTGCCTCCCTGAGCTGGATATCAAGGTGGCTTTTCACATGTGTGTATATCTTTTCGTCGACAAGCGGTCCTGCGTCCTGCCAGATGACATTCATCTCGCGTACGTTCGCGACGCCTGTATCGTATCTCACGACCAGTTCCTCCCAGAAAGTCCTGCTTGACCGCATGGTATGGGTCCAGGGTATGCGATGGAACCAGAGCAGGTACTCCTCAGGGCAGGTAGAAAGGTCTTCGAAAACAGTGCTGTACCCGTTATGGTATTGTGCCAGAGCGTTGCTACCGCTCGCTGTCCGGTCAAATCCAACGCTGTCCTTTGTAGCCCGGTGGTAGTATACCGATGTCCAGTCCGCCCGACCCAGGCTGTCGACCCAGGGGCCGGGGCCGTAGTGGTGGCCCTCTGCCATGATATGATGGAGGCCGAGCGGGGTCATATAGCTGACGCATGCCTCATGCGATATGTCCAGCAACCGGCAGGCAATATCTGCGGTCACTTTGTCCTTGAATGTCAGCAAGGCCCATTCCCTGGATATAGCTGCTGCAGGCCTGTAGGGATCCCAGGCGAGCCGCCCGAATGCAAACCAATCGGCCTGGGCAAAGAAATTGCCGGTCCAGTTGAGTGCAGTGCCTACGTTGGACACACCGGCGATCCCGGAGAGCTCATGACCGTAAAGCGAACCGTCTGTGATGCGGGCTACAGTACTGCCCTCGCCCATGGCATAGGTATCCGTATCCAGGATTTCCTTGTACATATTGGCCAGCCCGACCAGGTGTGTGCCCTGTCCCAGGTATTCTTTTGTGATCTGCAGTTCCAGCATCAGCGGGGTGCGGGGCATGGCACCGAATAGCGGGTGGACCGGCTCGCGGGGCTGAAAGTCCAGCGGCCCGTTTTTGACCTGTATCATCACATTGCGGCGAAACTGCCCGTCCAGCGGAACGAACTCGTTATAGGCCTGCTTGCACCTGTCCTCAGGGACGTCTTCGCTGTATACGAAGGCCCTCCACATGACGATCCCGTCGTGAGGTTCCAGGGCGGCGGCCAGCATATTGGCGCCCTCCGCATGTGTTCGTCCGTAATCCTGCGGACCAGGCTGGCCTTCGGAATTGGCCTTGACCAGGAAGCCGCCGAAGTCCGGGATGAGCGAGTAGATCTGCCGGATCTTATCGGACCACCACCGCTGCACGCCGGAATCTGCCGGATCTGCAGTGGTCAGCCTGCCAAGCTCGGCCGGTGCGCTGAACCTGGCTGTGAGGTAGACCCTTATGCCGTATTTCCGGAAAATATCGGCGAGCACGGTTACCTTTTGCAGATAGTCTTCGCGGAGTACCAGGGCATTGGCGTTTACATTGGTGAGCACGACTCCATTGATCCCGATGGATGCATTTGCCAGGGCATAGTCGTGGTAGCGGGACTCCCGGACATCGGGCAGTTCATGCCAGTTAAAGATGGAGAATCCCGAATACCCCCGTTCTACGGTCCGGTCCAGGTTGTCCCAGTGGTTGAGGATACGCCGTTTTATACGGGGAATGCTTTTGTCCTTGAGATGCCGGATGTTTTGACCGGTATTGATCCTGTTCAGCAATTCGAGGGTTCCGTACAGCAATCCTGCGCTCCCCGCAGCTTTAATGTCCAGCGATCCCGATGAACTCTCGATGATATAGCCCTCTCCGGTCAGTTCCTGCAGGCCTGCGTCCATGATCAGCCTGATCTGCTTTTCGGACCTGCGGTCGGATCGCGGGATTTCGCGGCCAAGCAATAGGGACAGCTTGGTCCGTATCAGCGAATCTGCCGTGCCGGCCAAGATTTCCCTCCTCGCTTCAGGGCCGATATAGTAGCTCCCGATGAAATCATACCGCTCAGCGACGACTGCCGGGGGCAGGGGTTTGAAGCCAAGCCATAGCTCGTATCCGCTCTGGGATACAGCTACAGTGGAGAGTGCCACCACCAGGATCGATATCAGCCCGGTAAGCTTCAAGACGCAGAAGATGATTTCAGTGAGGACTTGCGTACGATCAGCTCCGAGTTCAGTACGATGGTGTATACATCGCGCAGGTTCGTCTTGCCGTCAAGATGGTTGATCAGGCTGTTGGCCGCCGTCTCCCCGACCAGGAAGCCGGGGTAGGAGATGGTGGTGAGTTCAGGCTCTACGATCCGGCTGACAGCGTCATTGTTAAAGCCTACCACAGCGATATCCTCAGGTACTCTGTATCCCAACTGCTTGACTGCTTTAATGAATACTGCGGCAGTGAAATCATTGGTGATGAAAGCTCCGTCAGGCATTTTTTTGAGCTTGGTGATCTGTTTGATCACCTCGTGTACCGCATCTTCGCTCAGGTCATTGATGAAGACAAGGTTTTCGTCGAGGTCCAGGTTTGCAGCGGCCAGGGCTTCCTTGTAGCCACGGTACCGCAGGTTGTATACATTCCTTTTTTGCGAGCCGTTGATCATCATGATGCGCCTGCAGCCCTGCTCGATGAGGTGTTTGGTCGCCTGGTACCCGGAGCGGTAGTTGTCTATGATGACCTTGGTCGTATCGGAGTCTTCTTCGACGCGGTCGAAGAAGACGATCGGGATATTTTTCTCCTGGTATGGCTTGAAGTGGTCGAGATTGTCCGTCTCAAAGGACAAAGAGGCAATGATCCCGTCCACTCTCCGGTGAAAGAGGTTTTCGGCATTGTGCTTTTCATTCTTCAGCGACTCGAATGAATTGACGATGATCGTCGAATAACCTGCACCGCTGCAGGCTTTCTCTATCCCGGCAAGTACCAGGGTGATGAAATTGCTCTGGAGCTCGTGTGTGATCACCCCGATGGTGTGCGATTTCTGCTTCCTGAGGCTGCTGGCAAAATTGTTTTGCCGGTAACCAAGTTCTTTGGCCGCCTGAGTGACCTTTTTCTTGGTCTTTTCACTGATAGAAGGACTATCGTTCAGCGCCCGGCTGACTGTCGACGATGACAGGTTTACCTTTTCGGCAATGTCATATATCGTAATGTCTTTTTTCTCTCCTTTCATGCAATCTGTTGCATTTTGATTTAGGTAACAACCTCGTTGTTCTTACAAAACTAATCAAAGATATTTCTAACCAAGAAAAAATCGGTTGCAATCGGTGGAAATGCAGCTTGATTATATATAAATATCTGATTATCAATAATAATATTTGATGATAATTTCTGAGAGCAACCCGGGAAAAGCGCCTGAAAGTATCAAATCTGTGAAACAAAGTACTTGTTGTGCATAGAGTGAGCAAACAAGGGAGATGAGGCCATGGTCTTTAACAGGAGGATACGACTGTCCGGATCGGACAATTTTTCATTTTTCCGCCTGGGATATGACCCTGTTCGATGCCGTGGAAGGGCCTTGTTTCTCTGGTAGTTTTCAGGCTACTAAGTTGAGTGTTCGTTGTGATTTTTGTTTATATATGATTGATAGTAAGATTTTTACATTTTGAAGATAGGTTATGTCGGCCCTGGAAGATCTCGGTTTGCCAGGATGCGTAGTAGCTGTATTCTTCCCTGGTGGAAGCGATCAAGGGCCATAGCAGTTCTTTATGGGTTTGTTACAAAGGGGCTTTACGGATCTGCCGGCCGGTGGTTTCTGTCATAGTTATATGAGGACGATGGTGTCTGCGCGCAGTTGTACATCGGCATTAGGGTGCTTGGTCTCTCCCGGAACTCCCTGAAGAGCTGGTGACTATATATCCTGCTTCATTTGAAGCCCCTGTTCTTCGGGCTATTGTGTATGAGACTGAAAGGTCCCGTAGTTCTGCTGTTTGTAGATAGTAGGAGCATGTATTTATGAAATCGGATTCAGAGATCTCATCGGATATGGCCAAAAATATGTGCAACATATTCGTGCAAAGTAGCTTATAATCAATAGTAAACGTATTTCAAAATAATATCACTGGGATGCCCGTATGTTCATCGGCAAAATATTTTAGGAAATCGGTTGCAAAAAAGAATATTTGGTCTAGATTTGTTGCCGGTCACTTCAATTTCACTGTAAATGAGTACGTAAACAAATCACTTTCAGATACCCTAAACCAATTTTCTAACTCCTTAACACTGCGATATGATAAGTGTAGATGCAATCTGTTTAAATTTCAATGAGCGCATTGGATCCATCTGGCCCAGATGGTTGCTCGTTTTCACCCTTTGGGCTTCTTTCGGGCTGGGGATTTATGCCCAGTCCAGGCCGGTAAGCGGCGTAGTCAGGGATGAGCTGAACCTGCCGGTAGTCGGCGCTAGTATAACTGTAAAAGGTACACAGCTTGGGACGATTACCGATGAAAACGGACGCTTTAGCATCAACGCGAATGACGGAGCCGTATTAGTGATCTCCTATCTCGGGTATACGGACATGGAGTATCAGGTGACACCGGGAGCGAGCGAGTTGGAATTGACGTTGACGTCGCAGAGTATTGCATTGGATGAATTTGTCATTGTCGGGTATGGTACGCAGAAAAAAAGAGATGTAACCGGTGCGATCACATCGTTGTCTGAAAAGACACTGAGGGAAGTGCCGGTACCTAATATTCAACAGGCGCTGCAGGGCAGGGCGGCCGGACTGGAGATACAACGTGTCGGGAATCAGCCCGGCGCCGGCGCGCAGATCAGGATTAGGGGCAACAGGTCCATTTCAGGATCCAACGAGCCGTTGATCATCCTGAACGGTATTCCGTTTGACGGCAGCCTCAATGATATCAACCCGGCGGATATTGCGAGTATCGATATCCTGAAAGACGCTTCTGCTACAGCTATCTACGGATCCAGGGGCGCCAACGGCGTCATCCTGATCACTACGAAGAAAGGGTCGGACGGTGCGACCAGGATACTTTACAACGGCTATCGCGGTACCGGTTCGGTGGCCAACCTCATACCGGTGTTTGATGCAGATGAATACCAGGCTATGCGGAATATCTCTACCTGGAGCGGCGGCTATATGCCTGATGAGCTGACAGGTATCCAGAACGGAACAAATACGAACTGGCAGGAGGTGATGTACAAGCCGTCTGTCAGGGATGAACACAACCTCAATTTTGTAGGTGGCACTGCACAGAACTCCTTCTTCATCGGTACGGGATACTATCGCGAGAATACGGTGTTGCCGGGCGAAGAGTTCAAAAGATACTCCCTCAATGCTTCCGTGGACGCGGCCGTAGGGTCACGTATCCGGATCGGTGTCAGCACACAGAACTCACTCAGCTACAATGACGGGTCACAATTCGTCTCCGGCTCGCCGATGTTCAGGATGCTGGCATTGACGCCGCTGACCACACCGTACGATGCCGATGGCAATATCAACAACATGGCCTGGGGCAATATCGACGACCTCAACTCGGATACAAGGTACAGCCCGCTGCTGCTGAATACGGACAATCCTGCCTGGGTCGACCAGACCAGAAGACTCAGGACTTTCAACGCGCTTTACGGGGAGGTCAGGATTATAGACGGGCTCAAATACCGCGCCAACGTGGGCCTGAATTATGTACAGGAATTTGCCGGGCAGTACAGACCGGGAGACAGCCCGTCGCGGCCGAGCTATTTCAGGCCTGCGCAGGGCAACCAGGCGCGGGTAGCCAACTCCGAATCCAGTGGTTATACCGTCGAGAATATCCTTCAGTATGACAAGACTTTCAACGAACGGCACGCACTCTCACTGACCGGTCTTTACAGCGTACAGACGCAGCAGACTTTCAACAGTTTCATCGTAAAGGATTCCATAGCAGAGGACTTTGTCAAGTTCTATGATCTTTCGCTCTCGTCGCCGATCAATTCCGGCAACACTTCCATTGGCGGAGGAGAGTCCAGTTGGAGCCTGATTTCCTACATGGCGCGTGCAAACTATGTGTTCGACAATAAATATATGCTGACGGCTACATACAGGAGAGATGGTTCTTCTAGACTGGCCCCAGGCAACCAGTGGTTTGACTACCCGGCCGTATCTGCCGGATGGATCGCTACCAACGAAGGCTTCCTGTCCGGTATGCGCAACCTGAACGTACTCAAGCTCAGGCTCGGTTGGGGGCAAACTTCCAACCAGGCGATCAACCCCTACCAGTCCAAAGGCCTGGTCAATAACAACAACGGCCTGGCCGCCGGTAGTACGGGAGCCAATGTCATTCGATACAATTTCGGTCCTACGATCGTAACAGGATACAATGTCGTCACGCTGTCCAACCCGAACCTCGGCTGGGAGATCACATCCACCACAAACCTGGGAATCGACTTCGGTATATTCAGGAACAGGATCACAGGTACCCTTGAACTATACAGCAGCAAGACGGACGGTGTGCTCTATGCGGTCAACCTGCCCGTGACCTCAGGTGTGGCCGGCGCTTTCCTGACCAATGTAGGCTCCATGGAAAACAGGGGTTTTGAACTCAGTATCAGCTCAGAGGTCATCCGGCCGAAATCCCGCGACGGGTTTGGCTGGGATATCGACTTCAATATCTTCAGGAACAGGAACAGGCTTACCAGCCTGAGCAGCAATGTCAGCCAGGATATCGGCAACCAGCTATTCGTCGGACACTCTCTGACTGCCATCTACGATTACAACAAACTAGGCATCTGGCAGCTCCACGAAGCCGAAGAGGCCGCCAGGTACGGCGCTACACCCGGCATGATCAAGCTGGAGGATATCAGCGGCCCCGACGGAGTGCCCGACGGTATCATCAGTGCATCGTATGACCGAAAAGTCATCGGTGATATGGACGCGAAGATCCAGGGAGGTCTCACTTCCAGGTTTTACTTCAAGAACTTCGAGTTTTCGTTCGTATTCTACTCAAGGGTAGGAGGACTGCTGCTCAGCCAGGTACATCAGCCGTTTGCGTCGTATTTGACCGTACTCGACGGAAGGAGAAACAGCGTCAAGGTCGATTACTGGACACCGACCAACCCCACGGACTGGTTCCCGATGCCGCAGGCTATGATCAGCACTGCCAGCGACGCCTGGAGCACACTGGGATACTACGACGCTACATTTGTCAAGCTGAGAAGTGTGACGCTTGGCTATACATTCGATCGCTCCCTGCTCGACCGGATCGGCGTCGAAAACCTGAGGCTCTACTTTGTCGTGGATAATGTGGCGACACTGTTCTCTCCTTTCTTCAACCAGACGGGCCTGGATCCGGAAGGTACAGGCCTGGGCAATCAAGGGGTGGCCAACCCGGGCAATATCCGCAACAACAACAATGGGAACGGTGTGCTGACCGTAGGTCTGGGCACTCCGCTGAGAAGAACCTTCGCCATAGGCATAAACATGACGCTCTAAACCACTAAACGAAACTGAAATGAAATCACTATACAAGTTTTTGATCTGTCTCTTTCTCGCAGGGTTTGGACTTCAGTCGTGCAATCATGACGAATTCCTGAAAGAGGAACCATACACGGTGTTCAGCGTCGATTATTTCAAGACGCCGAGCGGATTCCAGGCGGGTATTTATACCCTGTATTCAGGTATGAGATATCTCTATGGGCCTGAGGGTATGGTATCCCTAGGCTCCGTAGGTACGGATGAGTGGACGCTGGCCGAGCAGGCGCGGGCCGGTTCGCCGGGATTTGCGCTGACACTGGGCAACTATACGCTCGATCCTGCCAACGGTGCACTGCAGACTCCCTGGAACAGGAGTTTTAACAATATCAACCTGGCCAATGGTCTTGTTGAGTTTGCTGCGGAGGTGGATATCCCTGAGTCGCAGAAAAATGTTCTGCTGGGTGAGATCAGGTTCCTGAGAGCGCTTTACTATATGCTGCTCGTTCAGCAATTCGGCGCTGTCCCGCTTGATCTGGGCAGCGGAGACCTGAGATTCAACCAGGCTCCGTTCCAGGGCTTCAACCGGGTCAATCACACTGAATTGTTCAGCGCCAACTACCGGGCGATCATCGCAGACCTGGAGTTTGCCATAGCCAACCTGCCCGACCAGCGGCCTGCAGGAGCTTTCAAGATTGCCCGACCCGTAGCCTTGCATATGCTGGCCAAGGCGCATATACAGCGGGCATATTCGGATGCACGTGAGAGCGATGACTTCAGCAAAGCCTACCAGTATGCCACGGAAGTCATCAATAACCAAGGCCGTTACGGGGTCTCTCTGCAGCAGAATTTTGCCGATATATTCAAGGCAGGCAACGACTACAACAGCGAGATACTGTTATCCATAGAACGTGTACCCGGCAACTTCGGGGCGAATGAAATAGGTACGCCCAACAGCATCGGCGCGGGCAAGGGTACAGATGCTCACAATGACTTCTGCGGTGACTATACGGCATTACGCGCTCCGCTGGCCAGTTCGCCGAATACGCCCTGCGCTACCAGGGCAATTCCTTACGGAAGGCCGATCCGCAGGTTCTGCCCTACGCCTTACGCATATTTCGTTGCATTTGCCGACAAGCAGAACGATAGCCGTTACCACGGGTCATTCAGGACCCTGTACATCGCGACTCAGAATTCCGGCCCCTACGAAGCAGGTGTGGATACTGCGATCGTGCTGGCCGATACCGATCATATAGCCGATTCGCTCAACGCACTTACTAACGAGGACGGCACGAGGAAGCTGACCTATCGCGTAGTCGCTCCCAGGGAATACTATTTCATCGGGGGGTCTATAGACGCTGCGCTGACGAGGAATTTTTACCCCTGCATCAGCAAGTTTGAAGACCCGGACAACCTGGATCCCAACAACCAGGCGACCCGTCCGTTCCCTGTCGCCAGGCTGGCCGAGACCTATCTCCTGGCTGCGGAAGCAGCCCTGGCGCTCAACAATCGCGCCGAGGCTATGAACCTGGTCAATGTGGTCAGGACCAGGGCCGCTTACAGGCCCGGACTCGGTGCAGGAGAAGCCGCAGAGCGCGCACAGAATATGACGCTGACAAACTCCGGTGATATCACACTCGACTTCATCCTGGACGAAAGGACCAGGGAAATGATGGGCGAATGTACCCGCTGGCCGGACCTGGCAACCAGGGGCAAGCTCATAGAGCGGACTGTAAAGTACAACCAGGATGCGGCGCCCAATATCAGGCCTTACCACGTGTTGAGGCCCATACCGACGGAGCAGCTCGACCGGATCAGTGATTCCAACAAGGCTATCTACCAGAATCCCGGGTATTAATTCATGGATCAAAAAAACAAGAAGATGAAATACAATCCAAGATTTCTATATATGGGGCTGGCGATCTGCCTGCTTGTATCATCATGCACCAAGGACCCTAAGGTGGGGGTGCTCAATACAGGTGATTACGGGGATAATGCCACCCCGCTTAAGGATGCAGCCGATTTTCCCATAGGGACTGCTGTATCACTGACGCCGGTGACTACGGATACCCGTTATGCAGAGATCGTCAGGCGGGACTTCAACCTCGTGACCCTCGAGTATCACATGAAACACGGCGCAGTCGTCCAGAGCGACGGATCACTCAATTTTGCCAATACCGACGCTATACTGAACGCACTGGGCAATATGCCGGTATTCGGCCATACACTCGCGTGGCATCAGAACCAGAACGCCGGTTACATCAAATCTTACGCAGGGATCACTATCCCGGAAGGCGAAGAACTGATACTCAACGGCGGATTCGAGGAAGGTGACGCATCGGGTTTCACAAGCTGGTTTGTGTACAACACCGGCAACCCTGCCGGTACATCTACGATCACAGTAGGTAGCGGAGCCAATGAAGTGCTCACGGGCAACCGGTCTATGAAAGTGATTAACCCGACAGCTTATCCGGGTTCACAGTGGAGGGTACAGGTCGCGAGCGAATTGTTCAATACCGTGATCGATAAAGAATATTCGGTGTCTTATATGATCAAAGCGGAGAGTGCAGGCGGCTCTATCAGGTTGTCTACGCAGACTGCGCCTTCCGGCAGCGGATCTGCGCAGTACCAGGGAGATCAGAATATTGGCAACAGCTGGCAGAATGTGACCTGGACTTTCAAGGCCAACTCTCCCCAGACAAGGATCGTGTTTGACATGGGACAGGCAGCCAATACCTACTATATCGACGATGTTTCCGTCAAAGAAGTGATCCCGGCACCCAGCGGCGATGAGATCGTCGAGAAAGTGGACGAAGCGCTCAGGACCTTCATTACAGGTATGGTATCCCGGTACAAGGACAGGGTACGCGCCTGGGATGTGGTCAACGAATTGTTCACAGAAGACGGGCAGGTGAGGAACAATGTCAATTCTCCGCCGCCCAGCGGTGCGTCAGACTGGTTTGTCTGGTCCGAATACCTGAAAGACGATACCTACGCACTCAAGGCATTCCAGTATGCTGCTCAGGCAGATCCTGCGGCGGACCTCTATATCAATGATTACAACCTGGAGGTCAGCGAAGCAAAACTCGATGCGCTCATAGCCTATGTCCAGAAGCTCAGGTCCCAGGGGGCCAAGATAGATGGCATTGGCACGCAGATGCATGTTTCCTGGAAGACTTCACAGGGCAATATCGACCGGATGTTCAGGAAGCTCGCCGCTACCGGCTTGAAGATCCGTGTTTCGGAACTGGATGTGAAGACCGTACTGCAGAGTGCCGCAGGGGCTCCTACTGACCAGCTCAACGGGTACCAGGCTGAGATGTACAAGTATATCGTGAGCTCTTATATAAAACACGTACCGTCGGCCCAAAGAGCAGGTATCACGGTATGGGGAGTCACCGACAACTATTCCTGGCTGTACAACGGCGGCAAGGAGTTTCCGCTGCTCTATGACGCGAATTACAACAAAAAACCCGCATATGCCGCTTTCCTCAGCGCGCTGCGGAATTGATCTCGCTGGATATATTTTATGCGACGAGTAGTTTTAGGTAAGGGAGTGAGGGCTTATGCCTTTGCTCCTTTTTCTTTTTGACGAGCTTGCTTAGAACAACCGGTTTATGGACAGGATATTGATCTTATGGGTGATGATGGTGATGGTATGTACGGGGTATATTGCCGCCCAGGGACAGCGTATCTGCCACTTCGAGAAGACAGTTAATACGGTGTTGCTGGCAAAAGAAGGCAGTCCGCTGGCTGTGATGCTGGATGCTGATGCCGGCCAGGTGGTCAGGAATGCCGCGCAGATCTTCAGCGGTGACCTGGAAGCAGCCGGTTTTTCGGTGGCACGGGATGCCGGGCGACCGGCCGGCCGTACCAATGCGATCATCATCGGTACACTCGGGGATAACCTCATCCGGGATATCGTCGCCAGGAAAAAGATCCCGGTCAGCTCCATACAGGGTGCCTGGGAGCATTTTAGTATCAGTCATATATCCAACCCGGTGAAGGGGGTAGCGGATGCTTTGCTCATTATAGGGAGCGATGAGCGGGGCGCGGCTTTCGGGGCTCTGGAGGTGTCTGCACAATTGGGCGTTTCTCCCTGGAGTTGGTGGGCAGATGTGCCTGTCGTCAAAAGAAAAGCCCTCTACATAGAGAAGAAGCTGATCTTAGTGGATGGCCCTCGTGTCAAATACAGGGGCATATTCATCAATGATGAAGCGCCGGCGCTCAGTTCCTGGACGGCGGAGCAGTTTGGCGGGTTCAATCACCGCTTTTACGAGAAGGTATTTACCCTCATGCTGCGGCTCAGGGCCAATTATATCTGGCCGGCCATGTGGGGCAGGGCCTTCTATGATGACGATTCGCTCAATATACAGGCGGCAAACCGGTTTGGTATCATCATCGGTACCTCCCATCATGAGCCTATGATGCGTGCGCATGATGAATGGAGGCGCTATGGAGAGGGTACAGCCTGGAACTATGACCGTAATGAAGAGAGACTACGCGGATTCTGGCGCGAAGGACTGGAGCGTGCGCAAAACGAAAAGATCGTGACTGTCGGGATGCGCGGTGACGGGGACGAGCCCATGTCGGATGAAGTTGCCACGGAGTTGTTGACTAGGATCATCGCCGATCAGCGTCGGATTATCACTGAAGTCACAGGCGAACCGGCCTATATGACTCCGCAGTTATGGGCTTTGTACAAGGAGGTACAAGAGTATTATGACCAGGGGATGCGTATACCCGAAGACATCACCCTGTTGTTCTGTGACGACAACTGGGGCAATGTCAGGAGGTTGCCGGAGCGAGGAGCCGCAGCCAGGCCGGGAGGATACGGTATGTACTACCATTTCGACTATGTGGGCGGCCCCAGAAATTACAAGTGGCTGAACACGAACTACCTGCCGCGAATATGGGACCAGATGACACTCTGCTATCAGCATGGTATAGACAGGATATGGATCGTCAACGTCGGCGATATCAAACCGATGGAGCTACCTGTTTCCTTCTTCCTGGATATAGCCTGGGCGCCTGACCGGTTCCAGTACCGGGATATCAGGCCGTGGCTCGTGCGCTGGTCTGCAGCCCAGTTTGGGGAGCGATACAGCGCTCGTATCGCCGACCTCTTATTGCAGAGCAGCAAGCTGATCTCTCTCAGAAAACCCGAACTACTGAGCGCCAGCACACTGACACCGGGCGAGTTTGAACAGATAGTGGGGCGGTTTGACGAGTTGCTGCACAGATCGGAAGCCATACAAGATGCACTGGCGGATGAATACGGTGATGCATACTACCAACTGGTACATCATCCCATAGAGGCAATGGGCAACCTGTACAGCATGTATTTCAACCAGTCGCTCAACCACCGTGCATACCTGCAGAAAAATAAAGCGGCCAACGTCTATGCCGGGAAAGTCAGGCAATACTACACGACGGATTCGCTGATCACAGCGAAATACCATGCACTGAACGGAGGCAAATGGAATCATATGATGAGCCAGACCCATATCGGCTATACCTACTGGCAGCAACCGGAGCGGCAGATATTGCCCCCGACCTTCAGGCTCTACGATTGGGAGGCAGTGCAGGACGAACCGATCCTGCCATCCGTATTGTCGCCTGCCGGCGTGGGGCAGGTACTCGCACTTGACCAGGCGGATACAACTGCCACCGGGGAGGGCATACAGTGGCTTGTGATGCCGGACTATGGCCGGTACGAACAGGCAGTGACCACCTGGCCCTTCAATCATCGCTCGTTTGCCGATACGGACTCCGCTCCGGCGATACGGCTTAGCTTTTGGTATGAGGGTACTGCCGATACCATGCTCTACCTGAGGCTATATCACTCGCCGACGCTGGACGTCTTCAACAGCCAGGGTCTCAAGTACGCCGTGTCCGTGAATGATGGCCCCGCCAACATCTACAGCCTGAATGAGGAGACAGGCGATCTGCATACCTGGGAGAAATGGGTGGCAGATAATATCATCACCACCACGATCCCGGTTGGCAAGCCGAAGCCGGGCGAAAACAACATCACTATCCATCACCTGGATCCCGGCATCATCCTGCAAAGAGCTGTGGTCTCCGGATCATTCGATGCGGAATCGTACCTGGGGCCACATCCACTGACCGCCGATGAATGATGAGCCGGTAAAATTTGTTTTCCCACGGCGTATATCCGTGTGGTTCATTGTGGGACTATGCGCCTGTCTGCAGGCCTGCCAGCCCCAGGATCGGCGAGGGTCAACGTACAGAACACTCAGCGAAACCTATGCAGAGGCTTTCCGGCTTGGCTGTGCGGTCAACCCGGACATGGTGGCGGGCAGAGACACGACCTCCCAGGCACTGGTCGTAGCGCATTTTAACTCGATCACGGCAGAGAATGCCATGAAAGCAGAGAACCTGAACCCTACACCGGGAGAGTTCAGCTTTGAAGAAGCAGATGCGTTTGTGGATTTCGGTCTCCGTCATGATATGTTCGTAGTCGGCCACACACTCGTCTGGCACAACCAATGCCCTGAGTGGTTCTTCAGGGATAGCTCCGGGCAAAAGAGAGCCCCGAAGGAGCTTAAACAGATCCTGCATGATTATATCAGGACAGTAGCAGGCAGGTACACGGGCAGGATAAAAGCCTGGGATGTGGTGAACGAAGTGATAGGAGAGGACGGAGCCTACCGGCGTACGAACTGGGTGGAAGGTATAGGTGACGGAGATGAGCTCGTGAGACTGGCTTTCTCCTGGGCAGCACAGTACGCCCCGGATGCAGAGTTGTACTACAATGATTTCAATGCCTGGCGCCCGGCCAAGAGAGACGGTATTATGCGTATGGTCAGGATGCTGCAGGAGGCCGGTATACGCATCGACGGTGTCGGCATGCAGGGCCATTGGGGGCTCAACTACCCAGACAACAAATACATCGAAGAAGCTATCGAGGCTTACAGTGGCCTGGGAGTGAAAGTCATGATCACGGAGCTGGACATAGATGTGCTGCCGCTGACCCGCGAGGGCCAGGTCATAGGGTCCTGTATGGCACACGAACAGTTTCAGCTTGAGGAATTCAAGACCTACCTGGACCCGTATCAGTATGGCCTGCCTGCGGATGTAGAAGCGCTTCTGGCAGATCGTTACCGGGAGCTCTTCGCCTTGTTTTACAGGTGGCGGGACAAGATCGACCGGGTCACTACCTGGGGACTGAGCGATGATATGTCCTGGAAAAATGATTATCCCGTACCGGGCCGTACAAACTACCCTTTGTTATGGGACCGGCAGAAGCAAGGCAAGAAAGCACTGCGGGCCGTGCTGGAAGTGCCGGCGCAGTAGCCCGGGTTTGACCGTTATATGAGGCCGGGCGTGCGCAACACAAGCGCTGCACCCTGAATGCCGGGTAAATATTGCAGGCGTACTGCGTAGCTTTTTCTTCTTCCGGTCATCTTAATTCCTGAACCCGCGCGTCATTCCATACATGCGTACTCGCACCACCTTATTCCAGGTAGTGCGAGCAGTAATAAATCACAGGGGTTTGAAAGTGTTGGCAGAACCCGCCATAAGTGAGAATTGCCGGGTAATGCTTCTATACAAAGGAATGAACCTACTCAGCTAAGATGGATATTTATTTTTGTAAATACAAGTTTTTTGTAAAATAAATATCAAAAATGCTGTCTTCTGGTTGCCTCGCCATATGATGAGTGCCTGCGCGTTGAATTAAATTTCTGATAATCAATTATTTATTCAATGTATTGATCAGAGCGATAGCCTCCCTATTTGTTTGGCTCTTTACAGCCGTCTTTGATCCGGTGCATGATCCAGGCCTCCTTGGTTGAACTTATTTTATGAATTGTGCCAATTGTGAACTTTGGGCCCGGTGGTTTCCAACGATATCTGTTCGGACTGCCTGTCCATGGTAGGCGGACGATGCCCCCAGTGAATTCCTTTCATTGCCCGGACGGCCGGATTTGCCTGTGTGCTGGTTTTTATGTGATGAAATCAGTCAGATATTCACTCTTTGATTCAAATGATTGTATATTAATACCTCGTATGGCCATGTGTGCAGAATGATATACCGTGATATTTGGATATTGTAAAATATAAAAAACAATTATATGAATACGGAGACCAGGAATATCCGGAATGTCGTACTGCTGGGCCACCCCGGTGCGGGCAAGACTACTTTGGCGGAAACCATGCTTTTTGAAGCGGGCGCGATCAATAGGAGAGGGTCTGTGACCGACGGTACTACCGTATCGGATTATACGGATATCGAGCGCAACAAAGGCAACTCTGTCTTCACCACTTTGCTGCACACCCGCTGGAAAAACTCCAAGATCAATATCCTGGATACCCCCGGACTGGATGACTTTACAGGAGAGGTGATCTCTTCGCTGAAAGTAGCGGACACCGGCATCATGGTGCTCAACGCATGCAATGGCGTAGAAGTAGGCTCCGAACTGATATGGGAATATATCGAGAGCTTCAGGACGCCGGCTATTTTCGTGATCAATCACCTCGACCATGAGAAGGCGGACTTTGACACTACCCTTGAGCAGGCCCAGTCCCGGTTTGGCAACAAAGTGCTGCCGGTGCAGTACCCGCTGAATGCGGGCCAGGGATTTAACACGATCGTCGATGTACTCCGTATGGTCATGTACGTGTTTCCGGCAGACGGAGGGAAGCCCTCCAAGCGGGCGATCCCCGACAGCGAAATATCCCGCGCCCAGGAGTTGCACAACAAGCTGGTGGAGGCTGCCGCCGAAAACGACGAAGCGCTCATGGAACTGTTCTTCGATCACGGCTCGCTGAGCGAGGAAGAACTGGCTCGGGGACTGACCATAGCCCTGGCGGGCCAGCAGATATTTCCTGTATTCTGTATATCCGCAAGGGACAATATGGGCAGCGGCAGGCTGATGGGCTTCATCAACGACATCGCGCCTTCTCCCGCCGCCCGGCCGCCTGCGCCTCTTTCCAACGGCGAAAGCCTGCAATGCGATGCAGGCTTTAAGACTTCGATCTTCATATACAAGACGCTGACAGAGCCCAAGGTCGGCAGTGTTTCCTATTTCAAGGTCTATTCCGGCAAGCTCCGGTCAGGCGACGAGTTGGTCAATCACCGCAACGGCAGTGTAGAGCGGTTCGCGCACTTATATATCGCCAATGGCCGCCAGCGGGAAGCAGTAGACCACTTGTCTGCAGGCGATATAGGAGTAGCCGTAAAGCTTAAAGACAGTCATACCAACAATACCCTCAATGAAAAAGGGGTGGACCGCGAAATAGAACCTATCCATTTTCCGGAGCCGAGGATCAGGACAGCAGTCAAAGCGCCCAACAAGAACGATATCGAAAAAGTAGCGCGCGCCCTGCACCAGATCCAGGAAGAAGATCCGACCGCTATCATCGAGCACTCCACCGAGCTGAAGCAGATCCTGCTGCACGGCCAGGGCCAGTTGCACCTGGATATCATCAAGTATCGCATCGAGAAAGTGTATGACCTGGTCATCGAGTTCGAACGCCCGCGCATACCTTATCGCGAGACGATCACGCGGCCTGCCGACGAGATATACAGGCACAAGAAGCAGACAGGTGGCGCAGGCCAGTTCGCAGAGGTACATATGCGGGTAGAGCCTTATTATGAGGATATGCCGCCGCCTGCGGGTCTGTCTGTGCGCAACACGGAAGTAGAGGAACTGAAGACAGGGGGAAAACTCGTCTTTCTTTGGTGTGTGGTCGGGGGCACGATCGACAGCAAGTTCGGCAATGCGATCAAGAAGGGTGTACTCATGAAGATGGAGGAAGGGCCACTGACGGGATCACCGTGCCAGGATATCCGCGTCTGTGTATACGACGGGAAGATGCACCCGGTGGACTCCAATGATATGGCATTCCAGATCGCTGCTTCCATGGCTTTCAAGAATGCCTTCGAGAAAGCGTCCCCGCAGCTTCGTGAGCCGATTTATGAGCTTACGGTCCTGTGCGCTGCGGATGTAATGGGGGATGTCATGGCCGATCTCCAGACCAGGCGTGCCATGATCATGGGTATGGATGCCGAAGGTCACTACCAGAAGATCCTGTCACACGTGCCGCTGAGTGAACTCTACCAGTATGCTACGGCCATCAGGTCGATTACCCAGGGGAAGGCTAAGTTCAACCGCCGGTTTCACGAGTACATGGCCGCACCGGCAGATGTACAGCAACGTCTCGTGACAGACTACCAGCATGAACCCCAGGAGGCTTGACCAGGCTCCTCAGTCAGAGCGGGAAAAGCGCCCGTTATGACAGGCTTCATGCGGCTCACTAAAGGTTGCCACTTTTGTCGGGGCTGTTTCCTCGGCGTTGAAAATAAGAAAGGCCCGCAGATGCGGGCCTTTCTTATTTTCATGTTGATTTACTGCTTACCCGGTTTTTCGCGGGCATGCTTGCGTACTTTCCCTTTTCGCTGTTCTTTCATTTTTTGCTGCTCGGCTTTCCAGAGCTTGAACTGTTCTGCTGTGAGTACTTCCTTCACGGCAGATTCGCGTTTTTGCTGCAGTGATTCCATTTCAGATCTGCGCTGTTCCTTTTGTTTGCTATGCATAGTCTTCGCCTCTTCCCTGAAAGACTGGTTGATGGCATCCAGTTTGGCGGACTGGTCATCGCTCAACCCGAGTTTTTCGTTGCGTTGCGCTTTCCGGTCTTCGATACGCTCCTGGCGGTTCGCTTTGCTTTCCTGTACAGGTGCAGAGGGTCGGGTCTGTGCCCAGACGGCTGTGTTGCCCGCAAGCAACAAGAGCAAAATCCACATTTTCATCTTATATTGATTTTGGTGTTCGTATATAGGATGCCTTTCACCGGGGTGCGTTTAATCGAAGAATGTTAAAGAAGTTTTAAGGTCTTGTACGTCCGGGCTCAAACAAAAAAAGTATGGTCTACTTTTAGACCATACTTTTTAATGGGAAAATGAAACCGTTCGTTTATTTTTTCAGCTCGTAGAGGACGCTGCTGACGAGCTGTTTGAAAGGTACAAGCGCCTCGGGCAGTTGTTCCTCGAAGTTGTCTATATGCCAGCGGGTGGCTTTGCCGTTCTCGCTGAGTTCTATTATGATGCCCCCCTGGTCCGCAGCATCCGGGATGCCGAAGGTGCTCTTCTCGAAGCCGCGGAGATATGCGGGGAATGCCTCGACTATTTCCAGCCCAAGTGCCGCTTTGGCAGAAGGCAGGGGCTCTGAGAAGAAAGCGAGTTCCTGGTCCGGTATATAGTAGGTGACGCTGTTGTCGGCATAGAGTCTGCCGTCCTGCCACTTGAATATATACGCGCATTCACCTCCGCAGAACCCATAGTAGTCTCCGAATACGAGGTAGTCGACGTTTTCCTTGTCTTTGGACAATTGTACTTCATTTTCTTTCTGGCAGGCGGTTGCTGCAAGCAACAAAACCAGTCCGGCAAATATTTTCGCTTTCATAATTATTGCTTTTTACAGTGAAGACGCACATATTGCAAGGGCTGTTTGGTCTAAAAACATATTATGAGTTCTTTAACATTTCGTGAAGCGGTAGACACCCCCTACACCGTATACAACAGCCTGTTTCTCAATCTCCCGTTCGATCATGTGTATCATACAGGGACCCTGTTGCCCTTGTTCGGGCAGTATTGCAGGCAGGGCTATGCCGCAGGGCAGACGCCTATGGAGATAGTCGGGCATTTTATACAGGATTTTCTTTCCGGGCAGGATGGAGCGGCTCCGCTGGATCTGTTATTCGACTTTATCAAGTATGTAGAGCGGCAGGTTGTGCTTTTCGACTCGGTGGAGGATGCGGCTTATGAACAGATCAATGATCTGCAGGGCAAAGGGTCGCTTCACTCCGTGTTTGACCGTTGCGTGGCGGACGGCAAGACCGGGCTCCTCAGGCGCCGGCTCGAGACATTCCGCCTGCGGGTCGTGCTCACTGCACACCCCACACAGTTTTATCCCGGCCAGGTGCTGGCGATCATTACTGACCTGGAGGCAGCCATCCGCGCTGGCAATCTCGGGCATATCGACCTGTTGCTCCAGCAGTTGGGCAAGACCGCATTTATCAACCGCGAGAAGCCGAGTCCCTATGACGAGGCCCTGAGTCTATGCTGGTTCCTTGAAAATGTCTTTTACAAGGTTGTGCCGGAAGTCTTCCAGCGGATACTCGGTTTCCTGAAGATCCCTGTACCGGAATGGACAAATGACGAACTCATTACGATAGGTTTCTGGCCGGGTGGGGACCGCGACGGCAATCCTTTTGTCACCCATGATATTACGCTCAAGGTAGCCGCCCGGCTGAGAGAGACCGTCTTCAGGTGTTATTACCGGGATATCCGTATCCTGCGCAGGCGGCTCACCTTCAAGGGAGTGGAGCCGTTGATACAGGCGATCGAGCAGCGTATCTACCAGAACGCTTACGGTGATCCGTCGGAGGGCTATATCCATGCCGGAGACCTGGAGGCCGATTTGCTGGCAGCGAGACGTGAATTGCAGGAGCGCCACGACGGGCTCTTCCTGGATCTGCTGGATGGCTTCCTGATCAAGGTACGGATCTTCGGGTTTCACCTCAGCAGCCTGGATATCCGCCAGGACAGCCGCAAGCACCTGGCCTTGCTTCGCCGCCTGACAGGCCGTGAAGATTTTGTATGGAGTGAGGACCCGGAAGAAGAGCTGGTCCAGATGCAGGAGCTGCTCCAGGCAAACCTGCTGGACCGGGAAGCAGACCTGGAAGGATCGTTCGAAGCGGAGATGATCGAGACGTTCAGGTGTATCCGCAGGATACAGGCTGAGAGCGGGGAGATCGCCTGTCACCGCTATGTGATCAGCAATGCGGGTTGCGCCGGGGACGTGCTTACGGTATTTGCACTGGCCAGTCGGCTTGTAGCTGCCGAAGACGGACATCCGCCGCTGGATATCATCCCCCTGTTCGAGTCGATCGAAGACCTTGCGGCCGCCCCCCAGGTGATGGAGCGCCTGTATCGACTGCCCGCGTATAGCGAGCACTTGGAGCGTCGCGACAGGAGACAGACCATCATGCTCGGATTTTCGGACGGGACCAAGGACGGCGGATACCTCCAGGCCAATTTTTCCATTTATAAGGCCAAGGAGGCCCTTACCGAGATATCGCGTAAATACGGGATCACGGTGTTGTTTTTCGACGGTCGGGGTGGACCTCCTGCCCGCGGGGGCGGCAATACGCATGATTTTTATGCATCGCTTGGCAACGGTATAGAGACCGAGGAGATACAACTGACCGTACAGGGGCAGACCATCTCTTCCAACTTCGGCAAGCCGGTATCCTGTATTTACAACCTCGAGCAACTGGTCTCTGCGGCACTGGAAAACGACCTGTTTCCCAACCGGTTCCGTTCGCTCACGCCCCCGGAAAAAAGCTTGCTGGAGGAGCTCGCGGATCTCAGTCTGCAGGCTTATACGCAGCTCAAGTCGGATCCGGCCTTTGTGCCATACCTGGAGCATGCCACCCCGCTCCGCTTTTTCGGGGACACCAATATCGGTTCCCGCCCGGTGAAGCGCAACAGCGATTCCTCGCTGAGTTTTGAGGACCTGCGTGCCATTCCTTTTGTAGGATCGTGGGCGCAGATGAAGCAGAATGTACCCGGCTATTTCGGGTTGGGAGCGGCGATAGACAAGCTGGCACGGGCGGGCCGCCTGGAAGAAGTGAAAGACCTGTACAGGGATTCGCTCTTTTTCAAGGCGCTCATTGGCAATAGTATGCAATCACTGGCGAAGTCCGGCTTCAAAGCGACGTCTTACCTGGCAGATGACCCGGAGTTCGGCGCTTTCTGGAAGCGGTTGGAGACCGAGTACCAATTGTCGGCGTCCAGGTTGCTGGAGATCAGCGGACAACGTGAGTTGCTTGAGGACAATGCCTTGTCCAGGGAGTCTATCCGTATCCGTGAGCACATTGTATTGCCGTTGATCACCATACAGCAGTTTGCGCTGCAGTCCCTCAGGCAAGGCACAGACCTCCCAGTCGAACTGCTGGAAAAGCTGGTTATGCGCTGTATGTTCGGTATCATCAATGCGGCGCGTAACGCCGCCTGATCTGCTTGTTTCGTCAGGCCGACCGGCCTGTGTAGCTTTTGACAGCGTCCCTTATGGCCTCATCTACCGCCTGGTAGCGGATCAATCCTGAGCCGGCAGACTTCTGTGTATCGTAGACATATGATGCACTTGACAAAGCAGCCAGTTGGGGTGAGAAAGAGGGCAGCCTGAAACCCAGCAGTGCATGCAACCTGTACTTCCAGCGGGCGATACGTATATGTCCGGGGCGCAATGGTTTTCGAGGTGCGGGTTTGCCGAGCTCTTGGGCTATATGTGTATAGATATCCTGGTAAGTCTTGTTTTCAGCCGAGAGGATGTACTTCTCCTGCCATAGCCCGGCTTCGGCGGCTTCTACTGCAAAAGCGGCGGCGTCTTTGGCGGCCACGAAGCCACCCCTTCCGGTCGGGTAATAGCCGGTCCCCTGGTCTATGAGCTCGACCACCTTGCGGAATCCGTGTCCCTGCCTCGCATGACCGATCAGCACAGATGGTGCGAGTACCAGTACTGGCAACCCTTCGGCTGCGCCACGCCATACTTCCAGTTCTGCGAGAAACTTGCTCCGACCATAGTCGCTGGTGTCGTCCTGTCGCTGCCAGGTAGCAGACTCATCTGCAGGCGTGCCGTCCTTCTTGCGGCCCAGGGCGGCTGTCGAACTGAAAAAAACCAGTCCGCAGATATCCATGTCAAGGCAGAGATTGACCAGTTGGCCGGTCAGTTCTACGTTAATCCGCTGCAGGAGCTGGCGATCGCGTTTGTGGTAGGAAACCATCCCCGCTGCGTGGAATACATAGTCGATGCCTTCAAGACAAGCTTCGGCGAAGTGAGGATCCATCAGGTCGCCCTGGCGCCAATCGATCCCGCCAGGCCCTGGGCCAGGCCCCGTCCCCCTGTAAACGGCGCGGATATGCCGGTAGCCCCGGTCAGACAGCGCCTGCAGCAAGTAGTTGCCCAGGAATCCTGAGGCGCCCGTGACTAGGATATGGCTTTCGGCGTTCAAAACGGTGTATAGTTAAAGAAAGCCGCAAGTTACGGCTTCGGTTCCAGATTAAGACAAAGGGTAGCACTGTACACTGTATTGCTGTAATAGTACCGCATAGCGATAGCCCGTACAGGCTGCCGCTATGCGGGCGGGCGCTTGTAGTAGCGTTACCTTACGCTGGTGATCCACCAGGTATTGCCATGCCTGTCTTCCACGCCACAGCTACGACCGTAGCTCTGGTCTACAGGCGGCATCACGGACACCGCTCCGGCCTCGATGGCCTCGTGATAGGTTGTATCCGCATCGTCGACATAGATGAAGAGCCCGGCCCCTTTGGCCGCCCATTGTTCCGTGCTGTCGCAGAACATGATCGTACACCCGCTGATGCGGACCTCAGAATGCATGACGAGCTGTGTGCCTTCTCTCATAGAGGTAGTCAGTATCTCCCCTCCGAACACTTTCTGTACAAACTGGGTGAAGCCCGCTGCATCGGGTACGATCAGGTAGGGCATGACCGCCTGGTACTGTGGCGGGATCTGTTTAGCGGTTGTCATAGTGTGTGGTTGTATTTTGGTGATGATGATAGTGCAAAGCTAGCGGGCCCGCATTCCGCATAATTGGAAAAATACGACATTCGGCCTCAGGCGTCGCGGTATTCCGTACCCTCCGCTGCTCCCCTGAAATAGGTGCGCGGGTTATATCCAGAGAATTCCTGGAAATCACGGATAAAATGTGACTGATCATAGTAGCCGTACTGGTGGGAGAGGGCTGTAAGGGATTCCTGTTCATGGCCGTAGCGGCGTAGCACCTGTTGGAAGCGCAGGATACGGGCGTACAGTTTTGGGCTGAAGCCCGCATATGTTTTGAAGTTGCGCTCAAACTGCCGCACCGACAGGAAACATTCCCTGGCCAGCTCGGTGACAGGGACAGTCCGTTCGTTGCAGATCAGTCCGCGGATCAGACCGGCCACCGGGTCCGGGGACTGCCTTTTCGCAGCGAGGCGCTTCAGCAGAAATGCGGATACACAAGCCACCCGTTGAGTGTGGTCCGTAGCAGACAGCACCTGTTCCTCCAGCAGGGGGCCTTCGGGTCCCAGCAGATCGTCCAGCCCCGGCATATAATCACTGAGTACACCCGCAGGCAGGTCCAGCAGATAGGGCAGTGCATAAGGATAGAGGTATACGCCGAAGATGCCGAACGGTTGATTCGTCACGAAACGCCTGTGCCGCCTCGTCTGTGCATGCAGGTGTGCCCTGGCCGACGATACTGCGGCCGATCCTTCCAGCTCATCGAATACACCCTTGTAGTGAAAGATCAGTTCAGCGCAGCCGTCCGCCATCGAACGATATATATACTGCTCTTCCGGGAGCGAGTCACACTCAAATACCCAGAAGAAACGCACATAATGTGCCAGTGGCGGCGGTGGAGGAAGCGTATAGTAGCGCATAGCGGTACGGCGCAGGAATAGATACGTGCTGTCTCACAGGTAAAAATAGCAATATTCCGGGCGGCGCACCCCTCTTCACGCGGTCACAATTGACGCCGTCGGTCATCCCGGGTAAACCGTTTTGCCACCTGGAGATAATTTTGGTTCTTTTTTTACAGAACTAAAAGAACCATTAATGCAATTGCGTCGTTTAGCGATCGTATTCAATCATCGAGGGCTATGGAAACATTGAAACTGACAGACCAGCAACGTCACATGATAGAGCGTCTTGGCGTATTCACAGAGCACAGCGGTATGCAGCCTATGGAGGGCCGGATCATGGCCTTGCTGCTCGTCAGCGATCAGCCGGAACTGACGTTTGACCAGGTAAGAGATACGCTGCAGGTCAGCAAAAGCGCCGTTAGCAATGCGCTGAATATGCTGATGGTACGCAACCAGGTGGACTATATCACCCGCCCCGGCGACCGCAAGCGGTATTTCAGGTCCAGTATCCAGCGCTGGCAATCCAATATGGAGGAGAAGTTCAAACAGATGCTTTCGATCAAGGAACTGATGAAGGAAGTACTGAACCTTCGGACAGAGTCGACGCCTGAATTCAACCGCAGCCTCGCCGACATGATCGAATACCTGGAGTTTCTGCAGGTAGAAATGCCCGGGTTATTCAGGAAATGGAAGGCAGCAAGAGCCCGGAACGATGGTTCCTGCGATCTGTCCGATACCTCTGATCCGGCACAATGACATACACACACACAGACCCAAATAAATCTTGAAATGACCCTGAGAACCATTCGAATGTCCTGGCCGGTACTGGTCTTGCTGCTGTACTGGCTCCCGGTACCGGCGCTACAGGCGCAGGGGCCGGACAGCACGTTCACCCTGCAGCAGTGTATTGCCTACAGCCTGAAGAATCACCCCAACAGTACGATCTATGCCAACGAAGCCCGGATCGTCCGCCAGCAAAACCGCGAGAGCCTGGCTTACTATCTGCCCAAGATAAATGGCACAGTGACACTCGACGACAACCTGAAGCGCCAGGTCACCGTGATACCGGCCGGTACCTTCGGCCCTGAAGAGACGACCATCCAGTTTGGCAACCAGTACAATACCAACGCATCCGTACAACTGGACCAGGTGATCTACGACAGGGCAGCGCTTACCGCCTTGTCAGGTATGAAAGTCAATGAAGAAATGGCCGCCATACGCCGGACACAGAGTGACGAAGAGCTGGTATACAACACAGCTTCGGCCTATTATCGTGTGCTGACACTGATCGAGCAGGAAAAGCTGCTTGCGGTCAATGCAGATCAGTACCGCGAATTGATCAAAGTCCTCTCTCTGCAGCACGAAAAGGGCGTGATCCGCAAGATCGACCTGGACCGGGTGCGTGTGAGCCTCAACAATATAACGTCGCAGCGCACGCTGGTGCAGACCAACCTGCAACTATCGCTCGACCAACTGAAAAATGCTATGGGGATGCCGCTGGAACACCCGTTGCAGATTGTTGATGATATTGATCTCTCGCTGCAGGCAGAGTTCCCTTCAGGCCCCGGATTTGATCTGCGCAACCGGGTGGACTACAGGCTGCTCGAAAAGAACATCACGCTGCAGGAACTGGATCTGAAGCGCAGGCAGGCGCTCTATCAGCCGACTTTGTCTTTCTACGGCCGGTACGGGGCGATGGCTTTCGGAGATGATTTTTTCGGGTCCTTTGGCCGGTGGTTTGACTACGCTGCCGTCGGGCTTCGTCTCCAGGTACCGATTTTTTCCGGTTTCCGGACGGCCAGCCAGGTCGAGCAGGGCAGACTCAGCCTGAGCAACGCCCTCGAAAACCAGCGGCTCTCTGCAGCCAATATGCGCCTGCAGCACCAGAATGCCAACACACAGCTACTGAGCGCACTGACCAGCCTCAACACCACCAGGGAGAATCTCCAGTTGGCTTCCGAAGTGTTCGGGACCACAGCGGTCCAGTACCGCAGCGGGACTGCCGCTCTTGCCGATTTTCTCAATGCAGAGTATGCCTACAAAGAAGCACAGAGCAATTATATCACCACGCTGCTCAACTTCCTGTCGGCGCGTCTCGACCTGGAGAAAGCACAAGGCACACTCCTTCAATATACCGAAAAACTATAACATACCCAAGCAAAATCAATCATAAAACCCGCACAATGAAAATCTTGAAAAATCTCCTCGTAGCAGGTATCATCATAGCCGTTTTTATCTGGATGGGATTTACGCTCGCCGGCAACAAGTCCAGGATCGACGAACAGAACAAGGTGGTGGATCGCTCTATGGTCGCCATACCGGTATCTGTCGCTGCAGCGAAGATGGCTCCCGTCGAAAGCCGGTTTACATTGCCGGCCCTGGTAGAGTCGCAGGAAGAAGCGGTAGTCAGCGCCACTACATCGGGCAAGCTGATCAGCCTTCAGGTAGAGCTCGGCTCCGTGGTGAGCAAGGGACAGGTCATCGGGTCGGTAGACAACAGTCTGCGTGAACTGAACCTGGCTTCGACACGCCTGCTGATCACCAAATACGAGCAGGATCATGCACGCGCCAGGGACTTGTTTGCCGGGAATGCAGCTACTGAAGTCGAAGTGATCAACGCCAGGTACAACCTTGACAATGCCCGCCTGCAGGCAGCCCAGATCGAACAACAGATCCAGGATGCCCGGATCATGGCCCCGATCTCCGGGATCGTGGTGAAGAAAGATGCCGTAGCCGGCGAATTTGTCAATGCAGGTGCGCCGATTGCCACTATCGTGGACAATGCAAGGATGAAAGCGACGGTCATGGTGAGCGAAAAGGAAGTGTACCGGCTCAGGCCGGGCATGTCGGTACCGGTCAGGTGCGATATCTACCCGGATGCAACGATCTCTTCAAAGATCCGCTATATCAGCCCCCGGGGAGACCAGAACCACAACTATGCCGTAGAGCTCACACTGCAGGCCGGCGGCCGTACTCCGCTGAAAGCGGGTACGTTCATCCGCGCCGAATTTGATCTCAGATCCGGCGGCGAGGTATTGCAGGTGCCCAAGACTGCACTGGTGGAAGGCACGAAGAATCCCTTTGTATTTCTCGTCAACGGCAACCGTGCCGAAATGCGCAGGCTTGTGCTGGGCCGTGAAACCGGCAACGGAGTAGAAGTGATCGACGGCCTGCAGGAAGGAGATCAGGTCATTACAGGCGGACAGATCAACCTGGCCGACGGCAGCCTCATCGAAATTGTGAATCAATAATCCCGGCTCATGACCCTCACAGAACTATCCATAAAACGCCCCCTGCTGATCATTGTGGTCTTTTTCACACTGATCCTTTTCGGGGTGATCAGTTACAATAGCCTCAATTACAACCTGCTGCCCAGGTTCGAGGCCAATGTGATCTCCGTAGTCACAGGATACCGGGGCGCTTCTGCAGAAGAGGTAGAGACCAGCGTCACCAAGCCGCTCGAGGACGCGCTGGCCTCTATAGAAGGTGTCAAGCACATCAGCGCTTCTTCGCGTGAAGGCATTTCGTCGATCATCATCGAGCTCAAGACAGGTACCAGTACCATCATTGCCCAGCAGGACGCAGAGCGCCGGATCAACCAGACCAGGGCGCTGCTCCCCGAAGATGCCGATGATCCGGTGGTCAACCGGTTCAACTCCGAAGAGCTGCCTGTTCTCCGGCTCAGCGCCTCGGGAAGTCTATCTGAGACGGAACTATATGACCTGATCAAACAACAGATCAAACCGATTCTTTCGAACGTGGACGGTGTAGGGCAGGTCAATCTCATCGGTGGCAACCAGCGCGAGATCCGTATAGCCCTGGACAAGGACCGGCTCTCCACCTACAATCTGTCTCCGGCGCTTATCAACCAGGCGCTGGCTGCAGCCAATGTTTCGTTTCCGGCCGGAAGTGTCGAAAGCAACATGGGACGTTATGCCATTCGCCTCGATGCTAAGTTTCGGGACGTACAGGCGATACGCGACCTGGTGATCGCACAGACACCGTCCGGCAGCCGTATATTGCTCGGCGACGTATCCACTGTCACGGACGGACCTGCCGAGAGCAAGACCACCAACCGTATCAACGGGTTGCCGGGTGTTGGTATCGAGATCACCAAGCAGGCCGATGCAAATGCCGTGAAGGTAAGCGAAGGCATAAAGTCCAGACTTGACGACCTGGTGCAGCAGTATGCTTCGAAAGACCTCCGGTTCGATATAGCCGTCGACCAGTCCGTCTACACGCTGGCCTCGGCCGATGCGGTGATGCACGACCTTATGCTGGCGGTCTTTATCGTGGCGGCCGTGATGCTGCTCTTCCTGCACAGCCTGCGCAGTTCGTTCTTCGTCCTGATCGCGCTTCCTTCGGCCATGATACCCACTTTCATACTGATGTATGCTTTCGGGTTCTCGCTCAACCTGATGACACTGATGGCCCTGTCACTTGTGGTAGGTATCCTGGTGGACGACAGTATCGTGATCCTGGAGAATATCTTCCGGCATATGGAGATGGGCAAGGATAAGCGGAGGGCCTCGCTCGAAGGCAGGAGTGAGATCGGTTTTACGGCAGTGGCTATTACGTTGGTGGATGTCGTGGTATTCGTGCCGATGGCCCTCAGTACCGGTATGATCGGCAATATCCTCCGGGAGTTCTCCCTGGTCGTGGTTTTCTCCACGCTGATGAGCTTGCTGGTGGCATTCACGCTGACCCCGCTTCTGGCATCGCGCTTCGGCAAGCTCGAGCACCTCACGAAGGATAGCCTGCGCGGAAGATTCTTCCTCGGGTTCGAGCGTCAGATAGACCGCCTGAAGGAGTTCTACGGACGGACTTTGTCCTGGGCGCTGGGGCACAAGCGGTACATACTGTTGGGCATCGTCCTGCTTTTTGCCGGTGCATTCGCGTTGGTTCCTTCAGGTTTCATCGGTACGGCCTTCATGTCGGAGAGCGACCGGGGAGAGATCAACGTCTCACTGGAAATGTCCAATGAAACCCCGCTGTATATGACAAACCAGGTAGTACTGCGCGCCGAAGAGATTGTCATGAAACATCCCGAAGTGCTCAAGGTATTCACCAGTGTAGGTACGCAGGCGGGCAATGCCCTTGTGGGCGGCAACAGTACAGCCAATATAGCCGAGATGACCATACAGATGGTCGACAAGGGTGATCGCAGGATCACACAGAATCAGTTCGGTGCGCTGATGCGGGACGAGATATCCACTATTCCCGGAGTCAAGGTGACCATCAAGCCGGTCGGCCTGGTAGGGTCAGGCGATGCCCCGATACAGATCGCTGTGCGTGGGACCGACCTCGATTCGATCTGGGAAGCGGCCAAGAAGATCCGTACGGTCGTGTCTGGCACGGCAGGTACCGACTATGTAGAGTTCAGCACCAAGACGCCCCAGAACGAGATAGATATCCGGCTGGACCGCGACCGGGTGCTGATGGCCGGGCTCAGCGTGCCCGAGATAGGCAGTGCGCTCCAGATCGCATTCCGGGGCAATGATCAGCTCAAGTATACGGAGAGCGGAGAAGAATACGCCATCAATGTGATCTCCGAAAAAGCCGACAGGCAGGACATCGCGAGTGTGCGCAATATATCCATACGCAACAGCAGGGGCGTAGACGTGCGGCTGAGCGATGTGGCAGAGATATCCGAGCGCCAGGGCCAGACAGTGCTGCAGCGCTACGATCGCCTGAAGAGTATCAATGTCACGGGCTTTGCTTCGGGCCGCCCGATGGGTACGATCATTGCCGAGATACAGGCGGGTGTCGGCAAGCTGGACTTGCCGGAGGGCGTTTTGATCACCTACCTGGGGCAGGCACAGCAACAGTCGGATGCTTTTGGCAGTCTCGGCTTTGCGATGCTGATCGGTTTTGTGCTTGTATACCTGATCATGGTCGCGCTGTATGAAAGTGTAGTCTATCCTTTCGTGGTCATGTTTTCGATCCCGGTAGCGCTGATCGGTGCACTGCTGGCCCTGGCCCTTACAATGGAGTCACTGACCATCTTTGCCATAGTAGGCCTGATCATGCTCATGGGGCTTGTAGCCAAGAATGGTATCCTGATCGTAGACTTCGCAAATCACCTGAAAGAGCAGGGCCACGGCCTGAAGGAGTCGCTGATCGAAGCAGGCAAGGAGCGGCTCCGGCCGATCCTGATGACCACCATCGCCATGATCTGCGGTATGCTTCCGATCGCGCTTTCGACGGGCTCAGGTGCGGAAGTGAAAAACGGTATGGCCTGGGTGATCATAGGTGGTCTCACCAGCTCACTGGTACTCACCTTGCTGCTCGTGCCGACGATATACTACATAGTCGACAAATCGAAAGAAAGGCTGGATCGGCTGTTCGGTAACCGTAAACCGCAGCAGCCTGCTCCGGCCGCTCTGCAGGCTGACCAGGAACACGAGCAGGTCGATAAATGACCGGGCCGGGTTCCGGAGAGCGATACATATGGCGGAGAGGGGGGCGGAGCTGATCCGGCCCCCTCTCTGTTTTCCTGGGCAGTGTCATGCCGGGACAGGGTGACCAGTGTTTTAGCGTATTCCGGATACGGCCCGACAACAAAAGCACTATCTTCGGATATTGGCCGGAGCGCCCGCATCCGGCCAGGTTTCGCAAGCCCTGGCCTTCTGTTTATGAAAAGAGCTTTTAATATCCTGATCCTGGCGGTCCTGGCCGGGTTGATCCTCGCACAGGCTTTCGTTTTTTGGCTCGGCTATGAGCGCCTGATGGATTTTGTAGCACTGGTGGTGAACGAAACAGACAGGATGGACAAGTTGCAGGAGAAGCTGCCGCCGCCGGTTATCTACGCAGCTACCGGTTTGCTGACGCTACTCTCCGCGTTGCTTATACTTACCTACCGCAGACGTGACCGGGTATATCATGTATTTTCGGGTATAGCGCCGGCCTTCCATACATCTCTGAACAGTCGTATACAGGCTTTCCTGGTCGGCGAGCGTATGTGGATATTGCTTATACTGCCTTCGGCAGCCATTATTTTCTACGGCATTACACAGCCGGTATCCTATGATGAGGCCTGGACTTACCTGCATTTTTCCTCCAAATCCGTGCTGTCTTCGATTTCCTATTACCCGGCGCCCAACAACCATGTCCTTCATTCCGTACTGACCAATATCTCCATACTATTGCCGTTCGATCCGCTGCTATCCATGCGGATCCCGGCGATGATCATTTACCTGCTCTCCGCCTTTTTGTTTTACAGCCTGGTCAGGGAGTATGGTTCCAGGCAGGCGGCTATACCGGCTACGGCCCTGTACACCACTTTTTTCTTCAGTATCCATTACGGATACCTCAGCCGGGGATACGCACTGCTCTTTCTCTTCACGACCTGGATGCTGTACGCACTATTCAAGATCAGGCAGTCCCCGGCCAATCGTTTTTACTGGCTATGGTATGTAACGGCCTGCGTCGGCGGTTTTTTTACAATGCCTTCATTCCTGTATCCCTTTCTTTCCGGCCAGTGGATCTTGTTGCCGGTAGCCCTTCGCCATCCCTGGCGGTATATCCGCAATCACCTGGCCCTGGTCTTCACGGTATTGTTTCTCTACACACCGATCATGATCGTCAACTGGCCGCAGGCTTTGTTTTATAACCCCATCGTACAGCCTATCAGCCGCCTGGAAGTCCTGCTGAAGTCACCTGGATTCTGGATGGAGACCCTGCGCGATACGACCGGACTGGATCCCGTATTCATATTCGTGCTGCTGGTCGCTGCCACGGTCGCCTGGTTGATGAATAAGCGCGGAGTACAGCGTTATGGTCTGCCGCTATTCGCCTGGTCTGCCCCGGTTTTAGTGATCCTGCATTCGGTGATCGCGTTCAGCAGGACCTTTGCTTATCTCAGTATACCGCTGGCGATCCTGCTGGGTCATCTTTTATACAGTATCGTCGGAGACAGGTTGTTCCTGAGATACTGGATAGCTGCCGCGCTGGTGATACAGGTTGCCCTGATCTGCAGTTTCGACAAGCGTATTACCGACTTTGAGGGGTTCTCCATAGACACCGACCGGGCGATAGACCGCATGGAAGACGGGCAGACATTCTTCACCGACTCTTATCTCCTGGACAATTACCTGCATTTCCGTTTTGCCCTGACCGGGAAGAAAGACTATATCATCGAACGCGTCTATCATGTACCTATGAGTGCCGATACCATCGATCCGGATTGTTATGACTACCGCGTCATAGAGCATCCTTATGACAGCACCAGGCATACAAAGCCCTTGTTCAGCAACCGCTTTTACAATGTGTATTGAAGCCCGGCAGGGGAGAGACCAGCCAAAAATCCTTGTCGCCATTGACGACATCTGCAGGCTTTGCGTATTAAGTTAGAACAGTCGCAGACAGATCTGCTGTGTACAAAGTTTTTTTTGTCGATCGCATGATCTCCGGGCAACGAAACTGCGACGCTGTGTATCTGACACTAGAAGGTGAACGTGTGGGTGAACAAGAGATCATAGATAAATGTCTGCGCGGTGATCGCAAAGCGCAGAGGATGCTCTTCGAACGGTTTGCTGGCCGTATGATGACTATTTGCAGGAGATACGCAGGCAATCAGCCGGATGCGGAAGATATGCTGCAGGATAGTTTCATACGTGTTTTCAGCTACCTGCACCAGTACCGGCAGCAGGGTTCGTTTGAGGGGTGGCTCCGGCGGCTGGTCGTACACACCTGCCTGAGGTCTCTGAGCCGCCGTGCTGATTTCAGTGATCTAGACGACATTTCCCCCGCCCGGGAACCGGCAGTGCAGCCCGCCGCCCTCGACCGGCTTTCGGAAGAGGAGATACTGCACCTGATAGCAGAGATGCCGCACGGATACCGGACCATTTTCAACCTGTCCGTACTGGATGGATTCAGCCACAAGGAGATCGCCGGTATGACCGGGATCGACGAAAGCACTTCGCGTACACAATTGCTCAAGGCGCGCAAATGGATACAGCGTCGACTGGAAGCAGCTCAAAAAATACACTTATGAACACGAATCAACAGGAGCAAAACTGGAAGGATCGCCTGGATAGTTACCATTCGCCCGTTCCCGACAACTTTTTTGACAGGATAGCGACCGGCGCTCCACCCGCCCAACGCCCGCCATACAGGCGACGTGCGCTGTGGGTACTGCTGCTTTTACTGGCAGGGGCTGCACTGATCTATTCGGGCAACAAGCTCGGCTGGTATGGCGGTGGGACAGTTTCACCAAGAGAAGTTCATGTTACCAGCCGGGAAGCCGGGGCAGTGGAAAAGCGCTCGGAAGAGTTGCGGACTGCTAGCTCCGCTACCGGTCTGGGTTCTGAGGATACCCGCACAGTTGACCTGCAGTCGGCCCGTCACACTGCGGTAGAAACATCTGTCCGCGCCAAAGCAGCGGCAGGGGTGGCAGGCGCTGCCGGCCACAATTCTGCGGATGGATCCTATACCGGAGCAGCCCATACCCGGACCCGCCGGTCTGCAGATGCAGGGATGACATCTGCCGGTGAAGCTGCAGCAGCAGGTGCCACTGGTATAGCTACACCTACTGCAGATGAGGCCCGCGCTGTCCTGAACGAGATGGATCTCCTGCCGGCCACTGCACCGCGAACCCCGGCGCTGGCGCCACTGTCTGTCCTGCTGAAGTCAGTGGACAGGCAGGAAGCGCTCCTGTCGCTGCCGAAAGTGGATCCGGACGACTGCTATTCCTTCGGGCCCAGCCGTTCGGGTAGGCTTTATATCGACGTATTCGGGGGAGTGGGGCAAGCATTCCGGAGGCTGGAAAGCGGCGCCGACAGCCGGGTATATGCACAGTTGAGGGATTCGCTGGAGAGCAACTGGTATACCAATACTGCCGGGGCGAGGATCGGCTGGATGGATGAATCCGGCGTAGCTATCGAAGCTGGCCTTACCTATGGTATGATCAATGAGGTATTCAAGTACACCAATGCCCAGGAAGTACGTACATCCATCCGCGATATATATGACCCTGTTACGGGCAACCTGGTGCGTACGGATACGATCACGGAGACAGGTGCACGGTATATCACCAGCTACAACCGCTATCGTACGCTCAACCTGCCCGTGCGTATCGGGTATACCTGGTCCGCCGAGAGGTGGTCCGTAGGGCTCCGTGCCGGTGCAGCGTTCAACCTTCTGTATAATCGCCGCGGTACCATCATGGATGAGTCCAGGTCGATCTACGATATCGCCGCGGATACATCCGGCTATTTCAAGCCACGTACAGGCATAGCAGCCGATCTTTCTCTCCAGGTTGCCTACCAGTTGGCGGGCAATTGGGCCGTTTTTGCGGAGCCCTGCTGGAATGCACAGCTATCTCCCGTGACCGAGCCGGGCTATTCCGTCAGACAATCTTACCGTACAGCACATATACAAATAGGAATTCGCTTCACACCAGGCAACGAATGAGCCCACGGTCGTATCTAATACAATGAACGGCCATTCAGAACCAATAGTCAGAAACTGCTCATTCATTCACTGAAAAAAGAAAAGATATGAATAAAAGATCAATGTTCACCCTGCTCCTCCTGATGATCCTGGTCACATTCCAGGCGTGCAAGAAGGATACGGATATATTTGTGCCGAACCCACATAACCCACAGGTGGACCTGGGGGCGCTGGTGACGCACGAGGTCTTCGGTGTCATCAGGGACGATGCAGGCAAGCCGGTCAAAGATGCCAAGGTGACAGGTGGAGGAAAAACTACTTATACCGACGCTCATGGTGTTTTCGTGCTGCAGGGCGCATCGTTGTATACGCGCAGAGCGTATATCCAGGTCGAAAAGCAGGGCTATTTCGAAGGGTCCCGGGCCTTTGTGGTCGGCAAAACAAAAAGAAGCTATGTAGAGGTTGATCTCTTGAAGAAAAACCTGTCCGGCAGCTTTTCGACCGCTAATGGCGGTGTGATCGAATCTGCCGACGGAGTTCGTGTCAGCTTTGAAGCTGGGGCGCTCGTAGACCAGAACGGCAATGCATATGAAGGTACTGTACGTGTATACGCCCGTCATATCAATGCCGCCACGGAAGCTCTGTATCGCCAGATGCCCGGCAATCTATGGGGTATCAATACACAGGGCAATGAGATAGTGATGCAGACCTACGGGATGGCAGCCGTTACGCTGGAAGGCACAGGCGGTCAGAAGCTCAACCTGGCTTCCGGTCAGGAGGCGGTTGTTTTCTTTCCGCTCAGCGCAGCGCTGCACAGCCATGCGCCCGCTGAGATCCCGCTCTGGCACTTCGATCAGAAGGAAGGTATCTGGAAGGAAGAGGGTAGCGCCCAGCTTTCCGCCCAGGGATATGAAGGCAAAGTAACGCATTTCTCCTTCTGGAATGTGGACGCACCGTTCCCGCTGATCGACTGGACTGCGAGGTTCATCAACCAGGACGGAGTCCCGCTGTCTAACTACTTCGTGGTACTGGAGCGCCAGGGACAGACCGGTGTAGCTTATGCAGGTACGGGCACAGATGGTGTCGTCCAGGGTAAAATACCTGCCAACGAGGTGCTGACGCTCAAGATCACGGACAGGTGCGGTACGATCCTCTATACTTCCCAGATAGGACCTTTTGCGTCAGATACAGACTCGGGAGATATCACAGTCAACACCGCACCCAGCGCGGAGATACAGGTCTCCGGCCGTCTTGTCGACTGCGGCGGCAGCCCGCTGAGTGAGGGATATGCGCTCCTGAGCAATTCCTTCTTCTACGTGGTCATACCGGTGGAACCCGACGGTACATTCGACGCGCAGATCCTCAACTGCAGCAATTCGGGGATCCAGATCAGGGGTGTACACCCACCCACAGCCAAGGAAAGTGTTATCTACTCCCACCACCCTACGGCGCCTGTTATCCATGCAGGTGATATCGAAGTATGCAATGACCTGGAAGAGTACATCATATTCGAGATAGATGGAGGTACATCCTATGTTTGTGAGCAGGTGGTCTATGAAGATCCTAACCCGGGCGGAATGACTTATATCTACCTGATCGGTATGCCACTTGATAGCATGGGACAGACGTTGATCTCTATCAGCGGCGAGATCAACGGTGTAGGCACATACCAGTTCTCAGGTGCGCGCTCACTCTGGATAAACGCTGGGTTCAGAGAGATTGAAAATGTAGATATGACATTCATCGTCAGCGAATATGACCAGACACCCGGTACGTACTGGAGAGGCTCATTCTCAGGAACTTTTGACGCGACCATCGATCAGAATCCGCCGGTACAGAAGACGATCAGCGGTACGTTCTCGGTACGGCGACGGTAAGCATGTGATCTATTATTTTTGGTTTTATACATTCCGGCCCGGCAACAGAAAGTGTTGCCGGGCTTTTTTTGATGGATAAGGCGTGAGCCAGGGGCTGGCGTGTACATGCCTGCAGTACCTGGAACATTCTCTACCGGTAGGGTGCCTCCGGCTCACCGCCCATATAGTGAAGTATATCTTGATGATTGGACCAGGAGCGAAAAAGCCGGCGAAGATACCCGCAGGTCGTACCGACAGGGGACCCTTGCGGCAGTATTGAGCAGGCCCTTATGATCTCATGTGGGAGAGCGGTATGACAGCAGATGACCAGTCTTCTGACCGGAGACCAGGCCAGCCGGCAGAGAATTGGATCACACGGTGTCTGTTGGTCTGGTCACTCGTTGCTTTCCGAGAACAGGAGCTTATTGCCGAAAGGGTCCGTTACTTCCATGCACAATGCATTCCAGGGCGCTGTTTCCAGCCCCGGTTTGTTGTAGCGGTAGTTTTTCTGCGTAAGCAGGGCATGGTATCCGGCCAGATCGGAGCACTGTATGAAAACTTTGGCCCCCGGAGAGCAGTCGCCATGATGCTCGGACAGGTGCAGTGTGATACCGTCCCGGCTGATCTGCATGTACAAAGGGAAGTTTTCCCCGAACCGATACTCCCAGTCTACGGCAAATCCCATCCATTCGATATAGAATTCTGTCGACTTGGCCAGATCGAAGATGCGGAGTACCGGGATGACACGGTCGATTTTCATAGTTGGCTGTTGTGTGTAACTGCCAGGTAAAAGCTGTTCCAGTCCAATTTACGGCTTCCCGGCCAAACGAAGCCTGCCCTGCAATGGTTTAGATAGGTATAGACAAAAAAGTGGCCCGGTCTCCCCATGCTACTCCCGACACATGGTTTGATCCGGGCCTTTGCACAAATGATAAAACAATTCTCTTTTGTACCTGTACCCAATTCGCGGGGACAGGTCAGTTCGTGGGCAGCGGTGTGCCCAGTGTTATGCGTTCGATGAGTGGTGTCAATATGGTAAACAATACCAGCAGGATCGCCCCCAGCACGGGATTGTACAGTCCGCAGTTGCTGCAGTTGGTAGAGCTGCATTCGCACATGACCGCCTTGAGCAAAGGATTGCCGACGGCGTACACCCATATGAGAAAGCTGATCGTCGCAATGACTGCATGGAAGACAGATCTTCGCGTGTTGCCGCCGGTATTTGCATTATCCAGCACGGCGAAGTAGGTCCATACCGGCGTGATCGCCACCAGTATGCCCAGCAGTATCAGGTAGTACGTCTTATAATGGCCGGGGATGGGCATATTGGCATCCAGGCTGAGATAACCCGCCAGGGCCGTATAGCCGGCGACTATTTCGGCGGGGATATATTTGATGACCTTCTGGACATAGCCATCATCCTGAGATACTGCGGGTCTGAATGTGGTCATGATAGTTGATTGTTTACGGTTTGGAAGTCTAAAAAGCCATCGTTAGCCCGGTTCCGAACTGGTCGCCCTGGTTGAAATTAGGTGCGCCGGACCCCTTCTGGTACTGAAAATCCCAGTATTTGCCCGGAGCGATGTAAAACCGGATCGTGGCCTGGAGACGGTAATAGACTGCCTGGTTGAGAAAATCGTACCATCCGTCTGCATACCCGATGAGTCCTACCCGGAGCAGGCTGATGTTGATCAGCGCGTCCGTATCTATCCCCAGGCTGCACTTGGCGCGGAAGATGCCTCCGTTCGCAGATTCCATGCTCTCGTCTGCAGCTCCGCCTGCGGCGTTGCTGCGGGCAGTGCTGTCAGTCACGAACTTATATCCTCCCTGCAGGAATACACCCAGTTTCGTTCTTTTGACCCATTTAGGTACGGTTGTACGCCCCGCTGCCTGGTACCAGGGAGACCAGCCTGCTTCTGCCAGCGCATTGATGATGCTGAAAGTATTATTGGTCTCTACGCCGACCGAGGCGGGAAACGTGTGGAAGGTCCTCGCGGTATTGGGCGTGACTACTCCGGCTACGGTTGTATCCCGGAATACCATGCCCAGCCCGGTAACCATCGCCGTGATCGAAGAGAACGCATCGCTGCTGCCTGTCTGCACCTGGAAATTCGGGGTGATCAGCAGGAGCGAGTTCTTGCCGGCCAGCAGGAAGTCCTGCCTTTCCCACATACTGTCCAGGGATTCAGCGTAGCTGATGCCCAGTTGCAGTGCATCCTGTCTCAGCGTTGTCTTCAGTGTAGCCAGGTTGATCTGAACAGGCGATTGTGTATGCCCTGACAGGGCAGGCATCATCATTGTGATAGCCACCAGTATGCGGGATATAATCTTGTTGCGTTGCATGACCCTCCCGGTTTAAATGATATTTGTCGCCAGGTAAGTGACGCTGTTGGTGAACCAATCGGAAGGCCATGGCTTGTCCTGCATACCATTGGTCTGGAGAGTCCAGCGGATGGAGGCCCGGTAGATATTCTTGGAGTTGGCGGTACCGAATCCGTCGCCCGTACTCAGCACCGTATTGTGGATCGTATTGTCGTCGATCGTTACACCCTGGGTATTGAAATTGCCCAGGTGGAATATCATCACTTCCTGTAGCTGTTCTTGTGTCATCATATGCGACTGCTTTGCCGACCAGCTGCCCGCTGCCTTATCATATCCGGGATCGCCATCTGACCCATGGGGCCTGACGGCGACCCGGACGATAGGCTTGCGGAGCCTGTCTATTGTTTGACGAGTGTGTTGATATTGACATGTGGCCACTCGATCAACTTCGAAGGGTTGCCAAATTGTGGCAGGAACTCGATGGTAGTGTTCTGAGAGTATTGCAGCTGGAGGAAACTGTTGCCTCCCGGCGCCTGTACGGTCTCTATCCAGAAAGTAGCTTCAAAGAAAGTAGCGTTGGCGTTCTGAGCTATGAAGGGAATATTAGTGATGCCTCCCTTATTGGCCGTACTCACGGAGATTGTTGTCGTGCTGGTGATCGTCTGGCCGCTGATCGCATCCCGGAGGGTCTCATTCGGGTTGGTCTTGCTGAAGCCCGGGGGATTCGATGGGGTCAGGTATGGGTCCGTATAGCCCGGGAAGGGGTTGCCTGCGATCGGCAGTGTGCTGATATCCGGTATATCCGGTTTGCCCTGGGTCACTGCCGATCCACCCAGCGCCAGGATAGAATCTCCGTGAGGAACAGAGGCTTGCCGGGCGATCGAGAAGTCGCTCGGGCAGTCGGGCAGGAGCAGCCAGGTACCGTTTTCGGCATGCATCAGCGACCCGTCCAGCAGGTTGTGGATCTGCAGTTGGTACATGAGTGTAGGCACTTCCTGTATGATCTTGCCGCCACGGTTGGGCGTCGGCGTGCTGAGCGGCGTGATCGTCAGCGTCTCGGTATAGGGGGCGACCAGCAATTCAAAGCTGCCCTGTTGGTTGGGGACAGCGATGAGGTTCCAGCCTTTGCTGCCGACCCAGGTGCCGATCAGCCCTTCGAGTGGACCGAAAATGCTGTCTGTCTGCTTCTGAGAGCCTCCGAGCCTGAGTACGTTGCCGGATGCATCGCGTAGTAGTTGTTCCATTGGCTTGTTTGTGGTGTTTGATTCAATAAGACTGAGTCAAAGCCGGGTATAAAGACAAGCCGGTGATGGAGGGGCAAAAACCGGTGGTATCAGACATAATCATTACCTGCCGGCTGACGCATGACAATGCGGCCTTCAGGTGGCATCGGACGGTCGGTCGCAGACCTTCTTTCTTTCGGATACCCCGGGCGCGTCAGACGCTCATAGGTGCGAAGGAGAAAGTAAACAACGATCTGACCGGATAGGGAAGCCGTAATTCCCGTTTTCCAGATACCAAAATTATGTCCCGTATATTCGCTTGGATGTGCTAAATTTAATGTTAAGCTTCCACAAAAAGAAATCCGGACCCAGGATTTTTTTTGATCAGGCATACGGCGGATGAGATTATCGCTACAGTGTAAAGCGCATTCTCAGAGGAACAGTACCTGTTGCCCCTGGTGGCCGTATCTCCGCTCGAGATCGAGGAGCCATTGCTTGCGATGAAGCCCGCCCGCATACCCGGTGAGCTTGCCGTCGGAGCCGATCACCCGGTGGCAGGGTACAATGATCGCAACGCGGTTTTGTCCATTCGCTGCGGCAATAGCCCGGATAGCATCCGGCTTGCCCATGGACAGGGACTGCTCTTTGTATGAACAGGTCTTGCCATAGGGTATGTCCTGCAGCATCGCCCATACGGACTGTTGGAAAGCTGTCCCTGGCATATCCAGGGGTACGGAGAATGCCTGCAGGTTGCCTTCAAAATACCCGGCAAGCTCTGTCTCCAACTGATCCAGCAGGGCCGATCTGCCCGGCAATGCTACGGCGTGCAGCGCCGTGCAGAGTTCCTGCAGTTCGGCATCCATCTCTGCAGCGCTGTCAAAGCACAACATACAAATCCCCTTGTCCGTGGCCGCTGCGCACATGACGCCCTGCGGCGTATCGAATTCAGTGAAGCGGATGACGGTTTTTACTTCCTGGTCAGGAATGGTAGGTTTGCTGCTCTGCATGAGGTTAAAGTTACGGGCTTTCGTACAGCGGATACATACTTTCCGGCACTATTATGAGCGTGATCATAGACGGACAAGGCGCACCGAAGCCCTCCGTCCACTCATGAACTTCAGCTCTGCTATGTAGACTCCCGGTACATCATCTACGGAAAGCATGGCCTGTCTGTCGGATATTACCAGGTCCGCCGGTACCTGTCGTCCGGTGATATGTGATACCTCCGCCCCGATGACCGGATCTCCCGTGGTGTGTTCCAGGTAGAACATACCTGTCGAGGGATTGGGGTATACGGCGATGGTCGGAGACTCTTCGGGTACCGGCACTGCCGTAGTACTGCAGGAAACACCGCTTTCCGTATAACTGCAAGCCACGTCCCATGCGATGCGTTGCAATAGGAGCGCCAGCTCCTCATCAGGATAATTACTGTAAGGTGTGCCCCATTCGTCGGTAAGCCTGCCGGGCAGGCCTTCCGGTGACTGTTCATGGATCAGGGCGTAAAAAAGGCATGCGACGAAGTAGTTGCCGGTCTGCGTAAGATGGATGTCGTCCGAGAAGAAATGACCGATCGAACTGACGCCTGGTACTCGACCGGCTTCTATACTATCGTAGAGCATGGCCAGCGCCTGGCCCGCCGGAGCGAGGAAGACGGGACTTCCCGGGTGGCGCTGCCTGAGCGTATCCATGATGCTTTCCCATTTTGCCAGGTCGCTTCCGAGACGTTCCCTCCAGGGCAGATGTTCATTCGCATCCCAGGGGCATCCTTCGGGCGTTCCGCTGTTGATGCAGTGCCAGGTCTCATATACATAGGCCCGGACACCGGGATTATGCACGGCGGCATAGCGGTAGAAACTGTCCGCATAGTTGTAGGTATCGCTCCATTCCAAGTGATTTTGCAGTGGGACGGCTTCGGTAAAGATGAAATGCGTAAATCCGCCGCTCACCAGCGTCGTATCCCAGATGTCTCCCTGTGCGCTGTATGCCTGGGTCCACTGCCAGCCGAGATTGGCTCCGATGCCTACCTGGACACGGTAGCTATGTGTAGTGCCCGAGGCATCCGACAACTTCTGTACCATATTGGGTATATGGAAGTTGACCAGGCTGTGGCCCAGGAAATAGGTTTGCGGAGCCTGTGCCATAGTCCAAACAGGGGTCAGGAGGATCAGCAGGGCGCATAGTCGTGCCGGGATTGTCTTGTGCATACTCATAGAGCGGTGTGGCATTTCTCAGGATTACGGAACCGATGAACGTGGGGTTGGTCCCCGGAGCTTTTTTTAGCTCAGGCAGCCGGGCATTTGTGCCCGGCGCTACGCGGTATTCACGATACCGGTACTGCATTCAAAACGTTATATTTGTAGAGGCACTATTTCAATTGGCTTATGGATCTGAAGAAGGCGCGGGTACTGGTGGTGGATGATGACCCGGATGTACTTACGGCGGTACATCTGCTGCTGAAAACCGAAGTCGCCTCGATACATACAGAGCAGCGCCCCGACCGTTTGCCGGACCTGTTGCGTTCGCCGGGATTTGATGTAGTATTGCTGGATATGAATTTCCGGGCTGCCGTCAATTCCGGCAATGAAGGGCTTTACTGGCTGCGCAAGATACGCGAATGCGGATCGCCGGCGCCTGTCATCATGGTCACGGCATACGCAGACATCGACCTGGCCGTAAGATCTCTAAAAGAAGGAGCGTCGGATTTCCTGGTCAAGCCCTGGCACAACCAGCGGCTGATAGATACCGTGCGCGATGCGGTAAGCAAGCCCTCCGCTTCGGCATCGCGGCAGGCTGCCGGACTGCCGCAGTCCCGGACGCCGGGCCAGTCGTCCTTATTGGGTGAGTCGAAGGTCATGCAGGAGCTTTTTACCAAGCTGCACAAAGTAGCCCCAACGGATGCCAACGTCCTGTTGCTGGGAGAAAACGGGACCGGGAAGGACATGATCGCCCGGGCTATACACGAACAGTCGCTCCGGGCACGCGGGCCGTATATCAAAGTAGATGTAGGAGCATTGTCCGACACCCTGTTCGAAAGCGAGTTGTTCGGCCATGAAAAGGGTGCGTTCACAGATGCGCGGGAGCAGCGTGTTGGTCGCTTTGAAGCAGCCGGCGGAGGCACGCTTTTTCTCGATGAGATCGGCAATATCGACCTGCGACAGCAGGCCCGACTGCTTAGCGTGCTGCAAAACCGCCAGGTGACCCGCCTCGGTTCCGTGCATCTGCTTCCCGTGGATATCCGGCTGGTCTGCGCCACCAACCTGCCGGTACGCGAGCTGGCCGATGAGACACGCTTTCGCAAGGACCTGGTCTACCGGATCAATACGGTAGAGATATTCGTGCCGCCACTGCGGGAGCGGGGAGAGGATATCCTCCTGCTGGCCGGTCACTTCTGTGATCTATATGCAGGCAAGTACATGAAAGGTACGCTGCAGTTGGCCCCGGCCGCGCGAGACAAGCTGATGCATTATAGTTTCCCGGGCAACGTACGCGAACTGCAGTATGTCCTGGAGCGGGCCGTCATCATGTCCGAGGGTGAAGTACTCGGTGCGGATGAGCTTATCTTCTCTTCCCTGGAGCATTCGCCCGACGATGCTACAGGCAGCAGGTCGCCAGGTCGGCCCCTGAGTGCGGTCGAGCGCGAAGCTATCCTGCAGACCATCCAGGCACACCAGGGCAATATTACACGTGCAGCGCGTTCGCTGGGCCTGACCCGCACTGCGTTGTACCGTCGCATGAGCAAATATGATATCTAGGGGAGAGCATCTGCGCATATGGCTGCGGGTGAGCCTGCTTTTTGGCTTGCTTTGCCTGGCAGCATTCCTGGTATTACAGGGCCGGTACCTCTATGCAAGCCTGTTATTGCCCCTGCTGATCTGGATACCATACCGGTTGTTCAGGCTGTTCACTTACCCGCGCAGGGAGCTGGACCAGTTTGTAGAAGCAATACAATACCGGGATTTTTCCCGGCATTTTGACGAAGGAAAAGCGCCGGCCGGGCTCACAGGTTTCCGCAGCGGGTTCAACCGCATCAATGCTGCTTTCAGGAGTATCAGCAGGGAGCGGGAGACCCAGCATCAGTACCTCAGGCAGGTCATGGACCTGGTAGATACGGGCATACTTTCCTACGAACAGGAGACCGGCCGTGTGCAGTGGATGAACGAGGCAGCCCGGCAACTGCTCGGCATACCTTACCTGCGTACGATTCATGCGCTTGAAGCCAGATCGCCCGTGGTCTATGCCGAACTGGTATCGCTGCGGCCCGGCGAGCGCAGGGTCGTACCCGTACAAAAGGATTACCTCACTTTTCATGTCGTCATGTCCGCACGCCGCTTTCAGATACAGGATGAGACCAGTGTACTGGTAGCCTTGCAGCATATCGGCGGAGCGCTGGATGAAGCCGAGACAGTCGCCTGGCAGAAGCTGCTCGGCGTGATGACGCATGAGATCATGAACTCCGTGGCCCCCGTCTCTTCGCTGGCAGATACTTTGCGATCCAGGCTTGCCGCCTATATCGACGGGCAGGACGACACAGCGCTCGGAGACCTGGAACTGGGGCTTGAGACAATCCGCCGCCGCAGCGAAGGACTGATGCGGTTTTCGGATTCCTACCGCAATCTCAGCAGGGTCGGTACGCCCCAGCCGGTTGATGTACAGGTATGGGACCTGCTCGAAAACCTGCGCCTGCTCATGCAACCCTCGCTCGACCAGAAACAGATCAGGCTGGATATTGTCCTGCAGGACAATGAGATGACATTGCGGATCGATCGCAGCCTGATCGAGCAGGTGCTCATCAACCTGCTGCTCAATGCCGTAGAGGCGGTCCGCGATACACTCCATCCCCGGATCATACTATCCGCGGGATCTCTGCAGGGGCGTGGCATGTGCATTCGTGTATCCGACAATGGCGTCGGCATACCTGCCGGGTTGCAGGAGACAGTCTTCGTACCTTTCTTCAGTACCCGTAAGAACGGCAACGGGATCGGCCTCAATCTATGCAGGCAGATCATGTCCCTGCACCGTGGGCGCATCCAGTTGCAATCCTCGCCTGGCGAGGGTACGGTCTTCACCCTCTGGTTTGAAGGGTGACCGGGATGTAGGCTGCGGATGCTATTCCGTTTTCAGTACATGGACCGGAGACCGGGCAGAAGCTCTGTAAATCACAAAGCCTGTGAAAAGCCATGCCAGCAGCAGGCTCCCGATACCAGTTACCAGGAACTCAGGCAGGCTGATGGTAGTACGGTACGGAAACTCCTCCATCCACCTGTTGACAAGCGCATAGCCCAGCGTGGAGCCGATCAGGAATGCAGCCAGTACGATAGCTGTCAGCTCACGGCCCAGCAGTACGATGAGCGACGGTATGGATGCGCCCAGTACTTTGCGGATGCCGATCTCTTTCATCCTTTGCGTGGCGGAGTAAGTGGTCAGCCCGATGAGGCCGAATGCAGCGATCAGTATACCTATCCCGGTGAACAAGGACAGGATATTCAATAGACGCTGATCGCTCTCGTATTGACGAATGAAATCCTCATCCAGGAAAAAATAGGAAAATGCGTATTCCGGGAAATGCCGTGACCAGAGGTCCTGCAGTGCTGCCGGTACCTGGCCGGTAGCAGCCGGGTCCATCCGAACGGACACAAAGCTGTAGGCCGGGGGGTGGATGTGTAGCAGGATCGGTCCGAGCTTGTCCTTCATGGAAAAATAGTGAAAATCCCTGAAAACACCAACAACACGACCTTCCTTGTTGCCAAAGATGATCTGCTTGCCGATCGCTTTCTCCGGGCCGTCCTTCCAGCCGATCTCCCGTATGGCCGCTTCATTGATCAGGAAGCCCGTAGTCTCGTCGCTCGGGAACGCCCTTGAGAAGAAACGGCCGGCCACCAGTTCCAGGCCATAAGTCTCCGGGAAATCATAGTCGGCCGCTACGACCCACATCGCCCTGGTCTCCCCGGCGCCGATGCCTTCGGGATAGGTCGTCATATAGGATGTCCCCCGGCCGGGTATACTGTTGGAAGCTGTGATCTCCTGCAGGAACGGGTACTGACCGGCATCGTTCCTGAAGGCATCCAGCCTGCTGTTGAGTTTCTGGCGGGATACCTGGGCGGCTTCCAGTACCACGACCTGTTCCTTGTCAAAACCCGCGTCGCGGTGGATCATATAGCTGATCTGGCGATAGGCAGCCAGGGAGCAGAAGATCAGTGCGATCGATACGACAAACTGGAAGCCGACCAGGACACGCCGGAGCCATTGTCCCCTGGCCGATCGTTTGAAGCTGCCGCGTAGGACGGTGATGGGCTCGAAGCCCGACAGTACAAAGGCAGGATAAAAACCTGCGGCGATACCGGTGAGCAGCGTTATGCCTGCCGCTGCCAGCAGGAACTCCGGCCCGAGCAGGTCGCTTCTGCTGAAGGCCTTCTCTGTCAGTGCGTTGAACCCCGGCAGTAACAGCGCGGTCACGACCAGGCTGAGCGCCAGCGCACAGAAAGCGATCAGGACTGACTCGGCCAGGAACTGTGAGATGAGCCCACTGCGACTGGATCCGCAGACCTTGCGTATGCCGACTTCCCTGGCACGCTCTGTCGCCCTCGCCGTACTGAGATTGATATAGTTGATGACCGCGAGTAACAGGATGAAAAAGGCGATCGTGCCGAATGTCATCACGTAAGTGATATCGCCCGTCGGTGAAAATGTGTGCGTCTTTTTGCTGTAGAGCCGCTGATCGCTCAGACGTTCCAGGTCCAGCTCGACATGCATACCGGAGCCAGCCAGCGCCTCGGCAAACTGTTCCATAGGCAGCGGTTTCAGTTTGTCGGCCAGGCTGCCGAACGCTGATTCCGACGAACAGAGTGCGTAGAGATGGCCTGTCAGATAGGTCCAGTCCGTGAAGCCGGGGTTGATCTTTCGCAGAGTCTCGTAGGATACCAGCGCATCGAATACCAGGGAAGAATTGCGCGGTGGTGTCTCCACCACACCCGCCACCTGCAGCTGCAGGCTATCGTTGAAGATCAGCATTTTGCCGGTAGCCTGCTGTCCGGGAAAATACTTGTCGCGCATTTTCTCCGTAAGAGCGATCTGGAAGGGATCGCTGAAAGCTTTGGCCGGGTCGCCTTCCAGTGTCTTGAAACTGAATATGCGGAAGAAGTCCGGCTCGACGAAGATCATCTGGTCCTGGTTGAAGTACTGGTCATCGATGCGCAGCACGGGTTTCCATTTCTGGATCAGGGTCTGGGCTTCTATCTCGGGGTATTTGTCCCGTATGTACTCGCCCGCCGTGCGGCTGCAAAGCGCATACCGGTTCTCTTCATTTTCGCGGGAGATGGAAGTGCCGACGACTGCGATCCGGTCATAGTGCTCGTGCATGCGGTCGTAGCTCATCTCGTCCTGCACGTACAGGTAGATGAAGAGCGCACAGACAATGCCGAGTGATAGCCCGGCAACATTGATCAACGAGAAGAACTTGTGCCGGGTGAATATCCGCCAGAAGAGTATGAAGAGGTTTTTGACCATGATCTGTAGTAGTCTTTGCGGTGGTAGCTTGTATCACCAGGTGGCATTAGCGTTGGAGTAAGGAGGCCGTCCCTGGTGGACGACCCCCTCGTATGAAAGAACAAGTACGTGCTTTAACATAGGATGTCAGGCGATGAAATTCTCCAGTACAGTCTGCCCGTCTAGCATGCGGATGATGCGGTGACTGTACCGCGCGTCGTGTTCGGAGTGGGTGACCATGACGATGGTTGTTCCCGTTTCGTTCAGGTCGGTCAGGAGTTGCATGACCTCGCTGCCGTTGACCGAGTCGAGATTACCTGTCGGCTCATCGGCCAGGATCAGTTTGGGCCGGTTGACCACTGCCCGGGCCACAGCGACCCTTTGCTGCTGGCCGCCGGAGAGCTGTTGCGGAAAGTGGTTGCGTCGGTGCATGATCTGCATTTTGTCCAGTACCTCCTCTACGCGCCGCCTTCGTTCGGCAGACTTTATGCCGGTGTAGATCATGGGCAGTTCCACGTTCTCGAACACGGTCAGTTCATCGATCAGGTTGAAGCTCTGGAAAACAAAGCCGATATGGTGTTTGCGCAGATCGGCCCGGTTGCGTTCATTGAGGCGGGCTACCTCCTGGCCGTTGAAGCGATAGCTGCCGCTGCCGGCGCTGTCCAGGAGGCCGAGGATATGCAGCAGGGTAGACTTGCCGCAGCCGGATGGCCCCATGACAGCTACAAACTCGCCCTGCGCTACTTCCAGGTTCAGCCCGTTGAGTGCCATGGTTTCCACTTCTTCGGTGCGGTAGGTCTTTTCGAGGTCGGTGATCTGTATCATATGGAATACTGGGTGTTTCTGTATCATTTATTATGGATAATCAGGGCCTGCCTATTTCAGGATCAGCTCCTGCATCTGGCCGTAGGTTTCATAGCTGGAGACGATCACGCGGTCGCCGGGTTGCAACCCGTTCAGGACTTCATAGTACTCGGGATTCTGCCGGCCTACCTGGATTTCAGTCCTATACGCCCGCGTCCCGTCAGCGGAGAGTTTGAATATCCAGTTGCCGCCTGTCTGCTGGTAGTACCCGCCCTTAGGCAGCAGGACGGCTTCCGTTTCGTCGCTGAGTGTGAGCCGGATCTGCAGGGTCTGCCCCCTGCGGATCCCTTCGGGCACAGCTCCTTCAAACTCAAAGTCTACCTGGAAGCGGCCATTGACCACCTGGGTGTATACCTTCCTGATCCGCAGTGTGTAGTCCTTTCCGGCGAAAGTGAAAACACCGGCCAGCCCGGTATAGATCCTTGATATATAGTGCTCGTCTATATCTGCCCTTACTTTGAAGCCGCTCATGACATCGATCTGGCCGAGCCTGTCGCCTTTGTTGCGCGACTGACCGGTTTCCGCGTCGAGCGAGGTGAGCTGGCCGCTTACGGGGGCGCGCACGACCAGGTCGTCCACTTTGCGGCGCATCAGTTCGAGCGCTCTCTCCATACGCTTGCGCGACTCGGAGAGTTGAAGGATCTGCTGGTAGTTGGTGACGGAGTCCTGGTACAGCGTCTTACGGGTGAGCTCCTCGCGCCGCAATTGGTACTGGTAGTTGTTTTCGACAGACAGGTATTCCTGCCTGCTGATCACTTCCTGGTCATAGAGCGAGCGGTTGAGCCGGTGGACGCGTTCTGCCTCGGCGAGTGCACTCTGTACTTCAGCCATCTGGTTGAGCTGGCGGATGGTATTCTGCTCCGCATTGTTGCGGGTGTTCTGCATCTGTGTGAGTACGTCGAAGACCGCTGTCTCCTGGTTGGCCAGGCTGAGTTCGAGGTCCGTGTTGGCCAGTCGCAGGATCGGCTGATCCTTTTTCAGCATAGCTCCGTCTTCCGCATATATCTCTTCTACCTGTCCCCCCTCGAGCGCATCCAGGTAGATCGTGGTGAGTGGCAGTACGACACCCTGTACGGGGATGAACTCGCGGAAAGCCCCCCGGCGTATTTCACCCGTTGTGATCCGTTCGGCGTTGACTTTTAGCCGCTGGCGTCCTTGTGTGAGGGCGAGCGCAGCGATCACGGCCAACAGCAGCCCGGCCATGGCTATGCCGAGTGTTTTCTGTTTTGTCCGGGATCTGTTTGCGATCACTCTGTCCACAGGCTGTCTTTTTGGTCATCGGTATGCTTAATATACATGCAAAAGCATGCCAAATCACAAAAGAGTGTATTATATCATATTATACATATTGTTTGTAAATATGTGTTCGCAAACGATACACCTGTATGTCCGGTTTTGATACAGGTGTCCGCGTGGAGAGGATAGGAAGCGCCGGGTCCTGGTAGGGTTTGCCCGCCCGGTACAGTTGGTATGACCGGGCGGGGGCCGGCTCTATAGAATGGTCATCAGTTTGCACTGCCTGAACAGGCCGTTGCTGTTCTCTACCGAGAGCTGGTACACATAGCTACCCTGTGGCAGGTTGATGCCAGTACCATTGCGCTGTAGTACGACCCGCTGTTCGCCGGGACTCATTTGCTCGTCTGTCACCTGCAGCACATGTCGTCCCTGCAGGTCGTAGAGGTCGATCTTTACCCTGGCGGCATTGGTCAGTGTGAAGGGGATCGTAGTTGCATTGCTGAAGGGGTTCGGATAGTTGCTATAGAGTTTGAACTGGCCGCCCGTTTCCGGTTCTATATTGATCAGCCCGGTCACCGGTGCATTGATCCCTATAGTGAGCGAAGCTTCGTAGCCACCATTGCCGTCCTCCTGGATATCAACCAGTTGGTACTGGGTATTGGCGCTGTCGGAGAATACATTGTCGTTGTTGTTGTTCGTTGGATTTTGCCCGTGTGCGTTGTAGGGTGAGGTATTGTATACGGCAGTGTTGAGTGTGTCAGGGAAGGCCATCTGTGAAGTGGCGCTGAGCACCGAGCTCAGGAATACCTGTAAATGGATATGCGTCACCCTGCCCTGGTACCAACCCGGATAGATGGTGAGAAACTCCGCTTGCCCGTTGCTGTCCGTGAGCTGTATACCGCGGAAGAAGGTCTTGCCGACATGGCTCTGGGTGCCGAGGTATCCCGGCTGGTTGCCGTAGCCGGAGTAGTAGCCGTCTTTGTTGCAATGCCAGATATCCAGGCGTGCGTTCGGGATGGGGTTGCAGTCGTCGTTGACATTGACTACGGTCAGTGTCAGTCTCAGAGGAGTCCCGGTATTGCCTTCCGTGATATCGCTTCTGAACATACTATCGTTGCCGCTGAGATCGAGCGGGTAGGGGCCGGCCGTTTCGGTGGGGATCAGCACACAGCCCCCGCCGCCGGCCAGCCGGCGCGCATGTGTCATACGGTTGACTGCCCCCTGAGCTTTACCGAGCGGCAGCAGTGAAGTGAGGCCCATCAGTCCTGCTGCTTTGAGAAATTCCTTCCTTTCCATAGGTATCTTGTTTTAGGACAATGAAATAGCGTGTGTCGGTTTGTCTGTATGAAAAGAACGCCGGTTTCTGCTGCCAGTTGGGTGATTCACCCCGATTAGCGGTCAACAACCGGATTTATGAGGCCAATGGTAGGACGGTTGTTTATTCGGGGATGTCAAAGCGGGCCAGGAAGTCGTCTTCGTACATACGGCCGACCGGGATGTCGCGGCCTGATACGGTGATCACTTTGCCGCGGATGCGTTCGATGCGGCCGAGCGCTACAATAAAAGAGCGGTGGACCCGGGCAAAATCTGCCGCCGGAAGCAGGGACAACAGGTGTTTCATCGTCATGCGCGCTACTATATTGCGGCCGTTTTGCAGGTGGATACGCAGGTAGTCATCCAGCCCTTCGACGAAGAGTATGTCGGCGTGGGGTACGCGTATCAGGCTGTAGTCGGCCCGGATCAGCAGGTGTGGCGGGGGTATCTGCCGGTCCCCTGCATGCTGCAGGTGGCTGTAATGCTCCCTGGCTTTCTGTACCGCCTGTACGAATCGCTCTCGCGTGAACGGTTTGAGGAGATAATCGACGGCCGAGAGATTGAAGCCTTCTACGGCATATTCGCTGTGCGCGGTGGTGAAGATCACCATGGTGCTTTGCCCTAGACTTTTGTAAAGCTCCAGCCCTGATATGGAAGGCATCTGGATATCCAGGAAGATAAGGTCTGCAGGTTCCCGCAGCAGGTAGTCCAGCGCTTCATTGGGCCGTGTGAAAGTCTTCAGCAGCCGGATGAAATCTACTTCGCTGCAGAAGTTTTCCAGCACCCTCAGCGCCGGTGGTTCATCATCGATGGCTATGGCGCGGATCATACCAGCGTGATGTGAAGGGTGGCCGAAAAACTGGTTTCATGGTCGTCTATGGCCAGGCGGTGGCGCGATGGGTACAGCAGCTGCAGGCGCTGACGCAGGCCCGGTAGCCCGAGGCCGCCCGGTACCTGTTCTGCGGGAGCAGTCACTTTGTTATTTTGTACCCGGAGGACCAGCGTTTCGTGCGAGAGCTGTATTCCGATGTCGATCGACGAGGCCTCCTCCGGGTTGACGCCGTGCTTGAAGGCATTCTCTACAAGAGGGATCAGGATCAGCGGTGCGATCTTGGCGCCGGACCCCGGTTCCCCTTCAATCCGGTACGAAAGCTGCACAGTATCGCCCAGGCGCAGGCGTTGCAGGTCGATATAGTCGGATATATAGGCGATTTCCCTGTCCAGGGAGATCAGGTCCCGGTCGGCTTCCATCGTTGCATAGCGCATCATGGTACCCAGTTGGGCGATGGCTTCTGCAGTACGGGCTGATCTCTCTATCGCCAGCGCATAGATGGAGTTGAGCGTATTGAACAGGAAGTGAGGATTGATCTGGGCCTTAAGAAAAGCCAGCTCAGCGCTGAGCTTTTCGCGTTCCGTACGTCGCCATTGGTTGTTGATGCGGATGGTGAGCGACACGAACAGTACAACCAGGAAGAGCAGCAGGTTGTGACCGATCTCGAAAAGCCAGGAACCACCCCGTCCTCCGGGGCCTGTTGTGAAATGTTCCGGGTGATGCGGGAAGATCAGCAGCGGTACCGCGGTGATAGCAGCGAGTGCCAGCAGGTTGGACGCGGCAAAATACAGGTACTTTCTGCGGAAGTAGAGCCTGGGTATGAGGAAGAAAAAATTGGTGTAGAAGAGCAGGATCATCAGGCCGTAGGCAGACAGATCACGCAATACATGGTCACTGAGCCTGAATCCGGGCATTCCCGGTCCCGGGGTCAGGAACAGAGGGATCGCCAGGAAGGCCAGGCAACCGGCGATATGCAGGATCAGTAGCCTCTGGGCCATTTTCATTGCAGGCAAATTTAACTGCAGACTCTTGTCCTGCAGCCATCACGGGGCAGATTCTGTACGAAAGCTGTCAGGGGCTGACCTGCCGGAGGTGATGGAGCAGATGATCCAGGTAGTCTTCAGCCAGGAAACTGAGGGTATGCAGGGCGGGTTTTTCTTTTCCCGTGTCGCAGGTGGCGTGGTATCGGTCTGCCGGGATATGTCGGAGTGTACGGGCCAGTTGCAGGTTGAGCAGGCGCCAGAGCTCGATCAGTTCTGCGGTATCCGCCTCGCGGTAGGCCTGTGACCGCACCCATGCATCCTGGTCGTAGATGATCCTGGGTGATTGTTCGTATTGACCTACGACGAACCGCCGCAGGTTGTTGGCGGCGCTGTCGACCAGGTGGCCGAGGACTTCGCGCGGCGACCATTTTCCAGGAGCCGGCGCTGTGGACCAATAGCTTTCGGAGAGGTCCCGGAACCTGCCGGTGTAGTCTGCCAGGATGGCTTCCAGTGAATCGGCGATCGTATGCATTACTTTCGGGGTTTGATTATGAGCCGATTGGACGGTGGGTGTGTCAATCCAGGAAGAAAAGATCGCGTACACCCGGAGCGCGCTCACAGATGAAGCCTTCTCCGTATTCATATCCCCCGATCCTGCCGTGAAGCCGGTTTTTGGCCCGTATAGATTCGAGAAATTCTGCGCTGGATATAGGGGTTGATGGTTCTTTGCTGTCCGGGTCGTAAAACTGGGAGGAGAAAGCCAGGATCGCCTCAAATTTCTTGTCCATATAGGGCGAGATATCTACGACCAGGGAAGGCTGGAGGTAGCGGTCCTGTACATAATGGTAGATCGCCTTGGGCCTCCATGCACTCTGGGGTTCTCCCTCCCAGCTGGTCTCTATCTTTGGGAGGCCTGAGAAGAAGCAGGCTTCCCTGATCAGTTCAGCGGCCCGGCCATGATCCGGGTGCCGGTCTGTGGGAGCGGTCGCCAGTACGATATCCGGCCTCCATGCCCGGATAAAAGGGATCACTGTACGGATACTCTCTTCGGACCGGGTGAAGAAGCCATCCGGTAGCCCGGCATTTCCCCTCGCCGATATACCGAGTACACCGGCGGCACGATTTGCCTCTTCCATCCTTAGTTCCGCACTGCCGCGGGTGCCGAGCTCACCTCTTGTCAGGTCCAGGATGCCTGCAGTATAGCCCTTGTCCATATGAGCAAGCAGTGTGCCGCTGCAACTCAGCTCTACGTCGTCCGGGTGAGCGCCGATGGCGAGCAGGTGGAGTTTGACAGGAGTGGAGGGCATGGCGCAAAGGTGTTTTGGGTGATATTTTCGGTCAGAGATCGTCGCCGATATACTGCAGGATGAGCGACTCGCTTTCCTGGAGACTCGCTTTCAGTTTGATCACTTGTTTCTGAATACCGTCATCTATCTCGATGGCGGCCGTATTGGGCGGGATATCGCCCAGGTTGTGTGCATAGAGGATCAGTGGCGCACGGAACCCGGTAAGCCGGTAATTGATCCGTTTTTTGATCGCCTCCAGTTTGAAGTTGGTCAGTATGTACTTGTCATTGACCTTGAGCGATATGATATCGCCATCTATCTTGTTGTGATCCCAAACGCTGATGGTGAGGTGCCGCGACTTTACTTCCACTACCTGGCCTTCCAGTACCTGTATCTTATCTTCCTTGATGTCCGGCGGCGGTGGCAGGAATTCCCCGAGACTCCATGAGATGATGTCGTGGTAGGAATAAGCTTCGCCCGTGGCTGCGGTGAAGCCGATCCAGGCTTTCTGATCTGCTGCGTGTATGCGCTCAGCGATATCGATCCTGAAGGAGAGTACAGGGAACAGGTAGCTGTCCATATAGAAAGTGAGCATCCCGTCCTTATACTCGATCCGGGCAAAATGCTCTTTCCCGTTGTTCAGTTCGCGTATTTCGTGCACCGTCGCTTCACGTGTATATGTATTGCGCACAGGGTCATAGTGCATGAGGGCCACCTGGTTGCGGGTCTTGTCATCGGCGTCTTTGTGGGTGTCGAACTCGATGACCAGGGCATTGGGTATATTCTTGTAGCCTATATTGTCGCCGTCTCCGCCGAGGGATTCCACCCCCTGGTTGTGGATCACGAAAGCAAAGCCGTCCCCTCCGTTGCGCACGCCGTCATTGCCGTGGATGCGGAAAGTGAACTCTGTCTCAAATCCCCTGGACAGATCCAGTTTGCGCTTTTTGTACCAGCAGGCGCCCTGCTGCCGCTGCCTGGCAGGGGTGAGGCGCAGGATCGTATCCACGACAGCCGCATTGCCCGGCAGGCTGAGGTCTTTCCTGAGCACGTTGAAGTTGTTTGTGCGGAACAGGACCTGGCCGGCCGATGGGGTCAGGCCGGCTACCATGCAGACAATAGTGAATAGGATCGCTGGACGCATTTCCGGTTTTTACGAGGACAAAGGTATATATTTCAATGAGGACGATCGGTCACGGCCGATGTTACTCAGGATCGTGTTCGTCTTCTCCGCCTATGACCAGTTCCAGCTCTACCTGCCGCTTGATCAGGTCCGTGGCGATCACCCGCACCCGGACACGGTCGCCCATTTTTAGGACCCGGCCGGTCACCAGTCCCCGTGCCTTGAGCCTCGAATCGTCTATGTGAAACGGCTCGGACATCGTGTCGAAGCTTACCAGGCCTTCACATTTATTGTCCGTGAGTTCCACGAAGAAGCCCCGGTCGATGATCCCGTTGATCTTGCCGTCGAACTCCGACCCGATGAAGCGTTCCAGGTATTCCACCTGTTTGTATTTCACGGACTCCCGTTCCGCATCCATCGCCTTGCGCTCCTGGACCGAGATATGCCGGCACTGCGTATCCAGCTCATTCTTCGATACGCGATAGGTGCCTTGCAGGTTTTCGTACAGTATGCGATGCGCCAGTACGTCTGAGTAACGGCGGATCGGGGAGGTGAAATGCGTATAGTGACTGAACCCCAATCCGTAGTGACCGATATTGTTTGCCGAATATTCCGCCTTGGCCATCGTGCGTATCGCCAGCGGTTCCAGCAGTTTGAGCAAGGGGTCCTTTTTGGAGAGCTCCGTGATCTTGTTGAATGATTCTGCGATCTGCTGTGGGGTAGATAGGTTCATCCGTACGCCCAGCTCAGCCGCAAATCGCGCAAAGTCCTCGAGCTTCTCCATATTCGGCAGGTCGTGGACACGATAGATAAAGGGTATCGCAGGCTGTCCCTCCTCTTTGCGTGAGATGAAGAGCGCCACCTCCTTATTCGCCAGCAGCATGAACTCTTCGATCAGGAAATGCGCCTCCTTGCGCTCCTTGACATAGACTTCGATGGGAGCTCCATTCTCATCCAGCCGGAACTGCACCTCTTCCGCGTCAAAATCGATCGAGCCATGCCGGAACCGTTCTTCGCGCAGGTGTTTAGCTATTTCGTTGACCCTATGCAGGGGACCGGCATAGGGGCTGTCCGCCCCCTCCAGTACCTCCTGTGCCTCCTCGTAGGTAAACCTGCGGTCCGAGTGGATCACCGTCCGGCCAAACCATCGTCCGGTCACCTTGTTGCTGCGGTCGATCTCAAACACGGCTGAGAAGGTCAGCTTGTCCTCATTGGGCCGGAGTGAGCAGAGCTCGTTGGAGATCCGCTCGGGCAGCATAGGCAGTACCCTGTCCACCAGGTATACGGAGGTTGAGCGTTTCAGGGCGTCTTTGTCCAGCGCCGATCCGGGCTGTACGTAGTGCGCTACGTCGGCGATATGCACGCCGATCTCGAGGGAGCCGTTTTCCAGCTCACGGTAGGAGATGGCGTCATCGAAGTCTTTGGCATTGTATGGGTCGATCGTGAAGGTCAGGATATTCCTGAAGTCGCGCCTCCGGGCGATCTCGGCATCGAAGATCGTGGCCGGGAGGTCCATGGCCTCGCGCATGACTTCCCGCGGGAAGTCCAGTTCGAAGCCCTGGTTGATCAGGATCGTCTTCATCTCAATATCGCTGCTGCCGGACTGGCCCAGTACTTCGGTGATATGTCCTTTGGCATTGACCCGTTTCTTGCCCGGCCATTCCGTGACACGTACGATGACCTTGTCGTCCGGTTCTGCCCCGGCCAGCTCTTCATGGGGGACAAAGATGTCGAAGTCGTAATGCAGGCCGTCCGGCGTCACGACATACCATTTGCGGTGCTTGGACAAGGTACCGACAAACTGCTCGGTCGCGCGTTGCAGTACCTCGACGACCTCGCCTTCCGGCCTCCGGCGGTTGCCGGAGCGAAGGACCTCTACCCGCACACGATCTTTGTTGAGCGCGCCATTGAGGTTCCTGCCCGGCACGTAGACATCTTCCTTGAGGCCTTCGCATACGATATACGCTGCGCCGCTGCGGGTCATATCCACCCTTCCTTCATAGAGCAGCCGGGACGGGGGGCGTTGATTGCCCCTGCTGCCGGACGGAGACTGGCGCTGATACAGCCGGTACCGCCTGTCTGTTCCGGGACCGGACAGCAGCAATCCCTCCTTTGTGAGCTGGACCAGCGCCTGCTCTACGGAGTCTTTCGAGTTCTCTATACCCAGCAGCTGGATCAGTTGCCGGGCGCTGTACTGTTTCTTGGGCGACTTGAGGAAGAGCCGGGAGATCTCTTCGCGCAGTTTCGCAGCATCCAGCTTGCGTATACTGCTTTGGTGAGGTGGTTTGCTTTTTTTTCTTCGCATAGGGGAACGGCTTTTTCAGTCTATGGCCGTGATGATGCTGCCGTCGGGAAGTACTTCCAGGACGAGGTGGGTCGAGGCCGAAGCGTCATAAGGTACAGCATCTTCTTTTGAAACGCCTTCGACGATATGAATGTTCAATTCCGCGTCGATAGTAGCTACCGCCCGGCGTACGTTGTCACCGTCGTATTCCAGGCCGGCTATCCCGCGCCGGGTGAGCAGGTTTCCGTTTTTGTCGTATATCGCCAGGAAGTAGCCGTATTCCAGCAGCCCGGCCCTCCAGAATACGATGCCCTGGAAATAGTCCTGTTCCGGCAGGCGGAAGCAGGGAATATACTCCGTGAGATCTTCTTCATCGGAAGTTGCGGGGTCGGCCAGGAACTGCTCGGCGAGAATTGCCGGGAGCGGCTGGTTGTGCCGGTCGAAAAGATGTATCGTATCTTCCGTGAGGGTCACGGGAAGTTCTACTTCAGGGAAAAAACCGAGCAAGTCGGCAAACGCGATCTGGTCCTCTTTTTTCATAGTTATGTAGTGTGAACAGGAAATGTCCGGCGCCGGGATAAATGTACTCCAGGCTGGGAATATCCCGCTCCGGGCAGGGCAGAGAAATCCCTGGTTTTCTTGTATAATGAAATGAGCGGAAGAGCTTATTTGTTTTCAGCGGATCTCTCCCGGCCGAAGCCGCCCCGTACTTTGCGGACAATCCTGCACGCCTACGCAACAATCCTGCACGAATTGCGCTATTTTTGCCGCCACTTCACCATTTTCCCGTTTGCCATGGTGGCGGTTTTTTTCTGGCTCGCGTTTTGTATTGTATGTTATACCTATGCCGGGTATGCCGTGCTGGCGTATCTGTTGTCCAGGGTGATCGGAGACCGCCGGCGGGAAATACCCGGTGCAGGTGATTTCGAGCCGGGAGTGACGCTTGTCGTGCCTTGTTACAACGAGGCAGCATATATCAGCCAGAAAGTCGCCGATACGCTCAGGCTGGATTACCCGGCCGGCAAACTGCAGATCATATTCGTATCCGACGGATCCACGGACGACACGCCCCGTATCCTGGATGCTGTACCAGGCATCACACACCTGTTTCGCCCTGAGCGTTCGGGCAAGATAGGCGCCATGGGGCGGGCGATGGAGATCGCCGTACATCCTGTGGTTGTGTTCTGCGACGCCAATACGAGTCTCAACCGCACAGCCATCCGGGAGATCGTCCGGCATTACGCCGATCCGCGGATCGGCGGCGTGGCTTGCGAAAAGCGCGTACACATGGACGATAGCGACACCGCCAGTTCGGCCGGAGAAGGTATCTACTGGAAATACGAGTCTTTCATCAAGCAGTGCGACAGCGACCTGCTCACCATCGTAGGTGCGGCGGGCGAGTTGTTCTCGCTGCGCAGGGAGCTGTACAGGCATCCTGAACCTGATACGATCCTGGACGATTTCATGCTGAGCATGCGGGTCGTAGAGCAGGGTTACAAGGTCATCTACGAACCGCGCGCCTATGCGGTAGAGCTTGCTTCCGCTTCAGTAGGCGAGGAGCTCAAGCGCAAGATCCGTATCAGCGCCGGTGGGTGGCAGTCCATGTTCCGGCTCGCCCATCTGCTCAACCCCTTCCGCAGACCACTGCTCTGGTTTATCTATTGCTCACACAGGGTACTGCGCTGGTCGGTCGGTCCCATCGCCCTGTTCCTGCTCCTGCCGCTCAACCTGCTTCTGTGGGATGACGGGTGGGTATACCGCTTGTTTGCCGTGGCGCAGGTACTTTTTTATATACTGGCGGGTCTGGGCTGGCTGATGCAGGACCGGCCGACCCGGTACAAGATCCTGTTCCTGCCTTTCTACTTTTTCATGATGAACTATGCGGTCATTCTGGGAGCAATCCGCTTTTTCCAGCGCAAGCAGACCGTCCAGTGGGAGAAGGCCCGCCGCAAGAACTAGTCGCACCCTGCCGGACCGGCAGCTTCACTTTAGACAAATTCTAAATAAAACCCGCCTCGGACGACCCCGGAACAACGGAGTTATATTTTAACATTTAATCAATAGATTTGCCCAATCGCTTGATAATAGCTATATCTTATGAGCTGGTTTACCTCATTTTTGACCTCTTCCCTCGGACAGAAGCTCATCATGAGTCTCACGGGTCTTTTCCTGATACTTTTTTTGGTGATACATCTTTCAGGCAACCTGCAGTTGCTTGCTGATGACGGAGGCGAGGCCTTCAACCTGTATACCTACTTCATGGTACACAACCCGCTCATCAAGACCGTTTCCTATGGGCTCTATATTTTCATACTGATCCATGCGGTACAGGGTATCCTGCTTGCAATCCGCAACCGCCGTGCGCGCGGCTCCGTAGGCTACAAAGTGCGCTCCGGCGCCAGCAGTTCCCTGGCCTCCAGGCAGATGGCGCTGCTCGGGCTGCTGATCCTGGCATTCCTGGGCATCCATATGGGTGACTTCTGGTACCAGATGAAGTTTACCGAGAACCTGCCCTATATCCGTTACGAGGGTGTGGACTACGAGGTGAAAGACCTGTATCAGCGGGTACTGTATGCATTCAAACAGCCGGTGTTCGTGATCATCTACGTATTGTCTATGATCGCACTCGGTATGCACCTGTGGCACGGGTTTCAGAGCGCTTTCCAGACACTGGGCCTCAATCACCGCAAGTATATGCCGCTGATCCGTTTCATCGGGAGGGTGTATGCGGTGGTCGTACCTGCGGGGTTTGCCTATATCCCGGTCTATATGTATTTCGTGAGATAATAAACAAGTGAATCATATGACGCTTGATGCCAAGATACCAGCGGGAGATTTAGCGGAGAAATGGACGAAATACCGTTCCACTATGCCGCTTGTCAATCCCGCCAACAAACGTTCCCTGGAGATCATCGTGGTCGGTTCCGGACTAGCAGGCGCATCTGCTGCGGCTACCCTGGCCGAGATGGGATACCGCGTGAAGGTATTCTGCTTCCAGGACTCTCCCCGCAGGGCGCACTCGATAGCGGCGCAGGGAGGTATCAATGCTGCCAAGAATTACCAGAATGACGGGGACAGTATCTACCGTCTCTTTTACGATACCATCAAGGGTGGTGACTACCGCGCGCGGGAAGCCAATGTGCATCGCCTGGCGGAAGTCAGCGGCAATATCATCGACCAGTGCGTGGCGCAGGGCGTCCCCTTCGCACGGGAATACGGCGGACTGCTGGCCAACCGCTCTTTCGGTGGCACCCAGGTACAGCGGACTTTCTATGCCGCCGGTCAGACCGGGCAGCAGTTGCTGCTGGGGGCTTACAGCGGGCTGCAGAGGCAGGTCGGCTATGGCAACGTGGAGATGTATGCCCGCCATGAGATGCTCGATGTCGTGATGATCGAGGGCAAGGCCCGCGGTATCATCGCCAGGGACCTGATCAGCGGCCGGCTGGAGCGCCATTTCGGCCATGCCGTGCTGCTGTGCACCGGTGGGTACGGCAACGTATTCTTCCTGTCTACCAATGCGATGGGGAGCAATGTCACCGCTGCCTGGAAAGCGCACAGAAAAGGCGCATTCTTCGGTAACCCCTGTTTCACGCAGATCCACCCGACCTGTATACCGGTATCCGGAGATCACCAGTCCAAGCTGACGCTGATGTCCGAATCCCTGCGCAACGACGGCAGGATATGGGTACCGAAGAAAGCCAACGATACCCGCCCGGCCAACCAGATACCCGAGGAGGAGCGCGACTATTACCTGGAGAGAAGGTACCCGGCCTTTGGCAACCTTGTGCCGCGCGACGTAGCGTCACGTGCCGCCAAGGAACGCTGTGACGCCGGCTATGGCGTAGGCGCTTCGAAGATGGCCGTCTACCTCGATTATGCTTCGGCCATCACGCGCTACGGCAAGCAGGAAGCCAACAAGCTCGGCCTGCACAATGCCGGAGAACAGGAGATCATCCGCCTGGGCAAGGAGGTCGTCAAGGAGAAATACGGCAACCTCTTCGATATGTACGAGCAAATCACCGGGGAGAACCCCTACGAAGTGCCGATGCGTATCTACCCGGCCGTACACTATACGATGGGCGGGCTCTGGGTCGATTATAATCTCATGACGACTATTCCCGGCCTGTATGCGCTCGGAGAGGCCAACTTCTCCGATCACGGCGCCAACAGGCTCGGTGCATCGGCCCTCATGCAGGGACTCGCCGACGGTTATTTCGTGATACCCTATACGATCGGTGCATACCTGTCCGGGGAGATACGGACCAAGGCGATCTCTACCGACCACGAAGCATTCGTACAGGCAGAAGCTGCCGTGCGCAGCGATATCCAGCGCATGCTTTCCATTCAGGGCAGTAAACCGGTGGACTACTACCACAAGGCGCTGGGCAAAGTGATGTGGGACAAGTGCGGCATGGCCCGTAACGAGCAGGGACTACGGGAGGCAATCTCCGAGATCCGCGCCATCCGCGAAGAGTTCTGGACAGGCGTACGCATACCGGGAGCAGCGGATGAGTTCAATCCCGAGCTGGAGAAAGCCGGTCGCCTCGCAGACTTCCTTGAGCTGGGCGAACTGATGTGCCAGGATGCGCTCAACCGCAACGAATCCTGCGGCGGGCATTTCCGCGAAGAGTACCAGACAGAGGAGGGTGAGGCCCTGCGCAACGATGAGGGGTACGCCTATGTGGCAGCCTGGGAATACCAGGGAGGCGGCAACTATGCGCTGCACAAGGAGCCGCTTGTATTTGAAAACATCAAGATCGCCCAGCGGAGCTACAAGTAGACCGGCCGGGCGAGAGGACAGATAGTTCTAAGTAATCATCCAAAAATCAGCTGCCGCAGCGTCGGTTTGCGGGCAGCGACACAAAACAGACAGAGATCATGAAGCTGACATTGAAGGTCTGGCGGCAGAGAAACGCAAAAGCCAAAGGCAGTTTCGAGACTTATGAGGCGGACCATGTCTCTCCGGATATGTCTTTCCTGGAGATGATGGATGTACTCAATATCCGGCTGATAGAAGAGGGCAAGGACCCGGTAGCTTTTGACCACGACTGCCGCGAAGGTATCTGCGGTATGTGCAGCATGTATATCAATGGTCGCCCGCACGGTCCCAAGACCGCGATCACGACCTGTCAACTGCACATGCGGTCCTTTAGCGACGGCGATACCATCGTGATCGAGCCCTGGCGCTCCGCTGCCTTTCCCGTGATCAAGGACCTGGTCGTAGATCGCACCTCCTTTGACCGGATCGTGTCGGCGGGCGGATTCATATCCGTCAATACAGGCAATGCACAGGATGCGAACAGTCTCCCTATATCCAAAGAGGATGCGGACGAGTCGTTCAAGGCTGCGGCTTGTATCGGCTGTGGCGCCTGTGTGGCGGCATGCCCCAACGGTTCGGCTATGCTCTTCACCAGCGCTAAGATCTCCCAGCTGGCGCTGCTGCCGCAGGGACAGCCGGAGCGGGCCAGTCGTGCACAGAACATGGTGCGCCAGATGGACAAGGAAGGCTTCGGATTCTGCTCCAATCATGCAGCATGTGAGGTGGAATGCCCCAAGAGTATCTCGCTGGAGCATATCGCGCGCATGAACCGGGACTTCTTCCGGTCCAGCCTCGCATCCAATGTCAAATGATTTTTTCCGTATGACCCGGCGGGTCACATCGTACAGCATAAACAGGGCAGGAGGACGACACCTCCTGCTTTTTTGTTTAACAGACCCATCCTTTTCGCTTCACAGCGGTTACTGAGATTGAAGTCATCCCCTGCTTATGAAAAAGTTCCTCTACCTGCTGGCAATCCTCTGTTCCGTCACCTTTGCCTCCGCAGCGGATACGCTGTACCTGGATGCTGTCCGTACGGTCAACGGCCGCGAGCTTACTATGCAGGTCACCTGCCGGAGCTTCAAGGATATACTCGGCTTCCAGGGTACATTCCGGTATGATCCGCTCAGCCTCCGCTACCTGGGTATCGCCCCCGGGCAGCTTCCCCAGGTCGGCTCCAACGACATCAATGAGACCACGGCAGGCACGCTGGCCTTCCTGTGGCTCAACATCGGTTCGGCCGGGGTGACACTGCCGGATGGCTCCGTGTTGTTTACGCTCCGTTTCGAGGTATTATGCGCATTCGATATAGATCCCGTCTTTTCCTCCTGTCCGCTCCCGATGGAAGTCGTACTCAATACAGGAGCAAATGTCCCGATAGGCGGTAATATCATAGAGTACCGCTATTGCGAGATAATGACCGGTCGGGTGCTGCTGGATGCCGACCGCGACTGTGTGGCCGATGCGGATGAGATCGGTATGCCCAATGTCTGGCTGGAAGTGATGTCCGGGGACAACCCTTTCCGGGTACTCACGGACTCGTCCGGGGTATACCGCATACCGTCCGACCGGTTGGGTAGCTACCTGGTACGCGTGATCCCTCCGGATACCTACTGGTCGGCCTGCAAGGATACCATCCATCTGCAGTTGAATCGGATCGGTGGCGCTCCGCGCATAGCAGATTTCCTGTTGCAATCAGCCTATGACTGTCCTTCACTGGAAATAGATGCAGAACAGCGGCCCCTTGAAGCCTGCGCCGATAACCAACTGCGCCTCGCAGCAACCAACAGCGGTACAGTGCCGCTCGCAAATGGCCAGGTGAGGGTCAGGACCCAGGAAGGAGCGGCCGTTACTGCGGCTTCCGTATCGTTCACTGAGGTCGGAGCGCATGAGTACCTGCTGGAAATGGGCGCCCTCCCTCCGGGTGGTAGCCGCCAGGCCGATCTGACGATCCGTACCGACTGTTCACTGTTGCAGCCGGGCGACCTGGTATTTCTGACCGCAGAAGGGATACCCGGCGGTATCTGCCGTGCACCGGGCCAGGCATGGAGGGGAGCGCAGCTCGAGACGGATATACGCTGTACGGGAGATGAAATGACTTTTGAGATACGCAATATTGGCGGGGGCGATATGGCTGCCCCTCAGACCGTCTATATCCTGCGCGATGACCTGGTCGTCTACAGCAGTTCCGTGACGGTAGCAGCCGGTGGCTCCTGGCAGCATACCCTTGTGCCGGGCAGCGGTACGTATACCCTGCTGTGCAGGCAGGAGCCGGGCTTTCCCTATGATGGCATGTTCAGCGCTGTAGCACAGAGCTGTACGGAACCCGGATATGCAGCAGAAGGCTATGTGCCCCGCTTCAACCTGGATGATCGTAAGCCCTTCGTGTATAAGGCCGTACTGCCGGTGACCGCGCAGCGCCCGGCGCAGAGTCCTGTCCGTTTTGAACCTGCCGGGTATGAGTCGGCTGGTGCGCCATACCCTTACCTCTTTCCGGGTACAGACCTGACGGTAGCTCTGCAGCGGACTGCGGCTGATCCGCAGGCGACACAATACTGCTGGCTGCATTTCATCCCCGATGACCTGCAAATCACCTCCTTCCGGCCGGGAGCCAGCCGCCAGATCAGTCGCTGGGCTTTTGACAAAGGTTACCTGAAGATCGTCTCGAAACCCGTATCCGGGGACGATGAGATCTTATTTCGTTATACCGGGACGCGGCTTCTTCCGTGGTTGCCTTATCATTTGAACTACGAGACCTTGTCCGGCAGCGGAGAAGATATGCAGGTGCTTCCAACACATCATTTTGAGGTCGATACGGGGTTCCTGCAACTGTCTACGGCTACAGTGGACAGGGGCATATCCGCTACTGTGCCCGTGATCTATCCCAATCCCTCCTCTGCATCAGGCGATATACAGATCCTGACCGGAGAGGACGCAGTCCGTTATTCCGTGCTGGACCTTCAGGGACGGGCGTATATACGTGGCCACCTGATCGGTGGTCATGCACGGATAGGTGCAGGCAGCCTGCCTCCCGGCGTCTATATCTGTGAGGTCACTGCGGCAGGGGGCAGGCGGGCCGCAGCCCGCCTGGTAGTCGTCCCTGCGGAATAAGCGCGCGGCTTACTCCGATTTCATGAATATCTTATGTGCGACTGCCTGCTCGAAGCGGGCAGTGAGGATCCACATGCCTCCCGGCAGGTCCTGCAGGCCGACTGTGGCCGTGCCGCTTTCTGCTGTCGCCTGCACCCGGTAGTTTCTGACCGGTCGGCCCTGTATATCGGAGATCAGCACTTCAGTGAGGCGGCCACCGTTGAGCGACGGGTCCCAGCTAAGGGTCAGTGACGCTCCCGCCGGGTTCGGAGAGACCTGTATGGCTGCGTTGGCCGTCGCCGGATCATCCGTGCCTGTATTCAGGTTGCGTGTGCCGTTGCCGTACCAGATGCCCCATTTGCCGAAGTTGATGAAGACCTGGGCCGAGCCTTCCGGCTCCAGTTTGTTGGTCTTCACCGCCTGCCGGGCCAGTACAGGCGTTAAGCCTGAATAAGCGTCGAAGATGACGGTGCGGTCGTCGCGCGAGAAGGACGGGAAGCCCAGCGTAGAGTTCTCGAAGAGCAGGCCGATATCACCTGTCTCGAGGTTTGAGCTGAGCACATAGTAGGCATCCTGTGACTCGATGAAATAGTCAAATGCGATGATATAGGGCGATATCTTGGAGAAGGACGGGTTCCCGATACTCTCCGTCGGTTCCAGGCCGTCGATCCACTTGATCAGGGAGCCGTCGCCGAAGTTGCGGGAGCGGTTGTCCCAGACCTTTAGGAAGTTGATATCCCAGTTTTGCTGCTGTGCGCTGATCCGGTTGAGGGCGTCGTACATGAGGTATTCGCCGGAGTAGTCAAACTCGATCGCATCGGCAAAGAGCACGTTGTCCAGCGGGGGTGCACCCGGTGCGGTGGTATAGTTGTACAGCGTATACACCCGGAAGTCGCCGGACACCAGGTCGAATACATAGAGGCTGTTGTCCATATCGGAGGTGAGCGCTGCGAGCCGGTTGCCGTCCTTGGAGACGGCCACATTGCGCCAGATCGGGTCGTTCTGGATGATCTGCTCGCTTGTCTGTCCTGTACTGTAGTTGATCGTGATGAGCCGCATCCGCTTGTCTGAGCCGATGAAGACCATAAACTGCCCGTTGTCCGTGACGGAGATCTTGCTCGCGGGCGCGGTGCTGCTGAGCGGGTTGGCGACCAGTGCGCCCGTACCGTTGGCCAGGTAGATCTGCGAGAGGTTGTTGTCGGACAGTACGATGAAGTCTGAGCCGGGGTTGATCGGCAGGTCATGCTGGAAATTGTTGCCGCTGCCTCCGAATACACCCACTTCATCGTAGGAGATACCTGCTGCCTGTACTTCGGCAGACTGGGCGCCGAACAGGTCCGTAGCAGCCTGGATCACCGCGTTGCGGCAGTCGATGAACTGGGAGGACTTCGTCAGGTAGACCGTCAGCGCCCTGTAGTAGGTGGCTTCTGCCTTCTCCATCCCTATGCGCTGAGCATATTTGTAGTAGGCAAAGTTGTTGATACCGCTGTTGATGTGTACGCCGCCGTTGTCCTCTGTACCCGTGTAGCGTTTTTCATAACGCTCCGGCTGGTAGTAGAACTGGGAGAAGCCCGTACCGCCGTTGTTCGGGTTGGAGAGGTCGCGAAATGCACCGGTAGGGAATAGGGCGGGATTGGCGATGGCCTCGCCCATCTTCCAGTTCTGCCGTTCGATCATGGCGCCGAATATATCTGCAAAGGACTCGTTGAGCGCCCCGGATTCGTCCTGGTAGATCAGTCCCGCCGAGTTGGCGATCACGCCGTGTGTCACTTCGTGTCCGTTGACATCGAGGGCGGCTGCAAAGGGGCGTATCGCCAGCGTGCCGCCATTGCCGTGAAACATGAAGCGGTCCAGCCAGTAGGCGTTGTCGAGTGAGCTGCCGTCCTCATCGCTCACGTTGATGAAAGAGATGATATTGCCGCCGCTGCCGTTGATAGCGTTGCGGTTGAACTTGGTCTTGAAGTAGCTGTAGCAGTACTCAGCGCCGAAATGCGCCGATACAGCGGTCTTATTGTTCCATTGGTTGTTGTTGCTGGTGATGTATACCGGGTTGAAGTTGTTCGAGAATACGGATGTATTCTGTGCATTGAGTGTGAGGATGATGCCTTCTCCGCCATCCGGCATGGACGGGGCGGTATTTTGCTGGAACATCTCGCGGCTGGCGTCCGCCAGGTAATAGGTGTTGCCGACCTGGTAGGTGTTGAAGTTCCTCGTCACATTGAGCAGGTCGAGCCCGGAGGCTGCACGTGGGCCGTCCATCAGCAGTTCGGGGGTAGTGCTTGCCGCAGGCACAGGAGCCAGGTCCGTCACCGGCGCTGCGCCGTGTTCGTAGGCCACATCCAGCGCTCCGTGCAGGCTGCACACCTGGCGTATCTGCCCGATGATCTCCCCGGAGCGGGCGTCTACAAAGTACTCCCACTTGTCGCCGAAATGCGGGTATATAGTCACCCACCAGCTGAGGCGTACATTGTCGTGCCGGTCTGCTGTAGGGCAGTACCACACCAGTTGTGCCGAGAACTGCTCCTGGCCCTGCATCCAGGCCCGTTCGGCCGCGTTGAACAGGCGGATCTTCGTCCTTGTCTGCACATCCTGGCGGGCGGTGGCCAGCGCCGACTCTCTGCTGAGCCCCGGTGTGGCGTCGAGATCCTTCCACTCCGGTCTGAACCGCCCGTTGAGCGACTGTGGCTTCCGGTCTTTCAGGTGTACGATCAGCTCTGCACCGTAAACCTCGATATCCTTATAGTACTGCCCGAAGCGTATGTGCTCCATGCCTAGTTCGTCCGTTTCGCTGCGCAGCGGGCGGAAATTCCGGTCGACCGAAGCGTTCCGCAGCACGGGCGCCAGCTCCCGCAGATAGCTGTATGCCATTTCAGTAGCAGGTAATCCCGCTTCGAATTTCCAGGCCGGTGAGGAGCCGGAGATATAGGTCGGCAGGCCGCTGGCATCGGTCGCGTGTACGATCACGGAGCGGGGCATCAGCGTCGCTTTGCGGAGCTGATTGGGGTGGGTCCGCAATTGCAGGCCCGTCTCTTCGCTGAAGCGTTCGTCCGCAGCAGGCACGGATACCGGCCATTCCAGCGGGGCGATGGCCTCCGGGCGGACTGTTGTGCTGCCTGCCTGTGATGCCGCAGGCTTCTGTGCATGCAGGTACGCCGGGCAGAGCAACAGGCCGAGCGCGATGGCTTTCAGGAAGTATACAGTTCTCATGATTTGAGTGGTTTTGACGTTTGAAAAGGAGTGACTACGGCCTGTCCGGGCGATCATTCCGCGGCCTGTACCAGTGAGTAGAGGACTCTGGGACCGCCGCCGTTATTGTCCGGGTGGGTCCAGGTGAACTTGCGGGGTTTGCCGTCTTTCACGATGGTGACCGAGCGGGACATATTGCCCGGCCGGTTCAGATCGGGTTCATTGTCGTATAGGATCCCGGCGGCCGACCAGATCCGTCCGTTCTTCATGGAAGAGATACGGCCATCATAGCTGAAGGTATCCGCCTCGGCGGCCTTGACGAAGACACGGCCGTTGGCTTCCAGCACTTTCTCCTCGTAGCGCCCGGTAAACCCGCCGCCCTGGGCGATGCGGATATAGTCCCGGTCGGTATTGTCGGCAGACCACCGGGGAGCTTTGCAGGAGATACAGCCCAGCAGGGCCAGCAGCAGGATCGGGGTATAGCGGGGCATCATATTATTCATCTGTTTGAGTGCGATAATATTACGTCTTTTTCGGAACACAGAGGATGAGGGCCCGACAGGATGGGCGAAGATTTTTCCGGTGGCAGGCATTACACAGCTATCGGGCGCATACAGCTATACGTGCAGGGAAGCAAGGCGGGCTGCCCTGCTGTTCTGTATGCCCGCCCCTGGTCTATACGGACCGTTGTTCTCCTGCTGCTGCCACGCGGGCGCAGAGGGGCGAATATAGGTTGCAGGTCCGCCAGGTTGGATACGTAGTTTTACGGTATTTTTTGCGGGGTCCCGCAGCTTTTGTCACCGGGTTGCCGGCGGGATACTGTGTTAGCGATAGGACTGCCTGGCCTCAGGCGCTCCGGCGCCCGGCAGGGCATCGGCCAGGTAGCGCATGTCACCGGAGTTGGGCTGTTCGTACACTTCCAGTCCGAAGTAGGGGACGACGGCCAGGATATGATCGAATATATCCGCCATGATGTGCTCGTAATTGACCCAGCGCGTATCGTTGATGAATACATAGAGTTCGATCGGGATGCCGTGTATGGAGGGCTCGAGCTGGCGGGTCATGATGGTCATACCCTTGTGCGTGTGCCTGAGGTCCTTGAGGTAGTTTTCTACATAGTGCCGGTATACGCCGATATTGGTCAGCCTGCGGCCGTTGACGGGGAAGGTGGTGTCGGCCTCCAGGTGTTCATTGTGCCCGGCGATCTCCCGGCGGATATTGTGCAGGTAGCCGGAGATCAGGGCGATGCGGCTGAGCCGGTCGATATCCTCTTCGGCCAGGAAGCGTATACTCGATACTTTGATGCGTACGGCGCGTTTGATCCGCCGCCCGCCTGCATTCTGCATACCGCGCCAGTTTTTGAACGAGTCGGAGATGAGGTAGTAGGTGGGTATAGTAGTGATCGTCTTGTCGAAGTTCTGTACCTTGACTGTAGCGAGATTGATCTCGACCACATCGCCGTCGGCTCCGTATTTGTCCATTGTGATCCAGTCGCCGATACGCACCATGTCGTTGGCGGAGATCTGTATGCTGGCGACGAACCCCAGGATGGAGTCCTTGAAGATCAGCAACAGTATGGCGGATGCCGCGCCCATAGTCGCCAGCAATGCCCCGGCGGATTTGCCGGTGACGGTGGAGAAGATGACGATCCCGGCGACCAGGTAGGCGAAGATCACGATCACCTGTACAAAGCTATCGACCGGCTTGTCACGGTAAGCCTCGCGGGTCTTGAGGTAGTCGCGCACGCTGCGCAGGAAGGCACGGATCAGCCATACCACCCAGAGTATAAAGTAGACATCCGCTAGGATGATGGCCGCGGAGAGCCAATCGGGCAGGTGGTAGAATATGCCGGGCAGCGAGCGGTAGATGAACACGAAGGGTATGATCCGGGAGAGCAGCAGGACGACTTTGTTCCTGAGCAGGAAATCGTCGAGAGCGCTCGCGGTGCGCCTGGCCAGCCGGGAGAATACGGAATTGCTGATCCTGCCTGCCGTCCAGGCCAGGATCCATGCCAGCAGCATGGCGGCGGTGAAGAGACAGAGTGCGGTGAGCCATGTAGCGCCCTCCCCGGGTACACCCCAGCGGGTGAGCAGGCTATACAGCCATTCGTTGAGGTATTGCATCGTCATGCTTGTCGGAGTTTGATAGCCAGGTAGTATCCGGACCTGCCCTCCGGGCCGCTGGTCCATCGGAAGGGCCGGATGGACGGGCAAAGTTGGCCATTTATATCAGGGGAGCCAAACCGTGGCAGATGTAAGTGGGTGGTTTTGAGGCGGCTGGTTCGCAGGGGACCAGGTGTAGAGAGTATACCCCTGTCTTATTAAGATACGGAGTATTTGTGGTGTTTACAAGAGCAGAGGCTATCGTGTCACCGGCATGCCGGATTATCCGGGTGATCATGGTCCGGCTGCAGCGTTTTGAAGCTACTTACAGCGGAAATAAATGATCATTTATGATCTTCTTCAAAGGCTTCGAGTCATCACCTTTGTACCTGCTGAAGAATAGATTGCTTGTCCTTCTCAGTATGTCTTTGTCAGACGCCAGGTATAACGTTCCCGATCTCGTCTCTACCGTGATCATCTCAGGGTAGAGATTAATGATCTTATGGGGTGAGTAAAAGGAAAACCCAATGTCGCCGAGATTTGGTGTGAAACTCTTCTTATGCGCTACGCTTTGTTTTTTAACCAGGTGTAGCGCCAGGCTGAATTCCGCTTCAGAAATGGGGACAAATGGGTTTTCCCTGCCTGAATAGATTAGTAATGAAAGCGTGAATGCATTATCCATCTTCTATTTTATTCTTACACTTTTCCCGGCGTAGAAATATCCGCAGAAATCCGTGTAACTTCCACGATTACAGGTTTCCGGGTTGAGAATAAGGTTGCCGCTATTGTCGGTGTTTCTTGCAGCCGTCTGCCCGGGTTTATGGCCCCAGAATCCATTCGTGTGTTTGCGATACCAGTGATAGTCCCAATTTGGTGCTATGACAAGTGCCATTAGCCTTCTCGGGTATTCGCTTTGCGGCAGGCAATTGCATCTTTCTTTCAAGCCATCCCGGAGGGCCGCTGCTTTTACTTGAGCGCAGGTCATACTGGACGCTGTTTGCCCGGTGTATCTGCCGGGTTGGGCAAAGGTATCGGTCCGCCAGTTCCGCGCGTAATTATAGCAGTTGTTCCTTGTCCGTACATTGGGATCCGAATTCCAGAAGTTTGGATTGTAGCGGCTTTCTTCGTACTGGCAATTCCTGCAGGATGTATCATTGACAGTGACCCTGATCGGACCTGCGGCTGCACGGGCCTTAGCACGTTTTTTCATATACGTCGCTATTGAACCCAGGTTTTTCTCATAGGAATCGAGGCTCTCAAACACGATCTTTTGGATGTCCTTATTCAAGGGCGTGATGTTCAACAGATCCAGGCTCATTTTCTCATACCGGAGCATCTGGTCGACAATACGCCTGGCGATATTAAGGCTGTCCTTTTGGTTTTTTTGTACCCCGTTGCCGATGGAAAACTGTGCAGGTATCCCTTTGATACTTTCATCGCCCATGAGCTCGATCTGGATACCCCGAAACCCTAAGCCGTCATATCCATCACTGGTCTTTGAAATGATATCACGGTTTTTGGCAACCTGGTCAAGTATTTCTTTCCCCCTGTCGTCATCTATTATCCAGGATGGATTGGGGCGTCCTGAAAAAATGTCTACTGTGATCTTTAACATGGCCTTCAATTTAGATTTGTATTTGCCTACTCTATTCAGTTTTCGGCGTCCCTGTTTTCTTTATACATAAGGTGACCGTTGATTATGTGAAATATTATTGACTCATGCGCTGTATTTTTTTATTAGCCCGGTTTTGGATATGATTATATTATTGTAAATAAAATATTATGTTTTATACTGCTATATTACTTAATACATTCAAATGAATGCCAACTATATCATAATGACAAATGGTGTGTGCATATGATGGTTAATTATATGAACTATATATTGATATAAGTAAAAATATAGGATTTTAGTAGTTTTATCATACGTAGTTTTACGGTATTTTCATGTTGTGGGTGATTTTGCGGCCTGCTATCCTGCGTAGATTGAATATTGTCGCCGACAGTGGCCAGGACCTTCACATAAGGACACAGCAGGCGTTCATGGTCCAGGCTCATTTTGAACTGAGCGTGTGGTGTGCCCCGGTCAGCCTGCATATGTGGGGGCCTTTTATATTATATGATGGGCGGGTGGTAGCTTGGTGTCTCGGAGGTGTGTGCTTCGCTATGTCATTTTGTTGGCTCCCGGTGGCTCACCCGGCCGCGGCTGGCACAAATGCCTGCACCCTGTGTGTGGGTCTTGAAAACGTACTGCTCGAAAAAAAGGCCGGTTGTCGGGAGCGTGTGAGAGGTGAGTTTGGAGCGTTCGGTTTGTTTGGTACTTATGCGTACGGTATTTCAGTACAGCCCGTTTTATTAAAATACGGAGTTCCTGGTGTGGGATGCAAGGCGGAGGAGGGGATCAGCCGGAGATCCGAGCGGGATGTCCGGCATATGCGTTACGCCAGGAAGTGTCGCGTTTCATCCTGACCCGGTGATCTGGTCCATACACTGACCCCGGACTAACCCCGGGAATGACATACACGGGACTATAGGGGAGCTATGGAGCTGTATGTCCCCGGGACAGCCAGGGAACTATGGCGTATTGAAAAGACATATCCTCACCGGATACCAGGTATACCGCGTGCTCAGATGTGTAAACAAAGCAAGTTAACAAATACCCCCTGTCCATACACTTACTATACTGTATCCCGGCTCAGGTCATATACGGGGCCATAGGGCAGCTGGGGTAGAAACAACGGAAAAAGGGTCAGCCTTCACCTCTGCGGGTACGCGCTAGCTCTTCGCGCAGGAAGGCTATTTCCTCCCGAAGCTGGGCGATCAACTGGTCGTATATCTGTTCTTTATCACCGAAGTTATAGTGGCAATGAAATGATGGTCCATTATGATTATGGCCCGGTGAAGCCGTATAGTTTTCTCCGCTGAAGCTTTGGATCGTTGTATTGGAATCCTGTGCGATCAGGTCTTCTGGACTCATCTGGTAGACCTCGGCTATGGAGCGGATACGGTCCCAGTCGAGCCGGGTCTCGCCGGACTCGAGGCGGATATAGGATCGTACGGCGAGATTGAGCCGCTCGGCGACCTCCTCCTGGGTCATGTTGCGGGTCTCGCGGATGCGGCGTATGGTATCGTGAAGCATGATGCGCTGCTCTTTTTGGTGCTGAAAAGATGAGTTGGCGTTAACCCAAACAGTTCATATTGATTTGGCGAAGATACGAAAACCGCCCTTCACCTGACGAAAAACGTCATGTTCCTGCCAAAAAATGTCATATAAAGTTGGTTCAGGGTTATTTATTTTTGCCCCTGTAGATATGGTATAAATGTTTTGGCGGCTATATTTTATTTCGTCTTGTACCAGTTGGCTTTTTTGATTGTGATTTCCTGGTCGTAGCGACGTATACAGTTTGATTCCTGCGGAGTGTGCCGGGAGACCGGCATATCTCTGCAGTATAAACGGGCCGGATGAGCTTTTTCTCTGAAGGGCTCCGGCGTGTGACAGGTGTCTGCGGAGGATTAATGGTCCCGATCGGGGTGTTTTGTCTTAATATATAAGTAAAAAATATGTATTTGAATTGATATTCGCAACAAACTGCGTGGAAAAAGCAGGCAGATTTGCTGCAGAGAACCAAACGTAGCGGATAAAAAAAGCCCCCGTGACCCTGGCCGGTCCCGGAGGCGGTAATCAATTGTTTCACAAAAACCATACAAAGTTATGAAGAAGTATCGAAACGGCGCGCTACTAGGGCGCGCCCGGCCAATGACACTGGTCATTTTATGCGGCCTGCTGTGGTCTGTGCCGCTGGCAGCGCAGCTCGGTGGCAGCGGCTTGCAGGCCGCCAGTATGCTGAGTCTCACGGGTGTGCCATCCGGCGCTGTACCGCTGGAGATCTACCGGTTGCAGCGGGAAGCACAGTATGCCCTGCCTGTAGGCGTGAGTATACTGGATCACGACGATGTGGACAAGGTGTATATGGAGCCGATGTACAGTGATGAGCGCTACCTGCACGCTGAGGACGGGGATAGCAACCGGATCATGATCCGGCAGGTGGTGGCCCCGGCGAGCCAGTTCAACGCGCAGACGCTGCCGCACAGCTACTCTGTGCTGTACCGGGATACATCGCGGATATACAGTAGTACGGGTGCGGTACTCTTCACCGTACCGATGCCCCCGGATCAGTTTGGACCGTTGGATACGACCGGGCTGTCAGTCTTGCTCAGTGCTGTACCCGATACCCTGCCCGGTGGAATGGAACGGGTGACCGCCGGTGATATGGAGGTGATCGTAGATAGAGCGGAGGGCCTGGTCTTCATGAATATGTACGATAGTCTCAGCCAGTGGGTGAGCCGTGAGGTGACGCAGTACGATACAGATACGACGGGTCATCATCCTGTGGTGTACCGGCTGACAGTAGAGCGTGAAGAGGCTCCGTCAGGGGCTTGTATATACCGCGTGGAGACGGAGCGGTACTCTGAGTACGGGATCTGGGGTACGGGGCTGCGGAGTGGAGCGGCTGAGCCTGAGCCACGGAGTACTGCCGGTGTACTGAAGTTGTCGCCCAACCCTGTGACAGATATACTAAGGGTGGAGCTGCCGGAGCTGAGCACCGGCGGCGAACTGCGGGTACGGATCTATGGGCTGGATGGTAAGGTTGTTCGGGAGCGCCGACAGGCAGGCGGTACGGTATGGGAGGCCGATCTCAGCGGCCTGGCCCCGGGTGTGTACCTGGTGCGTGCAGAAGGGCAGGGACAGTCTTGGATCGAGAAGGTGATCCGCCGGTAAATCACTATTTTTTCCTTAACTTCATTAAGTAAACAAAGATGAAACTCATAAAATATATCGTAATCTGCCTGGTGGCCGTGGTATGTACGGCCATAGGACAAGTGACTACACCCTGTGTGACGGATACGCTGGAGATCGTGTTGCCTGGTGTAAAGGGTCCTGACTATGGACCGCCTGTACTGGATAGTGTACGTATATCTGTGCAGGCCGCGCCTGAGGACTACCGTATGCTGTACTGGGTACACGGGCTGAATGGGGACGGGTCGAGCTGGGACCAGGCAGCGGCAGCCTGTGAGGATAAGATTGTAGATGACTTTCCGCCCCGTGAGGTGATCGGTTATGCACCGAGCTATTACGAGTCACAGCCATCGATCTTCACGGCTTCCTGGAAGTTTCGACAGGACTTGCCGATAGTCAACGAATTACCCGGCTCCTATGACCCGACGAAGAGCTTCATCATAGCTCATAGCCAGGGCGGTATCGTGAGCCGGTATACGGACTACTACTATACGCAGCCGGGTAACGGGTTCCAGCGGAAGTTCGGGGGTATCGTGACCTTCGGCACGCCAAACCAGGGAGCGCAGATCGTCAATAACCAGGGGATGGTCGGCAATTTTCTGAGATATGTAGCCGATGCGATGAGCGATGGTCCCGTAGCAGATATTAAATACAAGGATGATTTCGGGGTACGTATTATTGCAAGGGCTCTCAAGATAGACTCTATCAAATCGACGCTGCTGGAATTCCTGTCTGTGGATGTGGCCAAATACCTGATCAGCGTATCGCTGCCTGGGATCACGGACCAGTACAAGGTAGGAGCGCCGATGCTGACGGATACGCTGGGGGTGTACGAGAGCCCGAGCGACCTGGTGGCTTTCTACGGAGTGCGGGATACGCTGACTCATGTCTACAACGTGGAGTACGAGGACGAGGGGCAGACAAGAGTGATGTCTGTACTGCCGGTGCCGATCTCGTGGGCGACGATCAACTACTTCCTGAAATCGGTGAACGAGGAGGACCCGTTCACGGCGCAGCACCAAGAGTATGAATGGGCGTTGCGTGCAGCGAGGACACGGGCGGACTACCAGGCGAATGCGGACAGGAACGAAGCGGATCGGGTGAAGATGGCGCGAGAGGCTACGCTCTTTTGCCTGATACCGGTGAATCCTGCGTGTTGGGCTGCACAGGGTCAGCAAAGACGTGCCGCCGAGCGGCGGGATGCGTGGCGCAGGGGAGTAGCGTGTATGGATAATTTTGACCGGCTGTACCGGGCGTTCATAGGTGCTCATGTAAGCGAAGCCGAGCAAAACACGGAATACTACTGTGAGTGCAAGCTGTTCAGCTTCGGTGTGGTGAGGATCGATCGACCTGAGGGAATGACCTGTGTGGATGTGGAGGCGCAGCTAGGCCCCCCGGGCTTTGCCCGGTGCCAGGAGAAGTCGAAAACGACTACCAGCTATGTATGGCGGCACAAGGACTCGGATGGTGTAGTGCTGGCAGAAAGCGCCATGAATATACCGCAGCATACGTACCTGCCACAACCAATGGAAGGTACTACCCATATGCGGATGCGGAATGATGAGAATACCAAAGACGAACTGATGAAGATATTTACGGGAGGCGTAGGCGATTTTTTCTTTACAGAAGAAAAGGAAGATTAACACATTATTGCTCTAGGGGGGAGTGAAAGCCCCCCCTAGAGTACCTAACTTAAGTAGTTATATAGATGATAAACGGTAAAAGAATGACTCTACTGACTCTCTGGCTCGGCATAGTCTGTATGATGGGCTGTAATAAAAACTGCTCGTCAGAACCGGATCCTTGTGAAGTGAATCCAATGGATTGTGATACGATAGGTCCCATAAGCAAGCTGGATATTGTATGGAAAGTGCCTGTGACGGAAGATACATCCAGCTCTATACTGCACGAGCTGCGAATGACAGACAGGGGGCTTTTGTTCAGCTATGTGTCTTCATCGGGTCCTTCGCTCAGGCTGCTGGATGTAGCTGATAGTGGCAGGATTGCCTGGGGCTGGAGTGAATTGCCGGTAGATAGTTATTCCTCCGTAGGCTATCACGATGCAACAAGTAGTATCAGCATACAGAACAGAGGTAGAATGGCTTTGATAAATGGAACAAGCGGGTCTACTTTCAAGATACATACGGAATCAGGCTCTGTAGGAAATCCCTTTGGCCATATACTGGGTGATCACTATTACTATACCTGGCGGGATGCACAGGATACAGTGGCGAAGCTGCTGCGCTCACATATCACGGACTTCCAGACCTGGGATACGGTTTATACTGTGACGAAGAGTGAGGTGGGGGGCTCACGGCCCAATATCCAGAGCTACAACCTGTGGGTAAATCCGGAGACGGGAGACAGTATACTGGTCTTCCAGCACCGGATGTCGAGCCCCAACCGGGTGGATGTAGTGGCCTGGAATATGACGCAGCGCCGCGTAGAGTGGCGGCATGACAACCTGACAAAGATAGGCGGGTCCAGTACAGCCCAGTTCTATATACTGGGTGACCGGGCTTATTTCGCCGGAGGCACGGCGTTCTATTGCTTCAATATACACACCGGCAATATTGACTGGAGTCATGATCACCCTTCCGGGATCAATGGCTTTATATTGTATGAAATCGCTTATGCCGTTGATGAGCACCTGCTGATCGTGAAGGACGGAGGAGATCTGCTCTATGCCTTCCGCCCGGAGACCGGGCAGATCGCGTGGCAGACGAAGGACGCGGGACAGTCATCTTCAGCCGCGGGATCTCCATCCTATCACGAGGGCATCATATACTACTGTACATTTTCGCGCTTGTACGCCGTGCGAGCTGATACTGGTCAAGTTATCTGGTCAGAAAGATCTCCTAACCGTGTAACGCAGCCCACATTCAGTGGTACGGTAGCTATTGATCCTGAGCGGGGCCTGCTCTATGCCTGCGATAGGTACTTTGTCATGGCGATCCGGCTACCAGAGTGAGGGAGCGGCTGTGACAGGCCATGAGACAATTATTTCATTCAAAAAGAGAATCAATCATGATAGCTTACAGGATATGCTGTCTGCTTTCGATCTTCTGCCTGCCGGGATTACTCAAGGCGCAAGGTGGTACCTCTATCGACCTGAGATTTGGCGTGTTCGCAATGGGCTTCTTAAGATTTGATGCCGGTACGCCATTGCGAAATAACATCGAGCCGAATATATACAGCCCTCTGACACTGGCGCTGCGCAGCGAATTCAATGCTCACTGGACATTGGAGACTTCAATGGCTTATGTGCTTCACCGCAACTTTTTCTCGCACAGGGTAAGCAGAAGTGGCAATAGCTATATCCGTAGCCAGGAGCTATCGGGGAGAGTAGCCCGCAACCAGCTGGCCGTATTGGTGGGTCCTTCCTATTCACCGGGTGGCAACAGGTTTTTAAGTGTATTTGCCGGGATAGGGGTAGGGTGCTTTACCAGTGAACTATACAGGGAGTTCAGAATCGACACCTGGCTGGCGGATGGAAGCAGGTACGATGAGGTACTGAACGGTCATAGCGGGTCCGTGGATTATACGGTGTTGGCAGGGATAGGCGGGCGGCTGCATCTTCCGATCAACCGCTACCTGGGCGTTCACCTGGAAGGAAGATTTGTGATGAATTGGACAGCTCAACCGGTAAAAGATGACCCGCCATTCATCGTGTACTATTTTCCAGGTTTCAACAATCATGTCGCCTCTATCTCCGTAGGGCTGAGCTATCATTTTTCATCACCGGCATCGAGGGTTATATCCCCAGGTGCTCAGTAGCCAGATTGAAGAGCGGGGCCGTGACAGGCCACGAGACAATTATTTCATTCAAAAAGAGAATCAACTATGTTAGTATACAGAGTATGCTTTGTATTCTCCATGCTATGCCTGTCGCTCATCTGCGCGGCACAGCTGGGAGATACCCTGCGCCTGGCGGAGGTGAAGACGTTTGCGACCCATCGCAAGACCGTGGGTTACCTGCGATCGCTGGGCCAGGATTCTATACAGATGAGCAATGCCCGTGAGCAGAGTATCCTGCTGGCGGTAGAGGATATCCACTATATCGATCTGCGGACGAAGAGAGACCGCAGCGGAGCGGGCCTGTTGCTGGGTATGGCGATAGGGAGCATACCGGGCCTGGCGATACTGGCCGGAGCGGGGAATATGGATGGTATCGAAGCCTTGCTGGTCGGTCCGGCTATGGTGGTACTGGGTATCGGTGCGCTGGTGGGCGGTGTGATCCTGGGCGGCAGGATAGGTATCAAGGCCGGGCGTGGCAGCGCGATCCATATCCCGATCAATGGCAACCGGGGGCTGTATGAGAGGCAGAAGGAGCAGCTCAGGCCTTTTTTGAACTGACACCTGCTGTCGCCGATAGCCCTGTAAGGGCTCTATAAGTATCAAGACGTACTAAAAATCACTGACCGAGGGGAAGCGGAAGACCCTGCATCGGAGAGGCGGAGCCATGTCTGTCCCGGCGGTTCATTTTTTCATTCAAACATCTAATTGTTATGTCGTTTTACAGACTTTTTATGATTGTACCGGTCATGGTGCTGATGACGGATATGGCCCATGCACAATGGTCGCCGTGGCTGACCCTGAAGAGCAGCCCGATGAGTATCGGCCAGGCCCGGTTCACCGAGGGTCGCCTGTATGAGGGAGAGGCCACTTTGCGGGCCTTTCAGCCGCTTTCGGTAGGGCTGCGGCTGCCGGTGAAGAGCGGATTTTCGATTGAGGCATCCCTTGACTGGCATGTACAGCGGCTGGAGACATCGGGTCGCCTGCGTGCCGGGGGGCTTTTGCGGGATTCTTTCGGGCTGTCCGAAACCCGCATGCAGGGCGGTGTACGGCGCAGCTACCTGTCGGCGAGGGTAGGCGTGGAGTACGGGATCGGTCGATACCTGAGCGTATTCGCCGCAGGAGCGGTGGTATACTCGGTGATGCGAAACGACTACCTTTCCTTTGAGTCGGAGCGGGTCTATGTGTCGGGCTACACGGACCGTGAGCGCTGGGATGAGCCGATCATCGGCGGTTGGCCGTCGACGTTGGTGGACGCGGGTATCCGCTGGCGGCAGCCGGTAGGGAAGCGGTGGCATGTGCTGGCGGAAGTGCGGTATATACGGGAGTTCGGCACACGACTGGACCGGGAGTTTTTTGATCTGTGGCCGCCGGGATTCAGGGGGCAATTTGTCTCGCTGTCGGTGGGTGCGGAGTACCGGCTGTTCAGACCGGCTAAGGAATGAGGAGAGCCTTTACGCGGATCAGGCTCATGCGTCTTCTGCTATTGGGCTGGCTGCTGTCCTGGTATATCGAGGCATGGTGCCAGTCGCAGCCTGAGTTGGAGGCCCGTTTTTCAGCGGGTGTGACCGTGGGTGTGAATACAGGTTTCTCAGGGCGCATCTACCTGCGACCCTACAACCGGCTTGACCTGTCGGTGTATGCATCAGACTATCTCCGTGGAGTGAGTGCCTCAGGCCCTGGCTGGCGGTACAGGTCCCAGCGTCCTTGTGTACAGGTGCTGTACCGGCAGTACTGGCCGGGCAGCGGGCGGATCTGCGGCGATCTTTTCCTGGTGACGGGCGGTATCGGAGCGGGTCCGGCGCTGGTGCTGCGGGAAGACAGGCAGGGTGTCTGGGGAGCGGTGGGAGGCCTGTTCTGCGAGTTGTGGGTGCGGTATACGCCGCTGAGTGTACAGGCGGAGTGGTTGTTTTTCTACGCGGATGCTTTGTCCGGGCACTTGGGCATGGGACCTACCGTGACGGTGTATTACAATTTTTCGAAACTGCGGCCGGTCGGGTTGTTTCTGTGGCCGTAGGCACATGCCACTACGGGCCAAGTGATCTGAGAGCTGACAGAAAGAAGGCGTGGTCATAAACTGGAAACAGTGGAGATAAAACAGTATTATAAGCATTCAAAACTTTCAGTATAAGATGAAAGCAGGTAAACTATTATATGGCCCGTTGCTGGCGGTGGCATTGCTCGCCGGTAGCATTGCGGCCAGTGGTCAATCGGGGGAGAGCAGGCCGGAACAGTCGCAGGAATCCTGGTTTTCGGCCGGGCTGACTGCCGGGCTGAATAACGGGCTTTCCCTTCGGGCGGGTATCTGGCGCTATGGCAAACTGGAGCTGTCCTTTGCGCTGACGGATTATACCCGCTATCGCGAATGGCCCGACCAACTGCAGCCTGACTGGCGTTTCTGGTGGCCGCAGTTTGCCCTGCAGATGCTCTACCGGCAGTATTGGCCGGGATCGGTGCAGCTGTACGGCGAGCAGCTCTACCTGGACTGGGGACTGAGCGGAGGGGCCGCCTATGTGTTCCAGCCCCGGGAAGGTGAGTTGTGGGGAGCGGTGGGCGGCGCTTTCTGCGAGTTTCGCTTCGGCAGATGGGTGAGCCTGCAGGCGGATCTGCTGGTCTTCCGGCCGCAAACTGTGGAGGGGCCGCTGAAAGTGGGTCCTGTGGCTACGCTTTATATCAACTTTTAGATCTATCCAAAATCATGACAATGAGAAGTCGTCATAAGCTGGTCTGTTGTGTGCCGATACTTATCTTTTTGGTGACTGCGCTGCCTGCCCGTGCACAGGATAGGCAGGTGACGGGTGATGCAAATATGCAGCTATTCGTGCCGCCGGACCGGTCGCAGTTCTCCGTGGGATTGATAGCAGGCATTCATCAAGGCCTGATACTGGATATGATGGTCTGGCGGTACGGCGGGATAGAGCTCTTTGCCGGGACGTCGGACCACCTGAGGCATAAGGGACTGGCACAGGTCTACCGGGGCGGGCAGCTTCCCTCCCTGCGGCTGATGTACAAGCAGTATATCGGTATGCATTCGGCCTTTGGGTTGCATTTTCTCGGAGCTTTGGCCGGAGGAGGGAGTATACTGCGTATACCGGAGCGCTATCACAGCGGCGCTACCGGGTCTGGTATCCTGGAGATGACTGTGGGCAATACTCCGCTGGCCGCCCGGCTTGAACTGAATGTATTTTTTATGAACCTAAGCCGCGAACTCCGTATATCCCAGGGCTGGAACCTGGGGCTGGCGTACCGGTTTGAGTAGTGGGATCGGCTGTCCTGCAGGAAGTTGATTTTTTTTGAACGAATACCGGCTTTGTCCGGCGACCGGATACCGGTTGTATATATCACAGAAGCCATGAAAGAGATAAAACACCTGTTGCCCGGCCTGTATGTGCTCCTGCTATGTGGCAGTCTCCATATCGCGGCCAGTGGTCAGCCAGAGGAGAGCAGGCCGGATCGGCCGGGACTGCGGATGTCCTGGTTTTCGCTGGGCGTCACGGCGGGGACCAATGAGGGCATTTCCGCAAGGATCGGTATCTGGCGCTATGGCAAGCTGGAACTGTCGGCCATATGGGGGACGAACTATATCCGCTATTTCGGCCGCCCGGCTGACTTTGATCGGTTCTACTGGAACTACAGGGGGCATCGGTTCTGTGTACAGGCACTGTACCGGCAGTACTGGCCGGAGACCTATCGGCTTGGTTGGGATCAGTTGAAGCTGAGCTGGGGACTCAGCGGTGGCGCGGCCTGGTTGTTCTGGCGCGAAGGGGGCAACCCCCGTGGCGTGGTAGGCGGCCCATTCTGTGAGCTGTGGATGCTGGACCGGGTGAGCCTGCAGGTAGACCTGCTGCTGTACCATTCACGTGCCTTTCCGGGGCAGGTGGGCATTGGTCCTACTGCGACGCTGTATTACAATTTTTAGATATGATCAGACACCTGAGATATGGATATAAGAAGATACGATAGGCTGCGCTGCATCCTTCTGCCGATGTTTTTTCTGCTGTCGGCTGCGCCTTCCGGGGCACAGGAGAGTGGCGGGAATGCCTGGAAGATCAGTCCTCCGCTGCGGTCGGAGCGTCCGCGGTTTGCGGTGGGCCTGACGATGGGCCAGCAGAAAGGGGTGGTATTGGGCATGAAGATCTGGCGCTATGGCGTGCTGGAGGCATTTGCCGGGATGTCGGACCTGGGTCGCGTGACTTACCGGGAATTTTTCTACGGGTATGCGGACCGCCCGGCTCCGGCATTCCAGTTGGCTTATGCGCATCACCTGGAATACAACGCAAAGCGCGGTGTGGAGCTGCATGCCTGGCTCGGAGCCGGTGGGTTGGCATTCCGCCATCCGGCGGGTGGGCTATGGTGTCGCCCGGTATTGATGGGGGTTTTTGGCTTGGAGGCGCCGGGATTGCCGCTGCTGTTCCGGTTTGAATGCAATATCGTGATTTCCTGGGCTGCCTACGGAAATGTGCTCTATGGCGGTGGATATTCTATCGGGGCACAGTACAAGTTTGAGTAGCTGACTGGTTGCTAATCGCCTGTACTGATGGGCTGTATGTCAGTAGGGTCTATCTTATTAAGATACGGATTTTTTGCGTCAGAGACGCGTGGCCTGCGGGCAGCTTTGTCCGCCTATGTCTCTAACCGTTGTCACGGATTTGCACAGATGTTTGGGTTTGGGAGAGGGTGAGAGGTTTGTTAGTTTACCTGCGACACTGTTTCACTACAGCCTATCTTATTAAGGTACGGTTTCTTTGCGTCAAAGACGTATGTCCTGCGGACGGCGCTACTTTGTCTTGATACAAAGTAGCCAAAGATCAAGCTGTTTTTTCTCGCTGTTGTTTTCTGTCGCCCCGCCCACGCCACGCAGCGAAGCGTTCGCGGGTGGTAGCATAGTGTTTCGGATAGGTATGGCTGTTGTTCTTCGCGCTACCATTTCGTTGGTTCCGGTGGCTCACTCGGCCGCGGCTGGCACGGAGCCTGCGCGCTGTGTGCGGGTCTTGAAAACATACCGCTCGAAAAAAAGGCCGGGTTTGGGAGAGTGAGAGTTTTGTGTTTGAGCAAGCCAGGGGCGGAGGAACGGCCTGTTTTTGCAGCCGTAAGTTTTCCAGCAGCAGCGTGCAGGCGGGCGGGGAGTAGAGCAGCAGCGTTGAAGTGAGCTGCTGAGTGTAGCCGATCTGAATGGTGCTGCCGGATAGGCTGAGCTGGTGTACGAAGATTTGTGGAGAGCAGCGAACGGCTTAGCTGCGCAGCGGCCACGCGCTGCGTCGGAAAACCAGGCGGCAAAAACCAGCCTTGTCCCGATTGGTTCGGGATGGTTCTTTTGCATCAAGACAAAAGAACCGCCGCCCGCGCAGGGCAATGAAACGGATATGCCGATAGCGGAGGAGAGGAGCTCTGGATGTGCTGAACTGCTGCCGGTACAATTGGCAAGCTGCTCGAAAAAGCGGCTGGGTTTGAGGGTGAGAAGAGATTAATTAGTGGGAGGTTTGGAAGTCTGTCTGCGACATGTTTTCACGATAGCTCATCTTATTGAGATATGGATTTTTTGCGTCAGAGACGTATGTCCTGCGGACGGTTTTGTTTCTCACGGATGCCACGGCTGTTGACGGGACTTGGACAGGAAGGGCCGGTCACCCCACCAAATAATCATACCCCAGGCCGATCGCGGTCAGCAGGAAATAGAAAGTCACCATACCCAGGAGATAGGCCGCCAGGGCCTTGACATAGTTGATCACGCGGCCCTTGTCGAAGAACTGCCCGATCGCCCAAGTACAGTAGGCCAGGAAAACCATACTGCCCGCCTGGATCGCCCGGATGCCTGTCAGGCCCTCCAAGGCGGCGGCCAGCGCGAGGATCAGCATACCAAGGCCCATCGTATAGCAGAGGAGGACGACTATCTCGTACAGGTTGTAGGAGGATCTCCGGAAGAATACCCGGATCCACAGCGCGATGAAGGCGCCCATGATGAGGTTGGCAAGGCCGTAGTGAGTCTGCACCCAGCCCCACAGGGCCATTACGGCGGATGCTTTCGCTGGGTCTTTGCGCAGGCCGGTATCGTCGGCGCTTGCATAGTGGTCTTCTACATGAAAGTACTGGACGACGATCGTATAGGCCAGGGAGGCGACGATGATAAAGGTGACGGGCTTTATGAGCAGGGCCCTGTTGTCGGTGAGATAGGTCCGGATACTCTGTCCCGGCCGGGTGAGCAGGGTCTTGAAGGTGTAGAGGTAGCCCTTCTCTACATGCAGCAGGTGCTGGATCTCATGGCCGATATAGTGGCGGTCGATCCGCTCAAGCGTGGCCGGTTGCCCGCACTGGGCGCAGAAATTTCCTTCGACGGCGGCATGACAGTTTTTGCAGTGCTTCATAGGAACAGGTGCCGTATACGGGGGATGACCGCCCCGCATCCAAACCGGTGCTAATGTAATGCTCTTCTGTCAGGTTCGTTATGCCGATCCTGCAATATTTGGGACCGGGTCTATGGCTGCGACGGACCGGGCAGATGATCCCGGGAGAGCGCCGCTGTACCGGTGTGGCCTGACTGGGCGCTCCCTATCTTATTAAGATACAGAGTTTTGGTGAAACATACAAGGGGTGGGCGTACGGGATACTTGCAGGCCAGGCGTAGGGGAGGGGTAGCTGCCAGCCGATCCCTACCTGGTCGACAGGAGAAAGGGATCACCGGCCAGACCGGTGATCCTCCGGCAGAGGTCGGATCAATCCTGTATATGTCCCCCGGCAGGCACATGTGTATGCCTTGTTTTCCTGTCCGGCGGCAGGTCGCGCAGGTGTGGTATCCTGCCCTGCCTGTAGTCCTTGTAGAGGCGGGCGATATCTTCCGTCGTATCGCCTATGAATGGCCCGTAGCTCACCACAGGCGCCTCCTGCGGCGCTCCGGCATAAAATACAAAATGTGCGCCCTGCCTGCTTGCCCGGAAGCTGATGCGACTGTCGCCGCCGGTGACGGGCCTGTCCAGCCAGGCAACCTGTCCGCTGAGGACAGTGGTGTCCCCGGCCGTGACGCTGCCGTCGATCATGTAGATGAACCCGTTGTACACGGCCGGTATATCCTGTGCTGCCTCTGCGCCGGGCGCCAGCCTGAAATCTGCGATGGTCACCGGTGTATGATTGCGCAGGGGAGAGCTGATCCCGTTGCTGCTGCCGCTGTATACGCGTACTTCGCTGTCTGTAGTCCTGTGCACCGGCACATCTTCCGGCAGGATCTGCTGCCACGACGGCGTGGTCCACCTGAGCTCAGGCGGCAGTACCAGCCAGAGCTGCAGGATACGCATGCGGGTCCGGGCGGTGATCTCTTCCGTGTGTACGATACCGCTGCCTGCGGTCATGAGTTCGAAGCTGCCTGTCTGCCAGTCCCGGTCGTCGCCCTCCAGTACAAGTGTCAGTGTCTCAAACCCGGCGTGCGGATGCGGCCCGCCTGCGGGTGGTCCACCAGGCAGGTCCAGCTGATCGTCCATGAGGAGGAGGAAAGGATCGGCTGCGCTATGATCGCTGCCGTCGATGACCGCCCCGGCCATGTGACCCTCTCCCAGGAAACCCTGGTGCAGGCGGACAGTGCGGGTATGTGCTATGGTGCGCTGTATCATGATAATGGATATTTTTCTGAGTGAATAATGAAAGGCCAAGGTGATCCCGCTCTTGCGGCCTCAGGCTGTGCGGGCCGTGAGGAGGCGCTGTCTCAGTTCGGGAAAGCGCAGGGCTGCGGCCACCCAGACCAGCGACTGGATGACGATCGCCATACCGACCGGCTGCTGATGCTGCAGGTGCGTGACGATCGCTCCGCCCATATAGGCGATGAGCAGCAGCGCGCCCAGTACGCCGGTGCGCGGCACTACGAAGAGCAGCAGGGCGATGAGTTCTATGACACCGATCAGCTGATAAGTGCCTGCATCGATGCCGACTGCGGCGGCCTGGGCTACTGCCGCCTCCTGCTGTGTGAGTTTCAGGAATGCGCTCAGTGCGAAGAGCACTGCCAGGAGGAAAGTGAGCGTCCATCCTATTCTGCCGGTTGTTTTTTGTGACATGGTCATTACTTTTTGTGTTTGATGAAACAAAGTTACCGGCAAACTGATGTACATTTGTTACCTGTTACACAAAGAATACCAGTTACAAAATGGATACTATACAGCACAATACACAAGCCTGCAAAAAGGCCCGGTTGGCGGTACGCGATACGCTGGACGTAGTAGGCGGCAAATGGAAGCTGGTGCTGCTCGGCATCCTGATGGACGGCAAGCGCCGCTTCAGGGAGCTATCAAGAGAAGCAGGGGTGACGCCACGCATCCTGTCCAAAGAGCTCCACGAGCTGGAGATGAACGGGCTGGTGAGCCGTACCGTATGTGATACGCGCCCGGTGACGGTAGAGTATGCGCTCACGCCTTACAGCGAGACGCTGTCCGAGGTATTGGATGCGATGCACAGGTGGGGAGAGCAGCATCGCCGCAAGATCATGAAAGAGGCCTGAGGAGTGCCGGTAGACTCCAGCGGATGCTGTGCCGGGTCACGGTGACCTGCCCGCAGCAGCAGGAGCGGGGCATAAGAGGTGTTTCTTACCGATCGACGATCGAGCCGTTCAGGTACATTTTGGCCTTGGGCATAGTCTTGCCTTCCCGGCCCTCCGTACCGTTTTTGCCGGGAGCGCCGTCATGGGCTGTTAGAAGTTCATCCAGGCCGCCTTTCCCCTCTGAGCCACCAAGTCCTCCCTTGCCGGGGATACCGGGCCTGCCCGGCCTGGAAAAGGCAACGATCCGGTCGGCGTACTGATCCGGGACATGGATGAATACGTTGGAACTGATGCCGCTATGTCCTGCTCTGCCGCCCCTGCCGCCACGTCCCCCGTCGCCACCCGCCCCGGCTTTTCCCGGACCCAGGATGCCCTCTACAGTCTTTATCGAGCCGATCCCGTTGCCACCCTGGCCTCCGCTGCCGCCGTGCCCGCCATCGCCACCGTTGCCGCCGTCTCCCGGTATGGCGCCGACGGTGAGTGAACCCGGCGCTTTCAGGGTGCGTATATTGAGCTCGGCTATCCGGCAGGCGCCGCCGTTCAGCCCGTCTTCGCCGTTGCGTCCGTCTTCGCCCTGTGTCCCGGCCTGGCCGTCCAGGCTCTCCGGCCTGAAATCCGGCGGTGGGACCCTTCCGAGGAAATTGGCGCCAAGCGAAGGCTCAATGCCGGATGCACCCGATATACCATTGGTACCGGAGTTGCCGTTGCGCCCGTCAAAAGCGCCTGACCGGAAACCAAAGCCATGAGGCGTGCCCAGTATGCCGATATCGTAGGCTTGTCCCGATATGTCGGTCTTGACCAGCTCCTGGCAGGTGAGGCAAAAGGCATTTCCGCGGACGACTACCGCAGCATTCGTCTCGAGTATGAGCCTGCCCACATTGACGATATTGTACATCTCCTCGCGCTGATCCGCAGACCACTCCGACGGCGAAAGCGTGACATCCCATACTTCGTTTTCCCGGACGGTCTTTTCGGCGACAGAGAGCATCCTTACATAGATCGGGAGATGGTTGCGGTGGCCCCGGCTGTCTTTTTCCGTTTCGGGCGGATGATCTGCGAATACGTATGCCTCTCCGCGGTCATGCATGCCCTGCGGGATACGGCTCCTGTACCCGAGCCCGTCGAGGAAAGTAGTGCCTCGCTTTTTCCGCTCTTCGTCGGTAGCCCGGGACAGTATCTGTCGTGCCTCTTCCATAGTCCCGATCCGGAAGTATGTGACCAAAGTCTCTCCTGAGCGGAGTTTGTCTGCATCCTGCCCGGCATATGCCGCGATCTCATAAAACTCATCGGTCTGTTCCATCATCTTCTTGTATTTCACTGGGTGGTGTGCGGTCGGGGCTGAGATCGCGCTGGCAAGGTGGAGAATTAGTGTCCCCGGGAAGCCCGGGCACCTTCGTCAGTCATACAGCCACCCCCGGACTTCGGACGAAATCCGGGGCGCGACAGTAGTGTTCAGTGTCCGGCGATCTATGCGCAGGTTAGATTTTGATGATATGGATCATTCCGGGCGCTCCGGATTGTGTGCCGGCATTGCCTTTTTTGCCGGGATCGCCGGGGCTGCCGGGTTGGCCGTCATCTCCGTAAAATCCTCTGGGGCATCCGCTGGCGCCACCTGGCCAGCCTCCTTTTCCGCCGGCTCCCGCCGCACCTCCGTTGCCACCCAGGCCGCCGTTACCGGGGAGGGCGACAGAGCTTGATACAGTCAGCTTACCGGCCTGGCTGGCGGGCAATGTGACGAAAATGTCGTTGCCTTTCACGGCATCTCCGCCGCTGCCGCCTACTCCGCCTGGTCCACCATGAGCCCCGGGACCGCCATCTCCGCCGCTGGTATATTCGCAGCTACAAGTAGCTCCGTATCCTCCTTCACCACCCGGGCCTCCGGCGCCTCCGTTGCCGCCTTGTCCACCCTGGCCGCCGTCGCCCGAACGGGTGTATATGACAAAGCTGTCTGCCGTGCCGCCGATGCTTTCCACGATTAATATATTGGCCATCTGGGAGGGCAGACCGTTGTTTCCCGGGAGTCCTGGATTGCCGGGGTCTCCCGGAGTGCCGGGTCCGCCCGGGGTGCCGTCTCTGCCGCTCCTGCCGGGGCTTATGCAAGTACCCATATCACCCGTCGATCCGCCTTTTCCCTGTGGAATCGGAGGGGCCTGTTGCGGTGTAGTTCCGGTCACGCCGAAGATGCCCAGGTCATAGTGGTTGGCCGGCGCACTGGGTGCATTCCGGATGATTTTCCGAACAGTCATGCTGAGCGCGGTATTGGCGATCCGGATGGAGGAGCCGGCTTCCATGGTCAGTGTCCCGATATTCAGGAGTACCGGGCTGGATGATGTGCCCAGATCCCATACTTCGCCCGCCCCCAGGGTTTTATTCATTACAGAGATCGCTGTTGCCTCAATGGGGAACACAGCATCTACCTGTGCCCGGTCATCGGCGGTCAGTTCGCAGGCGCCAAATACATGATCACGGGCCTTGTCGGCTACACCGGACGCCGTAGCGTCGGTTGGCGGGGCCTTCACATTCCCGTTGTTGTTCACCAGTTCTTTGAGCTCATCGACGTTGCTGATCATGATGGTACGGCTTACCGTCTCTCCCCGGGCCAGGGCATCCGGGTCCATGCCAAGCCTGGCGGCTGTCTGATTGAAATCTTCCATTTTGTTTTTCGTTTTGTTTTCCTACTCGTCAGGCTTTTCGGAGTTACGCCCCGTTTTTCAGGTGGTTTCCGGACTCCACCAATAGCTTAGTAGTATGCACGGCGTGAAGCCGGCATTCAGACGGGTTAATGTTTTGTATTATTTGCCTGCGGATCAAAAATCTAATCCGGCCGAATACCTGCCAGAGGGGTGGCAGGACTTGACGTGTTCTGCTTACAATATTAACGAAGCTGTGTCAATTCTTTCGCGGGTGATCGGAAAAAGACGATACTGTGTGGGTTTATTGTATTGTACGCTGCCTGTCGGGTTTGGTATGTGCAATGATGGGGCAGTGGCACGGAAACTGCCTGGTATTGAGATATATACCGCGTGTAATATTGGATAATATTTCACATGTGGAAATATTGTTAGGTATACATTGGGTATATGCGGGCCTTTATACCTGGATCCGCCCCTGATTTTTGCCGGTCTGTAAGGGGGGAAGCTTTCCCGTTCGTTTCCAGGCAGCCAGCGTCGCCGGCGGTCGGTATGAATGGATTATGTTTTAGGCTTTTTGACCAGTTTGCCATTTTCGAAAGTCTCTTCGTATTCGAGTCGGTCCTGTTTGTCGTAGCGGATCCAGGGCCCGTGTTTCTCCCCGTCGCTGAACTGCCCGACCTGCCATAGCTGCCCGGTCTCCCGGTAGAACCGCCACTCGCCCTGCATGACCCCGTCTATGGAGCGTCCCTCGGCCTTGATCTTGCCGTCCTTGAAGAAATATATCAGCCGGTCGTCCTGCTGTTCGTAGGTTTTCTGCCCGTTGGCATATTGCTTTTTGTCCATCATGGTTTGCGCGGATTGGTACAGGTCTTCTGTAGTTGAGATATGGTTCAGTCCCTTCCGGTGTACACAGTATCCCGGTCTACGAAACAGATGGGGTTGCCGAAGGGATCGCGGGCGTAGAACAGCCGCTCTCCCCAGGGCATGGTTTCGATCCCGCTGTCTATCGTGCCGTCTTCAGCCTGGCTGAACAGGTCATATACCCGCCCGAGGTCTGCAGTGGCGATGTAGATATACTGGTTCTCGTGGAAGACCCAGGGCCTGCCGAGTTCGTCGCCGTCGGCGACCGGGTCGTAGAGCGCCAGGATGACGCCTTCCAGGTCGAAATAGTGCCTGCCCGGCGACACTCTCGTGCCCTCTTGCCCGAATATGGACGCGTAAAAGTCGGCGGCAAGCCCGATCGCGCTCACGGGTAGTATGATCCTGTACAGTTTCATAGCGGCATAAGTATGAGGGTTCCGGTATCTTATAAAGATACGGGATTGAGCCGGAATTCCGTATGACTGCAGCCTGCAGGATCAGGAAGGACCTGTGCCGGTGGCTATTGCAAACGGCCGGGTCACCTGCCGCCCGTCTTTGGTGAAGGTCTCTTCCGTATGCCTGGTCACCTCTACACTTTCGAAGCCTGCCTCGCGGAATAGTTGCGCTACCTGCTCTGTCTCGTAGAAGGTAAATACCTGCCGGGTGAACGGTAGCTGTTCGCCGAATTGCTTGTCTATAAAGGCCAGCGCCAGCCTGCCGCCCGGGTGCAGCGTCCGCCGGATCTCCGATAGATAATAAGCGGGATCATCCCAGAAATAGAGCGTATTGACCGTGAAACAGCGGTCGAATGCACTGTCTGCAAAATCAAGCGTGCCGTCTCCGCTCACCTTGTGGAAAGAAGCGCGGCCATCATCCACTAGTATCCTGTTGTGCGCCGAGGCCGTGTCGAGCATAGCATCCGATATATCCGCGCCGTGGTAGACGATATCCGGGTAACGGGCAAAAAGATCCGGCAGGTGCCTGCCGCTGCCGAAGCCGATCTCCAGTATACTGTCCCCCGGCCTGATCGCCAGCGCTTCCACGGTCCTGTTGATCATATTGCCGTTGGAGAGAAACATCATGTCGCCGACTTCAGCGGCCCATGCTCCCGACGGGCACCGCAGTTGCCTGCCCATTTCCTCCAGGTCTATTTCGTGTTCCATTTGCGTTCATTTCATGATGGGGCATGTACCATGTCCCGGAAACAAGATAACGGATTTCCTTTTTCCTTTTCGTGTCAGAGCCCTTTCTTGCCCTCCGCCCAGTAGGGATACGTTTTTATCTGCCTGTTCGCTACGCCCCGTGCGACCAGCATCTTCCTGAACTGCTGGATAGACCTGGCCCGCCCCGTGAGGTAAAAGCATGTGTCGTCCGTTTCATCGTCGGGCACAAGCGCCCCGGTGATGAACAGGCGTATGGCCGGTCCCGCCGGGTCTTCGGGCGAACACGTTGCAACCTGTATGGCCGCGCTACCGAGAACCGCCGGCCATTCCTGTCGTGTATCACCGAGTTCGGCCAGCGCCCGGAAGTCGTGCCCGTGTTCGCGGGCAGCCCTTTCCATACAGATCATGAGGCCCAGCGAAGTCTCGTCGCCGAAAACAAAATGCCGCCGGAATGCTGCCTGGTAACTCATCTTGCCGCCGGGCCCCATCAGCTTTGTCCGGTCGCCGGGTTTGAGTGAAGAGGCCCAGGCGCTGCCCGGTCCCTGCCCATGCAGGTAGAAGATCACCTCGCAGACATGGTTGAGCGCGTCGTACGACGAAGGCGTATAGTGGCGGTACCCGGTATCCGTGACACGAAACTCCACCACGTTGCCTGCCACGAAATCTGCCTGGTGGATGTCCCCTTCGAACCGCACCAGTTTCAGGTCCGCTGCATAGTACTCGGTATGTGTGACAGCGACCGGGTGGTAGTGCTTAGAGGAGACTTTCTCCAGCGTATCGGCCAGCCATTTGGGTACGGTAGGCATGGTGGTATCATATTGCTTCCCGGTAAAGATAGCATTTGTTTTTATTTAGACTATATCTAAATAATGTATATGCACCCTGAGCTGCCCCCACCCGCCGGTCCCGCCTCAATACCTGGTTTTCAGCGCGATCGCCCCCAGCGACTGCAATTGTTCCTGGGAGGTGAACACCACGCGCCCCTTGCGGGAGAGGACCTGCCAGGTGATATGGCTGGTGATATCTTCGACCGTCCCGTGTTTTGTCTTGTCGTCGATGAAGGTGAATGTCCGGTCGCCGGTCATGCGTACGGGTTGTGCAAAGTCGCGCCGTATGATCAGCAGATCGGCCCGTCCGTCGATGGCTGCCTGGTATATCTCCTGCAGATCGGTGAGGACCAGTCCCTGCGCTACCGCTTCCTGCATCTCGCTGATGGCCTTTGTCCTGCGGTCGAACTGTACGCGTTCGATCAGGCCCCAGGCCTGCCGGGCGATCTGGTGCGGGGCCGTATTGTTGTAGTCTACCGGTACATAGCCGTGGTAGACCGAGGGCCTGTCGGCGACCTGTATCAGTCGGCTGTAGTTGTTTTCCGTGCAGATGACCACGCACTGCAGGCCGGTCTCGTTGTGTACCCTGACCAGCGCTTTGTCTACCCTGTTGAAGAACTCCCGGACCATATTGTCCACCTGTTTGCCGTCGCTCGCCTTTTCGGCGTTGGTGATGTAGTGGGGCGTCTCGGCGAAGGGGAAATCATCGTTGCGGATCTCCGAGCTGATGCTGTCGTTGAGTGCATCGTATAGTTGCACGCCTCCCTGGGAGAGGAGCATGACGAGGTACTCTTCGCCGCGGGTATAGTCCTTGATGAGTGGTCTGAGGGCAAATGTATCCGAGATATGTACTTCGTTTTCGTGGACAGGCCAGGGCGACCTGATGACCTCCCGGGTATGGTCGGACAGGAAGATATGCAGGCTGTCCAGGTTCTGGTTGCTGTCTATCTCTTCCTCCATTTTTGCGATACGTTCCAGCAGGCGGGCTGCGGGCCGCTTGCCAAACTCATCGGTCACCCGCTTTTCGGCTTCTTTCAACATGTTTTTCAGCCGGACGATATCCTGTGCATTATCCGGGCGTGTCCGGTGCGTGTTGAAAGAAATGGTCACACAGGGGCTGCCTGTCTCCGAGGCCAGTTTTTCCAGTTGTTGTCTGATCGCCATAAGAAGTTCTGATTATCGGGTTAATATTATAATTTTATATATATGTTTTAGCCTTGACCTGCTTCCGCTCTTGTGGTGGAGGCAGATCGGGTATACGGTCCGGGCAGGCAAAAGTTCCCACAGTCTCACGCAGGGTGTGACAGTACGGAAGAAGCTGATAACAAGTCGCGTTGATACGCTGAGAAATGCGCTTTGGAACACCCGTTGATCGATAGCCGGGCCGACGCGGTTCAATATGATAAATGTAAACCGGCCGCGTGCTGTTCACAGATGGTGAAAAAAACAGTATGCTGCCGGGGTGAAGCGGTGTAGTGAGAGGTGTTACGGGCCTGCGGAAGCCTGGTTAAGCCCCGTATTCTGCCTCCACGAATGCAATGGTTGCCTTCATGAGCTTGATGAGGGCAGGCTCATCAATGTCGGAGAGTTTGTTGGCGTAGATACAGACTTTGCCGATCTTGTATTTGCCGAGCCCTTCGAGCAGATGGCGGTGTTCTTCCAGTCCGCTGAAGACGTAGAGCGAGATAGCGGCCTTGCGGGGAGAGAAGCCCAGGAGCGGTGCGTCGCCTTCATGGCCGCTTGCGTATTTGTAGTGGTACTGGCCGAAACCGATGATACTCGGTCCCCACATCTTCGGCTCGTGCCCGGTGAGGTCGCGCATCAGTTCGATCAGCCGGTAGCTGTCCTGCCGCTTCTGCTCGCTGCCGACCAGGTCGATGAAGTCTGTTACGCTGGCGGTAGTCTCGGTTGTTTTGTTTTTGGCCATGATGCTTATTTTCTTTACCTAAGGTAGATACTGCAGGGTATCCGGAAGAGGAAAGCGCCAAAATAAATTCAAACCAACCATGAAGAATACGCATGATTGTTTCATCATGCGCTAGGGCCTACAGAGCCCGGCAGTTGATTTTCGGGGAAGATGGGGTTGTTAGCCAGCCGGAGTGGTAAAGTTATTTCCAAACAGGCTGTTCTTCCCATGAAGCAGGAAATCCCATCCTTGAGAGGCGGACTGTATTGAACTGTCCGAAAAGCGCTAATAGTTCTTCCTTGATGTGGTGCCCCGGACTTATCCGATTGTTCAGGTATATGATCGCAGAGAGGATAGGAAATATTTTTCTTCTCTGGTGGTTGTCCGGAACGTAAGTTAAGAGGGGGTATGGTATTTGTTCCGGCCATTCATATTTGTTGATGATCTCTCTGTTCCACAATCTTCCATGATGGGCTATTATATTTCGTATCAGTGTTATGGAGATAAGCCATCCCTTTAGGTGTTTTTGATTGTATAGTCCAAATTCCCGGGCGATTGTGGTTTTTTCAGGCAACTGATGGTGTAGGTTGCCATACAACTTGGAGAGCGTACCTAGTGTGATTGTTTCTAATGACTTCCAATATCCTGCATTTCCCACCAGTATCCCTTGAGCCTGTAGTAACTGATATTCAATAAGAAATGGCGTGCATCATCCTCTGATCGAAAACGCATGCCTCTTCCTTGCAAGAGTGCTATCTGTTCTTCTACGGTTTTGGGTCCTTTCACCGACGGAATAGAGCTGGCGTATAAAAAGGAAGGCCCGCAAGCTGATCTGACGGGAAGCTGTACGGGCACGGTTAGTACAAATATACAACTTATAAGGCCATTCTGCAAAACAGTACAAATTCACAGTATGTGTTTTAAGTAATTACTTTCGAAAAGGCGGTCCAAACGCTTTATTTGAAGGGCGCTTTCCGCTGCCTGCCCCATACAACGAATACGGCCAGTGCTGCAAGGAAGATATTGATGCCGATATCCGACCCCTCCCCGCGGGCTATGTGGAAAAGAGCGGCGCAGATCATGAGCGTTGCTACGCTTCCGGCTGCCAGGATCGTGAGTCGGGGCTGTATATGTAGCATTCCGGGCAGTATGAGCCCGGCCATGCCCAGCAGGTCCAGCAGGCCGGTGATGCGTACCGCGGCGGCAGGGAGTTCACCAGTCCAGGACCACATGGCAGCCAGTTCGATCACAGGCCGGAAGGCCTTCATGTAACCGCCGAAGGCGAGAACTACGGCGATCAGGACCTGGGCGGTCCAGAGTGAAATATGCCATGCTCTGGCGGTTCGTATCCGGTTTGTCATATGGTAGGTTGTTTTGTGACAATGCAAAACTGCCTATATTCGCTATACGATGGATAGTACTATCCCGGCAGATAGTACTATCCTGCAGGGAAGTAATGAAAGACAACAGTATCGCCACACATGCTGACAGACGGAAGATGCCCCGCTACAATGCTTTCTATCCGCGATGCGCTGGAAGCCATCGAGGGCAGGTGGAAGCTGCTTATCCTGTTTGCCCTGTCATCGGGCCCCCTTCGTTTTGGCCAGTTGTCCCGGGAGGTCGGTGGCATCACGGACAAAATGCTCTCCAAAGAGCTAAAAGCGCTGGAGGCGAATGAACTGGTCCGCAGGCAGGTCTTCGATACATTCCCACCCACGGTAGAATACTCGATCACGGAGCACGGCCGTTCACTGGAGCGGGTGATGCAGGAACTACACTACTGGGGACTGGCGCACCGCAGGAAGATCATGGGGAAGTAGCCCCTGGTCACTTTTGCGGAGCTCATTCAACAACAGACCACCAGCGGAAGCCGCCCGTTTGTGTTATGCAGCATGTCACAAAACGCGTTCGGGATAGCTTGTGACGTACTTCACGAGTATCTGATCGATCACCAGGGCTCGCACACCCGTGATACCGGCCATCCGCTCTATGATCTCTACTGCTCCCAGCTCTGTTACTTTGGTAAAACCAAACTCTTTTTTCAGAACATGCTTAAATCGTTCGTCGGGCTTGGTCGTATCGACGCCAAATGTCATGCGCAGGTGCTGGAAGGTCGCCGGTCCGATGTTAAAAATCCTGCCGATAGGATCCTTTTTGTAGCCTGTCAGGCTTGTATTTTGTCCCCAGGCATGCATCAGTTCGTAGTCCTTCTCAACACCCGGGTGATCCTTGCGCAGTTGACCTATCTCCTGTAGCAGGTTTCTCAAAGTGTCATATTTCTTTTGGTCCTGATGTCCCCAAAGGGCAAGGAAACGTTTTTGGCCGAGTTTCTCTATGAGTTTGGAGAGGTCGTCGAAAGTTGCCAAGCCGGGATATTGCTCTTCTATCCTGATTAGATTAGGCAGAACTACCTTGTTATAATCCCTGTTTGCCGCGAGGACAACCATGATCAGTCCCAGGGCAGGTTTTTCTTTCCATTGATTATCGTAGATACTCGTTGATTTCTCCACTGCCTCACGAATGGGGATAGGGCCATATCGCTCGTAGCCGTGGCCGGTGACGGTGAGTGGTTTGCTACCCAGGCGTTCAAGGATACTGTTCAGGTATTCCCGATCCATTGATTGATCATTCCTGCTATTCATATATCTGGATATTTTCGAAAATCATAACAAACTATAAATAGTATTGAAAGGAAAGGCAGCGCACATTATGCCTTAGTAATTGATATAAGGGAGTAATTGTCCTTGGAAATATCTGGTTTTATTTATTATTTATCCTGATATCTGCAGATATTTTTTGGACTGAACCAAGTCGGGATGTGCCTTTTCTTGGGTATGGTCAGGTCATTCCACTGGCCTTTTTCCATCTCCGGAGCCTGTTGCGGGCATTTTGATAAGGTGAGGCACTGTTCAGCTGGATCATGCGTCCCATCGTCCACTTGTCGTACCAGTGCACTTCGTAAAGGGCCGTATTCGATTCATTTTCGACAAGACGAAGCAACGAATCTACGGTTTCATCAAGCAAGGCCAGGCGTTCAGTAAAGTCAGCAGCGGCATAATCGCGGTAGAACTTTTGGGCCAGCAGGCCGAGTTCATTCCATTTATAATCGGTCTCCGGGAAGTCGACAGCTAATGCCCGGGATTTTCTGTCCTGCCATTTCAGTACCAACTGGCCCCAGCCGATCAGGTAAGCGAGCAGGTCCTGCACGCTCATCAGTGTGTTCCTGGCGTGCCCCTCGAGTGTTTTTTCTTTCGTCACCTCGGCAGGGATGTTGGCCAGTTCGGCCCTGAGTCGACCGTAGTTGTCACGGATCGCCCTGATCAGCTCTTCCTTATGCTGCGGTATCGCCATCGGTCGCTGCGATTGAAGTTGGGGGATTTGCAGAGCTGGCCGTTATCCAACTTTCCCGTCGTACGGCATAGATCAGTTCGTCCTCGTACACGTCCCATTTGATCAGCGTCTTTTCAAAGCGACCTTCCAGGACAAAGCCGTTTTTCTCCAGCACCCGCTGTGACCGGGTATTGGATCCGAATGGCCGGGCAAATACCCGGTCGATATCGTAGGTCGCGAAAGCGAAATCTACGGCCTGGCGGATGGCCCGGCTCACGATGCCCTGGCCCCAGAAAGGTTCCGCCAGCCAGTAGCCGAGCTCGGCATTGCGCCGGTGGATGTCGGCCTGCGGATGTATGCCGATCCCGCCCACTGCTTCGCCTGCGACGTCGATACAAAAGATATGTACCGGATCGTCCTGCGTAGCGAACGCGATGAAGGCTTTTCCGTTTGCCTCCGCGTAGGGATGCGGGAAGCTGTCGGTCATACATCCGGCTATCTTCCGGTTGCCTGCGTAGCGGACCAGGTTGTCCAGGTCGTCGATGCGCCAGGGCCGGAGGGTGAATGCGGTCGTTTCCATATCGTCCAGGGATTGAAAGCTTTATGCCAAGATAAAGCGAAAGTGATTCCCTATCTCTACATTTCACTATGCCTCATCTTATTAAGATACGGACTTTTTCCTAGGCTAGCAAGTACTCATTCCTGCCATCGTTGGTACATTCCCGTCGTAAGCCTGTATACCTCCCAATCGAAATTCTTCAAGCTGTCCACGACATAAGACAGAATAGTTTTATCGTGTGCTTGGCAGAGTCAGCTGAATTTACGGTTATGGCACTGGCCGATCATGTATTACAGGTATGCCTACGGCTTTTTCCTGCCTTAGTAGGGACTTTTGCCCAGCCAGTTTTCGGCATCCACTACCTCGAAGTAGGGATTGTCCTCGAACAGTCGCCGGATGATGGCCACATGATCATTGCCGATGAGGAGAAATATGGCGCGCTCCGTATAGTCGAGCTGTGCCAGTATCTTGGCGTAGATCAGGATATTCCGCCGGTACCAGTCAGCCGTGAGATTGGCCCCGAGGAAATAAGTGGAGTCGTAGTGAAACACATCCGTATTGCCGATCTGGGGATACACATTGATATAGTGTGCATGTGTGCTGGACTGTACTTGCGGGCCGTTGTACCAGCGCAGGTACTCCAGCAGGTTCATGGCATTCCTGAGGGAATCGTTATTGACCAGTGAAGTGAGCGGGGGCGTCATCCCTTTGCCACGGTACTCCAGCCGGTCTTCCTGGCCATGCCTGGCCGCATAATCCTCCAACTGGCCATAGTAGTAGCCGTACTGTCCCGGCTGATCACACTGGTATATATGCGGATGGTCCAGGGCGGCGGCGACTCTGGCCCCTACCTGCCATATCTCATTGCGGGCTCTTCTGAGGCCGCCTTGCCTGTAGAGCTGGTACAGGCTGTCGATCCGGTTCTGGTGTTCCCATTCCGGCATGCGCTCTACGAATACCTTGTCCGGGCGCAGTCCGGTGACCATATCCGCCAACTCGCGGATACTGGCCTGGTGCCTGGCCGCCAGTACATCGTATACCAGCGTATCCGTCTGGTTGAAATGAAAGGTACCTAGCAGGTAGACTTTGATCCGGTGGGCCGGAACCTGCGCCGGGAGTGCGGAGCAGAGAACTGTGAGCGGCAGGAGCAGTACGAGGAGTCTTTTCATGGGGTAGTGGTTTTGTCGTTTACAGGTTGGAGGCGGTTATCGCAGGCACTGACCAAATTTGCGAAAAATCGTCTGAAAAACGGCTTTTACGTCCGGGATTCTGTGCGCAAAATACTGGTATTAAGCCTATTGTGACCCACTAGATACCCCTGAGTCGAAGGAACGCCAACATGCGGGAGCTGTTGGGGCGGAGGGAATAAAAGCAGTGAACCGACATTCTCGGATCGGGTCAAATGCGGAAGTGATGTGGATAGACTGTGCGTAGATATATCCGATTGGGTTATTTTTTCAACTAAATATCTCTATTGGATATTTTTTGTATCTTTATGAGATGTAATACAACTTTGGTGAAGCCTGACCAAACCTCAGTGTCAGAAATGGCGACCATATCAGTGAGAGAATGTTGGTCAATCGGTATTGTTAACAATGAATAAGAACATCATACGCGCCAGGCTTTGGTATCTGCTGATCTTGTTGGCAGGCATAATCCATCTGCAGAGCTCCTGTCTCCGCGACCGGGATGAACCCAAGCCCAAAGAACTGCCGCCGATCACGACCGGAGGGCGCAATACGATCGGTTTCCTGCTGAACGGGGAAGTATGGCTGCCCGGAGGAGGTGCAATCGGAAGTCCTGATAAGGAATTCGTTTTGGATACAGTAGCAGGTGATAATTATGAGCTTGCTATAAGTGCATATTTAGTTAAGAATCTTGACGCTAGCACAAGACAATCTATTTCTCTTAGAGCCATTCTTAATGGGAAGGAGTCTCTCGTGGGTAGCTATAAGCTAAGAGAAGGAGATTATGTGTATTTTTTTGATTACAATCATTTGAATTGTATCTTCTTTGAGAATTTGATACTTGGGACTATAGAGGTGCTATATTGTGATTTATCGCAAAAGATCATTGCAGGCACATTTGAACTGCAAGTAGAGAATGAATGCGGAGAGGTGTACCGGATCACGGAGGGGCGCTTTGACGGTAGGTTTCGCTATTTCTGATGTTGTTGGAGCTAGGATTTTATAGCAAAAAGAGTTGATATGCGTGTTGGTGAGATTAGCAGGAGCGCTTCTTTACTTGTTAGTTAAATAAGTGTATAGGCAGTAATAAGGATAAAAAATACCTGTTCTTTAACAGAAGTTGATTCTGATCTTGGTTTGAGAAAATGTAAATTTATAAAATGGTTTATTGCCAAGTGTAGGCAGGACACCAGGGCCTATGCGGCCATTAAAATGATCAGTTATGAAATATTCTACATCTTTCTATCTGTTGGTATTGCTATTGAGTATGATCCATCTGCAGAGCTCCTGCATTCGCGACCGGGACGAGCCCAAACCCAAAGAACTGCCACCGATCACGACCGAAGGCCGCAATACGATCGGTTTCCTGCTGAACGGGGAAGTATGGCTGCCAGGCGGGGGAGGAATAGGGCATCCTAATAAAGATTTCGTTATTGACACTACTCATGAAGGTCAATTTCACTTTGCCTTGGGGACTCACCTTTATAAGGATAATCAGTTACAGAGTCTGTTTTTTAGAGTGGTATTACCCGAAGGTGAGACTAAATCTGGAGAAGCCGAGTTGGACACTACAATAAATTATATCGTATACTTTATAGATTACCATCAGGCTGAATGTCCTGATTTTAAAGCAATCAATAACCATAGATTTGAAATTTCATTCGTTGACACTGATAAAAATATTATCTCAGGCACATTTGAGATGGAGGTAGAGAACGACTGCGGAGAGGTGTACCGGATCACGGAGGGGCGCTTTGACGGTAGGTTTCGCTATTTCTGATGTTGTTGGAGCTAGGATTTTATAGCAAAAAGAGTTGATATGCGTGTTGGTGAGATTAGCAGGAGCGCTTCTTTACTTGTTAGTTAAATAAGTGTATAGGCAGTAATAAGGATAAAAAATACCTGTTCTTTAACAGAAGTTGATTCTGATCTTGGTTTGAGAAAATGTAAATTTATAAAATGGTTTATTGCCAAGTGTAGGCAGGACACCAGGGCCTATGCGGCCATTAAAATGATCAGTTATGAAATATTCTACATCTTTCTATCTGTTGGTATTGCTATTGAGTATGCTCCATTTCCAGAGCTCCTGTATTCGTGACAGGGACGAGCCGAAACCTAAGGAGCTGCCTCCGATCACGACCGAAGGGCGCAATACGATCGGTTTCCTGCTGAACGGGGAAGTGTGGCTGCCAGGAGGAGGTGCAATCGGAAGTCCTGACAAGGAATTCGTTTTGGATACGCAGAGTAATATTTTTTTGATCAGCACTTATTTTGATAATAGATCCACTGTCAAAAGCAGGCAGGAGCTGTATGTGAAGTGCAATTGGTTTGGTAATAAATGTTCTATAGGGGATATTGATATGATCTCCGAGGTCGGTCCAGTATATTTTAGGGACGTATCTGTTGGAAAGCTTTGTCAGATATTTAACAAACTCAATTCATATCAAATAACAATAACTTACTGCGATCTGGCCAATAGGATTATTTCGGGGGAATTCGAGCTGGAGATAGAGAATGAATGTGGGGATGTGTACCGGATCACGGAGGGCCGCTTTGACGGGAGGTTCCGCTATTTTTAGATTGATCATCGATTAAATATAACCTTATGAAGAATTTACTGTTGGCGGCAGCCTGCGTGCTGCTGCCCTGCTGGCTCTATGCCCAGAACCTGGTGAAAGAGGACAGTTTGCCTCCGGTCGACGAGCGGCTGGCCTGGATCTATGAGCATCTCGATTTGAGCGAGGCGGGTACCGGCCTGCTCTATGGGTATGGCCTCCGGCTGATCGATCCTACCACTTTCCGAGGCGACAGCACGGCCGGGGACACGGCCGACCTGGAGAAATACGCGCGCATGTACGCCACGATCTACGGATCGAAAGTGGACAGTACCCTGACGCTATCGGATCCTGCGGATCTCTACATGGATGCCTATACAGGGTTTACCAAAGGGGATACGATCCCGCTACTGGCTATGATCAGTCCCTACAACTCTTTTCATCCCGGGGCGCTGGACTCCGGGTGGATCAGCCTGTCGGGAGAGCAGTTTTACGACGTGCTGCCCAGATCCTCTTCTCCCTATCTGACGGATACGGTCTTCGTATTCACACCCTTGTTCCAAGTGGCTATGCAGGGAGAGACTATATTCCGTTTTGATACGACGCATACCTGGCGGCATCCCGCGATGAGCATCACCGGTTGGTCGGCGGATTTTGGCGCCGGGTTCGTATCACTCACGCAGGGAGGCATATACGATCTGCCGCTCGCCTCGGGCGACCATGTTTTCCGGTTCCGCGTCACGCTCACCGGGGGCCGTGTACTGGAATGTAAGGCCCGGTTTACGGTCCGACCGGAGATATTGCCCACTTATCCGTCTACACCGGATATTAACTTCACGGTCACCGGGGCCGGGGTCAACGGCTTCTCAGCCTGCGGCGATGGTACCGTGCGCAAACCGCTGATCTGGATCGAGGGATTCAACCCCCAACCAGGGCCTGACCTCGGTGAACTGGTCGAAAAGCAAAAGTTAAATTTATTTAACAACTTAACATTTGAGGACATTAGGCAAAAACTACAGGCTTTTAACTTGCAGAGTTCAAATGTCTGGACACTTTTTGAAGCCAACGATTATGACCTTTTCTACATCGACTTCGCGGATGGCGCAGGCGATATGTACGACAATGCCGAGGCTGTGCGGCTCGCCATACAGGAGATCAACAGCCGCAAGGCGCTGACAGGCAGTACGCACCGCAATATCGTGATCGGAGAGAGCATGGGCGGTGTGCTGGGCAAGATAGCGCTCCGAGAGATGGAGCTCGCCGAAGAGGATCACCAGGCAGCCAGTCTGATCTCCTTTGACTCGCCTTTCCAGGGCGCCAATATACCCCTGGCCTACCAGGATGCGATCTATACGTTTGCATTTGCAAGGGTCGGAGTTTTAGGACCTTCTCTTGCGGCGCTGATACCGGAGCTCAGGGATATGATCTACCTTCTGGAGAAGCCGGCCAGCAAACAACTGCTGATCCACCACTGGAATGAGGCATTCCAGGCCAGCCACGGGATACCCTTCCGCAGCTATGTGGCCGGCCTTGGGCCACTGGAGCAGGCCGAGCACATAGCCCTTGCTAACGGAGCGATCGACGGTACTCAATTATTCAACCCGGGCACAGAACTTTTTTACCTGAACACCTCATTAATCGATGCAATACTCGTATTGAACAACATCTCGGTTACTTCATTCGGGAGAGCATATTTAAAAGTTTTGTCCTGGTTGTTGCAAACTGGTGCAAGTGTCAGAATGGAGCAATACACACTTCCTGTCAAGTCCGGTACGCCCGCTATGGTCTCTCGTATCAGGGTACATGCTTTTGTATTTGGGATACCTGTGCTTGTCAAAGATCACAGACTCAAGGTAAAGAACCTTTTACCGGTCGACGGAGCGCCCGGAGGGATTGTAGGTTCTGTGATGAGTGAGGACCTGGTAGATGCATTGGGGTCATTGGGTGGAAGGATACTCAACCCCAGCCAGTTTTGTTTCATGCCGACCTACAGTGCACTGGATCTGCGCTACCCGGAGAACGAAGACCTGGCCCTGGATCTCTCGGATATCGAAGAAGTGCTGGAGGATGAAGTTACCCTGGTATCGCGCTACGGAGGGTCTACGGAAGCGATACCGGTCCATACGGGGTTCGCGGACCAGAAGAACCAATATCATGCTGTTTTCTACGCGAACAATGTGGCCATATTGATGAGAGACCTGGTGATATCCAGGCTGTCGGCAGGTGTGCCGCAAGGAACATTCTGGGGTGTGTACAACTACGGAGCCAACCAGGAAGAACTGGGTGAGGGAAATACCAATGCGGTCACACCGTCGGTCATCAAGAACAATATCACGATCAACAGCCCGGGTGAGCTGTATGTAGGCGCCGATGAACGGATCGCGGATATGGGTATAACACGTCCTGTCCATACGCAACCCGTATTTACGGTGACAGTGCAGGCCGGCTGCTCAAGCGACGTCGCGATCACGGTCAATTCGGGTGGGGCACTCTATGTAGGAGATCCGAATGCAGACAGTCAGAGGGCGCACCTGCTTTTTTCGGAAGATACCGGCCTGCTGATCAATGACGGAGGCGTGGTCGAGGTGAGGGATGCCTCCTCTATAGAGGTCGGCAACGATGCTTCCGTGACCATCGCAGAAGGAGGAATGCTGAATACCTCCTGGAGCGGTCAGTTGAAAATAAAGGATGGCGGGACGGTCACCGTCGGATCAGGGGGTATCCTGCGGGTATCGCAGTACAGTTCGGTCTTTGTCGAAGACGGCGCCAGCCTGCACCTGGAGGACGGGGCGATCGTGCAGCTATGGGATGGGGATGATCCCGACGGCCTGGCCCGCATCGTGGTAGAGGGTACCTTGGTGGTGGACGGAGACATAGACTTCAGCGGCAATGGATTTTTCGACTTCTACCCCGGTCACACGCTCACACTTACGGGCAGTGGTTTCAGTCTCGCAGGTCATGACAAGGCGTACCGCATGATCCGCCTCGCCGAAGGTGCGCAGATCGATATAGGATCCAAGAACCTCACACTGGAAGCGGGCAAAGTGGTCTTTGAGACCGGGTCAAGGATAGCTATGGGTACGGGCAGCAACCTCACGCTGGAGGACGCCTGGATAGCTTCCGACGGAGCTTCGATAGGCATCGAATCGGTAGATCATCGCCGGGTCAGGGTCCGCTATACGGATTTTACGGATTTCACGGAAGCTATTGTCATCGATGGTACGAACGGCGCTTTCCCGGTCGGGCATACCGTTTTCCTGGGCTGTCATTTTACGGACAATGTGGTGGGCATCGTCCTTGATAACCTGGACCAGGCGTATATATACGACTGCAGTTTCGAAGGAAGCAGTAGAGACAGGGGAATAGAGTTCCTCAAGATCGATCAGCTCGTATGCAAAGGCAGTTCATTCGAAGGTCTTGAGGCCGGGGTCTGGGCGCTGAACTCAACAGCGCTCTCCCGCCTGGTCTTCAGCGACTGTTATTTTTATCAGAACGAGTACGGGGTGATGGTCAATGACTACCGGACCCGTGTCAACGTCGTCGCCCGGGAGGGTACCATCTTCCAGGAGAATGATTACGGGATTTACATAGAGGAAGGCAACCTGGATGCGACCAAAGGCGACCACGGTCTGGTGCTGCTGGACTGTGCCAGGCTCATCAACAATGGCACAGGTGTGCGAGGCAAGGATCTCCTCATACAGATAGATGCTTACCAAAACAGCCATACGGACAATCCTACGTACCTCAGGTCCAACGTATTCGACTGTAATCTGGGCACACAGCACCTGTTCGATCTTTGCTATGATGTACGCAGCTATGCGGATTTCGGTCCTGTACCCGCCCGTGGCAATTACTGGGACTTTACACTTCCTTTCTCCGGCACACGTCCATGGAGGGTAAGAGATCTTTCGGTTCCTACGTCTATATGCTTTGGCGGCAGCGGGGGAACAGTTTTAGATGCATTCACCATGACCGGTTACGTCGGAGTAATGCCCTCAAGCTGTCCGTCCTATCCGGTTACCATGGTCAATGATGCAGCAGCCTGTGTTTATGTGCCGGGCGGTCTTGGAAGCCCCATCGATATCCGCCAGCGATACTACAATGCGATGGCCGGCTGGCGCTCGCAACTCGACGGTGATGAATACGATACTACAGCTGCCTGGTACGATACGTTCGGGCAGTTGGCGCAGATGAGCGATAGCATCGTGGCTACCCTGGGGCAGAACTGCCAGCAGTACATCCGGGTAGCGCGTACCTTCCATCCCAAGAGCGGATCCGTACTGGTACGTCCGGAACTGCCTGGGGATGGTGTGCATGATGCGGCCGTAGTGCGTGAGCTCAGTGTATTCCCCAACCCGTTCAGCGGTACGGTGCAGGTCTCGGGTGTCCGGGAGCGCACAGTGTGGTATGTACTCGATATGCTGGGACGCACCGTGGCTTTGGGTGAGATACATGCCAGGGACGCTACGCTGGACCTCGCTCATTTGCTTCCCGGCCACTATGTCATACGTTTGGCGGAAAGTTATGCCGGTTTGACAAAAACCATCCTCATGGAGAAGAAATGAGCTGCCAACACGCACTTGTTCAGCGCATGGAAAAGAGGCCGGGGACCTGCAGGCTATGCCGGGTTCCCGGTCCTTTTCAGGTATTTGTGGCGGGTAGGCGAAGTTCGGGTAAGACCGGGCAATGCTTTTGATCACATACTTCGCCGGACCAGCACCTTGTGGGTCTCGCTGCGAGCGCCGTCGGACAGCCTCAGGAAGTACACGCCCTCCGGCAGGAAGTCCAGCGCTATCCTGTGCCGTTCGGAGGAGCCGTCCAGCACCTGCGCCGATACCGTCTGCCCGAGTTGGTTGACGAGTTCGGCCCGGTAGTTGTTCTGGTCGGCATGGGTAAGATCTATATAGAGCGCCTCATTCGCGGGATTGGGATAGACGCTGATCGCGAGATTGCCGGTAGCGGCCTGGTTCGTCCCTACGGTGAGCGCTTCATCCAGTGCGTCCAGCAGGGCCAGGGCGATGGCCCCTCGCGGGGCATTGTTGCGGTTGACGGAGATTGTGAGCGTGACGCTGTCGGCTTCCTGGTGTACTGTCATCAGCGTGAAGCCGCTGATATCACCGGCATGCCCGAAATAAGTCTTGCCGGCCAGGTTGTAGCGCATCGTACCATAGCCATACCCGTTGCAGCCGTGGCTCCAGTTGACATTGGTGCAGATCTTCATCAGGGCCAGTGAGGCGGGGTCGAGGAATCCGCCGGAGAAGAGTGATCGTGTGAACCTGGCCACATCCGAAGAACCCGCTACCAGCGCCCCGGCCGTAAAGAGCATACTCGCGGAGCAGTCGTTGAGCATGACGGAGGCATCCGTATTGTACGGCCCGGAGAGCGAGCTGAAGCTGGTCCAGCCGGTCGCCAGGCGGCTCGCTATACTGTCGGCGGGCGGGAAGAAAGTCTGTGCCATACCATAAGGCGCCAGGATCCGCTCCCGCAGCACTTCCGCGAAGGACATACCGGTGACCTGCTCTATGAGCATGCCCAGGAGCAGGTAGTTGGTATTGGAGTAGGCGAATGCACTGCCCTGGTTGAAGACCGGCTCACGGTTGTAGGTCTCGATGGCGAGCTGCGGCGGCCAGATACTGTCTGGATGGCTAAACCAGGTACCCGATGCAGCCGGGTTTTCGCCCAGGAAATTGTCGATGCCGCTGCGTTGATTGAGCAGGAACCGGATCCGGGTGGAGGAGGGGACCGTGCGTATGGGCGGCAGGTAGCGGCCTATGCTGTCGTCTATAGCGAACATCCCCTGCTCGATCATCTGCAGGACAATCGCCGCTACGAACATCTTGGTCACGCTGGCCTGGTAAAATACATGCGTGGTATCCAGTGCATCCAGCGAGTAGGTATCGCTCACGCCTGCCGCTCCGTTCCAATACCTGTCGCCGGGCAGGAGCAGGGTCGCCGAGATACCCGGCACGTTGAAAGCAGCCACGCAGCTATCCAGCCTCCGCTGCAGGACCTCCGCCATCTCCGGGGAGACGGGCGATTGTGCACGGCCGGTCATAGCGGCAGCGATCAAAACGGATATAAACAGTAGTCTTTTCTTCATGTGTGGGTAGCGTTGACAGGGTGTATGGCCATGCGGCAGGAGTAAAGGTATTTTGCAGCGCAGGAGCCGGTTAGGCCAATCCTGCTAATTTGTGGGAAGAGAAAAGGCTAACGAACGTTTGTTAGGGCATATAGCCTTGTAGTTTATAGTCCGATCGGATATGTGGCGCATGAAAATATCCCTATCGGATGTGTTTGGTTGCACTTCGCTCATAGGGTAGGACCAAAGCGGTTGAGTATGAGCGGAATATTGTATTTTGACTTGTAAAAAGAAAGTTATGCGCATCGTGCTGTTTGTCCTCTTTACAGTGATATCTGTCTCCGCTGCTGCACAGGAGGCGGAGCAGTTTACCGGCCGGATCGTATTCGAACGGAGGAACGTATTGTCGGAGGATGACCCTTCGGTGGTCGAAATGTACTACGCCCGGGACATCGTCCTGGTACATCGGCCCGGAGCCAGTGGCTTGCTCCCGGAGCGGAGCACTCCGGAGCGGATACCTCATGTACATGCGGAGTATATCGTCTTTTCGGGGGATTCTACCTACTACGTGATGGAGGGCACGGATATGATCTATGCCGAGCCTCGGTCTCCGGGCAGGGAGGATCGGCAATCAGCCGGGGACACTGTGTTGACAGTGGGTCGGAAACGCTATCGCTGTACGGCCGAAGTGTTCGAGAGGAAGCGGACGGAAATCAACCCGTTCGATGGCTCCCCGATGTACATTACTTTCTACAGGAAGAGTTTCCTGGCCGGTGAGCTGAGGCACAATATGGGTTTTAGCTCCGGACCACCGATACCACAGGCGCTGTACTACCGGGAAGAGACGAGTATCGATTCCTATCCCGTCTTGTTGGAGCAGCGGGCGGTTGCCGTGGAGCGGCGCGCGACGCACCCGTTCCTGGAAGGCTGGTCTGCTTACAAGGATCGTACGCCGGTCGTGCCTGTGAGGGGTTAGTCTCCCGGAGCTGCAAATCTCTTTGGTCAGCAGGAAGGTGGTAGCCGGAAATAATGATTTCGCTGTCTTGTAAGTCTGGACCGGTTTATTTTTTGTTGTATTTTAGTACTTATAGTACTGAGATCTGTTATAAAATAAACCAATCTGGTTATAATCGAGTTATATTACAACTGATATTACTAATATCAGTTGTAATCGGTGATATGAGAACCGACTCGCCAACAAAAATAAACCAGCTTCTGCGTTCCCAACCTGTGGGGGTTGTGCTTGCCTCGGCATGGCTGGTGAAGCAGGGCTATAGCCTGGATCTGCTGAGAAAATACAGGGAGAGCGGATGGCTGGAATCGATCGGTACCGGGGCATTGATACGGGCGGGCGATGATGTCGGTTACGAAGGAGCGGTATATGCTCTGCAGCGACAGCTTGGCCTGTCTGTTCATCCCGGGGGAATTACGGCTTTGGAGTTGCTTGGAAGAGCTCATTATCTTGCTGCTAAACGGGAACGGATCATTCTTTTCGGTCAGACTGGGGAGATACTGCCTGCATGGTTTCGCAACAGAGAATGGGATGCCAGGCCGGATTACTATACTTCTTCTTTTCTACCGGCCGGTATCGGTATGACAGAAGCGAAGCTCGGCACTTTTACACTTAGTGTATCTTCTGCCGCCCGTGCAATGATGGAATGCCTTTACCTGGTTCCTGACCGCGAGGAGCTGTCAGCGTGTTATGAGCTGATGGAAGGTTTGAATAATCTTGTTCCTGCTACTGTCCGGAAGCTTCTGGAGGCGTGTGGTTCCGTTAAAGTCAAGCGCTTGTTTTTGTACCTAGCTGAAAAAGCCGGCCATGACTGGTTCAATCGCCTGGACCTGGAGGGTATTGATTTGGGAACAGGAAAGCGTAGCCTGGTCAGTGGAGGGGTGTATATCCCCAGGTACCAGATCACGGTGCCGCGCGAACTGGAAAAAGAATGGTAAGTGATCAATACAAAGAGCAGGTCAGGTTACTGCTGCAGGTACTGCCTGAAGCAGCGAGGGAGGATTGTTTCGCTTTGCACGGTGGCACGGCGATCAATCTTTTTATCCGGGATATGCCCCGGTTGTCAGTAGATATTGATCTCACTTATCTGCCTATAGAAGATCGCCGGACTTCCTTGCTCCATATCAATGAAGCTTTGGCCAGGATAAAGGAACGGGTCGAACGAATAATAACCGGAGTAGATATAAGGCATAAGCGGGACACTACCAAGCTCTTCATAAATACTCATACAGCGCAGGTCAAACTGGAAGTCAACCAGATCATGAGAGGAGCGATCAGTGACCCGGTTCGATGGGAATTGTGTGCGTCTGCAGGTAAAGAGTATGAGGCATATGCTGCTATGCAGATAGTACCGCCCGGCCAGTTGTACGGAGGCAAAATCTGCGCAGCGCTGGACCGGCAGCATCCCCGTGACCTTTTTGATGTCAGTTATCTGCTCGGTGAAAATGGTTTTTCTGATGAAGTGCGGTGTGGCACATTGTTCGGCCTGGTCAGCAGTGCCCGCCCGATACATGAGTTGCTGGCCCCTGAGTTAAAGGATCAGCGAAAAGCGCTGGACAATCAATTTGCAGGGATGACCGCGACCCCATTTACCCATGAGCAATACGAGTCCACAAGGCTGCAGTTGATATCCACTATCCGGGAAAAACTGACGGACGAGGACAAGAGATTTCTTGTGAGCATCAAAGAGCTAAGCCCGGACTGGGATATTTATGACTTCAGGAGATTTCCTGCTGTGCGGTGGAAGTTGGAAAACCTGGGGAAGCTTCGGGATACCAACTCCCGGAAGTATGCTGAACAGGTCGCAGCCCTTAGAGAAACCCTGTCTTAAAGGTAGGCGTCGCCCGCTATATCCGGGACTTTCAGCTTATATCGTTCACTCGTTGCTCACCGGTTCCATGCGAAAGTCCACGACATGCGCCGAGCCGATCTTCCATTGTCCGTCCTCCTGCACATAGACATCTACCCAGCTGATGTACTCGATCTCGGTGGCGCCAGTCTCCGTGTTCTCATTGGTCACGCGGTTGCGGTAGCTGAGTACCCCTATGTCGCCGAAGAACTGCAGGGTCAGGTTGTCATAGTGCACCTGCGTGATCTTCCATTCGGAAGGAGCCGTGCGGTCCGCGATATAATCCGCCCGGTTCATGAGCTGCCCGCCGTCTGTGAAGGTAAAGCCACTGGCCAGTATCTCTTCGAAGGCGTCTTTCTCCTGCGACTGCATCGCCAGCGGCCATTTGCGCTTCGTCTCCAATATCCGGGCTGCATCTTCGTCCCGGTCGCCGCCGGGGCCTGAGATCAGCGTATAGCGCTGTATATCCACGGTCGGCGTGGTATTGCCGAGTGTTACCTGCCTCGCTGTAGAGAGACCCGCAGGGCCGCCTCCGGTTGCTTTGGTGGGACCGGGAGGGTGGCAGGCGGGGATATGGAGCGCAAGGAGCAGGGCGATGCCTGCGGCCGTATTTCTGAGCGAGACTGAGATGGATGGCATAGGTCTGCGGTATACTAGTAAGATACGAAAAATAAAGGAGACTTTGCCGCTTACCGGGCAAGCTTATATAGGCCAGGCCATATAGCGGCTGTAGCGAGCCAGCCCGAACCCTCCCGTGCCGAACCAGGTCTGTCTTTCGCGGTCCTGTAGCATGCAGCCGACGTTGCCGGAGGCCACTCCTTGCGTGCGTACCAGCCTGGGCTGTCCCTGTATCGCTTTTGGCTTGCCGTGGCTGTTTACCGGCAGGTTTGTTTTTGCCCGGCCGTGGCAGCGTGTAGCGGCAGCCAAGGATAGCAGGAGAGTGGCGAGGACGACAACTGGGTGGCGGATGTTCATTGGTCAAAGCTAGTGTGGGGTGGTGGTTTTAGATCACTCTTGGTCCTGGCCCTGGTTTGCCTTAAAGCGTTGACGAGTTGTGGCAGTGTAGTGAGTTAACTACGCTCATCGGAAATACCTGCCAGTATTTCGTCCAGCAGTATTCTGACGGTCATAATCGGCTGGTCCTGTTCGGAGGCGAAATACCGGAGCAGGGGACCGGGTGGATCAACGGCGGCTGCCTGTTCTTCCAGTATCCTTATGATTCTCCTGCCAAGGACTTCCGACCGGGCCAATGTGCCTTTCAAATGACGCCCGAGAATCCTTGCGGCTGCTCTGTTCCCTTTGAAATTATCATCGTCGAATAGATCCTGATGCTGCTCATAGGCCTCGTTTTCTACAAAGTTCCAGTACTTGTCAAGTATGAGGCTGAGGTCCGCGAGGTCTTTTTCCCGGTCCGGCTTCTTGTCGTCCCAGGAGAGTAGCTTCAAAAGGAATATACCGTGTAGCGGTGGGACCGGAAGAGAAAAGGTTTGCTCCTTGTCCAGGTAGTGTTCCTCCAGTTCTTCGGTCAGTTCTGCGTATCCAAGAACACATAGTTCTATGTCCCGCTCCGTAAAGTGTACTGTATAATCTTGTGCGATCTGACCAAACGGGAGCAGGTCGATCACGGTCTCGCCCTGTTTCCAATTCAATCGGTATGGGTCTGATGTCCTTTCGAATCCTTTTTCTGTCAAGGCAGCTAACAGTTCATTGTAGTGCCCGATAGATTCGACCATCACGGCAAAATCGATATCCCTGGTGCCTCGTACAGGTTTGATACCTTGCCGGAAAAGGTGCAGGTCTCTCGCCTGTGCGCCAATCAGGAAGAAACGGATGGACCTGTGACGGAAAATATCCGACAGCGCGATGAAAGTTTCTTTATGCTCGGCGAAAGCGTAATCCTTACTGTTTCCGTAGGTATTGTTCATAGATTTTGTTTGCGGTTTCGATACATCGGCTGTCCATCGTGGCTACCAGGTCGGTATAGGCCAGTACCGGCGGTACGTGATTTCCTTGCATTGCTTCTGTGTGGGTATCCCAGAAAGGTCTGTAGATATGGATGATTCCTGACGGGTCCGGAATCCATTCGTATGCTTTCACGATCTCCTGTTGTGTCTGCGTAGTATACAGCGTGAAGATCTCCGGTTTCAGCCAATTGGTGAGCAGATCGCCAGCAGGCTCTCCTCCCCACTGCGCGCCTGCAGCCAACGCCATATTCTTCCAGTTGAAATAAAAATCTTTTGCGCGGGGCCGGTATTTTTTGACAAACAGAGAGGGTCTTAATTTTTGTGTATACTCGTTTTGCCAGCGATGGAGCAGCTCGCTGTAGTCGTTGATGATCCAGTCGTTTTCATTTTTGCGCAGGAGGAACTTTTCCTCCTTCAGCCCTTCGATGACGTTTGAGACGGTCCCCAACGCTACGCCTGTTTTGACCGCCAGCTCCCGGTAGGTAGCATTTACGAGTCGTGGCTCATTCAAAAAATGGAAGACCACTTTGAGCCCTGTCCTGGTGAATGCCAGGCTCTTTTGCATTGCAGTCGCCGAGGTATTCCGTATCCCTTCGATGTAAATATAGACCAGGTCTGACTTCAGCCAGGTATTGCCGGCCCTGTCGATGTAGTTGATCTCTCTTTGTTTTAGTAGTTTCCTGGTTTCCGGGGAGATGTAGTTAGCAGCGACGAGCATATCGCTGTCGGTATCTTTCAACTCCTGCAGGCGGCCCAACTGATGAGCGCGTATTTCGTTGGCGGTTGTGACGAAAACGGTTTTTCCATCCAGCACAAATGCGGCATCGTATCCCTTCTTCCACGAGTGTTGCCGATGGAGTCGGTCACCTAGTTCGGCCTGCAGGTTCAGCAGGGCTTGCTCCAGGATATCTTGTTTTTTGGTGTTCATTTTATTTGAACGTTCATGAAACATGAACAGTTCATTTTGTTGAACATTTTACAAAGAGAAATTTACGTTGGTGGTAGCCAGAGGCAGATACGGGCTGCTACCGGTTTTGTTCTGCGGTGGTTGCGCCTTTCCACGGCTTGCTCATCCTTATTAGCGGCTTTGTTTCACAGTCTTCTCTAGTGTTATGGCCTGCTCATACTCCTCCAGGCATTTGGGATGCGGCCGCCCCTGGACATGGATGCAGTCGCAGTAGTCCTGGCAGGCTGCCGGGCGATTGTTTTCGACACAATGTTCCCGGCACTCGGGCAGGGTATTGCGGGAGCGCATATTGTAAGCAGCGTGGATGGAAAAAGCAACGAGTAGGATCGTCGCAAATGCCCCGGCGAAGAACCGGATCGGGAAGCGGTTGCTCAGTCCTTCCGAAGTGGGCAGAGCCTCCACTGCAGCTTCATTATTGAAGGGCAGGATCAGTTTCCACTTGTGGTAGTCCCAGCATAGCAGGTAGATATTCGCCAGTACCATGAAAGGGGAGGAGAGCAGCGACCCGTCAAACCGGACAGCCAGCGACAGTACACAGATATTGACGATGATCGGGAAATAGATCACAGCGCCGAGTGTCGCAGTACGCGGGATGAGCAGCAGTATGGCCGCTGTGACCTGCAGGACGCCGATGAAAGTGTAATAGTAACCGGTGGCAAAGAGCGCATCCAGGTATTGGCCCATCGGGTGCTGGGAGGAGAGCGCGGTGAATCGCTCCCCGGTGATCTTGACAAATCCCGAGGGCAGGAACCCTGCGGCCAGCGCCACGCGTACGAATGTGGTGAAGTAACGCATCCAGCGGTTGTTCCTGGATCGCGCGTGGAGCCGGTCGATGGCGGTGGAGAGGGGCATGTCGGGGTATATTTATTCCGGCTCCTCCGTATAAAATTCCTGCGCGGATCTGATCAGGCGCTTTACCAGGCCGGAGCCGGGTATATAGCGTCGGTCGGTCGGGAGATATTTTGCAGGTGCGGCGATTTTCCAGCGTAGAAATCTGTGGTTTTTGCTCTTGGGGGCTTGTACGACGTTATTTCAACGGGGCTTATCCTATTAAGATACGCAATTTTGCGCCGGAAACAAAGCGCTCACAGATACCACGGATTTACACAGATGTTTTGGTGTCGGAACAAGTGATCTGTGTACGCCTTGTGATCTCTGTGAGCGAACAGTTCGCGGGCAGGTTGGGGATTCCAGAGCTGCTTTGTGGCTGAGCTTTGCGCTGTCTTTTCGGCGGCACTTGTGGCACTCCGACGCGACTGGCACGAATGCCTGCGCAAGGTGGGCGAGTATTGAAAACCAGTCGCTCGGAAAAAAGGCCAGGTTTGGGAGAGGTTACCGACAAGTCCCTGTCAGCGAAAGGGGGCCGACTTATGCCGACCCCTTTGCTCCCGACATACTACTGACCGACTATGATCTTTCTTGTCGTCGTCACCCCATTGCACGAAAGCGTCACCAGGTTGATACCCGGCGCGAAGCGGGCATTGACGGTGAAACTATTGTCGCCTTTGTGGGCTGCAGTCCTTTGTTCATCGATCAGTTGACCCAGGGTGTTGTATACTGCTATGTCCATGAATCCTTCCGTGTCGCTGTGATAGCGGACGTTGACCGGCTCTGCGATACCGGACAGCAGCGTAGGCGATACTGCCGGTTCTGTCGCGGAGCCGCTTCCTGTTGCCGGGCGGTAGGTCGTCGGGTCGGGATCGTCGATACAGCGATCCTGCTGGAAGTCCATTTCTTCGATACCGAAATAGTAATCGTAAATCTCATAACCGGGCACTTCCTGCCTGGAATAGTACAACATGCTGCCATAGCCGGGTGTGATAAGCACGCTCTCATCGTAGCCACCGCAGGTTTCCATCAGGGTCGGGTCCGCCTTGAGCAGCCTGGGCCGGTCATGCAATGCGGATGAATAGGCCTTATTGACGGTCGGTATCATATAATGGAACCCGGCGGCATCCGTGAAATGCTTCTGGTCATAGTAGACTTGGTCCCTGAGCTGGTTGTGCAGGCGCAGGGGCGAAGTAGTCATCGTGACGGGATCGATGAGGAAAAATCCCGCCGTACGGCCGGCGGGGTCTCCCGTTTTCCAGCAACCTACCACATATTCTCCGTTAAGGCCCAGTGTGATGGACTGGCCCCTGTAGGAGAGCAGGCGCGGGTAAAATGGCTCGTAGTAGTACTGGTCTACAATCGTAAGGTCCGGGTTCAGCCTGACGATACCGGTGATATAAGTGGGGGGTGCGGGAGGAGAGGGGAAGGTATGCTGCTGTTCGTATATAGTTACGAGATGGGTGCCGTCCCAGACCATATCCGGCGCAAAGGCATAGTGATTGGTGTGATAGATCTGGTAGTCGTATACGATGTCGCCGTCCTCGTCAATCGACATGAAGAAAAGCTGGTTGTCGATCTGCTGACTGCCCCAGAAGTGCAGATAGCTGTACCTGGTACCGGTGATACACAGCAATAGCTTGCCCTGGTCTTCGTCCATATAGGTTGTCAGGTCATTGACACCGTCCTTCTGATACAGGACTACTCCGTAATAAGGCGGGCCGGGAAGATCAAGAGGTCTGGACTGGTTTTCGTAGGTCTTGTGCCAGATGAGGTTACCGTTCTGGTCGATGCGGACGACGGATATGACGCCGTCTTCACTTACAGAGGCAATCGGGCTTCCTTCATTGCAGGCAATGAAATAGTGCTCCTCGTCCAGGTCCGGGTAATATACCGCTTCGATACCTATGTTCTCGCGTCCCAGCAGGATATTCCTGTAGCGAAGCGGGATCTGCCTGGACCACTGTACATTCAGCGAGGCGTCGAGCTTGATGACTGCCAGCATGGCCAGTGCGTCGGCATTGATCCTGTTCGGTATCCCGGCGACCAGTATACCATTGTCCGCAGTGGTAATGATGTGGTGCAGTTCCATTTCATGGGCATGCAGCGAAGCCTGTGAAAAATTGCCGTAGAAATCGGTTCTGATCAGCATGAACTCCTGCGGTTTGGCGATAGCATGTGCGCTGGTGCTGAACACGATCTGGTCGCAGTTGGCGGGATTGCCGACGCAGGGCTGTACCGTGCCGGGAATCACAGTGACCCTTTTCCCCCGCACATCGTAGTCGTCCAGGTAATAGGTCATGTTGTTCGACTGTGCGGATACAGCCCAGACCAGCAAAACAGCGGCAAAGATGAATACGGATCTTTTCATATTACATGTTTTTTAAATGTGAATAGATCGGTTATTGCAGCCCGGTAAGTCTATCAAACGGGCAGGACAGGTTCACGGAAAATCTGTCTGCGAGGGGGCGCAGGTAGGGTTGTACGGGAGTACACGACGGGAGTAGATCGCGGTTTAGGAGCCGTTGGCTTCGGGTCAGCAGCGATCCACGTTCAATATAGTGAATTTTGGTGAGTTTTACCCGGCTTTTTGCAACTGTTTTATGAGATGCTGTGCTGTGACCGGGCCTGTCCTGTTGGACCGGGCTTATCCTATTAAGATACGGAATTTTTGCGTCAGGAACAAAGCACTCACAGATACCACGGATTTACACAGATGTTTTGGTGTCGGGACAAATGATCTGTACACGCCTTGTGCTCTCTGTGGGCGAACAGTTCGCGCAGGGTGGGGGTCTTGAAAACCGTCCACTTGAGAAGAACCGCGATTTGACTGAGTGCTTATCAGGAGAGGAAAGGGTTTGGCCCGGAACAAATCCAGGCAATCCACGAGAGCCCTCCTGCAGGCAGAGCGGTCGTCAGTTGAATGACCGGCGGAACTCCAGCGGCGACAGGTTTGTCCTGGTCTTGAACAGTTTGCTGAACGACTGGGGGTGCTCGAAGCCCAGCTCATAGGCGATCTGGCTGACTGACAAGTCGGTAGTGGACAGTTTTTCCTTGGCCTTCTCGATGAGTTTGCCGTGGATGTGCTGCTGTGCACCCTGACCTGTCAGCGTCTTGAGCAGTCCGCTCAGGTAGCCGGGCGATACGTTGAGCGCTTCGGCCATGTATTGCACGGACGGGAGGCCCCTTGTCGCCGTATCGTGGCTGTCGAAGTAGCCGTCGAGCAAGGTCTCCAGGCGGTCGAGGAGCTGGTGGCTGCTCTTTTTACGGGTGATGAACTGGCGCTGGTAGAAGCGCTCCGCATAGCTCAGCAGGGTCTCCAGGTGCGATATGAGGATGTCCTGGCTGAACTTGTCGATATTGGACTGGTATTCGTTCCGGATATTGTCGATGATGCCGTTGATGATCGTCTCCTCCTTGTCCGAGAGGAACAGGGCCTCATGCACGGAGTAGTCAAAGTACTCGTATCTGCGGATCTTCCCGGCCAGCGGTGTGCCCCAGAGCAGGTCGGGATGTACGAGCAGTATCCAGCCCGTCAGGTCGTCATCGGGTCCGGGACCCGCACCCCTCAGCAGTTGATTGGGGGCAATGAAGTACATCATCCCCTCGTCAAAATCGTATTGCTGCTGGCCGTAGTGGAGCTTGTTGCTGAACCCCCTCTTGAGCGAGATAAAGTAAAAGTCAAACAGTACACCCCTTGTGGAAGTGTCTGCGGCAGGCGTCTGCAGCATGGCGTAGTTCACTACGCTGATGAGCGGGTGACCGGGGCCGGGCAGGCCCATCAGCCGGTGGCCTTCGGTGATGGTTTTGATCCTGATGGGTTTTGTATTTGTCATAACACAGCAGTTTTAACCTTTAAACGGGTATTTAAGCCATATCAGGATCAATGGCAGGGCCAGAAACGGGATCTCGATCAAGGCCAGTTTGTAATTCCCGGCCCGCAGCGCCAGGGCCATGATCAAAACAATGGAGATCGCGTTCAGCAGGTTGCCCAGGAAAAACGTCTTGGGTATCAGCAGTAATACGCCGATGACCATAGTCAGTATACCGAAGAACGGTACGAGTGTTTCACTGATACCCAGTTCGGACATCATTTTGGCGGATTGCGGGTGGTTCTTGTAGTTGAAAGCATCCCATCCGTGCCTGAAACTCAGCAGTACGGATGTTGCCAGCAGTGCGAGGGAAATTATGTTCCTGATCATTTCAGTTAAAGATATTAAGTGTTGTCTGTATAGAGTATGTCAATAGTGCAACCGGAACACCGGTCATGGCAGTTGTCCGTGCCGTTTCAGCTTTAGCCGGGTATGGATTCCTGTGATCAGGATACAGGAGAAACCCGCCTGGCGGAATGCCCCGGAGCCTGTACCGATTATTGTTGCCGGTGTCGCTGTTTACTTTCCGGCTCTTATTGAACCCTTTTGAATTTCATTGTCTTTCCCAGTAGAGAGATACCGATATAGCCGCGGAAATCCAGTTCATTGATGCTTTTGAGCTTCGCTTTTACACTGTAATTTCTGCCTTCCTCGGGATTGTATAAGTTGCCGCTCGTGTATTCTCCGTCGTCATAGACCAGGTTGGTAATATTCGTGATGCCGTATCTTGACCTGCCGCGCAGGGTTTTGTCCGGGTTTTTGAAGTCCTTTTTCGGCGTTTTTCCATCTTCTTCGAACATGTTGGAGGCGTACAGCAGCCTGCCAGCGTATTTGCTGCCCGATTTGTACAATTCAAATTTCAGTTTTGGGTCTGATGCTACACTTTCCCAGATACCGATGATCTTGTCGGCTGGTATTTGCTGTGCAAACGCGGCAATGGATGCAAACAGCATGATTGCTGCAAAGCGTATCTTCTTCATGCGCCTGTTTTTGATTGCCTGCTCTTTTTGAATTTCCTGAACTCCCCATGCCCGAACCTCAGCATCATTCCGGGCGCTATCCTGGTCGCCGTTTTTATGATGCGGATCAGCCAGGGCTTGAGTTCGGGCTTGTCTCTCAGAAGGCCCTTGATGGCTACGCCGACCATTTTATCTGCGTCCATCATCATCCCGGGGTTGGGTTGTACCGCCCAGTCGCTCTGCAGGTTGGTCTTGACGCCCGGCGGGATCATTTCAAACACTTTCACATTGGTGTCTTCCAGTTGCAGGCGCAATGCCTGTGTATATGCGCGGACCCCGGCTTTTGTGGCGCTGTAGATGGGCGCCACTGAGTAGGGCATGAATGCAATGCCCGATGAGACATTGACGATCGCGGCCGATTTCTTTTTCAGCAAGTGCGGCAGGAACTTGTGTACCATCTGGATCGTCCCCGTCAGGTTGGTGGCGATCTCCCGGTTGATGTTTTCCAGGTCGAGTGTGCTGTCCTGCAGGTCTATCAATCGCATCAATCCTGCGTTGTTGATGAGGATATTCAGTTCCGGGAACTGCTGCGTGACATCCTGGTAGAGTTTTTCGATGTCGTCCGGGTTGCTTACATCGCTCTGAAATATGTGGACTTTGGGGAACATCCTTTTCGTTTCGTTCAGTGCGTTGAGGTTACGTCCTGTGACGATGATGTTGGCTCCCTGCCCGGTGAGTTGTTTGACGAGCTCCAGGCCTATGCCGCTTGTGCCGCCTGTGATGAGGATGGTGCTCTGCTTTAGTTCCATTTCTGATCGTTTTGATTGATGATACAAAGCTGCGGGGATCGCAGGGAACGGATGTAGCCGGATCCGCTTTTGTTGTAGTCGAAACCGGTGGGCCTGTTCTATTAAGATACGGATTTTTTGCGTCGGAGAGGTGTGCTGCTGCTGCTGATGGCGCTACATCGCCTCCATGTTGCCTCTCACAGATGCCACGGATCTGCACAGATGTTTTGGTGTTGGGAGAAGTGATCTGTGGTCGTCTGTGTGATCTGTGAGCCAATAGTCCGCGCAGGGCAATGAGATAGAATGCCTTTTGAACAGCTCAGTGATACCACGTACAGTTTGTAATGGTGAGACCGAGAGTTTTTCATCAGAGATGTATGTCCTGCGGACGGCAACACTTCGTCTTGACACAAAGTGGCGTAAAAGTCAAGGCTATATTTTCTCGCTCAGTTTTCAAGCGACCCCGACCACGCCACGCAGCTAAGCGTTCGCGGGCGGGTATGTGGCATTTCGGAGGTGCTTAGCAGCTGATCTTCGTTCTGTCCTTTCGTTGAGGCTGGGGCTCACTCCGACGCGGCTGGCACGAGGGCCTACGCAGGGTGTGCGGGTCTTGAAAACTAACCTGCTCGAAAATAAGGCCGGGTTTGGCGGGAAGACTACTTGGTTTCTGGAGATCTCTGGTAGAAAATAATGCCAGGTATTTTTGTTTTATGTATATTCAGGAGAAAACATGTCTCATACTCTCCTCTCCAGAAAGTATAAACATAGGATTGGACACAGTAGTCCGAAGAGTTGAAGCTTATTACTGTATACAGAGTGTATCCGCCCTCTTTCTCAATGATGTAAGTCGTCTCTAAGCGAAGATTACCACCTGTACAGTCTAAGTTCTTCTCAAGTATATATTTTGTATCACCCTCCAAATGAATATCAATCCCTTGCAAATATTCATTGATTTGTGACTCCCACGATGCACTTTCACAGAGCATTAAAGAAGCACCTACTATGAAAGAGGTATCGCTTGAAACAATTCTAAACCCATCTATTAGACGAGCTCCACCATACTCTTGCTTAGCCTTCTCGAAAAAAAATGTGTCTTTCATATCTTCTAAAAGAACTTTGGTAACAGGTTTTTTACCGTCATTCAGGTCGTATTCGAAGCGGTGATAACTGCAAGAAGTCAATGATAAAAATATGATTATAATTGATTTATACATCACAGGCTACTTTATATATCTTGCGTTGATAAGGGAGTTGATGGACTCTGATGTATCGTCTCTGTATGGCTTAGAATATAAAAGACTGTTCTCCGGGCATAGGAGAACAGTCTTCCTATAAGTTCCGGCACAGCCTAACTGGCTCTGTCGGATTGGCGGCTGCTTACATAGCGCAGTATCGGCTTGTAGAAGCAGGCTAGTGCCAGGAAGATGGCCAATTTTGCTACACAGGTCAGCAAGTACTTTACCGGGTCTCCACGGAGATAGGCACTGTATGTTGCATAGAAGAACACCCAATTGGTGCATTCTATGGCGAAGAACATGAAGAGCGCCCATTTGAAGGGATGTTTTTTCAGGAACATCTTTTTGTCTTTTCGTTCATCAATCAAGGGCATCCGCCATAAGCAATGGAAACCACAGCCGACCCCAGGGTTCCTCCGATAGCACCAAACATGACCCCGATCAGCCCGCCAGTTATTCCCCATAGACCACCCGTAACATCTGATAGGGCAATCTGCTCGCGACATGGGTTGCGTCTGGCATAGTAGGGATCTCCATAAACACAGTTGGGTGTATTGTCATTCCAAAAAGGGGAAGAACTTTTGGCTACCGCAATTATAGCATCCACTTCGGTTGGGTCCAGGTGATCGTGATAATACAATCGTATTTTCTCCAATTCTGACAGGATAGAATCGCTGTCAGTGCTTGCGTCCAGCGCCAGTTCCATGCTTTCCATGAAATCAGCATACATGGCAGGTATTGAGTCTTTATAGACCTCCGCAAAGGTGGTGTAATTGCCGGCATTGATGCCCAGCGCTGTGTAGGCATTTTCAACATCAACAGTCGTCATGCCCAATGTATTGGCCATTTTCCCGATGAGAAAGGTATTGTATGTTGTCGAAATGATCTGACCGTAAGTAAGCCCTCTGTCCATCCATGCTGCGACTGAATCGCAAAGCTCAATGCAGAACTGGTCATGAATAGCTGTAATTGTTACAGGCGTGAGGGCAATGGGAACATCAATGCTTATTCCCGGTCGGACTGGTGTCCGGGTCTCTTCTTTACATGAGACAAAGAAGAACAAGAGGACTGCAGGTAGAAATCGGCTTAAAAATTTCATGTTGGTAAATCAGGTGATTAAAAAAATATAACCAACGTGAAGGTAGGCTTGCGCTTTTAAAACCTTGTGCGTATAAATACGCAATTTGCGTGGGTAAATATACCTATTTTGGCACAGTTGGATGATATGGTTTGAGCTTTCTGGCAGGGATATATTTGATTATTTCATTGATAGTAAGGGGTATGTGCATTTGTCTTTGGGTGGGTTGGCCAAGGTCATATTATCCATTGTGGTGATGATGTGGTGCGGATCCAGCTCATGATCCTGTAGCGAAGCTTTTACCAGGTGGCCGAGGTGATTGGCCTTGACCGGTAATTGGTGCTGGTGGTTGTTACCTCGTCCGCATACTGTTTCTCACAGATTGTACGGATTTGCACAGATGGGAGAGGGGAGCGTTTTGAAGGGTGGCATTGAGGACCCGTTTTTGTCGGTGCTCGTACGGCGCTGTTTCAATAAGGCCCATCTTATTAAGATACGAAATTTTCGTCAGAGACGTATGTCTTGCAGACGGCGCTACTTTGTCTTGATACAAAGTAGCCAAAGATCAAGCTGTATTTTCTCGCAGCAGTTTTCTATCGCCCCGCCCACAGCCACGCAGCTAAGCGTTCGCGGGTGGGTATGTGGTATTTCGGAGGTGCTTCGCGACGGATCTGTTCTGTCTTTTCATTGGAGCTAGTGGCTCACTCCGACGCGGCTGGCACGAGGGCCTGCGCAGTGTGTGCGGGTCTTGAAAACTAACCTGCTCGAAAATAAGGCCGGTTGTTAGGAGAGGGAGAGCTCGAGCGAAGTTTATTCGGTGTGTGTCGCGATCTTTCAATAAGCCCCACCTTATTAAGATACGACATCCCGTCGATAGCACCAAAGGACGGGCCTGTTTTTAATGGCGTAAGTTTTCCCGCAGAAGCATGTCTGTGGGTAGGGCTGGAGCAGCAGCGTCAGAAGTGAGCTGCAGTGTATAAACCTGGCTGATTGAAATGGTCCCGGATGCCCTGCTTACGTATGGCAGCCTGGTTGGAAAGTAAGCGAACGGCTTAGCTGCGCAGCGGGCAAGCGATGCGCTCGGAAAACCAGGCATTAAAAACCAGCCTTGATGTTTTCGTTCTTTTGCATCAAGACAAAAGAACCGCCGCCCGCGCAGGGCAATGAAATAGCATTGCCGTTTGACCAATTCAGTGATACCATGTACAGTTTAAAATGGCGATCCACAGGGTTTTTCGTCAGAGACGTATGTCCTGCGGACGGCACCACTTTGCCTTGATACAAAGTGGTCAAAGATCAAGGCTGTATTTTCTCGCTCAGTTTTCAGCCGCCCCGCCCACGCCACGCAGCTAAGCGTTCGCGGGCGGGTGTGTGGCATTTCGGAGGCGCTTAGCGGCTGATCTTCGTTCTGGCTTCGCGTCGGTTCCGGTGGCTCACTCCGACGCGGCTGGCACGAGGGCCTGCGCAGGGTGTGTGGGTCTTGAAAACTAATCTGCTCGAAAATAAGGCCGGTCTTTGGGAGAGGAAGGAGGAACGAGTGCGAGGCAGGATTTTATACCCTGATAATCTATGTACATCTGTGGCATCTGTGAGCCAACTACTCGCGCAGGGATTGTACCAGGAAGAACTCGCCGGAAAAGTCGATACGCCCTTCAGACCAAAAGGGCTGACCGGCATGTCCATATGGTTTTGCATCTTCCGGTAACCGATTGTCGATGCCTGGCAGGGACGTATACTGCACCGTGCCCTGTATCCCCCAACCTTTGAATTGTCCGGCTACGGGAGTCACGAAAAACAAAAGAAGTGCCAGGAGCACTTTTGGTAGTTCACTCTTTATTCTTAAACAGCAGTGCTTTAAACTCACGCCAGTTCGTTGGTATTTTGTCAGTGATACCTAATTCAAGTTCAGACTCAAACCTTGTAAATAAGAAGACTGGTATGCTTGTTTTTATCTTATGCTTTATTGATAGGTTGTCTTTTTGAGTGCTTGAAACTTTGGGGCTTACGAGCAATTGCTCGATCTTGCTTTGAGCCTCTATAAGATATCTCTCTTCAATATCGTCAATTCTGTCCAATATAGACTTAACCCGCTCATTAAATGTCGATTCAATTTGCTTATCAAGACCGTTCAGCTTTAGAACTACTATATCCAGCTTAGCTTCAAGGGTAATTTGGTTTTCAATTTGCTTACTTAGATAAGTGTCAATTTTCTTTTGGTACTCGTAACTGGCCAAAGATCTTATTTCCTTGAAATACTCTATCCAGGCAGATAACCAACGAATAACCAGTTCGGATATCCCGTTGGTTATATTGGTGCTATTAAATATGTTTAAGTGGTTGATTCTTAGTTTTTCTTCTACTAATGCTAGTGCTGAAGAGTCGTCATCGCCCTCTTTGATTTCTTTTTGTACTGATTCAAGTATTGTTTTCGTAAAATGTTCCAATTCTTGGATTAGCTTGGGAAGCGTCTTTACCGAAGAAGTAGCAATTCCTGAATATCTGTTATACTTTATGTCACAAAGAAAGAGGCTCATCGGGAATTTTCCGGTTAGTCTTCTCTTCAGGTCTTTTATACCTCCAATATCCGGAAGTACTTCAAGCCAGTTTTGAAATGCTGGATATAGCTCATCAAGTTGCCCATTACTTTTTTGGCGCTGTTCAACCGTTTCTGAAGAAGGTTGTATGTGACTGAGTAAGAGTTGTCTTTGCTCATCACTGAATTCAACATCGTCAAACTTCGTATGCTTAATGGCCTGCTTAACGCACTCCTCAAATATGTGCAGGCCGACTCCTGGATTGCCAAGGTTGAACTCCAGGTAGTCATAGTATTCAGTAATGATATCAAACCAGCTTTCCGTTGTTAGATTAGTCTTTAAACAATGGATAAAGTACCGCATATTTAGGTGTACTTGATCTTTCATGAAGGAGTACCGACTCTTATCGAAACCAGTATCCGGACTGAACCTTCTATTATGGTTTTCACAGCAGTTCGGAAATGATTCCCACCAACTGTGATTCCACTCTTTAACCTTAGAGAAGAAACCTCTGAATGCATCAGATTCATCATGGATATAGTCTTCAGAAGGTGGTAAGGATTCTGTAGGATAAATTGTTATGCCTCCCTCAAATTTGAAAAGTGGCCCTACTTTCGTGATATTAGCTATTTCAGATGGGAGGGCTTCAGGTTTCATGTTGGTCAACTTTAGAGTCTGTTTATATGGATTTAGCCTTGGAAAAGGAGCTTTCCTTGTCAATATCCGCAAAACACATATATAGGTTTTTTTGTTCCATAAGAATTGTAAAGTGCTTTCGCTGAGTACCAAGCGAGGCTATTTATTATAATGTTCATGCATGTTGCAAAGCCACTCAGCTTATATATATTAAGCCAAAAAACCTGTATGTGAGCACAGGTAGATATTGTAAAAGTGAGAGTCAATTCGAGCTATTAGCGACCCGGACTTATAGACCTTGTCTATATCGTTCTGCTCGGTAGAACTAAATTTTTAAGGTAGCGACGACTTTAGCGAATTTTATGGAAATTTTCCTGGAGAACTTACTCGTTGTATTCCAACAGTATCCGGTATTACCAGAAATTTTCTAACCACCTCATAATTAGCCCTTTTTCTTTGGGGGTGGAGGAGGTGGTGGGTTTCTCATTGTTGGTACTTGTCCCTTTGGTCTCGGCTCATTACTACTCGGGTTATTTCTAACCTGTTCACTTGGTTTCGATGCCGGTTTTGCGTTTTTCTCCTTACTCATATAGATGATATTTATTTATATAGTCGCTTGTTTCTTGTTCTGTATTGTCCATAAGTCGCTTATACTTCTTAATATTCAGCTTACAATCAAGTTCTTCTATTTTTTCCCAATATATCTCTCTGAATTTAAAATACATGTCATTAGCGGCTTCTTCTTCAATTCTATTGTAGTAAAAGTTTGTCCACAGTGTCTCAAGCTTATTGAAGTATTTTGTGTACATCATCCTTAAATTGCCAAGATCTTCGATCTCCTTATCAGACCTAATGAGTTGATTTTCTACAAGAAGTAAAAGCTGCATTGTCGCTATAAGTAAAAATGCAATCCAAGTATAATCTTCAAAATATTTCCAGCCTAGTATTCCACTGGCTGAGACAATCAATGTCATAATCTGAAATCCCCTTTTTAAAGTTCGATTAATTCCAATATATTTTGCCAAATATTTTTCTCCGTACTTTATATTCACCATTTCATACCATATTTTATTTGTCATCGGCGATTTATTTAGATGAGTGTGTTATAGAGTTCTCGGCTTCATTTCTTGGGCGACTATAGGATCGTACAAGCAAACTTATTTGCTACAGAAATCTACCGATTAGTATAATAGATATTTCTGCATTTATTACTATTGTCCAAATTGTTATTAATAATATTGATATTTGAAGATATAATAAAATCCAAGTCGCATTGCCTAGAAATTTCGTGCGAAAAATGTATGTATTTATTGTTGAATTCAGTTTTTCTTTTTCTGATTGTTTTGTACTCTCGTACCTTATGTTATTATTTAGTTCAAAAATTCTTCTCCTTGCTATTATTATGTTCTTGGTTAATCTGAAGTCGTGTAATCTTGAAATAAGTGCAATGATGCCTATTGTAGCAGCTGATGCCAACAAAAAGAGCGACGTCCTTACAAGAGAGTATTTTGTGCAAATATACTGGTCCTTAAATATCGGTTTGTCTTGATTGCTTATTATGAATCCGGCGATTGCGACTGATATAGTAAAGTTCAAATTGATGCAAAAGGTTAGTAAGTCAATTTGCTTATTATGCCATCTTGAAAATCTATTTTTAAAATCTTTAATTGAAGATTTTTCAAAATCATTTAATTCTTCTCTTTTCTTTGCTCCAAAGTATTTCCGCTTTTCTGTTGTCATGTCATCGATATAAATTCGTAAGTAAGCACTAATACTCAAACTTGATTTTGATTACGAACAACGTTGTTATTCGCTTGTCTCATTTGCTTTATTATTTACTGTCTTATGGTGGGCGCGAAAGCTAAGATATAATGGAATCCCTGTATTTGTGCTTTATATTTTATCAAATATATACAATGGCCTATTGAATACCCGACATTACTGATTATATCCCTTCTGCTCACGTGCCTGTTTGTTGAGTTGTGACGAATCGTCTAACTAAGTCTGCAGCTTATAAAATCCCGCACTCCACCATAAAATCCCCTTTCCGAAAGCTTGCAAAATTTACCCCCGTTCATTAAATTGCAGGACCAACTTCGCCTTTCTTTTGCCTGGCAAAAGCAGGAAAGGTGTTTTAACAAAACGACATGACGAAAAACGCAGCCCTCTCCGGCTACGATATGGTATTGGCCCTGTCGGAAGCTACGATCAATTACCAGTTTGCCCAACTATACAAGCAGAACATCATCCGCAAAAGCTGGGAGGTACTGGCCGGGCAGATCCTCAACCCCAAGAAGGACGAAAAGCCTTTTTTCATCACCGCCGCGGATGCCGACTGGAGGGCCAAACGCGACCGCTGGGTCGAGCTGCAGCGCCAGATCGAGGAGGAGGAAGCCTATGAGCTGATGAGCGTGCTGAAGAAGGAGCATATTAACTTCGACTTCGGCTGGGACGCGCAGATACAGCCGCCCACGATCTCGATCCGCGACCAGGATGCGCGCGGGCTGATCCTGCAGATCGCGTTCAAACAAGGACAGCTCTATTACCTGCCGGACCGCACGGGCGCGGTGAACAGCTACGACCTCAAGGACTGCGTATACGCCTTCTACGTGCCGATCGGCAAGATCACGGTCAATATGGACCAGATGATCATGGAGGCCGACGACGAGATGGCGGTCCTGCTGAAGGAGAGCGGGCTGTCGGAGGAGGACTTCACGATCGAGAGCCTGTTCCTCAACTTCGAGCGGGCGGATATATCCACCTTCGACAAGTCGCGCAGCAAGTTTCCCGAGCAGGTGGCCCTGCCGCTGCAGGTGGCGGTGCAGAATTATTTCAACCTGGTGGTGGCGGGCAGCGACAACCCGTTTGTCCTCGGCTACGGGGTGACCCGCCGCCGGATCACGTCGCAGGAAGACGCGATGTTCCAGCCCACGTCCACACATTTCTCGGCGACCTACAGTTCGCGCCAGAGCAAGGAAGTACCGGTGAAGGGACAGTTCAGCGCGTTCAACTTCCTGATGATGCTGGCCAACGCACAGCCGCCCTATGACCAGAACACCGGCATCCTGCCGCAGAGCCTGATCGAACTGGAACAGGATACCAGCTCTACGACCGACGGGGTGTTCGCGATCGACGAGGAGGTGTTCGGCAAGTATATCCGGTTCCTCGATGATTATGTAGCGAGCATATTCGCCAAGCAGCAGGGCGTCGACCTGCACGGTGGTTTCAAGAACGGCAAGCTGACCTGTACCCACCACGGCACCCGGAAGGACGACACCATCGATACGACTTATACCGTGACCCGTGAGCCGGTCAAGAACCGGACAGACCCGGCAGGGATCGAAGTGCGCTATACGATCGAGATCAAGGTGGAGGTCGTGGTCAATGCGATCGTGATCGTGAAGCTGTTCGAAAAGCATATCAACCTCTCTACTTCCGGCCAGTACACCCACGACAAGATCACCGAGAAGGGGCAGAAAGGCAGCCTGACCTTCGTCGTGAAAAACGGCAAGGGCGGCCGCTTCGACCTGGACCACAGCCTGGTGAAACCGAAGATAGCCTTTGACCAGGATGTGGAGATCTTCTCCGGCAATGTGCTCCAGGTGCTGCTCAAGATCCTGGACTTCATCATCCTATGGCCGCTGAAGATCGTGAACGCCATCATGAACCAGATCGCGGTGGACCTGGGCATCGACAACCTGGACAATACCAACGCCATGACCGAGCGGCTCAACAACCTGGACGTGCTCAACCAGACGAACCGCGTGATCCTGCCGCTGGGCAAGACCTATGCCTATAAGAACCTGCGGTATATCCCGGAGAAAAAGCTGGTCGCCTACGATATCAGCTATGCCCCTGTCAACGAATAAACAACAGAAAACCAACGGACTATGGACCAGCCCAAGCGCAATGTGACGAAAAGCGACCAGGTCAAGGTCGACTGTTACAGCGAATTGATGCCCAACTACTTCCCGGAATCGGATATACAGGGCGACAAGGATATCCAGGTAGTGCCGCTGGCGCCGGACCGACCGCTGCTGTTCTGCCTGGACAAGACCGGGCGGCTGCAGGCCCTGGTGCGCCGCAGCGGAGCAGGCGCGGCCTGGGGAAGGTTCCTGCTCTCGGGGCAGGCGGTGCGCTCCTTCGATGTGTGGTACGATGCCGGGGAAGGCAGCTTCCGGGTGGCGATGATCGAGGGCAATAGCCTGCGGCTTTCTGCCCGCTTGTCGGTAAAAACGACGGACTTCGAAAAGCTGGACAAAGCGATGGGCTGGACGAGTCCGGCCTCTCCGCCCGCAGGCGAACAGGCGGATGTGGTATCGCTCGGTACGGGCAGCCTGCTCTATGCGACTTCCGGCCAGGGCAAGGATGCGCGCTACTACCTGGTAGACCTGGACAGCGGCGGGCAGACGGGCTATACGCTGCCGGAGCACGGAGTACGTGTGCAGCAGTTCGGCCTGGGTACGATCGACGGCGACGAGGGGGTATTTCTCCTCTATACCATCGGGCAGGAGCAGAGCATGATCTTCCAGTCCTTCCCGGACCCGGTGTACAACAAGACGACGAAATACCGCTTCGAGAGCGGGGAGCCGGTGCAGCATTTTGCCACGCTGGCAGATGCGGACGGCAATCACGCGCTGTACACGGCCGGCAAGGGGGTACACCTCTTCGAACGGGACCCGGACGGACCGGGCGGGGGCAATATCCCGGCCCGGACACTGACACAGGGCACGGCGCCCATCGACCGGATCGCGGTGGCGCGGCTGGTGGAGACCCGCTCTGTGTGGTTTACCCGTGAGGGGGCGCTGCTGGGTATGAGCAATCACTACTACGATACGGCTACGGCGCGGTTCCGCACGGGGACCTGGACCGAGCCGGTGGCGCTGGCCGAGCGTACGGGCGCATTCTGCTGTGTACGCGGTCAGGGTGTGGCGAGCGAGCTGTTTGCGGTGAGCCGGGAGGACAAGGCCAGCCGGCTGCTCCATCTCTGGCAGGACAGCGTGACCAGCCTGTGGAGCCGGGGATCGGTGGCGGTCTCGGAGGTGGATGTGGTGCGGGAGATGAATTCCTATTCGCTGCACATACGCTTTTCCGCAGCGGATATGACCCAGAGCTTCGCGGGGCAGCGGGTGTACCTGTCGGCGGATTCGCATCATTTTATCTATATCGATCACGAGAGCTACCTGATCGGGCCGGACAAACGGCTCGAGTTCAAGCTGGGCACGGTGCCGGAGCTGACGCTGATCTGCCCGGTGGAGGACCTGGCGGCCGCCTCGGTGTACCTGGAAGCGGATTTCCTGGAGGACAAACGGGAGATCGGCCTGGCGGATGCGGCGGTCAAACGCTTGGGCGACCGGATACGCACGGGCCAGGACCTGAAAAATGCGCGTAGACCGGACGGTACGCCGCTGGTACCTGCCTCGGTGAGCCCGGACAAGCTGGACAGCGCGGCGCAGGGTATACAGCACCTGCTGACGGCGGGCGCCCGGATGGGCGGTGGCGGCCAGGGACTGCGGGGCAGCGCCGGGTACAGTGCGCAGTTCTCTCTCAGCTATGCGGCGACAGGCGTGGCGGCGGGTATGCCGATGACGGCGCCTGCACGGGGGATGAGCCTGGGTGATTTCCTGATGGCGGCCTGGCACGGGATCGAGAAGGCGGTGCATTTCACCGTGGAGGCCCTCAAGGAGGGGGTGCGCATCGTGATCAAGGTCGGGGAGGAGATCTTCAACTGGATCGCGAAGACGGCGCGCGAGATCGCGGGCTTTGTGCAGAAGGTGCTGGAGTCGGTGAAGGTATTCTTCAAGGATGTGTTCGACTTCCTGGCTTTCCTCTTCGACTGGCAGGCGATCGTGGATACGAAAAATGCGCTCAAGGCATATACGAACAATGCCATCAGCGGCCTGCGGGCGGAGATCGGCCATATCAAGTCTTTTGTGGACCGCACGCTGGACGAGCTGATCGGGAAACTGACGCCGGAACTGCTGGAGCTGCCTGCGCACGCCAAGAGCATGGGTATGCAGGATGTGCAGAAAAAGCAGCCTTCGGCATCGGCGGACCCGCGCAGCAACTGGCTCAATTCGAAAAAGAGCTTCGTGACCCGTGCGGGCGACGGCGGCGGGAAGCTGCCGGATATCCCGACGGAGCTGTCGCAGGTATTCAGCGATTTCGTGGCGAAGGTGACGCCGCACCTGCAGTCGATCGGGCAGGGATTCGTCAAGGAGTTGGAGGAGCTGCGGCAGGGCTTTTCGGACCTGATCGACGGCAAGATCGGTTTCGGTACGTTGCTGGAGCTGCTGGTGCGCAAGCTGGCGGGCCTGGGGCTGTTCACTGCGCGCCATATCATCGATATCCTGCTGGAATCGCTGGAGGCGCTGCTGGCGGTGGCGCAGTACGGGCTCAACAAGGCCTGGCATATCCCGCTGATATCCGATATATACAAGAAAATATCCGGCAATGCGGAGATGAGCTTCCTTGATGTGGTCTGCCTGCTGATCGCGATCCCGACGACGATCCTCTACAAGATCGGGGAGGGGGAGGCACCTTTTGCGAAGACGGACAAGGAGGCGTTTGTACAGGCGGGATCCAGGGTATTCCGGCTCAATCTCGAAAATGCTTAACACGCTACTACCATGATAGCTACTATACTTCAATATGCTGCGCTGGGGGTCAATTCCGTGAGCGTACTGTTTTTCCCGATCGACGAGGGCACTAAAATGGCGGAGACGGAGGTGCCGTTCGTGTCGCATGTGAGCACGGGGCTGAGCTGTGTGAGCGGGCTTTCGGCGCTGATCGGCCAGATCGAGGACAATGTGAAGGCGCACCCGCTGATCAAATGGGTGGTGGTGCCGCTGGTGCTGCTGCACGTGGGGGTGATCGTGCTGCTGATGGGCACGCTGGCGATGGGCAGCCTGGACAAGTTCAAGGCGCTGGGGACGAAGATCTCTTCTTATGTGATGCCGGTGATCAATGGCTTGTTGGCGGGCTATGTGATCTATAAGATGGTGAGCGACTGCAACAAGGAATTCAATATGTCGAACGCGGGTACGGTGGTGCACAAGCTGCCTGCACTGTTGTCCTACCCGCCGATGAACAAGCATCCGTTCTACGTGCTGGTGATCTTTATCCGCACGGGCGGGATCATCATGACGTTCGCGGGCGGTATGGTTGCGTTGAGTGGTGGGAAGAAGGGGTAGGTGATGGTGGTCTGTCCTGTGGACGACTGAGCGGGGGCGGATTTATTTCAATAAGGCCTATTCTATTAAGATACGGAATTTTTGCGTCAGAGACGCCTGTCTTGCAGACGGCGCTACTTTGTCTACATGTTGTCTCTCACGGATGCTACGGATTGGCACAGATGTTTGGGTTTGGGAGAGGGTGAGAGGTTTGTTAGTTTACCTGCGACACTGTTTCACTACAGCCTATCTTATTAAGGTACGGTTTCTTTGCGTCAAAGACGTATGTCCTGCGGACGGCGCTACTTTGTCTTGATACAAAGTAGCCAAAGATCAAGCGGTTTTTTCTCGCGACGTTTTCTTTCGACCCGCACCCGCCACGCAGCGAAGCGTTCACGGCTGGTATCGTGGTGTTTCGAAGGTGCTTAGCGGCTGATCTTCGTTCTGGCTTTTCGTCGCTCCTCGGAGCTCACTCCGACGCGGCTGGCACGAATGCCTGCGCATGGTGTACGGGTCTTGAAAACTAGCCGCTCGAAAAAAAGGCCGGGTTTTGGGAGAGGGGTGAGTTTGAGCGAGGGCGTATCGCGATCTTTCAATAAACCCTATCTTATTAAGATACGACATTCCGGCAGTAGCACCAAAGGACGGCCTGTTTTTAATGTCCTGCCGGCTTTGACTGAGCGTCACGTTCTCGCTACCAGGCGGAGAGGCATGTTCAAGATCTTTTTATCTACACGCGCGAGATCATCATAACGTTCGCAGGCGTTTGGATTGTTTATAGCTCATAAGGTCGTATGAAAAAGAATGGACCATCATAGTTGTCATCCTCATATTCATCTAAGTCTATACCTTCCCATTGGTTACTTCCGTAAAACTCAAACTCACAGTATTCGCTATAACAGACTTCTGCATCGAAGATATTTAGCATTGTAATTACTGCTATAGGGTATAACACCATGTCGTCAAAGTCGTATGCAAACTCAATTATGTTACCTGATTCATTATATTGACTAAATAGTGTCTCTAGCTTTCGCAACGATTGTTCCTTGATCTTGTCAAGATGCTTTGTGCTTCCTATTTCGTTCTTGATTCTTCTATAGAGGTCATCCCAATAATATTCCCATTCATTCAACATTATGGGTATAAATTTATGTTTCTCAATACCTGCATCTATATAAATTTCTCCCCAAATATGCATGTTGGTTTCAGTGTAAATCTCATCATAACTTCTACCATTAATAAAGTCTTTTAGGTATTTAATTTGACTCTCCCATGTACTGATTTCAAATACCTCTGTTTTTGTCTTGAAGTGTATTATGTGGTCAAGAGGCATAACAGTGTATTCCCCTTTTCTTAATTTGCTATGTGCTTCAAAGGCATGGATGAACTCTTTGTATTGAGGAACGTCGGTATCTTTATTCTGATAGTTGAAGGTAAACTCAGCGATACCACTAATGCCGTCTTTGGACATCTTGTCAACTTCTTGTCTCAGTTTTTCTAATGATAAAGGCGTGTTGCTGGTTGAGCTTTTCCGAAATCTTTCTTTTAGATACCTTTTAAGAGAGTGTAAAACAAAGTAGTTTTCGTTGTCCCAGTTCAAAAAGGATCTCTCTTCGTTCCAATCTTTTCTGTTGAGTTTATAGCCGAGTGGGATCTCTATAGTATTTATTTCGTGAACTAAATTCAAGAATACTTCTCCCTTCTTATGTAGGTATTTAATATATAAGTCATCTGTTTTTTTATGTGTTGTATACTGGGTTTTTCTTGTACGTGCATGTCTCTTTTTATGGTAGTTTGTCAGTAGGTTATAGATTGCCGTCTTTGATTCTTCGTTGAGTACATTGGATGTCGGTAACATTATCTTCCACCTACTTGTCGTGTTTTGAATGTATTTACTCTCATATATTTGCCAGTATACCTCGTTCGATTTAGGGTCGTGAAGAACGATCAGCAATGGATGTATTTTGCTGTAGGCATTCCAGTACAAGTAATGTCTTTCAGAGAAATACAATGTCAAACTACTCCCGCTTCTATAGAAATTTTTGTCGCCTCCCTTTACCTGAACAGCAAAAACACTTATTTCTCCGTCTTCATTAATGGGAGTTTCAACCAATGCATCTATTCCTAGGTCCACAATTGGTTGTTCTCTAAAAATCCACCCATAACTAGTAAATATCTTAGCTGTATCGTATATCGCTTTCCTTTCTATTATACGGTGATTCATTGGGTAAGTAGGATGAGTTATTTGGCTAAAGTCATTACTGCTATATAGGTTTGTATACTCCGAATTGTTCGTCAAGAGTTTTCCTCCATTGAGTTCAATAGATAACGTGTTTAGTATCCAGCAAGGTGAATCTAATATATACCATTGTATGTATTAAGTTCTTATATATGAAAGTTACAATTACATACATCTAGACAATTGGGAATTGGACCTATTTTTTGGATGAAGTTGTTTTATTCCTGTGATTCGATTGCTGCGTACCTTGTTTAGAGTTGACTCTATAGCCAATTGAGATAATGGCATCGAGATGGTAATATTCCAATTGCCGCTGAACGGTTCTTGTCCCTTCCCGCTGAACTGTTGTCTTTTTTGCAACAGTTGTCACTTCATCCAACTCCCCTTCTTTGAAGATATTCTTTAAATGTCTCGAAAGGACAGACTTGTCGCGACCAAACAGTTCTGACATCTGATTTAAAGTGAGCCAGACTGTTTCTTCTTCAAATCTTACCTCGATCAAAGGAGCGCCATCGGCAGATTGGTATATCTCGATGCTGTTCATTGTTTAAACATAACGAATGCCAGGTTTTACTTGGGCTTGCATAGTGTGCTGTTTCAATAAGGCCTATCTTATTAAGATACGACATTCCGGCAGTAGCACCAAAGGACGGCTTGTTTTTAATGGCGTAAGTTTTCCCGCAGAAGCTTGCCTGCGGGTGGGATAGAGCAGCAGCGTCGGAAGTGAGCTTGACTTGTAAGCTTGGCTGACTGAAGCGATACCGCGAAAGCCCTGTTTGTGTATGGCGGTCTGGTACGAGAGTAAGCGAACGGCTTAGCTGCGCAGCGGGCAAGCGATGCGCCTGGAAAACCAGGCATTAAAAACCAGCCTTGATCCCGATTGGTTCGGGATGGTTCTTTTGCATCAAGACGCAAGAACCGCTGCCCGCGCAGGGCGAAGAGATGGCGATGTCGGTTGCGGATAAGGGAGCGTGATCGGCCTGGAGACCTTGTACAATTGACTGTCCGGAAAACCAATCTGTTCGGTGCAATCTATGCGACCTAGTACAAAAAGCGAATGGATCAGTCCGGGTCAATACCATCGGTTAACCGCCCATCTGATAAACCGGAATACCAATGCCGTCAACACTATGGGGATCGCCATATTCATGAAGTTGTATTCCGTATCCGGACCGATCAGGAGCATCCTGGCAGAAAGCATGGCAAACACGATCCCGAATGAATTGACAGCCAGCAGGTAGTATTTCAGCCTGCTGCTGCTGTTTGTTTTTCTCTCCAGCAGGCAGCTCAGGAAATAGACGTTCAATGCCAGGAAAACAATAATTGAGTCCATATATCAGAAACCAATTGAAGACATAACTGCTCCGCCTAATATATTCCACATCAGATCACCTCGATTGGTTTCACGGCCACGTACGATGTCCGAGCCTACAGACCACCAGGTGGCGCCGATAGCTCCCAGGCAATCCCTTACGCCCATGGCAATCAGCCAAGGGACCACTCTGGAATGTAGCTCAGATTCAAACTTAGTCTCCCAATAACAGAATGAAGCTGAAGTAACGGATAGGACAGCCTTGCAAATGAACTCCGAAAGTTCGTGGTCTAATGATCCGGTGCTTGTGAGGTAAGCATCTAAGTCAAATACCCCATCTGCAATATCATCCAGGAGGCTCAGAAGGAGGGTCTTGCCGATAGGAGTCAACGCACTGGTGTCGATTGAGAGTACCAATGTCTTTGCAAAAGGAATCAAAGCGTTTAATGCATCAGGTTCCGTAAGGAAGGCCGAATCAGCGAGCGCCAGTGAAGTCCATTTAGTGGCTTCGGCATATGATGGGATATAATCAAACCCGCTGAAAACAGAGTTTTCAAAGTTCGTTGCCAGGATAGCAGTAGCCATGTAGCTGCTGATCGTATCGTAATAACCGATAGAAGAACTTATTCGGAAGTTGAACGAATGGGCATGGATCTTAGCAAGCAACGTATTGTGCAGGTGACCAATACTGTTTATGGAAATCGTATCGCCGGCCTCAATGTAATAGATATGGTCTATTGGTTGACAAACGGAGGCGGCCGGAACAGGGAGTTCCTGATAATGCGGTGATAAAGCTTCTCTTCTGTCTTCTTTGGAGCAAGAAGTGAGCAGGAGCATGGCTATCAGAGTAGAATTAAATCGCATATTGAGTTGCTTTTTATTCTGGGAACAACTTTGATATTGTTCGATTGCTGTCAGGCATTTTGCAGGACAGGGGCGTTATATCGGTGATTTATCCTGGTCTACTGGCATAGTGCACAGTGCATTTGTTTTTTTGCACTGTGATTATATTTATCGTCAAAAAATAAATATACACGATTTTTTGTAATTGTGTGTAAGCGGTCAATGAAACTGAGTCTGTTTTATTGATTTGTAAAGATTTGATTCTGGTGCTATGGGTAAATGGTCAAGGTGTGATTTGTTTCTATGAAGAGGGGCGGGTCTAAACATACAGTGCGAAACAAGGCTGGGTTTGGGAGAGAGGGGAGAAGTGAGTTTGAGCGAAGTTTGTTCGGTGGGCGTGCCGCGATCTTTCAATAAGGCCCATCTTATTAAGATACGACTTTTCTGGGACAAAACCCCAAGAGCCCTTCCCGTACAGAACAAACCCCTCCATCCCCACTGATCTTAACATAGATCAATGCACTCCCTGCCGGAAGCCCGTACCTTTGTATCATTCAACCGTCAGATAAATAAACATTGACTATGGACAGAAAAGACTTTCTACGCAAGGGCCTGCTCGGAACAGGCGTATTCGTCACCTCTGCCGCACTGGGGAACGTCGTACAGAACAACATCGACGAACTGAAAGAGCTCGAGGTCCTGGGTTTCAATCATTTGCCAAACGAAAATTCAAGGGTCATGTCAAATATCGTTCTTCATAAAGCCGATAGCCGGGGCGATGCCAACCACGGCTGGCTGCACAGCAAACATACATTCAGCTTTGCCAACTACTACAATCCCGACCGGATGCACTTCGGTGCCTTGCGGGTGCTCAATGACGACATCGTAGCGGCGGGCATGGGCTTCGGTACCCACCCGCACGACAATATGGAGATCATCTCCATACCGCTCGAGGGCGACCTGGAGCACAAGGACAGCATGGGCAATGTATCGGTGATCCGCAAAGGGGATATCCAGGTGATGAGTGCCGGTACGGGCATCCGCCACAGCGAGTACAACAAGAACAAGGAGCAGCAGGTAAAATTCCTGCAGATCTGGTTGTTCCCGAACAAGAAAAACGTGCAGCCGCGCTATGACCAGCTGACGCTCAACCTGGCGGACCGCAAGAACAAGCTGCAGCAGGTCCTGTCGCCCAACCAGGATGATGCAGGGGTATGGATCCACCAGAATGCGTGGTTCCACCTGGCTGACTTCGACAAAGGCACGAGCCGTGAGTACCGCTTCAAGGGTAAGGGTACCGGGCTCTATATCTTCAACCTGAAGGGCGATCTGAAGGTCAACGACCAAGTACTTTCTGCGCGCGATGGCATGGGTATCTGGGATGCCGACCAGGTCAAGCTGACAGCGCAGACCAATACGGAATTCCTCCTGATGGAGGTACCGATGAGCCTCTAGGGGCTATAAGACACAGGGTAAGGGATATCGGATCCCCTGCAGGCATTGTCCTGCGGGGGATTTTCTTTATTCAGGCTGGCGGGGCCAGATAGGATCAGGCTTCTACGACCTTATCGATATAGTCGGAACTCAGCAGGCCCAGTGCACCCATATACGGAAGTTTGAACCGTACCCAATCGCCTACCTGGAAATTGCGCCGGGAAGCGCCCAGGTCGATCACGATCATGTCCGAACTGGCGCCGGTGATGCGCAGTTTTTTGTCAAAAGGTGCCAGGTACTCGGTTGAAGCATCCAGCAGGCCGAAGTCCAGTATGGCGCGGTAACTGGTCTTGCCATAGTCTTGCTCATCTACCTCATAGCGATGGCCGGAGGGATTGGCGGCCAGCTCCCCGATGGGAATACGCGGTTTTTCAGTCAGCTCGATGATCTGTGCATGCAGGGTGAATACATCGTCCTTCATGCCGGGTACCGTGCGCCCGGTGAAGAGATCATTGCCAAAGTAGAGCAGCTCACCGATGCGGAAATGGTTGATACCGCGCGGCAACTGGCGCTTGCGCAGGAGTGGAAACACCACCGAGGTGCCGCCGGAGACCCAAGGGATGCTGCGGCCGAACCGGACTTCGATCAGTTGCTTGTAGAGGCTGAGCTGGATCAGTTTGTCCTGGCTGGGCATGACTCCGTGCAGGCAGTTGAGATTGGTGCCGATGCCTGCGATCTCAATATGGGGCAGGCGGAATACCTGTTCGTAGAAGTCCATGAGGTGATCGCCCATGACGCCTTCGCGCAGGTCGCCCATCTCGATCATGATGATGATCTTGTGTCGTCTGTCTTGTCGCTGCGCCTCCTTGGAGAGCAGCCCGATAGTGGACAGCTCGGTATTGAAGCTGACATCTGCGTAGCGCACGATATCTGGTATGGCTTTCTTGGCGGGCGGTTTGATATAGACGGTCTGTATGCCGGGGTCGATCTCTTTGACAGCCCGCAGGTTGCGCACCCGGCTGTCGTGGATCTCGCGTACGCCCAGCCGGATCAGTTCACTCAGGAATGGGCGGCTGCCACATAGCAGCTTGGAGACGACGCCCCAGGCGATACCGGCTTCGTCCATGTGTTGGGCGATGTAGCGGTAATTGTGTTCGAGGGAGGCGCGTTTGAGGCTGAGATAAGCCATCTGTGGCTGTATTTAGGTCTGGTAGTGGTAAAACGGGTTAGATCCCGGGTCAGCGTGTGAGTCGCATTTCCAGGTATTTGCTGGTGAATCCCAGCCGCTCGTACAGGTGACGGGCAGGGTTGTCGGGCTCGACGTGGAGTGCAATGCCACCCTCGGTTTCTGCTATGACCCGCTCCATCAGTTGCCTGCCGTAGCCACGGCCGCGGCTGCCGCCATGTATGGCGATATAGACCAGGATATTTTCCGGGATATAACCGCTCATGCCCGTACGGTTGATCACGACGGCGCCTGTAATGGTCTCGTTTTCGCGGCCTACCAGTACGAATCCACCGGGACTCTCATGCTCACGGACTGCATAGGCGATCGCACGCCGGATATCCTCCGGGCGGTCGCCGTACCGCTCCAGGTGCTTGTGCAGGAAAGCACAGACGGCATCCAGTTCACGCGGTGTGACCTCGTCGGCAGAGCCGATCTTCTGAATATCTATCATGGTTTATACATGCTGTTTAACAGGAAAAAGCTGGATGGAAGTATACGTGACCAGGGAGGACGGCAAGCCGAAATACAAAAACACCCACGCTGGTGGAAGCGGCCGTCTGCACGGCATAAGTTGCTCCGAGGAGCCAGGCATGCCTGGCTTTATCGGTAGAGCGGCCGACACTGCAATCCTCCGTAGTCTTATCCTTCGCGGGGAAAAATGCTCCTGTTCCGGGCAGTGTGAATGTATAAACAAAATAAATGGCCAGATCGGTCCGGTGGTTACCCAAAACAGTCAGTTGCGTGAGAAAAACAGGCAATTCGCCTGATCGTTTTTCTCTTTGGTAACGTCTGTATCGATGGATTGTTTCTGCGAGGCGCAGAGACTTGCGGGGGAACGCTGGGTCTCACGCCCCACGGTGCAGGTTTGATCCTGAGCTGGTAAAAGCCGGTTTATGGCAGGCGATCACCCCGGCCTCTGCCAGTCATATACTAGTGAAAACCTTATGGGACCACGGTGAGGCCGGTCGCCCTTACCAGGATCGCAGACCCTGTTGCTCTCCCGCCGCTGCCGACCTTTGTAGTTGTCATTTTACACTTCCGGCATTCGGCTTCTGCGACGCAGGTCGCACACAGGTTGTTCCTGCCGTCACTTTGATAGGATACGGAGCAAGATCCCCCTCCGCGCTTGCAGGTACATGCTATCTCTACCTTGTCTCCGTTGCCGCTCAGCTGAGCGATGACCGGGTCGGGTGTATTGAAATCAAGCAGGTAATACTGGTAGGCCGCTGTAGCGGACACCAGTTCTACGCTCAGCGGGTCACCCGGTGCAGATGATATGCTGAACTCGCCGTCTACAGCCATGAGGTGAAAAACATCACCGGAGGGAGTACCCATAAAGGGGGTGACCGAACGGGATACAGTGACGGCTCCTCCTGCACTGATATGCAGTGTGAGGGTGATCAGCGAATCACCGGCTTCGTTTGTAGCATAGAACGCACGTGTGCCGTGTTCATAAGTGACGCATTGGGCAGCCAAGCTATAGGCGCAGAACAGCCCGGAAAGAAAGAACAGGACTTTTTTCATGATGTATGGATTGGGTTAGACAATCGTGTACTGTGCAGGTGATTTCTCTCCTGTAACTATCGTAAGATATTATTTTTTCCATAAATATGCAATATTTGATTTATTGCATTGTTTTATGTGTGTATGCTTTAGATTTGTGCTAGCATTTTAATTTTGGTCTGCCACGTCTCCGATTATCTCAGTTGCCCGTGTCGGGTGGGAATAAGGGGCAATGCATAAGGATAAAATAAATATCCTTTTAGGATAAAAAATATATGCATTTTGATGTATTGATGCGCTTGTCTCTCATGGGCAAGACGGATCTACCCCGGATGGTAGCAGGAACGGGAGGGGTGGTCCTGCGGACGACTGATAGATGCAGGTCTCCTTTTCACGGAGGCCCATCTTATTAAGGTACGGCTTTGGGCTGGTAAAACCTAAGTGATCGGCCTGTTTTTGTGCCAGGGCTAAGTGGTTGACGGAACCTGTATAAATTCCATATGGGTATAAACGAAGCCGAGGCCTGGCGGTGGCGTAGCGAAGTATGTGTATGCATAACCCTGGCCTACCCGGTTGGCTCCCCTACGCCCATCCCCAGGCTGGTATTCTTCTCTCCGAAGCCGCATAGAAAGCCTACGCGCTGCAGCTCTTCGGAGGCCTTGAGCTCAAAACTATAGAGGAATCCGCGGACGCGGGTCTCGTCGGATCGGCCTGCCTTGACGGTGAGCAGCTTGGGGCGCGGTGTATCCAGCAGTCGGAAGGTAGGTGATGGCAGATAGTCCTCCAGACCGATAGCGTGGTCGGCAGACAGGGCAGCTTGTGTCTTGCGCAGGAGATTCTGCAGCAGCAGCTCAGCATACATGGTATGCTCCGGTGAGAGGTACTGCGGATACTTGTCCTCCGGACCCTGGCGGCCGATACAGGCCGGGCTGATGAGCCGGTACTGCATCACCGGCTGGTATACAGGCTCTGGCAACAGTTCTGCAGCGACGACCTCTCCCTCTACTGCATGACTGCTGTTGCCGAGGGTAAAACTGCGGTTGAGAAAAAGCCGGCGGATAAAATCCTCCCCTGCGCGGGGTACATAGAAGCGGAGCTCCCAGGTCAGTTGCCCGTTGAGCGACTCAATGGTGGCCGCCTGCCGGTCAATGTGGTAAGGGTAGATCTGCAGCGGGCCGAAAGTCATGAGCTTGTAAAGCTTGCCGCCAAAACTGAGTCCCTGCTCGTGCAGAAAACTTGTGAAATCCGCATCTGATCTGCGGAGCGCGTGATAGAGCCAGGCGCCGAGATAATAGGTGTAATTGATCGGCAGAACCCTGTTTTTGTCTAAACTGATACTCAGTAGTAGCCTCATGATGAAAATGCAGGATGGTTTTGACAGTCCTTGCCTGATGCACAATCAGTGCGTGAAAGGTAGATAATTTTACTTGTATTATGATGTTATATGGAATATGTTTCCATATGTGTAAAAACAGATAACAAAGTGTTCTTAAAAGCGACAGCGCTCCCTTGAATCCTGTTGTTTCTATGTACCACCCGGACCGTATGAAAGAAATCAGCGGTGTGTCTGGTTCACAATGCACTTCTAACTAAAGCAAACAGTTTGTACTTTTACTGTTCACCCCAATACTTAAATGCTATGGCCCGTCTAACCAACTTTTCGCGTTTTGTCATTGTACTCGCATTGCTGATCGCAGCTTTCCTGGTCATCCGCAAATTCCTGCCGGATCAGGCAGCGACTGATGCCACAGCTCCAGAGCAAACGGAAATAAATGACCACACAAGTGATACGCCTCCTGCACAGCCGGAGCAGAACAGCACGGCTGCAACGACGACTGCATTTGACTACACAGCCCCCGAACCGGTCAACGGTACGCTCAGGGGCGTGGTAGAGCTGGGCGCTACCGGCTTCAACTCCTTCATCATCCGGATCGACAACGAGAAAAACTGGAAACTGGAGCGGGCGGAATTCGGCGCGAGCCTCGTCTACGAAAAGCTCACTTCGGATGAGGAGATCAATCGAGGCTTGAAAAACTATATATCGGATATGCTCGCCTATGGCGTCACCGGCAAGAATATCCACTTTGTCATCAGCTCCGGCGCCAAAAAAGTGGATATCACGTCCAAGATCACGGCCCTGCTCAAGTCTATCGGATACTATGTCAATACCGTGACGCCGGAACAAGAGGCAAAGCTGGCCCTGCGCGCCGCTATGCCTAAGGCATTCGTGGGCAAATCTTTCGTAGTGGATATCGGATCGGGCAATACCAAAGTGTCCTGGATCAACGATGGCAAGACGGTAGGTATCGAAAGCTACGGAGCCAAATACTACCAGGACAATCGCTCCGATGAGGAGGTCTATAAGGATGTACAGGCCAAAGTACGCTCCATGCCGGTAGGTGTGCGCGATCTTTGTTTCATCATCGGTGGCGTGCCCTTCGAGCTTGCCAAGCAGACGCGCAACGGCAAGGAGCGCTACACGGTACTGAAAGCGCCTGGCGACTACAAGGCCGATGGCGCCAAGCAGGTGGCAGGGATCAATATCTACAAGGCAGTAGCAGATGCGACCGGATGCGACCGTTTTGTGTTTGACTGGGATGCCAACTTCACGATCGGTTTCCTGCTGGAGCTCTGAGCGCCGGGGCTGCCTTTTTGTTAAAAAACGGTGGTCCGGGTTAACCCGGCCTTAACGAAGATTAACGGATAGCTACGTCTCCGTCACTTAACTTGTATGCGGTAACGCCAGGAACACGCGCTGTCGTGCTCCTGTATTCTGTCACTGTAAAAACAAGTTGGTTATGTCGTCGTATGCTGTCTACACTGCACTGGTCGCCGTGTTTTTTCGTATGGCTACCTGTACCGTACCCGTTTATTACCTGGGTGAAGAGTTTGAGGCTTCTCCGTCGATAGAGGTCTACTACTCCTATACGGACGTCTCAGCGCCTTACAGGGTGATCGGCAAACTCACGCACAGTACCTCGAGCAACCGCCCGGAAAGGATCAAAGAGGCTATGATAGAGCGGGCAAAGGCTGTGGGGGCGGATGCCATCATATTCACGGATATGGATATGATGCAAACGGGAGAGTCCGATGAGGGACCGTCGGTCAAGGCGGAGCTGATCCGGTATGAATGACAAGGCCCCGGGCCGGGTAGTAAAAGAAGAAAGCCCCTTCTCCGGCAACGGAGAGGGGGCTTCGTTTTATTTGAAAGGCCGGGATGCGATTCCCGGTATTCGAACAGTTTTCCGGTGATCAGCGCTGGATCAGCAGCGGTGCGTGCAGGACTTCTTCGCGGTTGCTGAATACGGCCTGGTAATGACCTGGCACGAGGCCTGCCGTATTGAGCCGGAGCATATGCTCGCCTGCCGGCAGCGCGGTATACGTAGCCGTGGATGCGACCTGGCCCAGTGTATTGTACAGTGTCAGCCGCAGATCCTGGGCTTCCAGGAGATGGAAACAGAAGGTCACCTGGTCATTTGCAGGATTGGGGAACACATTGAGCCCGGATATGGCATCGAGCGTATGTACGGACGTGGCCGTAGCGCGTGCGATGACGCCGGTCGATTCACTGGATCCAAAGGATTTGCCCTCCTGGACCACGTTGCCCCGCTGGTCGGACAGCTTGTAGTAGCCGTCGCCCTGCAGCCCGTTGCCTCCTGTATCGCGGATAGTGAACAGGTAACAGGTGTTGGATGACATGAAGTGGACCTGGCTGTACTTCTTGTTGTTTTCGAGTGTACCGTTGCGGAGTACGATGTCGCCGGTTCCGTCACGCAGCTCCCAGGATGTCTGGGAGGCCTGGTTGTCCGTCTGCAGTTCTATACGTAGGTAGCGTACGGCTTCTTTTGCAGGGTCCGGGTAGAGTGTAGCGGTGGTGGCGCTCTTTTCGAAGAGTTCCTGGCCGGGCGCACTCACCTCGATGAGGATATCCATTTGTTCGGGTACTTCAATGCCGTCCAGTACGACTGTGCCGAAATCATACGTGCCGAGGTCGCCGGTCCAGGTATAGGAGCCGATCACCACACCCTCGCGGCTGATCGTGAAGGTAGCCTCTGTGAGGCGCTCGATACCATAGTTCTGAAAACGCACTTTGGGCGCTGCTGTACCTTCGCAGGCCTGCAGTGCACCCTCTGTACGGATCAGGTGTACTTCGTGCGCTTCTGTTGCTGCACGGGGTGCAGCTTCCAGGAATGCGTTGAGGGTGGCATAGGGCGCTGACCCGAGCTCTGTAGTGGTGCGGTTGGGATATATACCGTATATGGTCGGGAAATAAGCGATCTTATACCCGCTGCTTACGGCTGAGGTCGTCAGGTTGATGATGGGATAGGGAGTCCCGTTGACCCAGTTGCCGATGGTGCTGGTGCAATTGCCATAGAGGCAGTCCAGGCTGGTCGAAAGGTCTCCTTCGATGAATATCACGACGGCACGGTCGCTGCCATCAGCACCATGTGTCGTATGCATCTGCTTCAGCGCGCCGCTGTGGTGGTAGTTCCAGCAGGGGCCGCACCAGGTCGCCGAAAAATCGAGTATGACTACTTTGCCTGCATTGAGGTATTCGTAGAGGTGGTGGGTATTGCCTTCCAGGTCAGTCAGCGTCCAGTCAGGTGCGACGGAGCCGTCGGGCAGCTGGGCCCGCAGCAGACCCGGTCCGGACAGTAGACAGAGCACAGCGAGAAGTAGCATTTTTTTCATAGTATCCGATGGTTAGAGGTGAAATAAAAACTGGCACTGACAAAAATACGCAAAATATAGTCCTGTCAAAGCCTTGTTGAGTAAGCAGTTATCAAAAAGAGAAAAGCCACCTCAAAAGGGTGGCTTTTCACATAAGAACAAGATAAAGGGAATCAGATCAATGCAGGATACTCACCTTGCGTACATGGGTGCAGTCGCCGTCCTTGACGCGAAGCAGGTAGAGTCCTGATTGCAGCGCCGCAGTGCCGATCGTCAGGTTGGTCTGACCTTTGGCGGTGCTTTGCTGCATATGTACCGTACGGCCGGAGATATCCAGCAGTTCGACCTGGAGTACGGCCTCGGTTTCTCTGTAGAGCTCAATATTCAGTTCGTTGCCTGCAGGATTGGGGAACGTGTGGATATAGGCCATACCTGTGGTTGCAGCTGCATTGCGCAGGCCTGCTTCCTGGTTGCTCAGGGGCAGGACCGGTGCACGATCGCAGAGGCAGTCGTTGGGGTTGTAGCCGACGTCATACCTGTAAGGTGTGACACGGATGGTGAAAGAGCAGGACTGCTCATTGCCGCTCTGGTCCACTGCCTTGAATGTCACGGAATGTATACCGAAGGCAAAATGACTGCCGCTAGGCAGACCGTCTGTCAGCTCGACTTTGGCCACTGTACAGTTGTCAGAAGCGAGCGGATCATCATAGTCTACCCGGTGGTCGCCACCCTTTCTCCATACGATCATGTCATCGGGGCATACGATGTTTGGTTTGCGGTCGTCGATCACAGTCACGGTAGCTGCTCCGATATTGGTATTGCCGTTGGTATCGGTCACGAGGATGGATACGCTGTTGTTACCCAGGTTGTCGCAGGTCATTTCCGAACGGGAAGACACGATGCTGGCTATGCCGCAGTTGTCAAAGCTGCCATGGTCGATCATGTTGCCGCTGACGGGAGCTCTGCCTTCTTCATCGAGGTACACTTCGATGTTCTGTGCGATCACGGTCGGCTTGATATCGTCCGTAGCTACGGTCGTGACGGTGAACGACTGTACACAGCCGTTGGCATCGGTCGCATATATGGTATACTCGCCATACGGAACCTCTATGCTCGTGTCGTTTGCGCCGTTCTCCCAGAGATAAGTGATGGCGCCGGTGCCGCCTTCGGCCCGGATAGTCAGTGTCTGTGTCTCTTCTGTCTCCTGTGCACATTCGAATACCGGCATGCGGACTACTTCAAACGTGATGGGAGCCGGCTCAGTGATGTGTATAGTCACGGAAGAAGGGCATCCTGCTTCGTCTTCCACGATCACAGTGTATGTGCCTGCCTTGAGGTCTTCTCGGACGAGGCCTTCACCTCCGTCGGACCAGGACGCTTTGACCGAGCCGTTGTTGTTGAGTACTTCGATCTCGGCGCTGCCGTCCGCGCTGCCGTGGCAGTTGGCAGGGGAGACATCAGCCGCAGAAGCCGACATGGCGCAGCCACCGCTGTTGACGACTACCGTGATGATGGTCTTGCACCCGTTGGCGTCGGTCACGGTCACTGTGTAAATACCTGCCGTGAGGCCGGTTGCTTCCTGGCCTGTGGCGCCGTTGCTCCAGCTATAGCTATATGGACCTGTGCCTCCCGCAGCGCTGACACTGGCCCTGCCGTCCGCAGCGCCCTGCTCGGATTCGCCCGTGACATTGGATGTGGCCGTGATCTGCACGCCACCGTCGATCGCTACCGTCGTAACGGAACTGCAACCGCCTGCATCGGCCACGGTCACCGTATAGATACCGCTCGCAAGACCGGTCACCGTAGCGGTAGTCGCTCCGTTGGACCAGGTGTAGCTGAACGGAGCAGTGCCGCCTCCTGCCGTGACTGTAGCGCTGCCATTGGCCTGGCCGTGGCAACTCTCTGCCTGCTCCTGTACGGAGAGGCTGATCTCGGTACCCTGGCTCACCACAGTGTGGTCTGTGGCTTCACAGCCGTTGAGCAGGCTCACGATGCGCAGGGTATAAGTGCCGGCTCCGCTGACAGTGGGTGTCAGGGTGTTTCCGCCGGATATGATCTGTCCGTTTTGTGTCGTCCACTGGATCGTATAGTCGTTGCCGGAGTTGGATCCGTTGGTCGCATCCAGGATCAGCTGGCTTTGCCCGCAGGGGATCACGCGATCGGTGCCGGCGTTGACATTGGGCGGATTGATGGAGCCCGGTACATCTACTGTGGACCTGTCATCACATCCGTATGTATTGTCCGTCACGATGAGCGTGTATTGGCCGGGCTGGTCTATCTCGGGATTGAGCGTAGTCTCGCCGGATACGATGTTTCCGTTCGTAGTGGTCCAGAGATAACTGTACTGAGGGCCCGTAGATGATCCTGAGCCGTCGAGTATGATGGAAGGCAGTGTACAATCTATGAAGCCGTCCGAATAGGCGGTCGCTTCGGGAAACTCTACTTTGTCGACCGTTATATTTTCGATGGAGTAATTACAGTTGTTGAGGTCGGTGATGGTCACGGAATAGCTGCCCTGCCGCAGGTTGGACAGGTTGCGCGTGTTGGCGCCCGTGTTCCACCGGTAGCTGTGCGATCCGTATCCTCCGGATGAGCTGATCTCGATCGTACCGTTATTGCCATAACAGTTTTCCGGAACCACATTGTCTACTCCTCCCTGTACTTCAGAGGCGGGCTGGGTGATCACGATCGGATCGGTCACTATGATATTGCCGTTATTGGCGGTGATAGTACAGGTATAGGTACCGGGATTCAGGCCGGAAAGGTTCCTGCTGTTGGAGCCGTTGCTCCAGGAATAGGAGTAAGGAGGGATACCACTGGTGACTTCCAGTTCTATGGAGCCGCTGCCTTCTCCGTAGCAGGGGATGTTGACGTGCGAGGAAGTATAGCTGAGCGTAGCACAGTTCACCGCAAAATTATAGAGTACGGGGGCGGACATCTGGCCGAGTAACTGTATCCGTTTGTTGGGACAGATACCGTAGATCGTCGGGTAAAAACTGATCTGGTAGGGGCCGTTCTGGGAGTGGTCATTGATGATCGGGTAGGTCGTACCCGCGACCCAGTTGCCCTGGGTAGACGGGCAGGCCGCCGTATTGCCGTAGAGACAGTCGAGCGAGGTGGATGCGTCGCCTTCTATGAAAAAGACCATCACCTCTCCGGTTCCGTCGGGGCCGTACTGGTCATACAGGTCGCGCAGGGCATGCGTGTTGTGGTAGTTCCAGCAGGGACCGCACCAGGTAGCGGAAAAGTCGATAAACACAGTGATACCCTGATCCAGGTAACTGTAGAGATTGTAGGTGTTACCATTGATATCGGTGAGGGTCCAGTCCGGGGCAATAGAGCCGTTCGGCATCTGGGCCCGCAGATTGCCGGCCAGTAGGAAGGTCAGCAACAGTAGGTAGATCTGTTTCATAGATGGCTGCGTTTTGAAATGTAGTGTTGAATAACGCAGGCAAATATAATTTGCCCAAATAGCAATACAAAGTAAAACATGCCGACGACCGATAAATATTTCCGTATTTTTTTTGGACAACATTGCCTTGCGCGGAAGTAGATACCGGTGATCTGTGGCAGAACGAAAAAGCCCTTTTTGTTACTACAAAAAGGGCCTCTGTATATTCGGGAAATAAACCGGAATCAAAGCATCATGGGAAAAGGCGGCCGTATCTCCGGGGGAAAGGAATGGTCTCGCGGAGGTGATGAATGCCGCACATCCAGCGTACGACACGTTCCAGCCCCAGTCCGAAACCGGAATGCGGAACGGATCCGAAGCGGCGAAGGTCGAGGTACCACTCGAATGATTCCTCCGGCAACTCGTGTTCGCGGATCTTGCGCTGCAGGACAGCTATATCCGTCTCCCTTTCCGAGCCGCCGATGATCTCGCCGTAACCGTCCGGAGCCAGCAGGTCCACGCCTTTGACATGTGCCGGGTCGCCGTCGACTTCCTTCATGTAAAAGGCTTTGACGGCGGTCGGCCAGTTGTACACCATGACCGGGGCGTCGAATACGCGGGTCAGCACCGTCTCGTCGGAGTTGCCGAAGTCATTGCCTGTGGAAAAGCTCTTTGCAGACGTTATCCAGAGCGGGATATTGCGTACCTGCTCCTCCAGGTCAGATACCAGTTTGCGGAGTTCGAGGATCTTGCTTTCGTTGAATTTGCGCTCGCCTTTTGAAAGTGCGCCGGAGCGGATCTTTTCTTCGCGGGATTCTATATCTGCGAGCGTTTCTTGGAGTTGCTGTGTAGCTTTTGTGAGGTCATCCTCCTGCAGCCGGATGGCGTTGCGGCCGTCGATCTCGAGTTCGCCGCGCAGGATTTTCACGGCATCTTCGTACAGGATGCGCGGAAAAGGCTGGGCGACCACAGCTTCCAGGCGTGTGGTATCCCTTTCGAGCAGTTCGAGCTCGGTGCGACAGTTTTTCAGTATACTGGTCGTCACATGTTTGATGAAGGCTTCTATGAGGTCCATATTGTCCTCGTTGGTGTAGAAAGCCATCTCGGGCTCGATCATCCAGAACTCTGCCAGGTGCCTGGGTGTATCGGATCTTTCTGCCCGGAAAGTGGGGCCGAAAGTATAGATCTTGCCCTGTGCCATGGCCATGGCTTCTCCGTAGAGCTGGCCGGACTGTGTCAGGTAGGCTGGGTGACCGAAAAAGTCCGTCTCAAACAGGGTGGTGGTGCCCTCGACAGCATTGCCCGTGAAGATCGGTGCATCCATCTGGACAAAGCCTTCGCCCTGGAAAAAATCGTGGATAGCCATGATCACGGCGTTGCGCACCCGCATGATCGCCCACTGGCGCGATGAGCGCAGCCAGAGATGGCGGTTGTCGGAGAGGAACTTCACACCGTGCTCCTTGGGCGTGATCGGGTATTCCTGAGCGAGCTGGAGGATCTCCAGGGACCGGACCTGCAGTTCGAAGCCGCCCATCTGGCGCTCGTCGCGCACCACCGTGCCGCGCAGCGCGACGGATGACTCCTGGGTCAGGGCTTTGGCCTGCTCGAATGCCTCGTCTCCTACGACTTCCTGCGATACCACGCATTGGGCAAAGCCTGTGCCATCGCGAAATACGACGAAGATATTGGTCTTGCTGAGGCGGAGGTTGGCTACCCAGCCTTTCACTTGCACTTCCTGCCCTTCATAGGCGGCAAACTGTCTGATATACTGATGCATAATGAGGGTCTATGCCTGCTTTTACGGCGCTGCAAAGTTACCGTTTTTACGGTAATGGCAGAGGTCCGGCGTTAGATTTTGCGCTGCCTGTATATGGGAACAGGGCTACTTGTACTTGTCAAAAAGCCGGCGAGCTTCTTCGCAGATCTCCTGTGCTTTGTCGCGGAAAGCATGCGGGGCATAGAGTGCCTGCCCTGATAGCTCCCACAATCTTGAGAATGACCGGGCGTCTGCGGGGTCGGATACCCGGGCGTGCAGCCTTTCTTCCCACTCATGCCTTTCGGCAAAGATCTCCCTGGCAGAACTATCTCCGAAAAGCCACCGGTAGATCATGAGCCGCAGATCGTGGTAGAAGGCCGCAGGATCTCCCGAGGAGACGGAAGACCTGTAGCTTTGTTCGAGTAGTGTCGCAGAGAGCATGGATGTGTGGGCCGCCTGGACGGCAGGCTGTCGGGCCCTGGTTTTTTTACTGCGGCGAACCAGCAGGATCGCGGAGGCGAGTAGAGCAAGCAGAGAGATGGCAGCGGCAGCGGTCTTGCCCGTGGAAAAAGAAGACTGGTCCTGGTCGAATGTCTCGGGTCGCGTATGCTCACCCGGTGTGGCGAGTCCTGTACTACTTCCCGGGTCGGGCGGGAGCACCTCTATCTCCGGCAGGGTGAAGCCGGCCTCACGGAACCGGCCACTGCGGGCATCCAGGTAGGACCAGCCGGAAGAAATGCGATAGGAACCGGGCTGATCGGGAACTACCAGGTATTCAAAGGTACGGCTTGCCGGCATGGACGGTTGTGCACCGTGATGCTGCTCGTCGATCATCCGTGTACTGTACAGCTCGAAACCTGAGGGCCATTCGATCGCAGGCGGGTTGACCCGCTTAAGGTCTCCGCTGCCGCTGATCCGGACCAGTATACGACAGGTAGCTCCTGCCTTTATCTTTCGTATGGGTACATCGGTATCTACCTGCCACTCGCCTACAGCACCGTCAAATGCCGGCGGTGCACCCGCAGGGATATCCCTGACCCGGATCGTCAGCGGCCCGCTCGACACTTCTTCAAATACCAGGTCACGGAGGAAAAAGCCCCAGGCATCCTTGCTTTCTCCCTGTGTGCGGGGCAATGCCAGTCTCAGCACGAAAGGGTCTATCTCCAGGGCGCCGGGCGTCTGCGGGTACAGGTACATCTTCCTGATGACCTTGCTGTAGTAACTGTGCCTGCCCAACCGTTCTTCGTGGACTGACTGGTCCAGGTGTTCTACCGGTTGCAGGTAGGCTTGTGCTATATCGGGCTCACGTACCCATTCGTAGGATTGTATATTGATGCGTGCATAAAGCTTGCAGGTCAGGGTGATCTGTTGCCCGGGGAAGGCTTCTGTCGTATCCGCCTCGAGCCGGAGGAAATAGTCCGGCTCTCCGTCCGTCGTGTGTCCCTTTCCGGCAGTACTTCGCTTGCCGGCAGGTGTCACCTGTATGTGCAGCTCGCCGGATTGCAGCCAGCGGCTTCCGACGCGTACCCTGGCGGACGGCAGTGTATAGCGGCCTGCCTGGACGGGCGCCTGCAGCATGTAGGTCCAGGTGATACTACTGCTGCGGCTGCCATTGATGATCTGTATACTCATGCTGCGCCCGGGTCCGGCCAGCACTCTGAACGGTCCCCATTCCGGGGGCTGCAATTGCTCACTGTCTGCCTGCTCTAGCGTGAAGTGTACTTGCATGCTTGCGCCGGCTTCCACGGCTGAGGGCTCGGCGGTAGCTGAAAAACGGACCTGCCCGGCAGCCTGGTACAACTGAAGCAGGCTGCAAAGGATCGTGATCCAGATGACCGGGCAACTTCTCATATACTGGTCAGAGTTTCGTGACCGGCTTTTTCGGGCGGGTTTTTTCTTCGGCCGGTATCGGCTTGCGTTCCCGGGGCTGCATACGGCGCGGTGTGGTACGTACGCCATCCGGGTTGGGCAGTACCATGACCTGGAGCGGCTCCGTGCGCAGGATACCTCCGTCGTTGGCCAGGGTAGCCGGGCCGATAAGCAACAGCCCTTCGGACAAAGGCGTCAGGTAATAGGTGTACGAAGCTTCGCTGGTCATCTTGCCGTTGATGATGGATACGCTGGAGCTCTGCTGGGGGCCACCGACGATCTCGAAGCCGTCGAAATTCGGCGGAGTGAAATCTCCTGAGCTGTTCTCGACAAGAAACGATACCTCCAGGTAGTTGCCCATGAGGACCGTATCCTGGTTGAGGTGACCCTGGAAGACCGGCTTCTGGGCATTCAGTATAAGGCCGCCAAGGAAAACAAAGACAAAGGTTGTCGCCAGTCTGCTCATGTTTATCTGGATTTGATACGATACAAAAATACTACCTGCCACAAAAACGCGGGTGCTTCACCATTGTTTTGAAGAGCGATTGGGTCTTTGCTGATTTTTTCTGAGCTTTTGCTGGACCTTTTTTTCTTCTTCCTCCATGATGCGTAGCAGTTGTTCGGTGCTTTGGTCCAGGGTAGTTTTTTCATCATTCGGGGCGCCTTCTTGTTGCGGCGCCTGCTGTCCTCCGGGAGGAGGCTGTTCCTGCTGGCCGCCTGACGGGTCGTTTTTCTTGTCCTGCTGTTGTGGCTGGTTCCGCTGCGATTGCTGTTTTTTGTTACCGGACTGGTTCTTTTGCTGGTTCTGCTTCTGCTGTTGTTCCATCTCCTGTTTTTTGCGGCGGGCGAGCAGCAGGTTGTGTTTGGCGGCTTCCAGGCCGGGCGCCAGCCGGAGGGCTTCTTTATAGGCGGAGATACTTTCGTCCAGTTGTTGCTGTTCGTAAAGTGCATTCCCTTTGTTGTAGAGGGCCTGGGCTCTTACCGCCTGGTCACTTGAGAGACGGATGGCCTCGTCGTATGCTTCGCCGGCTTCCCTGTACTTACCTTGCTGGTACAGGCTGTTGCCGAGGTTATAGCTGCTTGCGGCATCCTTTTTCTTGCGGGCCGCTTCACCAAAAGCTTTGCCGGCTTCGTCGTATGCCTGCCGGTCATAGGCTTTTTCGCCTTCGCGCCGGAGGCTGCCTGCCGACTGGGCATTTAGTGCCGGTCCTGCCGCAAGCGAAAAGGTGAGCCAGCAACCGGCCAGGAAGGCCGGTGACAGGAGAAAGCTCATTTTCGCAGGTTTCTGTATGGCCATATCATGTACAGTGCATAGAATAATAAGCCCACGAGCAGGGGATATTGAAAATAACTGTCGAAGTCGCGATAGGATTGCCACTGCAGGCTGGTTTTTTCGAGCCTTGCCATCTCGCTGCGGACCTTGGCTGCTGCATCCTTGCTGTTTTCGGACAGTTTGATATATACGCCGCGGCCTTCGCGCGCCACCTGCCGCAATGTCGCTGCATCGTACCTGGATACGACCGGCCGGCCTTCTTCCGAGACGATATGTTCACCGGAATAAGGATCTGCAGGGACTGCACCACCGGACTCGGTACCTACGCCTACGGTACAGAGCACCCACCCCTGCCTGGCAGCCTCTGCGGCTTTGCCCAGCGTAGCGGGGTCATGGTCTTCGCCATCGCTGATGATCACAAGCGCCTTGCCCCGGCCCGGGTCTTCCAGCTGTGCAGAAAGGGCCAGATCGATCGCATCGCCGATAGCAGTCCCCTGGTTGGTCACCAGTTCAGGGTCAGCATTCTGCAGGAAGATCTGCACTGCCCGCTGGTCGAGTGAGAGAGGCATCTGGATAAAAGCACTGCCTGCAAAGAAGATCAGCCCGATGCGTTCGCCTTCGAGGTCCCTGGCAAGGGTCTGGGCAAAGTGGACAGCCCTTCCCAGGCGATTGGGGGCGACATCGTCGACCAGCATGCTGCGGGAGATGTCAAGCGCGATGAAAACATCACTGCCCTTGTGCTCGACGGTCACTTCCTTACCGGGGACCTGGGGATTGAGGGCTGCCAGCACGAAGCAACAGGCCGCTATACCCCAGAAGCTGAGCCGCAGTATATCCGTGCGGAAAGGATTGCGGCCGGCGAGGCGGTTCAGGTTGCCGGGTAGCACCGTCTCCTGCAAAAGCTTCCGGCGGGCATACAATCGCCAGAGCCCGGTTGCGAGCAACAGCGCGGCCGGTAAGAATAACCATATCCAGCCCGTATCCTGCCAGAGCAATCTTGTCATAGGGCCCGTTTTATAAGGATCTGGCGAATGAAAAGTTCAAGGGCCATCAGCAGCAAGCCCGCTACCAGGAAATGCCTGAAGTACTCCGTATAGGTCTTGATGGTGGTAATATGGACTTTTGTCTTCTCCAGCCGGTCTATCTCTGCATAGATGCGCTCGAGACTTGTCTGGTCGGTTGCGCGGTAGTACTTGCCGCCTGTCTCCTGTGCGATCTGCCTGAGCAGAGCTTCATCTATCTCCACCCTCGTATACCCGAATACATACTGACCGTCTGCCCGCCTGCTCACCGGTGAGAGGGCTTCGCCTTGCGTACCTACGCCGATCGTATACACTTTTATATTGAGCTCCCGGGCCAGTTGAGTGGCGGTGAGCGGCTGGATATAACCAGAGTTGTTGACCCCGTCGGTGAGCAGGATGGCGATCCTGGACTTGGCCTGCCCGTTGCGCAGGCGGTTGACGGCATTGGCCAGTCCCATGCCGATGGCCGTCCCGTCTTCCAGCGCTCCGCATTCCAGCGACTGCAGCGACTGGATCACCAGTGCGTGGTCGGCGGTGAGGGGGCTGGGTGTGAAGCTCTCTGCGGCAAATACGACCAGCGCAAAGAGATCATATGGTCTGCGCTGGATGAACTGTGCGGCTACGATCTTACTGGCTTCCAGCCTGTTGGGCTGAAAGTCCTGCGCCAGCATACTGCTGGACAGATCCATGATGAGCGCGATCTCTACGCTTTCAGCATCCACCTGCTGCTCCTGCAGCGGGCGTTGAGGCCGGGCTACCGCTACAATCACGAGGGCTGCACCCAGGTATTGGAGCCACTTGCTCCAGCGGTAGAGCCGGATACGCCACGTGACACTCCCGGAGAAAGCCGCCAGGCTGCCCGTGCGCAATGCAGGGCGCTGGCGCTGCCAGCGCCTGTCCAGCCACCATAGCAGCGGCAGGAGACCGAGCAACCCCAGCAGCCAGGGGGTCTGCAGATATGCCGGCAACCAGGATATCATGAGGTGGCAGGGGATAAACCGCCGGAAGCGGGCTGAAGTGAAACGATCAGCTCCCTGGCGGCCCGGATATGTTCGGGCCAGTCCGAGATAACGGGCTCAGCCCGGGCAAACTTAATCATGTCCCAAAAGAGTAACTGACGGTGCAGCCCGTCCGTGACAGGGACGGCGCAATGAGGCCCTATCGCCCTGACCAACTCTGAACTGGTGAGTTCGGTAGCGGCTATGGGGTAAGACTTGCCGATATAGATGCGTACGATATCGCTGATCTGCGAATAGGCTTCCTTTGCGTCGTCCGGGCGGCTATGCTCCAGCCGCTCAAGTGCGGAGCGGGCTTCTTCGAACGGGCTAAGGACAGGCTGACGTGGAACGACCGGACCAATCTGGGGCCGCCTGCGGCGCATACGCAGATACCAGTAGAGTATCGCCACTGCCGGTAAGAGGAGCAGGAGCGCTACCAGGTACCAGGGCAAACCGGAGGACCTGACTATGTCGGCTATTGGGGCCAGGCCATCCTGCCCCGCCACCGGGGCGCGTACCAGGATACGCAGCGGCTGTGAGCGTATCGTATCTTTTCTGCCAGCGTATTCAAACGGGATGGGTACCGGCGGGAGTTCGATCATACCTGTATCGAACAGGGTCAACTCCTGGGTATAGCGGATATACCTGGCGTCAGGCGCGGTGCTGGAATCCTTCAGGACCCATGGAGAGGCCTCTGCATCCTTGCCCGCCGGCAGGATGAGCCCTGGATCAGGGAGCGTGAATTTCGCCTCGGGGTCATAGGAAAGCCGGATCGTAAGCCGCAGCGGGACAGCCATACCCGTGACGGCGGTATCGGCACTGATATGCAAGGCTACCTGTGCATATGCATGGGTCAGTGATGAGATCAGTATGGCGGCCAGGATCGCCTTTTTCATCGCTGGCGGGCTTTTCCGGCGAAAAATCGTACCAGGTCATGGATATATGACCGGTCGGTGTCCAGTATCATGCAATCGGCATCGTTTCTTCTGAACAGGTCTACCAGGGCCGTACGGCGTGCCGCTGCCTCCTGCGTATACCTCTTCGTCCAGGCGGGATCGCTCGTGTCTATCCACTGGCGGACACCTGTCTCAGCGTCTTCGAGTACCATGAGCCCGGTGTCGGGCAGCATGCGTTCCCAGGGGTCCCGGCAACAGATGCCGATGAGGTCGTGCCTGCGTGCCGTGATACGCAGCGCCTGTTCGTAGCCACTATCCAGGAAATCGGACAGCAAAAAGCAAATGGACTTGTGCCGTTGTACCCTGTTGGCATATTCCAGTGCTTTGCGGATCGATGTACCCTGCCTGGCGGGTTCAAATTGTAGTATCTCCCGTAGCAGCCGGAGTATATGGCGGCGGCCTTTCTTGGGAGGGAAATAACGCTCGACCTCTTCCGTGAAAAGCAGGAGGCCGACCTTATCGTTGTTGGCCATGGCGGAGAAAGCGAGTACAGCACAGATCTCTGAGATGAACTCGCGGCGGAAAGCGCCGGAACTCCCCACATAGGCGCTCTGGCTCATGTCCGCTACCAGGAGTACGCTGAGTTCACGCTCCTCTTCGAATACTTTGATATGCGGTATGCCGGTACGGGCAGTCACATTCCAGTCGATCTGCCGGACATCGTCCCCGTAGGAATAGGCGCGCACTTCGCTGAAGGACATACCGCGTCCCTTGAAGGAGCTGTGGTAAGAACCGCAAAAGATATGGTCGGAAAGACGGCGTGTTTTGATCTCGACCTTTCGGACCTTCCTGATCAATTCACTTGTTTCCATGATTTCTGCCAGCGCTTATGTTTCTTGATGGCTTTTCGCAGCCAGGAGCTTTTGCCAAAATGTTGCTCGACAAGCTCCACGGGTACCTGCAGGTACAGGGCCCCCAACAGCGGGTCGAACGGTTTGGCGACCAGCAACTGGTTGCCCGCAAAGACCAGGTGGCGGAAATCCGCCGGTTTGACGTGATTCCAGTAGACTGCCGTATGCGGATCACTGCGCAGCGCGGTCACCCGGGCCCGGACAAATGAATCCAGGTCCTGCTGCCAGGCTTCTTTGTCCCTGACACCGTCTTCCAGGTCGATGATCTTTTTGGATTTGAGATCATATGTCCAGCCAAAGGTCTCAAACCTGGCGGACTGTTCATGGTCATAAAAAGACAGCGTGTACATACCTGAAACGGCGCGGTCGGATACATAGGAGGGATAGAAGATACCTACCAGGTTTTGCTCAGCACGCTGATACCCGCTCACGGGCTTCGATCCTGTAACGAACCAGGAGCGGCTCAGGCTATCCTGTATGGCGTCAAACCGGCGTGCCGCCTTGCCCGCTTTTTCCGGCCAGAGTATGCCTCTGCTGAAGTAATGAAAGTCGTGGTCCCTGGCTACATCAAGCGGAAGCACCTGCCTGACGGGGGTCAGGTGTATGGGCGCCGGATCTTCGACATCGATCCATTCGGCCCGGTTTTCTTCGAGGCGGATGCGCACAGCCTTGTAGTCGAGAAGTGTTTCATCCAGTAGCAGCAGTTCCCAGTCTCCGTCCGGGCGTATGATCCGCTGCCGGACTTGTCTCCATCGTCCTTCGGTGTCGATATAAAAACCGGTCGCCAGCGATATACCGTCGGTATACAGCATCCACATGCCGTTGAATACGGCATCTATCGACTGGAATGTGATGAAGGAAGGCTTTGCCGGGCGCAGCAGGTCCTTGTTTTCTTCACCGGCGAAGGCGATCGGCCAGGAGGCAGAGCCCGATTTGTTCTGCCAGGTACCGCGGAAAACACCGTGATCCTTGTAAACGCGGAGCGTGGCGCTCTCGAGCGTATCGGCCAGCCGCTCCGTAAGCAGCAGGCTGGAATCATGCTGGACCCCGCTGACCGTGTACCAGTCGGAGCTGCCGGCAAAGCCATATACGCCCCGTACGGTCTCCCCGTCGGATGCCAGGTAGATGCGGAAGCTGTGGCGGCGGTCGAGCAAGCCTGTCCCGCTGAGTTCCCAGGCAGGTGTGTCGTGCCACTCCGCAGTCTTGCGCACCAGGTCCAACCACTCGGCGGGTATGGGCTGCTGGGCCCGCAGCGAGGCAGCCAGGCAGAGTCCCGGCAATATCAACAGGTATTTAAGGCACCTCCACGGCATGTAATATCTTTTCTACGATGTCATCTTGTGTGATTTCTTCAGCATCGGCTTCGTAAGTGAGGCCTATACGGTGTCTCAGTACGTCGGCCGCAATACTGCGTACGTCCTCCGGTAGTACGTAGGCCCTGCGGCGTAAGAACGCGAGTGCGCGTGCAGCCAGCGCCAGGTTGATGCTTGCGCGAGGAGAGGCTCCGTACTGAAGCAGGTATTTCAGGTCGCCGAGTCCTGCATCGGCCGGTTGTCGTGTCGCAAACACGATATCGAGGATGTACTTTTCGATCTTCTCGTCCATGTATACCCGGTGGACAACCTTGCGGGCATGCAGGATTTCGTCGGGCGTGACGGTAGAAGAGATCGAATGGCCGAATGCCTCGAATGTGAGCTGCCTGCGGATGATCTCCTGCTCCTCGGTGCGGGTAGGGTAGTCCAGCTTCACCTTGAGCATAAAGCGGTCCATCTGCGCCTCCGGCAGCGGATAAGTTCCCTCCTGTTCGATCGGGTTCTGTGTGGCCAGTACCAGGAATGGTTCCTGCAGTGCGAAGCTGTGCTCGCCGATGGTCACCTGGCGCTCCTGCATCGCCTCAAGTAGTGCGGACTGGACTTTGGCGGGCGCCCGGTTGATCTCATCTGCCAGTACAAAATTGGCGAAGATCGGTCCTTTGCGCACTTCGAATACCTGTCGGGCCGGGTCGAATATCATGGTGCCGAGTATATCGGCCGGCAGGAGGTCGGGGGTGAACTGTATACGGCTGAACTTGCCTGAAACGGCTGCTGCCAGTGTACGGATAGCCAGTGTTTTGGCCAGGCCGGGCATGCCTTCCAGCAGGATATGGCCCCTGGTAAGCAGGCCGATGACCAGCCGCTCCAGCATGTATTCCTGGCCCACGATCACGGACCTGCATGTCGTCAGCAACCGCTCGGCAAACATACTCTCGTCGTAGATCTCTGCCTGGAGCCGGTTGATGTCGTCAGATGTATGCCACATAGTGGAAAATATGGGATGTAAGATAAACTCAACGGATGTACAAAGGTAAAGATTGTACGGTTTTGCGGACCGCTTGTGACCACAGCCGGGGGTGAAACGAAAAAAGGCTTAGTTTCGTTCTCCCAAAAACCATGCGAAAGAAGATGACGATCAGATATATGCTTGCAGCATTGCTATGTCTTAGCTCGGTCGCTGTCGTGCAGGCCCAGGAGCCGGCTTCAGCGCCTGGAAGGGCAGAGCGGCAACAGATAGCCGCAGATGCGATCCTGCGCCTGCGCAACGGGGGGGTATTGCTCGTGAGACTGCCTTCTGAGCGCAACAAGATAAATGCACTCAGGAATATGGCTGACGCCGATCCGGGCAAGGCGGTTCGCCTGCACAGGGAGATCGAGAAAATAACGGCTGAGAACCAGGCTTCCAACCAACTCCTGATGCAGGCATTCCAGGAGTCGTTCAAGTTCTGTGCGGCTTACTTTTTCTACGACTATGATACAGGCAGGATACGGTCAGGTGATTGGTCCGGGGTATTCCTCGATATGTCGGGAGAGCCTGATCCGGCCATTGAGCCCGGTAGCCGTGAGTTCCTGGTCTTGTCCGAGGGTTTAGCCGGTGAATCGGGCAGGAGTAGTTATATCGTGATGGATGAACACCTGGAAATGGTGCCGGGGCCATTCCCTTCATCCTTTCGGAAGAATAATTTTATGAACGTGGTGATAGGCGTATTTGATCCGACGGTGGAGACCCATCGCAACCACAGAAAGCTGGTCAGGAAGATCAACAAGGCTTTCTTCAGGTTCTACCTGTCGGCTTCCTGAAGGGTGTGCGACAAGACGGGCCGTTAAAATTAACTTGCAACGCCGGGTATAAAAGGTTATTTTTGCACCGTCTTTTAAGCAACTAAATGGACTCATCGAGTAGCAGTCGAACTATAAATGGGCAAGCAGAGGTACATAGTAACCCGGCAGGCTGCCATTTATGCCTTTCAGGCAGCCGTTGATATCCCGGTCGTAACCGACCGGCTGCTGTTCCGTATTGCCCGCTGCATACATTACCTTTCTCCCGATACTGTATTCCGAAGTTTTTTCAGACGAAGTCTTCCAGAAGCGCCCTACTCATGACCGGGCTGCGGCCTTCTCCGTCCAGGACCTTCTTCCATCACTTCTCTGAAAAACTACGCTTATGTCTGCAGTCATCGATAAGGAAATACTGAAACAGGATATACTGCTGGGCGGCAACATCAAAGAGTTCGTCCCTATCCTTCAGAAAATGCCCACCGTGGAGGTGGCCGAGATCCTGTGGGAGCTGGATGGGGACGAGTTGACCGAAGTGCTCTTTCTCTTCACGCCCGATCAGCAGGGGCAGTTGGCCAGCGACTTTGATTTCGATACCCAATACGCGATTTTTCAGAGAGCCGACCGCCGCAGGTTTGCCGAGATGTTTGAAAACATGCACTCATCCGTGCGTGCGGATTTCTTTCGCAATCTCGACAAACGGGAACAGGTATTGTTGTTGCCTTACCTCACCAAGCGTATACGCGAGGATGTGATCTCGCTCAGCCGGTACGACCCGGAGTCCGCCGGTGGGATCATGTCGACCGATTTTGCCACTGTGCTGGAGAATATGACCTGCGCTTCCGCGATCGAAAAGGTCCGCAAGGATGCGCCGTCAAAGAAGATGATCTACTACGTATACGTGGTGGACGAGGACATGCGGATGAAGGGTTTTCTCACACTGAAGAACCTGATCCTGGCTGATCCCAACCAGTTGGTCAGGGATGTGCTGCACCGGGACTATATCTATGCAGAAGTAGATGAGGACCGGGAAAGCGTGGCCAAAAAAGTGGAACGCTATGACCTGGTCGCAATACCGATCCTCAACGAGCAGTCGCAACTCGCAGGCATCGTGACGCACGACGAAGCGTTGGAGGTACTGCGCGCCGAGCATACGGAGGATATGGAGAAGTTCATGGGTATCACGCCATCTTCCGAGGAGTCCGAATACCTCGAGGACAGTGTCTGGTATCACTACCGCAAGCGCATCATCTGGCTGATCTCGCTGGCCGCGCTGAGTATCTTCTCGGCTGTGATACTGCATCACTATGAAGGTGCGCTGGCAAAGATGACCATACTGGTACTATTCATGCCGATGATGGCAGCTACGGGTGGTAACACGGGCAGCCAGGCAGCCACGGTCGTGATCAATGCACTGGCGCTCGGGCAAGTCTCGATGAAGGACTGGCTGCGCATCGTCTACAAGGAGTCGCGGATCGGGCTTTTGCTGGGATTGTCGCTGGGACTGCTGGCTTTTGGCAAGGTGATCTTGTTGTCATCGGGTGCAGGCGACCTGCCGGAGATGTACTCTTTGTCTGGTTTTGCCGGGGTGGTGGCTCTGGCGCTCTGTATACAGGTGCTGAGCGCCAACCTGATCGGGTCGGGCCTGCCGCTGCTGGTGCGCAAGCTTGGAGGGGACCCGACCGTGGCTGCGAGCCCTGCGATCACCACCATCGTCGACATCACGGGACTATTGATCTACTTCGGTATGGCAACCCTTTTCTTCGGCCTCTGAAAGCCTGTGTGTATGTGGGCGTGAAGGGAAACTAACAAACGTTCGTTTGTCTGCGAGCCGATTTGTCTCTATCTTTGAGGAGACAATCCCGCAACTATCATGATACAGATCCCCGAAAACATCAGGCAGATCGCCAACTACAAACCCGGCAAACCGGCAGACGATATGTTTGCGGGCCTGGATGTCAGCCGTACGGCCATCTTATGCAGCAATGAAAACAATTTCGGTTGTTCGCCGATGGCGAGGCAGGCGATCGTCGATGCACTGGACAGACTCTATCTCTACCCGGACCCTACGGGCGATACACTGAAGAACAAGATCTGTGCGAAATACGGCTACCAAAAGGACCAGATCATACTGGGCAACGGATCGGACGGTATCCTGTATACGCTGTTCAAAGCTTTTTTCAACCGCGGCGAGCACCTGCTGACTTCGGACGCTACGTTCGTATCGCTGAAAGCTATGGCGATGATGAATGATGTGCCTTACCGGACTGTGCCTATGAAAGAGGGGTATGCCTTCGACCTGGATGCATTGCTGGATGCGATCGATGACCAGACCAAGGTGATCTATATCTGCAACCCGAACAATCCTACGGGAGCCATGATCCCACAGGAAGCGCTGCAGGCCTTCCTGGAGGCAGTGCCGGAGAGATGCCTGGTGATCGTGGATGAAGCTTACTATGAGTTCAGCAGAGCGCTTTCGGACAGTTACCCGGATAGTACACGCATGGGCCTGGATAATGTACTGACACTGCGCACTTTCTCCAAGTCTTACGGGCTGGCAGGTATCCGCCTGGGATTCGGTATAGCGGCGCCGGAGATCATACAGGTGATGCAAAAGGTCAAGCTGACGTTCAATCCCAGCATGCTTGCGCAGGCGGCAGGTGTGGCGGCGCTGGATGATGAGGCTTTTCTCGGCATGACCATCGGCAATAACAGCGGTGAGCTGCAACGATTCTACGATTGTTTCGAGACGTTGGGCATCTCGTACGTGCTTTCTTATGCCAACTTTGTGATGATCGACCTGCAGGATGAAGACACGGTCGAGCAGGTGTACGAAGAGCTGCGCCGCAAAGGTGTGCTGGTCCGCCGGCTGGGTTCATTTGGTCTGCCGCATTGCATCCGCGTGTCGGTAGGTCGTCCCGAAGAGAATACCTACTTCTTCTCCTGCTTCCGGGAGGTCTGCCAGTCCGTACTAATTGCATCCTGATCATGGCGATGAAGTTTCACACGCTGCGGGTACGGGAAGTACGCCCTGAGACACATGATACGGTTTCGGTCGCCCTGGAAGTGCCGGATGAATTGAAGCCTTTGTTTGCGTTTGAACCCGGGCAGTACCTGACGTTCCGCAAGCTGATGGGAGAAGAGGATATACGCCGATCGTACTCGATCTGTGCGGCGCCCGCCGACGGAGAGTGGCGTGTGGCCGTGAAAAAGGTAAAGGGCGGCCAGTTTTCCTTCTACGCCAATGAGCAGCTCAGGGCAGGCGATCTGCTCGAAGTGACTCCGCCCGAAGGCAGGTTCTGCCCGCGGGAAATCACGGGTCCCGTACATTATGTATTGTTTGCGGCGGGCAGCGGGATCACCCCGGTCCTGTCCATCGTCAAGTCGGCTCTCGAGACGAGGCCGGATAGCCGGGTGACGCTGTTCTACAGCAACCGGTCCAGCAGCAACATCATCTTCAAGGAGCAGTTGGAGGCGCTGAAAAACAGATATATAGGCCGCCTGGCCCTTCACTACCTGCTGAGCCGGGAGAAAATGGATGCGGCCCTTTTCCAGGGCAGGATCGATGCCGCCAAGTGCGCCGACCTGTGCCGGAGTTTTCCGGATATACTGCAGGCGGACGATTTCTTCCTTTGCGGCCCTTTTGAGATGATACAGCAGGTCCGGGAGTCTTTGCAGGAGCAGGGCGTCGCTGCATCAAAGATCCATTTTGAACTCTTCACGCCTGCAGGCGCCCCGGTCACGAAAGCGGCTGCGAACCTGACGGAGGAGGAAGCCGGCCGAAGCAGCCAGGTATCTGTCAAGCTGGACGGGGTGACGATCGGTTTTGAGCTCGAGTACGACGGCCAGAATATACTGGATGCGGCGCTGGCCAACGGGGCGGATCTGCCGTTTTCGTGCAAAGGCGGTGTATGCAGCACCTGCCGGGCCAGGCTGGTCGACGGCCAGGTAGAGATGGACGTGAACTATGCGCTGGAACAGGACGAGATCGAGGACGGGTTCATACTGACCTGCCAGGCGCATCCCCGGACCGGGCTGGTATTTGTGGACTTCGATCAGCAACATTGATCGTCGCCGGTCCAACCTGGCTTCAATTTTATAAATATCACCTATGCTGACACCCAAGCAGTCGATCCATCTCGCAGCAGCGCTGCTGTTCCGTGAAAAGGGATATCCTGCATCATCGATGCGCGAGCTGGCACAGCGTGTCGGTATGGAGGCTTCGAGCCTGTACAATCATATACGCTCCAAGGAGGAATTGTTGCACCAGATCTGTTTTGGCCATGCTACGAAATTCATAGAGGGGATCAGGGCTATCGAAGAAAAGAGCGACCTGTCCCCGATCTGCCAGTTGGAAGAGGTGATCCGGCTGCATGTGCGTATCGCTGCGGAAGATATCTCTTCGGTCACGGTGTTCAATGACGAATGGCGTCACCTCAGCGAGCCGGCCCTGAGCGAGTTCCTGCGTATGCGACGTGATTATGAAAGGGCTGTACAACGCATACTGGAGCGGGGGATAGGGACGGGTGATGTGCGTCCTGTGGACGATCCCAGGATAGCGGTATATGCCTTTCTCACTGCTCTGCGCTGGGTGCACTACTGGTTCAAGCCCGGGAGGATCAGCCCGGAGCGCTTGTTTGGTAACCTGCGGACACTGCTGCTGGACGGCCTGGCGCAGCGCTGAGGGATACTAACGAACATTCGTTAGTATCGTTTGTTTTAATAGTCTGAATACGTTAACTTTGTATCAAACCACGCATGATGAAATCACTGTCGCTCGAAGAAAAATTTCAGGCCCGGATAGATGCCGATGAGCGTATCGAGCCCAAGGACTGGATGCCGGATCGCTATCGCAAGACGCTGATCCGCCAGATCGCGCAGCACGCGCACTCGGAGATTGTGGGCATGCTGCCGGAAGGCAACTGGATCACGAGGGCTCCGTCACTGCGACGCAAAGTAGCGCTGCTGGCGAAAGTGCAGGATGAGGCCGGGCACGGGCTCTATCTCTACAGCGCTGCGGAGACGCTCGGTATAGACAGGGATACGCTGCTGGATGAGCTGCACAGGGGAGAGGCCAAGTACTCGAGCATCTTCAACTATCCTACGCTGACCTGGGCGGATATGGGCGCTATCGGCTGGCTGGTGGATGGTGCGGCGATCATGAACCAGGTGCCGCTGTGCCGGGCCTCCTACGGCCCCTATGCCAGGGCGATGGTACGTGTTTGTAAGGAAGAGAGTTTCCATCAGCGGCAGGGATATGAGATCATGCTGACGCTGTGCCGGGGTACGGAAGCCCAGAAGAACATGGCACAGGATGCGCTCAACCGCTGGTGGTGGCCTTCACTCATGATGTTTGGCCCGTCGGACAGTGATTCCGTACATACTGCGCAGTCGATGGCCTGGAAGATCAAGCGGTTCACCAATGACGAACTGCGGCAGAAATTTGTAGACGTGACAGTCCCCCAAGCGGAATTCCTGGGCATCACTGTGCCTGATCCGGACCTGTCCTGGAACGAGGAGCGGGGACATTATGATTTCGGTCCGATCGACTGGCAGGAGTTCTGGAACGTGGTAGGCGGACATGGCCCGTGTAACCGCCAGCGACTACAGGCAAGGGTAAAAGCGCATGAGGACGGCGCCTGGGTGCGCGAGGCGGCATTGGAGCATGCACGCAAGCAGCAGATATCCGAAGCGCGCGGGCATGTGGCCTGACGAGCAGAGTAATAACAGATTATATCAGCAAGAACCAGTAAGAATAATATGAGTAATACGAGCTGGCCTCTGTGGGAGGTGTTCATCCGGTCCCGTTCGGGACTTCATCACAAGCATGTGGGGAGCCTGCATGCAGCCGACGCCCGTATGGCTGTCGAGAATGCCCGGGATGTATATACGCGTCGGCAGGAGGGGGTGAGTATATGGGTCGTGCCTTCGGACCAGATCGTGGCTTCAGACCCGGATGAGGCGGGGTCGCTGTTTGAGCCGGCCCGAGATAAGATCTACCGGCACCCGACTTTTTACCACCTGCCGGATGAGGTGAAGCATATCTGAAAACCGGATACCCGCCAGCGGGTATCATTGTATGTGTGACATGCAGAAAGAAGAAAAAAAGGAATTGTACGATTACCTGCTCTACCTGGGCGACAATGCACTGATACTAGGTCAGCGCCTGTCGGAGTGGTGTGGTCACGGCCCGGTACTGGAGCAGGATATCGCTATCACCAATATAGCGCTGGACCTGATCGGTCAGTCCAGGTTGTACTACCAGTATGCCGCCGAGCTGGCGGGGGCGCCGGTCACCGAAGACAGCCTTGCTTTTCTCCGTGATGAGGCCAGCTACCGCAACCTGTTGCTGGTTGAACAGCCCAACGGAGACTGGGCGCATACGATCGTACGCCAATTCCTGTTTGACAGCTATCACTACGCATTGCTGCGAGGACTGGAGGGGTCGGCTGATGAGAAGCTGGCAGCGATAGCTGCCAAATCCATCAAGGAGGTAGCTTATCACCTGCGCTACAGCTCTGAATGGATGCAGCGCCTGGGAGACGGTACAGCGGAGAGCCATCGCCGGATGCAGGTTGCTGTGGATGACCTCTGGATGTACGCCGGTGAGTGCCTTGCAGCAGCTGAGTTCGAATCATGGCTGGCCGAGAGGGGTATAGCCCCGGATCCAGGTAGTTTTCGCGCTTCTGTCGAGTCCCGCAGGGGAGAGGTGTTGCAGCGTTCGACACTGACCGCACCCGATATACCCGTGTACCAGGAGGGAGGCAAACGGGGTGTGCATACAGAGCACCTCGGCTATATCCTGACCGAGCTGCAATACATGCAGCGTGTCTATCCGGGTATGGAGTGGTGACTACTGCCGCAGGAGGCACGTGACCGGGTAAAAAAACCGAAAATGCAGGCTTACTCCGAACAGGACATATATACAATACTCGAGGAGGTCTCCGACCCGGAGATACCTGTATTGAGTATACTGGACCTGGGCATCGTGCGCGATGTGCGGCTTGCTGTCCCGGGGGTGTCGGTCACCATCACACCTACTTATTCAGGCTGCCCTGCCATGCAGGATATCGAAGGAAGAATACGATCTACCCTAGAGGACAACGGGGTATGGCCGATAGAGGTGATCACGACGCTCAGCCCGCCCTGGACGACGGACTGGATGACGGAGGCCGGTAAGGAAAAGCTGGCGGCCTATGGTATCGCACCGCCTTCAGGTTTGGTATCAGATCCGGGTTTTGCCGGTGAGGACAGGCCCCGGGTGTGCCCGCAGTGCGGCTCGTCAGATACGGTACTGATCAGCCGCTTTGGTTCCACACCCTGCAAGTCGCTGTATAAATGTAATGACTGTCTGGAGCCTTTTGATTACTTCAAATGCCACTAGAGAACCGGGCGATTTTTTTTGTGCCAATTATTCGGCATTGGAAGGGCTTATCTTTATATTTGCAACCGCTTAAGAGAAGCTTAGGCTAGGGCAGTGTCGAAAGAGTCGGCTCTGATAAGGAATGACGGCGTGGTAGCTCAGCTGGTTAGAGCGCATGATTCATAATCATGAGGTCGAGAGTTCAAGTCTCTCTCACGCTACAAGACAACTAACAGAAGGCCCGTGAACACTATGTTCCGGGCTTTTTTGTTTTTAGTGACGTCGGTAGAACGTCGGTAAATCTGCAGCCGAGGTGTAGTATCAAAAAACAATCCCGACAGCTATTACCAATAGCTTTCCTTTTGCAAAAGGGCCATGTGCTCGATACCTTCTCTCCGATAACGGATCTCGATACTGTCGGGCCATTCAGAGGTACGATATGTACAGAGTGACTCCTGCAGCGAGGAACCAACTGCCCATTCGCCGACAGCCAGCAACTCATCACCCAACCGGAGGCCTGCTCTGGCGGCGGGGCCTCCTTCGACCAGGCTGACCACTCGTAATGCACCTTCTATCAGCGAGATACCTAGCCCGAAGCTATGCCTGTTGCCAAGCTGTGGCTCCTCGATCTGACGGAGCCTGATCTGTTTTTCCCGCCAGTTGAGTATGACCTGGAAATGGGTGAACACGGGCAGTCCGATATTGGCTTTTGGCGCTGTTTCAGTGATCATGGACAGGTTCAGCCGCTCTGCAATGCGGAGGGTATCAGGTAAGAAGCTGATGGTCGTGTCGGCCTGTAATCCCGTGCCGAATATCCCGACGCTCCTGATGCCGACTGATCTGCGGGTCGGGGCATGCATGTGCTTGTCATAGTACTTCTCAGGTATGCTCAGTGTGATACCGGAACCTGTATCCAGCAATGCCCGGAGCGTGTCCTTCCCCAGGGTGATATCGATATAGGGCGAACCTTGCCTGCTGGTGGTGAAGCCGAGTGTATGCGGGAACTTCCGGCCATGCAGCCAGGTACTGTCGCTATGTGCCAGCTCGATCACACCTGCTTCAAAGTCCAGCAGCCAGTCTGCCAGCCGCATGCAGTTGGCTCCCAGGATACCGTCGATCTGCCAGCAGGCTATCTCAGGTACTATGTCCAGCGGTGCTACGGCGGCTAAGACCTCGTCGAAGCGTACCCGGCCGATGCGCAGGTCATTGAGTTGCACATAGTCGAGCCGCTCTTTTTTGTGGTTGGAATCCCTGACGCCGGAACTGTACAGGGGGCTGAGGCCCAGCTCTGCCGCAAGCTGCGGCGATACAACGGTCACGGCGCCGGTGTCAAAAAGAAAACGGGCCTTGCGTCCCCGGATCACCACGTCCAGGAACAACATCTTGTCCTGGCGGATCATCGGTACAACCTCATGAAATCTGGCGGGAGAGGCTGTGCCGCGTGCCATATAGCGTACATTCTTTAATGCTGTACACCCCAGGGCACCGGTGAGCAGCGCAATAGTGATGGCTATAGTAAGCAGGCGGGCCGGGGTCTTGGTCAGATGGCTCATGGTCGGTCTTGTCATTGTGCCGGAAAAATACACCGCTCTGCCGGACAGAATGGCATATGCCGTGCTGTTTTTGGTCTTTGACAGTTCTCTGCAAAAGAAAAAGCTGCCCCGCAGACGGGACAGCTTTTTCATGCTCACAGAATCCGCGAGAAGCTGCGGACAGATGCGGGGCTATTATTTGCCGGAGGCCTCGCCCTGTGTCATCAGTTCGAAGAACTGATCCAGTTTGGGCAGGATGATGATCTCGGTACGGCGGTTTTTGCCACGTCCAGCCGATGTATCGTTGCTGGCGATGGGTACATACTCAGAACGACCGCCTGCAGTCATGCGTTCAGGGCTCACGCCGTATTTTCTCTGCAGAAAACGCACGATGGAGGTAGCTCTCTTGGCGCTGAGATCCCAGTTGTCCGTGTAGCAGTCCGTAGCGATCGGTACATTGTCCGTGTGGCCTTCTATGAGGATATCGAGTTCTTTCTGATCATTCAGGATCTGCGCTATTTTGGCCAGGATGGCTTCTGCGCGGCTGTTGATCACTGCGCTGCCCGATTTGAAGAGCAGGTCGTCAGACAGTGAGATATAGACTACGCCTTTCTTGACCTGTACGTTCACATCCTGATCGTTGACATCGCTGAGTGAGCGCTTGAGGTTCATGACCAGTGTCAGGTTGAGCGAATCTTTACGCTGCATGGATGAGGTGAGGTCCTTGATGTATTTGCTCTGTTCATCGAGGGCGTCCAGTGATTTCTTGATGCTTTCGGCTCCGGCCTTGCTTACGATGGAGAGATCGGAGAGACGTTCGAGCAGGTTGGTATTGGTCGTTTTCATGAAAGCGAGCTGATCTTCCAGATCCTTGTTGCGTCCACGGAGCGTGGAGAGATCGGTTTCCTGGGATTTGAGCTTGCCCTCGGAAGCCGTGAGGCGGTTTTTCAGATCGGTGCGAGCTTCGTCGCAGTCTTTCATTTCGGAACGTAGCTTCTCAAGTGCTGATTCCGCCCTCATGCGATCTGCGTTCATGGCAGCAAATTTTTTCTTGCTCACGCAGGATGCCAGCAGCAGCATAGAGACTGCCAGGAGGCTAACTTTTTTCATAGGTAAACTACTTTAGGTTATTTGATTAAAGGATATGTGCTTTCAACCTGTGAGCTCTGCTCCTTTGGAAACGGTCTGTAATCTGCGGGTTATAAAAACAGTAGACCTCTTCCAAGGGAGAGTGCCGATTCAAACTGCAAATATATGTAATCGGCAGCCTTTACCGTCCGGATTATGGGGTAGAGATCATGCAGGGCTGAGAATATATCTTGTATATGAGGTGGGTTCGATGTATCCCCCAAGGATCAGAGGGCTGCGGGAGCGTGGATTATGCGCCGCTGTCCTCATCTCCGCCTTTGTCGTATTTGCGGTGTAGCCTGTCTTCGTAGTTATTCAGCAACTGGCGGAGCCGCGTATCCGCCGACTTGTTTTCAGCGTCTTCTGTGTCGGTAGCTGTTTCGTCGGAGATGCGCATGGAAGGCGATGTAATCGCGAATGTAATCCCCAGCAATTGGGCGGTCTGCAGTATACCGAGTAGCAGCTCTTCCCTCACCTCGTACTCTTCGGCCAGCGAAGATGCCAGTATAAATGTGCGGAAGAAGATATCTACTGATGTGACGGACATAGCCTGCAACCTGACTATCGAATCAGGGGCAGAGGTGCGCGGATGGCGTGTTACGAGCTGTCGGATCAGACTGGTATATGCCTCTATCTTGTCCGGTGGGGTTTGATAGGTGAGGGCTATAGTGATCTGCATACGCCGCATGGGTCGTAGACCTACATTTGTAATGGTGGCATCGGCAATATGCCCGTTGGGTACGCTGATGATGGCTTTGTCCACATTGCGCAGGCGTGTACTGCGAAACCCCACTTCCATAACGGTACCTGAGAAGGCATTGGCTTCAATGTTGTCGCCTATCTGGAAGGGCTTGTCTATGAAGATCATGATGGACCCGATGAAGTGCTTGACGGTATCCTGGGCCGCGAGCGCCAGGGCAAGACCACCTATGGACACGCCTGCTATCAGTGCCGTGACGTTGACGCTCAGCGCCTGCAGGATATTGAGGATACCACCGATGATGATCAGCGAATAGATCGCGCGTTCGAAAATAGGCAGCAATTGATCGTCCATCTTGCTCTCAGTACGGGCCGTATACTCGCGCGCGTAGAGAAAGAAAACATCTGCTATCCGCAGTAGAAGAAGGATGATGAATATCGCGCGTACGATATTGAACAGTGGCAAGAGAAAGTTGACTGCTCTGACCGGTAACATCAGGGTGGGCAAGAGCACCATGACCAGGGTGACGACAAGCGCAAGGCTGACTGAGGCTGCTATCTTGCGCCTGAGTTTGGGTTGCCCACGCAGATGTCGGACCAGGCGGTTGCCAAAAAAACTCAGGAGATAAAATACCACCAGTCTCAGCAGGAGGTGAAAGAGTAAGGCTCCGCCCAACAGGACCAGGATACCCACGTACTTCCAGCCGGGTATACCCATAAACGTCGATTGGAAGTGCTGTGGGAGCATATCCACGAGCTTGGACAGGCCCAACGGAAAGGTCTCTTGGTAGAGCCGGGGTATCAGGTCGACAGTCTCGGCCGCGTACTGCCAGTTGTTGCCATATCGCTCGAGATAGACCTGCGGCAGTCGCTCAGGAAAGGGTATATACACGGACCGGCCTGTAAGACTGTCCTGGAAGGCGGGATCCTGAGGAATCTTACCAAAGGAAACGATCAGCCCTCTGCCGTCCAGCACGGCCTTGAGCTGCCGGGCACGTTCTATGGCGACGGCCGTATCGGAGATGCCGCGTATGGTACGGGCGGCCTCCCCGGGTTTATAGTTGTCCTGTTGCAAAAAGCCGATATGTGTCCGCAAGGCATCGTAAGGTGAGCTGAGGTCGGCATGTGCCAGGGCGGTCTGTCCATAGGAAGGCATGCCTGCAGCCAGCAGGCAGATCCACAATGCTGCCGAGAGAAGCAAATTGCCGGTAATTTCGGAAACTGACCTGCGCATGTGATCAAAAATACGGACTCTGTATGATCTCCTCAAGTCATGTCGTGTAAAAGGCATCTAATTAAATATAAGCATTATATATAAGCAATTGTAAATTTGTGCCATGACAGCATCTGTAGCATCAGGTTGGGAGCAGGCACTGGCGGGCTTTGAAGCGCATATGCGCCTGGAAAAGGCTATGTCCCTGCATTCGGTAGCCGCTTATCTGGGCGACGTACGAAAGCTGGAAGACTTCATACGGTCCGGCAATCAGCCGGGCCTCCGTCCCGAAGCTGTGTCCGCAGGTCTGTTGCAAGAATTCGTGCGCCTGCTGCATGAGCTCGGCGTGGCCCAGCGTTCACAGGGAAGGATACTGTCGGGACTAAGAGCTTTCTATCGCTACCTGTTGCTTGAAGAGGTAATACAGAAAGACCCGACAGAGTTTATCGAGGGGCCCAAACTGGACAAATACCTGCCCGATGTGCTGAGTTTTGAAGAGATATCCAGGCTCCTGGAAGCGATCGATCTGAGCGATCCGCAAGGTGTGCGCAACCGGGCCATGCTGGAGACTCTGTATGCCTGCGGACTACGTGTGAGCGAGCTTGTGACACTGCGTATCTCCCATCTTTACCCGGAGATCGGGTTTGTAAAGGTGTTGGGAAAAAACAACAAGGAACGTTTGGTGCCTGTCGGGGAGGATGCGCTTAAGCATATCGGGCTTTATATGGAAGGAGTGCGGGGAGGACAGATGAACATACGGCCGGGTGAAGAGGATTTTCTTTTTCTCAACAGGAGAGGTGCCAGGCTGAGCAGGGTGATGGTATTCCTGATACTCAAGGATCTGGCTGAGAGGGCCGGACTGAAAAAATCGATCAGCCCGCACACTTTCCGACACTCGTTTGCGACACATCTTGTCGAGGGCGGAGCTGACCTGAGAGCAGTGCAGGAGATGCTGGGACATGAGTCCATCACAACTACGGAAATCTATACGCACCTGGATAATTCGTATCTGCGGGAGACAGTCCTGTCCTTTCACCCGCGTAACCGAAGGGGATTGGCAGGAGGCTGATCGCAATATGGTATATTTGTGCTGTGGTGAGCAACAGGGTAAACAGGCTGTGTTTCAGGATCCGCGAGGCGCTGTGTCTCGGGGTGATCTGCCTGTTCTGGGCCTGTGCCAGCCAGGGTAGTCTATCCGGAGGCCCCAAAGATGAAACGCCCCCATCACTGGTAGCGGCGGCTTCGGACAGCAACTACCAGGTAAGTTTTCGCAAGACAGGCTTCAAACTGGTCTTTGATGAGTTTGTCAAGGTTGAAGATGTATTCCGGCAAGTCATCGTGACTCCTCCCCTGGTATACAATCCGAAGATCGAGGCCAGGGGCAAGACTGTATATTTTACCTTCAATCCCAAGGAGGTGCTGCGCGAGAACACGACTTATATCATCCAGTTTGGTGCAGCTGTGCGGGATTATAATGAGAGCAATGCTGCCAAAGACCTGGACTTTGTGTTCTCCACCGGTCCGGCGATCGATTCAGCTTTTGTAAAGGGCAGAATCATTGACGCTATCACGGGGCTGCCTATGCAGGATGCTTATGCTATGCTCTATGACTCGCTTTGGGATTCGTTGATATATAAGAGCCGGCCCATTTATTTTGCGAGAAGTGGAGCAGACGGAAGTTTTGTGCTTCGCAATCTGCGGCCGGGAACTTATCGGATGGCAGGCCTGAAAGATGAAAACCAGAACTACCGGTTTGATCAACCACAGGAAAAGGCGGGCTTTTTTGAGGGTACAATTGAGCTGGCCGACTCAATAGACGGGATTGAGCTTCGCTTGTTTGAAGAGGAGAAACCCCGGGTCCTCCAGGATACTGATTCCAGCAGGCAGGGAGTGCTGGTGTTGCGCTACAATGAATCACTGGAGGGAGCCCGTCCCTTCGGGTATCCGGATCATGTGCGCATCGCGCATGAGATCAGGGGCAACCAACTGACGCTATGGCACGATGCCGACACACTAACGACATGGAGGCTATATCTTGAACTCCCCGGTGGCAGGACCGACAGCCTCCGCCTGCGCAGTTACCCCCTGGACAGCACTATGAAGCGTATGCCACTGACATGCAGTTGGCCGGGATTGCCGGGCAAGTCCCCTCACCCTGATTCAATTCAGTATTTTAGATTTTCCTGGCCATACAACCAGATATCCATCCAGGATACCAGGCTGGTGCGTGATACGGATAGTATTGAAGTGGCTCAGGCCATCCGGATATCTGGCAGCGATCCGCTCCTATGGGAGATGCAAGCTCCTGCCCCGGGCAAGTACCAGTGGTATCTGCCTCCGGGTAGTGTGACCGACCGGGCCGGCCGTACAAACGATACGGCTGTGGTCTGTGTTTTCAGGATCGAAGAGCCGGCGGCATTTTCCAGTCTCAGCCTGCTACTGACCGATATGGATACTTCAAAGCAATATGTCATGAGACTGCTGCAGCAGGACAAGCTGATAGCGAGCTGGACGGTCAAAGAAACCGAATCTGAAAAAAGAGTGTTTAAAAATCTGCTGCCTGACAAGTATGTACTGGAGATCACGGATGACTCCAACGGAAATGGTCGATGGGACGCGGGCAAATACATAGAAAGACGTTTGCCTGAACGTCGGTGGAAGCGCGACTTGTCGCAGTTGAGAGCCAACTGGGATATAGAAGAGGCGGTCTCGGTTGAGGACCGTGCCCCAGTCGTCGGGGAGCCCGAAACTCAGGAGATAAAAGAATGAACCGGTATGCAACTGAGCGCAAATAAGTTGATGAAGACCTATGGTCGCCGTACGGTGGCGCAGGATGTGAGTCTCTATGTAGACCAGGGAGAGATCGTAGGTCTTCTGGGCCCCAATGGTGCCGGCAAGACGACTACGTTCTACATGATGGTGGGTTTCATCAGGCCCAACGAGGGCCATGTATACCTCGACAAGCAGGAGATCACCCGGCTACCCATGTTCCAGCGGGCGAGGAGAGGAATCGGGTACCTGCCCCAGGAGCCGTCTGTGTTCAGAAAGCTCAGTGTGGAGGACAATATAAGGGCTGTACTGCAGATGACCGGTCTGAACAAGGACCAGCAGGAAGAGAAGCTGGAGTCGCTGCTCGATGAATTTGGCCTGCACAAGGTCCGCCGCAACAGGGGGGATACTGTTTCCGGAGGGGAACGCCGCCGCACCGAGATAGCGCGGGCACTGGCTACGGGACCGAATTTCATCCTGCTCGATGAGCCATTTGCAGGGATCGACCCGATCGCCGTAGAAGATATACAGTATATCGTAGCCAAGTTGCGGACTAAAAATATCGGTATCCTCATCACGGATCACAATGTGCAGGAGACACTTTCGATCACGGACAGGGCTTACCTGATGTTTGAAGGGAAGATACTGCGATCGGGCACTGCCGAAGAGCTGGCTGAAGATGAAATCGTACGTAAGGTGTACCTGGGACAACATTTCGAACTCAAAAGAAAACAGATCGATGTCGACCAGGAAAGAGAGATCCGCTGAAAAACTTTTGCTGTGCCTGCTGGTAGCTGCTTCTACTGCAGTGACGAGCTGCGTCAGGGAGAAAAAGGAACTGGACAAAGCTATACGGCAACAAATCGAAACGCTGGCCCGCACTTCCGTACTTCAGCAAGACTCTGTGATCAAGGCAGCTTGTGACAGTATATATACTCACTGGCTGGAAAGAGCCAAAGACTCTATCTATGAAGTCCGTGTCCGCGAGATACAGCAGATAAAATCAGCCCAATGAAAATAGCAGAGAATATGTATAAGAGGGCGTACCTGCTGGCAGCAGCCCTGGTCACCATAGCATCCGTCTCCGCCATTCAGCCGGCCGATACGTTAGGATGGTCACCATTTGCAAAACAAAGCCTCGAAAGACGCATCGCCGAGCTGACACAAAAAAAACTGGACGAATGCAAGAGCAACGCATTGAATGCTGCAGAAACGTTGGTCGACTCCATACTCATCCGTGAAGCGATGGAAAAACGCAGGCTTGAAGATGGGTTGCCATTGAGACCGATCAGACCCGAAGACCCCGATCCAGACCTGATAAAAGGAGACAGTTTGCAGGTGAGACCGTTATTTTGAGAGAAAGATTTGAAAAACCGGAGAGAAAAGAATAACTTCGTTGGTAAGGCACAGGAGGTAGTAGCGCTCGAACTATCAAGTCTCTACAGTTTCAGCGCATAATTTACGCGATATATAAGTCTGGATAAATTGGCTTCGATCAGCCCGCCACATCTTCAAAGGGGCTCCTTTGTGAGGGTGGGATGTTGTTATCTCATGAGAGGGACAGAGTCATTTGCTGTCTTCGGTTGGACCGTGAGCATGGGTGACATCGAGAGGTAGCTGTATAACCACAGCGTTTCTCCTTTAGCTGGTATTTTTATCGCGGAGTGCGAACCGGCTTAAAGCAGCAAAGGCTATCTGTATCGTAACAGCTTTGTCCAGGGTAGAGTCTTCAGATTGTAATATCGGACCATTCACCTTATCAAACGCATATACCATGACAGCAACGCAGTATGTCGTACCGAGACTCAATATCAAGACCTGGGCAGAAGAGGATCGTCCCCGCGAAAAAATGCTCAACCAAGGGCGCAAAGCACTTAGCGATGCAGAACTGCTCGCTATATTATTCGGCTCAGGCAACCGAGGAGAGACAGCAGTAGACCTGGCCAAGCGGGTCCTGCACGCCTGCAACGACAACCTCAATGAGCTGGCGTCCTGGTCTCCGTCCCGCTTGCAGGAGTTTCACGGGATCGGCGAAGCCAAAGCACTCACGATATGTGCGGCCCTTGAGCTTGGACGCCGCAGACAGTCTACCGACTCACAGGACAAGATGAAGATCTCCAATAGCCAGGACTCTCATCGTATCCTCCTGCCTTTGCTGAGTGATCTCGATATTGAGTATTTCTACGTGCTCTATCTCAATCGCGCCCACAGGGTCATAGAAAAAAAGATAGTCAGCCAGGGTGGTGTGATGGGCACTGTTGCAGATATAAGGGTCATATTGTCAAGGGGGGTAGAATTGCTTGCAAGTGGTATCATACTGGCTCACAATCACCCTTCGGGTACGTTAAGGCCGTCAGATGCCGATATCCAATTGACCAACAAAATCAAGAAGGGTGCTACACTGCTTGATATCCGGCTGATAGATCATATCATACTTGCCGGTACAGGATATTACAGCTTTGCAGATGAAGGCCGCCTATGAGTCCATCTGTTAAGTAAGGATGCGAAGAAGCTCTGTGGAGAGAGCTATAGCAAATGTGTGTCCAGGAGCGATTATCTTTTCAGGCGGGCGTATATGCGGGGTTGCCGTGTGACGGTAAGGATTTAGGGTTGGTGCCAAGGCATAACATACTGCCAGAGGCATGTGTTGTTTGTTAGGTCCACCGGTTGGCCCTGGCTACGATATCGTATATGACCCTGTCCAGATTGGATGCGGCCACCTGCATTTTTCTCTTGATCTCCTGCATTTCGCTGTTCAGGTGGTCGTCTTCCATCAGATCAAGAAGTCCCATGAGTGAAGATAGCGGGCCACGCAGCTCATGAGATTCTATGCGGGCGATCTCACGCAGCTCGAGATTTTGCTTTTTGTAAGCATCGATATTATGCACATTAAAAGCTACTCCTATCAAACCCTGCCGGTCATATACAGGAAAGTAGGTGAACTGGTACCAGACTTCTTCATTGACAAGAGGGACCTTCATCAGGCGCTCGCTTGAAATGACTTCACCCTGGATGGCCAACCTGAAGTTCTCTTCAAATATTTCCTTGAGCCTGGGAGGTAAGAAAGGCCTGAATGAAATGCCTTCCTTGAGGGGGCGGTGAAACATCCTTTCTACTTCTTCCTGTGCAGGCTTGTTGAAAGAAAGTATCCTCATCTGTGGGTCAAGCAGAAACTGGCTGTGGCTCGTGCTGTCGAGTATGGCGCGGAAGCGCTCTTCGGATCGCTTCAGTTTGAGCTGTGCTTCGTGTGTTATCGTCGTATCACGAAAATAGGCGATAAGCACATTGGGGGCTGCATAAACGGTCGAGTGATACCACCTGCCGACACTTGGATAATAGTCTTCGAAGGAAACGGTACGGTTCTCTTCGTGAGCTTGTCTCAGGAAATGTGTATACAGTCTGTCTTGATCAGGTGGGAAAAAATCCCAGAAAATCCGCCCGATAAGATCGGCTTCCCTGTGCCCGGTTACCTGTTCGAATACCTTGTTGACGGCGAGTATCTTCCAGGACCGGTCGAGTATATATACGCCGTCTGATACATGGGAGAGTATATGCCGGATCATACGGGTCTCCTCCAGGATATAAGCCGCCCTGGTAGGCTTGGTCCGGATATCGAATCCTATGGCGAGCAACCCTGCGGGGATGTTATCCTGGTCACGAAGGATCGAGAACTCCCAGGAAAGTCTAAATACTCCGCCCGAGTGAGTATGCCGAAGCACAACGAGGCGAAGGGGATTATCTTCCAGCAACAGCCGGCCGAGGACATCGTGCCAGAGTGGCAGATCTTCCTGAGAGAGCGAAGATTCGAATGGAAGGCCGGTTATTTCAGTATGGTGCTTATGCAGCCTGCTTCGAAAAGCTTCATTAGCCGAAACAAAATCTCCCTGCATATCCAGCCTGACAAAACAGAGCAGATCTGATTGTTCAAAATGTGTATAGATGCTATTCAGGTACAGAGACGACTCCGCTTCGCCGGTTTCTGGTTTCAACCCCAATTATTTGCTGGAAATATAAACAAAAAACATCATCTTTTCAGCGGGCCGCATGGTGTAACTATCAAGGACTTGCTCAGCCGATGCAACAAAACGGAAGGCTCACCTATTTACCATATTCGTACTTTTGCAACATGGCTGAGGACCGGACCGGGAAAAAACGCGAATCCTTTGATCTTCAACTGCTGGGCAGGATCATTCGCCTCGGTTTTCCCTATAAGAAGATATTTATACTTTCCGCTATACTCGCGGTAGTGCTCGCTCCCGTATCGTCGGTGCGCCCCTATCTCATGCAGCAGATGGTGGATGGCTATGTACTATCCGACGATCTGTCTGGACTCACGATGATGGCGGCGGTGCTCTTTGGTATACTTTTCCTGGAAGCAGGCTTGCGTTATGTATTCATCTTTGCTACGAACCTGCTCGGTCAGTCGGTGATCCGTGACCTGAGAGTGCGGGTATTCCGGCATATCACCTCGATGAATCTCAGGTACTTTGACAAGACACCTATCGGTACCAGTACAACCCGTACTATCAACGATATCGAGACGATCAACTCGGTATTTTCGCAGGGTGTGATCACCATCATCGCGGATGTGCTGGGCCTGATCGCAGTGCTGATCATCATGTTCAAGTCGAGCTGGCAACTGAGTCTGATCTGCCTGAGTACGCTCCCGCTCCTGATCATAGCCAGTTATATCTTCAAAGAGAAGGTCAAGATATCTTTTCAAAAGGTCCGGGCGCAGATTGCCCGTATGAATGCTTTCCTGCAAGAGCGTATCACGGGCATGCGTATCGTTCAGATCTTCAATTCGGAATCACGCGAGGCAGAAAAGTTCAGATCGATCAATCGTGACTACACACAGGCTAATATCGACTCGATCTTTTATTATGCGGTATTCTTTCCTGCCGTTGAGATTATATCTGCTATTTCACTGGGGCTTATGGTATGGTGGGGAGCCGGCAGTGTGCTGGGAGGGGGAGTCACTATCGGTGCGCTGATCGCCTTCCCGGTTTACCTGACGATGTTGTTCAGGCCGATACGTTTCCTGGCAGATAAGTTCAATACCCTGCAGATGGGCATGGTTGCCGCAGAGCGGGTGTTTCACCTCCTGGACATGGAATCAGAGTCGGTTCAGGACGGCGAACTTAAACCACAAAGACTTGGGGGCTCGCTGAAGTTCGATCATGTGTGGTTTGCCTATGATGATGATAACTATGTACTCAAGGATGTCTCATTTGGCCTGAAGGCAGGAGAGACGCTTGCGATCGTCGGCAGTACCGGATCGGGCAAGTCTACGATCATCAATCTGCTCAACAGGTTTTACGAATACAACAAGGGGTCTATTTTGCTGGATGACAGTGAGTTGCGGTCTTACCACACGGAGGCTTTGCGCTCCCGCATAGCGATGGTACTACAGGATGTGTTCCTGTTTTCGGGCAGTATCCTGGATAATATCCGGCTCAATGATCCCTCGATCCCACCGGAACGCGTGGTCGAAGCCGCCCGCCTCATCCGGGCGAATGAGTTTATAGAAAAATTGCCGGGTGAATACCAGTTTATGGTTTCAGAGCGCGGTAGTAATCTCTCTATGGGCCAGCGCCAACTGATCTCTTTTATACGGGCGCTTGTCTTTGATCCTGATATACTGATCCTGGATGAGGCAACCTCTTCCATTGACAATGAATCCGAGGCACTGATACAATATGCTATTGAGAAGCTGATCGACAAACGGACCTCCATCATTATTGCACACAGGCTATCCACTATACGTAGCGCCGACAATATCATGGTGATGGATAAAGGGCGTATGCTGGAATTCGGCTCTCATGACAGCCTGCTTCGCATTGAGGGCGGCAAGTATCGCGAACTTTACGAGATGCAGTTTGTCCGCGAGACGGCCTGATTGATCGAAAATCAGGCTTGTGGCAAATCTTTCGCTTTCAGGGTACGTTATATCAGTACAAACCGGATCCAACAAACATGATACGAAGGACTTTTCATATACCACCTTTATTTGGATTGCTGTTCCTGGCGGTCCTGGTCGTTTTTCTTTTTTATGTCGTCAAGTATTTGCTATACCTGCTTTACTACGGGACTCCGGTTCTGCTGCTGCTTGTTTTGATACTGGACTACCGGGTTTTCAGGGACCATTTCATGAATATCTTCCGGAGGATGCGCAGGGATCCGGTAGGTGGTATACTTTCATTTATCATACAGATACTAGCACTGCCTTTTGTACTGGTATATATGCTGGTACGCATATTGTTTATGCGCAAGCTTCGCGGAGCAGAGGAGCGGATACGTCGCCAGAGAGAAGGAGAGTGGGCTGATTATGAGATCATAGAAGACGAGCTGAAAGAAGGGCGTCGCTGACCGGTTGTCTGATCTCTGGACATAATATGTGGTTGATTGGGTATCTTGCCGGGACCTTTGGCGTCAGGTTTCATAACTGTATATGCTCCTCCTATATACGCTGCTTAGCATCGTCCTTGTATATACCTTTATCCAGGCGTATATAGCCTGGAGATGGCATAGTCTCACCAGGACAGAAGAGCTTCCCGCATCTTCCTTTCCCAGTATATCCGTTGTGATTGCTTCCCGCAATGAGGGTAATGCTCTCGACGAGGTTCTTAATGCTCTTGCGGATCAGCGGACAGAGGGACTCTACCCCGAGATTATTCTTGTGGACGATCATTCGGAAGATGGTTCTATGCTACGTGCAACCTCGTCCGGTATGCAGGAAGGGATAAGGGTGATCTGTCTGGAAGAGGGACAGTATGGCAAGCGTGCTGCATTGGCGGCGGGGATACGTGCGGCCTCAGGTGATGTCATATTGCTGACTGATGCGGACTGCAGGCCTCCTGCCGGGTGGATAAGGTATATATCTTCTTTTTTTGACGACCCCGCTGTCGGCCTTGTAGCGGGTCCTGTAAAGATCGCGCCTGTGTCGGGCGGTCTTTCATCCTTCCAGGCATTGGATCTCTGCGGTATGCAGGCCATAGGACTCACGGGCCTGGCAGACGAGAGGTATCTGCTGCTCAACGGGGCGAATCTGGCAGTCCGGCGGGGGAGTTTTGACCCTGAGCTGTTAACAGCATCTGATTATCAGTCTGGCGACGACCTTTGGATTGCCGGGCAGGTACTTGCGGCGGGTTATCGCGTCATTCCCTGCTTTCAGCCGCAGGCTATGGTAGAGACAGCCCCAGTGTCGGGGTGGCACGCGCTTCTGCGACAGCGATTGCGCTGGGGTAGTAAGAACAAAGCAAGCAGCCAGCCGGCGCTTGTCGCACACCTGGGTATCGGCTACCTGGCGGCCATAGCCACGCTGACGGGCATAGCCCTGCTTTTCCTGCCAGATCTCCGATGGTGGGGAGCTGTTATCATTGCCGTCAAATCGTCGGGCGACTTCTGGCTGCTGTACAGGTGTAGCAGTTTCTTCGGTTACCGGCGTCTGCTCCTGTCTTTCTGGTGGATGGAGTGGCTGCATTGCTGCTACATCGCTGGTATAGGTACGCTGAGCCTGCTGCCCATGCGCTATGAATGGAAGGGCAGGAACCTGCGTTGACAGGGCTCAGACCCAGAAAAGTTCGGCGGCGATCCCATCTGCCAGGAGCCTGCCTGTGTGTGTCAGTACCCAGCAGCCATCCCTGTATATGATCTGTCCTGTCTGGGAAAAGTTGTGGATCTGATCTGAAAACTCCTGCTGTCTTCCGGGAAACTGGTCCGCAAGATATTGTTCGGACAATCCCCATTGTGTACGTAAACCGGTCATTATCCATTCATTGTAGCGGTCGCGTACGGACAGTTTCTCTGTCTCCTGCTCAGGCTTGCCACTAAAGACCTGGGCGATATACCGATGGTTGTTGTTTATGTTCCAGCTCCTCGAACTTCCGTCAAAAGAGTGGGCTGATGGCCCAGCTCCGAGATAAGGTCGGCCTTGCCAGTAGGCGGTGTTGTGCAGCGCATAATGACCGGGCAGGGCCAGATTGGAAATCTCGTAGTGTTCGTAACCAACGCTGTCTGCCCAATCCATCAATATACGCAACTGGGTGGCAGCTCTCAGGTCATCAAGCGGAGGCAGCCTGCCTGATTTTATCTGACTATGAAGGACTGTCCTGGGCTCTACTGTCAGTGAATAAGCCGACAGATGGGGTATATGCCGTTCACGGACTATCTCCAGGTTGGAGATCCAGTCCTCATCTTCCAGTCCGGGCGTACCGTATATCAGGTCTACACTCAGTTTGTGAAATCCTGCCCTGAGTGCATTATCCAGTGCCAGGGTGGCCTCTCCGGCTGTGTGGGCCCGGCTCATGAAGCGGAGATCCGTATCGCGGAAGGATTGTATACCGATACTGAGCCGGTCTATGCCGAGTGATCGCCATTGAGACAATCTTTCGACTGTCATGTCATCCGGGTTAGCTTCAAGCGTACTCTCTTCCAGGGAGCTCAGGTCATAATTCGCATGCAGGGTGGTCATCAGCCTGTCCAGGTGGCTATCTGTCAGCAAGGATGGTGTACCGCCACCCATGTAGATCGTACGTATGCTATATCCCGAGAGATAATCACGACGAATCTGAAGTTCCAGGCAGATCGCTTCCACCATCTGGTCCACATAAGTGAGATTCGTGGAAAAATGAAAATTGCAATAGGTGCAAGCTTGCCTGCAAAAGGGTATATGGAGGTAAATACCTGCTGATGGCTTTTGTGACAAATTATCTTACTTTTCCTGCGTTTAAAACGGAATACAATCGGTCCCGGTCGTTTGAGCAGATGTAAAGATACGGCAAAGGCAATAAGATGGTCGCTGGCACTCATCGCACTGGTATGGGCAGGTGAGACCGGGGCTTTGTGCCAATCTGTCCTTCCGATCGAATGGATATCACCGGACAGCCTTCCCCCTGTCTTGCCGGTCACTGCTGCTTCGGACCTGGCTATCCACGACAGTATCGGCCGTGGTGTATCGACGCTGGTAGCGGCAGGGTATCTGGAGGCTTCTGCCGACAGTATCGCCAGGGATAGCAGCACTGTAAAGGTCTACGTACACAGGGGCCCCAGGTATGCCTGGGTCTCACTCTCGTATGAACACTTGCCGGCCGAGCTCTTGCGTCATCTGGATGCTGCCTCCGGTCCGTCAGCAGGAGAGGTGCTTACGCCAACCGCCTTTTTTTTGTTCCGGGAACGCATTCTGCGCTACTATGAGGAGAACGGCCGGCCTTTTGCCTCGGTTTACCTGGACGATATCAGGGTCGAGTCCGGTGGTGTGAGCGCTTCGCTAAACTTGGACCCTGAGCGACAGGTGCGTATCCGCGAGGTCGTCAACGCCGGCACGGCAACCATTGGCTCAGGATACCTGCAGCGCTATCTTGGCTTGCGACCCGGGAGTGTGTTCCGACGATCCCGTATCTCGGATGATGCGCCGCGAAGGCTGGCCGAGTTGCCTTTTGTGCAACAACGCAGGGAGCCCCTGATCCAGTTTACCGGCGAGGAGGCTGTGATCAATGTGTTCCTGGATAAACGGAGCGCAAGCCGTTTTGACTTTGTACTCGGAGTACTGCCCAATAGCCGGGAGACCGGCCGCCTTCTGATCACGGGTACTGCGCTGATGGACCTCTACAACCAGTTTTCGGCCGGAGAGCGTATACAGTTTGCTTTCCAGCGCCTGAGGCCTGAAACCCAGGAGCTCAAACTGGCTTTCAGCTACCCTTATCTGCTCGACCTGCCCTTTGGCATAGATACGAGGTTTCAGCTTTATACCAGGGATACGACCAACAGGGATATTTCCTGGGATGCCGGACTGGTCTACCTGCTCGAAGGAGGGGATTATGTCAAGGCTTTCTGGACAAAGTTCTATTCTGATCTGCTCAGGGTAGATACTGCAGTGGTCATCAACAATCACCGGCTTCCGGCAGTACTGGATGTGCGAAACAGTCTTTTAGGGCTTGAATGGCAGCGACTGACGCTGGACTACAGGTATAACCCTAGGAGAGGATGGAGCATGTGGGCCAGGGCCGGCGCCGGCGCTCGTCGCATACTCAGAAATGAACAGATCCTGAGATTACATGATCCCTCTGACCCTGACTTTGCATTTACGTCGCTGTACGACAGTCTTTTGCTCAGTACATACCAGGTCCGGCTGGAGGCGAGACTGCAACGCTACTTTCCCATAGCGCGATTTAGTACCGTACTGCTCGGTTGGAGCGGAGGATATTACCATACGCCTGCCACTACATTGCGCAATGAAAGTTATCGCATCGGCGGTCACAGGCTGCTGAGGGGATTTGATGAAGAGTCGCTATTCGTAAGTCATTATCATGTAGTGACGGCAGAATACCGGTTGCTTTTCGGTCGTAATGCCCACCTGTTTGTTTTCGCAGACGGCGCCTGGGTGACCGAACAACTGAGTGCCGGGCCTGCGAATGACTGGCCATATGGCTTTGGAGGCGGACTCAACCTGGAAACAAGTGTAGGTATCTTCGGGCTCACGGCTGCTGTGGGGGGCAGACAAGGCATCTCCCCTGACTTCCGGTCTATCAAGATACACTTTGGTTTTGTCAGTCTCTTTTAGCTCAGGGCACTCAGAGCTTACGGCAGATCATCAGGCCGTCTCTCAGGGGTAGCAGGAAATTCTCCACGGAGGGATCATCCCGGACCTTATCGCTGAAGGCCTGCAGAGCACGCGTATCCTTGTCGCTGCTTTCGCCGATGACCTTGCCCGACCAGAGTACATTGTCCGCCACTATAAGCCCTCCCCGGCGCAACTTCGGCAATAATATGTCATAGTACCGGCTATAGTTGACCTTATCCGCGTCGATAAATGCAAGGTCAATACCATCCTCCAGCCCCGGCAATATATCCAGCGCGTTGCCATAGCGTACCGAAATACGTTCTTCCAGCCCGGCCTTGCCTATATACTTGTCATGGAAGGTCCGTAACTCATCATCTACCTCAACACTGATCAGCCGCCCGCCGGGAGGCAGGCCAAGCGCCATACAACATGCGGCGTAACCGGTAAAAGTACCTACTTCCACTACATAAGAGGCAGCTGTCATGGCTGTGAGCATCCGGAGAAATCCTCCCTGCATCGGGCCTGAGAGCATACGAGGCATAGTGGTCCTGAGGTGTGTCTCGCGATCGAGCTCATGCAGTGTGTCTGGCAGCGGGGTGCTGTGTGACAGGCAGTATGCTTCGATTTGGGGGTCGGTATCTAACATGACTATAAAGTTTTTTTCAGGTATTCATCCATCTTCGCCGGAGCAGCGGGTAGGAGAATACAGTGCTCAATATAATGACAACTCCGATATAAAACCCGGTGTTCAACTGCTCGTGTTCGTGTAGTATCCACCAGGCCAGTAGAATGCCGTAGACAGGCTCCAGGTTGACAATGAGCGTAGCATTGAAAGCAGACAGATGTGTGAGCGCCTGCAACGACAGGATGAATGCGACTGTAGTACAGAGCAATGCAAGTATGACAAGGTAGACCAAATCGCTCATCGAGGGCCAGAATACCGGTTCGGCATTAGCGGCAAACATGAAGGGGAGCGCCAATGTCATGAAGATCCACCCGCTTCCGAGCTCGACAAAGGTAATATCGTAAGAGTGGGCTTTGTCTACAAGCGTCTTGTTGATGATTGAGAAGAGTGCGGAGAGTAGTGCGGCGGCCAGGCCCACCCATACTCCGGCCATCATGCTCATTTCAAGATTTTGCACCACCAGTATCATACCGGGTATGACAAGTAAGCCCGAAAGGATCTCCAGCCGGTCAACCCGCCTGCCGAATACGAGTGGCTCGAACAGCGATGCGAAAAGTGCTGCGGATGCAAGGCAGACGAGCGCTACTGAGGCATTGGCCAGTTTAATGGAAGCGTAGAAGCAAAGCCAGTGCAGCGCTATCACGATGCCATTGAGCCCGAGGCGGATGAGCATAGCCCTGTCCATAGAGGCGCGCATACGGTTGCGGTCGATCATGAAGAACAGGCTGAGCGTAGTGAAACCTATGCGCCACCAGACCAGGACGAGTGCGCTGAGTTCGATGAGGCCGCCAAGTATGGCAGTAAAACCAAAAAGTACGACGGCCACATGCATCTTTAAATAGGAGGCTTGAACCGGTCGCATACTCTTATTGTTTCGTCAGAAGATCTGCGAAAATACTTCGTGGAAGGAGTATACCGTTTAATTTGACTCATCAAAAAACCAATGTAGCTATGGCATTATCGACCGGGGACAAAGCGCCTTCTTTCACGCTCTTTGATTCCGACAAAAACAAAGTCAGTCTTGAGGACTATAAAGGAAAGAATGTACTGCTGCTTTTTTTTCCACTTGCCTTTTCCGGCGTGTGTACTACAGAGTTGTGCGGCGTACGTGACGGAATACGTGAGTACCAGCAGATGAATGCCGAGGTGCTGGCTATATCGATAGATTCACCTTTTGCCCTGGCAGCGTTCAAGAAAGAACAATCTTACAATTTTCCGCTCCTTTCGGACTTCAATAAGGACATTGCGTCGGCTTACGGGGCTTTGTATGACGAGTTTGCCTTCGGGATGAAAGGAGTCGCCAAGCGTTCGGCTTTCGTGATAGATGGAGACGGAACCATCCGATATGCCGAAGTGTTGGAAAATGCCGGCGATGTGCCTAATTTTGAGGCCATTAAAGAGACATTGAACAATCTTAATTAAGGACGGCACCAACTCATGCGCTATCAGTACGACGAACGTGTAGATGTATTGGAGGATAAGGACACGGATATCGGCACGGTTTCCGGGCTGATCGTGTATAACGACGATGTCAATACATTTGACTGGGTGATCGAGACCTTTATAGAGGTATTACATCACAGTAGTGAACAGGCCGAGCAGCTTTCGCTGCTCATTCACTTCAAAGGGAAGGCTACAGTCAAGACGGGCGCCCACAAGGAGCTCATGCCTTTGAAGCAGGCGCTTATCGATCGCGGTCTCAGTGCAGTCCTGGAGGCCGCCTGACGATGCCAGTCATACCGGAGATATATGAAGAAAAGGATGGCCATAAGCCATCCTTCTTTTTGTTATGAGACTCATTGACTACCCGTTCCCCGGTGGGATCGCTTTTCCCCATCCGCTCAGCGACCCTGCTGAGGCGGGTTTGCTGGCTATCGGGGGCGAACTGACACCGGCTAGGTTGCTTTTTGCTTATGGGATGGGTATCTTCCCCTGGTATGGGCCGGGAGATCCTATTCTGTGGTGGTCTCCGGACCCCAGGTTTGTTCTGAAGCCGGGCCAGTTGCGTGTGTCCCGCAGTCTTCGCAGGACGCTGAACCGGTCCGTATTCGATATCCGCTATGATACAGCTTTTGACGAGGTAGTGGATGGCTGCGCCAAGACAGAGCGGCCCGGCCAGGAAGGGACATGGATACTGCCGGAGATGAGCCGGGCGTATAAAAAACTGCACCGGCTCGGCTGGGCCCATTCAGCAGAAGCCTGGCGGGAAGGTCGGCTGGTCGGAGGCCTCTATGGCGTAGCCGCAGGCAGGATCTTTTTTGGTGAGTCAATGTTCGCCCGCGAGACAGATGCCTCAAAAGCAGCCTTTGTCCACCTTGTGCACAGGCTGGAAGCAAGGGGGTATCGCCTCATAGATTGCCAGCAAGAGACAGCTCACCTGCGAAGCTTCGGGGCAGATATGATGCCAGGTCCCGAATTCTTTTCCCTGCTGAGAGAGAACTGGCTGGCGCCTTCGGAGAATAATCGCTGGACCACGCAGGATGTAACTGGGTTGGACTAAAGGTATATAACGTGTCAAATTCACCTGTAAGCAGTCAAAGGCAGCACTATGTATGAGACCATATTGAAGACAGAGGCTGACCTCGAAGCGCTGATGCCGTTGCTGGCAGACAGCCTGGTCGGAAAGGAGGTCATGGCGCTTGACGCACCGATGGGTGCAGGTAAGACTACGCTGGTACGTCATCTGATGACATATCTCGGCTCCTCTGATGCGGTGAGCAGTCCTACTTTCTCCATCGTCAACGAGTATCGTACCGGCGACAAAAGATTTCCACTTGTATTCCACATGGACCTGTACAGGCTGCGCAGTATCGATGAAGCGCTGGCTTTGCCGATAGAGGACTATCTCTATGGCGGAGGTCTCTGTATCATCGAATGGCCTGGCCTGGTAGAGACCCTGCTGCCGGAATCCGTACTTCGCGTGCAGATTTTTCAACAGGTTGACGGAGCCCGAAAAATCGTATTTTTGTAGATACAAAGGAAGGTATGAGCAGCAGTATGGGTAAGCCCGGGTTCACAGAAATACTTGCGGGCGTGCAGCTGGAAACTCAGGTAGAGGTACTGCATACACGCAGCGCTCCCAACGCTTTATATATTGGGTTGCCGAAAGAAAGCAATCCCCAGGAAAATCGCATTGCATTATCGCCCGACTCTGTCAAACAACTGGTCGGCCACGGCCATCGCGTGGTGATCGAGACCGGGGCCGGTAGCAGATCCAACTTCAGCGACCGGGAGTATTCGGAAGCCGGAGCCGAGATAGCCTATGCGAAGGAGGAGGTATATAAATCAAATATCCTGATCAAGGTATCCCCGCCTTCCATATCGGAGGTAGATCTGCTTCACGGCGACCAGGTACTGATATCTCCGCTTCATCTGCCGATCATCACCGCCGAATTTCTACAGCGGCTGAAGCAGAAACGTGTCATCGCGCTGGCTATGGAATATCTCCAGGATGACGACGGATCATATCCGCTTGTCCGTATTATGAGCGAGATGGCGGGTATCAATTCAATACTGACGGCAGCGGAGCTACTCAGCAAATCGAGCGGAGGTACAGGTCTTCTGCTTGGAGGGGTTTCCGGTGTGCCACCTGCCAAAGTAGTTATCCTGGGAGCGGGCGTAGTGGGTGAGTACGCTACGCGGACGGCGATGGGCCTGGGGGCCGAGGTACGGATCTTTGACAATAACATCTATAAGCTGATGCGGCTCAAGTCACGCCTGGGCCAGTTTTTGTATACCTCTTCGATCAATATGCACTATCTCCGGGAGGAGCTGGTAGGAGCTGATGTGGCGATCGGAGCTATCCACAGCAAGATCGGGCGCACTCCTATGATCGTGAGCGAAGATATGGTGACCCGTATGAAACCCGGATCAGTCATCGTGGACGTGAGTATCGACCAGGGAGGTTGTTTTGAGACCTCTGAACTGACATCGCATGACAAACCGACGTTTGTAAAACACGATGTTATACATTACTGTGTGCCCAACATGGCTTCCAAAGTGCCGCGTACGGCATCACTGGCGCTGAGCAACCTGCTCACGCCGATCCTCCTCAAGGCGGGTTTAAGCGGCAGTATCAATGATCTCTTCTATGTCCATATCGGCTTACGCAGGGGTATATATATCTATAAAGGCTGTCTTACCAACAAATATCTCAGCGATCGTTTTGCGATCAAACATACCGAGATAGATCTGTTGCTCACATCCAGGCTCTGATGGCCCGGCTGACAGAAGAACGGACAATCGAAGTTGCTGACGCCGGAGGCAAGCTTCAATCGTCTTCCACAAGGTATGAACATGAACAGCGGCCGCTTGTACTGATCGGCAGTGCGCGAAAAGACGGAGATACGCACAGATTGGTCAATACCCTTTTTCCGGCGGATACGGCGATCGTATGTGATCTGCTCGATCACAGGATCTATCCTTACGATTATACCGGGCGTTATCCGGCAGATGATGCATACCGGCAAATCACAGAACAGATACTTGCACATCACACCCTCGTATGGGTCACTCCTGTATACTGGTATGCCATGAGCGGGACCATGAAGACTGTCTTTGACCGGTTCACGGATCTGATCACCAAAGACCGGCATCTGGGCAGACGGTTGGCCGGGAAGCGGATGTTCCTGGCGGCTGCAGGTGCGGACCCCGGCCTGCCGGAAGGCTTTGAAGAGCCTTTTATGCGCACGGCCAACTACCTGGATATGTATTATGGAGGGGCTATATATACCATGACCGGATCTATCGGTGATGTACTGAAAGAGGAGGGTGCGCAAAACTGGCTGTCCCGGCTGAACGCTGTTCCCGCCGACCCGACATGATGTTCCGGGCCTTAGCGGATGACTTGGCTGGCCGTGGTGAAATATTGTCCCCCAGATTTTTTTTAACAGCTCATGCAACCCTTTTGGAGAGACAAGCATCTTTAAAAATAGAAAACAGGACGAATTGCGACTTTTTACCGTACATAAAGCGACCGATGAACAGGCCTTGATAAAGCGCTGTCTGCGACAGGAGGCAGCAGCCCAGAAAGAGCTGTACCAGCGTTTCGCAGCCAAAATGATGGCGGTCTGCCGCCGTTATGTCCGGCGACAGGAGGAAGCCGAAGAAGTGTTGTCCAACGGCTTTATAAAGGTCTTTGGCAACCTGGAGTCGTATCATTTCAAGGGATCTTTCGAAGGATGGATCCGCACTATCGTAGTCCGTGAGTGTCTTATGTACCTGAGAGGACGCAAGGCTTTCATGGAATACACGGACAAGCTGGAGGAGTATGATAATGTGTCGGACTTTCATGCAGGTATCCATCTGGATGCAGAAGACCTGATGAAACTGATCGATGGTCTGCCGACGGGTTACAGAGCGGTTTTCAACCTGTACGCTATCGAAGGATATAAGCACCAGGAGATAGCAGAGCTGCTCGGTATCACGGAGAGTACCTCGAAGACACAATTGCTGCGTGCCAGGCAGATGCTGCAACAGAGAATAAAGAGCCTGGAAAATTCATTCACAGAGATAAGTAACATCCGATCATGAATAACGGACTGGATAAATATTTCAAAGATCAGCTGGCCGATAATGAGCTGGCCCCTTCTCCCCAGGTGTGGGAGCGCATCAGGGCTTCCGGTGTGATCGGTGCGAAGAAGGAAGTGGCCGGTTGGCGTATGGTGAGGCTCGCAGCGGCGGCGGCAGTACTACTGCTGCTCGGTGTGACTGCCTTCTGGTCGATCCGGCGTACCGGAGCAGAGCAAGCCGTGCCTGCTATGGCAACAAACACAGCTACAGATCAGGATAAACCTGCTGCTCCCAACGTATACGAATCCCCGGCTGCCGCCGCAGCGCATGGGACAGAAAAACGCACTCAACCTGTGAATACAGAAGCTGACGTCGCCGAAGTAGCTGTGCATCAGGAGGCCAGCGCAACTGGCAACCCGGAGACTCCGAAAGCAAATCCGGGCCATAAGCCGGACAGGAAAAAGAAGATTGCACCTGTTCCCGCGCTTCCGGAAGCTACGGGAGATGCAGCACCGCATACCGAGATAGCTGGTATAGATGCACCCAGGATGTACCTGGCTGACCTGGCAACTCTAGCGCCTCTTGCACCAATATCCGGTATTGGCCTACCTGTTGCCGTATCTCCGGAAAGCCTTGACGAAACCTTTGCGCTGGAGATGTACCTTCTGCCGATAGCTGTCCATGGGATCACTCCCTACGGCGAGGAAGGATTCTGGGCCGCCCATGAAGAACCTTATGAACAAAGTGTACCACAGAAACTAATCAAACTGGCTGGCGGTACCATCACTGAACTGGCAGAAGCGGCCGGCCTGCCTGTAAGGAGATGGAGCCGTATCACCGAAATAGAGATCTTGTATTAAATCAAAGAAAAACGCTGAACAACATGAAATCGCTCAAACTTCTTTTCATCGCACCGGCTATGCTGCTACTCAGTACGATACAGGTGCAAGCACAACAGACAACGGAGACTAATCCTTATGTGATCATGGAACAGGCGCAGGCCGCGATCCTCAAGAAGACCAATCAGATGATCGCCAAGATCGCCGAAGTACGCAAACGTTTTGAAGCGAAGAAGATCAACGAAGAACAAATGGAACGGGAGCTCGAAGCTATCTCCGATCGCTATGAACGCGAGATAGAGGCGGAAGCCGAAAAGATCGAAATGGCTGCAGAGCGTATCTCTGAAGAAGCCGAGCGATATGCAGCAGAAGCCGAGGAACATGCCCGCAGGGCTGAGGAGGAGGCACTCCTGGGTTTTCCGGCTCCACCGGACACTCCTGAGCCTCCGACCGGCGAAGATGCAGACTGGGATATTGACCTGGGCAATGGCGGTATAGAGATAGAATCTGACGAAGACAGGAAGATCCGCCTGAAACTCAAGGGAAAGCCGAGGCAACCCCGCCGTACAAATATGGGTTTCCACATTGCTTTCGGATGGAACACATACCTGCTCAACGGCGATAAACAAGAGGGTGTAAGCTATCCCGAAATGAACTTCTGGCAAGGTAGCTTCAGCGAATGGGCGCTCATGTGGAACACACGCCTGGGCGGATCACGCAGCCCGATCTGGCTCAACTACGGCGCTTCCCTCATGTATCACAAGGTAGATCTGGATGACCGTTATCTGCTGTCCAATGTCGATGCACCTGTGTTTTTTGAAGACGGCACGATCAATCTTAAATCTTCAACCTTTCACAATGCCTATGTCAACGGTACGTTAGGTCTGAAGATAGCTCCCAGGGGTAAGAAAGGCGGCTTCCTGGAGCTCAACGGATTCGGAGGTGTGAACTTCCGCACCAAGCAGAAGCAGGAGTTCCGCAGCCCCGACGATGAGCGTGTAGAGCGTGAGAGCCGTGCAAGATACGGGGTCAACAGGTTCAACTATGGAGTATCCGCAGCTATCGGATACAAATGGGTATCGATCTACGGACGTTACGATGCTTCTTCCCTGTTTGAGAACAAATCTGTATACGACTATCACCCGCTGTCCGTGGGTATCAAGATGAACTTCTTCTGAGGTTTTTCCGGATCGAAGACTACGTTTTTCACATAACCGAAGAGCTGTCCCTGATGAGGGGCGGCTCTTTTTGTTTTGTCCCGGCCCGAGGACAGATCAAAGTTTTGTCGGGATGCAGATAGCACTAGCGATTTGCCTTTGCCGAACCTGAGAAGCCGGGATTAAATCATACGGGCTATGCTTGCTATCCAGACAGATTGCGGGAGTAGAGGAGGCGCACAACAAAAAAGGACCGCAACCAGACGGTGCGGCCCTTTATATTCACGGATAGTCGTATTGCGGGCGACTCCCGGCTTTCTGAGTTTATCAGTGCTGTACGATGATCTTTTGTGTGGCCAGTATACGACCGTCCACTTCAAAGCTCAGGATATACATGCCACTCGCCCAGCTGGATACGGAGAGGAGCATATCTTCACTGCCGCTGAACAGGACAGTCTCCATGCCGATCAGCTGACCTACCGTATTGAATATACGCAGTTGACCGGCGCCCGTAGCATCGGTCGAAATGCTCAGCGTCACATCGGAGCTGCATACAGTCGGATAAGCCAGCATGCCAAACTGTACGGATGACTGGTCGATACCCGGCAAAGCCATCGGTAAACCGCGGGATGGCGGTGGCTCCGAGCCATTCCAGATACTGGTATAGTCAAATACACCTGTAGAAAGCGCATTGTCGGAACGACCTTGCGTATAGAATCCTACGTAATAACAGTCGTCGACCGGCATACTCTGGTTGAAAGCAAGGATCCAGGCCTTCGGTTCAGAGGGATTGCCTGTTGCATCCTGGGATACGTAACCACGGAAACTGTTGCCCGTGCGATTGATCCGGATCCAGGGAGCCGAAGGCCTGAGCAGCGATACCTGTACGTGAGCGGCGTTGGCCGTTGTCCGGTTTTGCTGGTAAAGGTAGTTGCCGGAGAGCGGCGTGACTATGGATGTCTTGCGACTGCCTGGCTCCAGGGTCTCACGCATCATCAGACCGGCACGTCCGCCAGTCTGTACGGAGCTCACCCGGCTGATCATCTCGGCATCTCCACAGGCGCAGAAATACAGGTAGTGGCCTTTGTCCAGGGCCGCATTGGATGCATTGAGTCCCGAGCCTGCCACGGTAGCCGATCCGATCATCTCGTCATAGAATGCATTACCCGGTACGTTGCCGCCAAGATCTATACTGAGCCATTTGTTCACGCTGATCTCGAAGCTGCAACTGTTGGACAGACCGCAATCATCAGTCACATAGAGCGACATTGTGTACACGCCCGGAGCCAGGGCTGCTCCTGCCTCGATAGATTGTTCGATCGATGCGATACCGCAATTGTCTTCTGCATTCACCAGGCTTGTATAGTCCGGTACTATGACGCTGCATTCAAGCAGGACATCGGGATCCAGGGTGATATCTGCCGGGCAGTCGGTGATCTGGGGAGGGGTATTGTCCGCTACGGTCACGGAAACTGTCACAGAAGAGGAATTGCCGGATTCATCCCAGGCAGTCCATACGCGCTGGAAGCTGTAGCCCGAGCCACAGGAAGGTGTAACTGCACCGTCCGAATGGCTGAACGACGAAACAAGACAATTGTCTGTTACAGAGAGGCCCGGCATATTCGTCGAAGACGTGTCCGCCTGGCAGTTGTCGTCCATGTATATGGTAATATCGGTGTCTGCCATGCCCCATATGGGAGCTATTGTATCAAGTAAGGTGATTGTGGCTGTACACTGGGCGCTGAAGCTGCTTTCATCAGTCACGGTCAGCGTGACGAGAGAGCCGCTGCCACAAGTAGCCGTATATACCGGTGAGCCGTCTACGGTAAAGGTCAGCTCCTGATCGGTACAAGCGCTGCTGCCACCGTCCAGGTCAGCTGCAGCGACGGATGCTTCCCCGGTCTCGTCGAGGTATACAGTCACATCTGTGCATAGGGCGGTGACAGACGGAGTCACGACGAAGTCTGCACTGACGCGCTCGCTGGGGCAACCATTGCAGACACACTGAGCCCAATATGTGTATGTCCCCGGTACGGAAGGATCTACACCGCCATCGTTCACCGCCAATGAGGTAGGATCGAATACATCGCCCGCATGGAGCAGATTGCCTCCGGCCGGAGCATCCCACCAGGTGATTGTGGACTGAATACTGAGCAACAGTCCTACTTCATCCAGCGTGCCGTTATCATCAAGTTCGTGGTCCATGATGCATAATTGCCATTCTCCGGATACTTCTTCTCCCGTGAGCCCGGCCAATGCTTGCAAAGGTTGGAAGACACCCTGTATGGCCGGATCTGTATTTGCACATGTATTTTCGAAGTTCGTAGCAGTAAGTGTAGCTGAATCGTCAAAGGTTGCCCGTATATTATCACCGCTACACCCAAAGGTCGAAGCCGGAACACCGGGGCGATGGAAAAGATTGATCTGTGTATTGGCAGGAGACAACAGATAGGCCGAGAGGTCGCCGATCCATGTATGCCTAAGACCTACGTAGACCGATACCGTATTCAATATACCCGTATTGCTGACATTGAGCGGAGCACAGATTGGAGAATTGGATGAGATGGCCATGCCGGGTGAGGAACTCAATGAAACACTACAGCTACTGCTGCAGGATGCAGTGAGGCCATTACCCGTCGTGACTGCGTCTCCCTGGCAGATCTCATAGCCGGAGACTACAGGAGGGGCCGGGGAAGGATGTGCTTCCAACGTGATGGTGTGCCCAGGGATTATGCAAAGTGTCTGACCTGCATGGCGGATGCTGAACTCATAGTCGCCGGCTACCAGATCTGTAAACAATCCTGTCGTATTGACGATATCCGGTCCGGATGGCGGCACCAATACATATTCCAGCTCCAGCTCGTATGAGGCGATGATCTGTATGATGCCATCCTCGGCATCGATGCAAGAAGACATGGTGATCAACACGTCTTCTATCGTAGGCTCTCCGGGCACCAATATAGGGCGGGGGCCTGAAGAACAGAGCGTATCGCCGATCACACGTACGGTGACTATATAATCTCCTTCCGGTTGCAAACCGAAGTCGCCCGTTGTATTGACAATGGGAGCGCCGATTGAGGGGGTCAGTATATATTCCAGTGACTGTGAAGAGGTCGCATGAACTACGACGGCCATATCACAAGATGCGTTGGGAAATATATCGATGCCCGACACCTGGATATCGCAACCCATGAAAGAATCACCGGTGAGTGTGACTGCAGTCGCTGCGTTGACCCGGCCATAGCCGATATCAGTAGACCAGGAACCGTTGGGCTGACCGGTTACGTTCGTGTTGTAAGTGTATCCGCCTACTTTATCGCAGGAGGACTCCAGGATATGGCGGGCGGTGTACTGTGGCAGGTCAGGATTTACAGAGAGGATGAGCGCTGCCACACCTGCGGCATTCGGACAGGCCGATGATGTACCGTTGAAGTTAGTGACATAGTCCGATGTGTGGTAACCTGCACTTCCTGCTATATCCGTAGTGGTGATCTTGACCCCTGGCGCACCGATATCGATGCCTGTACCAAAGTTCGACCCCCACCAGTTTTCACCGTCGCAGGAAGAAGGAGTCTTCCTGGTGTCGCACATAGTTGTAGCAGCGACTGCGATAGCTTCCGGGCGCAGTGCCGGGTAGCCTACTACTGTATTGCTGTTGCCCGCAGAGAAGAGCACCAGCGCTCCGCGGCCACCGCGGCCTTCTGTAGTGGCTCTTGTGATCGCATTGTTCAGCGCGGTAAAGCCCGGAAATGCGGCCGCACCGTAAGAGTTGCTGAGTATATCCGCCCCGTTTTGCCAGGCCCAGTTGATCCCGTCGATCGCCCATTGCCACTGGCCGTTGTTGCCGTAGAGTACGGATACGGACATGATCCTGGAGGAGTAAGCTACACCTGCAAGCCCCAGGTTGTTGTTGCCTACGGCGGCGATCTGGCCGGCGCAGGCCGTACCATGTGCTCCGCCGCCGGTCACATCGCCTCCCGTTCCGCTACCTGTAGCGTCAAAGCCGGGTACGATATTGGTTGCCAGATCGGGATGATCCAGGTCGACACCAGAGTCAAGTACCGCGATAGTGAGTGAACTACTGCCCGTAGTGGTAGCCCATGCATCCAATACGCTCATATCGGCTCCGGCTGTACCGTTGGGGGTAGAGTTGGTGCCGGTATTGTTGAGCGACCATTGAGTGCCGAGCAGCGGGTCATTGGTGCTGGTGATGAGATCGATCGCCAGGAGATCCGGCTCTGCATAGGCAAAATAACCGGTCTCATAGAGGCGGTTGGCGATGGTCATGGCGTTGCCGGGTGATTCGGGCGTAGTCTCTACCCGGTAGAGTGTCGGATCGTAGGGGTTCTGGCCGACGAAGCGAAGCCGCAGTTCATGTGCTTTTTGTTTCAGTACAGCTACATCGCGCTGGTTGCGGATACCCACCATGATCCCTTCCGTGACACCCATCAGTGTGCCTCCTTTGTAGGAATAGAAGTGGTTGGCATATTCGATCTGGCTATTTTTGCGCAGTTCGTTCAGAACTGTCTGCAGATCCTGGCGATGGCCGCTTTTCCCAAGGTGAATTACAGTAGCTTTACTCGGAGCGATATACTCCATAGCTGTTACGCTAAGTTCTGTCAATACAGTATTCAGGGCTGCTTCCCGGTCCTGCCGGCTGCTATTGCCGGCAAGCTTTACCAGGATCTTTTCAGGAGATACATCCAGTTGTACTTTTCCTGTTTCCGGGAAATAATAGTAACTGTCATCAGGTGTAGCCTTTTTTTGCGCATAGACGCTTGAGGGTAATGCCAGGGTCACAAGGCAAATGAGCCCCGATAGCAATAGTAAGTAATGCTTCATTGTGCAAGATGGATTGGTTTTTCAGAAGAATAAGACAAGATCTGCCAGAAGAGACAGATCGAAGTTTTCAAAGTCCCATAAAAATATAAACGAGGATGCAGAAAAACGATGCAAAATGAAGATTTAAATAGCATATAATGCCCGGTAAATCTCCGGACCCAAAACAGGATGCAAGATTGACGGACGCTTGTCCTGTATTATTATTACTATTATGCTACAGGCTGGACACACTGAATGTGTCCCCCTGTCTCAGGTCCCCGGAGTCATAGCCGCGTTTGAACCACCGCATCCTTTGCTCGGAAGTGCCATGCGTGAAGGCATCAGGTACTACATGCCCTTGTGCCTCGCGCTGCAGGCGATCGTCGCCTATCGCGTGTGCGGCATCGAGGGCTTCACGGATATCCTCATCGTCGAGGATATCTTTCATCCGTTGTGCATGGTGTGCCCATACACCTGCGTAGAAGTCTGCCTGGAGCTCAAGTCTCACGGAGAGCTGGTTGTATTCTTTCTCGCTTACCGTATTGCGCATCCGGTGGACCCGGTCAGTCACGCCTAGCAGGTTCTGTACATGGTGGCCCACTTCGTGGGCGATCACATAGGCCCAGGCGAAGTCGCCCGGCGCTCCGAACCTGTCCCGCAGTTCATCGAAAAAGGTCAGGTCGATATATACTTTCTGGTCCGCCGGGCAGTAAAACGGCCCTGTTGATGACCCTGCCCTGCCACAGCCCGATTCGACCAGGTCGCTGAACAGGACCAACTTGGGCTGGACGTAGGCACTGCCAAGTACTTCGGCAAAAAGACTGTCCCATACGTCCTCGGTATCTTTTAGTACGACTGCGGTAAACTCTGCTTTATCCTCCTGGGCCGCCAGCTGCTGGTAGCTCAGGCCGGGCTGGTTGGCAGGCGCCTGGTCTGCAAGCTGCAGCAGTGCGGAGGGATCCTGTGTGATCAGCACGATCAGCAGCGTGATCACAATGCCACCGATGCCTCCGCCGATCAGCTTTTTATTGCCTCCGCCGCCACGCCGGTCTTCTACATTACCGCTTTGTGTTCTGCCTCGCCATCTCATGCTTGATATGATTTGTTCGAATACAATACTATGAAATAAAAGTTGAAGTTGTGACTGGTATGCTATTCGCGGTCGGCTTGAAAACCGGCGTGACCTAGATCCGATTCACAGGACTCGGATCTCTTCACCCAAAGCTTGATTTGTAACGCAGCGGGGTACGGTAGCCGGTTTGTCGATGCGGACGACTGTCAACTGGCTTAAAGTGGGTTGGTGGATCGGATGGGCGGAAAAGTGAAGGATGTTTTGTTTTGCGGGATATTTTTTTTAGATCTACTCGTAATATGGCGGATGTAGCTATTGACACGGGTGTAATATTATGCTATATTTATAGATAGGATTGTGCGGGTGTTGATCACGTAAAATACTTGTATCATGAGCAGAGTAACTACATATAAGCGACTTGTTCCCGGTGCTTTAATCCTGATCCTGGCCAGTGTTTTTTTTCTGGCAGGTTGCGGTACGACTATGTTTCACGCTGACTTTTCCGGTAATCCTGTCGGAGACAAGCCGTTAACAGCACAGAAGACCGGTACAGTTGAGACAGACGGCCCTGCAGGTGCTGTGCTTGTAGTGGGTCCTGCCGCCGATCGTCCTGGCAATTGGGTGAGGGTCACCCGGTTTCGGGGGCAGCAGGGTTCTGTCTCCGCTATGCGGGGTGTATTTAAGGAGTTGGGAGGGCAAGGGAAATATACGATCACCGCTACACTATTTATCCCCGAAGGCGCCGGCGTAGTGAGTATACAGTGCGAGCCGTACAGCCAATCTCCAACTGAGTATTACAATTTTCTGCATATCGACTTTATGGAAAACGGTCGTATCAGGATAGATGATAAGCCTGATACAGAGTTTGGAAGTTTTCCGAGAGGAAAACTTTTTATTGTACAGGTAGTGCTTGCTATTGAGGGCTCCTCCCTCACTGCGGATATATCTCTATCCGGAGACGGTGCATCAGGGACAAGGCGTTATACAAATGAACGGCACCCGCTGGCCGGTCAGTTCGGGGCCATCAGGTTGTGGATGGGCTTCAACTGGACCGGCGAATTCCAGGCAACCAATATCGTGGTGAAGAAGAAGTGAAGTAAAGGGCCGCGCAGGTATCATCCCCCGGCATGTCCGGTCAGAGACGCCTGGTTTCTTTTGCCTATAGGCGGCCTTTGAGGCAGGCAAGCGCTTGTTGTATGGTCGGTACGAAGCATATGTGGCCTCGTTTGTTACTTTCCAGGATGAAGTCATGGATGCTTTTGCCCGGGAGCGCTTCGAAACGGCCTATTATCGCCAGGCTGACGCGGTAGTTGGAGAACTTCTGCAGGATCTCGCCGGCTATTCCTGTTTGCAGGTCGAAGAAATCGGGCGTGATCTGTTCCTGGTACAATATCAGGGCGTCGTATCCACCGAAATAGATGTCGCCCAGGAGATCTATCCCGTCCTGGCTATTGGCCAGGAGCAGTTCTTTTCCGATGAGTTCCGCTATTTTCCTGTTACCCAGTGTGTGTATGTATGTCTTTCATTGGATTCCTGATAATACAGACCTGTTTTACAGGAGATCCCTTTTATCGTTTTGCAGGCTATACCATTTTTCTCTGGTGAGCTCAAACCAGTTGACCGGCTGTGCCATGTAGTCCGTAATACCGGCCAGGTCAAATCCCAGCTTGTGCAGAACATGCCGGGAGCGATCGTTCTCGAGATGGGTGATGGCATAAATTGTATCTGTCGGCAGATGTCGAAATGCGTAAGCCAGGATGGCTTGTGAGGCTTCTGTAGCGAGACCGCGGCCCCAGTGCCTTTGCTTGAACCGATAGCCAAGTTCATAGAAGTCTACATGTCCGTTGAGCGGTTCACGGAAGTATTTCAGGCCGGCCCAGCCCAGGCATTCGCCTGTATGTTTGTCCGTGACGGCCCATCTTGCGATACCATTGTCCGTGTACTGTTGACGAAGCATCCGGATGATGTCGCGTATCTGCTCGATATGCAGTACAGGATCGTTGTCGATATAGCGATGGACTTCGGGGTTCGAGTCCATTTCGAAAAAGTCCTTTTCGTCTGTCTCCAGTACCTCGCGTATGATCAGTCTTTCTGTTTGAAGGACAGGTTGATTTGTCGTCATAGTGTGGTAATGCGTTCAAGTTGCCTACACAAATATCGGGATCATATTGCGAGATTTTTGGAAGAAAGATCTTTGCGGTGATACTTGTATGCTAATCGAAAAATCGGAGGATATAAGGAGGCCGCGGGCTATATATTTCTGAGCTGTTCACGTAAGGAGATCGTTGGGTAAAAGAGCGAGTGAATTAATTTGGCTGTGGTAAAAATGGCGTGTTCCCGACGGGTGAAGCGTACTCGGGTAAAAAAGGCTATGACAAGGGGGTGGTTTAGATATGATTTTATAAACTAATTTTATATATTGTGAGATTATAAACTACTTTTTACCTGAGACCAGACCCTATGAAGACAAAAGTTTACTCATGTGTAAGACCACTGCTTTTTGTATGGCTGGCAGTTTTTTCTTTGCCAGTCGGCGCCCAGTGCGACCAGGATTCCGTGCATGCCACGGCCTTTTGTGCTGATGCTCCTATTCTGCCCGATTTGTTGGGGTTTTGTTCAACCCTGCTTCCCGCCTCATCGACATACACGGCGACAATTTGTGGTCAGGGTATTGCACTTAACAATCCGTCCTGGCTCAGTTTCATCGCCACTTCCACGGTCGTGACGGTGACCATTACGCCTTCCAATTGTCAAGGTACAACCGGTCAATTTGGTATACAAGGAGCTATTGTATCGACTTGTCCTCCTCTACCGGGAGCAGGAGTTTATGCTACGGTGGGTAACTGTGCGACGGCTTGTATGACCAGTGCGTTCACGATCGGTGCCGGAGGTACGTTCGTAGTAGGCCGGCAGTACTGGATCATGCTGGATGGTTGCGCCGGTGATATATGTGATTTTGAGATCACGGATACACAGGGCATTGGTGATCCTGTACTCGCGCAGCCGACTGAGATCACCGGTCCATCGACGATGTGTGCCGGAGAGACGGCTATGTTTACGGTGGACGAACCCGGTTTTGCCACTACCTTCTATTGGTTAGTAGATGGTGAGGAGGGAACGACCAACGGCCGATCGATAGAGGTAACAGTGCCGCCGGGTACACCGGACGGTGTATACCGGATCTGCCTGGTCAACGCGGAGAATGCGTTGTATAACCTTATCGACGATAATAATTATGAAGGAGATGTCTGTATAGAGGTCCAGGTGGTGAATCTTCCTGTGACCGATCTGCCGGATGTGATCTGGTGTAGCGAAGCAGGCGCGTATGAAGTGGATGGATTCAGTTTTTATCCGCCAAGCGGTCAGAAGACCTATCAGCTCAGTTCGTCAGCCGGCTGCGATAGCATCCTCAGTTTTCATATCACATTCATTGAGTATGAACTGCCGCACGATACGATCATCCTGTGCACGGAAGACCTGCCTTACGAGCATGCGGAGCTGGGGTGGATAGAAAGTCCCGGAGATTATGGGACACGGGTAACCGATGAGCACGGCTGCGACAGTACGACTTATACACGTGTCCGTACGATCGACTTTCATTGTGATCTGCAGTTGTCCGCTACGGTACTTGAATGTCCCGATCAAGAGATAACGGTTGATGCTACGGGCTGTACGGTACACCTGTCAGATGGCACTCCTGTGATCAATACACGGGATCAATGGCAGCACAACGGAGTGGACCTGGGAGTGCAGGGTTCCTACCTGGTAATATGGGCGCCTGGAGAATATGACCATATCGAGCATGCGGCGTATGCAGGGGTATATTGTATTTCTTACACTTCATTTACGATCGAAGACAACCGGATCGCTCCTGTAGTGCCTGTAATCGATAGCCCGCAATCGGGAGACGAAGGCGATACGATCACAGTGAGCCTGACCAACTGGGACAGCACATCTGTGATCAGCTGGCAGCAGGGTGAGGGCTATGAGATACTTTCCGGCCAAGGGACGGCGGAGGTATCTCTGCGGCTTGTCAAAGAGCAGCAGGATACGATCTGTGTGACGGTACATAAGCGGGGCTGCGCATTGCTGTCATCCGAAGCTTGCGAGCCGATCACCATACTCGGTGTCAATACTGTCGGCGAGGTCAGTCTGACAAAGCCGCTGGAAGTATATCCCAACCCGGCGGGAGACCATATCTATATCAGTTCGCCGCTGTACGGGCGTACGGAGCTGCTGACGGCGGACGGGCGTGTACTGAGGCAAGTGACGTTGGCGTCCCCGGACCGGCAGATGATCCGTACTGATGATCTTCCGGCCGGTGTATATACGGTACGTCTCGTAGCAGATCAGGCAGTCTATGCTATTCCTGTAGTGCTTATGAGATAGCCGGTCAGGGCATTGATCGACTTTGAAAATCTATGGATGGCTCCGTTTTGAGTAGGTAATGGATTTTCCTGTGCGGGTAGAATGGGTGTGAACGGGTTAAAATCGGATGAAATTCTGTGGATGCTTCCCATCTATGTTGAAATGCCATGTGTCTGTATATTTTAAAATTTAACCTTATGAAGACGAGCGTTTACATTTGTTTCAGAGCTATTCTTTTCGCAGGTCTGATGATGTTTTATTTACCTGCTCATGCACAGTGCAACAATGGCTCTATTGAGCCCACAGTCTTTTGTGACGATGCACCTGTAGTGGCGTATTTGGATGGATATTGCGGGTCTTTGCGGCAACCCACGGGAGCTTTTTCTGCTACTATCTGTGGTCAGGGCATCTCACTGGATAATCCATCCTGGTTTAGCTTCATCGCTACCTCCACGACTGTGGCGGTGACCATCACACCATCCAATTGCCAGCATGCAGGCGGTAATGTAGGCATTCAGGGAGCGATCGTATCTACCTGTCCACCTCCGTTCGGCGGAGGTAATTATGCGACAGTAGGTACCTGCGCTGCGGGCTGTATGGTTGGTACATTTACGCTCGGTGTCGGAGGTACTTTTGTAGTAGGCCGGCAGTACTGGGTCATGCTGGACGGTTGTGCCGGAGATATCTGCGATTTTGAGATCACGGCTACTCAAGGGATAACGGCTCCATTGCTGGCCGATCCCACGGAGATCACCGGTCCATCGACGATGTGTGCCGGGGAGACGGCTATGTTTACGGTAGACGAGCCCGGTTTTGCAGCTGCCTTCTATTGGTTAGTAGATGGTGAGGATAGAACGACGAGCAGCAGATCGATAGAGGTAACTATACCGCCGGGTACACCGGACGGTATATACCGGGTCTGCCTATACAATGCGGAGAATGCGTTGTACAGCCTTATCGACGACAATGATTATGAAGGAGATGTCTGTATAGAGGTCCAGGTGGTGAATCTCCCTGTGACCGATCTGCCTGATGTAGTATGGTGTAGCGAAGCGGGCACGTATGAAGTGGATGGCTTCAGTTTTTATCCGCCAAGCGGCCAGAAGACCTATCAGCTCAGTTCGTCAGCCGGGTGCGATAGCATCCTCAGTTTTCACATCACATTCATTGAGTATGAACTGCCGCACGATACGATCATCCTGTGCACGGAAGACCTGCCTTACGAGCATGCGGAGCTGGGGTGGATAGAAAGTCCCGGAGATTACGGGACACGGGTAACCGATGAGCACGGCTGCGACAGTACGACCTACACACGAGTGCGAGCAATAGAGGCCCAATGTGATGTGCAACTGTCTTCAACTGTGCTCGAATGTCCCAGCGATGAGATACTGGCTGATGTGACAAATTGTGTCGCACAACTATCGGATGGTACTGAAATAGTGAATGTGCAGGACGAGTGGCAGCGTTATGGTGTTCCACTAGATCGGCCGGGGAGCTCACTGGCAATATGGGAGCCGGGTGAATATGACCACTTTCGTACGGTAGAGTATGGCGGAGTGATCTGTACTTCGGCGTCTTCATTTACGATCGAAGACAACCGGATCGCTCCTTCAGTGCCGGTAATCGATAGCCCGCAGTCGGGAGACGAAGGCGATACGATCACAGTGAGCCTGACCAATTGGGACAGCACATCGGTGATCAGCTGGCAGCAGGGTGAGGGCTATGAGATACTGTCCGGCCAGGGTACGGCGGAGGTATTGCTGCGGCTTGTCAAAGAGCTGCAGGATACGATCTGTGTGACGGTACATAAGCGGGGCTGCGCGTTGCTGTCATCCGAAGCTTGCGAGCCGATCACCATACTCGGCGTCAACGCAGTCGGAGAGCCAGGCAAGCTGGCTTTACTCGAAGTATATCCCAATCCTGCAGGAGACCATATCTATATCAGTTCGCCGCTGCACGGGCGCGCGGAGCTGCTATCGACGGACGGCCGTGTACTGAGGCAAGTGACCTTGGCGTCCCCGGACCGGCAGATGATCCATACAGGCGATCTGCCGGGGGGAGTGTATACAGTACGCCTGGTGACGAGCCGGGAGGTACATTCTGTACCTGTGGCGATCCTGAGATGATCGCTGGGCGACGATCTGGGTAGGCGCTCCTTAAAGTTTGTGATAACCTTCCTGCAGCTCTCCGCGCCGGAACCTGTTGACCAGCTCATGGGCCAGGCGGGTGGGTTCGGGTATGCGATACCGTCCGGTACAGCGTCTCATGATATCCAGGCAGTTGTCCATGCCGATGAGATGACCGGGAGATATGAAGACCGGTGCTGTGCGGGATTTGCTGCGGAATACATGGCCGATCTGTTCACTACCTGACATCAGCGGAGCTGCATCTCCGACAGCCGGTCCGGGTTCGGAAGAGCGGCCATACAGCAGTTTTTTGGCGCAACCCAGTGTCGGCTGACCGGTGAGTGCACCGAAGTGTGATGCGATGCCCATGCGCCGGGGATGTGCGATCCCGTGGCCGTCTACGACCAGCACTCCGGGCTTTTCAGGCATTTGCTTCCAGGCCTGTACCAGCGCCGGAGCTTCCCTGAAAGCCAGGAAACCCGGTACATAGGGAAACCTGGTCTCCGATCTGACCAGCGAATACGCGATGGGCTGCAGTTGAGGCAGGGACAAAAGGATGATACCGGCATAGATGGTCGTGCTATACAGGTTGAGCGAGATATCTGCTCCTGCGACCGTGTCGATCTGCAGATCCCGGTCGCGGATATCCAGGCGGCTCCGCAGCTCCTGCTGGATACGTGTGGCTTCAGGGATGGAGAGACGTTCGTAATCCATGGCTTGGCTAATATAGGGCTGCCGCCTCAAAACTGGAGTATTGCACTGGAGGCTTTTAGTTTTACTATGAGAACTATGTGTACAGGAAATGTACACGTATATATAACATGTCGATTTTGTATGATTTTTTCGACACGAAATATCCCAATTGGACTGGCTTGATAAGCGGGGAATGCCGGGTTTGCAAAAAGATAAGAACGAGCTAAAGACCGGACGAGCGAGGGCTCACTATATTGTGTGTCGATAGATTTTCCGTAGGGAGCAAATTATGAATTCACCAGCGTAGACAGGAAATATGCAGATCCAGGCAGACATACCGGAACAATATATCGCCCAATTACCCGAGGACAGGCGTGCCGCTATGCAGCAACTGCGCAGCACGATCCTGGACAGCCTGCCGGAAGGTTTTGCTGAGACCACGGGATATGGCATGATCACCTATGTGGTGCCGCACGCTTTGTATCCTGCCGGGTATCATTGTGATCCGGCTACGCCGCTTCCGTTCCTGAGTATCGCCTCCCAGAAAAACTTCATCGCACTCTACCACATGGGCATCTATATGGACGAGGCACTCCTGTCCTGGTTTGTCGATGAATACCCCAGGCATGTGAAGACCCGGCTCGATATGGGCAAGTCCTGTATCCGGTTCAAGAAGGTAGAGCAGATACCCTACGCACTCATTGGGGAGCTGGCTTCCCGTGTGACGGTAGCAGATTGGGTGCGGGTGTATGAGGCAGCATTGAATCGCTAGCTATCTCTTTCGTACAGGTATTTTTCAACTCCTATCTATCATAAGTCAGGTTTGTCGGTGCATTGGATAGTAGAGTTTATGTGTCAGTCCTGCTTTTTTAGTTAAAATCCTTTTGTGTTCTTTTGGACTATGATCTGTTTCGTATATTAATGGCTGAAAATCAACTTTTTGGCATAATTTTTTGCCTGCGTTGTTTCTTTTCCCGGTTCATTTCAACACATACGGTATGGAAGGCTTGGACATAGTCGTTAAGATCCTGGGCGTAGGGTTGTCCGGGTTTGGTTTTCTGCTCATGTACCTGGCGTACAAGCTGATCGACAGGTTGATCGACAAGGAATCTGTCTCGTCTGCGATTACGAAGATGATAAACCGCTACATCATCATCGGGTGTATCATGACGGTCATCGTCGGCGGATTCACTTTCGTGACGGCATTTTACAAGAACGACCTGATCTCCGAGCAGGGCAAAGAGATCGCTTCCCTCCAGGTGATCGAGACATCTTACCAGAATATCCGGCTGAAGGACAGTGTGCTGCAGGAACTGAGAGCGGACAGACCCGTTGATCTATCCGGGATCGCCGAGCAACAGGCCCGCGTACTCCAGGATTTGCAGGCTCAGGCCGAGGCTGTCAATGACACGGCCGCGAGCAAGGAGATCGCCAGGTACAATATGCGGATCGCATCGCTGCTGGATACGATCGGCCCGGGTCAGGGAGATGCTACTCTGAAGGAGCGTTATATCAGGTATACGGAAGCGATCGACAGCTTGTCCAGGGACCTGTCCAGGAAGATCAGGAGCAAGGCCGTGCCCGCACGGCCGCTCAGACAGTGAGCATATGGCAGCTGCGGTCTTATGACTGTGTTTGAAAGACGTACTTCAATCCGTCTTCAAAACAGGGTAAGCGCGTCCTTCTCCGCCAAACCGAATGAGGTAGACCCCCGCCGGCAGCCGGGATATATCCAGTTGCCTCGAATGGCCGGAAAGCCGGATACGACCCAGTAGATCCGAGAGTACCCACTGTTGAGCTTCACCCTCATACTGGAGATTGAGAGTCTGTGAAGCGGGGTTAGGCGTTATTTTTAGGTCGGGGGTATCCGCAGGGGAATGGACAGAGGTAGACGAGCTCAGGCAGGTGCGCGGGTAGTCCTGTACAGTCTCCCAGGCGATCCGCTGCATGACCAGCGCCAGTTCTTCGGAGGGAGGGTCGAAATCTCCACCCCACCATACCTGCAGCTGCCTGGTCAACCCTACCGGGCTGGTGCGGTGGATCATGGCAAAGTGTACGCAGGCTACGAAATACTTACCCTGATCCGTGAGGTGTATATCATCCGAGAAGAGCTGGCTGATATCCGTGATACCTGGTACGGCTCCGGCTTCGATCGAATCGTATAGCCTGGCAAGACCCTGACCGGCAGGTATCATACAGATGGGGTTGACCGGGTTGTAGCGGTTGTTGATGGTGTCCAGCACGCTCTCCCACATGGGCAGGTCATCCGTGAGGCGTTGCCTCCAGCCGGCCGCAGGTATGTCGTAGTCACAGCCGGTAGGGTCACCACTGAGCAGACAGTGCCAGTCTTCATAGAGGTAGACCTGTATACCGGGATTATAACGTAGCGCGTAGGAGAAGAAACTGTCGACATAGCTGTAGGTATCGCCTATACTACTCCAGTGGCGTGGCACGGATTCCGTGAGTACGAGCACGTCGAAGTCACCAGCTGGCAGACCGTGCTGCGGATCGTAGAAGCCATAGTAGTGGGGATCGATGATGGCATGCCCCTGGTCGTACTGGCGCTCCCACTGCCACCACAGAGGAGCACCGGGTATCCACTGGTACACCCAGTCAAAACTCACTTCCGTATGATCATCTGAAAGTGACTTGACCATATCGGGTATCTGGTCGCTGAGGCTATGACCTACATAGAAGGCCTTGGTATGCTGCGCCTGTAGCGCGACTTGTACCAGGAGAAGCAATATAAGCGAAGGTAGAATACGTGTCATGATCGTCGGATAAATCCCGGTCGATGCAGCTCGGGCACCGAACGGGAGGTGTTGCTAATAGGTAGAGAAGAATACGATGTATGAATAATGTTGGTTGGCATTGCCCGGAATATACCGGAAAATTCGTATCTTAATAAGATAGGCCCTACTCAGGGTAGCATGAGCTTCTGCGTATGATCTGTTTGACATCAGCTACAGTTGAGGCCAGGCAGGTCGGCGAACGACAGGCAGACGCCTGTCGTGGTCCCGGATATGTACTGTTGGATCATACGGTGTATTGGCTGCCATGCTGCATGTTTTGAATGATGTTGATTTAATACACGCCTTGCAGGAGTTGGAACACGTGGATATGAAGCCTTAGCGTCCCGTTTTCCGACATTCGGCCACCAGCAATGTAGCGGCCGGTTGTACGTGACCGAAGCTCTTTCGATCGGACCTGTTTCAGTCCAATTTACCCGAAAAATCATGTAAGTATCTGTTAATCAGTAGCCGGGTCGGCCACCCCCGTGATTCTAATCTCTTTTTAATGTATATACATTGATTTTAATCTCCCTTTAAAGCTGTTCTTAAATGGCTCTAACCTCCGGGGGATACTTTTGTCTCATCAAAAAATTAAACATATGAGAAAGACAATCGTGGTGCCTACGGATTTCAGTGTTCAGTCGCTGAATGTACTCAAGAATGTATTGAGCGCACACAAAGGGGATTGCCGGTATGACATCATACTTCTTCACGGGTCCCACCTGACAGACTCTATTACAGACCTGATGTTTGTATCAAAGAGACGGATTGCAGAGCAACTCAGCAATCCGGCATTCGAAGCAGCCTGCGGAGTGATTCACAACAAATTTGCCTCCCAGATCAATTCGATCAGGAAGGAGATCTTCACGGGTTTTACCCAGAATGCGTTCGACAATTTTATCGAGGCCAACAAGGTGGAGGATATCTATGTATCTGCGCAGAAGAATTCCCGGTTCACCAGCAAAAAAAGCTTTGATGTACTCCCGTTCGTGTACGGCTCACTGGCCCGTATCCACGAGGTAGTGTGCAGTATGGAAACCGTACTTCCGGAGAAAGACAAGGTGGCGGAAGTGTTTTTCAACAGCGTAGCGACCAGCTAAAAATCTGTTTAGTATGGTTTTCCTGAGATGGTACTTTTTAGTATTCTTCCTGGCTGTCGGTAGCATTGCCTGGATGGTCAAAGTAGCGCCCAGCCCGGAACAGCTTGTTATCGGCCAGTGGGAAGAGACCCAGTGGGTCTATGAGTCGCAGTGTACTTCGGGCAGCAAGCTGAGGGATACTCACCACGGCCCGACCGGAGGCCACGACCTGCTCGGTCGGGACCTGGTCATCCACCAGGCGGAGACCTGGGTTTTCGAGCCGGGAGGCAAGCTGGTCATCCGGCTTCCGGACAGAGAGCTCTGTGGCTCCTGGTGTCTCAAGGGGAGAGGCAATGTCCTGGAGATCAGGTATGAGGATCGTTTTGTAGAGCATTACCAGATCACCCGGATCAGGGAGGATAGTATGGTACTGCATTTTGATGCCGCTATGCAAGCCAGGGGAATCGCCCAACTGACCTTCACAAAGTCCCGGCCTATCCCCTGAGAGATCCGGAGAGACGATTACCCGTATGCTGAATGTGCCGGTACTATGGATCGTGAGCCATCGGAGCCGGTGTTGATGGTTCCAGTACGGATCCCGGTTTCAGCCGGAGCTGAAATGTGCCGATAGTTATTGATCAATTCAAGTCTAATATTATCTATTTCATTTGTATATATAGATCAATATCTATAATATAAAAATTAAAACATGTTAAGAAGATATAGCAACAGCAGGACGCTTAAGGACAATATTCAGCTGGGCAGCCTGACTGCTTTTGCAGCGGGTATGGTCAATATTGTTTCTTTATTGATATTCTTCGCGTTTACTTCCAATGTGACGGGCCACTACGCGATACTGGCTTCGGAAATCATCCGGGGCAACCTGTTCCAGATCGCGATGGTGTTTTCCTGGATCTTCCTCTTCTTCCTGGGAAGCTTTATTTCCAACTTTATCGTTATTCATTTCAACAGGAAGGTCCCTTACCTGGCTCATGCGATGCCGCTGGTGCTGGAGATCATCTGCCTGATGGGAGTAGGCATTTACGGCCAGTTTTTCTACCGGGAGACACTGGCAGAGACTGAGATGCTGGTAGCGGTGATGTTGTTTGCAATGGGGCTGCAAAACGGCCTTACGGCAAGTATCTCCAACTTCCTGGTCAAGACCACGCACCTGACCGGAGTGACGACCGATCTAGGCATCCTTTTTTCTATGTTTACGCGCAGGGAATACAGGGAAAATAAAGACCTGAGGGGCCGGGCGGTGTTACTGCTCAGCATTATGGGGTCGTATGTGGCGGGCGCGATCCTGGCCGGATTTGCTTACATGGCACTGGGATTTGCCGTTTTCTATACAATCTGCCTGGTACTGGTAGGGGTGATCATTTACGACACTTACAAGATCAGGCTATTGAGGAAGCTGGTCGTTCACAGGCGCAGGCCATTGGTCGATGTGCGTATCCGCGACTTCAGGCTGGGCGGGTTGCCCGGCAAACAGAAAAAAGAGGAGCCTAGCCCTGTCTGCCAGCAGTGATGTTTTCCTCGGCGCTGGTACTCTTTATTTTGCAAGGCGCTGCAGGGGTGTGGAGGGCTTTTTTGTACCACGAGATAACCAAACCATGTTCACCGGTGTTGGGCAATCAGTTTTGAGTCTATAGCTGAACATATACCAACCAGGACTATGAAGCGGATTTTATTAGTTGAAGATGAAGCCCAGGTTGTCTCATTCATAAAAAAAGGACTGAGCGAAGAAGGCTATGAGATAGCGGTGGCGTTTGACGGTCATTCCGGTTTGCAGATGGCGCTGGACTCGGACTGGGACCTGGTCATCCTGGATATCATGCTTCCGGGGATGAACGGTATCGAAGTGTGCAGGCAGATCCGGGACAGTAAGGCCACTATCCCGATATTGTTCCTTACGGCGCTCGGGACGACGGAGAACATCGTAATGGGCCTGGAAACGGGCGCTGATGACTACCTGGTGAAACCCTTCAAATTCATCGAGTTGCTGGCCCGTACAAGAAACCTGCTCCGACGCGCCAGGCTCATCAACGACGTCCGGCAGGAGCCGCAGGAAGAACATATCTACAGGATATCGGACCTGGAACTGGATGATCACGCGAAGACGGTGAAAAGAGCCGGCAAGGATATATCGCTGACTACTACGGAATATCGGTTGCTCCACTGTTTCCTGCTGAATAAGAACAAGGTATTGAGCAGGATGGATATACTGGAGGAGGTATGGGGCATCAATCACGACCTGGGGACTAATGTGGTGGATGTCTACGTGAACTATCTCCGCAAAAAACTCGATAAAAGTCCCGAAGAAAGGCTGATCCAGACAGTCATAGGGATGGGCTATGTATTGAGGGAGAGCGAGGACTGAAGCGACGCCCGCAACAGGGTCAAATCTTTATTGGTATGATGGCGAGAACGAAAACGATGCTGTTTCTCCTTGTGACCCTAGTGACGGTCATGGGCAGTTTCAGTGTTTATATCTACGAATCCCTGAGCAGCTATTCGCAGCAGGACTTCAACAAATTGCTGGAGATAAGGGCTGTCACTGCCGCTAAAGTGGAGCTTGGGAAGCCCCGGAACCTGAAAGTGGATGACCTTGAAGAGCTGCGCAGCGAGTTTTTCGAAAGGTTGCCTACGGAAGAAGATTATTTTATAGCTGTCGGCGCCGATGCGGATGTACAGCATATAGCCGATTCTCTGCATGTACCGGCGAAGTTTGTCCAGGCCATCCTTACTGAGGGCAAGGGGTCGTTCAGAAGCAAGGAGCTCTACTACAAAGGCATCCTGTACTACGGTGAGCAGGGGAAATACATCGTCATAGCTTCCGCACAGAACTATTTTGATATGCACAGGACCGCCTATATCCAGCGAACTATGGTCCTGACATTTATCGCAGTGGTCATTATATTCCTGGTGTTTACATATTATTTTTCCAGGTATATTACGAAACCTCTGAAGCAGGTAACCGACAGGGTACGGCAGATCAGCTCGGAAAACCTGCACCTCCGGCTTTCGGTGGGCAAGAGAAAAGGAGAGCTGAAGGAGCTGGCGCTTACCTTCAATGATATGCTGGACAGGATTGAAACATCCTTTGAGACACAAAACAATTTCATCAGCAACGCTTCCCACGAGCTTCGGACTCCGCTCACCGCTATTATGGGCGAGGCCGATGTGACGCTCTCCAAACCGAGAAGTACCGAGGACTACATGGAGTCTTTGCGGGTGATACTCGATGAAGCTGAAAAGCTGGAGAAAAAAACCCAGGCCCTGTTGTTCCTGGCGCAAACCGGCTTCAACGGCAAGATCCAGAAGTTTGACAAAGTAAGGATAGATCAGCTGCTGTATGATGTGAGAGAGACCATCCAGCGTATCGATCCGTCAAACCGGATCCACCTCGATATGGGCCTGCTGCCTGAGAATCCGGCCAAGCTGAAGGTCAAGGCCAATGAGCAACTCCTGCACCTGGCGCTCAGCAATATCATCGGGAATGCCTGCAAATACTCCGATCACAAGACGGTCAATGTCTCTATCGGGGCATCGGATACACATGTTTTCATTGTCGTGAAGGATCAGGGGATCGGTATCCCCGGCGAGGAGCTGAAGTACATCTATGATCCCTTCTTCAGGGCTTCGAATACCAAGAACTATGAGGGTTACGGTATAGGCCTTCCGCTCACGCAGAATATCATCCGGATGCACCAGGGTGAGATACAGGTGGCATCAATCGTAGGTAAAGGCACTACGGTCGAGCTGCGATTGCCTATCGGACCTTATGGGATAGGGTAGGGCGCTCCTTGCCGGGATCAGATCAGGTCCACCAGTTTGTTCTTGAGTGCGTAGATGACCAGTCCGGCGGTATTCTTCACGCCTGTTTTTTCCAGCAGGTTCTTGCGGTGTCCTTCTACTGTCCGCGGGCTGATGAATAGTTTGTTGGCTATCTCATTGGTGGGGTATTCGCGGCAGATGAGTTCCAGTATCTCCATTTCCCTGCGGGTGAGATCGAGCCGCTGCTGGAACTTGGGCGGGCTCTGCTGACCGCCTTTGTTCTTCACGTCCCTGAGCAGTGCCTTGGATACATAGTCGTTGAAGTAAAAGCCCGTGCGCATGACACTCTCGATCGCTTCACGCACGACCTCCGCTTCCTCGTCCTTGAGCAGGTAGCCGTTGGCGCCGATCTCCATCACATGGGCGATCAGCCGGTCATCGTCGTACATGGTGAGGAAGATGACCTTGATATGCGGGTAGTGCTTCTTGAGGTGGCGTACGGTCTCTATACCGTCCATCACCGGCATATTGAGGTCGAGCAGCACGACATCTACGGGTTCGTGCTCCAGTTGGTCTATGAGTTGGCGGCCGTTCTCAGCAATGACCTTGAGCCGGATATTGTCGAATGTATCGATGATGTACTTGAGGCCTTTCAGGAAGAGGGTCTGATCATCGGCTATGGCCAGGTTGATGGGCTTTTCCATAGGGTGGACATTTGAGTCGTCGTAAACTAAGCAACCGGGTATCGTTCAAAGGGCAAACTGCAGGGTCATATGCACACCTTCGCCGGGCCTGGAGTTCCACTCGACCTGTGCGCCGAGCACGTTGGCCCGGCTCTCTATATTCTTGAGTCCGAGTCCTTTGGCCTTATGGTCTCCGGCTATGGCCCTGGCGTCAAATCCCGCCCCGTCGTCCCGGTAGGACAGGGCAAATATACGATCGGTGATGAAGCCGGTCCTGATTTCCGCGCGGTTGGCGGCCGCATGTTTGAGCGTGTTGTTGATCAGCTCCTGGACGATGCGGTATACGGCGGTTTCCTGTTCCGGGGCAAAGCGCGTATCGGCACGGTTGCACAGGCAGTCTATTTCCAGCAGTCCCGACTCCCGGATACGGCTGCTGAGGTCTTCCAGCGCAGCAGCCAGTCCGAATTGTTCCAGGCTCGGCGGCAGGAGATTCTGCGTGATCACCCGTACATTCCGGATCGTTTCGTCAAGCAGGTTGAGGGACTCTTCCCGCAGGAAGCTGAGGTTTTCGGGTGGTTTGTCGTGCCGCATCTGCTTGATGTACAGTTTGGCGGCCGATAGCTGGCTCCCGATACTATCGTGCAGGTCTGCAGCGATCCTTCTTCTTTCTGTCTCCTGGGTCTGCATACTGGAGTGGAGGAGGTCCTTTTGGTAGTCGAGCTCCATCTGGCGTATTTCGTCACGCTGGGCGAGCAGGCGTTGCTGATAAACGACGAAGAAAACGATGATGGCGATGGCGAGCAGGAGCATGCCGATGATACCCATGATCATCAGGTCCGGCAATTTCAATCCTTCGGTTTCACCCATAGTGCTACGGCAAAAAACAGGTTGCGTACGATACTCATGAATGTATGAATGCCCCAGACGGTAAAGCTGGCCTCCTGCGACTCCATCACATAGTTGCTGTAGATGAACACGAACAGGCCCGCAGAAAAGTATATCAGCAACCCGGAGCTGATCCAGAACAGAGGAGAGCTCTCCAGCCTGCTCACTTTAAGCGTCTTGAGCGTGACATAAAAATACAACAATACAAGCAGGATTATAAGGATACTCTCTATACCGCGGGCTACAGCGTTGAACTGCAGAATAGACTCGTTGAATATACTGTTGAGTATGGCAAATATGGTAAACCCCGCAATCAGGCCGTAGAGTTGTCCCGGCCGGACGGTCGGCTGCAGGTGATCCCTGAATATGCCGGCCAGCAGGCCAAATTCGAGGATCGTGAATATATGTAGCAGCGGCAGGTTATTGAGGTGCAGGCCCTGGCCTATGACGAGGGCGGCAAACTCGGTGAAGGCAGATAGAAAAACGAGGATACTCAGCATCCGGTGTTCGCGGATATTGCTGCGTATCCTCGCAATCGCCAATGCCAGAGGCAGCAGGATCGAATAGACCGATACCTGCATGAGTATTCTTGCAAGGCTCTCATCCATGAGCAGTGGGAGTTAGCGTGTTCGTGGACGGAGACTAATCAACAAGCCGGCGGGCAGGGTGATGAGAACTCAAAGAATACATCTGATTTTTCGCCGCGGCCGTTGCTGATCATCATGATCACGCGAAAGACATAAGGGTGTCCTGCCGATGGAGCGTATGCGCCCAGGTATACAGTCATGGACAGCGGATCTGAGGCGAATGTGGTGGTGTAATTGATCAACGTAGTCACATCCGACGCCAGGAAACAATAGCTCTTGAGCCTTCCGTATATGTCCGAATTGACGCTGGCAGCGACCTGTTGGTCCGACAGGCTCATCCATGCTTCGTTCATCTGCATGGCCAGTTCGGGGCTGATCACGGCATTGGAAGCGGAGTAGGTGTCGGGCTGCATGTAGATAGCGTTGTTCCAGCCCGGATCGCCCTTGGTCGAGTCGTAGGCCTGCGCTATGAGGGTAAAGCCCGGCCTGGAAGGTATCTGGGGCGAGATCGTAGCCAGGTGAAACCTGAGCCTGTCCGGGCTGCCTGTGAGCAGTGAGAGCAGTTGCGTCTTATTCAGTCGGTAGGAGCTGATACGCAAGGATACGCCCGGAGTTGCGGTCGCATACATGAACTGCCCCGGAATCTGCGCATTGGGCAGGTTGAACCAGTTCTGCGTATCCTGCTGCGGGTTTTGCAACAGGGTTGCGGAGCCTGACTCTTTGAGTGGATCGAGTGTCATATAAATCATTTTGTGCATGGTTACTATCTTGTCTGTGTACTCAAATAAGGTGGGATCTGCTCACCACAAAATCAGGAGACAAGATACATGGTGTGTGTATTTGATAGATGGCCCACAGCTCAAAACAGGTAGTATCTACGTCAAAACCACGTAGTTCTACCTGGTTCATGTCTGGTGTAAGGAGCCTGTTTCTTCTGTTTCGTCTTCTTCCAGTTTCATCAGTTGCAGGCTCAGCAGTATGACGATCAGGGTCACCCCCACATCTGCCGCGATAGCCAGCGCCAGGTGACTATAACCTGCGAAGGCGAGCAGGATGAAAAGCAGTTTGACCAGGATAGCACTGGCTGTATTGATCCTGATACGTCGCAGGGTCGCCCTGCCCAGCCGGACCAGGAAGGGGATGAGCGATAGCCGGTCATTCATCAGGGCGATATTGGCGGTCTCGATAGCCGTATCGCTCCCTGCCGCCCCCATAGCTATCCCTACTGTCGCTTGTGCCAGGGCAGGAGCGTCGTTGATACCGTCCCCTACCATCGCGACTGAACCGTAAGCCTGCAGCAACTCCTTCATCCGGTACGCCTTGTCTTCGGGCAGCAGCCCCCCGTGCACACGGTCTATACCTACTTCGGAGGCGACATAGTGCGCCGCTTTTTCGCTGTCGCCGGTCAACATGACCGGGACGACATCCAGCGCCCTGAGCTTCCGTAGTGCAGTGATGCTGTCGGGTTTGACCTCGTCCGTCAGACCGATGATGCCCGCCACTCCTGCGCCGAAACTTACGACCACACTAGTCTTGCCATTGGCGGAGAGTCCCTCCACGACCTTCTCTACACCGTCCGGGATCTCCTCGCGCTCCCCGATGAAAGAGAGCTTGCCGAGGTAGATGGTCTCATCTTCGCATACCAGGCACCGGGCGGTAGCTCCCTTGCCTGCGATGCTTACAAACTGCCCTGCAGCATGAGGTTCGAATCCTTCTTTCCGGCTGGCTTGGACGATGGCCTGTGCCAGCGGGTGTTCTGAAAACATCTCAGCGCCGGCCGTGCAGGCCAGCAATTCTTCGCGGCTTGTGTCGCCGAGGGGCAGGATATCCGATACGATGGGTGTGCCATAGGTGATCGTCCGCGTCTTGTCCAGGGCGATGGCCCGGATGCCTGCCATTGCTTCTATGTATTTGCCGCCCTTGACCAGTGCACCCCTGGAGGATGCATTGCCGATAGCCGCATATATGGCTACCGGCGTAGAGATGACGAGGGCACAGGGACAGGCGATGACCAGCAAGGTGATGGCCTGTCTTAGCCAGGTATCGCTGTTCCCGTCCGACAGGAGGACCGGCACAGCATATAGCAGTACGGCCAGTACAATCACCGAAGGTGTATAGTACCGGGAAAAGCGCTGGATGAACTTCTGTGTATCGCTCTTGTTGGCCTGTGCCTCGAAAGTCAGCCGGACGATCTTCGAGAATGTAGTGTCTTCCGAGAGCCGGGTAGTTTCCAGTTCGATGAAGCCGTGCCTGTTGAGTGTACCGGCAAATACGGCGTCGCCCGGATGTTTGTCCTTAGGGAGGGGCTCTCCGGTGATCGCTGCTTCATCGACCGCGGTCTCGCCGAGAGTTATCCTGCCGTCCATCGGTATGAGTTCACCCGGCCTGACCTGGATGATGGTACCGACGGCTATCTTGTCGATCAGGACCGACTCACCGGTGGATTTGAGTGTAGCCACCCTCGGCGCTTTCCGGACCAGTTCGTCCAGTGCTGTCCGGCTGTTTTCAATGCCTATGTCTTCCAGCCGTTCTCCGAGCACATACAGTACGATCACAACGGCGGCTTCAGGGTATTCGCCCAGGTAGAAAGCGCCGGCTACCGCTATGAGCATCAGGAGGTTGATACTGCTGAACTGCAGGCGTACCAGCGCCCTGGCACCCTGCAGGAGTACCTTGTAGCCGATACCCAGGACGAAGGCCCCGAAGACAAGAGGGGCATAAGGGCCCGGTATATGCCAGCCCAGGAGCGAAGCTACTTCCAGGCCGATAACCAGGAATACTGCTATGAGCAGAAAGAGAAATTTCCGGTCGTGGAAGGGAAGTTTCATATCGTTTCAGTGACGGCGGTCTGTCTTTTCGGCCTGTTGACTACGGTCAAATAGAGGACCCGCCTGTTACACTGCAATATCGGCAAAGTCAGCCGGTTATACCAGTTCCGGCCCGTCAAAAAAGAGCAGCGGAGGGGATCAGTCGGTTTTGTCCCCGGTGCCGCTTTCTTTTCGTTCGGTGCGTAGCCCTGCCAGGTCGATCTCATAGTCCAGTGCAGGCCGGAGCGCTTCGATGAAAGCATTGTAGAGGATATACATCACGGCGCTGAAGGCATCGGTCTGTGGCTTGTCAAACCGTCCGCTGAATTCTATTTTGGTCGCCAGCATATCCTTGCGTTGATTCTTGAACAGCTCTGCTACAAACTCCACGCCGGTCTCCCAGATCTTCTGGAAGAAACTGTCTTCTTTGTCCTGGCCGCTCCATGAGACAACGCTGAGGCTGTCGATGAGCGGCTTGACATACCCTTTGAAGGCTCCTTTCTCTGTAGCGGCTTCCGTATAGAGACCGAGTTTTCCGCGGTCTATGTCGAATCTTCCGTATACCTTGAAGAAGTCGTTGAATTTGGTCAGGTCCACATCTTCCAGCGTGGAGTTGAGTTCAAAGAGGGGTTCGCCGGCGAGCGGATTGAGTTTCATAGCGAGGGCAAAAGAGCCGCCATATACCTGTGCATTGGCGGTCAGGGTGGCGGGTAGCAAAGATCCGGAATCGTACACGTTGCGCAGGTTCGTAGCTATCGCACCGATATACAGCGCCTCAAGATCTATGGCGGGTTTCGAGTGTGGGTCGATATACCGGATCGTACCGTCTCTGATCTCGCACCTGTCCACCTTGATGGGCATAAAGTCTTCAAGCAGTTTGCGGAAGTCGGCCGTGTCACGGGCTACTTGGTTCAGTTCTACCTTATCCTTTGTAAATTTCAGTACCGGCTGTTCGAATATCAGCTCTCCTACCAGCCGTCCTTTCAGGAGCGCTTTCCAGTGCAGGGAAAGATCGACCCGCTGTGCGGAGATGAAGTCCGTGTGTTTGCCTGTGAGCGTATCTACTTTCTGGATATAAAAGCTGTCCAACTGATAAGCTCCCCGTATCAGGGCTACATCTACATCATTGATATGCCCGTAGTATCCCTTCATACCAGCCAGTGTCTTGTTGGCATAGTGCAGGATGATATAGGGCAGGGCGATCCTGAGGACTACGAGCAGTACTACGACTATCGTGATCAGCTTGCCATAGCGGCTCCAGAATTTATTCTTCTTCCTGCGCATATACTTTTCTTTTTGGTGGGTAAGGTGATAGGTATCATGCGTGGGCGGGCCTTTATATAGTTCTAACGGCTACCGCCCGTCGATAGTTGCTCTGAACAGCCCCTGAAAACAGTTATCCGTACCGGTCAAACCCGAACAGCGCCATATCCTTGTGTTTGCGGCCGCAGATCACTGCTGTCAGTATTTCAGCGGCGATCTGGCTGAAGAGTATCCCATTGCCTCCGAACCCGAGCGCAAACCAGGCATGGGGATGTCCCGCTATACGCCCGATATAGGGCAGTCCGTCCGGCGTCTCGGCAAAAGTGCCCGCCCAACTGAAGTCCACGCGCAGCGGGCCGAGGTGAGGAAACAGCTTTTCGAAATCCCGGACCAGCGCCTGGGTCTTGACCCGGAGCAGGCGATCGCGCCGGCCGGGGTCATAGAAGGGTTCATCCCTGCCCCCGACCAGGATACGACGGTCAGAGGTGGTGCGCATATAGACATAGGGCCTGGCGGTCTCCCAGATGAGGGCATCTTCGTGCCACAGGCCTTCCATAGGGTATGGCTCGCTCACCAGGGCATAGGTGGAATGCAGGCTTATCAGAGAGCCGGGTAAGTACCTGCTGGCTTCATAGCCTGTGGCCATCACCAGGTGTTTGGCCCGGATGACCTGACCATGCGCTGTGTACAGGTAAGCCCTACCTCTTGCATAGGTGATGCGTTCCACACGGGTCTTGTCGTATACAGTCAGTCCTGATGTCATGGCGTGGCGGAGCAAGCCATGTGTCAGCGCATAGGCATCTACCTGGGCACTGTTGGCAGGGGAGTAGAGAGCAGCCGGTGCATCGAAGCCGAAGAGGTCGCGTATCTCGTCCCGCTCCAGCAGTTGTATATCTATACCGATCCGTCGGCGCGCTTCGAATTCTCTGCGCAGTGCGGCTACATCTCCTCTCACTGAAGCGAAATAGAGACTCGGACGCCTGTCGAACCCGGCGTTGATCCCGGTATTGCGGACAATGTCCGAAAGCGTGTCTACCGCCTCTATGCAGAGCCGGTAGCAGCGATCGGCATCGCGTCGCCCGATCCTTTCGGTAAGATCGGACAGGTGCGTGTCGATCTCGTACTGCAGCATGGCAGTGCTGGCAGCTGTACTGCCCATGCCGATATGTCTGCCATCTATGAGCACAGGCTCCCGTCCGGCCTGTACCAGCTGCCAGGCAATAAGCGCCCCGGTAATCCCGCCGCCCAGTATCGCGATATCTGTATCCAGGTCTTCCTGCAGCGACGGGTACTCGTGCATGAGCCCGTTTTTCAGTAACCAGAAGGGATAGTGGCTGCGTAGATCCATTGCTTGTCTTGCGGGTTGTGAGCCGGTTCGGAACTATTGTGCGGGAAGATCTGTAGCAGCCGGGCCGTTTTTCGGTTGCCTGGGTTGTATCCTGCCGCCGTATCGGTTAGAGAAAGCTTTGGTAAACTCTGCACCGAAATAGAGTATGATAGCTGAGTAGTATACCCAGAGTATGATGAGCACGAGGGAGCCTGCCGCCCCGAAAGCGGTCAGTGTGTTCGAACTGCTTAGGTAGAGGTTGATCAGGTACTTGCCCAGCAGGAAAAGCATGCTCGAGAAGAAAGCGCCGACCATCACGTCGCGCCAGGAGATCCTGGCATATGGCAGCACCTTATAGATAAAGCTGAATAATGCCATCACGGCCAGCAGCGTCAGCAGGTTACCCACGAAAAAAAGCCACCATGCCGTATCGGAGAAGGAGTGGAATATATTCTCGTTGAGCATATTGATTAGTGCACTGAATACGAGTGAAACGAGCAGTAGAAATCCGATCACGATAATGGTAGAAAAGGAAACCAACCTGTCTATGAGCAACTGGATCCATGCTTTACGCGGTTGTTTGCCGCTGACTCCCCAGATGGTGTTGATCGAGTCCTGGATCTCTACAAAGACGGCTGTAGAACCTATGAATACGGTGATCGCGCCGATCGCTGTCATCCAGGGTGTGTCCCGTGAGATCTTCACATTGCGGATCATCTCCTGGAGCTGCAGGGAGCCCCGTGTTCCGATCAGGCCGTCAAACTGCTTGTACAGGTAGCCTTGTACCGCCTCTTCGCCTAGCCACATACCACTGATACCGATCACCAGGATCAGCATGGGTGCAAGCGAAAACAAAGTGTAGTAAGATAGCGAAGCGCTGAGCTTCGTCCCGTTGTGGCTGAGAAATCCGGTAAGCGCTTCCCCGAAAAGCCGGTAGAAAGCAACCAAAGACCGGACCAGCCTGCTCTTCCTGATGAACTCTTTCATAAGAACTCGGTGCGTCGGTGACCTGCAGCCTGGGCTGCTTTCCAAATATATCCAATCCCGTCGAAAGTGTCAAGAGAGGGTGAATAGCTCCTGTTAAAGACTTTAGTCCATACTTCGGCAGTCTCCCGGACTTCCTTCGCAAGTTAACAGGATCAGGCGCGACGGATCAGTCCCAGGACAACAGAAATCAGTGCCAGTACAAGTAATAAGTGGATGATTTTACCGGCGCTGAATACAAAGAGGCCAAAAAGCCAACCGATGATCAGGACAACGGCTACGATATACAGTAGTGAACGCATAAGTTAGTTGTTTTTCGGTGTTCAAATTTTTGAGCTGGGGCAGTATTATACATGAGGGACCAGGTGGTCCTTGTCTGCAGAGCGGCTTCGGGGGAGTATATTGTTTTTCCGTAGGGCAGGGAGTCCTTGTGTGCGCAGAGGGTTCCTGTTGCGCCGGCGTGTTCTGCCGGCTGATAAGCCTGGGGGGCTTTGCCTGTGTGGCAGGTCGGGGAGCAATCTTCCTGCTGCCGATGGTATCTGAATCACTGCAGCGATCATGCGGAGATATCTGAAGGGGAGCGCCATGATAAGCCAGGTTTTCGTTGTTTGAGAATTGTAATGCCTTACCTGTGTTTCTCCGAAAGGTTTAAGATGATGAGCGGGAAATACGTGATCCCGCTCATCAAGAACTCTGTATCCACGTATGAGAACAAGTAGTAACACCCTTGAGGCGGGATACAGAAATAGTGCCTCACATTATGAAACCTTTGAAGAAGCGGGATTGCCTGTTAGTTTTTTGTGGTTGTTGGACTGCTGGGCCATGCTTTTGCCCTGCTGATCAGTCTCGTCAGCCGTACGCAGGTGTTGGACGCGGGTTTTGATATCCGCCCAGAGATTGAGTCCGTCGCTGATCATGTAGTTGAAGAAATCGCGCAACTCATCCTTGGTCATTTCAAGTGCATCCTCGGCCTTGCCTTTGGCTTTCATCCACTGCTGTTTGCCGGTATCGACCAGTTCGTACAACTGGTTTTGCAATTCGTCCTTTTTGTTGACGATCTTTTTACGGGTCTTCGAACCTGCATCAGGTGCGAAGAGTACGCCTGCAAGTGCGCCTGCTGCAAGTCCGGCTGAAAAAGTCAGCAAGCTTTTTTTTGATGGTGTGTTCATGATAAGATGGAATTTGAAAATATATGATGGATTGGATTATTCAGATCAATGGTAGCAGGGTCAGATCAAAGAGCGCTCAGCCGCCTTACAAAAGCAGGCGGCTGAGCGGACCCTGCAAAAAGTCAAAGCCTGCGGGGATTGTCGTGATCAGAGCGCTTGTCCCTTGGGGATCTTTCTTCTCCTGTCGGGAATGACTTCCCTGTAGTAGGATTGGTCTGATCCTGACCGGGGAACCGCTCATCTTCCTCCAGACCCCGTTCCCTTTCGTGTCCGACGGGGTAAGGCTTTGTTACCGGGTCTATTTCTCTGTCGTCCTGGCCCGGGCGGGAGCGATCTCTGTCTTCCCGCTCAGAGAAAGGTCTTTCGTTGGGATTGTTTACCTGTTGTGTACGTCGGCCGGGATTGTTCCGGTCCTGGTCAGATACGGGATTGTTACGTCCCGGCTCTTTTCCCGGCGCCTCATTTCTGCGTGGCTGCCGGTCCTGCGGGTTGTTTATGTCTTGTTTTCTGCCATAGGGATTCAGTTCCTGTTCACCCTGGCGTTGTTTTTGATTGGGGTCTCTGCCTCCCGGCACAGGCTCCTTCTTTTTATCATCTTTCATGATTATTTACATTTTTAAGGTTCTGAAAAAGTAAGATCTAAGTCGTAGGCCCCTGGCTCCGGAACACGGCTTTCCGCGTTCCGGAGTGTGAAGTGTCGTCGTGTCCTATTCCTATTCTGATTGTTTTGTCGGGGCCTGGTCGGTTGTTCCTGCCGGAAGTACCGGCCTATAGGGATTGAGTACGCTTTATTTAGTGGGCACAAGCCCATCAGCGATGATTACATATGTTTGTCGGCAGGAGCCGGCTGTTCTTTGCAACGGTAGGCCATATCCTGGTGCTTGCGCAGCATATTCAGCTGATCCGCAGCCCAGAGTTGTATATCGGTATCGTTGGTATTCTCTGAAGCCTTCTGGTACTTGCGCATCGCGTCGCTATGCAGATCTGCTACCATTTCGCAGAAGTCTCCGTCAAATTCCCGGGCGCTTGCGTCGGACATATTGGACAGCTTTTTCTGAGCGCGTTCGGTCAGCGTCTCAGGTATGGAGATGCGTTTGGAATCGGCCAGCGACTTGAGGTTATTGAGGGCCGCCGTATGCTCTGTTACCAGCGCCTGGCCGAGTTTCTGTACTTCAGCATTCGAGGATCTCTCCTGGGCGAGCTGTCCAAGCCGGATCTCGAGGAGGTGATTTTCTGCCGCTGTCACGATGAAATCAGCATCATTTCTGGCATCGCGGTCGTCTTCAAACTTGACTTTGTTCTGTTCTTCAGCGACGTCTTTCGGATCATGTGTATCCGTACTGCCGCCGGAGCAGCCCGTAAAGGCCAACGCCGCCAAAGGGAAAATATAGATGATGAATGAGCGCGTTTTCATGGTAAGATTGGTTTTGTTTGATCAATTTGGATATGTTACAAAACTAGTCCCCCAGGCCCCCTGTCTGCTTACAGGATTTCAATATTGTATTACATCATTTCCATGTATTCTGATATGTTCAGTTGTTTATACATGTGAAAAATTACATATATGTGATATCTTCTGTTTGGGACTGACGTAGCGCGGGCCTGTCGCAGGAGAGATAAGGTCAGGCCAACGGCAAAAACACATGTATGGTGGCGCCTGCTCCCGGGCGTCCTTCGGCCGTGATAAACCCGTCGTGGTTATCCATGACTTTCTTGCAGATGGCGAGACCTATCCCGGTGCCCGAATACGTTTTTCTGTCGTGTAGGCGGTAGAAGGGAGCAAAGAGTTTTTCGGCATATTGCTGTTCGAATCCGATCCCGTTGTCTTCGACGGAGATACGATAGTACCGCTTGTCGTTGTAAAGAATATCGCCTTCGTTCTCGACAGATATCGTTTTGCCGCTGATACGGATGATCGGTGGTATGTCTTCTTTGCTGTACTTAAGAGAGTTGCCCAGTAGGTTGATCAGCAGTTGGCGGATCTGGAACGGGATAACGTTCATGACCGGCAGCACGGAAGTCACTTCTACTTCCGCCTGTTTCTCTTCGAGATTGGTTGCCATTTCCTGGAGGACACTATCCAGCAGTTCACCGAGGTCCGTATCTGCAAACTGTTCGCTCCTGGTGGTGCTCGCGTACAGGAGAAGATCCTGTATCAGCTTTTGCATGCGGTTTGCGGAGTACTGGATCTTGGCGAGAAAACCGGCGTTGGAGGCTGCGGTCTCGGGGCTGTCCGGTTCGCGGATACGCGATATGAACATTTGTATCTTGCGCAGGGGCTCCTGCAGGTCGTGGCTGGCTATGTGGTTGAAGGAGGCGAGTTCGGCGTTGCTGCTTTCCAGCTCCCGGTTATTGTCTTCCAGCGCGATCAGGTTGAGATGTTCGTCGGTGATATCCCGGGTGATACAGATCAATGTGCTGTGGCTGTATGAATCTCCGGTGCGCCTTGCCAGGGAGCTGAAATAGCGCAATGCTCCGTCCGGGCGGTTCACGCGAAAGAGGTTGGCCGGCTGCTCATGGCCCGTCAGGCTCTTGTCATAGGACGCGCTGAGTTCTTCCCTGTCTTCGGGGTGGACATAGCTGAGCAGGGTATCCAGCGAAGGTTGAAATGCACCTGCTTCGGCGCCCAGCAGGCGATAGAGATTGTCTGAAAAGAGTACTTCACCTGTACGTTGGTTCCATTGCCAGTGGCCGACATTGGCCATCGCCTCTGCGTGCTCAAAGGCTTTGTTGACGATCGTGAGCCTGGCGTTGAGTTCTTCCTGCTCGCGCACATTCTCGCTCAGTTTATAGAAAGACACGATGAAAACGAACAATGAAAACAATACGATGAACAGGGCGGTAAACGGCGCCAGTTGTGTATTGTATTCATACTGGATCTCGCGGTTCTTGAGCAGGCTGTTTTCATAGTGGAGCATCCGGGTGATCTGTGACTTGATCCCTGCGGTTAGTGATTTTCCTTCGTCTATGAACTTTTGCATGGTCTCCATCGAAGGCTCGGAGTTGTGGCTTTCGTTGAGCGCCCTGGCCAGGACCATGAGCCGCTGATTGGCCAGGGTCTTGAGGATGACCAGGTTGAACCGCTGTTTGGGGTTGTCGGCGACCAGGGAATCCAGGCGGGTGAGCGAATGCCGTATATCCTGCCGGCTGCTGTCGTAAGCGGCCAGGTAGTCCGGATGTCGGGTGATCAGGTAGCCCCGTTTTTCGGACTCGGCGTCCTTGATCTCCGAAAACAGGCGTTCCAGTTCGATATGAACTTCATGGGAGTGGATGACCAAGCCCTGGGAGTGATTGAGCGATAAGAGTTGTTTGTAGGTCACTCCGGCTATAAACAGCAGTAACAGGACCGACACGACGAAAGCGATCGTGTAGAACCGCGGAGAGGTCACTTGTTTGCCGATTACCTTCATAGGTACGCTCTGCAGGTCAGATACTCAGCAGGAATGTCTCTTTATTGAGGCCTGACATATGATATTGCCAATTGATATTCATGACGATCTCCAGTATGTTTTTGAGTGAAGTGTAGTTGTTGGGCTTGCGGATATAGACGTTGGCCCCGGCTACGAAAGTATCCTCCACGTCCTGGTCCGACAGTGAGGTTGAGTAGATAGCGATCGTCATATCCTTGAACCGTGCATCTCCACGGATCTCTTTCAGGCATTCCACGCCGTTTTTGGCGGGCATGTTGAGATCCAGGAAGACGATATCGGGGAGAGACCGCGACTGGTCATAGAGATAGTTCATCAATTGGCGTCCATCGTTGACCGTTGTCACGAGCGTGTCCATCTTCGTCTCCAGGAAAGCATCCTGGAATGCCTGGCGATCGTCCTCGTCGTCGTCTGCAAGGAGGACATGTATTACTGTTTTCTGCATCTTAAGGGTGTTTAGACTACTATGTGCTACATTCAGTTTTCAGGCAGACAAGCCTGTGCTTTTCGCTTTTTTTCGATGATGCGCTGAAACAGGGAAGGGGTCAGCCCGGTGACTTTCTTGAACTGGCTGGAAAAATGTGCCGGGCTGCTGTAGTTAAGCTCATAGGATATCTCTGATAATGTGGCGCGTCCACTGATGATGAGGCGTTTGGCATACTCTATCCGGTGGATCATGAAAAAATTCTCTATGGACATACGGGTCTCTTCCGAGAATACATTGGCGAGATAACCATAACTGTGGTTGAGCCTGGCGGACAGGTATGCCGAGATCTTGGTATAGCCGGTGCTGTCGCCCTGGTAGACCAGTTCTTTCAGCGCATCTTTGATCTTGTCGGAGAGTGTGGCCTGCTCGCGGCATTGCAGCTCTATCCCGTAACGCTGCAGTGAGGCATTGGCTCTTTCCAGCCTTTCTGCGGATACAGGCTCTGTAAGCCGGATCTCTCCGAGTGCCGTCTCTTCGTAGGGGATGTCGAATCTCCCCAATTGTTCGCGGACGATGCTGCTACACATCTGCTGAATATCGTATCTGATATGAAAATTCATACACAGGAGCGCTTCTTAAAAGGTTGATTGGGACATGTCAAATTTGTTTGAATCCACCCGGCAAAACCGCAGCATACCAGAGCCGGTTGGCCCCTTAGCCGGGTCGCCATGCTTTCGGATCCAGTACGGATGAATATAATCGTATCTATCTAACGTAGATAACCGTCCCGTACATATCCTGCATGTCCTATGAAGACAATATACGAAATTTTTTTCTAATTCCGCTACCCGTTACAGCAATATAAATACGGCCTGACCGAGCTGCACCATTCATATTTTACCGCCGAAAAGCGGACTGGCATTGGTACGCAGTGTATGAAGAGGCCCGGTGCCGTCGTTGAAATAGTGCTAACTTTGTATTTGCCGATCCAGGCTGATCTTTCTTGAAGAAACTATTGATCATAGAAGACGACCCGGCGCTCAACGCCAATATCCGCGAAGCCCTGCAGGCTGAAGGTTTCGGGGTCGAGGCGGTATTTGACGGATCCCTGGCGGAGAAACTGCTGGAGAAGAACAGTTACGACTGTATCATACTGGATATCAGCCTTCCGTATAAGAACGGGTATGATGTCTGCCGTGATTTCCGCAAGTACGATACCACGACGCCGGTGCTGATGTTGACCGCATTCGACGAGCTCGAGGACAAGGTCAGGGGGTATGATTCCGGTGCGGACGACTACCTGACCAAGCCTTTCTATATGCGGGAACTGGCGCTAAGGGTCCAGGCCCTGATAAAGCGCAGTGGTCGGCAGGCCGGAGAGACGGTCAGCCCGGTGCTGGTAGCCGGTGATCTCACGATAGACCTGGCTACCAAGACCGTGACACGCCAGGATACAGAGATATCACTTACTCCGCGCGAGTACCAGATCCTGCTGAGGTTGTTACGGTCCCGTGGCGAACTGGTATCCAAGAAAGAGCTGGTGCGGGAGATATGGGGGTCCAGTTTTGACGCCAATACCAATACTATTGAAGTCTACATCAATTTTCTCCGCAACAAGATCGATAAGCCTTTCGGCAAGGAATCCATCAAGACCCGCATAGGGTTTGGGTACTATTTTGAGTGACCGATGAGCATACGCAGGAAGATATTGCTTTACTTTTCCGTCGTGACGATCTGCCTCACGGGTGGCTTGCTTTTCTTTATCTATACGCTTTTCTCAGAGTATCGCGAGGAGGAGTTCCAGCAGCGGCAGAAGGAGAAGATCACCTCCACGCTCAAGTTTCTCACGGAATTCAGGCAGATCGACGAGCGGTTGATCGAAGCTATGGACCGTATCACGATCGAAGACATGTACAACGAAAAGCTGCTGATCTTCGACAGCGACAAACGCCCTGTCTATACCAGTATTGATGATACACCGATCCCCTATCCCAGCAAGATACTGGATATACTGTCGCCATCGCGTCGCTGGATCGAACAGAAGGAGGCGCTTTACGACGTAGTAGGGGTCTACCTGGAAGACGAAAACGGGCGAGGCTATTACGGTATCAGCAAGGCTTACGATGTGTTCGGATATACCAAACTCAACTACCTCAGGTATGTACTGATCTTCTCATTCGCAGGGATCACACTGGTCATCATCGCGACCTCCTACTACCTGTCAGAGCGGATCAGCTCGCCGGTGATACAGATAGCTACGCAGATCAAGGACTTTGATTTTGCACGGGCGCCTCACCCTATCGAGATAGATACTAGCGGCAAGGATGAGATCGCGCTGCTGGCCCAGCGGTTTAATGAGCTGCTGCAGCGTATGAACGAGGCTTTTGCATTCCAGAAGCATGCTGCACACCATATATCGCACGAGCTCAAAACCCCGATAGCGGTGCTGGTCTCCAACCTGGAGCGTATCGAGCAGGAGACGGACTTGGAACGCATACATGAGATGCTTCGCCACCAGAAGCAGGATACCCGTAGCCTGGGAGAAATCATCAATTCGCTGCTGGAGATCGCCAAGATGGAATCCGGCAATGAGCTCATTCGCGAATCACTCAGGATCGACGAACTGATACTGGATCTGGCTTCCGAACTCAACGTGCTTTATCCTGATTTTCAGTTTACTATCAGCTACGAAACGACTGTAGAAGACGAAAGTAGCCTGACTGTACAGGCTAACACCCGGCTGCTGAGGGCGGCACTGATCAATCTTATGCTCAATTGTATCCAGTACAGCGACGATCAGAGGGCCCGGATCCAGATCGAAACAGGGCGCGAAGACATCCGGCTGTACTTTATCAACGCAGGACCGGTGCTTTCCGCTGAAGAGTTGCCTTATCTCTTCAAACATTTCTTTCGCGGAGCGAATAGCCGCGGCAAACGCGGCTTTGGTCTCGGGCTGGTATTCATAGATAAGATCCTGCAGCTCCATGGGGGCAACATTCGCTACAGCAGCGAAGACGGGCAGCTAAATGTCTTCAGCGTGCAGATGCCCTTAAGCTAAATTTTATTGGCTTTAAGGTCTTTTTAAGCCCCCCCGGTCTTCCTTTGCAACAGATGATCACCACCAACATCTGTAATCCATGGGAAGCATACGCATATTAGCCTGCCTGGCCGGTATACTGGTTTTACCTGCTTTGTATGCGGCGGATACGCTGCGTGTAGACCTGCGCCAGGCCGACAGTATTTTCCAGGCCGACAGTTACCAACTGCTCGCGGCGGAGATGCAGATCGGCGAAGCCAGGGCCAGGATCATCCAGGCCGGGCTGTATCCCAACCCGGTTTTTTCCGCTACATTCAATGCATATGACCCTGAGAACCGCAGGGCGTTTCATACCGGCAGATCCGGCCAGAAGACCCTGGAGATTGAACAATTGATCCTGCTCGGAGGGAAGCGCCGTGCGGCGCTCGCACTGGCGCGCAGCGATGCTGCGATCGCCGAGCTGGTATTCCAGGACCTTGTGCGCCAGCTGCGGTTCAGGTTGCACAGCGATCTGTTTGCAATAAGCCAGCAACGGGTGCTGCTGGCAAAATACGACGCTCAGCTCGCTCTGCTGGACACGATCCTGGCCGCTTATGACGTGCAGGTCGCCAGGGGGAATGTGCCGCTCAGAGACCTGGTCCGCCTCAAAGGCGTCTACCTCAACCTGAACAATGACCGTGCCGAGATCCGTCAGCAGTATGCGGAAGCACAGACAGCTGTGCAGACGCTGTTGCAACGTACCGAGATCGTCGAACCGGTGTTTGACGACGCGGATATGTCGGCCTATATCCGGGAGCCGGATCTGGCGGAGCTGGAGACAGAGGCATTTCGGAGCAGGCCCGACCTGCTGCTGCTCCGGGAGAGTGGTGCGCTGGCAGAACGCTATATCGATTATGAGAAAAAAATGGCTGTCCCGGATGTTAATCTTTCGCTCTCTTACGATCAGCGAAGCGGCGCATTCGGCAACGAGATCAATGTGGGTGTTTCTGTTCCGTTGCCGCTCTGGAACCGCAACCAGGGTAATATTGCCGTTGCCAGGTTCCAGGCCCGGGAGGCAGTCTACCGGATCAGCGCACTCGAGACTGAAGTCCGCAGCAGCCTGAGAAACGGCCTGATGCGCTACCGGGAGTTGGTAGCTGAATATGACAGGGCTATCGCCTTGTACAACGAAGACTTCGAGACGGCGCTGGCAGGTATGCACGGCAACTTCCTGAAAAAGAATGTCTCACTCATCGAGTTCGTCGACTTTTTCGAGTCCTACAACGAGACACTGGCAGAGATGACCCGCATCAGGATACAGCTCGCGATCGCGGCAGAGCAAATCAATCTACTCATCGGCAAATCTTACTTCTGATATGAATAAATGGTCTATCCCGGCCTTGCTTCTTCTGTTGACCTGTCTGTCCTGCCGGGAGCAGGCCGCAGAGGAGCAGCGCATAGCTTTCAGTATGAGCGACACCATGCTGTCCAGGTGTACGTTGTATACGACCCGTATGCAGGAAGTCCGGGAGCGTATACGTCTCTTTGGCAAGATAGCCGTGGACAACAACCGCATGGCGCCTGTATATCCGGTACTGGGTGGCAGCGTGCTCAGTGTGGATGTGGAGTTGGGCGACTACGTGCGCCAGGGGCAGGTACTCGCCAGGGTACGGAGCAGCGAGGTGGCGGAGTTTCAGCGGCAGCGGCTCGATGCACAGAGCGACGTAGCGGTTGCCCAGAAGAACCTGCAGGTCATGCAGGATCTCTTCGAAGGAAAACTCAGTTCGGAAAAGGAAGTGATCGCTGCCGAAAAGGAACTGGAAAAAGCGCAGGCCGAACTGGCGCGTGTCCTGGAGATATACGAGATATACAAGCTTGAACCCGGATCGGTATACAGTATCACTGCGCCGATCAGCGGTTTCATCCTCTCAAAGAATATCTACCCGAATGAGCAGTTGCGTCCGGACATGTCCGAGCCCCTGTTTTCTATCTCAGAGATCAGTGAAGTATGGGCGCTTGCGAACGTGAGCGAGAGCGATATCGCCCGCGTGCGGGTGGGTTTCGATGCGGAAGTGAATACGTTGGGTTTTCCCGACGAAGTATACAAGGGCAAGGTAGACAAGATCTTCAACGCGATAGACCCCGAGACCAAGGCCATGAAAGTACGGGTCAAACTGCCGAACCCCGGCTTCCGGCTCAAACCCGAGATGATGGCCACGGTCAACGTCTTTTTTAACACGCCGGACAGGATGGTGGCGGTCCCGTCTTCGGCGGTTGTCTTCGACAAGAATAAGAATTGGGTCATGGTATTTCACGACAGGCACAGGATCGAGACCGTGCAGGTAGAGGTATATGCCCAGGCCGCCGACACAACATATATCAGGACCGGTCTGCAAGAAGGTCTGCAGGTGATCTCCACGGACGCCCTGATGGTCTACGATGCACTCAACGACTGACAGCTTAAGTTATGGGAAAATTCATCCGCAATATCATTTCCTTCTCGCTGCGCAACCCGTTCTTTACCTTTTTCTGGGTAGCGCTGGTCGTCATAGGAGGTATCATCAGTTTTGTCCGCATACCGATAGAGGCATTTCCCGATGTGACGAATACCCAGATCATCGTCGTCACGGAATGGAGTGGCCGCAGCGCTGAAGAAGTGGAGCGTTTTGTGACCACACCGATCGAGATCGCTATGAACAGCGTCCAGCGCAAAACGACAGTGCGCAGCGTGACCATGTTCGGGCTCAGTGTGATCAAGATCATCTTCGAGGATGATGTAGAAGACTTTTTTGCCCGCCAGCAGGTCAACAACCAGTTGCGCAATGTCCAGTTGCCCGATGGCGTAGATCCCGAGGTACAACCGCCTTACGGGCCGACCGGAGAGATATACAGGTATGTGCTGAAGAGTCCGCATCGGGACTCCAGGGAGCTGCTGACACTGCAGAACTGGACCATCGACCGGCAGCTGAGGGCAGTGCCGGGCGTAGCGGATGTGGTGGCTTTCGGGGGGCGGGAGAAGACCTACGAGATATGTGTCAACCCTATACAACTGCAGAAATATAGTCTCACTCCCCTGGAGCTGTACGAGGCGATCGCGAAATCCAACCTCAATGTGGGGGGGGATGTGATCGAGAAGAACGGGCAGGCTTATGTAGTGCGGGGTATCGGTCTGTTGAGTTCCATAGAGGAGATCGAGAATACGATCGTCGATATCTACAATGGCAATCCCCTGCTGGTCAAGCGTGTGGCTACCGTGCGCGAGAGCAGCCTTCCGAGAGTGGGACAGGCCGGCCTCAACGACGACGATGATATTGTAGAAGGTATCGTCGTCATGCGCCAGGGCGAAAACCCAAGCGAGGTGCTGGGGCGTGTCAAGGACAAAATACATGAACTGAATACACAGGTGTTGCCGGACGACGTGACGATCGAAACATTCTACGACCGGGACGATCTTATCGCTTACTGCACGAGCACTGTGATGAAGAACCTGCTGGAAGGAATCATCTTCGTGACGGTGATTGTCTTCATCTTCATGGCCGACTGGCGTACGACAGTCATTGTCTCCGTGATCATACCGCTCTCGCTGCTCTTTGCATTTCTATGCCTGCGGCTCAAGGGGATGAGCGCCAACCTGATTTCTCTTGGTGCAGTGGATTTCGGGATCATCATCGACGGGGCCGTGGTGATGGTGGAGGGACTTTTTGTGGCCCTGGACCGGCGGGCCCACCAGGTCGGCATGCCGCGGTTCAACAAGCTCATCAAGCTGGGGCTCATCAAGCGGTCCGGGGCGGAAATGGGCAAAGCCATTTTCTTCTCCAAGCTCATCATCATCTCTGCGCTGCTGCCCATATTCGCTTTTCAGAAGGTAGAGGGCAAGATGTTCTCGCCGTTGGCGTTTACGCTGGGTTTTGCGCTCCTGGGCGCCCTTATTTTTACGCTTACGCTGGTACCTGTATTGAGCGCTGTGCTTCTGCGCAGGAATGTGCGGGAGAAGAATAACTTTTTCGTTCACTTTATCAACCGGCTGGTAGAAGGCGCTTTTGCCCGGACATTTGCCCGGAAAAAGACGACGTTGGTCGTCGCTGGTCTTTGTTTTGTACTGACGATCTTTTCAGCGCGCTGGCTGGGTACAGAGTTTTTGCCCCAACTTAACGAAGGGGCGCTTTGGGTCACGGCTGAATTGCCGATGAGTACGTCATTGACGGAGAGTGTTCGTATGACCGGTGAGTTGCGCCGCAAGCTGATGCAGTTCCCGGAGGTAGGGGATGTGCTGTCACAGACGGGACGCAGCAACGACGGCACAGACCCCAACGGCTTTTATTTTGTACAGTTCCAGGTGGACCTTGTGCCTAAGAAGCAGTGGAGAAAGGGTATAGGGCTGGATGATATCATCGCAGAGATGGATGAAGAGCTCAGCCAGTACCAGGGCATCACCTATAATTATTCTCAGCCCATCATAGACAATGTCGCCGAGGCGGCCGCAGGTATCAAAGCCTCCAATGCGATCAAGATATACGGAGACGACCTGGATGCACTGGACGGGTATGCTACCCAGGTGCTGGAGCAGATCCGCGATGTGCCCGGTATCAAGGACGCGGGTATCCTGCGTAATATCGGCCAGCCGGAGATCAGTATCCTGCTCGATGAGGAACGTATGGCTATGTACGGTGTGACGAAGGCCGATGCGCTGGCCGTCATCGAGATCGCGATAGGGGGCAAGACGGCTACCGTGCAATACGAGGGAGAGCGCAGGTTCGATATCAGGATTCGTTACGAAAAGGCTTACCGACAGGATGAAGAAGACATCATGATGCTGATGGTGCCGAATATAAAAGACGAGAAGATACCGCTCAAGGAGATCGCTTCGATCCGGCTGGCGACTGGCCCTGCATTCATTTACCGGGATGATACGCGTCGTTTCATCGGTGTCAAGTTTTCCGTACGGGAGCGTGACCTGGGCAGCACGATCGCCGAGGCGCGAGGCAAAGTTGCCGCTGCTGTCTCACTGCCGGCCGGCTATACCATGAACTGGACAGGAGAATTCGAAAACCAGGTCCGTGCGACTGCCACGCTAGGCCAGGTCATGCCTGTGAGCCTGATCATCATATTCATATTGCTCTTCATCATGTTTGGCAGCGCACGGGAAGCAGGTTATGTACTCATCAACGTGCCCTTCGCGCTGATCGGCGGTATCCTGGCCCTGCATCTGACGGGGATCAACTTCGGTATCTCCGCGGGTGTCGGTTTTATCGCTTTGTTCGGTATCTGTGTACAGAACGGCGTGATCCTTATCTCCGAGTTCAGGAAACAGTCCCGTCAGTCCGGCAGCGCCCACGAGGCCATCACAGAGGGTGTCAGGATACGTACTCGGCCGGTGGTGATGACAGCAATGATGGCGGCTATCGGCTTATTGCCAGCCGCACTGAGTTCAGGAATCGGGTCCGAAAGCCAGAAGCCGCTGGCCGTAGTGATCATAGGAGGCCTCGTCACAGCGACCGTATTCACGCTGCTTGTATTTCCGATCATCTATCACAGCGCTCTGCATCGCAGGGAGCTCAGGCGGTCGCGGCGGATCGTAGCTGCTCATCACGGACCGGGCAGGTCCTGATGATGGGGGTCCAGGTAGTTTCGGGAATGAAGCTCAGCGGGTGGGGGGCCTGCGGCGTTTGCCGCCCATCTGGCCCATCATACCGCGATTGGCGGGGTTGATCATACCGCGGTTGTTAAGGGCTTTTTCCAACTGGCGGATCTGCTCTTTGATCGCAGGCTCCGTCACTTTGAGCTCCTTAAGCTGCTTCATTTGCTGTGTAGCTTGCTGCCAGCGGTTGCGTGAGGCATTGAGATTGGCCAGCTGAAGTACAACCATCGCTTTCTCATTGTCCGAAGCCAGGCCTGTTTCTTCTGCTTTCCTGAGCCAGGTCTCAGCCGCATCATTGTCTTTGGCATTGAGCGCGATCGTGCCCTTGAGCATAAAGAAGTAGGCGCGGTTGGCTGCATAAAGCAGGCGTGGGAAAAAAGTCAGCCTGAGTCTTTGGGATGCTCCTTCAAAATTCATTGCCTGCATCATCATGGCGGCAGACTGAACTGTGCCGAGCAGCAGGTATCCTGTCAGGAAGAACAGGAAAGACAGGTAGAACACGAAACCGTACCAGAAACCAAATAAACTGTGCAGGAGAACACCTGCAATCAGACTTCCGGCAATGATGGCAAATCTCAGGTAAATATTAATGGAAAACATGATGGCACCCACTTAAGCTAAAGCTGCAAAACTAGCTTTTTTCGACTGTACTTATTAGTCTTTGATGTTATTTGTTTGGTTGCCCGGAAGAAATAAAACGGCGATCGGAAAAGAGGATCAGGTTGCCTTCGATCTCCAGCGTTGTGTACTCAGGGAACACAGGTGCGAACACCTCTTCTACGAATCTGTGTGCGATATCCCGGTCCTGTTTGTACCGGTAGAGCCGGTTGAACAGCAGGCAGCCTCCGGGGCTGAGATGATCGCGCAGCAACTCTATGAAACCCTGGTCTGTCATGTGCTCGGGCACCTGGTCGCCGGTGAAGATATCCATGCAGATCAGGCCAAACTGCCCGGAAGAGTATTCCAGCCATTGACGGCCGTCTGCCTGGTATATCTCAAGCGGAGAGGAAAGTCGCGGCAGTGTGTACCTGGATGCGAGATAGATCACGGCCTCATCCAGTTCGATAGCTGTATAGTCAAAGTCGCGGCCAAAATGGCGCTCCAGCATATAGGGCACTGATCCCAGCCCCAGCCCCAGTACCAGGACATTCCTGTCGGGCAACGCCTTGAGGTCCATCCCGGCAAAGGCACGGTAAAAGTTGATATAGTAGTCGTCGTAGGAGTAAATCGCATCACGCACGCAGAGCTGCAGCCTGCCTTTGTAGAGATAGACACTTAGTGGTTCGTCGCCAAGACCTGTGACAGTCTCGATATGTACTTCACGGAAACGACTCAGTATTTTTTTCCACCACGGCAGCCGGATCATATCAGGCTTTTTCCCAGGTGCGGAACCGGGCGCTGTCGGCAAAGATCTGTTTCAGGATCTGCTGCTCGCGGTCATTGAGGTATTTGTCGCGCCGCTCCATCATCCGGTCGATCGCCTCGAACGCTTCTTCCTGCTTGTAGGTTTTGAATCCCTGCTTGCCACCCCAGGAGAAGGAAGGGATAAAGTTGCGCGGATAACCTTCGCCGAATATGTTGGCGGCGATGCCTACGACCGTACCTGTATTGAACATCGTGTTGATCCCGCAGCGCGAGTGGTCGCCCATGAAGAGACCGACAAACTGTTCGCCGGTGGGCAGGAATTTCTCGGCGACATAGTTCCACAGGCGGACTTCCCCGTAGTTGTTCTTGAGGTTGGAGTTGTTGGTGTCCGCCCCGAGATTGCACCATTCGCCGATCACAGAGTTGCCGAGGAAGCCATCATGGCCTTTGTTGCTGTATCCCAGGATCACCGAGTTGTTGATCTCTCCGCCGACACGGGAGTGGGGGCCTACCGTCGTTGCGCCGTAAATGCGCGTACCCATCTTGACCTGCGCGTGTTCGCACAGGGCAAAGGGACCGCGTATGTTGCTGCCCTCCATGACCTCGCTGTACTTGCCGATATAGATGGGCCCGGCGCTGGCATTGAGGGTACAGCATTCGACGCGTGCGCCCTCCTCTACGAATATCTTGTCTGCCTCGATCAGCTGGTTGGTAGGGGATAGCGGCATGCTTGTGCGGCCGCGTTTCAGAAAATCAAAGTCCGATTGGAGGGCGCCGCCATTGTGTTTGTAGATATCCCAGAGATTGCGGATCATGATAAAACCAACGTCTTCTAGCTCGTATCCTGAGAGATCTTCAAGCTCCTCGCCGTTCATGAGCCGTTCAAACTGCTCACGGGGCAGCCTGGCCGCGATCAGCTCGCCTTTGTGCAGCAGGGCCTCGTTGAGATTGAGCCGGCGTATGCGGTAGCAGAGCAGTTCGTTGGGCAGGACACTGCCGTTGATGACCCAGTTTTTGTCCTCGATATGGATCGGGTACTTGGCGGAGAGATAGTCCTGGGTGATATAGGACACGCCGCCGTCCATCCATAGGGACCATTTCTCACGGATGGTGAGTATGCCGATGCGGAGTTCGCAGACAGGCCTCGTATAGGTAAACGGCAGGAGCTGTTCTCTGGCCTCGTTGTCGAAAAGGATCAGGTTGTTCATAGTCCAAAAATAAAAAAGCCCCGGAAGGTTTGTCCGGGGCTTTTAAAGTTATCTTGACGCCGTAGCTTATTTGGCAAATCTGGAGTTGGCAAACTTCTTGTTGAATTTATCGATACGCCCCGCTGTATCTACAAATTTCATTTTGCCGGTAAAGAACGGGTGAGAATAGCTCGAGATCTCCAGTTTGATCAGCGGGTATTCCTGGCCATCTTCCCATACGATCGTGTCGCGTGTAGGCGCACAGGACTTGCCCATGAATGATTCGTCGCAGGAGAAATCCTTGAATATGACCGTTCTGTAACTCTCGGGATGAATACCTTTCTTCATGACATGATTCTTTAGGGATGCAAAGGTAATAATATTATATCGCCCGGTGAAATTTTTTCATTCAAATGTGAAGAAAGCATCTTCGACATGGTCCAGTAGCGGTGGGCCTTCATCAGACCATACAACGCCGATCACGTCAAAGCGGATCTCGCCATCGTACCCTGCAGACTCCATATATACACCGGCGGCATCTGTCAGCCGCTGTTCCTGAGCCCTACTCAGGAAAGCGGCAGGCTCCCCGAAACGGCTACTGCTGCGCGTCTTGACCTCCACGAATACCAGGATATCACCCTGGCGGGCGACCAGGTCGATTTCCGCTCTTCCGAAGCGCCAGTTGACAGCTATTATTTCATAGCCACGGCTCAGGAGATAATCCCTGGCGGTGGCTTCGCCGTTTTTACCCAGGTCGTTGTGGTTCGCCATGAAATGCGTATCTTTCGTCCGACTCAGTCTTAAAGATAATTGAAATATCCAAAACTATGATGGATCAACTTGTTGAACGTTTCACCGCTCAGTTGCGTGAAGCGCTGGAGATAGGTGGCCGTGCTACCATGCATGCCCATAGCTCACAGATTCAGAACGTATACGTATCCGGCCTGGGCGGTTCGGGTATCGGCGCTAATTTTGTTTATGAATTTGTCCGGGCCGAATTGAAAATCCCTTTTACTGTTGGCAAGGGCTACAGCATACCTGCTTCGGTAGGTCCGCATACGCTTGCCATTGCATCCAGCTATTCGGGAAACACAGAGGAGACCCTCGCCTGCTTTGATCAGATGATGGCGTCAGGCGCCAAGATCGTAGTGATCGCCTCAGGCGGCAAGCTGATCGAACTGGCGCGCCAGCATGGCCTGGACTATATACAGGTGCCGGACAACTGGCCTTCTCCGCGTGCCTGCCTGGGGTACTCGCTGGTACAACAGCTTTTCGTGCTGCACAAGCTCGATCTCATATCGGATGAGACGATACAGGCTGTCCGGAGCGCCGCTGCCCTGCTCGATGCAGAGTCCGACACAATCCGGGAAAAGGCCCGGCATATAGCTCAGTTGCTCCACGACAAACTGACGGTGATCTATACCACAGACCGTATGGAAGCCGTAGCAGTGCGTTTCCGGCAACAGCTCAACGAGAATGCCAAGATCCTCTGCTGGCACCATGTGATCCCCGAGATGAACCACAACGAGCTCGTTGGATGGCGCAACCCGGACGACGACCTGGCTGTAGTGATCTTCCGCAATCGCGACGACTACCCGCGCAACCAGGTGCGTATCGATATCAACAAGGAGATCATCGGCCGGTATACCAATACCCTTATAGAGATATACTCCAAAGGCGGCAACCTGGTCGAGCAAGCTATGTACTTTGTACACCTGGGAGACTGGATATCCGTCTATGTAGCCGAACTGCGCAACGTAGACTCGATAGAGGTCAAAGTCATCGACTATCTCAAGGGAGAGCTTAGCAAAGTATAATAAAAAAAAGCAGGCCGGATCGGGGAGATCCGGCCTCTGCTCAGGTTGGTTTTGCTCATGGGAATAATTTGGCAAGTCTCAGCTCAAATCAAAATTGGTAAGTTTTGATTGTATTAAGATTAAAGCAAATACGATGCCAATTATAACATGAAGCGAATCGATAAAGTGTAAGTGTCTGATATACAATACAAAGAAAAATTTTCATAATATGATGTTGTTAGAAGGCAAGGTCGCGCTGGTCACAGGAGGCTCCCGCGGCATAGGCGCGGCGATCGTTCGCAGGCTGGCTGAGCAAGGCGCCCGGGTTGCTTTTACCTATATATCTGCGTCCTCTGCGGAGCGTTCCGAGGCGCTGGCGGCTGAGCTGGTATCGGCCGGGTTGCAGGCGAAAGCGTACCTGTCGGATGCTGCCGATTTTGCCCAGGCGGAACAGTTGATCCAGTCCGTGCTTGCCGACTTTGGCAGGCTGGATATACTGGTCAATAACGCGGGTATCACAAGGGATACGTTGATGCTCAGGATGTCGGAGCAGCAGTGGGACGAAGTCATCACCACCAATCTCAAATCTGTATTCAACCTCACCAAACATGCGTTGCGGCCCATGCTCAAGGCACAGGGAGGGTCGATCATCAATATGTCTTCCGTGGTCGGAGTATTCGGCAACGCGGGTCAGGCCAATTATGCTGCGTCCAAGGCAGGTATCATCGGATTTACGAAGTCCATCGCCAAGGAGGTAGGGTCCAGGCAGATACGTTGCAATGCCATAGCACCCGGATTCATAGAGACCGATATGACCGGTGAACTGGACGAGAAGACAAAAGAGGCATTCCTGTCCGGTATACCTATGAAGCGGCTCGGTACCGGGGAGGAGGTAGCGGATGCAACACTTTTCCTGGCGTCCGATATGTCGAAGTACATCTCGGGGCAGGTGCTGAGTGTCTGCGGGGCACTCAACTGCTGATCCCTCTCAGAGATCCCCTAGCTGGGGGCGTACGATCAGTTCCTCTATGACGGCGTTTTCGCCGAGCTGGCTGGCCGTCCAGACACAGGCGGCGATGTCGGCAGCCTGCATCAGCCTGGATTCAGGCAGGTCTACGCCCGCCCATGAGTCGGACCAGGTAGCGCCCGGCAGCACGGCGGTGACCCGTATACCTTTGTGCCGGAGTTCTTCGCGCAGCACCCTGGACATGCCCAGCAAGGCGAATTTGGATATTGTATAGGAGCCGCCGTTGGGATAGGCCGCGAGGCTGGCTATGGAGCACATGTTGAATATATGTCCCCGTCCCTTCGCGGTCATGGCCGGAGCCAGTCGGCGGGTGAGGTGGTAGGCGCTGAGCAGGTTGACGCCCAGCATAGCCTCCAGCGCGCCATCAGCTTCATCTAAGACCGATCCGGGATAAAAAAGCCCCGCGTTGTTGACGAGTATATCGGGCGCTCCCCATCGCTCCAGTACAAAGTCGCCGAATTGTTGTGCTGATGTGCGATCTCCCAGGTCTGCGGCATACGTGATCACCTCGCCTGCTCCGGCATTTCGCAAGGCCCCGGCAGTGTCCTCCAACGCAGTTTGGCCCCTGGCACAGAGGGCGATATCATACCCTGCCGCCGAAAATCGCTCGGCTATAGCCCTGCCGATACCTTTACTGCCTCCTGTGATGACTATCTTCATGCCCTTGCCGCGAAATTTGTTGAGCGTGCTATTTACCAAAAATAATCTAATTTTGAACGGACTTAACGATTTACTCCGCAGGATGGATCGCCTATGAATACGCGTTTTTTTTACCATTTCGGTCAATACATATCAATGATGCAGGAGGCGCTGTCCCGTCCTGAAAAGCTGAGTATGTACTGGAAAGAGACGGTACGCCAGATGTACGATATCGGAGTCGGATCCCTGGTAATCGTGGCGCTGATCTCCGTATTCATCGGCGCAGTCACAGCCGTGCAGTTTTCCTACCAGCTGCAGGGTACGCTGATCCCAAGATATTATATCGGCTATATCGTACGCGATATCACCATCATCGAACTGGCGCCTACCATCACCTGCCTGGTACTGGCGGGCAAGGTAGGCTCGAATATGGCGGCCGAGATAGGGGGGATGCGACAGAAGGAGCATATAGACGCCATGCAGGTCATGGGACTCAATACGGCGAGTTTCCTTATCCTGCCCAAAGTGATAGCGGCGATCGTGATGATACCGCTGCTCGTCATCGTCTCTTCTTTCGTGGGCGTCATGGGCGGTTATATCGCCAGCGTACCTACGGGTATCATTACCGACGAGGAGTATGTCCGCGGTACGAGGAGCTTTTTCAACGAATTCAACGTGATCCTGATGTTCGTCAAGGCATTTGTCTTTGCGTTCATCCTCACGACCGTGTCCTGCTATCAGGGCTATTATGTCAAGGGAGGCAGTATCGAGCTGGGCAAAGCCAGTACCAATGCAGTGGTCTACAGCGATATCCTCATACTGCTCTTCGATTACATCATCGCAATAGTACTGACAGGCTAGTGATCCGGGCAGAGAACATATACAAGTCTTTCGGGGACAAGGACGTGCTCAATGGCATCAGCGCCGAGTTCGGCACGGGGCAGACCAATCTCATCATCGGGCGGAGTGGTGCGGGCAAGACCGTCCTGCTCAAGATCCTGGTAGGTCTGGTACAGCCCAGCTCCGGGACAATCTGGTACGACGATATCAAATTCTCTTCGCTCGGACGTAAAGAAGTGACCCAGGTCAGGACCCAGGTGGGCATGCTTTTCCAGGGATCGGCGCTCTTTGACTCCATGACTGTGGAGGAAAATGTTGGATTTCCGCTCGATATGTTTACCAAAATGTCGCGTAAGGAGCGGCAGCAGCGGATCGACTATTGCCTGGAGCGTGTCAATCTCGAAGGCTCCAACCAAAAATATCCTTCGGAGCTGAGCGGTGGTATGCAGAAGCGTGTCGGGATCGCCAGGGCCATTGTGCTCAACCCGAAATACCTCTTCTGCGATGAGCCTAACTCCGGCCTCGATCCAAAGACGTCCATCGTGATCGACGAACTCATACGCAGCATCACGAAGGAGAAGAATATCACGACCATCATCAATACGCACGATATGAACTCGGTCATGGAGATAGGAGATAGCATCCTCTTCCTGCATGACGGCCATGTGGCCTGGGTAGGCAGCAGCAGTGAAGTACTGACCTCGGGCAACCAGGTCCTGCAGGACTTCATGTTCGCGTCCCCTTTCCTGCAGCGGCTGCGGGATACGGCGTTGGGTCGTGACAGCGCCAACCGATAAGTGCCCTGTATCCTGCGGAACCTGTCCTTTTAACCCCCTCTTACCGGCGATTACCCTAGCTATGACCTACGCAGATGCCCTGGAGTATATGTATGCACAGCTCCCCATGTTTCACAGGGTCGGGCCGGCCGCTTACAAAAAAGACCTCGGCAATATCCGTGCACTATGTACAGCGCTGGGTGATCCGCACCTGGCCAGTCCGGTCATTCATGTAGCCGGTACCAACGGCAAAGGCAGTGTCAGCCATCTCCTGAGCGCTTACCTGCAAATGCTGGGATACAAGACAGGTCTGTGTACATCCCCGCACTACCGGGACTTTCGCGAACGGATCAAGATCAACGGACAATTGATCCCGGAGGCTTATGTGACGGATTTCATTGCGTGCAACCGCGATCTTATAGAGTCGATAGAGCCTTCTTTCTTTGAGCTTACCACTGCGATGGCATTCGCAGCCTTTCGCGATGCAGGCACGGACTGGGCGGTGATCGAGACCGGGCTCGGCGGTCGGCTGGACTCTTCCAATATCGTGCAACCGAAGCTCTGTGTGATCACCAATATCAGCTACGATCACCAGAACATGCTGGGTGACACGCTGCAGGAGATCGCCGGAGAGAAAGCAGGTATCATCAAGCCGGACATACCGGTCGTCGTCGGGGAGCGGGATGAAGACACTGCCGGTATCTTTGTCGGCAAAGCCGCGTCTACAGGCTCTCCGGTATCGTTTGCTTCAGACCGTTACCGGGTGGATCGTACCGGCAACCGTGCGGGTACGATGGGGATCCGGATCTACAAGGACGACAGCCTGTGGCTGGATCACCTGAATACGGACCTCATCGGCAACTATCAACTGAAGAATATCGCCACCTGGTGTGCAGCTGTAGAGGCACTGGGAATGTACCGGGACGAGGAAGAGCTTCGCGGGCAGATCAGGTCCGTACTTCCGGACGTACGTGTGCGTACGGGTATGATGGGCCGTATGGCGCTGTTGGGGGAGTCGCCTCTCGTACTGGCGGACAGCGCTCACAATGAAGCCGGGATACGGGCTTTGCTGGCCGAACTGGCCGAATGGCCTTATGAGCGCCTGCATGTTGTATTCGGGACGGTATCCGACAAAGATCCGGGCAAGATACTCGCACTCTTGCCGCAGGATGCTGACTATTACTTCGCAAAGGCGGCTATCCCCAGGGGAATGGAAGCGGCTGAGCTGGTTGCCAGGGCCAATGAAAAAGGCCTGAACGGAAACACATTCGGTTCTGTACGTGCAGCCTTCGAATGTGCCTGCGCTCAGGCCTCTGACAAAGATATGGTGCTCGTATGCGGCAGTATCTTTGTCGTCGCTGAAGTCATCTGACGATCAGCGGGTATTCTTATAAGTGTTCCAGTCGGTCTTTTTGTAGATGTTCTCCGCAGCGTATTTCAATTCTTTCATCAACTGATCGGGCTGTTTGTAACCCGGCGAGAAGACGATACGCTCAAAGTTTTCGTCCAGCATGACGAAAGAAGGATAACCGAGGCGATTGTCCAGCATTTCGGCTGCGAGTTCGTGATAACCTCTGCGACCCTGCTCTACAAACTTGTAGCTCTTTTCCTTGAACTTGATGTCGGCCTTTTGCTCCGCATTGAATTTGACGGGGTAGAAGTTGTCATTCAGGTACTTTACGACCTGGGGATCCTGGAACGTAGTGGCGTCCATGCGCTTGCACCAGCCGCACCAGTCTGTATAAACATCTACGAAGACCTTTTTCTTTTTCTTTTTTGCAGCTGTCATCGCTTCTTCGATCGTATACCACTTGATACCGTCCTCAGTCGCTACCGCTTCCTGGTGAGCAGGGCGGAAAGCATATATACCGAGCAGGACAAGCAGCGCCATCGAACTGATGATTAGTTTCTTCATTTTCAGTTTGTTTTGTGGTCTTACAAAGTTAATAAATCCTTTTTTCAGATAGGGTGAACACTTACCTTTAACTAAAACTTTAATAGTTCAGATCAATCCACAACTCCAAAACGAATCACCATGCGAAAAGTTATCCTGGCGGTCTCCGGCGCCAGCGGCAGTATATATGCAAGGCAATTGATGGACCATCTCGTGCGGCTTAGGTCGGAATGGAGCCGGGTGGGCGTTGTATTTTCAGGCAATGCGCGTACCAACTGGGAGCTGGAGTCGGGAGGCCGTATACCCGATAGCGGAGAATATCCGTTCGACTTCTATACCAACGACGATTTTTTCGCGCCTTTTGCTTCCGGCTCGGCGCAGTACGATACGATGATCATCTGTCCCTGTTCGATGGGGGTGCTGGGGCGCATAGCGGCAGGTATATCGGATGACCTGATCACCAGGGCTGCAGATGTAGCGCTGAAGGAGCGGCACAGGCTGATCGTGGTGCCCAGAGAGACCCCGCTCAGTATGATCCATCTTCAGAATATGCTCACGCTGACACAGGCAGGCGCCGTGGTCTGCCCAGCGGTGCCCTCTTACTACAGCAAGCCTGTCACCGTGGAAGCGCTCGCGGATACCGTGTCCAGCCGTGTCCTGGCCCTGGCCGGCTTCAATACCGGAGGCTACCGGTGGGGGGAAGACCAGAACTAAAAAAAGAGACTGCCCCGTGTTGCAGGACAGTCTCTTTCCATACCGGGTATCCGGTTCAGTGTCAGATAAACAACTTACCTGTGGCAGTCACTACCGAGGCCAGCCTTATAGAGTCAAAGATCTTTTCTTCACTCATACCCATGCCGATCAGCGAAGCTTCGTGCGCGCGTACACACATTTCGCAACCGTTGACGGCAGAGACGGCCAGGCTGATCAGCTCAAAAAGCTCTTTGCCGATTACAGGTCTGGCCATGATATTCATCTTGATCCTGGCCGGGATAGTGTCGTACTTCTCCTTACCCATGAAATGGCGAAAGCGGTACAGCACATTGTTGGCGCTCAGCAGAGAAGCGCATGCCGCCGTCTCAGCGAGTTCCTCTGTGCCGGCGCCCTGTGCGCGGGCTTTCTCCTCGAATGCCATGATCAGTGTCGGTATCCCGTTGTTCACAGCGACCGCATAGGCCAGCAGCGCCGTCTCCAGGCCACTGAGATGGTCGGACTGCAGCGCATTGGCCATGTTGATCCTCGTATCCCGCAGAAAACGGTGATCTACGGAAGCCATTTGCTCCAGTACAGGGGATTCGATACTTTCATCTATGTTCAGCTCCCCGAGCAGGTCTGTTCTGGATTCGCTGATCATGCGTTCACGACATTTAGTGTCTGCTGGCCTTTCTCCCAGTTGCACGGGCAGAGCTCATCTGTCTGGAGCGCATCGAGTACGCGCAGTACTTCCTTCACATTGCGGCCTACGCTGAGATCGTATACGCTGACCCAGCGGACGACGCCCTGCGGATCCACGACGAAAGTAGCCCTGTAAGCGATCTTTTCGCTGGCTTCGAGGATACCCAGCGCTTCAGCAAGAGACTTGGACGTATCCGCCAGCATCGGGAACTTCAGGTCCCGCAGATCTTCGTGGTCCTTGCGCCATGCCAGGTGTACAAACTCCGAATCCGTAGAGGCGCCGATCAGCATCGTATCACGGTCTCTGAACTCTTTGAAACTTTTGTTGAACTCCGCGATCTCCGTGGGGCATACGAACGTGAAGTCCTTAGGCCACCAGAACATGACCATCCACTGGCCTGCGCCTTTGTGATCATCCGAAGTGAGCGTATAAAACTCTTTTCCTTTCTCGAGAGATACCACTGAGGGTTTGGAGAATTCGGGGAACTGCTCCCCGATACCGATTAACTTGTTCATAACAGCTTGAAAAACTTTTATAGAGATTTTAAAGAAAAATCAGGCCATATAGGCATGCAGCATCCACAGGATTTTCTCCTGCTGGGAGATATAGTCGCTGATCAGGGTGGCGGTGCCTTCGTCCGATGCATCTGAAGCATCCTTGAGTATGGCACGCTCCTTGACGAGCAGTACGGACAGGTGATCTGCCGTTTTTTCGAGCGCGGCTACGCCATCCGTTACATTCTTACTTTCCTTGATCTCCGATACGGCCAGGAAGTCCGACATCGTATGTACAGGCGTCGATCCGAGTGTAAGTATCCGTTCGGCGATCTCGTCGATCTTGAGACGTGCATCATTGTAGAACTCTTCGAACTTCAGATGGAGCTCGAAGAAGTTGCTGCCTTTTATGTTCCAGTGATACCCCCTGAGGTTCTGGTAGTAGATGTGGAAATTGGCAAGCAGATCATTGAGGCCTTCGGCCAGTTTGGTTGCTTTAGCCTTATCCAGCCCGATAAAATTGGTCTTTGTCATATCTGTATGGATTTGGTTTCGCTCTGCAAAGTTGACTCAAGTCTAACAATCAATCAAATCGATTGTTTTTATCTATTCATTGATTCTATCTATCAGATAGTGGGTCACAATTTCTGCCTGCGCAGGTTCCTGCTGAGCGCTATACCTACGTTGAGCTCGAAGCCGATCAGGATGAAGAGCGAGATGAATTGTATCCAGATGAGGAGGACGATGATCGCCGAGATCGAGCCGTAGATTTTGTTGTAGGTCCCGAAATTGTTGACAAAGAATGCAAACCCGGCCGATGTGAGTATGGAGGCGATGGCAGCCAGTGTAGCGCCGGGAGAGAAGAAATTCAGTTTGCGGTGTACGGCCGGCCCATAGCGGTAGATACAGGCGATCACAGAGTATACCAGTACGACTACGGCCAGCCATTTGAGCGCCTGGAATCCCAGTCTGCTCCAGTCGTCGAGGTGGAAGAAATCGAAGAAAAAGCCCAGCAGGATATTGCCGAGTACAATGAGGATCCCCGAGACGAGCAGAAGCATACCAAGCAGTACCGTGAGTACGACCGCTACCAGCCTCTTCCGCATCTTGCTGCGTTTCTTGAAAATAGTCGGGTGGCTCTTGTCGAAGCCCCGCATCAGGCCCAGCATACCATTGGAGGAGAAGTAGAAGGCGAGTACCACACCCACGGACAGAATACCTCCGCGGGGGATGCGGTTCAGGTCTTCGAGCGTGGTGTGCAGGAATGACTCGGCCGAAGCGGGCAACACAGTATTCAGGTAAAACTCGAATATATCCGACAGGTCACCGATCGGGAAATAGGGGAGTATGGCGATCAGGAAGATCAACGATGGAAACATGGCCAGGAAAAAACTGAATGCCACGGAGTTGGCCCGGGTGATGATATCGTCGCGCCGGGATTCCAGCAGGACAAATATGAATACATCGTATACCGGTACTCCCCCGAATCCGGGCAGGGAAGAACGCCTGGCCCATTGCAACAGGTAACGCACGGGGCGGATGGAGAGCAGTCTCTTGCGTCGTCTGAAAGATCGCCTACTCAAAGTAAGGCCTTAGTCGTTCTGTAATATAGCCGGGAGCGTCGATCCGCTGCCCGGAAGCCGCCTCGAGAAAACAAAGTTTGACCTGGCCCTGGTTGAGCAACTGGCCTTCCGCATCGTAGACCAGGCACTGGAATGTCACAGATGAGGCGGGCATATTGAGTATACTGGTCTCTAGGGTGAGCAGATCGTCATACCTGGCCGGTCTCAGGTAGCGTACCTGCATATGCACAACCGGCATCAGGATACCCTGTTCTTCTTCCATATCCCGGTAGGAAATACCCAGCGCCCGCATGGCTTCCACACGCCCCACTTCGTAATAGGCCGCGTAGTTGCCGTAGTAGAGATAGCCCATCTTGTCTGTCTCTGCATATCGCACCCTGACTTGTGTTCTGTGCTGGTACATGGCTCGTCTCCGGTATGTTTTATGCAGTATTGGATTATGTAGTCTTGTCTCTCAGGATAGGGCAGGTCATACAATGACTGCCTCCCCTGGCGCGTGAGAGCTCTCCCGATGGTATTGTGATGATGGTATTCTCTACTCCGGCCGGATCGATCTCACCGCTGCGTATGCCGTCCAGCAGATCTGCGGCCGGGCGGATCTCGTAGCCATGATCCCGGAAGGCACGCTCCGTATGAGGATTGCGATCGTAGCTGACTGCCACGCCTGGCTTGATCGCTACCAGGTTGCAGCCGTCGGTCCACTGCTCGCGCTCCTGGTAGGGCGACTCCCCGTTGCCGGAGAAGATGAACTTCATCTCGGGATTGATCTCGCTGTGGATAAACTCTTTCACCGACGCGTAGGTGCTGCCACTGCCATCGCTCCTGAAGACCTGTACATTGGAACTGATGCCTTCGTACACGATGGGCTTGTATGCGACGATATGGTCGCGGTGTATCCTGGTGAAGAGCGTATCGATATGCATGAACGAACGTTCGTTAGGGATATTGATCTGTACGACATTCTTGATCACGCCCCGCTCGAATAGCACATCTTTCAGTGAGTGGATTGCGTGTTCGGTCGTACGTTCACTGCTGCCGATGAGCAGATATTCGCCTTCGAGTACCATCATATCGCCGCCCTCGATGGATACGATCCCTCCTTTGCGGGAGGGCGGGAAGAGGTCGACACGGTTGAGGTTGATCACTTTGCCGCTGTCCTGCAGGCCCTGGAAAAGAGGATGCGCCCAGAAGATGAACCGTGTCAGGAAGTTCTCCCGGAAACGGGCCATCTTGGCAGCCTTGGTGATCACGACATGGTCCTTGACGACCACGGCGATATCCCTGGTGAATATGAAGTTGGGTATCGGGTCGAAATAGATGGTATCCTCTTCTTCGAAGTAGCCGGTGATCAGTACATCCGCGAGCTTGTGGCAGGGTAGGGACTTGAGCGTCTCCAGGTAGGACTGGGGCAGCTCTTCGTAGTCCACGATCATGCGGATCAGTTCTTCTTTTTTGTCCTGGGAGTGTTCGAGCGCTTCCAGGAGCAGCTTCTCTACATACAGAACGTTGTCCGCACCTGTGAAAGCCCGCAGCACATCGGTGAAAATATCGTGTTCGCGCTGCATCTGCGGCAGGTGTACGATGTCGTCAAACAACAGCTCACCTGCTTTTTTGGGGCTGATCCGCGCTATCCCGCGATCGGGTCTGTGAACAATTACTTTTCTCAGGTGGCCGATCTCGGACGTGACGCTTATACCGCCTTCACTCATACATTGGGTTTTCACAAATATAAGGTTTTATCGGCACGAAACCCGGTATGCCTGCTGCGGTGATTGGGCTGCAGGTCGGGTTGGTCGCCAAAAAACCTACCCATATCGATTAGACATTCCGCTTGCACGGAAAATGTCTTACCTTTAGATTGCAGTTAAAATTCAATCGTAACAATGGAAGTTCAGGAATTCAAACCTAAATCTTTTTGGCAACGTCCTGAGGGGGTGACGGGTACCATCATCCTTGCGGGATTGGTGCTGGGCGGCGGATATCTGCTGTATACGGCGATGCCGGTCTTGCTGTCCCTGGCCCAGAACCTGCTATATCTCAGCGGTATGCTGATCGTCCTCGGCGCCATACTGTACATGGTGCTGGATCCAAAGATGCGCAACCTGGTCTGGTATGCGTACAAGAGCGTGATGCGCTGGGTGACAGGTATCTTTGTCCAGATCGATCCGATCGGTATACTCAAGAGTTATGTAGAGGACCTTCGGAACAACCTGAGCAAGATGAACCAGCAGATCAGTAAGCTGCGGGGACAAATGCACCGTCTCAGGGAGATTATCATCAACAACCAGCGCGAGATCAAGACCAACCTGACCCTGGCATCCAAGGCTAAGGAAACCAATAAGCAGGCTATGATGATACTCAAGTCCCGTAAGGCAGGCCGCCTGCAGGATTCTAACCTGCGCCTGGAAGACCTGCATAAGAAAATGGAGATCCTTTACAGGGTGTTGACCAAGATGTACGAAAACTCCGAGATTCTCCTCGAAGACATACAGGACCAGGTAGTGGTCAAGGAGCAGGAGCGCAAAGCCATACGCGCCAGCCACAGTGCGATGAAATCAGCTATGAATATCATCGCGGGCGACAAGGATCAGCGATATATGTTCGATATGGCCCTGGAAGCCATCGCAGATGATGTGAGTCAGAAGGTGGGCGAGATGGAGCGTTTCATGGAGATGTCCGCCAACTTCATGAACAGCGTGGACCTGCAGAACGGTGTGTTCGAGGAAGAGGGTCTGCGTATGCTGGAAAAATGGGAGAAGGAGGGTGTATCTCTTTTGCTCGGCGAGCAGAAGGAGACCTTGCTCCTGCAGGCCAATAACGACTCCGATGTGCTGGACCTGGACGCTCCGGTACGCAAACCCGAGCGTGCAGCCAACCACAGGAACCAGTACGACAACCTGTTTGAATAAAACTGCCGTCGGGCAGAGATTAGCAATAGCAAAAGAAGGGGATGTCCTGCAGGATATCCCCTTCTGATTTTTTCAGTAGATTGTAATCCGATCCTGTTCTACCAGACCGGGTCAGGGTACCGTCCTTCCTGGCTCATGGCGAGCAGGGCGGCCTGTACTTCAGGTTTATCTTCCTTGTATGTCACACCAAACCACTTGTCGTCAGATGTCCTGATCGCAAATCCGCCCTGGTCGCTGCGGATGAGGTTGTCGGCCACGAGCGGTATGAAGTACTCGGCCTTAGGGTTGTCTGCGTTGGCCTGCGCAAAAGTCTTGAAGCCCTCGTAGAGGTGATCGAAAATACTGTGGTGAAATCCCCAGAAGTTCATCGATACCACGGAGGACTCATCTACTTCATGTTCTGCACCGTCCTCTTCGTAGACCACACGGCTGCCGTCACGGTGTATCTTGGTACGCTCATTGATTGCTGTGAGCATCCGGTCGCCATCTACCTGGCATACACCGCGGGATACATGCCCGTTGTCGGAAAGCGTGTTTTTCAGTACGTACCCGATGATGCAGTGAAGGTCAGGGCGTACTTCGCTGCGCAGGAAACCGGCGACCTGGCTGAAGCCGTCCCTGCCGTAGAAGTCATCGGCATTGATCACTGCAAACGGTTCATGGATGACATCGCGGGCTACCAGCACGGCATGACCTGTGCCCCAGGGTTTGCTGCGTTCTGTCGCGATGTCGATACCGTCTATAGGGGTGGTGACGTCCTGGTGTACAAAGTGTATCTCTGCCTTGTCGGCGAACTTGTCGGTGATCCGCTGGCGGAACTCGTCCAGAAACTCGTTGCGGATGATGAATACCAGTTTGTTGAAGCCGGCCTGTAGTGCATCATAGATCGAATAGTCGATGATGGTCTCGCCGGACGGACCTACCGCGTCCAGCTGTTTCAGACCGCCATAACGGCTGCCCATACCCGCAGCCAGGACGAGGAGTGTCAGTTTATCTTGTGCCATTTTCCAGGTTTTTGCGCGAAGTTAGCGAAAGTCAGGTCAGGAAGACAAGGCCTTCCCGGTATCTGCTTCGCTAATATATCATGATTATCCGCAATGTGTATGGGCCGTGCTCATGCAGTGAGCAGTTTTTCCATCCTGCGGTGGGGTATATTCACTTCTGTAAACTCGGGGCCTGTGGCGGCATATCCCATGCGGATATAGAAAGGGATGGCTTCCTGCCGGGCATGGCACATGATAGTATACCATCCTTTGCGGCGGGCGTATTCTTCTGCGGCATGGACAAGCCGGGCGCCGATCCCTTTGCGCTGTGCATCGGCCGCCACGGCTACCTGCCGCATCTTGATGATCTGTTCGGACACAGGAGTAAGTACGAGGCAACCGACCAGCTTCCAGTCATCGTCATAACAGCCCAGGTGAAAGTCGCGGTACTCGAGTGCGAGTGCAGCCGGGTCAAAGGTCAGGCCCAGCGGTCTTCTGAGGATATCGGTACGCAGGCGGATGCTCTCATCGTATTCGGGCGTGCCAAATTCTATTTCGGATATGATCACAGTGAGGTTTCTTTGGTTGAGGTTGTGAACGGACAGGCGCAGGCTTTCTCCGGGGATCAATGTGCAGGAAAGATATCCAGCGCCAGCGCCATAGCTTTATTGAATTCCCGCCGGTCGATGCCGATATCGGCGCCCGCTTCGTCCATGTAGTATAGTACGTGTTCCGTGGGCATATTGCCGGTGAGGTCGTCCTTGGCCATCGGGCAGCCGCCATAGCCTTTGATCGCGGAATCAAAGCGCCGGCATCCGGCCTGGTAGGCGCTCGCCACTTTCTCCTTCCAGTTGTGCGGCTGGGTATGGAGATGTGCACCGAAACTGATGTCCGGGTAGCGCGGGATCAGGTTGCTGAAGAGATAATCGATGCTGCCGGGATTGGCCACGCCGATCGTGTCGGACAGGGACAGGATACGGATACCCATTGCGATCAGCCGGTCGGCCCAGCGCTGTACGATCTCCACGTTCCACGCATCGCCGTACGGGTTGCCAAACCCCATGGATATGTAGACCACCAGCGACTTGTCATGCCGGGTGCAAAGTTCCTGGATACCGGCTACACGTTCCAGTGATTCTTCAATGGTGGCGTTGGTATTGCGTAGCTGGAAGGTCTCCGAGATGGAGAACGGGTAGCCGAGATAGGTGATCTGGGGGTAGGAGCAGGCGGTTGCGGCGCCGCGCTCGTTGGCCACGATCGCCAGTAGCCTGGAGTCTGTCTCGTCCAGGTCAAGCCCGTCCAGCACTTCGGCGGTATCACGCATCTGGGGTATCGCTTTCGGCGAGACAAAGCTGCCGAAATCGATTGTATGGTACCCTACTTTCAGCAGTTGGTTGATATAGGCGATCTTGTGGCGCGTTTCTATGAAGGATTTTATGCCCTGCATAGCATCGCGCGGGCACTCGATCAACTGAACCATGGGTACAATGCCGGTTTTTGACAGGGAACAAACCCCATCGTAGTAAAGTTATTAAATTATTTGATCAATCTTTGCCGGTGAATTCCAGCCAAGCATGAAAAATAAAGCACTGATAACATTGATCGGCTTCCTGCTTTTCATCACGGGTACGCTCGCACTCTGCCTGAGCCTGGTAGGGCTGAGGCTTGGTTTTCTGCAGTTCATAGACCTGCCCGGGCCTATGTTCGGCTTCATCGCAAGGCTGGTGATGATCTTCGGGGGTGTGGTCCTTATCGTGCTGGCCCGTACAGACTGGCGACAGCAGGAGGAGTAGGCCAGCGCATCAGTTGCCGGATAGGTTGATGACTGCCAGGCGGACTCCAAAGCGTTCGTACTGCCAATCGCTCCACGCCCATACAAAGTCCACCCTGAACGGCCGGAAGATATGCCAGCCGATCCTGCCGATACTGATACTGCCTTCCATCCACTGTCCGCGATCGGGGGTATAGAGGTAGGAAGCGCCGTATATCAGGTTGAAGCCCAGCTTGCGCAGCAGTGGTATCTTGTCGAAGAGGAAACTGTTGTCATTCCACTCCAGGAAAGACTGTACAAAGCCGCGATCCGTACTGTGGCTGTAGAAAGGGAGGAGCTTGAAGCCTCTCAGGTAGTTCGTCTGTTCCATCACGGGCGTCTCGGCGCCTATGAAGTGCTTGTAGTCGAAGAAGTATCGCGGCCTGTTGAGAAAGACCCCGCCTTCGACGTTGAAGCTCAGTGCGCCCCATACATTAGACAGGACTACGTCCTTGCGTATGCCGAGACGCAGGAGCTGGTAAGCAATTCCACCCGCTTGTGGGTCGAGCCCGGCCTGGTACCTGCCCGTGATCGTCGGCCACGGGGACCACAGGTTGATCTTGCGGTTGGGATAGCTGATATAGCGCTGGCCGGGAACCCAGACCAGGGAGAGGTCGGCCTGCCATATACTGTTCTGACCAAGGTCCAGTGTACGGTCCACGTTCTTCAGATCGTCGTTGGGTGCATAGGACTCTTCTTTCTTTTTGAAAGAATAGTTGGTTCGGTTGACCATCGGGGCACGTTGCGCCCAGCCGATCTGGCCGTTCATCCGCCATCCGTTCCAAAGCTCTGCACTGCCGCCGGCTTCTACAAACTTCCTTTCGTAGAATCTCTTGTAGCTGATCTTGTTGAAGAGCATGGCCCAGGCATTGTAGAAGTTGTTGAGGGTCTGCTCTGAGTTGATATCCGTCACTTCGTTGCCCCCGTTCAGGTAGAGGGTCGTCCTGGACCGGGTGTTGAGCCGGGTGCGGAGCCCTGCTGAATAACGGACCACGGCGTCCGAAAACCCGTACTGGAAGCCTGCCGAGGCCTGCAGGGACTGCATTTTTTTAGCGCTGTTTTCCTCCCATGTTTTGCGGAATGTCCCGTTGTACCCGGCAGTCCATCCCTGTACTGCATTGAACGAGAACTGTTTGAGGTCGGAGGAAAGGCTCCAGCCTTGATAAGAGCGCCGGTAGGTATAGCCGGTCAGCAGGTCGTTGAACTTGAACCGGTTGGATACCCGGTCCACCGAGTCGAGATAGGGTTTGGACTTATGCAGGATCGCCAGGCTGTCTTTGCGTACATAGTCGTGGCTCTCTTCTTCCGTGAGCGGAATGGGGCGTATATTTTCCCAATAGCTGCTGTCCTTCTGGTTGGCCTCAGACTCGACTTTGAGGGCTTCTTTATTGAAAAAACCCGGTTCAAACCGAGGAGACAGGTCGTAGTCCGTGTATACGGCGGTAAACTCTCCGCCGACCTTGAAGACAAGAAGACCGGCCTTGAAGCTCATCGTCTGAGAAAAAAGCGGCCAGTATTCTGACTTGCCTACAGGCACATACTGTTGCCGGACCCAGGCCGTGTCGAACAGGTCCATTTTCATTGCATTCCGTGTCAGGTACATATCTACACTGTGTACCTGCCAGGTGTTCTCTACGATGTAAATGATCCCTCTGAACACAGGGTCTTCGCCGCGCCGCGGGATCACTTCGATCTTGTTGATCAGGCGGTTTTCCTCGTCGTAGTAGCTTTGCAGTAGTTTGTAGCGATAGTAATTGAATGCATTGGAGGCGATCGGGTTGACAATCGGTCGGAAGAAATGCATATCCGTCTCATAGAAGTTGAAGTCCATCGCGGATGCCCGGTTGAAGCTGAACCCGTTGTCATCGCCGCTGACCTTGGAGGAGACCATGATCTCCTTGCGTTTGTCGGGCTTCTGGTAGAAGTATTTTGTCTCCGACTCCGACAGGTACAGGATGCCTTGCCGGCTCGAGTCCAGGATACCGTCCATGTCGCCGAGATCCTGGCCCATGAACCTGGTAGGTGTCTCCAGCATCTTGACCTTGCCCTTGATATAGACTTTGCAGGCGTAGGCGTCAATTAGATTCTTGTAGTACGGCCGTTTTTCCATGGCCTTCCGGATCACAGCATAGGCCGGGTCTTCGGCGTTGGCACTGATCACGAGCTCCCGGATATTATAAGTCTCTTCCTCCAGCCTGATATGCAGTTCCCTGGGCTGCCCGTCGTATTGTACCCGGCGATGCTCGGCCCGGTAGCCGATATACTGGTAGACCAGTTCGTAGTCGCCCGGTTGCAGGTCGAGTTGATAGCGTCCCTCGGCGTTGGCAGTCGTACCTGCGGTGGTTCCTTTGATGTGTACGGTACCGAATGGCAGAGCCTCACCGTCCTTATCCCGGATATAGCCGGTGAGCTGCGCTTGTGCGGATAGGGTGTACAGGAGTATGCAGAGAGTAACAAAGGATCTCAAATCAACATGGTTTTGTTCCTCAGATAAACTCCTGAAAATAATAGTCTCGTATCAGGATGACGAAGTTTCTCCGGCGAAATCCGACAGATAGTTGAAATTATCCGTCAGACGGCCTTCTTCTGCGATCGTTGCGCGTGCAAGTACCGGCGAATCGCTGTCGCCGATCAGCTCTGTGAGTACATGCTCGATGAACTGTGTGCCGAATGCCTGCGAAGCATCCCGCGGTAATTCATTGGGCAGGTTGTCGATAGCCATGATATCGATACCTTCGGGATTGTAGGCAGCGATCTCTTTTTGCGTGCGGGGATCGTACCCATAGACCGGGTCCTGGATCGTAGACGCCCGCAACGTGCTCGGCACGGAAGATTCGGGCGCGATATCGCAGGTCACATCCGCGATCACCCGGGGGTTGAACGAAGGGGCTGCCATCTCTGCCGCCGTGAAAAAAGCGGGAGCGCGGGTGTCCCAGTATATGCCATTGATAAAGATATCTGCTACGGCGGCATACGGCGCAAAGTTGCTTACATACTCACCGGGATTTGCGTAGAACTGTGCCTTGTCAAAAGGCAGACCTTCGCGATGGCGGGTATACTCGCGGCTGCCCAGTTGGGTATATACCGGTCCGTCGATGACTGTATTCTGCAGGAATGCTTCCGGGCTGAGTCGCTGTATACCCACGTCTTCGAGCACTGCTACTGCACCGCCGGCGACGCGTCCTGTACCTGTCAGCACGATGCGCACCGGAGGCAGGCTCAGTGATCTGTATATCCCTTTTGCCTCCTCGTAGTCCCTGCAGTCTTTCATACGGGGCAGGTGAAAGCCGCCCGTGCGCTCCCCATATGTATAGAGTGCGTTGTGTGCGCCTACCATCCCGGCGAATCTGCCGAAGGCGATCAGGCGTTCGCCGCGTTCATCTGTCAGCGTCTCATAGTCTATCAACCGTATCCTGCGGTCCAGTACGGCGCGAAGCAATGCGCGGTTGTGTGCCTGCTTTTTGATCGTATGCGAGAAGAAGAAATAGGTCTTACCGGGTACCAGCTGGTCCACCGGCACCTCCTTTACACCCATCAGTATGTCACAGTCCGAAACATCGTCGACGACGGCCATGCCAGCATCGCGGTATTCCTGGTCTGCGTAGCAGCGCGTAGGCGCACTCTGCACACGTATCCCGATGCCGTAGGCCTTCTGTATATGGCGGCATTGGGCCGGTGTGAGCGGTACACGGGTGTCCGGTGGTATCTTGCCTTCTCTGATGATCCCGATGGTCAGTGACATGCGCAGTGGTGCTTGTATTCTGGAGGGGCGAAATTAGTCTTTTTGGGCGAATGGCTATTCCAGGGCTATGTTATCGGTCTGTGAAAACCATCCGGCACATGTACGGTCCCGGTATTTACCCGGCAGGTATCATTATCACCTGCTGTACGGAAATGCCCTGATTGCGGTAGCTTTGTACCCGTATATAACAGGCGGGTTTCTTCCTGTGCGACCTGCATTTAACGGATCAAAAAGATGGAAAGACTGACTGAAAGGGATTCCAGGCACCGGCACCTGGAGACATTGGATACGGCGACGCTGCTGCAGTTGATGAACCAGGAGGACAGAACTGTCGCAGAGGCTGTGGCGGCCGCTGTGCCCCAGATCACGGCACTGGTCGAGGCAGCCTTATCTCGGCTGCAGGAGGGCGGCCGGTTGTTTTATTTCGGCGCCGGTACCAGCGGGCGGCTGGGGATACTGGATGCGTCGGAATGCCCGCCGACATTCGGTGTACCGGATGACCTGGTCATCGGGCTGATCGCGGGCGGCGACCGGGCAATCCGCAAGGCTGTCGAGCATGCTGAGGACAGCAGGACGCAGGCTTATGAGGATCTGCTCGCCTATGGCGCAGATAGCAGGGACTTCGCAGTGGGTATCGCCGCGTCTGGCACTACGCCCTATGTAGTCGGCGGCCTGCGTGCCTGCCGGGAGGCGGGCATCGCTACGGGTTGTATCACCTGCAACCCTGGGGCACCGGTACTCACCGAAGCCGACTACCCGGTGCTGGTAGCGACCGGGCCTGAGTTTGTCACAGGCAGTACACGCCTCAAAGCAGGTACGGCGCAGAAACTGACGCTCAATATGATCAGTACTGCGCTGATGATCCGGCTGGGCAGGGTCCGGGACAATAAGATGGTGGATATGCAGCTGACCAACGACAAGCTCATCGACCGCGGCGCCCGTATGATCATGGCGGCTACCGGCTGGCCGGAAGACAAAGCCCTGGCGGCCCTGCTGGAAAAAGGCTCCGTGCGCCGGGCCATCGACGAAGCTGCCGGGCAATGAACGGGCCGACCCTTGGGAACTCGCAGGAGTATTCGTATGTTTACCAGATCAAACCAGGGGCTGAATGGAATCGACAGGAGAGTCACGACTGGTTGGTAAGCATGCCGGAGCACGATGGTTCACTCCGTCAACAAATGACTGTCAAACCACAAATGGCGAATCTAACTACGCCTTGGCTGCCTAATTCCAGGAATTAGAATGCCTTTATGCCGCCCGACTGACGCCTGATAAGCCGGTGCCGCATATCAACTAAATGCAGGCTGGCGGGTCGTGATGTCTCTGCACGACCAGCGAGATCCCAGAGAATAAGAGGACAGAGGGTCTGTTTCTGAACCAGCCTGAACTCCGACAATTCAATCAGAAAATAAGCATGTAGAAAGCCCTCCGGCGCTTTCTCTGGACGCGGGTTCGACTCCCGCCAGCTCCACTAAAAGAAGCCTGGCAACTCGCCAGGCTTCTTTTTTTATGTCATCACCCTACAATTGATGGAATGGCAACACCCGGACTGCAATGCCAGGAGAGCATAGTATGCTGCGGCGGAACTGCTAATGCCATCCTGGCATCTCTCCGAAGTGGGACTTGCCATATACAGGGCTCCGGGGTCAATAATAAAAGCCTGTTGAACTTCACAAATTGTGAAGTTGTTGTATCTTCATAATGCATGAGGATACTCGATAAAGAGGTATTGGACGAATTTGTGGGGAAACACCCTGATGCCGTGAATCCCGTAAACAGGTGGATTGAGATTGCTGAAAACAACGATTTCAAAGACCACAATAGCTTGAAGAGCCTGTTTCCGAGTGCGGACTATGTGGGTAACAGCCGCTATGTTTTCAACATAAAGGGTAACCGGTACCGGTTCATCATATTGATAGTCTTCATCAGTGGAGTCATGCAAATCAGATTTTGCGGAACCTATGCAGAGTACGATAAGATCAAAGACCCCAAAATGCTGTAAGATGGAAAAGAGATTTCAAAATGTCGAGAATATCGCTGATCGCCAGACCTATGAGGAGGTTATGGTATATATCAATGAAGTGGTGGATTATGCTACCCGGAACGGCCAATTGGAAGACCCGGACGCGGACAGCGAATATACCAGGGAGTTGGGCCGGGTCATGACCCGGGCGGCCGATTACGAGAGCATTTATATGGACTTTAAGTACTTGAAGGTTAAAAATCCGCTTATAATATCTATCGAGAATGAGATAAGGAAGAAGGCACTGAACCAACGCCAAATGGCTGAACTGTTGGATATAAAGGAAAATACGCTGAGCCAGATTATGACAGGCAAAAGAAATGTGTCTATGAAGTTGGCAAAAAAGCTCTACAAAACCCTAAATATCGATCCCAGGCTCATTCTGGAGTTTGCATAAGAGACAAGAACCCAAGGTCTGTTACAGCACATATTTTCTCAAGAGGATGTATTTTATTCTCACGCATAGCCTGGTACTGATAGAGTATTGCTAAATCTCGCGCCCTGCGGAGAGCCTGCCGTATCCGCTTTTCATCGATCAAAATGCACTTTGGTCGAAAAAACAGCAAATGGGCTCCAAGACTTTTTCACTGGAAACGCTTCATCTCGCCAAATACAAACGATTATCCGGTCGGGCAGACCGGAATTATATGGTGCAAATCCCCCCGTATCAGCTATAAAATACCTTGGAAACTGTTTTTGTGTCAAGAGTTTCCGGCGGACTTCTCTCATTATATTTGTGAGGCCGCAAAAACACGGAATGTCCCAACTGAAAGAACAGATCAAGGAAAAGGCGATCCATACTTTTTTAAGGTATGGCTTCCGGAGCGTGACCATGGACGACCTGGCCCGTGAGCTGGGTATGTCCAAGAAGACGCTGTACCAGAATTTTGCGAACAAGGAGGACCTGCTCAACGAGGTGCTGGAGAGCAGCCAGGAGATGAAGAACTGCTACCTGGAGACTGTATCTACTATGGCTGCCAATCCCGTGGAGATGATCTTTATCGTCTTCCAGTACCTGCTGGAAGAGTCCGAAAGGAGAAGCCCCAACTACGTCTACGATCTGAAGAAATACTACTACCAGACCTGGGAAAAATTCGTGGCCGCCAACGAGCAGAACACGATCCGGAAGATCATCGACAACCTGCAGGCCGGTAAGGAGGCAGGTCTGTACCGGCCCGGGATCAATGAAACGATCATTGCATGGCTCTTCTACAGGAAGGCGGCTATTTTTGAAGACAAGGAGGCATTTTCTGAAAAAGAGTTTGACAAACGGGACCTGGTGCGGGAAATGCTGGAATATCACCTGAACGGGATCTGTACCGAGAGAGGTCGCGAGCTGATACCCGTATACTCAAAAAAATACTTCAACCAACCGTAAGTAAATCAGAATCAAATGATGAGGATACTAACATTGATCGTTATATGCATCGCGGCCGCGGGCTCTGTGCGCGCACAGCAGGCGTTCACGCTCGAGGAAGCCGTACAATATGGTATCAGGAACCATGCCTCTGCCAGGTATGATACCATCAAGATCATGGATGCCGACGCACAGATCCGCTCGCTGAAAGCGACGGGCCTGCCGCAGGTCAACGGAGCGGTGGACTACAACTACTTCATAGAAGTCCCGCAGCTCGTCATACCGAAGGAGTTTGACCCGACGGGGCAAGGTGGTTCGGTTTCTTTTCAGTTGAGAAATTCCCTGGCGATGGGTGTGAATATGGGTATGCTGGCTTTTGACGGCTCCTACATCGTGGCGCTGAAGGCGGCCAAGTCTTATCGCGATTTTGTGGCCATACAGGCGCAACAGACACCGGTCAACCTCAGGAACTCCATTACACAGGCTTACTATTCAGTTCTCCTGGCCCAGCGAAACAGGGATCAGCTGGCGAAAAACCTGACGGTACTGCAGGAGCTGAGAAAGGAAACCGCCGCGATCATTGAGAGCGGTTTCAGCGAGAAACTGGACGTCGACCGGATCGATCTGAGCATCAATACACTGGAGACGACGCTGAAGAACCTGGACCGTGGCCTGGATATCGTCAAGAGCCTGCTGAAGTTCCAGATGCAGTATCCTGCAGACCAGGATATCGTACTGAAAGACTCGTTTGACGACCTGTTCAGGCAGGCGGCTATGACAGACGAACAAAGCGTGGCAACCCTCAACCTGAACAACCGGGTGGAATACCGGTTGCTGGGCAAGGGGATCGAGCTGGCCGGACTGGACCTGGAGCGATACAGGAAGGGCTACCTGCCCTCTCTGAGTATCATCGGCAGCTTCCAGCGGACACTGCAGTCGGACAATATCTTCAGGTCGGGCGGTTTCTGGCTGCCAACCAGCGTGGTAGGGCTGTCGCTGAGCGTCCCGATCTTCGACGGGTTCATGAAGCAGGCCAATATCCAGCGCGCCCGGCTGACGCTCGAAAAGACCAGGCTCGACAGATCGGAGTTTGAGCGGGCGGTCAACCTCGAGGTCAAGAATGCAAGAGAATCCTATCTCAATGCACTGGAGACCGTGAAGGACAGGGAACGGGCCGTCTTGCTGGCAGAAGAAATATTCAAAGTGGCGCAGGTTAAATACCGCGAAGGAGTCGGCTCCAGCTTCGAAGTGAGACAGGCGGAGGCGGATCTGTACAGCGCCCAGGCCAATTTCATCAGCGCCCAGTACGAGGTGATCAACTCACGGTTCGCGCTTCAGCGGGCATTGGGCATATACACCGGGTAAACTGGCAACATCTATCAATCAACGATATTTTTCAAAAGAAGATAATTCCACCTTACTATGAAATACAGAATATTTTCCCTTCTCGCCCTCGTCGCCCTGCTGGTACAGGCGTGCGGGCCTGCAGCTACAGGTGATCAGTCCCTGTCTGCCAAGCAAAGCCGGCTGAACAATCTGCTGTCCGAAAAAGCAAAACTCGAAGCCGAGATCACTCTACTGCAGACCGAGATCGCCGAGCTTGATACTACAGCCAAGGTCCAGGTGACCAAGCTGGTGGCCGTCACCCCGGTCAAGACCGGTGCATTTTCTTCCCAGGTGGAAGTAATGGGCAAGATCGATACGGATGCCAATGCGACCGTCTCGGCTTCCATGCCGGGTACAGTCACCATGATCCATGTCAAGGAGGGCAGCCATGTCCAGGCCGGGCAGACACTGGCCACCATCGACAACGCGGTACTGCAGCAGAATATGTCCCAGGTCAAACAGCAACTGGCCTTCGCGACGGACATATACAACAAGCAGAAAAACCTGTGGGATCAGAAGATCGGTTCCGAGGTACAGTTTCTGACCGCCAAGAACAACAAGGAGTCCCTGGAAGCTTCGCTCAAAGTGCTCGAAGAGCAGAACGACATGTACCGGATCAAGTCACTCTATCCCGGTGTAGTGGATATGGTGGCGGTCAAGCTGGGCCAGACGATCGCTCCGGGTATGCCGGCATTCAGGATCATAGGCAACCAGGGCCTGAAGATGAAGGCCGAGATACCGGAATCCTATGCATCCAAGGTAGCGACCGGCGCTTCAGTGCTGATCTATATGCCGGACCTCAACAAAGAGATCAGCGGCAAGGTCAACTATATCTCCAAGATCGTAGATCCGCTCAACAGGACATTTACAGCCGAGATCCTGATCGGCGGAAACCGCTCGGATATCAAGACCAATATGGTGGGTATACTGAAGATCAAGGACTATAGCAACCCCAACGCGATCGCTATACCGATCAAGACACTGCAGCGGCATACGGAAGGATACTATGTCTACGTGGTGGAAGATGTGAACGGCAGCAAGCAGGCCCGGCAGGTAAATATCACTACGGGCGTCGTCAATGACCAGAACATCGAAGTACTGAGTGGCCTCAAGACCGGTGATATGCTGATCACGACAGGCTTCCAGAATATCAAGGACGGCGATACGGTCCAGATAACGGAGAATTAATTTATCGAAAAACCAACGATCTGACAGGTTCGCCGGTGCATGACACCGGCATCCTCCGGACCGGAAACCAGAAATTCCCGCCATGGAAGATTTCAACGTAGAATTCAAGCCCACCACGTGGGCCATACGGAACAAGACCAGTATCTACCTGGCTACCTTGTTCATCACGATCCTGGGGATTGCCGCTTACAACAGCCTGCCGAAGGAGAATTTTCCGGAAGTAGTCATCCCCCAGATATTCGTAGCTACCGTCTATGCAGGTACAGGACCTACCGACATGGAAAATGTCGTGACCAAAGTGCTGGAAAAGGAGATCAAGGCCATCAGCGGCGTGAAAAAGATCACCTCCAACTCCATGCAGGACTTCTCGACCATCATCGTGGAGTTCAATACCGGGATAAAGATCGATATCGCCAAGCAGAAGGTCAAGGATGCCGTGGACAAGGCCCGTGTGGACCTGCCCACCGACCTGACCGCAGAGCCGGAGGTCATCGACATCAACCTGTCCGATCTTCCGATCATGAACGTCAACCTGTCGGGTGATGTAGACCTGCTCAAGCTCAAGGAGTATGCAGAGGATATCAAGGACAGGCTGGAATCCATCAAGGAGATCAACCGGGTCGACATCGTCGGTGCACTCGAAAGGGAGATACAGGTCAACGTGGACATGTACAAGATGGCCGCTGCCGGTGCAAGCTTTATGGATATCGAGAACGCTATCCGGTACGAGAACATGACTATCTCGGGCGGTGAACTCAATATCGACGGGACGAAATGGGCGGTCAGCGTCAAAGGGGAATATAAAAACCCTGTGCTGATGAACGACCTGATCGTACGTACAAGCATGGGCGGTACGATCTATCTCCGCGATATCGCGGAGATAGTCGACACGACCAAAGAGCAGGAGAGCTACGCCCGCCTGAACAACAAAAACGTAGTGACCCTCAATGTCGTAAAGCGCGCCGGGGAAAACCTGATCTCAGCCTCTGAAAACATCAAGAAGGAGCTGGAATATATAGAGAAGAGCGTCCTGCCGGATCACATGGACGTCGTCATCACGCAGGACCAGTCCACGCAGACGGAGACGACCCTGCACGACCTGATCAATACGATCATCCTGGGATTTCTCTTTGTGACTACGGTACTTATGTTCTTCATGGGAGCATCCAATGCCCTGTTTGTGGCCTTGAGCGTGCCGATCTCTTCTTTCCTGGCATTTCTAGTGCTGCAGTCCTTCGGGTACACGATGAACATGATCGTCCTGTTCTCCTTCCTGCTTGGACTGGGGATCGTAGTGGACGATGCGGTGGTGGTGATCGAAAACACGCACAGGATCTATGCCAACGGCCGGATGTCCATCTTCAAGGCGGTGAGGATCGCCGCCGGTGAAGTATTCCTGCCGGTACTGACAGGTACGGTGGTGACCTTGCTACCCTTCGTGCCCCTGCTCTTCTGGCCGGGTATCATGGGCGATTTCATGTATTACCTGCCGTTTACCCTCATTGTAATGTTGTTGGCGTCGCTCTTCGTAGCGTATATCATCAACCCGGTCTTTGCGGTAGACTTCATGAAGCCGCACAAGTCCATAGCGGAGACGCGGGCGCTGACCCGTGGCTTCTGGACCATGAGCGGTATCTTCCTGGTGCTGATCATCATCGGGTACGGTATCGGATTTGGCGCGGGCAACCTGATGCTGGTCTTATTTGTACTGGTCCTGCTCAACAAGTTTGTATTCTCCTGGGCGATAGAGAAATTCCAGACCAGGGCCTGGCCAGCGGTCCAGCATCAGTATCACAAGCTGATCACCAGGCTGCTCAAAGGCAAACGCCCCATCCTGGTACTGCTCGGGGGTATAGTCCTGCTGGTCATGTCGATCGCCTTCACGGTAGCTCGTCAGCCCAAAGTGGAGTTTTTCCCGAAGAGTGACCCGAACTATGTCATCACTTACCTGAGGTTGCCGATAGGTACCCACCAGACAGTGACGGACTCTCTCACCCGCGTCCTGGAAGAGAGGATATACGGAGTCATCGGGGAGAACAACGCTATGGTACAATCGGTCATCTCCAACGTGGCGATAGGCGCCGGTACTATGGATGACAACCAGACGCAGGCTATGCCGCACCTGGGCAAGGTCACCGTGGCTTTCGTGGAGTTTGCCAAGCGGAAAGGCCAATCTACGGTGGAATACCTGGACAGGATCAGGGAAGCGGTGAAAGGTATACCAGGCGCGGAGATTACCGTAGACCAGGAGGAGAACGGCCCTCCGACCGGTAAACCGATCAATATAGAGATCGCCGGGGACAACTTCGACGAGCTGATCACCTATGCTTCGAACCTGCAGTCCTATCTCGAGGACAAACAGATCGGCGGAGTAGAGGAACTGAGGTCGGACTTTCACGCGAACAAGCCTGAGATCATCGTCACCATCGACCGGCGTCGCGCCAACCAGGAGGGTATTTCTACTGCCCAAATCGGTATGGAACTGCGTACGTCCATATTCGGTAAGGAGATATCCAAGTACCGTGACGACAAGGACGAGTATGAGATCAACCTGCGCGTGCGCGAAGATCAGCGGCACAACATCAGCAATATCCTGAATATCCCGCTGACCTACCGCGACATGAATATGGGTGGTATGATCCGCCAGGTGCCGCTGTCATCAGTAGCTAAGGTGGAATACTCCAATACCTACGCAGGTATCAAACGTATCAACAAGAAACGGGTCATCACGCTGTCGTCCAACGTCCTCACAGGATTTACCGCCAACGAGGTGGTCGCCAATATCCAGTCTTCCATTGACAAGTTTGATCACCCGGATTCGATCTTCATCAAGATGACCGGCGAGCAGGAGGACCAGGCAGAGACATCCGGCTTCCTCGGGTCCGCGTTCCTGGTAGCGTTCGGGTTGATCTTCCTCGTACTGGTGATGCAGTTCAACTCCACGTCCAAGCCGCTGATCATCCTGTCGGAGATCGTCTTCAGTTTGACGGGTGTTTTGCTCGGATTTTCTATATTCAACATGAATATATCCATCGTGATGACAGGCGTCGGGGTGTTTGCGCTGGCGGGGATCATCGTGCGCAACGGTATCCTGCTGGTAGAGTTTACCGATCTGCTGCTCAGCCAGGGTATGGAGCTGCGCGCGGCTGCGGCCGAGGCGGCAAAGACCAGGATGACGCCTGTAATACTCACTGCCGTGGCTGCGATACTCGGTCTCATACCGCTCGCGGTCGGTCTGAATATGGACTTCGTGAAGCTCTTCACCGAGCTGGATCCGCATATCTACCTGGGTGGTGACAACGTAGCCTTCTGGGGGCCGCTGTCCTGGACGATGATCTTCGGACTGATCTTCGGTACGTTCCTGACCCTGCTCATGGTGCCCAGCCTGCTGGTACTGGTTGAGAAGTTCAAGGAGAGAGTCTTCAGGCTGACCGGTAAGGAATACTCCGCCGAGAAAGCGGCACTGAAGCGTGCGAAGGGCGGCGACCCGGACGAAGTGTGATCCGAAAGCCCGGCTGATACATATAGCAAGAGCCATTTCCCTGGATAGGGGAAATGGCTCTTGTCGGTTTTTACAGGGTAAGTGATAAGTCCGGGACCGTCGGTTTAATGCAGGCTGATGACTTTTGCGATCTTCCATTCGCCGGTTTCCTGCCTCCATATGATGGTAAATCTGCCGATATGCGGTTTGTGGTCCGGCTCTTCCCTGTTGTGAAATTTGTGCAGTCCGATCTCGATGGCGCCGTAGCCCGGTACCGGGTATACCTCGACGCTGCCTTTGACGAGTTCGCGGGTGACCTTTCCGCAGACGTATTTTTTCGTGGACTCGACTATTTCCTGTTTTGAGTTGGCAAAGCCGCCCTTGTCGTGGTAGAATTCGATGTCCTCCGTGTAGAATGCGCTGTACCGGTCGAGATTGATATCGCAGGTATTGTAGGCCTCGAAGAAAGCGCTGTCCAGGGCAAGGATTGTCTTGTACAGCGCCGGATCGTCGGGTCGGTAGTTCTTCGTGAGCCGGTAGCTGTTTTGGGGGGAGGAGCAGCTTGAAAGCAACAGTGCGACCGAAAGGGTACAGATGGAGTATAGTGTTGATTGCATGATTTCCAGGGTGTGTTTAGATATATTGGATATGAGGTAAAGTTAATCGTGCAGGACTGGTCCTGTATCACAGCTTCGTCCTGTTTCCCTTGTCGTCTACCCGGTATTCGATCCCGTTTTCGATGAGCAGGCCTTTGGCTTCACCGGAGTTTTTCACCTGGCCGTGCCTGACGTCCAGGTTGATCACTTTGCCGCCGAAATAGGCGGTGATATCCGGCTCCATTGTGTGGCCGATGACCATTTTCCGGACATGATAAAATGCCAGTACGGAGTCCAGCGCCGGTTCGCTGATCCGGTCGTAGTATTTGTAGTCCATCGCGAGACCCCTGTACCAGACCGGGCCCTCTCTGCCAAGCAGGAAGGCTGCTGTATCGTTGTCACCCGGGTGGTGGTAGAGATCCTCATCCCAGTGTCGGCGCATGATCGAGTTGATGTCGTCTGCGGGGAGCCGGTAGGTCAGTATGCCAGGACTGAGCCCGGCGTGTACGAAGAGATACTGCCCGATCTGCTTTACGATCTGCCTGGATCGAAGCCACTTGCCCAACTCGGTCTTGTCCGAGTACATGAAGCGTATGGCTTTGTCCCAGTCGTCCTGGCCGCTGATGAGCCGGGCGGCCTCGATGTATTTCTCCTTGTTGTACTTCCACTTTCCCTGGAAGTTCATCAGTTCGTGGTTGCCGAGCAGGTAGTGTACCTGGCCGCCCTGCTCCCGGGCCTGCGCTTCCAGCCGGTAGATGAGCCATAGCACCTGTGTCACCTCCTCGCCGCGATCCACGAAGTCGCCGTTGAGCAGGAGATGGCCCTCCCCGAAAGTCCAGTTGAACGAAGAGTCAATGACCCCATTGGCAGTGAGCAGTGCAGCCAGCGCGTTGAAATTGCCTTCGATGTCGGACAGGGCGATCAGCTTCTCAGGCATGTCACAGACGGTACTGTCCGGTGGGTACCTGTCCCGGAGCATCACAGAGAAACTGTCCTGGTCGCCGTTGTCTACATAGACCATGAGGCTGTCGCGGCGGTCCAGTCCCTCCACGGTCAGCGTACCGGAACGGATGATCCGGTACACACTGTCGCCTGCTACATAGGGGCCGTCCGTACCTGCCAGGGCGGATTTCATGCGCTGTCTGCCGAATATGCCGAACTCTTTGTCGGACCGCCACAGTGCGTTCAGACCGGACCAGGCGGAGCGGGTCCCGTCCGTATACTGCCTGCTGATGCCGAAGATCAGCAGACCGAAGAAGTAGAAAGCGAATACGGCCGCCGCCGTCCAGCCGATGATCTTCAGTGCCATACGCAGGATCTTTTTGCTCATGATACAAGCTTGCCAGGCAAATATGCATAAACTTTGTCCCGGTTGCGTTGATCTGAAAACGGTAAGACCTGTGTCACGGATGTAAGATAATGTGCAGGTTGGGTCACCGGTGTGTGTTTCAGAATACAGCCACGGCCCGGACCGGCGATCCCGTTCCGCCCCTGATCCTGAGCGGCAGTGCGATGAAACGGAAGCGCCCGCGTCCCGTCAGCAGGTCCAGGTTGATCATGTTTTCGTAATGCGTGAATCCCATCTCTCCACAGATAAGGTGGACCTCTTTGTTGGAAATTTTAGGCACTCCCGGCGACATGGTCTCTACACCGAATGCCGAGATCTTCCGTTGGCCCAGCATACGCGCTGCTTCCGCAGTGAGGCCGGGACCGTTTTTCCATGCAGCGGTCCCAAAATGCTTTTTGAAGTGCCCGGTACAGATCAGTACGGTATCACCAGGGAGAATATTCAGTCCGTCCCGGCGGGCAGCTTCTTCGAGGTCGTCTGCAGTGATCAGCTCTGAGAGTCCTTTATGTCTCAGGTCCAGGCAGAGGCCTTCCGTGTAGAACATGGACAGTGGCATAGTGTCGATGGATTGCCCGGCATAAGCACGGCCCATATGGCTCAGGGCGTCCACATGAGTGCCGGTATGTTCGCCAAGTTCCATTTTCAGTACAGCAGGGGTGGAGGTAGCTGGATTTTCGATGCCTTCCCATTCCTCATGCGTGGCGTATGTGCTGATACGTACCTGGGGCAGGCTGTGATATACGGGCATTCCATCGTGGATTTCCTGGCTCAGATCAATGATCTCCGGCATGATTTATCCTGGTAAGGATATGTTTATGAAATTATCAGGCATATTGAATACCTGTCAAATATACTCATTCTGGCAGGGAGGACCACAGTACCGGAGCGCCGGACTCAATATGCATGCGCCGGAGGGAGTTTGCTCAGTATCCTTCGATCTATGTAGAAAGTGCCAAATGGGACTATGCAGGCCAGCAGTACTTTCCAGGTTGTGGCGCGGAAGCGCCATCGATACAGGACACCTATGCTCAGCGTGTTGAATACGAAGAGCAGGAAGAGAGCGCCGTGCAGAGGCCCCATGAAGCGGGATAGCTGTGCGTAGCCGAAGATATACTTCGCAGGTACGGCGACGAATACCAGGATCAGCAGCGAAACACCCTCCAGCCAACCAAGTATACGCAGGCGGCCGGCGGGTGTGAGAAACAGTGTCTTCATGGCAGGTGTCATCTGAAATAAGGTCTTGCAGACAGTGGCGAGAAAGGCCAGGGAATGGCCAGGAAGATGATCAGCAGCGCGACCGCGAACCAGACCAGCATGGTCCTGAACTTCTGCCGGTCTTCCGCCCGGCGACGGGCCAGCGCCGACCCGATCGTGAGTACGACGACGGCGATCAGCATGAGCAGGGCATGTACCAGCCCGTAGAAGCCGGCATCGGGGTACCTGGCTCCATCCCCGGGTTGTTTCCAGAAGAACCGTACCAGGGGACTCTGTGTGTAGAGCACCATACCGATCATGAGCTGTATGTGCGCAGCGGTGGCCGTCCAGTGCCGCACTGCATTGTCGGCCTTTGTGAATGGCCTGCGGCGGCAGTAGCCGGTATAAGCCCGGAAGATGGCATAAAGCAGGCAGGCCAGTACCAGCCAGCGCAGGAGTGAGTGTGCAACGAGCAGGTGGGCGTACATCAGCAGGGTGGAACAAGCAGGTTATACAATGTCGGGATATACCGGTCGGGCGGCCTGGCAAAGCTAGCTCAAAAACATACTAATTGGTATGTTTTTGAGGAAAAAAAATCAGCGGAGTGTCGCGAGATAGTTGCTGAGTTCGCGCAGGTAGGGGAGGTATACCGAACGGCTGTTTTCCAGTTTGCCGAAATTGCGGATGCCCCAGTAGCCCGACATGACGAAGAGTGCGACTTGTCTCGTGTCTGCATCGCAGTGCACTGTGCCGCATTGTTTTCCTCTCTCCAGCGCGGCGATCATCACTGCCTCCCATTGCCGGGTCAGTTCGTCCAGCGCCTTGCCGAATTCAGGATGCCAGGGTGTCATCTCCTGTGCCAGGTTGGAGGCGGGGCAGCCGTGCTCCACTTTAAGAAACTCGTTTTCCATCAGGAGGTGGTGCATCATATCATAGATCGCTGCCAGTGGATCGACTGTGCTCTGCAACGGCGCTATGAAGCTTTGTGTCAACACGGGTTTCAGGATCTCGTGGATGATGGCCAGGCCCATTTCGTCCTTGTTCCTGAAGTGGTAGTAAAAGGCGCCTTTGGTCACCGCGGTATTTGCCAGTATATCGTCGATACTGGTGGCCTGGTAGCCCTTTACATAGATCAGTTCGAAAGCCTTTTGCAGGATCGTCATCCTTGTAGCGGCTGCTTTTTTCATGTGCGGCGGCTTTTATTGGTGATCAGGATTCTCTCCTGCAAAAGAATACAATATTGCACGCTCCGGCAAGTACGGGATCATGTGGGCAAAGGTACAGGCCGGGCTATTTTTTCACAAAAGTAGCTGTCCGGGTTTCTCCCCCGGAGCGTATTCTTGCGAGGTAGACACCTGCAGGAAGCCGGTCGATGTCGATGCGATGAAAGCCACCGGTATGCTGCCATTGGCTGCTGAGCACGATCGCCCCGGCGGCATTGAACAGGTCCAAATGGATATGTGCCGGGTATGGTATGTCGATCTGGATATATTCGGAGGCGGGGTTGGGGAAGATGTGCAGGGGTGCCTGTACAGGCTGATCGGTAGTGGATGTGGTGGCGTCGGTGTGGTAGAATTCAAATACCTCCACGCGCTTATTACCATCTCCGTTCCGAATGCTTGTTGTTTTCTGGAGTTCCTTGAGTTGGTCGAAGTTATCCACGATCATATAGTTTATATAAGATCTGCGGGTTCCTGTGCCGGGATAGTACTCGCTGGAAAACTCGGTAAAGCCCCATTCATTGAAAGTGTAAGTGAATTGATGGATCAATATCGGGTATTCCAATAAAGTATTTGTGTACGTGAGCATCTGACCTTCTTCGTCAAAATAGAAATAATGTTCGTGGGTATAAGTCGTGTCCGCACCAGTTACTCGTCCAAGGGTTCGTGTTGTAGAGATTCCGTTCAGCTCCCACCTTGCTATATATGATTCGGAAGCTCCTTCGGGGTACTCGTCAAAGCTCAAAGGAGAGTTCAGGATATAGTGCTGAGGGGAGACAGGCAGGTGGGCATCCGGACTCATAAATCTGCCGTAGTCATCCAGTTTGTCCGCCGATATAATGTTATCCTGGTAGACTCCGTACCATTGTGTATTTCTGAAGAAGCTCCTGATCGTATCTGCTTCGTTTTCATACTGGTGCAAGTCATAATCCGTGAGGGTGCCCAGCTCATCGTAATGCATATTGACGAGTGAATATTCGGGCTTCAGTGACAAGTCTAAGCTAAGCTTCTGTTTGTGTATTGCAGTGATCTGTCCTTCCGGGTTGTAGGCGTATCTGACGGCTGCGAATGGCTTTCCGGTAGCTGTAGAAGAGAGTTCGACGACCCGTCCCCGAGCGTCATACTGCAGAACTGTCGTATTCCTGTGCTCAAAATCATCCGCTCTTTTCTCGAACTCCCTGATACTGTCCAGCTGGCCTTCCTGACCATAACAGGCTGCATACTTCAGAGCCCGGTAAGGGTATCCGGCTTCAATCCTGATCAATTCCTTGACCTGTGTCCTTTCTTTATCTGTATAGTTATAGACATATACCGGGCCAGGTATTCGAAGCCCGCTTCGGGTTAGGGTATATGATATGACTGAGTCGGGAGCAATCTTTAATTGCTTGACGGACCGGGAGGTAGCCGAACTTCCGGATTCAGAAGACAGTGATGGACCCGATACTTTGAGTGAAGGCAGGTACTGCCTCTCAGTCTGTCCATACCCGGTAGTGGAAAGGATTAAAATTGCCAGTATTAGTATCTTTCTCTTCATTGTCATCAGCTGTTTAGCATCGGAAACAGGGCCTTGCTTGCAGCAACGAGGCCAATAGTGCAGATGCTATCTGCACATTGTTTTTTGGCAGTCAGTTTTTCACAAAAGTAGCTGTCCGGGTTTCTCCTTCGGATCGGGCTCTTGCGAGGTAGACCCCTGCAGGAAGTCGGTCGATGTCGATGCGATGAATGCCGCCGGTATGCTGCCATTGGCTGGTGAGCACGATCGTCCCGGCGGCATTGAACAGGTCCAAATGGATATGTGCCGGGTGTGGTATGTCGATATGGATATATTCGGCCGCGGGGTTGGGGAAGATGTGCAGGGGCGCTTTTACGGGCTGATCGGTAGTGGATGTGGTGGAGTCGCTGTTAAAAAACTCATAGATTATCCGATGGTTGGAGGGGCCGTTAGCAGAACTCAAAAAACTGTATTCAATCCTGGTCAGGCGATCAAGATTATCTGTTTCCATGTCAATTTGTTCCTTGTTCCACCAATCAACCGGGCTAAATCCCCACCTGGAGTTAGTATATCCCCACTCATTGTAGTTAAAGGTATTTATAACATAAATGCCGAAATTACCTACTCTGAAAAACGCCGTCAGTTGGTCTTCTTCGTTGATAAGGTAATGATAGCTAGGTTTGTAGATGGTATCTGTTTCATTCTCATTCAAAGTAGGGACGTATTTAGTCCCTACTCCGTCTTTAAACTCCCAAAACGACTTTATAGAGCCTATAAGTACTCCTTGAGGATTAATGGTGTTTGAGGTCGACTGTAGAGGTTGCGATTTGAGATCTACCTGCACAGGGTTGTTGGGTAGCAGGTTATAGGGGCTGAGGTAATTGAGCCATCGTTCCAATCCATCGTTAATGACATTGTCTTCATACTTGCCGAACCAAAGAAGATCAGAATAGGCATATATGGAGATACCATGTTGCAAAGGATCAAAAAACTCAAGGGGAGCGCGCTGCCAACGGTAGCTTATAAGAGCGCCGTCGTTATCGTATTCCATTTGTGACCTGACAGTCGCCTGTATTGGTCCGGTGTAGTACGATGGGGGAGGATAGGAGGTAAGATATCTAATAGTTGCTACTGCCTGCCCTTTGCTGTTATAAGTTCTTTTCAGGATATCCCTGTATTCAGAACCGTTCTCCACTTTGACTTCAACGTATTCTTCGATATTATTTTTATTATCGTATTTAAGGATCTTGGTATCCGTATGCTGCAACTCTTCGTCGTCTTTGAATGCCTTGAAGACCTGTATGCTGTCTATACGTGAGAAATCATGTGTATAGAATACTACATCCTTGCGGGTGGACGATGGGCCGCCCGGTATTTTCTTGATGATCGTCAGTTCGCTTACAATGGTTCTGCCTCTATCTGCATATTTGTAAACAAAAGTGGAACAGGTCTCGAATGCGCCTCCGTGAGATTCCCACCTGGTAACGGAATCCGGTGCCACTTTCAGTTGTCTGCCAGAATGGTCCGGGAGTGACAATCCATACATCTTCAGTGCGGATCTGAGCTGGTCTTCTGTCTGGCCGTATGCATTGGCGGATAGGATCGCGACAGAGAATAGTAGTATATATCTTCTCATCATATGAGTAGTTGTCGAACGAGATAGGTTGCCTACCCGCTAAGATAGGAGATTGACCGGGAGGAACGAAACCGTACGGTGGGTAGTCAGTTTTTCACAAAAGTAGCTGTCCGGGCTTCTCCTTCGGAGCGTACTCTTGCGAGGTAGAGCCCGGCCGGAAGCCGGTCGATGTCGATGCGATGATTGCCGCCGGTATGCTGCCATTGGCTGCTGAGCACGATCGCCCCGGCGGCATTGAACAGGTCCAAATGGATATGTGCCGGGTGTGGTAAGTCGATCTGGATATATTCGGAGGTGGGGTTGGGGAAGATGTGCAGGGGCGCCTGTACAGGCTGATCGGTAGTGGATGTGGTGGCGTCGGTGTGGTGAAATTCAAATACCTCGGTAAGAATGTCGCCCGGCCGGTCGCTGAATTCTTCTGTCTGTACCATGAGGGTGATCCTATCGAGACTGTCTGCAGTAAGTGTCGTCGTGTAGCGTCTCCAGGTGTCGCCGTGACTGTGTTCGATCGTCGTCTGTGGTATCTCCCAGATGTCATAGATATATTCGGTGTTGCAGAGCAGGTACTGATGAAGGACTGAAGTATCCAGGACTGCGACGATATTGCCTTGTGGATCAAAGCTGAACTGCCGGAATTGCGTGATGGTTGTATCGCCGTCCTTTACAGATGCGAAGGTCTGCAGGCCGATATCATTCTCCAGCTTCCAGCTCGCGAATATGGTGTCTGTCCGGCCGTCGAGGTAGAGGGAGATCGCATCGTAGCTGAGCATAGTGTTTTGCAGATGATGCTTTGGAGGCGATGGCAGCAAGGATGCGGGGTCCAGGTATGTTTCGTATTCTTCCAGCGCTCTCATGTAGAGGATATTGTCTGTATAGTGATCATACCATACCCCGTTGCTCACCCGGGTGCTGAACGGGCTTCCCTGCGGCGCCCATGCATGGGACAGGTCGTAACCTGTCAGTGTGCCCTGGCTGTCGTACTGCATATCCTTGATGGCGTATTCGAGGACCAGGTTGCAGTCGGCATCGGGCACTTGCCTGTAGAGAGCTTTTATTTGTCCTGCCTGGTTGTAGTCGTATTCCAGCGTATTCCTGAAGATACATGAGTACCCGATCGGTACAATAGCGCTTTCGATCACACGTCCCTGGCTGTCCCGTCTGAAATATATTGTCTCAATGTGTTCGGCAGGGCCGTGTTGCTGCCTCATGCGCTCAATGCTGTCGATCCTGCCGGACGGACCATAGTGCACCATATCTTGCCAGGCGAGGCGGCCGCTTTCTGTTTCTTCGATATGGATGAACTCGTTTGTACGTGTTCTTGTACTGTCGGCGTATTTATAGATCAGTGTACGATTCGCGTTTATGACGCCTTCCGGCGAAATCGTATACCTGGTGACGGAGTCCGGCACTACTTTGAATGGTTTGCCGGACCTGGATCTGATGTCTTTTGGCAGGAAGTGGGGCCTGTCACCGGTTTGCCAGTCAGCCGGGCCCTGTAGCTCCGTGTAAGCAGGGACCTGGCTGTATGAGGTCGTAGCGACTACCAGTATAGCCAGCAGCAGGGAGCAGGCAGAAGGGTTCATAGGCTAGCGTGAATATTCGAGGTTATACGAATGAATGCTAAAACCGAAACGTGTGGAATGTGAGAAAGGCGGCCGGAATCCGCCTTTGATCCACCCGTGAAACCTCCGGTTTAATCCACCTCTCCGGCAGGAGCAACAAAGAAATATATTCAATATGGGTATAAAAATATCCCAATACAGAAATAGAGGAAGACGGGGTGGTTGTTTGTTGCAATATATAAGAAATAAATATGTGTTTGTTGCAATATTTGCAACAAATCGTATTGCCAGACTATGCAACTTTGATATCGAAGACTTTGGGTTGCGGTGTTCGCAACCATTTTTAACTGTAAAAACACTGATGTTATGAAAGCATTGTCATATTTGAATCATGTAGGTCGGCGCATCTTCCTGAGGGCGGCAGTATTAGTCACTTTGTCGGGTGCGGTCTGCCTGACTGCCAGGGGTCAGTCGGATGGCCCGGCGACCGGTACCGGAGACAGGTATGCTTTCTCTGTCACAGGTGGGTATATTTTCGCAGGGTTGCTGAGCGAGAGCAAGGGATGGCAGATAGGGCTGAACTCCCGCAGGGACCTGTCGAGGTACTTCAGCCTCGAAGCGCAGTTGTCTTTTTCGAGGTTCAGGACGTTTGGCGGAAGTCATACGGATACGCATCATATGCTGGCGGGACTGGTTGGCGGTCGGTTGTACGTGTCATCCCCTGAGCGGCCGGTCAGGCCTTATGTACAGATGCTTGTGGGCGCCGCCCATGACTGGAGCAGGATATTCTATTCGAACGATGAAATTTATCACAACAGCGATACGGGGCTGGCCTTGTCGGGTGGGGTTTACCTGGAGCTGGGCAAGCGCTTTCACGTGGGGCTCTCCTCTCTTTGGAGCAATGCGGAGGCGGTCATACTTGTCGGCGCCGGATATACTTTTTGATGATGTGACTGCTTTTGTTGTATTGGGGGCTTTCGTTTTTGCGAGAGGAGTTGGTACTATTTGCGCGACTGACGGTATTTTATAAAAGGGGGACCTTTATCAGGGTGATTCTTTATCTTTACGCTGCGGGCAAAAACAATTTCTTCACGGGATATTTTCCATACGAGGCAGTTTGATATGTATAAAGGCATCATCATCGACGACGATATCAGCAACCGCAAGTTGCTGTCGGCGCTTATCACCAAAGAGCTGGCCGATCTGGAGATCGTGGAGGAATTTGATGATGCGGACAGTGCATTGCAGCGCCTGCGTGCTATCCGGCCCGATATCATCTTTCTGGATATCGAGATGCCCGGGAAGAGCGGTATTGATTTTTTGCGCGAACTGCCGGATGATCACCCCGAAGTGATTGTAGTCACGGGCTACGAACAGTACGCGATCAATGCGCTCCGCATGAGCGTGGTGGACTACCTGCTCAAGCCGCTGAAACGCGAAGATCTCGTCTCCGCCTATGACCGCAGCAAGGAACGCCTGAATTCCAAGCGCGAGCTGGAGCGCTATAAGACGCTGGTACACAATATCCGTACAGAGCGCTCACAGAACCACAAGCTCGGGCTCACCCAGCAGGACGCCGTGATCTTCGTGGAGGTCAAGGATATCATCCGGTGCGAAGCGTCGAGCAATTATACGATCGTGGTGGTGGCCGGCGCCAAAAAGGTGATGGTGACCAAGACCTTGCGCCAGTTTGAAGAAATTCTGGATCCGTACGGGTTCATCCGCGTACACAGGTCACACCTGGTCAACCCTGAGCATGTGATCAAGTTGAGCAAGACCGACGGGGTACAGATCGAAATGTCGGACGGGGTGCTGGTAGATGTATCTTCTAACCAGAAGAATCTTTTTCTCGAGCGTTTCCTCAAGCTCTGAGGCGTTTCACTCAAATTTTACTGTTGTTCACTAGTCACAGGGCGCTTTTCGCTCAGTGCATCTGTCTGTGAGGCTGCCAGGTCCTACCTTAGAGCAGGCATTATAAGTTGCCTTTTTCAGAAGAAAATAATTTGTGCGCATTTTTTAAGGTTGCAAAGGTGTCTCATCAAGTTGGGACACCTTTTTTATTGCTCCTTACCCAACCCGTATTTTCCGTACCCGGTTTATAAGACCATAAAAACGGGAAATCATGAGACAGGGCTTACTTTCTTCTCTTTGTTCTCTGCTGTTCGTACTTTTTGCCTGGGGCGCTCAGGCACAGGGCCTGAAGCTATCCGGCCAGGTGACAGACAACGGTGTTCCTGCCGGTAGTGTCGCCGTTCGGATCAAGTTCGAATCAGCGGAACCTTTCGACACTACGCTGATCACCGCCCCAGACGGTTCGTACAACCTGGGCAGGCAATTCCAGTCGGGACTGCAGGGCGGCATACTGGTTTATTTTCTCACGGATTGTCGTGGCGAAGGTATTCTCCGCCAACATGTCTGGAACAGCAGTATGGGCTTTTCGGTCGTGGAAGACTTTGATATCTGCCTGGATCCGGCGGGCAATTGCCGGGTCAATATCTCCGCTTTTCCTCATCCTTCGGGTGGATTTTTCCTGATAGCGGGTGGTTCCGATATAGTTTCCTACCAGTGGAGTTCAGGACAGACTACGGAGACCATCTCTGTGGCCGAGGGCGGACGCTACTGTGTCACTGTTACTGACAAGGACGGTTGCCGCGCCGAGGACTGTATAGACCTGCTTGGCATTACGCTGCTTCGCTGCCAGGCGAGTATCACCATGGCCCATTCGCCGAATGCCGGTGAACTGATCCTGACGGCCGAGTCGCGCGGTATCGGTCCGTTCGCATACTCGTGGAGCAACCAGGATACGACCCGGGAGATCCGTGTCAAAGATCCCGGCACGTATTGTGTCACGGTAACGGACGCTACCACGAATTGCAAGACCAGTGCCTGCATCACGGCGCGGAGCTACAACTTTCATCGTGACAGTACCTGCCGGGTATGGTTTTCGCTCAACAGAGCGCCTGCCGGTTTGGTGCTGGCAGCCCAGACCAACCGACCGCTGTCGCCGGTGCAATACCAGTGGAGCACCGGAGCCACTACGGAACGCATCACGGTGTTGAACGACGGTGTATACTGTGTGACGGCTACATTCAACGACGGTTGTGTCACGACTTACTGCGCTCCTGTAACGCGCCTGGGTATCGGCGGCAGGTGTACGGTAAGTATTGACGGCGAACTGCTGGATACGACGGGGCTATACAGGTTGACGGCCGTACCGGAATCCGGCAATTTCCAGAGCATACTCTGGTCCAACGGGTCTACACAACCAACCGTGGAGATCAGGGGACCGGGCACATTCTGCGTGATCGTGATCTATGAGAGCGGATGCCGCGCCAAGCGCTGTATCAGCCTGGACGAGATAGGCACCGGTGGACTGGGTGTCAGCGGGGGAGTAGTGGAAGATCTGCATGTGAAGGAAGAAATTATTCTTGCGGTATATCCAAACCCTGTAAGTTCGACGTTGGTTATAAAGGCAGACGGGCTCGATCCGAAGGAAGGAGTCCGTGTAGAGATCAGGGATATGGAAGGCCGGACCAGGAAAACAGAGTGGTTGAACCACGGCGCTGAGGCGCTTTCTCACTATGTAGACCTGGGTTCCCTGCCCGCAGGATCTTACCTGATCACACTGTACCAGGATAAACGGAAGATTACCGGCCGTTTTGACAAAATGTAGAGCGATGCTTATTCAGGTTCCTTATAAACGTTGACAAAGAGCCTGTTCTCTTCGAGAGAAGACAGGCTCTTTGGGTGTGCTTATGGTTAGTGAAGAACTCATCAGGAGGTGTCAGAGGGATGACCGTAAAGCCCATTATGAGCTTTACAAGTTGTCCTTTAATATCCTTATGTCTGTCTGTATCCGGTACCGTAAGGACCGGGACGAGGCAGCGGAGTTAATGAATACGGGTTTTCTGAAGGTATTGCGTAGCCTGAAAAGCTACCAGATGCACATACCTTTCGAGGCCTGGATCAGGCGTATTATGATCAATACGATCATCAGCGACTATCACAAGAATAAAAAGTACAAGAGCCATATAGATTATAATGTGCAGGATTTTGAGCGGCTGGAGCCTTCGGCGGATATCAATCTGGGCGAAAGCAATCTGCAGATAGAGACCATATTGGGTGCTATGGACCATCTGCCGGATATGTCGCGCAAAGTGCTCAATCTCTATGTATTCGAGGGGTTGACGCACGATGAGATCTCGGGTAAACTGGGTATCAGCCAGGGTACGTCCAAATGGCACTTGCATGAAGCGAGAAAAAGAATGCGGGTATTATTGAGCAAAATTTCTATTTGAGTAAATGGGCTTTGAAGAAGACATTAAACGGCCTTTCGACGTCCCCTCCTTTGAGTTCAGGGAGGAGTACTGGCAGGCCGCACAGCGCATGATCGACCGGGACTTCCGGCGCAGGCGCTGGCTGAGGGTGTTATGGATCACTGCAGGCGTGGGCCTGGTGGCGGGTTCGCTGATCCTGGCCTCGGCCTGGTTCGGTGATTCTGCGACGCAGGAGGAAAGACAACCTGCGATACTCCCTGACCCGATTGCGCATACCGAGCAGCACGATGAGCGGTCGGGCGAGGAGGTAGGGCAGAGAGACATGTCGCCTGTATCAGCAGCCGATCACACATCTGCAGAAAGCGCCGGGGTACATGCCGGGAGACCGCAAGGTCTTGCGGAGAACGCTGCCGGATCGGGTCAGCCTGGTCAGTCGGGGCGTATGTTGTCAACCGATGATAGCGGAGCCGAAGCGGCCGACAGCCGCCGTACGGTAAGCAAACAGCCTGCCGGGGCTTCGAAAGAAGCCGTCGTCACCGGGGATATACAAGCTGATCCGTATCTGCCTGATCATAGTACGGTCGCTCCTGGAAATAAGGTAGAAACTGGCATGACCGCCAAAGAAGCGCACACTTCTGCTGCCATTCCCGCGAAGGGAGATCCTGCCCCGCAAAACGGGTTGGCCCGTACGGAAGAAGATACCCGGAATACCTCGGTTTCGCAGGTCTTGACCGGGCAACAGGGCCAGATGACACATACAGGTGATATGCTGGCGACAGCTCCTGCCAGGTCTCTCCCGGTGGCTCTGGCGCCGGTACAGGCCCAGTCGGTAGAAGCGGCCGTATTGCCGTTTGTAACGGTTGCTGCGGTTGAGCCCGGCGCCATAACGGCGGCGCCCCGTAAGAGTCGCTTTTTTGCTGTAGTGGAGAGTATGCAATACCCGGGCGCCGACCCGCAGGCGTTGCGCTGGCTTGGTCTCAATGCAGGTATCGCCTGGCAGCAGCCGGTGGGACGTATGCTCTTTGTAGAGACAGGACTGCGGGCTGCAGTGCGCAGAGGTAGTTACGATGCTTCACAGATCTCCAACCAGCTTGACTTTGACTTCGGTCCGCGGGACAATGCCTACATTCTCCGGCCTAAGGCTGTATATAGTCTGCAGATTCCATTGCTGATCGGGGCCGAACTGGGCAGACACCAGGTCAGCGCCGGGGTATTACCGGCTTTTTTGCTCGGAGTACGCGGTACATCTGAGTACGGTCGCTACCTGCACTCCTGGGAGGGCGCTACGCCCGGCGACGACCGGGTATACGAGGTGCTCGACAAGGGATGGATCGAGACTGACGGATTCCGCAGGTTTGCCCTGACTTATGCGCTGCGGTACCAGTTTCGCTGGACCGAGCGGCTCGGTATAGGAGTGTCTGCGCAGTATATGCCCAAAGATTGGATAGGTGCTGATTTTGGAAAATTCTATAATTTCGACACCGATTCCTACCAGGTGCCCAACGCATCGGGAAGTTTTCTGGTTGAGAGAAATTGGATCATGGGTGTGGAGTTGCGCTACGCTTTCTAAACTGTAAATGATCATGAGGAGTAAATATCTATCCTGCCTGGCCTGGGCGCTTTTGTTGTTCGGCTGGTCTGCCTGCAACAAAATAGATCTGCCCGAACCGGACAAGGAGACACCGACTTTCGAGCTCACGGGGTATGTGGGCAGCCGGCCCGTTTCTTTTGGTGGTTCGGACCATTATCTTTTCACAGAACAGCTTCGGGACGAATTCGGTATAAGGACGTTCAGCAATAGTTTCAATCCTGTAGACGAAGACGATACTTTGGCATCGATCTCTCTCCGCCTCAGGGACAACCGTTCGACCGATTGTTGTGCCGATACTTCCAACCTGTTCAATACAGGCAGGTATGCTTACCTTTACAACAGTCCGGGCAGCACCCTCGGCACTGTCTTCGTCCTGAGGAATGAACTGGTGGATACGGCGCAGGAGGCATATGTTTCCTGGTCATATATCGATGTGGATACCCACTATATGACCGGTTCGAGATTCATTATCAACAATTTCAAGTCGGGGGAGCAGGGTGTCAAGATCACTGCAGTGATGAAAGACTCCGGTACCGGCTGCAATACCCAGTATATCAAGTCCTACAACCCCGGCCTCAGCTCGCAGGAGATTTCGCTCAGGGGATTTTCGGTATCCGGTGATACGATCATACCGCAGTTTCTCAAGCAGGCTGGTAACCTGCTCTATGAATGGTCTGACGGTGTGACGCAGGGACGTCGCGTGATCACTACGCCGGGCCGGTATACGCTGAGAATAACGAACTCAAAACCGGGTATAGGAGTCCTGGTAAGTATGGATATACAGCGCAATAGCGCAGGTCTTATCGTTCCCTGCCTGTCGGCTTTCACGACGACGCTGGATATCTACCATAATACCCCGGGCCCGCAGATGAGTACGGCAGAAGTCCGGTATACGGACCGGAATGGCGTAGTCTATACCAGCGCGACCAGGCAACAAAAGGGCTTTTTTGAAGTAGAGGCCTCTTCTCCTTATGAAAGTACCAACCAGGCCGGTGACAAAGTGCGCAAGGCGACGGTACTCTTCAATGATCTGAAGGTATATGCTCCTTCAGGGGATTCGCTGGTACTGAACAAATTCAGGGGAGTGGTTGGTTGGTCTTACCGGTAATCAGGGATTTGATTCCTCCTTCCGGCCGCCAGGCATGGCATGCTATGAGTGATGATCGGGTTTGCCCCGAGAATCCCCTGTGCCGCCCTGTCTCCGATATGTACGTTTTGCTGTAGCCTGTCTCTTCTTATCGGTTACCAAAATATTCTGTGTACCAGTCCGTCTCATCCTGGTCCAGCCTGGTGGAGTCTATCCTGTGATCACGGTCTATCCTGGAGTAGAGGACCTCCAGGGCGGCATAGTCCCGTTGGCTGATTACCCGGAAGCCATGTCGCTGCAGCAGCGCAGCGCAGACACCTGCGCCGATCCGGTATACTTTGTTTTCCGCCAGGCGGCTGCCGCTATAGATGACCTGGCTGCCACAGGCAGCGCTGATATCCATAAGTACGGCTACTTCGATGTCTTCTCTTTTAGCTATTTCCAGCATTCTGCGGGCGGCACTGATCATTCCTTCCGTCCAGTCTGCCCCTGATGCTGTGAGTACCCGCGCCCGTCCGTCGAGCACATCATCGCCTGTGCCGCCGTGTATATCGCACAGTTCTCTCGGCGTGCCGAAGGAATAGTCCTCGGGACAGAACCTTACGATCCGTACATTGTCGTATGCCAGCAATTTCAGTACAGAAGGGTAGTCGCCATAGTCGGTGGCTTCATAACCGCAGGCGATCCCGGTCAGGCAGGCACTCACGAGTATCCGCAGTGGGTCGGCGGTTGTGGGTTCTCTGAGGCTTTGCAGATAATCTCTGTCGGTCATAGATGCTGTTTTTATGGTGCAGACCGACAATAAAAATACGGTTTTTGGCAATAGAGGGCGGCAGGGTGGAAGGACTATTCTATGCAGAGTTTATATCGAAACTATAGGGGTAGGGATACGGAAGGACATATTATATATGAAATTTATATATATAAAAAGTCAGTACTATTTCATCCCGGATAGAAGCGAATCAATGTACAGGCTGTAAAGGAGGTGGGTGTGTCGCAGAGACAGATGAACCGGTGTGATCGGATTCGGCCGTTAGTTCAAGGTGGAGGATACGGGAGTCGAACCTGTTGGGACATCTCAATCCCAGCCCGGGTACGATTATATGTCCTGCTCCCTTCCTGGCCGTGTAGATATCCTGGCAATTTCAATCCTATCTAGTAGAATTATATGAAAGCAGTTCCTGCAAGCAATCGAATACTTTGACTAATTTCAATCCTACCCTAGTGCAATTATATGAACGAAGTGCAATGGGAGGACATGGCCTTCCCCTAATTTCAATCCTACTCTAGTGCAATTATATGACGCCGTATTTAAAATATATATTAAACTGGTTGTCCTTGTTATTACCGAAGCCGCCGGGCCATTTTCAGTTCTGAAAAGTCGTCCACCTGTAATAATAAGAAAATCTCGGGTGATCGACGACCTGCAGTTGTAGGTGAAGCGGTATCAGAAAGCTCACCGGAGCCGTTGGAGGCCAGCCCTTGCCTTCTGGTGCAGGCTGTTGCGATACTGGTCGGGCTCCATAGACAGGCACTGCTCGTAATAGGCTCTGGCGCGGGCAGGCTGACCTGCTTCCTCTGCCAGCAGACCCAGCTGCAGGGCAGCATTACAGGCGAAATAGCCGGTATCTTCGCTGCCCTGCGCGATCACTTCCCTGTACAGCCTGCGTGCCGTCTCGGGCCTGTTCATTTTCTCCTGTACCCTGGCACGACGGTAGAGCCACTCGAGGCGCCAGGTTCCCTCCAGGTCATCCGGGCGCAGATATTCGAGTATACGTTCTGATTCCCGGTAGTAGCCACCATCGTAGTAGAGCCGTGCTTTCAGCAGGCCGACATGGGGTATCATGCCTGTCCTGGCCTCAGACAGGGCTGAGCGATCCTCGTCCAGCAGCGACTGACCTTTGTCCAGTACCTGTCTCATCATCTGCCTGTAGCGTATCGTATCGCCCTGTACCAATGCGTGCCAGGCAAGTTTCTGGTAAGCCTCTTTCAGGTAGTTTTGTCCCTTATGGTGATCGATGAAATACTGCAGGTGCCTGGCTGCGTCGCGGTCTATCCTGCGCAACAGGCAATCGCCCTTCAGGAAGTCGAGATAGGTGAAGGGGGTGGCCCCGGGATACGGCTTATATGTATCCAATAGGGCCAGTGCCTGTTCGTTGAGGCCCTGCCGGCGGTATATATTGGCGGCCATGAAAATATACAACGGGCTCTTCTGGGTGGCAGGAGGGAAGCGCTCCATACGTGCTATGGCCTGGCCTGGCCGGTTGTTGAGATAATACTCGATCAGAACACCGGCTGCGATGATCTCGTCCCGGAAAAATACTGCGTCTCCGTCCCGGTGTACAGCCAGCGCCTGCAGCTCGCGGACGGACCTTCCGATGTCGCCGCTGAGTCCCAGCAGCTGTACGCCCCACCTGTACTGGTCTGGAACTGTACCGATGAGCGCCTGCAGAACAGCCATATCCTTGCGGCTGAGAACATGGTCCGGGAACTCCGACAGGTTCTCTTCAAGCGCCTTGTATGCCCGGCGTACATCCAGCATGGCGCTGAACTGGTCACCAAACTTGAGCTTGACGGCTGCCCACTGGAGCAGTATATCTGCCCGCAGGTATTTCCGGGCAGGATCGTTGTCCGGCAGCGCCTGTACTTTCCTCAGTCTGCGGTCACGGGCCGGAAGGAGCTTCTTGTAACGGGTTTTGTCCTCGGAGACGAAGAGGCTGAGACAATCGGCATAGTTTTCCAGGTGGTCGACTGCCAGGTTGCCGGGCCAGCGTTCTGATGCGTGTTTTAGAGAGAGCGTCGCTTCCTGGAACCGGAGGTGGAATATCTGTCCGAAAGCCGGCTGCAGATCCCCGGTATAGCTGACATATGGCCTGCCGAGTACCGGTAGGCTCCAGGCTGTGAGCAGGAGCAGGACCGGGAGATATTTCCAGAACAAATATGCGCGCACCTATAACGGGATTGGGATCCGTCACTAAGGTAGGGCAGAAATAAAAGAACCGGCTGGTGGGCCGGTTCCTTTTTATGTTTTTTTATACTTGTTTATTCTGCTTCTGCAGGTGCAGTTTCGGTATGGTGTACTACAGATGAGTCGACCAGGACACGGCCGCAGTGCTCACAGGCAATGATCTTCTTACTGAGGCTGATCTCCAGCTGCATCTGGGGCGGGATCTGGTTGAAGCAACCTCCGCAGGCGTCGCGCTCCACGGTGACGACCGCCAGGCCATTGCGATAGCTGGTCCTGATCTTGTCATAAGCCTTGAGAAAACGGTCATCGATCTTCTTGCGGGCCTTGTCAACCAGTTTACGGAGCTTGTCTTCGTCCTTTTCTGTCTTCTCGATGATTTTCTCCAGCTCTACTTTCTTTGTTTCCAGGTCTTTCTTCTTGCCTTCCAGCTTTTGGTTGGCAGCTTCTACCGCTTCTTCCTTAAGACCTATATTACCCTTGGCTTCCTTGATCTTTTTCTCGGAGAGCTGGATCTCGAGTTTTTGCAGCTCGATCTCCTTCATGAGCGCATCATACTCCCGGTTGTTCTTCACGCTGTCCAACTGCTTGTTGTAGCGTGTGATGAGGTTGTCGGCATCTTTGATATTGCCGTTATGGCGCGATATCTCGGCTTCCAACTCCTTTATATTGTTGTTGAGCTTCTGAATGCGGGTCTCCATACCCGCGATTTCATCCTCCAGGTCACTCACTTCGATAGGCAACTCTCCTTTGAGTACCTCGATCTCATCCAGCTGGGAGTCGATCTGCTGCAGCTCATAGAGGTTTTTCAGCCTTTCCGTTACACTCAACTCTTTCTTTGCCATGATTTATGTCAGGTATTTGATGGGATTGGTATTTGTACCAGTACAATAGGCCGCAAAATTACTAAATTTCTTTGTTATTAGTTCATGCAGAAGGGGTATGGTGAATTGTTCGCTTTCATAGTGCCCGATATCCGCAATGAGAATACGCCCGTCTGCATCGAAGAATTCGTGGTATTTGAAGTCAGCTGTCACGTATACATCCGCGCCGGAGGCCAGTGCTGCGGGCAGGAAACCGCTCCCCGATCCGCCGCAGACAGCCACGGTGCGCACAGCCCTGCCCGTAAGGGCGGTATGCCGCACACATGAAGCCAGCATACGCTCCTTGATATGCTCCAGAAAACCGGTTTCCGTCCAAGGTTCCGGCAGTTCGCCGATAAGGCCGGTCCCCGCCGGATTGCCCTGCTTCTGCAGCGGGTGAGCCTGGGACAGTTGTTTCGGTAGCAGAGGCCTGTAGTTCTTGATGCCCAGGCGCAGTGCGATCTGTTCGTTGACGCCCTGGTAGAGCACATTGTCCAGGCTGGTATGGATGGCATAGAGCGCGATGCCGTGCCTGATAGCAAGTATGACTGAGCGCTCTACATAGTTGTACCCGTTGATCCGCCTGAGGCCTTTGAAAATGATGGGGTGGTGACCTACTACCACGTTGCAGCCTCTCTCTATGGCTTCAGATATAACCTCCGGGGTCATGTCCAGGCAGCAAACCACGCCGGTGATCTCCTGCTCATGGTCGCCTGTAAGCAGCCCGCAGTTGTCGTAAGATTCCTGTAGATCGGGCGGAGCGATCTGTTCCAGGTGGTCGGTGAGCTCTCTGAGACGCGTCATGACAATCGATTGATCAGTGATGTGGTCGAATACCCGGCGACGAAGGGGATCGTGCGTACTTCTCCTCCCCAGGACAAGACTTCCCGGCTGCCGACGATGTCGTCGGGCCGGTAGTCGCCCCCTTTGACCAGTACATCGGGCCTGACCTGCAGGATCAGTTCCAGCGGAGTATCTTCGGCGAACGGGGTCACAGCTCCTACCATGCCCAGTGCGGCAAGCATCACCATACGGTCGGCCAGCGGGCAGATCGGTCGCGAGGAACCTTTGAGCCTGCGTACGGACTCATCGTCGTTGACAGCTACGAGCAGTATATCGCCCTGCTGTGCCGCAGCATCCAGATAGGTGACATGACCGGTATGCAGCAAGTCGAAACACCCGTTGGTAAAGACAATACGGCGACCCGCTGCACGGCTTTGCAGAAGCCATTCGGACAGGGCCGTTTTATCCTTTATTTTGGAGAGAAAGTCCGGCTTCATCTTCTGTAAATATAGTGCCTGCACGCTGGGGATGGTAGCCTTTGTTGAAAACAGGCAGCATGATCAGCGATATGATGCCAAGTAATACACTGGCGCCGATCTGTACGGAAAAGAACAGGATATTGGCAAAGGAAAAGGCGTCTCCGCCATTGATCCCGTAAAGACCCAATGCGATGACAGCCAGGGCATGAAAAGTACCCATGCCGCCGGGCGACGGGATGATGACGCCCAGTGTACTGAAAGCAAAGACGATCAGTCCTGCTTTGACTCCCAGGTGTTCTGTGGGGCCGAATGCGGAAAAACAGAGATAGGTCATGAGGAAGTACATCACCCAGATCACGAGGGAGTGAAAGATGAACGGAAGCGGGCGCTTTATCCTGGAGATACTGCGCAGTCCCTCTGCAAATCCCAGCAGCAGGCTCTGTACCTTCTGCACGATCCTGAAACGACCGAAATACTGCCGGAACATATAAAACAATACGCCTGCCGCTACAGCTATACCTGCGGCCAGTACGAGCCAGGGTCCGGCCCCTCCGCTTTCACCTGCCCCGGAAGAGCGGCTCTGCGTGATGAAGTTCCAGAGCATCTCATACTCCGTCAGTATCGCTATGAGAAACACGATGCCGGCGCTGATCAGGTCCAGTATCCGGTCAAGTACGATGGTACCCATCAGTTTTTCTACCCGGATCTTTTCATACCTGGAAAAAGTAGTGGCGCGCACTACTTCGCCTATACGCGGCAGGCCGAGATTGGCGAAGTAACTGAGCATGATCGTAAAGAAAGCATTGAGCATGCGGGTCTTGTACCCGAGTGATTCGAGCATCATACGCCAGCGCAGGGCACGCGATATGTTGGATATGTTGAAGCAGAGCAGCACAACAAGCAGCCACAGGGGATTGACAGTGCGGAGGTCGCTCCAGACTTTATCGAGCAGGCTGCAATCCGCGGCCGGTATACCGTCCAGGCGGCATTGTTCCTGGAAGGCGGCATTCTGGTTGTTGTAGACCAGGTACAGGATGAAAAAACCCACTCCGAAGAAGAGCAGGATCTTGAGCAGGTCTTTCAGGTATGCTGGCAAAATGATCCCGGGTTTAGATACTGTTCTGTGCGTCCGGGTAGATGGTCACCGGCTTATGATCGCGGGCCTCCTCGGGCGTCATGATGGCATAGGAGATGATGATGACGGTATCGCCTTTCAGGACTTTGCGCGCTGCGGCGCCGTTGAGGCATATCGTACCGCTGCCGCGTTCTCCCCGGATCACATAGGTTTCAAACCGTTCGCCGTTGTTGTTATTGACAACCTGGACTTTCTCACCTTCCAGCAGGTGGGCAGCATCCATCAGGTCCTCGTCGATCGTGATGCTGCCCATATAGTTGAGATCAGCATCCGTGACGGTCGCCCGGTGTATTTTGGATTTGAAAACGTGGATCCACATAGCGCTGCAAAAATACAATGTTTGTTTGAAAACGGTCGACAGGAGCCCAATACAGTGACTTCCGTGTTTGATAATTAAACCGTCCGGCCGGTCAAAAAGTTACAAAACCGGCCAGGGCAGGTTGTCTATGAGCCTGATCTCGCCGGCGAAAGCTGCAACGCAGACAGTGACATTGTCACCCTCTCTTACTGTCTCTGCCGGCTCCAGCGTGATCTGGTCTACGATCTCCAGGTAGACGGGCTTCAGCCCGGCAGCGCTGATCCGGTCCAGCGCTTCGGTTCGGGCCGGGGCAGTGTCTGCGAGCGGAAGTTTTGCCACCAGCTCCTGTAACGTACGGTAAAGTACCGGGGCGGCTGCCCGCCACTCAGGCAGAAGACGCTGATTGCGGGAGCTCATGGCCAGGCCGTCCTCTTCTCTCCTGGTAGGTACTACGTGCATCCTGATCGACGGATGCGCTGTATCCAGCAGCCTTCGGATCACAGCCACCTGCTGGAAGTCCTTTTGTCCCATGAACAGCTCATCGGGGTTTACGATACGGAGCAGGCGGTCTACCACCTGGATCACACCGGCAAAATGTCCGGGCCGGGTAGCGCCTTCCATAGCCGAACCGATATGCCCGAGGTCTATGTCGGGAGGAGGGGGCATATCAGCAGGATAGATTTCCTCTGCTGAAGGCAGGAACAGTATATCACACCCGGCCTCTGCCAGCATACGGGCGTCTTTGTCCTCCGTCCTCGGGTATCGGGCCAGATCAGCGGGATCGTTGAACTGTGTAGGGTTGACAAAGACCGAACACACTGTAATATCACAGTGAGCCCTCGCCTTTGCGACCAGGGAGAGATGCCCTTCGTGCAGGGCGCCCATCGTCGGGACAAACCCGATAGTTGACGGTCTCCTGCGATGTCTATCCAGGTGATCCTGCAGCCCGGCTACCGTACGGAAGATATACATAGTAGTGAAAGGTACATGGTTTCTCGTATTTCGTTACTGGTGAATAGCAAAACCTGTGCCGAACGGGTTCGGTCGCAACATGAAATGTATATATTCCTGATTGCCAGACCGGTACAAATGTTTTTTCCGGATATTCGGCAGCAGTCCGCTTACTGGCACGGAGATTGCAACTTTAGCAGGACATGAAAGGTTTTTTCAGCAACAGGCTTTGTCCGTTCACCGGGACTGACAGGCCTGCAAGTCAAACAAGGGTATGAAGAAATTCAGAAGTATATACGTGGCTGCCAGCAGTCAGCATGTGGGCAAGACGACATCTACGCTTGGGCTGGTGGCCTGCTTCATGAAGCTGGGATTCAAGGTAGGCTATTGCAAACCGGTCGGGCAACAGGCGCTGAAGATCGAAGGAGCGCCTGTTGATAAGGATACGGTCCTGTTTGCGGATCTGATCCAGTTTGACATCGATCCGTTGCTGCATAGCCCGGTCATCCTGGGCAAGGGTGCAACTGCCGCTTACCTGGACGATCCTGCGGGTTTTCCGTACCGGGAGCAGATACAGAATGCCGCTACTAAGCTGGAGCAGCTTAACGAGCTGGTGATCTACGAAGGTACCGGTCACCCGGGTGTAGGGAGCGTGGTCGGACTCTCCAACGCCGACGTCGCACATATGCTGGGTGCGGGTGTAGTATTCATCATAGAGGGTGGGATCGGTAGCGCGATCGATAAGCTCAATATGAGTCTTGCCCTTTTCAGGGAACGTGATGTGCCGCTCATCGGTGTGATCGTCAACAAGGTCCACGCTGACAAGATGGAGAAAGTCCGTCACTACATGCATACCTGGCTCAGGGAGCATAATATCCCCCTGCTTGGTGTGATGCCTTATGATGAATCCCTGGCGTATCCGCTGATGTGGTCCGTAATGGATACGATACACGGCAATGTGCTCTACAACGCAGACTGCCTGGACAACCAGGTAGAGTCATTCCTGGCGGGCTCCCTGATCGATGCCGAGAAGATCAGGCAGGAAAAGAACCTGCTGCTGGTGGTCTCTGCCCCTAAAGTAGACGAAGCAGTGACTACCGTACGCTACCTGACCCGGAGATTCGGATTGGAAAAGCCACCATTGGCAGGCATCGTGGCGACCGGGGTGGGAGAGTTCAAAAAATCGACCGTGGAGTTTGTGAAGGAACACAAGATACCGCTCGTGACTACTCACCTGGATACCTACGGGTCAGTGATCAAGATCAGCCGCATCGAGGTGAAGATCAACAGGGATACACCCTGGAAAGTAGTACGGGCCATCGAGCTGATACGTGAAAATGTAGAGCTGGAGGAGATCGTACAGGCGATCGAAATTCCCTGATCCCTTTTTTCGTTATAATAGAAGGAGAAATACCTTCCGCTCCTGAAGAGCGGAAGGTATTTCTTTTTCCCGGGGCGCCGCAGGGCAGACCCGCTGTTTACAGCAGCTTGGCCCCCGATGCTGTGAATTTGAGCTGTGTTTTGGGCTTTGTGATAGCGTCTATCTCTGACTGGCTGGCGCCTTCGTCTTCAGCATAATGCCTGAGGTCCTCTACGGAGGTCATCTCGTAAAAAGCTTTTCCGTAGATCACTATTTTGCGACCGGCAATGTCCTTGGGCAGGACGAATGCATAGTCCTTGAACTGAACAAATACCGGTATGCCGTCAGCAGTGTCCGGCTGGATATTCATCCAGCAGCCCTTCACCTGGCAGACTTCTGATACCGTACCGGTGAGCTTGATATCTTTCAGTTCCATCTTGTCCTGCAGCTGATGTACCAGTTCGGAATAGGTGAGGGCGTCTGTCTCGTCAATGGTCTCGCCGAAATGGACGCCATCGGCAGAGCCGGCAGGTTCATGGTCATGGCTGTGCCCATGTTCGTGGTCATGATCATGGCCATCGTGGTGGTGGTGATCTGCCGTCTGGTTGCCGCAGGAGACCCACAGGAGGGAGGCGAACAGGAGTGCGATGATACGTATGGTTTTCATAGAATATGGTGTATTATTAGGTGTCGTCAAAGATAGTCAATTGAGCGCTAAGCGCTCCAGGGAGAGACCTGCTCTGACCGGTTGACCGGCCCGTCTTTTTGGCATACCTGGCTGATTTATAATCTTTTTTGACGAGTCGTTGGACACAAATCAAATAATCCGTAGCTTTGCGGGCCGAAAATTTATTCATTCATCTAAACTTCACGTTTTCATGCGTCATTATGAAGTGACTTTCATCGTAGATCCAGTGCTGTCGGGCGATGAAATTAAAGCGACAGCTCAGGCGTATGTCGATCTCATCAAAGGCGAAGGCAGCGAGATCGTACATATCGACGAAATGGGGCTGCATCAGCTGGCCTATCCGATCAACAAAAGAAGCTCCGGGGTATATTTCTGTATAGAGTTTACCAGCGCTTCCGGCTCAATCATTGCATTGCTGGACCTGGCCCTGCGCAGGGATGAGCGTATCATGCGTTTCCTGCCGGTCACACTGGACAAGTTCGGTGTAAAATACAATGCAGACAAACGCGCCGGCCTGATCGGAAAATCCCGCCGCAAATCCGAAGAAACGGTTAAAGCCGCTGAGCCCGCGCCTGCCGCTGCTCCGGCTCCTGCTCCCAAGGCGCCAGCTGTCGTGGCGGCTCCTGCAGTAGCTCCCGCGCCAGTTGTCGTGGAAGCGCCCGTGGTCAATGAAGAGGAAGAATAATTTTTCAACTGACAAAAAGCTATCAACATGGCATCTAAAGACGATATAAAGTTTCTGAGCAATCCAAAGATTGGACAGAACCGCAAAAAATACTGCCGTTTCAAGAAGTTCGGGATCAAGTACATCGACTATAAAGACGGTGAGTTCCTGAAGCAGTTTGTGAATGAGCAAGGCAAGATCCTGCCGCGTCGCATCACAGGTAACTCGCTGAAGTACCAGCGCAAGATATCTACCGCTGTGAAGCGTGCGCGTCACCTGGCGCTCCTGCCGTATGTAACCGACCTGCTCAAGTAAGCGCTGGATACGGATCTCTTTCAATCACATCAAAGGAAAAGAAATCATGCAAATCATACTGTTAAAAGACATAGATAAGGTAGGTGACAAGCACGATATGGTCACCGTAAAGGCCGGATATGCCCGTAACTACCTCATCCCGCAGGGATTCGCGGTCGTAGCAAACAATCCGAATAAGGCCAAACTGGCTGAGATGATCCGCCTGGAAGAAGAAGAGCAGTCAAAAATGCTGGATCACTACAAGGCGATCGCCGATCAGCTCAAAGGAGTCAGCCTCCAGATCGGTGCGAAGACCGGTACCAGCGGCAAGATCTTCGGTAGCGTGACCAATGTACAGCTCGCACAGGCGCTCAAGGAACAGCATGGCATCGAGATCGAGCGCAAGCGTATCATACTGCCAGAGGAGATCAAGACCCTGGGAGAGTATGAGGCGGATGTCGAACTGCACAAGCAGGTTAAGACCAAAGTAAAATTCGAAGTTGTAGCGGAATAAGCCAACAGAAGGCTTTCCTCTTCGCGAGACTTGAAAATACATGGCTCCGGGATGATTCCCGGGGCCATTTTTTGTTGCTCCAGCGCCCAGGCAGGGAGTCATTGTCTTTTTTGTGGAAACGGATCTGGCTATATTGCTTGTCCGGGTAAATTGACGGTAGAGGGGATGAGTTTCAGTGCGCTTCGGTTGAAGAGGTTGGAATATAGCTGGATTCACTTTAGGCTGGTGAGAATGATCTTCATGAGATCAACGGTATACGCGACTCTCTTTATTACTCATTGGCTCAAACTCTGCAGATGAAAACAGCTGTAAGATGCATGGATATAAAATGTTCCAAAAGGAATAATACCATGAGATTTTTACTCTGTGTCTGCTTGCTGTCAGCCGGTGTTGTCGTTAAAGCGCAGGGGGAAGAAGGGCCATTGCCCGCGGATCAGCCCGGCTGGGACTTTCAACTGGTCGGTACAGCATGGGTCTGGAATAGGACTTTCGATCGTGTATCGGGGGATATCAGCCGGATATCCCTGGAGTCGGCAGTCGATGTCTCAGTTGGGGTACAGGCACAAATCGGGTATCGCCCGGCAAAAAGGATCAGAACCTGGTTCGGGCTTGAGGTCAGCAGGCAGTTTTTTACCTTGAGAACCTTAATGGAGGACTACCCGATAGATGGCCGGCATGTCCCTCGACAGATCACCATGGGTGAACCTTTCTTTATATCCGCTTCACTCGGGATAGACTATTCTCTGTTCAGGAACAGGCGTTCGGAGCTCTATATCGGGGTGTCAGGAGCTTATATGTTGCAGGAGCAGTTGGACAGTTATGTAGAGTTTCCCGGATTAAGACTGGATGCAAAGAATATAGACTATTACCGGTTCAACAACCTGGATAGCAGATGGTGTCCTTCTGTGGCTGGCCATATAGGATACAATTTCAGGCCTGAGACCAATAGTTATTTGTTCACGAGGCTAAGTCTGAGTAAGTCGCTCGCGAATGCCTTACAGGTTACTCAACTGGGTTATACTTATCCCGATTTTAACGATAGCGCCGAGATATCGTTTGAAATGGGCTTTGTAGCCGTAGGTATATCAGTAGGCTGGAGAAAAGTCTTTTAAATCTATTGCCTGACGATCAATTTCAAGGCAGGTTCTGCGTCAATATCCGGTCTCCAGACAAGCAGGTAAGTACCGGCGGGTACGTCCTGCAGATCTAGATAATGAGCGCCGTCACCTTGATCTCCCGATACCCGTAACTGGCTCAAGGGCTGTCCGCTTACATGCATTACCGACAATAGACCTGGACTTTCATTTTCACCCAGGTAGATGGTCAGCCGATCGTGAACAGGGTTCGGGTGGCAGGAAAGACGCTCTGTCTGCAGGCGTATGGCACGTATGGCGGACTGGTTTTCCGGTTTGCGTTCACTGGACCAGTTGAGCCGGTAATAGTACCATCCGGACCCGTATGCCGGAGGCTGATCCAGGCGGGTATATGTCCTGGCAGCGCCGATATGATTGCTTTCCAGGACAGTGTGCCAGGATACGGCGTCTTTGCTGCGTTCCAGGACAAAGGAGGTCTCTTCATCGGTGGCCTCGAAATTCCAGCTGAGTACGACCCGGTTGTCTGTGTCCGTTGCAGCCTCGAACTCCAGCAGATTGGCAGCCAGGAAGCCTGTGGCTTCCTCTATGGCGCGGAGGGCGCTGATGCGTCCGTATCCATAGGTATTGTTGGGTATATCATTGCCGCTCACACCGCCGCATTCCTGTTCGGTCGTCCGGGGTATAGCCGTCTGCCTGATGATGTCTTCGATGGTCTGTACCTCTCCCGCCAGGTCGGGGTTGGCGGAGATGATGAGGGCCACGAGCCCGGCCACGTGGGGGCCTGCCATGCTGGTACCGCTGGAAGATCCGTACGCATTGTTGCGGATGGAGGAACGTATGCTCACGCCGGGTGCGGATATATCCGGTTTCATCCTGTTGCTGCCGTCTACGGTGACCGGTCCGCGGCTGCTGAACCCGGCGATATTGTCGGCGCTATTGGTAGCGCCGACACTGAAGCTCTCGCCATGTATCCCCGGGGGCGCATTGACGGTGGCGCAGTCGGCGCCGCTGTTGCCTGCGGAGACGACTACTACTATACCGGCATTGCGCAGGTTTTCTATGGCGATGCGCATGTCCTCGAAGTTGGTCTCGTCGCATCCCTCAGAGGTCGGGCAGGACCAACTGTTGTTGATAACATGTGGCGCCTTGGCTGGGTCGGGATTTTCGTTGTTGAGATCGGTTGGCGCCAGGAACCATTCGAAGCATTCCAGGTAGGTGGCAGGTGTGCCTGCGCCGGCGCTCATATTGCGACAGCCGATCCATTTTGCATCCGGGGCTAGCCCGATCTGGTTGTCTCCGCCATCGTCGCCGACCATAGTACCCATCGTATGAGTGCCGTGATTGTGGTCGTCACAGGGTTCAGGAGAGTCGCTTCCGCATGGGTTGCCTGGATTGGCGTTGTGTATGGCATCGTGCCAGTTGTAGTTGTGGTCTGCCGTGCTGGTTTCCTCGTCGTATCCGCGGTATTTCCCGATCAGTGCGCTGTGCCCCCATTCATATCCGGTGTCCTGACCGCCGACCACTGCTCCCTGCCCCGTATAGCCGAGCGCCCAGACATCCGGTACACCTATATGTCCGAGACTCCACTCCAGGGCCCGGCCACCGACTGCCGGCTCAGGCGTATGAAACCGGACGCTGCTGTTGACTGATATCAGGCGGATCTCATCAAGCGCGGCCAGCTCATTGAGCAGAGCTGCATCTGCCGTGACCCGCAGAGAATTGTTGATCAGGAAACGCTGGAACGGGATCTCCCTTGAATGCAGCAATTCCGCTACCCGCTGCTGAGTGCGGTCGGTATGGGCGCGCAGAGTTTCGAATACGAAACGTCCTTTTTCTTCCTTGGTCCTCAGGAGTTTCACTCCTGAGACATCGGCCCGGCTTGAAAAATAGATCATCACCTCCTCTGCGCTACGGCTGTGAAGGCGTTCCCGTAGCCTGGGGCTGATCTTTTCGGACATAGGATCCTGCGCTTGCATACCCTGGACAAACAAGAGGAAAGTGCCAAGCAGGGCAAGCAATCTGAGAAAAACGGGGAGATACATTCGCGGCATATCCGGGAGATTTTGAAATGAAAGATACGATAAGGGTTTTTCAGCGCCAAACGCAGTGATCAGCGGAGGAAGGCCCTGCTGTGTTTTTTGAGCCACTCTTCCCTGGTGAGGTAGGCGGGATCTGCTTTGGCGACGAGGGCCCAGAAACGCGGTGAGTGATTCATCTCGGTAAGGTGCGCCAGTTCATGTATGATCACGTAATCGATGACTTCGGGGGGCGCGAAAAGCAGCCGGACTGCCAGGTTGATGTTTTTCCGGCTGGAGCAGGAGCCCCAGTTGCTTTTGTTGTTCTTGAGTCTCACATCTTGTATCTTCTTGCGGAAGTGAAGCTCATTGAGCTCATGTACGCGCTGTGTGATCTTGTCCCTGAATGCCTTGATCAGAATACGGGGCAGGAGATCCAGGAAGGTTTCCTGAATCCGGGGTTGTGTCCATGAGGAAGAAAAGCTGAAGCGGAATGTGTGGCCTGCGAGATGTAAAGCGGCTTTTTCGGAGGGGTCGCTGTGGGGGAGAAGAACCAGGTGATAGCCAGGATCTCCGAGCAGGGTGTATGTAGCGCCGTCCGCTACCGGGAGCACTGCTTCTTCCCGGGCGACGGCTATTTTTCGTGTACGCCGCTGCACCCAGTTGGCCGCCCAGCTAAGGTAGCGTTCGTATTCCGGCGTGCTTAGCAATACGGGTAAACGCAAGTGCGCATATCCTTCCAGCAGGGATATGCGCACGTTACGCCTGTATTCGCGAAATATTCTGATCTCCGTCATCCCCGTGGCTGTCTCAACAGATAACACGGCATGCGGGGCCAGGTGACGTTTAGCCATGTTTGGATTCGAAAGCCTTCATCACATCCACCAGCGCCTGTACATCCTCAAGGTCCAGGGCGTTGTACATAGAAGCTCTGAAGCCTCCTACGGACCGGTGGCCCTTCAGCCCGCTGACACCCGCCTCTTTCAGATCGGCGAGGAAAGCTTCATCCAGTCCCTCCCTTGTCATTACGAAAGTGGCGTTCATCCGTGAGCGGTCTTCAGGTGCTGTAGTGCCGCGGAACAGGGTGTTGCGATCGACCTCCGTATAGAGGAGTTTCGCTTTGGCGGCGTTGCGGCGATCCATGGCCTCCAGGCCGCCCATATCGCGTATCCACCGCATGTTAAGCATGCTTACGTAGATGGGGAATACCGGGGGGGTATTGTACATCGAGCCTTTGTCGGCGTGTGTGCGATAGTCCAGCATTGTAGGCAGGTACCTGCTCACACGGCCGAGCACTGATTTTCTGACGATCACGAGTGTGACGCCGGCCGGGCCGAGGTTTTTTTGCGCGCCTGCATAGATCAGGTCAAACTTTTCCGGATCAAACGGGCGGCTCATAAAGTTGGAAGACATATCCGCTACCAGCGGAATGGATACTTCCGGTATTTCATGCCATTCCGTACCATAGATGGTATTGTTGGTGGTGATGTGCAGGTATCTGGCGTCAGCAGGCAATTCAAACTGCTTGGGGATATGTGTATACTGGTCTGCTTTGCTGGAAGCCACTACTTCGACTTTGCAGAAGGCCCTCGCTTCTTTGATCGCACCACTGGCCCATACGCCTGTGTCTGTGTAGGCTGCGGTGTCTGTTTCATCGACCAGGTTCATTGGTACCATGAAAAACTGGGAACTCGCGCCGCCTGTGAGGAACAGTACGGCAAAATCATCCGACAGCCCCAGCAGGGAGCGTACCAGTTGTTCTGCTTCTTCCATCACCGCCTCAAAGGGTTTGGTACGGTGGGACATTTCAAGCAGGGACAGACCACTGCCATTGAAGTCGATACAGGCACTGGCAGCTTCTTCCATGACCGATTTGGGCAGGATGGCCGGGCCGGCAGAGAAATTGTGGATCTTCATACAGTTCTGATTGTGTTTTGTATGCTGCAAAATTAGCTTTTTTAGCTCCTCCGGCGAGTGGACCTGCGAATATTTGACCGGGCTCACTATTAATAACAGCACCCGGATCTGGGAAGGGAAGCTTCGAAGCCCCGTATTGGGTATCTGCGTTGAAAAAAAGATTGGAATAAGGTCTCCGGACTAACAGGCAAAGGATCAGCTTATTAGCGCGGCGAACGTAAGGAAGACAACCGGTCGCGGCTCTTTTTTTGCAATTTTTTTTGGCGGAGGGCTTGACAAAATAAGAGCGCGCTCTATCTTTGCAATCGCTTTTGAAGAAAGGCGTAACGGGGACGAGAGGAGGGGGA
>CAZICV010000003.1:0-427685 GCA_964537925.1 uncultured Saprospiraceae bacterium | reverse complement strand
ACAAAGTGCTATGTGCGGGTTGTCCGATAGAGATCATTGTGCTGCAGCCGGAGAAGGATACGCGGTACACGATCCGTGTGACGAACATCTACGGTTGTGTGGCTACGGATGACTTTGAGGTGAAGGTAGGAGATGGTAAGGGGGTGTTTTTGCCGGGGATATTCAGTCCGGACGGCAACGGGAAGAACGATTACTTTACGATATACGGAGGAGAGGATCTGAAGCTGGTGAAGTCGTTGCAGATCTTTGACCGTTGGGGGCAGCTGGTGTTTGAGGGTCGGGATTTTCCTCCTGGAGTGAACGAGCATGGTTGGGATGGCCGGTTTGAGGGACGTGAGCTTCCTCCTGCGGTGTTTGTGTACCTGGCGGAGGTAGAGTATGTGGACGGTGTAGTGACCAGGATCTATGGCGAACTGACACTTATCCGGTAAGAGCTGAAAGCTATTAGTCAGCACATAGTAAAGAATAAAAGGATGGGGCCACCTGGGATAAAGGTGGTCCCATTTTCTTTAGGGCTTTCTGAGAGGTAGTGTATTCCGTCTCCCTCAACTACCCTTGTGCTTCCGAGATGGACTGTACCAGGCGGAATATACCGGTGATGATGTACTGGACAGCTATGGCCATCACGATAAAGCCCATGATCCTCGTAATCGCCTTCAGACCCGCCACTCCCATGAGTTTGGCCAGGTAGGGCGCTATCCGGAGGATCAGGTATACAAGCACACCGGTAGTGACTACGACCAGGGCGATCCATCCGCGCGTCTTCCAGTCTGTATATTCGGCATTGAGGCTGATCAGCAGGGAGATTGATCCCGGGCCGGATAGCAGCGGCATAGCCAGTGGCGTAAACGATATGTCTTCTTTTACCCTGGCTTCCTTAGTTACTTTTTTATCGATCCCCCTGCGTTGGCCAAGGTCCCCGCTCAGCAGCGAATAGCCGGAGCTGAGTATGACCAGGCCACCCGCTATCCGCATCGCATTGATCGTGATACCGAAAAAGCTCAGTATATAGCTTCCTAATATGAAGAAGGTCATCAGGATCAATGTGAAGTATAGACTCGTATACAAGGCAGTTCTCCGGCGTTCCCGTTCGGTATAGTTGGGGGTCATACCGAGATAGACAGGCACTGCGCCGAGTGGATTTACTACAGAGAACAGCGAGGCGAGTGTAGCTATGAAAATTTCCATACAAAGTGGCTTTTCTTCCGAATGATATTTGGATAGATTGTACTTTGAATCCGTTAACCCGTGTGAGGTGGTTAAAGTTTCTCGGTGGGCGGAATAATATACGGATTTTCGTCACATAGGACTGCAGCGTCCCTGTCCCGGGCGAACGCGCTCTCTCACCCAGTCCAGCGCTATCGCTACCTGTTCCTCCCTTGAGAGTGATGAGTTGTCCAGGACGACAGCGTCATCTGCTTGCATCAGCGGGCTGTCCGCTCTCGTGCTATCGATCAGGTCCCTGTGCAGCAGATTTTCCCGGACGGCGCTTGCCGGTATATGTTCGCCCTTTTCACGCAACTCATGGTATCGCCGGGAGATCCGGACTTCTTCGCTGGCTGTCAGGAAGATCTTGAGATCAGCCTGCGGAAACACAACCGTCCCGATATCTCTGCCGTCCATTACGATAGACCGGGATTGCCCCAGCTGGCGCTGCAGGTCCACGAGTTTGCGACGTACAGGGGATAGCGTGGAGATCTCACTGACCATTGAAGACACCTCCATGCTGCGTATCTCCTTTTCCACTTCTGTGCCGTTGAGCAATGTGATCTGTCGCTGTTCCTGCTGCACGAATCGGATGTCGATCTGGTCCAGCGCGCGCTGAAGCGTTGCGGGATCTCGCCAGTCTGTCTTTTCTCTGAGCAGGTAGAGTGTGACAGCCCGGTACATGGCGCCCGAGTCTACATACACGAAAGAAAGCTCATCTGCAAGGTCGCGGGCCAGCGTACTCTTGCCGCAGGATGAGTAACCGTCGATTGCGATTATGAAAGGCTTGTCCGGGTCCATGTGCGCTTTGCAGGTAGAGGGGTATCATGACAAGATAAAGAAAGGAAACCAGTGGGCCAAACCTGCAGGCTCAAAGACAAGAAAAAAGCCGGGATGTGCTCCCGGCTCGTTATTTCTGATCGTCAGTATTCATCTTCATTGAAGAGAAAATCATCTTTCCGCGGATAGTCCGGCCAGATATCTTCGATACTTTCATAAAGCTCTTCTTCGTCTTCGAGTTCCTGCAGGTTCTCGATTACTTCCAGAGGCGCTCCAGAACGGATGGCGTAGTCGATCAGCTCGTCTTTGGTAGCAGGCCAGGGAGCTTCTTCCAGGTGATGTGCTAATTCAAGCGTCCAATACATACACCTCAGTGTTTAAATGGGTTAATGAATGAAATAACGTCGTCCGTTGAAACGAAAACCTTACTTCCGCTTACCACAGAAAGCGGTGGTTCTCTTACTAATCAATTCTGTAATATAGCAGATTATTGTACATTTTGATGCAATAGCCGGACTATAAAAAATACCTCTAACGGGTTTTCAGAGGATCAGCATGGCGTCTCCGTAACTGAAGAAGCGGTACTTTTCTTCTACTGCTTTCTCATAGGCCTCCATCATCAGTTCGTAACCTGCAAAAGCACAGATCATGATGAGCAGGCTCGTTTTGGGCAGGTGAAAGTTGGTGATCATGGAGCCGGGTATGCTGAAATCATACGGAGGATAGATAAACTTGTTGGTCCATCCTTCCACCGCCTTCAGGTAGCCTTCCGCAGATACGGCAGACTCAATCGAGCGGACAGAAGTGGTACCTACTGCACAGACCTGTTTTCCGTTTTTCTTGGCTGTATTAACGACCTCTGCCGCGGAGTCGGGTATACGGAAGTATTCGGCCTCCATTTTGTGTTTGGACAGATCCTCTACGTCGATGCTTCTGAAAGTACCGAGCCCGACATGCAAAGTGATCTCCGCCGGTTTCACACCTTTCAGTTCCAGCCGTTTCATGAGTTCCTTGCTGAAGTGGAGCCCAGCAGTAGGCGCCGCTACGGCTCCGATCTCTTTGGCATAGATAGTCTGGTAGCGCTCCCGGTCCAGGTCTTCCGGCGGGCGGTTGATATACTTGGGGAGCGGCGTCTGGCCCAGCTCTTCCAGGATGCCCTGGAATTCGTCCTCCGACCCGTCAAAGAAGAAGCGGATGGTACGGCCTCTTGAAGTCGTATTGTCCACAACTTCGGCGACCAGTACTTCATTGCCGTTCCTGTCCTTGAAGTAGAGTTTGTTGCCTACACGGATCTTCCGGGCCGGATCCACCAGCACGTCCCACAGACGCTGCTCCCTGTTCAGCTCACGCAGCAGGAAGACTTCTATCTTGGCGCCGGTCTTCTCCTTTCTGCCATACATACGGGCGGGGAAAACCTTTGTATTGTTGAAGATCATGACATCGCCTTCGTCAAAGTACTCCAAGAGGTCCTTGAAGATGCGATGCTCGATCTTGCCGGTCTTGCGGTCTACGACCATCAGCCGGGACTCATCGCGACTATCGGTCGGATACTTGGCTATGAGCTTCTTGGGCAACTCGAAGTTGAACTTGGACAACTTTGCTCTCATCGGGGCTGTCTGTTTTTTTAAGTGCGCAAAAATAACAATATTCAATTAGAATCCGCCGGCTGCCCCGAGGCGATATTCCTCAGAGGGTTTTTGCAGAGTAATCCGGCAGATTCATCGAATCTTTTCTGCATCTCTAACAGGTCTGCACTACTTTTGGATCAACGGGTACTGCATTGTTTTCCGATATGAACTGGATCATTCGCGTATGTATTGAGAGTTTCCGACAGGCTTACGGCCAGTTGATGGGCAATAAGCTCCGCTCTTTTCTGTCGTTGCTGGGCATTACGATCGGCATCTTCTGTATCGTCGCGGTCAAGTCGGTGGTGGACTCCCTCGAAACCGATATCCGTTCCAGTTTTCAGAAGCTTGGGGACAATGTGTTGTATATCTCGCGTATGCCGTGGACGGAAGACCCGGGTCAGAACTACTGGAAGTACCTGCGCCGGCCGGATCCCAATATCAGGGATTTCCAGGTGCTGCAGTCCAGGATGACGCTCGCTGAAAACGTGGCCATCTCTTATTTCATCGGTATGCGACCCGCCAAATCGGGACGCAACTCGCTGGACAATGCATTTCTAATGGCCACCTCTGATCTCTATTCGGAGCAGTTCGACCTTCAGTTTGAAGAGGGGCGCTTCTTTTCCCCGTTTGAATACCAGACAGGTGCAGACAAGATCGTCATCGGTTATGAAGTAGCGCGCAGTTTGTTTCCCGATGGTGATCTTATCGGGCGCATCATCCAGTGTATGGGGCGCAAGTACCAGGTCATCGGCGTGATAGAAAAGAGCGGAGAGAGCCTGATCAATTTTTTCGATTTCGACGGTACGATGGTCATTTCTCTGACCAATGCGCGCAGGATATTCAACCTGGAACAGAAGGGCACTTTCGGATCGTCGCTTACAGTCAAGGGCAGGGAAGGGGTCCAGTTGGAGGACCTCAAGGATGAGAGCATACAGCTCCTCAGGGCCGGCCGCAGCCTCAAACCTAAACAGGAGGACAATTTCTCTATCAACGAGCTCACGATGCTGTCACAAATGCTGGACGGCTTTTTTTCAGTACTCAATATCGCGGGGTTTATCATAGGAGCTTTTGCCATCTTCATCGGTATGTTCAGTGTGGCCAACATCATGTTCGTCTCGGTGCGCGAGCGGACGCCTATCATCGGGGTGAAAAAAGCCCTCGGCGCTCAACAGAAGGTCATCCTGCTCGAGTTCCTGATCGAGAGCATCATATTGTGCCTGATAGGAGGTCTCCTCGGATTGCTGGTCGTGTTTTCCGCGATGAAGATCATTACGGCCGTGATCGGGTTCGAACTGTTCCTTTCGGTGAACAATATGGCAGTCGGAATTGCCCTTTCGGTGGTCATCGGCATTCTCTCCGGCCTGTTGCCTGCGTTGCAGGCAGCGCGGATGGATCCCGTGGAAGCTATGCGACAATAGCCAAATTATAGTTGGTCATATCGGCAACCAATCCCCCTTTGCAGCCATTATAGAGGTAGTAAAATCCCCTCTATGCACCAGGAAACAGGCAAGTGGTTGATGATCGCAGCAGGGCTGCTGCTGATCATCGGTCTTGTCTGCTATTTCTTCGGTGACGCGTTCCACTGGGTCGGTCGCCTGTCGGGCGACATACGTATGGAGCGATCCGGGTTCAACCTGTATATACCCATTACCACGATGCTGATCTTCAGCCTTGTGATCAGCCTGGCTATCCGGCTTGTCAGGTACCTGCTGCATTAATTCACCAGTCATATACCCTATGGAAAAGCAATATATTCCGATCCCCGACTCCAACCAGCCACGCATCGTCATTCTGGGGGGCGGGTTCGGCGGACTTCGCCTGGCAAGAGACCTCTCAGGGTCACCCTACCAGGTCGTCTTGCTCGACAAGAACAACTATCACCAGTTTCAGCCGCTGTTTTACCAGGTGGCCATGTCGGGCCTTGAGCCCAGTTCTATTGTGTTCCCGTTGCGCAAGGTATTTCAGAAGCAGGACAATATCTTTTTCAGGACCGCACTCGTCGAAGAGATAGATACGTCGGCTTCGGAGATCAGGACGGATATTGGTTACCTCAGGTATGACCACCTGGTGCTGGCGATCGGCGCCGATACCAATTTCTTTGGCAACCAGGAGATCGCCCGCAAGGCCATTCCGATGAAATCGGTTTCCGAAGCCTTGTTTTTGCGAAATCGTATCCTGGAAGACCTCGAGACGGCGCTCAATGTCACAGACTATGACGAGCGGCAGAGCTGGATCGATATTGTGATCGTTGGCGGCGGGCCGACCGGTGTCGAGGTGGCGGGCTCTCTGGCGGAGATGCGCAGCTATATATTGCCCAGGGATTATAAGGAGCTTAACCCGGAAGAGATCGACATCTACCTGATCGATGCAGGCAATACGCTGCTGGCAGGTATGTCGCCCGAGTCCGGCCGGAAAGCCGAGCGGTTCCTGGAAGGACTTGATATCCGGGTCCGCAAGAATACATTCGTCACCGGCTACGACGGCATATGGGTGGAGATGAGCGACGGTACACGCATCGCCAGCCGTAAAGTGATCTGGGCTGCCGGCGTCACCGGCAACAGGATACCCGGGCTGCCGGAGGATACGGTGCTGCGCAACAACCGCGTGATCGTGGACCGGCATTGCCGGGTCCGGGGTACGGACAATGTCTATGCGATCGGAGACGTAGCCTATATGGAAGAACCGGCCTTTGCCAAGGGACACCCCCAGGTGGCACAGGTCGCCATACAACAGGGTAAGCTCGCCGCCAGAAACTTTAAGCTGCTTGCCCGCAACAAACCGCTGCGTGAGTTCTCCTACAGCGACTACGGGTCGATGGCCACCATCGGGCGCAACAAGGCGGTGGCAGATCTGCCCAGGGTGAGACTGGCAGGGTTCATCGCCTGGGCTATCTGGCTATGGGTTCACCTCTGGTCGCTGGTGGGTGTCAGGAACAAACTGGTCGTTTTCATGAACTGGGTCATCAATTACCTGACATATGATCCTTCGCTGAGACTGATCATACGGTCCAGGCAGCATCCGGACAAATAAGCAAAAGGGGCTGATCGCGATGCGATCAGCCCCTTTTCATGTATCATCCTGCTCTTTGGGACAATGGTCAGTCGTACTGGAGTATGAAAGGCATGCGCATCTGCGGTCCTTTCAGCTCCCGGAGCTGCACCAGGTGATTGTAGAAGGGATAGTATGCGCCCAGTTCCGACTTGATCAGGTGCGCTTTGACGGATTCGTCCTTTACACCCATCAGGTTCTCGAGCAACTGCTCGAGCGGCTCCTTGGTACGCGGGTACTCTGTCGTGCGGTATCCTTCCAGGCCTGCTTTCTCTGCGGCATAGGCCAGCGCATCCTGGAGGCCGCCGATCTCATCGACAAGCCCGAGATCCAGCGCGCGTTTGCCGGTCCATATGCGTCCCTGCGCTACTTCCTGCACGGCTTCTTTACTCATATTGCGTCCTTCGGAGACAGTCGTGAGGAAACGGTCGTAGATCTGGTCCACACTCTTCTGCATGATATCAAACTCCTGCGGGTTGAGCTTGTAGAACGGGGTGAAAGCGACGGCATAGTCATTTGTGCGTACGGTATCGAAGTGGATCCCCAGCTTGTCGCCGAAGAGCTTCTGCATACTGGGCAGTATCCCGAACACACCGATCGAGCCGGTGATCGTGGAAGGCTCGGCAAAGATCTTGTCGGACTTGCAGGCTATATAGTATCCGCCGGAAGCTGCGAGGTCACCCATTGATGTTACGACCGGAACACCCTTGGCCTTGATCAGTTCGATCTCGCGCAGTATCCGGTCTGACGCCAGCACGGAACCGCCGCCGGAGTTTACACGCAGGACGAGGGCCTTGATCTGGTCGTCCTTGCGGATCTTTTGCAGCATACGTACATAGTTGTCGCCGTTGATCTGACCTGGCGTAGTCTCACCGTCGTTGATCTCGCCTTCAGCGAATACGACGGCTATCTTGTCTTTCTGTTTGTAGTCCTTGTTGAGTTTGACTGTCGTGGCGTAGTCGCTGAGCCCGATGCGCTGCAGATCGTCCTTCTCTTCGAGTCCTATCAGTGTTTTGAACTCAGCTTCTATCTCATCCTCGTATTTGATGGCGTCAGCCAGGCCCGTAGAGACGGAAGAAGCGGCACTGCGTGACAGGTATCCCTGTGAGATCGCGCGGAGCGAATCGGTGGAGATATTGCGTGATTTGGAGATATCGTCCAGGAACACGCCATACATGTCTTCCAGGTACTCGCGGATCTGCAGGCGGTTCTGATCGCTCATTTTGTTGAAACGGAAGGGCTCAGTGGCGCTTTTGAACTGCCCGGCGTAGAACACCTGCATATCAACACCGATATTGTCCAGCATCTCCTTGAAGAAAGCCAGCGCTACACCATATCCGTGAAAGTCGACCGCGCCGATGGGGTTGAGGTAGACTTTGTCGGCGGCAGAGGCCAGGTAATAGGCGGACTGCGAATAGTTGTTGGCGTAGGCCAGCACCTGCTTGCCCGAGGTACGGAAGTCTTCGATCGCTTCCCTCAGCTTGCGGGAGGTCACTTGTCCGCCGACGCCCCCTGAAGACAGGTTCAGGTAGACGGCTTTTATGTTTTTGTCCTCTTTCGCATGAGCGATGATATCCAGCATCTCCTGTAGTCCCAGTATTTTCTTGTTTTCAAACTCGAAAGGATTCATCTGGAGATTATTCGTCTTCTCGGGTATGACCTGGTCAAACTTCAGGACCAGTACGGAATTGGGCTTCAGGTCTGCTTTCTTCTCTGCGGTAGCGGCGGTGGCGATACTACCCACGATCATGGAGCCGATCGCGAAGAGCGCTATCCCGGCCAGCAGTACCCCCAGGCAGGAGGCAAACACGAACTTGAAAAATTGTCTCATAAACAGCGTTTACAGGATTGATTGTGCATCAAAAATAAGCCAATTGACTGCCAACAATGAAGACAATTGGATGAACGGCGGGTTTTTGTAGATAATGCGATGCCGGATTACTGTTTACGGATGTAGACAAGCTTACCGTCCATATAGGTTTCCAGGACCTGAGTGGCAGGTATGGCCTCTTCAGGGCAGCGGATGAGGTCATTGGACAGTACGATGAAATCAGCCCGCTTGCCGGGTGTGATCGACCCTTTTTCGCCATCTTCAAAAGCTGCATAAGCATTGGCCATGGTATAGGAGTAGATCGCTTCTTCGCGGGTCATAGCCTGTTCGGGGAAAAAGGCTTGACCGGTGTCTTTTCGTTTGCGGGTGACGCTGGCATAGAAGGAAGCGATGGGATCGACCGGTTCTACCGGGGCGTCTGTCCCGTTGCCTACGATCACGCCGGCATCCAGCAGGGAACGCCAGGCATAAGCGCCTGTGTGCGCCCGGTCGTATCCCAGGCGTTGCACTACGAAGGGGGCGTCCGATGTACAGTGTATAGCCTGCATAGCCGCTATGATACCCAGTGGTCTGAAGCGCAGTATGTCGCTTGTGTCCAGGTGTTGTGCGTGTTCCGAGCGCCAGCGCCACTTTTTGCCGTCCGGGTGTATCGCGAAGAGTGAGTCACATAGATTGAGGTACTCCCGGTTGGCCCGGTCTCCTATAGCGTGTACGCAGAGCTGCATATTGCGCCGGATGGCCAGATCGGCAATCCGGCGTAATTCGGCGATCGAGGTGGTGTTGTGTCCGAGAGATCCCGGCTTGTCGGCATAGGGGCGGAGCTTCCACGCGCCGAATACACCCAGGGCACCGTCCAGTTCGGATTTGATCGCCCGGCAGGTGAAGTGACCGTCGCCGGCGCCGATGACCGGGTAGCCTGCCAATCCCTCCGACAGTCTGCGGGAGTCGTGCCGGACCATTGCCCAGAGCCGGATACGCAGGTCTCCTGCTTCTGCCAGTGCTTTGAAACGGGAGAGTTCTTCGAAAGATGAACCGGCGTCCTGGAAGGACGTGACACCATGCAGCAGGCAAAGGTCTTCTGCCAGGCGGATACCTTTCAGCCATTGTGCCGCCAGTGCAGCCGAGTCCATGGTAGCCCGGTCTGCCTCATAGATGTCCGAGATCAGGTGCATCGCGCGCTCTTCAAAGACGCCGATTGCCTCGCCGGAAGCGCTGCGTACGACCGTGCCCCCGGATGGATCGGGTGTCTCGCGGGCGACACCTGCCAACTGCATGGCTTTTTCATTGGCCAGCAGGGAGTGTCCGCTGGCATGTCTCAGGAGCACGGGATTGTCGGGGGATACTTTGCTCAGCGCGGTGTGCAGCGGATAGCCACTGACGGTCTCCGATGGACGGGTACGCCATTTCTCCTGGTGCCAGCCCCGGCCTTCGATCCATTCTCCGGGCTGGGCACGAGCGGCGGCTTCGGCTACTGCGGCGACTATCTCGTCCCAGTCCCTGGCCGCCAGGAAATCCAGTTCGAGCAGGCTTTTGCCCAGGGCTGAAAAGTGGGCATGTCCCTCTATGAAACCTGGCATCACAAATCTGCCCCCGAGGTCTGTCTTTTCCGTGTGGCGTCCTGCTGCCGCCAGTATTTCCTCATCCGAGCCAGTCTCCAGTATACGTCCGTCTTTGACCGAAAAGGCCGTTACCTGAGGCTTGTAGGCGTCCACCGTATATATATTGCCGTTGTAATAGATACGGTCAGGTATCTCTCTCGAACAGGAGAGGAGACTGCAGACTACCACGGCCAGCAGGAGCAAAACAGGATATCGCATAATAGCAGGATTTGAAACCGCTTCAAGTTACGGCATTTTATCCAGTGCGGTCCTGGCAGGCCACACCCGGTTACCGGCCAGTGACCTGCACATTGAGCGGAATCATTCTCTCCGGCTGTAGCTGATTGCCAGCCTTCGGTAAGCCCTGGAGCGCCTGGCAGCCAGTGTGACGCAGAAGCCTATGATACCGGTCACTGTGAATAACAGGGCCAGACCGCGATCCTTGCCCGTGCCAAACCAATCTCCGATCAGCTCTGCACCAGAGCCGGTAGTCATGAAAGGTATGAATATAAACTCTGCTACAGGTCCTATCAGGAAGGCAGTGAGTGGAGACGCTGCCTGCTCTATGCTTTGTGCAAAGCCGAACACACGGCCCTGGCGTTCCGGAGGTATGAGCCTCTGGATGATCGTCTGTTCGGCAGCTTCTACGACCGGGACCAGGCACATATAGATCATCAGGCCTGCTGATAACAGGATGATAGAGGGCTGGATCGTGAAGAAGATACAGATCGTCCACAAGACTACATTGGTCATCAACATGGTCTTCAGTGGATTGCGCCCCAGCCCCCTGCTGGATACGATCAGTCCGCCGATGATGAATCCCGTACTGAGTACTCCCCAGAGTACTCCCCATACCTGTACGGAGACCAGCGATAGCCCGTAGGCGTCCATCAGCGCCATGAAGACTCCTCCCAAGAAGTTGTTGAATGTATTGAAGAAGATCAGGGCAAACAGGCCGGGTATAGCCGAGATGACCTTGATCGTACCCCTGATATCCACACCCGGTTGGGCTTGCCCTTCAGTATCTTCACGGATGATCTTCTTCTCGGGGATGGATAGTGTAGCCAGGTGTATGAGCGCAAGGACGGTCATCCCGATTGCAATGATCATCATCCAGCCGATCCCCATGAAACCAATGATAAGCCCGCTGAAGACAGAAGCGGCCAGGAAAGATACTCCGTTGACCGTGCCGACCGCGCCATTGGCGCGGTCCCGCTGGCCTTCCGGTATCATCAGCGTGACCAGGGTGGATATGGCGATAGAACGCATATTGCCCGCGATCGCGCCCAGGAGTGCGAGCAGTACGAAAACCCAGAGTACCGGACTCGCCGGATCGGAAAAACTGCTCTCGGGTGTAGCCAGGTAGATCAGCAGCGCAGGGATGTATAGCGCCAGTGATACAATACTGGAGATCATCATGGCTTTCTTTTTCCTGTACCGGTCTACGACAGAGCCCAGGAAAAAGCCGGATAGTGCGACAGTGCCGAGGTAGATGCCCGCCATGACGGAGGTGGCCAGGACGGATTCCGTCTCCAGGTAAACCCAGAAAGTGACTGCAAACCATACTACCGTATTGGTCAGAGATGCTGTGAGCGAGTTGGCCAGTACGGCATAGAAAGTACGGTTCATATACTGATTACGTCTGCAAAACTAGTTGAGCAATGACACTGGGACTCCATAGCCCATACGGCTGCAAACAACCCAAAAAGGACCGGATAGGTTTTTAAACTCCCGGTCCTTTTCATACCTGTCTTGTAAAGCGGATCTGGCTGCCGGGCAGTGTCTACCGGGCTTCGGAGAGCTTTTTGAGCTTGGACAGACCTGACTCGAATTCTCTACCCATCATCTTGTCTATGTTCATGATGAGCATCATAGCATTCATTGGGTAGGCATAGCGTGTATCATAGCCCCATTTGACCTTGGTGCTACCTGCCTCGCCATCGGACAGCGTCACAAAAGAGACTGCTTTGGCTTCGAACGGCTTTATAAAGTGCAGATCGTGCTCCACCCGATCCATCGGTTGGATCGCCCTGATGGTCTGCCGGCCGCTGCCCACTTCCTCGCCTTCCCAGCTGAACACCGCACCGATCGTGCCGTCCGTTCCTTCGATGCTGGTCTTCATGGCGGGATCATGGTCTTTCCATGGGCTCCATTTTTCCATACCTTCCAGGGTATGTACGTATTGCCATACCTGCTCTCTGGGCGCCTGGATCGTGACCTCTCTTTCCAGGTGGAAATCCTTGGGCGCAAACAGGCCTGCTATGAGGAAAAGGGCGATCAGAGTGAGGACGACAAACAGGATGATCTTGAGGGCTTTTTTCATGGTTTTCGTTGATTTGAGTAAGAGATTGATTTCGACTAAATTAACAAAACTTTTGCAGATGCCGGGCAGGGAAATTCTGAAACCGGTTGTACCGTTGTTTCCCGGCCCGGCGATACAAACCTAGGCCGGATCCGGCGACCTGTGCGGGTGTTGATCCGGCAATCTGCAGGGTTGAATCCGACATGTCTTGTTGTTATCTTTGTTATTGTATGAAGCATGTATCGATACTCATACCCCGCGGGCATACCAGCCTGGCCAATATAGAGGGCTCGCACCAGTTTTTCACATATGTCAACGGTTTCCTGGTGCAGGCAGGCCGTGAGCCGTTGTTCGAGCCCAGGCTTGTGGGCCTGGCGAGGGAGACACGCCAGACGACGGGACTGTTCACGGTCAACCCCGATATGCTGATCGGTGAGGTATCCCGTACGGATCTGATCATCGTGCCGGCGATCCATGGCGACCCTCATCAGGCGCTTGCCGACAATGAGGAGTTTATTCCCTGGATATTGCACCAGCACGGGCAGGGAGCTGAGGTCGCCAGTTTTTGTGTCGGGGCTTTTTTCCTGGCCTTCACAGGACTGCTCGACGGCAAGCCTTGCGCCACACACTGGATGCAGGCCAACAATTTCCGGAGGATGTTTCCGCAGGTGGACCTTGTCGACGACAAGATCATGACGGATGCGCAAGGCATCTATACCAGCGGGGGAGCTTATGCCTATCTCAACCTGCTGCTCTATCTTATAGAGAAGTACGCCGGGCGGGAAATCGCTGTACTTGCAGCCAAGACCTTTATGATCGATATAGATCGCAGCAGTCAGTCCCCGTTCATGATCTTCCAGGGACAGAGACAACATGACGATGAGGAAGTACGCCGGGCACAGGACTATATAGAGCGCCATTACCAGGGCAGAATCACGGTAGATGAGCTGGCCGCTATAGTGACTGTCGGCCGCCGCAACCTGGAACGCCGCTTCAAAAAAGCGACGGCCAATACTGTGATAGAATATATCCAGCGCGTCAGGATTGAGGCGGCCAAGAAAAGCCTGGAGACAGGCCGTAAGACTATCAACGAACTTATGTACGAGGTCGGCTACTCGGATACCAAAGCTTTTCGGACCACTTTCCGCCGGATCACCGGACTGTCGCCGCAGGGGTACCGCAATAAATATCATAAAGAGTCGGCATCGCTTTCAGGAGCTATCAGCAGATAGTCTGGATCAGCTCTTTTGCAGTAAAGTTCTGAGCTTATCTACACATGAAGGGAGACCGCATTTTTTCAACGCAGCCAATACCTCATCCTTTGTTTTGGGTGGGTTTATGAGCCTACGGACCTGGTTGCGAAAAGCTTTGGTGCCGATTTCCGGATGTTTTTCCAGCAGAGATACTATGAATTGGTCGGGATGAACTGCAGAAACATTGTAAGCGCTCAGCTCGGTTTTGGGAAAGTCCTTCAGGTTGAACGTTACAATGCAGATTGCCTGGCAGTGGATCGCTGTCGCCAGAATATGATTGTCGTCAAGGTCGGGTAAGCTCAGTGTATTTACCAGATGTTCGTAACCCTTGATGTCAGCTTTTGGAAACGCCCGGTTCATCGCGTCTACAGTCTTTTCAAGATCTTTTCTTTTGAGGTCCCCCTCTCTTTTCTAAAAGATTACGGATCCACTCTTCCTGAATTTCATGGCTCCATCCCGGGCAGTACAATTCTTCATCGGCAAGAGATAGCAGCAAATCTCTGACAGGAGCGGGATACAAGACACAAGCATCCAGTATGACAATCTGTTCAATCATATCCCAGATTGAGGTCCTGTGCTTGCCCAGCCAGGAATTTCAGGTCCTTCTGTCTTTTCTGACGTGCTGACATATAGCCGAGTAGATCCGCCATAAGAACCCTTCGGTGGCTGCCCGCTTTTCTGAAAGGGATGCGGCCGCCTTCCAGCAACTGGACAAGATGGGGCCTGGAAATTTGCAGTATATCGGCCGCCTGTTGGGTTGTGAGCTCGGTATCTGTAGCAATAAGTGCCATAGCCTTCCCTTGAGCCATTTGCGAAAACAACTCCATTAAGAACGCCATTGTCTGATACGGCAGGTTGACCGTCTCCTCGCTTTGGGACAATTTCATTTCTACAGGTTTCCCGGGCACGAAAGCTTGTAGTATTCTCCTCAGTACAGAGATAGTCTGTTTCATTTCTTGCTGTTCCTCGGGAGCCAGTCTTTTCAGCACGATTTCCATCTTATCAGATTAAAGCATGATACAGAGTATAAACGAAACAAACGAAACAAAGTTCCCTTGAATTCAGGCAATCAGATGGTGCTGTGTACACTCTGGTCGCTTATAGGATTCAGCTACGTCTCCGGTCTTGTCGGCCATTTTTCGTATCTTTGCAGCCTCATTGATCCATTTTTAAGCACATCCAGTTATGGCCAACGGTTTCTTCAAAGTACCTCCTGCGAAAAACGAACCCATCTACGGTTACCTGCCCGGCTCGCCGGAGAAATACGCGCTCAAACAAGCGCTGCTGTCCGCCAAGTCGGTAGAGCGCGATATCCCGATGATCATCGGCGGACAAGAGGTACGTTCAGGAGAACTGCGGCGTGTGCACCCGCCTCATGAGATAGCGCATACACTTGGTCACTATCACAAGGGGGGGCGGAAAGAGATCGAGATGGCAATAGATGCGGCGCTGGCCGCCAAGGCCGAGTGGGAGGACATGCCGTGGGAAGAACGCGCTGCCATATTCCTGCGGGCGGCCGACCTCATCAGCGGCCCGTACAGGGCGCGTATGAGCGCCGCTACTATGCTGGGCCAGTCAAAGAATGTGTACCAGGCTGAGATAGACTGTATTTGTGAGCTGGCAGATTTCCTGCGGTTCAATGTCCAGTACATGACGGAGATGTACAGTATGCAGCCCAACAGCCCCGCGGCCAACTGGAACCGCCTGGAATACCGGCCGCTGGAAGGCTTTGTATTTGCCTTGACCCCATTCAACTTCACGGCTATAGCGGGTAATCTCTGTGCCGCACCCGCGATGTTTGGCAATGTGATCGTGTGGAAGCCGTCCGAGACCCAGATATACTCCGCTCAGCTCATCATGGAGATCTACAAAAAGGCGGGTCTGCCGGACGGTGTGATCAACCTGGTATTTGTAGACGGTAAGACAGCGGGCGAAGTGCTCTTTACGCATCCACAGTTTGCTGGTCTGCATTTCACGGGAAGCACCGGCGTATTCCAGCACTTGTGGAAGACCATCGGTGAGAATCTGCCCAACTACCGGAGTTATCCACGCATCGTAGGGGAGACCGGCGGCAAGGATTTCGTGATGGCCCATGCCTCTGCTGATCCGGAAGCTGTAGCGGTCGCCTTGTCGCGCGGCGCTTTCGAGTACCAGGGACAAAAATGTTCGGCTGCATCGCGCGCTTACCTGCCCGAGAGCCTGTGGCCGGCGATCAAGGAAAAACTGGTGGGAGACCTTGCCACATTTACCATGGGCAGCCCGGAGGATTTTACCCATTTGATCAACGCCGTGATCGATGAGAAGTCTTTTGACAAGATAGCCGCCTATATCGAGGAGGCGCGCCAGTCGCCTGCATGCGAGATCATCTCCGGCGGACACTGTGACAAGTCCGAGGGCTATTTCGTCGAGCCTACGGTTATCCTGACGACGGATCCCCGCTACAAGACGATGTGCGAAGAGATATTCGGTCCCGTACTGACGATCTATGTCTATGCCGATGAAGACTATGTGTCCACGCTGGAGCTGGTCGACCGCACTTCTCCGTACAGCCTCACAGGCGCCCTGTTTGCAGATGACCGCAAGGCCGTACAACTGGGCACAAAACTACTGCGGCATGCTGCAGGTAATTTTTACATCAACGACAAGCCTACAGGCGCTGTAGTCGGTCAGCAGCCTTTTGGCGGTGGTCGGGCTTCCGGTACCAACGACAAAGCCGGCTCCGTGCTGAATCTCTGGCGCTGGGTGTCCGTCCGCACGATCAAAGAGAACTTCCTGCCACCGACGGACTACCGCTATCCGTTCATGCAGGAGTCCTGAGCTTCGGTGCTTACTTGAGGTCGGGCAGTATTTTCTTCTCCCAAACGGGCTGCGGTCCGGCGTAAAGGTATTGTGCTCTGTTTTTTTTAACATACGGCCGTATACTGTATTGTACGGGCTGCCGTTTTGTGACCGGATACGATACAGGAATGTTTTTCCGGTGACAGCCAAACTTTCCCGGACCTTGCTGCGACTTTCCAGATGATCAATCTCAAACATACCCCTTTTCATGAGCATCACTGTACAATCCCTGTTCACCTGTCTGATGATCCTGCTGTCGGGCGCAATGGCTTTTGGCCAGAAAGCGACTATCAGCGGTTACGTGGAAGATGAAGAAACAGGAGAAAAACTGATCGCGGCCAGCGTCTTCGAGCAGCAATCGCTGGCCGGCATGCAGACCAACAACTATGGATTTTACAGCCTCACCCTGCCCACCGGGGCAGTTCGGCTGGCTGCCTCCTATGTCGGGTACGAGCCCTTTGAACTGCAGGTGGACCTGCGGAAGGATACGGTGATCCTGGTCAGGCTGCGGCCTGCAGTCACATTGCAGACCGTGGAGGTCGTATCCACAGGATCGGCCCGGCCTGAAGAAGAGACGCAGATGTCGGTCGTCCAGGTGCCGATCGAGACGATCAAGAAGATACCCAGCCTCATGGGCGAAGTGGATGTACTCAAGGTATTGCAGCTCCTGCCCGGCGTCCAGTCGGGTGGCGAGGGGCAGAACGGGCTGTATGTCCGCGGAGGCAGCCCGGACCAGAACCTGATCCTGCTGGACGGCGTACCAGTCTACAACGTATCCCACCTGCTCGGGTTTTTCTCGGTGTTCAACGCCGACGCGATCAACCAGGTGACCCTGACCAAGGGAGGCTTCCCGGCCCGGTATGGCGGCCGGCTTTCATCGGTGATAGATATCTCGATGAAGGAGGGCAACAACAAGGAGTTCCGCGGCAGCGCTTCACTGGGCCTGATCGCGTCGAAGCTTACCCTGGAAGGCCCGATCGTCAAGGACAAAGCTTCCTTCATCGTATCCGGGCGTCGTACCTACCTGGATGTGTTGATCAGGCCATTGCTGGCCGCAGCCAGCTCCGACGATGAGTACTCCATACGGCCGACTCTGTACTTCTACGACCTCAATGCCAAGGTCAACTGGCGTATCAACGACCGTCACCGTGTCTACCTGAGCACCTATACCGGTGAGGACAAGTTTGCCCTGAGCTCTACCCAGCGCATACAGAATTCGGACGATTACTTCAGGTTCGACGCCGGTACCGACTGGGGCAACCTGACGACAGCGCTGCGATGGAACTATATGATCTCGCCGCGCTTCTTCGCCAATACGACCCTCACGTACAGCCAGTACAAGTTCAACTTCCTGGCAGGGTCGGAGGACCGGCAGGCGGGTACTACCAATGCCTTTTCGGCCCGGTACCTGTCGGGTATCTATGACTACGCGCTCAAGGCAGACTTCGACTATGTGCCTGATCCCGGTCACTTTGTACGCTTCGGAGGCGCGTTGACGCACCATACCTACGATCCGGGGGCCTTCCAGTACCGGGTGCGTTTCGACGATTTTAACCGGGACACTACGCTTGGAGCTATGAAATCCCGCTCCCTGGAATACTATTTCTACGCAGAGGACGACATGCGTATCGGGGCCCTTAGTATCAACGCAGGATTGCACTACTCGGGATTCCGTGTACTGGACGACCAGGAGGGCTTCTACCACTCGCTGCAGCCTCGCCTCGGTCTGCGCTACCAGCTGGACAACCGCTGGGCTTTCAAAGCCTCTTACGCGCGGATGGCACAGTATATCAATCTCCTGACCAATGAAGGCCTGAGCCTGCCGACGGATCTGTGGGTACCTAGTACAGCCAGGATAGCGCCGCAGTTCTCGGACCAGTGGGCTGCGGGTACGACTCGCACACTCTGGGACAGCTATGAGTTCAGTGCAGAGGCTTTTTATAAGCGTATGGACAATGTGCTCTCCTACAGGGAAGGCGCGGACTTCCTCGGCCTTGAGCAGGACTGGCAGGACAAAGTGCTGCAGGGCACAGGCGAGAGTTACGGACTCGAGCTTTTCCTGCAGAAGAAAGTCGGCAAGCTCACCGGCTGGATAGGATATACGCTGGCCTGGAACTGGCGGCAGTTTGACGATATCAACGGAGGACGCCGGTATCCGTTCAAATATGACCGCAGGCACGACGCTTCTATCGTAGCCGTGTATGATCTGACAGATAAGATACGACTAAGCGGTACCTGGGTATTCGGTACAGGCAATGCGATCACCCTCCCGGTGACCCAATATGTACTCCCCGTCACGAGCGAACATTGGTTCTATGAGATAGAGTCGCCTATCGAGAAGAACTCATTCCGGATGAACAACTATCACCGGCTTGACCTGAGCGCAGAGTTTACCCGCAAGCGCACCCGGTATGAACGCAGTTGGGTGATCGGTATATACAATGTCTACAATCGGCGCAATCCCTATTTTATCTACCGGGGGCGCGACCTCAGGGGGGATCCGGTATACCGGCAGGTGTCGCTGTTTCCCATCATTCCATCCATTGCTTACAATATCAAATTCTGATACTATGAGAGCCTTCAAAGGACGTCGTCATATATATGCACTAATCGCAGCTGCGCTGATCGGTTTTCCGGGCTGCGGTCTGCTTGAGCAGGACATCGTACTGCCTATCCCTGACCCGGAGCCGACGCTGGCCGTAGGTGCGGTCGCTACATTGGGCGATTCAGTATTCCGTGTCTACGTGGACCGGGTGCGGAGTTCGCTCGAACCGGTGTCTTACCGCGGCATATCAGGAGCCAGGCTATCGCTGTCCAGGTCCGGGCAAGAGCTCGGGGTGACGACTACCGACGACCAGGGTTGGGGTAGCTTCAGCCAGATACGAGACCTTTCGGCCGGTGACCAGGTGACCCTGCAGGTCATGGCCGACGGGTACCCTTCTGCAGTATCGCATATTACCATACCTGCGGCTCCCATCCTGCAGAATGCAGTATACACTCCGGAAGGCGGGCAGAGTGAGTTCGGTGACGTGTTGGACCTCATCGCTTTCGATATCACGGATGACCCTGCGACGGAAGACTACTACGTGATCGAAGTACTCTTTGAGGTTACCTACCCGGGGGAGACAGAGCCCTTCCAGTCCTACGAGTATATCGAGTCTACGGACCCGCTGCTGCAGGAGGGCCTGGGAAGCTATGAGCTACTCCTGTCGGACCAGGCATTCAGCGGCAGAACACATACGGTACGCGTGTCTTTCTGGAGTTACGGGCAGCATGAGCTGGGTGAAGACAAGGCTTTCATCGTTCGTGTCCGTAAGTGTGATCGTGACTACTACCTGTTTTCGCGCAGTGTAGCGCTCAATGCAAACGCATCGGAAAATCCCTTTGCCGAGCCTGTCGTCGTGCATTCCAACATTTCGGGCGGTGCAGGCATCTTTACGATACAGTCCAGGACGGAGGTCAGGATACCACTGGATTGAACCCGACGGATCTGCGGAAGAGAAAACGGCTGCTCCTGGTGCTGTCACTTTGCTGCGCGGGTAGCGAAGGTTACAGACCGTTGTTCGCGTATGTGATATGATGATGGGTTGAAGATCCCTGATCTCCGGTTGTTATGATCGGGCAAGGCATTATATTTTCAGAAACCGGAAGGAGTATACCTTGCCCTGCTCCTGGAATCTGCCCCAATAGCTTCCGGCCGGCAGGGCTTGTATATCAAAGCTCCCGTCGCCGCTACCCTGCAGGATGATACGTCTGCCTTGCATATCATAGACAGATACTTCCCGTACAGCAGCCTGCACGAAACCCTGGATGTAAAATCTTTCGGTGGCGGGATTGGGATAGGTATGTATCTGTGCGGGCAAATGAGCTGAAACAGCAGTTGCCGCACAGCCTGTTTCCACTGCCTGGAGACTATGGCATCCTTCCCCGTTTTCAGAGATAGCTTTGCGGCTTTGAGGTATCCGGATATGTGCACATACGGACTCTACCGCACAATGCGTCAATAAAGGATTTTTACTTATTACCAGCCAGCCGTTAATGGTTATGGGGTGGTCCAGGCTTTCGACAGATTCGAGGGCGGGGTTGTCATCAAGTCTCATGTCCTGGCCGATCTCTTTCAGGCTCTCCAGTCCTTGCAGAGACTTCAATATATTATTCCGGAAGATGCCCAGGTTGTCGCCGATATAAGAGAGACTTTCCAGGCCCTGAAGTGACTTCAGGGAGTCCATATCGTAGATATGGATCGATCCATGGATACTGTCGAGGCTCACCAGTGAGTCGATCGCCGTCAATGACGGCATATGAGCTATATATATGTAATCGCCGATGGTTTTCAGGTTCTGAAGTCCGTCAAATGACCGGATGGACCGGTTGCTCTGTATCCTCACCCATGCATTGATCTTTTCCAGGTTTTCCAGTCCCCTGAAGCTTTCAAGGAGGTCGTTGTCAGACACGGAAAGACCTCCCTGTATCACTTTGATATTCTTCAGACCTCCTAGGTCCCTGATATCCGCTCCCTGTATGGTCATATCGTACCGGATCTCGGTACAATCCGGATAGGTGGATAGGAAATTGTCGATCTGCGCCTGGCTGAGAAAGTAGACCGGGCTTTCGGGGCAGTTCTGCCCGTTCAGTGCAGTAGCGCCTATACAGGCGAGGGCTAGTTGGAAAACCAGTTTTTTCATGAGGTGACCTGTCTTCTGTTATCACAAGAATAGGGCTATCCGCAAACCGGGAAATCACACTTTCGGGTGAATCTCATGTCTACCGCAGGCGTGCGATCAACTCGGCCCTGCTTTTCACATTCACCTTCTCAAAGATCCTTTTCAGGTGTGTTTTGATCGTATTGATCGACACATACAATTGATCGGCGATCTCCTGGTTTGACCTTCCCTCCCGGATCAAGTTGATGATCTTAAACTCGGATTCCGTGATCGGGTGACTGCTCAACTGATTGACTCTCTGGATAGTCAGGTGCATGGACTGCTGCTGTGTAGTCCGGTACAGGGCCATCTCGATACTGGAGAGGATATCGCGGTCCTTGAATGGCTTGACGATATATCCTTCGGGCAGGGTCGGTTTGGCACGCTCCAGGGTATCCTTATCGCTGAAGGAGGTAAGGTAGATAAACGGGATATGATATTTCTGCTGGATCACGGAAGCAATATCGATGCCATCCATGTCTCCTTTGATCGCTATATCGAGCAGGACCAGGTCGGGCTGCCTGTTGACGATCATATCCAGTGCCTGGGTTGAACTGTAGGCAATCCCGGCTATCCTGTACCCGCAATTCAGCAAGGTGAGTTCAATATCGGCTGCGATCACCGGCTCGTCTTCTACGATCAGTATTTTGGCATTCATACTAGGCGGCTTTTTTGTAGTCCCTGATCTTCAGCAATACTTCGGTACCGGCCGTGGAAGTGGTTTTGATCTCGGCTTCCAGTTTTTCTGCCAGCGTCAGGATGAGTTTTTGACCAAATCCGCCTTTTTCATTTTCTATAGAGTCGCTCCCGATACCTATACCGTTGTCACGTACCTTGAAATAAAGAGCTTCTTTCTCTTCCCACAGCGATACGTGAAGCGTTGCGTCGGGGATACCTTCGAACGCGTGTTTCAGCGCATTGCTTACCAGTTCGTTGGCGATGAGCCCCAGCGGAATCACCGTATCGATATCGAGCGTGAGCGAGTGAATTTCAGTAGATAGCCGGATACGATCCCTGTCTATGTTATAGGCGTCAAACAAGCCTTCCAGCAGTTGGGTGAAATAGTCTTTCATATCCACCCCTGTCAGGTTATCTTCCTTATACAGATTCTGGTGCAGGATCGCCATGGAGTTGACCCGGTTTCTCCCCTCGGAGATAGCCCTCAGGGCGGATTCATCCCGGATATACTGTGCTTGCAGCTTTAACAGGCTGGAGATGACCTGCAGGTTGTTCTTGACTCGATGATGGATCTCCCTCAGCAGGATATTTTTCTCCCTGAGCGCCTTCGAGATCGCCTTGTTATTTTGTTCCAGTACTTTGCTGTGCCTAGTCTTGGCAACCTGCATCCTCACTGCAAACACGATGATGATGACAGCGGCCAGCAGGCCAACCAGCAGCAGTTTCCTGGTCCCGGCAGCTTTCTGGATCTCAAGGTCTTTCACGCGATTCTGTGACTCCAGCAGCAATATTTCCTGCTGCTTTTTCTCTGTATCATACTTAGTCAGTGACTCTATCAGGTTCCTGTCTTTTTCGGTACCGGTCAGGCTGTCCTTGAGCACCTGGTAAGCGGCAAGCATCTCATAAGCTTTTCGAAAGTCGCCGGAATTCGAGAAAGCTGTGCTGGATAGCTCAAGTATCTCGAGTTTCTCTTCCTCAAACCCATTGTCCATGGCGAGCTGCAGGGCTTCCTGTATCCGTAAGGCAGATTCCTTGTATTTGCCCTGTGCCTGCAGGAGCTTGCTCATGCCTTTGAGTGTAAGGCATCTTGTGAAATTGTAGGTCACATCCGGGTCTGTCAGCACCGCTTTGTAGATACGGTCTGCATCTGTGAGCATATTCAGCTTGAGCAACGTATTGGCGTAGTTCAACTGGTATTTGATCCGGTAATCCTTGTTGAGGCTCTCCTGGATGGCGAGCGCCTTTTCCAGGTAGTTTTTGCTTTGCCGGTAATCTCCCGATCTGTAGTATATATTGGCGATATTATTCAGTGCGAGAGCTTGCCTGGCAGGGTCCTCATTGGATATGGCCAGGTCCAGTGACCTGGAAAAATAGATCCTGGCCAGGGAGTCCCGCTGTGTCTTTTCGTATACCACTGCTATGGAGTTATATACAGAACCAAGCGGGGTGAGATCATGCTGCCTGTAAAAATAGGTTTCCGCTTCAAAGAGGGATTGCAAAGCTTCTTCGTATCTCCCCATAGGGATCAGGCAGTTGGCTTTATACGCCATAGCGATCGCATATTTTCTATCCAGCTTCAATTCTTTTGCCAGGCGCCCGTAGTGTTCGATATAGGTTAGCGCTCTTGCCGGGTTTTCATAGATCGTCAGCCTTCTCAGTTCGTTGTACCATTCCATTTTCAGCGAATCGTTGTCGCTGCATGCGATCAGGGTCAGTAAACTGTCTTCACCGGGGAGCGGCTCTGTATCTACGCCGGCATAGGCTGTATGTGCCAGGAGGACCAGCAGTGTTATCGGGACCAATGACAGGTAGGCGATACGTTTCATTATGCTGTTTTTTTAAACCCATCACTCCGTCCCGGCAGATAGAGCTCCCGGAGCTATGGGGAAGTACCCATTATTGGCGTCCGGCATTCCGGATTTTGCCCGGTAAAGAGCCCGATTACCCGTCCTGCTCATGTGTCTACCAGAGGCGGGCGTGTCCCGCCCACCCGGTCCCTGTGATGCCGTTCGTTTCGTAGCCTGTGTCTGCCGCGGCCCTCGCTGGATCGCAGGCATGTAATGTACAGGTAGTATACAAAAGTACCTGATAATCCGGTGACAATATCACCCATACGGGTGAAGGCCGGTGAGATGTGTCCCGGTAGTTTTGTCCCTGAAGGTCAGGCCGGCTAGTCACTTAAGCGCCCTTGATAGAAACCCAAACTCATTAAATACATGAAACTGCAACTATGAAAAAACACTTATTTCTCTGCTTTGCGCTTCTTGTCGCGAGTGCCACGAATGCGCAGAACGCCAGTTGTGAACAAGGCAAAAAGGTCGCTGAGAACACCTGGGCCAAATGGGGTCCCTGGAAGCCGGACATCAGTTTGATCCCGTTCAAAAATGAAGTAAAGAGACTCCGCCAGCATTGGAACTGGGTCGCCTCCAACGGCGTCGCGACTATAGGCCCCAGGAGGCTGGAAATCAATGAGGGCTCCGAGACAGGCACCATAGCAGGGCAGACCCAGCGCACTTTCGTCACACATCCTTCCTTCGAGGACAATGTGACGATCACTATTGACAAAACTGACGGAAAGGCGGCTACGTCTGTGGTCATCTGCACGCAGGCACAGAATGGTGTGACAAAAAATATAGTTTCCTACGAGTTTCCCAACGACAAGGATGCGATCTCCAAGGTATTCAATGTCCCCAATTGCAAAGGGGAGATCATCATTGTAGCCATGCGGAATAAATCGGTCGCCAATAAATTCACCTACAAGATCAAAGCAGAATGACCATGAGACACATTTATCTATTCGTTTTTTTGACGGGTATCTGTCCGTTTATCCGCGCGCAGCAATTGGCTGATATCCCCCTGTCCATTGACTGGGACAAACACGGTGGCGGACAGGTAAAGGGGGACCTGGACGCAGGGTCGAAGATCAAGGACCTGTCATGGGCCTGGAACAGCAGTGTGGCCTGCTTCCCGCAGACCCAGGCGGGCAAATTCACAGGTCACCATGTACTATATTCCTTTGAAATTCCTGCGCAGACCGAGGTAGAGATTACGGTGATCCCGGAAAACAAAAACCACAATATGAGCCTCTATGCCTACATGACGGGTGCAGGCAAAAAGGTGTTGGTCCCGGATCTGGGTTCCTGTATTCGCTGTGAAGCCGACCACAAGTGGGACAGACCTTTCAAAGGGAGGACCCAGGATCATACGCGTACGGTCAAACATATCCTTGCATTGCATTCGCCCTATACCGTAGTGATAGGTGTGGTCGGCGCCGGTGACCTGGACAGCGGCGCGTTCACGCTCCAGATCAGGAAGAAATAGTTTTGGTTACCCCACCCGACGAATCCTGCCGGCCCGGAGACCGGCGGGATTCAATTTTTACGATATGTGTCCGCCGTGCGTCTTCGTATCCCGGTATTTACCGGGCATGGCGATCGGCCAGTTGGCGGATGGTATTCAGGTGGTGGTCATCGTGCTCCGCTACGAAGAGCATCAGGTCGCGGATGTTCATTGACTGGTCAAGGCGCGGATGCAGAGAGATCTTTTCATAGTCTTCGGCATCGAGACTGTCCAGCAGGGCCAATGTCTCGCTTCGCTCACGGCCAAACCAGTCCAGCAGATCTTCCAGGGGGCGGTCGTTGAAACCCGCCTCTTCCGTGGCGCGGTTGGTCAGGTCTGCAGGTGACATACGGGGCAAGCCTGATCGTATGTCCTGGATCCGTATACGCCACAGTGATTCGAGCAATGCGAGGTGGCCGATATGTTCCTTGACCGACCATTTTCCGCCAGGTTTGGCAGGCAGAATCGATTCGGTCAGTTCATGGGCTGCCAGGCGACAGCGTTCCGGTCCCTGCTGCAGCCTTGCATAGAGTATTGCGTGCTGATCAGGCCCGCTGCCGAAGTCAAACCTGCGGTCAAACCATGGGGTGATCCCGGCGTCCTCCCGGCGGAATCCGTCGGTCAGCGGGTACTCCATCTTGATGTCGGCCCGTTCATAGGCGTTGGCTTCCAGCGGTATCTCCTCGAAACCGATCCGGCGGTAGAGCCGGATCGCAGTCTCCTGCCGCCTGCTGGAGTAGAGGATTAGTCGCCTGGCGCCCATCCTGAGTGCTTCTGCGATAGCGCTTTCGCAGAGTAGCCTGCCCGCACCGGCGCCGCGTGCGGCCGTATCCACCGCCATCTTGGTGAGCTCCACTACGCCCGGAGCGATCGGCCGAAGTGCGACAGCACCGATGATCTCGTCACTCCTGCGGGCAAAGAGTATCCTGCCGCCGTGCTGCAGGATCGCCTCTTCCGGATTTTCCAACACGTAGATGTCGCGCGGCTCTAGCTTGTAGAATTCGCTGATCCAGGCCTTGTTGAAGCGCTCGAAGTACAGGGCGTATTCCGGGCGGTAGGGTACGATCGTTGCGGGAGAAGACTTCATAATTCATGCAGTTTTTGCAGGGTCGTTGCTGCGGGAGTGCAGCATCTGCTACAAAAGTGCAGGGAAATATCAATTCAGAACAGATGCAGTTTTGGAAAAATAGACCATATCAGATTGAGGACGCCTTGCAGATCTTGCTGAAAGTCCGTATCTTAATAGGATAGGGGTATGCTTCGGAAAGCGTTTTGCTTGTGAGGAGGGGAATCAAATATCCGGTCTTGAAAAGGCCCGAAGTGCGTCCAGGATGAAGATGACTCTAGGCTGATCCGCATGTTCGAGATGTGCACTGATCCATTCATCGATATACGGATGATCGAGCATAGCCTTTAGCTCGTTGGACAGGTAACTTTTGACCACTTCCTCTGCCGCTTCCAGTTCTTCCCATATCCCTGTACGGTTGTTGAGCAGGTAGACGATGTCTTCGAAATCCGTGCTCAATCGGCCGTCTGAGCCACCCCTGTTTTTAAAGGCTTCTATCTTTGAAGCCAGGAAATAAGCGGGCTCAAATAGCTGTATGAAGTTTCCGTCAGGCAATTTGTAGTTCATAGTCTTGTGTTTGCCTGTATTATACCAGCGATTCGTAAATCCGAGAATGCTCTCCTCCGTCGGCATCACGTCTACTACCACACCGTGTATCCTGTATCGACCGATAAACCCGGACGAAGTATCATTCATAAATCCTCTGGCCCGTAGCTGTTCTTCTACACCTGCATAGTCTTTGTAGCTGGCCAGCTCAATGAGGATATCTACGTCATCCGTGGGCCGCAATTCATCCGCGATGCGATCTGTATATAGTGGCACGGTGGCGCCGCCTACAAATACCACTGATCCATGCAATGACCCCAACGCATTCCTTACTGCCTGTATACGTACGATATTCTGATGGTGGCTCACGGTAGAAGATGTGTTTTTAAGACTTCGACAGCAAGCTTGACTTCCCGTGGCCGCCCGACCCTCAGTACATCGATGCTGGCCAGCATCTTGTAGAGTACAGGATCGGCTGCAGCCGCCTGCGGAACACCCGCATGCAAAGGCAGTATTGCCTGGCCTCTCTCGGTACCATTGCCGTAGGGCCATACATATACCTGGTCGCTCATGAGAAAGTCCTTATAGAAGGGATGTGAATGAGCGGTCGGAATACCGGTGACCATAGCCCCTGGAATCTGCGGAAATGCATAGCGCAGACCGAATTGTATGAACTCCATCATAGTAGTTCGTTTTACAGTCCTGGTGTGCGGGTTGTACAGGCCTGCGACAGAGCTCCTGTTCAGTGACGCCGAGATCTCCGATATACTGATAAAAAGCGAAGCTGCAAGATCCCTGTATTGCCACTGTATACCCTGCAGTGTGGTCAGTTTTAACAGGATGACCATATCCTGCGGCCGCATCACCTGTTGTGTTTCCATGAGACAAAGATACGCCATAAATGTTTTCTGTTCGCGATTCGCGAACAGAAAACAGAACAAGTAGACTTTGCGGAACTCAGCCAGCGATCTTAGGGACAGATCCACATATTTTCCCTGAATTCCGTATTCGTAATAAGACGGTTGCACCTCCCGGGCCTGCTATCGGCGCGTTTCACACGGAAGGCACATAACAATAACATTTACATAACAGTGGCTTAGGACAGAGGTAATCCGGCCGGCATACTTTGCAGCATTTTCACAGGATGCTTTAAACTATGCTATGAGAGTTTGTTTACTTGCCGCTTTATTGCTGTGTGCATACTTCACGCATGCCCAGTCGGGTATCATCAAAGGTATCGTCGCGGATCTGAATACCAACGAGCGTCTGCCGGGGGCTACGGTCACCATAGCGGGCTCTGCAGCAGGTACATCATCTGACCTGGACGGAGAGTTTGTGCTGAGATCGCGGCCAGGGACCGTTGAGCTGGTGGTCAGTTATCTCGGTTTCACACAGCAGATCCTGTCAGTCGAAGTGGGAGAGGGTGTCACGGAAGTCACGGTAAAGATGACAGCCGACGCCAGGCAACTGGGCGATGTCGTGGTCACAGGCGCTCTCCAGGGCCAGCAGCGGGCGCTGAACCAGCAGCGTTCGGCCGACAATATCAAGAATATCATCAGCGCCGACCAGATCGGCCGTTTTCCAGACCCCAACGTAGCTGAGGCGCTGCAGCGTGTCCCGGCAGTCAATATCGAACGCGACCAGGGCGAAGGCCGTTACGTGCTGGTGCGCGGTCTTGCCCCGCAGTTTACCAATATCAGCATCAACGGCGAACAGATCCCTTCCCCGGAGGCCGGCGTGCGCTTCGTAGCGCTGGATGCTGTCCCGGCGGACCAGTTGTCATCCATCGAAGTAAGCAAGGCGCTCACTCCCGACATGGACGGCGATGCGATCGGCGGATCAGTCAACCTCATCACCCGCAAAGCCCAGTCCGAAGACATCAGCGTGCATGCATCTGCCGTGCTCGGATACAATAACATCGTAGGTCGCACCAACCTCCAGGGATCGCTGGAAGTGTCCAGGCGACTACTGAACAACAAGCTCGGTATCATGCTCAACGGCAGCTATTACGAGTCAGATCGCGGCTCGGACAACTGGGAACGCGACGGCGATGAGTTTGAGCTGAGGGATTACGAACTGGTGAGGACCCGTGGCGGACTGAGCACGACGATCGACTACCAGTTTGATCAGAAAAACGAAGTCTATTTCCGTACCATATACAACCGGTTCACAGATCGCGAGCAGCGTAAGACCTACCTGTTCATCCCGTCTGATTCACCCTTTGACGACCCGGAGATCGAACGCGCTTCCAAAGACAGGCTCGAAAAACAGGTCATAGCCAGCTACAATCTCGGCGGCAAACATACTTTCACGAAGTTCAACCTGGATTACGAGGTGGCGTATGCACGGGCCTACCAGGATACACCATACGACGTAGAAGTCGTGAGCATAGCGGATTTCAACGATATCCGGACCGATTTCACGACCAACCGCTATTTTCCGCGTGTGACCGTCGATGACCCGGAGAAGGACTTTCTCAGCAACTCGGTCTACGAATTTGACGAGGTGACGATGGGCAGGACCTATGCGCTGGATGAAAACAAGACAGCCCGTTTTAACATTGGCATCCCGTTCAGGACCGGCTCAGCTGACGGGTTGATCAAGTTCGGCGCTAAAGTGCGTATGAAGCAAAAAAGCTACGACGTCACCGAGAATGTATTCGGTTACACCGGCGATGAGGACCTGACGCTGGACCAGTTTGAAGGCGGGTCCGGGGGCCGTCGTTTCCTGGGTGGACGCTATACCATCCGGCCCAATGCAGACTCGGAGCGTTTCATCCGGTTCTTCAACAACAACCTCAGCGATTTCGAGCTGGATGTAGAGGGCAAGCAGACTGCCGAAGCGCTGGAGACCTACTCGGCTACGGAAGATGTCTACGCGGCCTATGCGATGGGCCGCATACAGTTGAACAAGCTGATGCTGCTCGGCGGGGTCCGCTACGAACTCACCCGGGTCGGGTACAATTCCAGCCAGGTCACCTATGACTTTGAAGAAGACTTTACCATTGGTAAAGTAAGCGGCAACCGGGAGTACGGCTTTATCCTGCCGCAGGTCCATGCCAGGTACCAGCTGGACAACCAGACCAATATCCGCGCAGCTGTCACCTTCAGCTATGCCCGCCCCAACTTTGAAGATATCGTGCCCAGCCAGGAGATAGAGTTTTCCGCACGGGAGGGTACCATCGGCAACCCGCTCCTCAAACCCGTAGCCGCCACCAATTTTGACCTGCTGGCCGAGAAGTATTTCGGTACAGTCGGTATACTCTCCGGTGGTGTATTCTACAAGCGGCTGAACGATTTCATCTTCACCAGGAGATTTGACGTGACCAACTACCCCGGTGCGGAGGGAACGACGCTTACGCTCAACCAGGCCCAGAACGGGGAGAATGCCTCGCTCCTGGGCTTTGAACTGGCTTACCAGCGCAATCTCAACTTCCTTCCGGGATTCCTGAGGGGGCTGTCCGTCTATGTAAACTATACATTCACGACTTCCGGCGCCCATATCCAATCCCGTGAGGCTGACCAGGGTACGGAGCAGATCAGGTTGCCGGGTCAGGCCCGGCATCTCGGCAATTTTTCACTGGGCTATGACTACAAGCGATTCAATATCCGCCTGTCCGCCAACTTCAACGGCGAGTATATCTCCGAGATCGGCAGCGAGGCCGATGAAGACCTCTATGTGAGCAACCGCATGCAACTCGATGCGACGGCCTCCTATGCCGTCAACCGCAGACTGCGGGTATTCGGTGAGTTTCTCAATATTACCAACCAGCCGTTCCAGGTATATGAAGGCGACAAGTCGCGGTTCATCCAGCGTGAGTTCTATTCCTGGTGGAGCCGCGTAGGCGTCAAACTTGATTTCTAACGAACAAGAACAAAAGATCATGAAGAACAGACTGACCTATATCGTCGCGGCATTGTTTGCCCTGCTCGGCCTCCAGAGCTGTGCGAAAAATGACCTGGCCGAAAATCCGAAAGACGCCAACTTTCCGTTCCGCCTGGTACTGGATACAGACAAGGGCGGGGACCTGCCGGATGCAGAGGACTACGGCCTCGAGATCAAATTTGCCGATTTCATCGGTACCTTACCGCGAACGCCGGTTTCCGTCGATTTTGAGATATCGGACCTGACCGGCGATATGGTAGGCGCGGTAGAGATCGACGAGATCGTTTATGAAGATGAAGAAGGAGAGGAGCACAGCCTCGATTTCACCGTCAGGGACGGTGGACGTTCAGGTACGATTTTCCTCAACGATCCGGTGACAGGCATTATACCGGCAGAGTTTGAAGTCGTATTCAAGCTACCCGGCGAGGAGGGGGTTTTCTTTGCCACAGGCTCTTTCAGGTTTGCATTGAGCAACCTGCAGGCAGGCGGCGCAAATGTAGTGCTCGGTTCGCCCAGGGAGTTTGAGTATGAAGTGCTGGATCATGAACTGGCAGGAAGCTGGAAGTTTGAAATTGACGATGAGGAAGGCCTCAGGACATTGAAAGAGGCTTTTGGCGGTCTGAATGCCGATCTCCGTGCTCTCGGGTTTTCCGATGTGATGCCCGGCGAGCCTGTCGAAGTGGAAATAGAGTTTGAGTACGAAGAGGTGAAGCTCGTCATCGTGTATATCGACAGGTCCGGAGAAGAAGCCGAGATCGAGATAGAGGGCGAATACGATTTTGACGACGGTGAGATCAAGATCGAAGGCAGCCATCTCGTCTTTGCAAAAGACGGGCAGATCGAAGGTGAGCTCGACTTTGTGCTGGAAGGGGCCTATCATGTCAGCGGTGGCGTATTGACCCTCCGCGTGATCCGGATCATTGATGAGGACAACTATGAGCCCGGCGAAGAGCTGTTGCTCAAAGAGAATGGTATAACATTTGAATTCGAAAAAGACTGAAGATCATGAAAAAGATAAAGTCCATAAGCCTGTATGTGGCGGCTGTAGCCGCGATGTGTTTCGCAGTTGCCTGCAAGCAGGACAAGCAGGCCGCTGCCGCTGAAGAGATGGTCAGGGTAAAGCCAGCGGTCGTCACCGGCAAGGTAGCGCATGACAGTGACGATCCTGCGATCTGGATCCACCCGGAGGACCCTTCGCGGAGCCTGATCATCGGTACGGACAAGGGAGGTGATTCGGGCGAAGGCGGACTCTATGTATTTGACCTGCAGGGCAACAAGGTGGACAGCGTGAAAAACCTCCGGCGGCCGAACAATGTAGACGTGGCATACGGCCTGGTACTGGGCGGCGGCCCGGTGGATATAGCCGTGTGTACCGAGCGGCAGGCGAATGCTATCCGTGTGTTCAGCCTTCCTTCGATGCAGGACGTCGACGGTGGAGGATTGCCTGTATTCGAGGGCGAATCCCTGCGCGACCCGATGGGCATCAGCCTGTATACGGACCCTGCGACCGGGAAGATATATGCCATCGTAGGCCGGAAATCAGGCCCGCTGGAAGGCTACCTGTGGCAATACCTGCTGGAAGACAACGGCTCCGGTACTGTGCAGGCGACCCTGGTACGCAAGTTTGGCCGCTACAGCGGTGAGAAGGAGATAGAGGCTATCGCCGTGGACAATGAGCTGGGGTATGTGTATTGCTCCGACGAAGGTGTAGGTGTGCGGAAGTATTACGCTCATCCGGACAGCTCCTCCGTAGAGCTGGCGCTTTTCGCTACGGAGGATTTCTCTAAAGATCACGAGGGTATTTCTATCTACAAACTCGATGAGCGGACCGGCTATATACTGGTATCCGACCAGCAGGCCAACCGCTTCCACGTATTCACGCGGGAAGGTGCGCCGGGTGATCCGCACCGGCACCGGCTGCTGACCATTGTCAATACCTCTACTGAAGAGAGCGATGGCAGCGACGCTACCTCCGTAGCATTGGGTGGTGCATTCCCACAAGGCCTGTTCGTGGCGATGTCGGACGACGGGACTTTCCAGCTTTATCGCTGGGAGGATATGGCCGGATCGGTGCTGAAATCGGTGCGTAGCGACAAACAGTGATCTGCTCCGGCCGAAGCCGGGAAGTAAAGATCACTCTTTCTTTCTTCCTTTCCCTTTGGCCGCGGTCTTCTGCAGGTTCTCTGCCATCCGGTAGCGGGTGATCCGTTCGATGAGATCGAACGGTATCGGCCGGTCCAGCGGGAACTGTACTGAGCCCTTGCCGGTCTTATACGGGGAGAGCGCCTCGCTGAATGCCTCCATACCGGTAGGCGCCGGGTAGAAGCCGATATGATGCCTGAATGCGGCGAAGTGTACCAGGTTGCCGTGGTAGATGAACGTAGGCATGGCGTACTTGATCGCTTCCTGCGCCTCCGGGGCGACCCGCCTGATCGTAGCGCGTACTTCTTCCAGGATAGCCCTGACCTCAGGGGTAAAGTCTGCGATATATGCGTCGATGGTCTCGGGTGTGGCTGTGTTTTTCATGGATGCCTGGTTGACAGCGTTTTCTTCCGGTTAAATATAGCAGTCGCCGGCAACAAGCAGTACAGCCGGGGACTTGTTTCTAGTGACCGGCGGTCAGTGCGATCGTATCGGTCACCGGTCTGTAGACCAGGAGCACATTGCCGCACGTGAATGCCTTTGTTTCCACCAGTTGCAGGTACAGGGGGCCGGACACATGACGGAACAGGGGGGCACCTCCACCGAGAACTATCGGGTTGGTGATGAGACGGTACTCGTCGATCAGGTTTTCGCGGATCAGCGGTTCGGCCAGTACCGGGCCTGCAAAGAGCACCATATCCTTGCCGGGAAGCTGTTTCCGGCGCCGGATCTCGTCTGCAGGGTCTGTACTGCAGAGAGTCGCATTCCACTCTGCTGCGTCCAGTGTTCGCGAAAAGACCAGTTTGGGCATACCGTTCATCACGCGGGCAAACGGGTCGTCGAGCTGCGGCCAGTAGGCGATCATATCTTGGTAAGAGCGTCGTCCGTATACGAACGTGTCTACCCGGTTAAAGAAATCCATCATGTAGGCATCCATTTCTTCGTCCCAGTGATGCCAGAAGAACTCCGGGTCGCGGTCCTCCGTATAGCCATCGGCAGAGACCATCATGGACAGGATCAGTTTTCGCATAGTAGGTATGGGTTGTAGGTTGATTGGTCGTTTCCTGCGTGGGAGCAGGTTGCCTGGCCGTCAGGATGCATCACCCGTCTCACGGATCTCTACGCTGGTGTCTTCCCCGGCAAGGATGGGACAGGGCCGCGCCAGCTCCGTAGCCTGATCCATGTCTTCGGCAAGGACAAGGATGTATCCTGCCAGGGATGCCGACCGGGCTGTATATGGTCCGTCCGTCATTTGCCCTTTCCGTAGCACCCGCCCGTCTGCCGCCAGGTGATGGCCGCCCGGCGCCAGGTGACCACCGGATCGCAGTCCCTCCAGCCACTGTTCCCACGCTTGCATATAGTGTTCCATTTGTGCGGCCGTAGGGCGGTTTGCCTCTGACAGGTCCATTCTGAAAAACAAGACAAAGGTTTTCATGTAAAGTGTGTTTTTGGGGTCCGGCAGGCTGTTCAGCCGCTATGGAAACTCAAAACTATACTGCATCTGTTATCCGGCCGGGGCGTCATTGCGACATTTTACAGGGCGATTGCGACTCCCGTTCGTTGCGCCTGGTCAGACCAGCGGGGTGATCACTACATTGCCGATCTTCTGTCCGGTCCCTACATAGCGGTAGGCTTCGGCGATCTCATCCAGCGGGTATTGCCGGTCAGTCACCGGTCTGAATCTGCCGGTCTCGGCGAGCTCCTTCAGCAGGAGTACGTCCGCCTGGCTGATCGTCGGTATGGGAAACAGCACTTTGCGGTTTCCCAGCAACGGTGCGATCAGCGCCAGGAGGGGGTTCTGCATATAAGCGCCCAGTTCGGTAGATATGTAGCGCCCGCGCGGTTTGAGGAGCCGGCGGCACCTGCCGAAGCTGCTCTTGCCCACAGCATCGAATACCAGGTCAAACCGGTCGTCGATCCGGGTGAAATCCCGGCTCGTATAGTCGATGACGTCCCTGGCGCCGAGTGTGCGTACCAGGTCCAGGTGATCCGGGCCGCATACGGCGGTCACCTCCGCCCCCAGGTATACGGCGAGCTGCACGGCGGCTGACCCGATCGCGCCGGTGGCGCCGTTGACCAGTACATGTTGGCCGGGGCCGGTACCGGCCGCCCTGAGATCGCACAGCGCGTAGTGCGACCCTTCCGTGAGGGGAGCAGCCTGTACATAGCTCATGCCTTCCGGCAGCAGGGCTACAGGGCCGTCTTCGCGTATGACCTTGTGGGTGGCGTGCGCGCCGAAATATGTGTCATCGTACCCGAAGACCCGGTCGCCGGGCCTGAATGCCGTCACCGCAGCGCCCGTGCTGATCACTTCACCGGCAAATTCGTTGCCGAGTATTTTGTTCTTCGGTCGCGGCCAGCCGATCATCAGCCGGGCAAACCGTGGCTTGCCGGTGAGGAATCCGTAGTCCGTGCGGTTGACCGTGGCGGCATGTATCCTGACCAGTATATCGCGGTCGCCGGGAGACGGAGTAGGCATATCGCGGATCTCTATGATATCGGGAGAACCATATACGGGGCTGAAGGCGGCTTTCATGATCAACAGGTGGTATGGGTGGGTGTTTCCGCTAATATATCCGATCCGGCCAGGATCAGAATGGCTTCAACGACCAACACCCGCTAAATTTCTACCAGCGTATTGTCCCGGGCTGTAGCAGACCGTCGTTCAGCCGATGCGACTCACGTCCAGCGCGGCCACCCACTCGGGACGGTTGCATACTTTGCAGGTGTCCGGGCCTGCTAGTCGCCGGGTATCTCCGCAGAAAGCACAGGCATATATACCCGGCAGGCCGATATCTGTGGATTTTTTGTCGTAGAGATGGGGCAGTATCGGCAGACCCGGCCGCACCTCTTCATCCGGGAAGAAAAACACGCTCAGGTCCCCGGTGGTCTCCATGATGGCGCAGCGCACCTGCCCCAGGTGGTCTACACTGCGGAGACGCAATTCGGCGAAGAACTCGTCCTGCGAGAGATCCTCCTTGCGGAAATGTTCGATAGAGAACTTTCCTTCATTGACCAGGTAAATGGGCTTGCCTTCGATAAAGTGTTCTACTTTTTTGCTCTTGCCGACCACCCAGGTTACAGCCCGGTAGGAGAGGATGACCACTGTGAAAACAACGATCGCCGGTACGAGTCCGACCTCTTCATAAAACATAGGGTCCCCGGCGGCCGATCCCAGGCCGATGATGATCACCAGTTCGAACACCGAGAGCTGCCGCACACCCCGCTTGCCCGAACACTTTAGCCCGATCAGGATCACGAGGAACATGATGACCGTGCGGATAGCTACTTCCGGCAGAAAGGAGGCCGACTGTTCGCTGAAGAGGATTTTGTCCCAGTCCATGAAGGAGAAGCAGTTATACTCCAAATATACATAAAGCGACTCTCCTTCGCAGGCAGAAATATCCGGCCTGATTACCGTTTTCCTCAGGTATCCGGAAAGAGGCGTTTAATCTGTATACCGCCTAAGACTTGCTCCCGGCAGAAGAGGCCTTCTTCTTAGCCGGGCCGCTCTTGCTTTTTTTGCTATCCTTTTCGGATGATTTTTTATCCGGCACTTTAGCGCCCTCTTTGCGTGCTTCGGACAACCCGATGGCAATGGCCTGCTCGCGGCTCGTTACTTTTTTACCTGAGCCGGAGACCAGTTTGCCGCGTTTCATTTCGTGCATGGCCTCTTCTACCTTTTCGGAGGCCTTTTTTCCATACTTAGCCATGACAGTTCATTTTTAAGGTGATGCATCCACGACCTGCCATAGCGCCGGTCAGTCTTTACCCGTCAGGATACAGACTGTTCATTGTCAACGCCGTATGGGAAAAAATAGTTGCCCTGTGCGCCGGGTTTACGGCTGTCGCCTGGCCACACTTCATGGATCAGGCGGGGTCCAGGAAATAGGCGACATCCAGGAACCTGCCCGTCACCTGCTGTTTTTCGTCGTTCAGATCACGGAGGATCCCGGCTACGCTGACGCTTCGCTCAGGCAGTTTTGCCGCTCCCCGTGTATGGGCAATGATAAAGACATCCGATGATCGCTCGTCGCTCAGCTCGTATACATCATAGTGATCCGCTATAGGTACGATCATGAAAGTTGTCACCTGCCCGACCAGGACAGGGATCATGACCATGGCTTTGAACGCGGATTCTGACCCGACCCTGCGCGGGACGCCCGTGATGATCGCATTGGTATCGGTAGCATCGGAGGCCAGCGCCTGGGCCGGAGTATAGCGTTCCGGCCGGTGCCTGTCGTATTCGGTACGCAGCCTTGCGTCCATCTTACCGACCAACGCCTGCTTGTCTGCAATATCCATATGCGTCGTAGCGGCCTCGAAGAAAAGTATTGCCTGGCGGCGATCGCTGAAGGGTCCTGCAGAAGCCTGTAGTTCTGCGGTGGTGAGGATACCGTCGTTTGCGCGCGAGAAAAAATGATAAAACCATCCTCCGTTGTCGAGGTCAGACAATGCTTCGTCCAGGTTGCGAAAACTCGTTATATACTTCATATCTTTTGTTGACCGGGTGGTCCTGGCCTGTTCCGGTGGATGGACAGGAAGGAATAGCCCTATCTTATTAAGATACGGAGTTTGCCGCAGAGTCGGTGGATTTATTCGATCAGTGGGGGCGGCTTACCGTCAGAAGGGCAGATCCGTCAGTCGCTCTACGAAGTACACGGCGAGTTCGGGTTTCAGCAGTATGGTAAATGCGATGCCGAAAAGCGCCCCGTAAAAGTGTGCATCGTGGTCTATATTATCTTCCCGGTTGCGGCTGGCCCAGGAAGAGTAGATCAGGTAAAGCGCTCCTGCCACGATACCCGGTATAGGGATGATGGCGTAGAGATAGAGCATATTCCAGGGCTGGAAGAGGATAAATACAAATACGATACCCGAGACTGCTCCCGACGCGCCGACTGCTGCATAGGACGGGTTGTCCTTGTGCTTGAGAAGGGTCGGTATATCGGCCAGCACGGCTGTCACGAGGAAAAGCAGGGTATAGTTGATCCGGCCCATGATCTCTCCGAAGATCTGCAGGAAAGTCGCCTCTACATATTCGCCAAACTGCCACAGTACGAACATGTTGATCAGGAGGTGTATCCAGCTGCCATGCACAAAGGCTGAACTGAAAAGCCGGTACCACTCTTTGTGCGCCACCTCTGCATACGGCCAGTGCTTGAGCTTGTGGAAGAGCTCAGGACTGTTGAAACACCGGTAGGAAATGAAACAGCAGAATATGACAAGGATCAGGGTGATACTCATACGGGAAGCGTTAAGGGGTACTATTCGTTGTGATAGGGTTCGTTGTGCAAAATAGTGTATGCGCGGTACAACTGTTCAAGAAAGATCAGCCGGACCATCTGGTGTGTGAAGGTCAGCCGTGAGAGCGACCAGCTGTCCTGTGCACGGGCACGCAACTCATCGGAAAAGCCCCATGCGCCTCCTATGACGAATACGAGTCTGCGTACGCCGGCGTTCATCTGGCCCTGCATCCAGCCTGCCAGCTCGGCCGAGCTTCCGGTACGTCCACGCTCGTCGAGTAGTATGAGCCTGTCATCCGGTTGCAGCCGGTCGAGCAGGTACTGGCCCTCTTTCTTGCGTACTTCGTCGGGTGGCAACTGGCTTTTCAGCCTGGGACCGTCCAGCCACTGTACCTGGCAGGGTATATACCTGGTCAGCCTCCTGAGATAGATCTCTTCGCCTTCTTTGAGATAGCCCGCCCTGGTCTTGCCGATGCCCCAGATCTCCAGTTTCATAGAGTGCGGTTTTGCGGATTGACGGCCCGGGGCCGGTACTGGTTGCAGATCCTGCGTACCGCGCTTCGCGCCGGAAACCGTTTTTCCAGCGCCGACAGGACAGGTTGCAGCACTGTAGTGGCCCCCTGCTCCTGCAGGTTGGTAAGGATATGCTGCAGTTTTGAAGAGCTGATATGTCCGTAGTGATCATCCAGGTAGTGCAGCAGTGTAGAGACAAGCGTGTCCAGGTGATCGGTGAACAGGTCATGTGCGTGAAACCGCGCAAGCCCGGCCAGCATATCTACCACGGGCGGCGCCGCCTGCAGCGTAGCTGCCGCATGATCGTACAATCCCAGCCTGGCAAGCGCACTGTAGTAAGGCATATAGTCTGACCGGGTCTGTACCTGCTGCCACATGAGGTCTGCAAACAGCGCCCGCTGGTCTTCGCCGATATGTTCGAGGAGCGCCTGGTCGCCGAGGTCGGCATAGAGTGAGGCCCGCAGATCCAGTACAGGTACCTGGTTGCAGATGTCACCTGACTGCCTGCAGAGGTACTCCAACGCACCCGGTCTGAGTGTGAGCGACATACAGGAGCAGATCAGTTGTGCCCAGCAGTTTGCCGCCAGCCGCAGATGTCCTGTGTATCCGAAGCTGTCCGTGAAGGTGCGCCATTCGGCCATGCTCCAGTGCCGTTCTCTTCCAGCTGGCGGGCAGGCGGGCGAGAGTACAAGCAGGGCCGACATGCCTGCCGCACTGTCGGCATATTCGCCCCATTGCTCACGCTTGAGGCCGGCAAGCGCCTCTTGTTCGGCTGCCGGTAGTATCTCTGTCGCAAGGCCGAAGAGCTGGCTGTCCGGGTATGCGGGCCTGTACCAGGCGGACCGCACCACCTGCAGGAGGCCCGCATCAAAGCGGTCCCTGAGCTCCGGCGGCAGATCTTGCCCCGCCAGCCGGATGATCATCAGCTCTATATCGCGGCCGTGCAGGCCCAGTTGGCTTTGCTCATCGGCTTTGAGGCATAGCGGAAGGATGCGCGTCAGCAGTTCGAGACTGATCGATACCGCCGCTACGAGATCCGGCTCACTTAGGTGTACTGCCGCCCTCTCCAGCAGCTCTTCGGAAAACTGGTAAAGCAACTGCTGCTGCCGAAGGCTGGTCTTTTTGCGGGCGGGGCCGATGGTCTTGAGCAGGCGGCTGACGATCTCTTCGTATTTCCGCTCTTCGTGCCGGGTCGGTACGCGTGATGCAAATGCAGTCCGCAGGCTCAGCGCCAGCCGGCTGTCCTTGCGTGCATACCGGGCTACGAATGCCTGCAACTCCTCTGCCGGTACATGGCGCAGGATACGGCTTACGGTCAGCTTATCGGCAGGAGGTACGATAGGCGCCGGTTTGCGGCGTCGTTGCTCACGTTGTGTTTTCAGGTACAGCAGCAGTGAGGTCAGGTGAATACAGCAGTTGTCCCCGGCGAAATCCGCGCAATTGCAAAAACTGGTCCTGACCCGGTTGCCCGCCATCCAGACCTCTGCTTCCGTCTCTTCCTGGTCCCGGAAACCGGCCTCCCAGACCTGGTCTTCCACCTCGGTGCAATCCACGAGACCTTTTTCTGTCAGTACCCTTGCACGGGCAAGCAGGCCCGGCGCAAGCCGGAGCTCAAAATTTTGCAATGTAAGTGCTGCTTTCAATCCAAAAAGGGTTTATTTTGGATATAAAAAGATCAAAACTACAAAGGTAATAAAGCCCCGTTTATTTTGCCGGAAGGCAGGGGCGCGTTGCCGGTAAGCATTCAAAATATAACTATGAAGACGATCTATCTGATCCGCCATGCCAAGTCCTGCTGGGAAGACCCGGTGCTGACCGATATGGAGCGCCCGCTCAACAAGCGGGGCAAGAAAGACGCACCGCGAATGGCGGCGATGATGGCCGAACGCGAGCAGGCGCCGGACCTGCTGGTATCCAGCCCGGCCAAGCGGGCGTTGCGCACCGCATATGCCTTTGCCGAAGGCTTCAGCCGCAAACGGAGCGATGTGGCCATCGTACAGGGACTTTACGATGCCCTGCCGGACGAGATCGTACGTATTATCAGGCAACTGCCTGTGGAATCCGGGATCGTTTGTCTTTTCGGACACAATCCGGCCTTTACTTACCTGGCCAACCGGTTCAGTGAAGAGCGGATAGACAACGTGCCTACCTGCGGCATCGTGCGCATCGATTCGGACAGCGTGGACTGGGCCGGTTTCTCCGAGGAGAACTCCAGGGTCAAGGCTTTCTACGCACCCAAACTCACGCTATGAGACAGCCGGGCAGGAGGAAGCTGTATGGGTTTTGTTTCGGCGTCCTGTCGTTGGGCCTGTGGGAGGCCGGATGTACGCGTCGCGTTCCCGAGCAGCTCACCGACCGGGAGAAATGGCTGGACGTATTGTGTGACCTGCAGGTCCTGCAGAGCGCGGTGGAAAATGCGCCCTTTCAGCTCAGGGACAGTCTTTCACGTGTATATACCGGTCAATTGCTCGAGATACATGATATCACACAGGATCAGCTCGACGGCCTGGTCAACTTTCTGGCAGAAGATCTGACGCGTGCTGCAGAATGGTACGACCAGTGTGCAGTGAAGCTGGAAGAGCAGGCCGTCGGGGCAGAAGAGGAAGGAAGCCATTGAGCTGTTCACGCCTGCTTATCACAAAGTTAACAAAGACTTAAAGGCTCCTGGAACCATATGGCGTCAGTAGAACTTTAATTTTGTGTCAAATTTTAAACAGGCCCGATGGATACAGGCAAGCAGAAGGTGTTGATAGTCGATGATGAACCGGATATCCTCGAGTTTCTCAAGTACAACCTCAAGAAAGAGCAATATCAGGTACTCACCGCTTCCAACGGACGCGACGGCATCGAACTGGCGATAAAAGAACTCCCCGATCTGATCATACTGGATATCATGATGCCTGAGATGGACGGGATAGAAGTATGTCGCCGGCTGAGAGAGATGGATGAGTTCAAGCAGACGCTGATCGCTTTCCTCACGGCGCGCAACGAGGATTATACACAGATCGCAGCGCTCGACTACGGGGGCGACGATTATATCGCCAAGCCCATCAAGCCCGGCGTATTCCTGTCCCGGATCAAAGCCCTGTTGCGGCGTTCGGAGAGGCAGGATCTCGATGAAAATTCGGGTGTGATCCGGATCGGCGATCTCACCATCGACCGTGAGCAGTTTGTGCTCAAGCGCAACGACGAGATCATCGAGCTGGCGCGGAAGGAATTCAACCTGATCCAGTTGCTCGTGTCCAGGCCCGGCAAGGTGTTTACCCGTGACGAGATCTTCCGCAAGGTATGGGGCACCGATGTGATCGTAGGCAACCGTACTATCGACGTGCATATCCGCAAACTCCGCGAAAAGATAGGGGAGGATGTGATCAAGACCGTCAAAGGGATCGGGTACAAATTTGACTTCTGACGATGTTCAAGAACCTTACGCCTCACCAGATCGCGCTCTACTCGGCAGTCTGTATCATGGGCGTGAATACTGCTTTTTTCATCCTGTCGGGCCTGCTTGGCGTATTCGAGCCTGATCTGGCGGATGTCCTGGTCGTACTGGTCATATCGTTCCTGAGCGCCTATTCTATCGGCCTCTATTTCATCCGCAGGTATATCTACCGCAAGATCAAACTGATCTACAAGATCATCCACCAGCTCAAGGTAGGCTCCAAGGGCAAGAGCCCCGTCGTCCAGGATGTGCATGAACCCGTCTTTTCCGGCGTGGAACTCGAGGTGATGAACTGGGCCGCCCGGCAAAATAAAGAGCTGGAAGAGCTGAAGATGCTGGAAAACTATCGCCGCGAATTTCTCGGCAATGTCTCTCACGAACTTAAGACGCCCATCTTCAATGTACAGGGTTACCTGCATACGCTGCTGGACGGCGCGCTGTATGACGAAGATATCAATCGCCAGTACCTGCTGCGCGCCGCCAAGAATGTAGAGCGCCTGCAAACCATCGTAGAAGACCTCGAGGCAATCTCCCGCCTTGAATCCGGCGAGCTCGTACTTGACATACAGAAGTTTGACATCAAGACACTCGCGGAAGAGGTGATAGACGACCTGGAGCTACAGGCGTCCGTGAAAGAGATCCGTATCCTGTTCAAGGAAGGGGCGGATCAGTCTTTCCTGGTCCGGGCAGACCGGGAATATGTACGCCAGGTACTCAACAACCTCATCATCAACTCCATCAAGTACGGCAAGGTCAAAGGCAATACCAAGCTTGGCTTCTATGACATGGACAAGTACGTACTGGTGGAGGTAGCCGACAACGGGCTCGGTATCGCCCAGGAGCATCTCAAGCACCTCTTCGACCGGTTTTACCGGGCGGACAAATCCCGTTCGCGTGAAGCGGGCGGCAGCGGGCTCGGTCTTGCAATCGTCAAGCACATCATCGAAGCACATAACCAGACGATCAATGTCCGCTCGACTCCGGGGCTCGGATCTACCTTCGGATTTACGCTGGAACGCGCCTGAACCCGGCTCCGGGCCTCAGTTTTCTTTCCCCCTGGTATACACCCTGCAGATCTTTGTATATCTTTATGATACGCACGGGATCGAACATACGATAACCAGAGAACATACGGCGTATTAATTTATTTTTTAATGTGTTATCGTATATCTGCCAGATGGCCTGTTGCCTGCGCTATTTTTTTTCCGAAGAAAGCCTTTTGGGTATTGACTTTTATATCCGAAGAGTATTATCTTTAGAAAAGGATACAATCGGAAAAACAATGTTCAGCAAGATACTCTCTCAAGGGCTTGCTGTTCCTTCGCTACTATTACTCTTGTGTTGCTTATGCGGCATGCCGCTAGGTGCATGGGGGCAGGTGAGATTACAGGATTTCTCATATGCCGGTGACGTAGTAGAAGAGGAACATCGCATATCTGCGGCCGTAGCCCGTGCTCACCGTACAGGTGTTGCTTTTCACCGGGCCGCTCCACTGGAGATCTCCCAATCGGGATCGCGTTCACAATTTTCCGCACAGCTGCAGGATCACCTTATGCTGTCCCTGGATCGGTCTGTTCTGGCAGATCTTCACCGGGATGCGCCTGAGGCGCTGACCCTGCACGTGCCCGGTGAGCGTGATGCAGATATGGTGCTTGAGCTGGTACAGGTGCAGGTTTTCTCGGGCGATTTCAGTATCCGTACCGAGCAGGAGGATGCCTCGCCGGTCGCTCAGCGTCCTGCCTCTCTCCACTACAGGGGCATAGTACGCGGACAGGCCGGTTCATTGGCTGTCATATCCCTGCTTCCCGACGGTATCGTAGGTATCGTGTCCGACCAGGGCGCCGAATGGGTGCTGAGTCCTCTGTATGCAGGTGAGCCCGCTCATATACTTTATGACAAGAAGAAGCTGATGCTGGAGCATCCTTTCTCCTGTGCGCTGGATGAGATGACAGCGGATGAGCGTATGAGTGCAGAGCAGGATCCTGACGCGATGGCCTCAGGAGGCACGGACAAATGCGTGCGTGTATTCATAGAGTGTGACTATGCACTTTTCCGTGAGCGCGGAGGGATACAGGAGACGGCAGACTGGATGGCGGCGGTGTTCAACAATGTGGCGGCGCTCTATCAGTTGGAAGGTATCACACTTGAGTTGTCGGAGATGCTGGTCTGGACTACGCAGGACCCTTATAGCCGGACCAATTCCGTGACCGCCCTGAACCAGTTCCGGGCGCTTCGGAGCAAGTTCAACGGAAGTATTGCTCACCTGGCGGCGCTGGGAGGCCGGAATATAGGCGGTGTGGCCTGGCTGGACGTAACCTGCAATTATAATTATCGTTTCGGATACAGCAATATCCACGCTACGGTAGAGAGTATCCCGGTCTTCTCCTGGACAGTAGAGGTGATCACTCATGAGATCGGGCACAATCTCGGCAGTCGTCATACACAATGGTGCGGATGGCCGGGTGGTCCTATCGACAACTGCTATCCCACCGAGGGCCGCTGCCTCGAGGGCCCGGCTCCGGTAGACGGCGGCACGATCATGTCATACTGCCACCTGACGCCTCACGGGATCAACTTTGCACACGGATTCGGGCCGCTGCCGGGTGATCGTATACGGGCGCGGGTGAGCGCTGCAGCTTGTCTCTACAGCTGCGGAGACCTGGATGAGCCTGTATGTACGACGCCTTCCGGGTTGCAGGTCAGCAGTATCGCCTACAATTCCGTGGCGATCACCTGGATCAAGGTCAAAGAAGCGGACGGTTATATGGTCCAGATCAAGCAGACCGGCCGCAACAGTTGGACGGAGATGCAAGTGGACACCAACTTTATGTCGATAGACGGTCTCGCACCGCTGACTGCCTACGAAGTGCGTATACGGGCGGCATGTGATACATTGGAGAGCAGCTTTTCTTCCAGCCTGGTATTCGAGACACCCGCCGAATCAGCCTACTGCGATGCGCGGGGACTGGACTCTTACCTGGAATGGATAGAGTATGTCGAGCTCCAGGAGATCCGCCGCAGCTCACAGAGCGACAACGGATACTACGACGGCACACATCATCAGGCGATGATAGAGGCCGGTAAGACCTATACCATGAAGTTCAAACCCGGCTTCAACGGTGGAGTATACAATACATTCTGGCGTGTATGGATCGACCTGGACCAGGACGGCAGCTTTGACGATGCAGGGGAACTGATCTTTGCGCGCATTGCCAACAATGCCAGTATGATGACCAGGGGCATCCGCCTGCCGGCTAACACGCCCGGCGGTGTGACCCGTATGCGCGTTGCCATGCGCCACGGCAGTCATGCACAGCCCTGCGGAGTCTTTGAGAACGGCGAGGTGGAAGACTATTCGATACTGGTCGTTCCCGCGGTCAAACCTTCGGATATGGAAGCGCTGCCCGGTGCCGCAGTTTCAGACCTGGTCTCCCAGGTTTATCCCAACCCTGTCCATGACGGGGAAGTGCGTGTCTGGGTGGATGGTGTGATAGAGGGGCAACGCATGGATGTCACTGTATACAACCTGCTGGGTCAGGAGGTTGGGCGTCGTACTTTTCATATGGATGCATACGGCGGGCAGGTACTGGCGATGGATATAGGGCATCTTTCCAGTGGCAATTACCTGCTGATGCTATCCGGTGGCGATCAACAGATGCAGCACAGTTTTGTAAAGTTCTGAGAAGACAGCTGTGATGTCTGCATCGCTTCCGCTGAAGCCGTTCAGGGGGCGATATCAATATAGTGCAGGCCCGGCTCGAAGGACTGCTGCAGGAGCGTAAGTACCTGTCCGAAATGATCTTCATTGCCCAGGAAGTCGGCGTGTTCGGCGCCCAGCCAGACGATTGGTATGTCACGTTGCTCCATGAAGAACTGCCGGTACGAGTCATGTATACTCAGCAGGTAACTGTCCTGTATATCCAGTTCGTAAGCACGGCCCCGGTTGTGTATATTGGCTACGAGTGTGGGTAGTTGCCGGTTGATGAACAGGATGATATCCGGCCTGGGGACGTGTTCGTAGAGCGCATCGTAGATATTGCGAAACAGGCGGAACTCCTCGTCGCCCATTGTCTTGCGTGCAAAGAGCAGGGACTTCTGGGGGCAGTAGTCGGAGATAAAGCTTTGTTCGAATAGGCTGGCGTTCATCAGCTCCGCCTGCAACTGGCGATAGCGTTCCATCAGGAAGTGAAGTTCTACCGGGAAAGCATACCGCTGTGGATTTTCATAGAAGATGCTGAGAAAGGGGTTGTCCGAAAACCGCTCATGGATGATCCGGCCGCCCACTGTCCGGGCAAGCAGCGTGGACAGGCTTGTCTTACCCGCGCCTATATTTCCCTCGACACAGATATAGCGGTAGGGGAGATCTTGATTCGCGGGCATTTCAGTTATCTGTTCCTTCCTGTTCATAGAGGTATACTTCGCATTCATCCCGACACTCGTCATAAAGTGTTTCCACGGTTTTGCCGGAACGAGGGTCTGTCCACTCCGGCGCTATCTCGAGCAGGGGTATCAGCACAAAGTTACGCTCTGCAAGCCTGGGGTGCGGTATTTCCAGGCCGGGCGACTGCAGGATCTCATCATCGAAAAAGAGGATATCAATATCGATCTCGCGTGGCCCCCAGTGTTCTTTGGTTCCTGTATTCAGCGCCGCCTGGATAGACTGGCAGTCGTTGAGCAGGCTATGGGCATCGCCGGTCGTAGTGATCCGGGCAGCAATATTGAGAAAGGCATGCTGAGCTTTGTTGCCCCAGGGTTCTGTCTCATAAAATCCGGAGATCTGCTCCGGTATATGCCCGAGCGCCGACAGCCGGTCCATAGCTGTACGTATATATCCGGCGCGGTCGCCGATATTGCTTCCCAGGGAGAGTAGTGCTGTATGCATGATCGTATGCAGGGATTAAGATTGTGCAGTGGAGCCAGGAGCCCCTTTCTTTTTAAGGCTGAAGATCGCTTTCAGGTAACGGGCAGTTTCCTGCCGTACTACAGGGGCAAGTACCAGCAACCCGATCATATTCGGAAAGACCATCGCAAAGATCATGGCATCCGAGAAGTCTACGACGGCATTCATGCTGGAGCTGGCGCCGATCACGATAAACAGGATAAAGAGTAGCTTGAACGTGATGTCCGACGTACGGCCCCGGCCGAAAAGAAATTTCCAGGACTGCAGCCCATAGTAAGACCAGGACAGCATGGTTGAGTACGCGAACAGCAGGATGGCGAGCGTTAGGACATAAGAAAATCCCGGCAGGCCGTTTTCGAATGCAAGTGTAGTGAGACCGACACCGTTGATCGGGATGTTGCCGTCGCTGAGCAGGACCTGGTTGTTGTCCATGTCATACTGGTAGACACCTTGTACGCGCAGCAGTACGATCACCAGGGCGGACATCGTACAGATCACTACGGTATCTATGAATGGCTCCAGTAGTGCGACCAGTCCTTCGCTGGCAGGGTAGGAGGTTCTCACTGCGGAGTGAGCGATGGCAGACGAGCCGATGCCTGCTTCGTTGGAGAAGGCCGCCCGCTGGAACCCGATGATCATCACACCCAGGAATCCACCGCGCACCGCTTCCGGGGAGAAAGCTTCAGACAGTATAATCCGTGCAGCCGCCGGTATCAGGTCATAGTTCATAGCCAGGATCACCAGGCCTGCACCGACATAGATAAATGCCATGAAGGGTACGACCCGCTCCGCTACGGCCGCTATGCGCCTGATCCCGCCCAGGATCACGATGCCCACCAGTACAGCGATGGCCAGCCCTATATAAAAACCTGCGCTGCCGCCGGTCAGTTCAAACTGGTTGATGACCTGCAGGGCCGCCTGGTTGGCCTGGAACATATTGCCACCGCCCAGTGAACCGCCGATACACATCACGGCAAACAGGACGGCCAGTACCTTTCCCAGCCCCGCCATACCGCGTTCCGCAAATCCTTTCTTCAGATAATACATAGGTCCGCCGTATACAGTGCCGTCGGGGGCTACATCGCGATAGCGCACACCAAGGGTACACTCCACGAACTTGCTTGACATACCCAGTATCCCGGCGAGTATCATCCAGACAGTAGCGCCCGGCCCCCCGATACCGATCGCTATGGCCACACCAGCGATATTTCCCAGCCCGACCGTGGCGGACAAGGCGGCCGTGAGCGCCTGGAAATGACTTACTTCTCCTTTGACGGACTCATTGCGGATCGTGTCGGCGATATCTCCGTCCGGGGTGGTGTGGACGGCTGCTTTTTCGCCGGCTGCTGTTATGATGGCCGGCTTTTCGACATCCTTGTAGATACCCCGCACTATGTTGATGGAGACGAGAAAACGCCGCAGGTTGACAAAGCGGAAGTAAAGCGTGAAGTAAAGTGCGCCTCCTATGAGTATCAGAACCACTACCGGAGCTTTTGCACCTCCGCCCAATGGTATGGAATACAGGACGATCGAGGTGATCACATTGGATATCGGCTCGAAAAAGTCATTGATCCGCTCGTCCAGGCCTTTAGCTTCCTGGCCGTTCAACAGCGGCCGGGAGAAAAAATGCAGGCAGTGAAGTACGGACAGCAGTAGCTGGGTCATAGCGGTGCCGGGTTTTCGGGTTAATACGGGAGAGTTCTGAGGACTAAAAAAAGCATTTCTTCGCCAGATATCAAAACAGGGGACCCTGAAGATCCCCGGTACGGCCGGTTTCCATGCGGATGCGCAATTGTTTCGGCAGGTAGTTGTTGGCGCGTCCCGACACACCTTTCAACCAGCCCAGTCCATGACCCTTGTAGCGTGCCAGGTGCCACCCTGCCACGGGCGCGGTATTGGTTGGAGGGGTATTGCCCTTCAGGTAGTCCAGGGCAGACGGCAGATCCAGGTCGATACCGGGCCAGTCTGCAGGCACAAGGCTGTTCAGCGCCAGGTCATGTGCCGGTACGAAATCACGGCCCTTGAACAGGCCTGCTTCTGCCAGTGGCCACGCTTGTATGCGGACGGCTTCCAGCCTGGCAATGAGTTCCGCCTGGACAGGACTGAGCTGGTATATCGCGCCGCTTTCATGCTGCCAGTGTTCGCGGTCGGGCATGGCGGAGAGCAGGAAAGGATGTTGTGTGTCAGCCGGTTTGCCCCTGCGCCAGTTTTTTGCCGGGGGAATTTTATCCGTCGGTTGTCTTTCACCTGTCTTCTTGCGGAACAGCTGGAACGCGAATCCTTCGCCGGCCACTCTGTGCGGATAGCAGACGGTCACCCGGCTGTATTTACCCCTGCGCTGTACCTGTCCCCAGTCAGGGAGATCGACCCCGATGGGTTCCATACCGGCCGTTTCTATCAGCCAGTCGCCGATGTCTTCGTTTTCGCGGCTGTTGAACGTACATGTGCTGTAAGCGAGCAGTCCCTCCTGTCGCAGTGTGGGTAGTATGGCCTCCAGGATGGCTTTCTGGCGTATGGTACACTGCCTGATATTGGCTTCGCTCCAGTGCGCTGCAGCCTGGATATCCTTGCGGATCATACCTTCTCCCGAGCAGGGCGCGTCCACCAGCAGCAGGTCGAAGACAGGGCCGAGCGCCTGGTATTGTTTGGCATCCGCCCGTGCACTGATCGCCTCTGGTCGCCCCCAGCGTTGGAGATTTTCGCGGAGTATCTGGTAGCGCAGGGGATGAGGCTCGTTGGCGAGCAGGGCGCTCCCGGGAGATAACCTGCTGAGCAGGTGTGTGGTCTTGCCGCCCGGTGCAGCACAGAAGTCCCCGGCGAATCGGACCTGCGACCAGTCAATCACCTGGTCCAGCGCGGCGATGAGCATCATCGAGGCGGCCTCCTGCACATAGTAAAGACCGGCATGGAGCGATGGATCGAGGGTGAAGACCGGCCTGTCGGGCAGGTAGTATGCAGATGGCTCCCAGGGTACGGGCTGCCCGACCGCGGGACGCTGGTCGTTTATTTTTGCCGGGTTCAACCTGACGCTGACCGGGGAGCGCTCGTATATACTGGAAGCAAGCTCACTGAGTTCGGTCGCTGAAAGCAGCGAACCGAGCGAATCCAGAAAGCCCTCGGGTAATCTTGTCTCCAAATCCAATGTCTTTTTGCGCTCTGAAAGGTCGCTAATCCGGCCCAGAGCCTGACAAGTACGGCGTATTTAATTTCTAACTAAAACAAAAACGATATGAAACGAATGGGAACTATGGTGATGCTGTTGACGGGAATCCTGATGAGCGGAAGACTGTCGGCACAGGTGTGGATCGATATCGCGCCCAAAGGAGGGATCGGCTTGAGCGGCTTTTACAACAGTAATGTATGGAATGACAGCGATCACAATAACCAGTTCAATGTAGGGTACAGTTACGGGGGCAAACTGGGGATCAATTTCGGGGAATACAACGGGATCGTGATCGAAGGTTTGCTTACCCAAGGGCGACAGCAATTTGGCTACCGTGCAGGCGATACCAGGCAGCCGAATATCACCGAGTGGCAGACGCTGGATGCGGCACTGCTCTATCGGTTCAACAGCGCGGGCAGCTATCTCGAGATAGGCCCTACTATGTCGATGGTACGAAATGTCGAACAGCAGTTTGCCGGGCAGTCATTGCCGACAGAAGGTCTTTTTGCAGATCGCTACTTCAGCGCGGTAGCGGGCTTCGGCGGATTTATCGCGGGCAATGAGGTCTTCACCCTGGTTGCAGGTCTCAGGCTTGGATATGCGTTGACGGACATGCTCGCTCCCGAGGCAGCCGGGTTAGCTAACCCGCCTCCTGCACCTTATACACAATACGATATGTATAGCAGGGTGAGTCCGTTCTTCGCCCAGATTATGCTTGAGTTCAGCTTCGGTATCGGGGGTACGGCCAAGGCTGCCTGCGGACGGCGGGCCTATTTGTTCGGGTCGCGATACAGGTGAACCGGCTCACTGTGAGGGCTAAAGAGAGATGATATGGCTTTCCGGAAACTTTCCGGGAGGTGTAGGGTCAAAGAGAAGAAGGCCGGCACATGTGAGTGTGCTGGCCTTCAGGTTATTTCTTGGTAGTGGCCAGTACCATTTTCAGGTTGAGCCTGGCGCAGATCTGTTGTATGTCCGCAAGGGTCTGTACGGTCAGGTCCTTGTCCATACGTACTACGACCGACAGGTCCTCCACGGATTCTGCACGGCGTGCCAGCTCTCCTTCCAGCTCGGTGGCCGGGATCTCCTGCTGGTTGATGTAGTAGCGCATGTCGCCGGTTACCGACAGTGTGATCGGCTGGCGTGTCACCTGTGTGGACTCTTTGGTGCCTGGCAGCAGGATCTTGATTACGTTGGGATTGGCCAGGGTGGATATGATCAGGAAGAAAAGGAGTAGAAAGAACATGATGTCATTCAGTGACTCTGTACTCAGTTCAGCTTCTTCCTGATGCCCGGATCTTCTTAGATTCATGGCAGTGTTTTTTTACCGGTTCGCAAAAATCAGGATATCGGATTGACAGGTCCCTGGAGGAAGTTCAGGAACTCCAGTGATGTCCTCTCCATTCGGTTGACAAAACGATCGACCATGATCTTCAGGATATAGTAGGCCACAAAGGACACGATACCCACGATCAGACCGGCGGCAGAGGTGATCATCTTCTGGTAAAGACCGCCGGAGATGACCCCGATACTCAGGTTATCGCTGAGCGATATGTCATAGAAGATCTTGATAACCCCCATGATCGTACCTACAAACCCGAACATCGGGGAGAGGCGTGCGATGAGACTGAGGACACCCAGGTTCTTCTCGAGCTCGTACAGCTCTACCCTGGCGACGTTTTCCATTTCCTTTTCGATCTTTTCGGTCGGATTGCCGATGCGCGAGATGCCTTGCTCGACTACTCGTGCCATCGGTGAGTTGGTGTTTCTGCAGAGAGCGATCGCGGCTTGTGTGTTGCCGGATTGCAGGCTCATCTTGATGTTGTTGAGGAAATTGTTATCTGACTTGAGCGCTTTGGATATCGTCAGATAGCGTTCGATGAAGATGTAGACTGCGGCACAGGACAGGATCAGGAGGCTGATGATGATCCCTACACCGATAGTACCGCTGGAGCCTATGATCTCCAATACACTCTGTGCTTCATGAGCTTGGGCTGGAGTAGTGGCAGGAAGCGAGTCCATAGCTACCTGCTGGAGGAATAAAAGGTTTCCTTTCATATACAATTTACCGCTTTTAATAGATGATATAACCCGGATTGAAGTACAAATATAACTTACATATAGTTGAAATGCGTAATATTTACTTCATCCCGTGGCAGATTTATGCGGTGAGTGGAAAGAAAGTTTCGGATCTGTGTATGCGGTCTCAAACGATGTGCTTTGTCCGGTTAGTATCCGTTGCCCCGGCTATTGGCAGATATGCGTGCAAAAATGTATATGATGATAGGCAGGAAGGAGGGGGCAGTGTGGGACGGCTACGGGGTAAAAAAACAAAACCCCGGTATCCGAAGAATACCGGGGTTCACTTTAAGTACCCACGACTGGGGTACGATATATAGTTCATGCAGGGTGATGCCAGTTCAATAGTATATGAAAATCAGCACTTTAAAATTTTATGTGCTTAATGATGCACAAAAATCCACAGTCATGACGTAACAAATGACGTAACAATTATCTTTATGCAGCGGGGCGATTTGACCAAATGCTTTGCCCCGAATGCCATGGTAAACCCGTTTTTCACACTGTCTCACAACAAGCCAGGGCAATGGGCCAGAATCCGTCTGCGAGTGAATTATGACGGTAATCGTTTCAGCTACAAGCTTGCTAAAGAAATTTTGCCGGAATTGTGGCCTTATGTCAACGGACAACCGAAAGACAAGATGCTGACGGCAATCATCCGGGAGCGTAATCTCGATCCTTATTATTGCACCCTGCTGAGCCAGTTTCTTGTCACGGTCAAAACGACCGTCGTACAGTTCCTCGGTCTTGATTACCGGGGAATAAGCAAGGAGCGGCTAAGAGCGCATCTGGACCTTCACTTTAACCCGCTCGTACAAAAGAATGAAGATGAAACACAGCCGAAAGCAGTTGAGACGGCTGCAGCCAGTGTAGCGCTTCCGGTTTTAGAGGAAAAGGAGCCGGAAAGCAAGGAACCGGCTGTTCTTGACTATATTGACAAATTCATAGAAGGAGCCACAAACGGTACGATCCTGACTAAACGCAAGAAAAAATATGAGAAGCAGAGCCTTAAGAACTTCAAGATATTCCGTGATAAAATGGCCGGGTTTAATGAAGAAGTTTACCCTGTAACCTGGAAGGGCTTTAACAATCAGTTCTCCGATGATCTTGCTATATGGATGCAGAGCCAGGACTATCATCAGAACTACATATATTCAATGTTCGCCCGGCTGAAGATGATAATGAAACGGGCTGCCAGTGACGGCATCAAATCTGTCAATGTCGCCAATACAGAGTATTTCGGTACGCCGTTTATCACAGCGGACAGTATCTATAACACGCAGGCAGAGCTTGATAAGCTTTTTGAGCATGACTTCGGAGATAAAGTCACTTTGGGCAAGGCAAGGGATTTATATCTGATCGGGTGTTATACCGCACTCAGGGTCAGCGATTATTCCCGGCTTTCCCTGAATCATCTGACGGAGCTGGAGGGTGAAATGGTATTTGGCATTTACCCCGTGAAGGGGAAAAACAACAAGGTATATATACCGGCACACCCCGTCGTGCTGAAAATATTGGAAAAATACGAGGGGCGGGCGCCGTCGATCAGCGAGCAGGATTTGAACAAATTCATAAAGCTCGCCGCTGCACATATCGGTATAGACAATGATGAAACGGTTCTTGAATTCGTAGGTGGTGTCGAAAAGGAGTTCACTTATAAGCGGTACGAGCTTATCTCCTCGCATACAGCCAGAAGAACGGGCGCGACACTAATGTATCTTGCAGGACTGCCGATAAAAAGCATCATGTTTATTACAGGCCATAAAACAGAGACTAACTTCATGAAATATATCCGCGTTACTAAGGAACAGGAGGCAATCCGTATGGCGCGGTCTGCTTTCTTCAGGCCAAGGGCGGCATTGTTGGAACTCACGGGGTATGCCGCATGATGCCGGATTTATTCTCAAAACAAACAGGCCTTTTGTTTATATTTCATGAAAATTGACCATTATGGGTGATTTACATGTGAAGCCTGCCGGTGAAGGAATCTGGATTATAGAGGAAGAAGGTACTGGAAAGGTACACGGCACATACAAATATCAGGGTGAAGCAACGTTGGTCGCAAGGCCAAAGGCGCAAGAAAACAAGGTGCAACTGCTCATTTACGGGCGTGATGGAAAGCTGCGAAAGAGACAGAACTACCAGTAGAAAGGACGGGAATACTTCACATCTGGATATTCTCTACATGCGGGCACTTGAATATACGGGCTGCCCTTGGCGTCGTTATATCTATTCCGAACCGCTGCACAAGATCTTGCCGGACAAATTTGTCCAGGCCATCGAAACCTGTTTAAGCCTACCTAAACGAGGACACCAGAAGCTGGCCTCACGACTGCTTAGATCAATGCATTATCTTAACGGCGATGAATACTCATACATTATCTCATGCGTGTATGCTCTTCTGTTCCGTATGAAGGTTACCGGCGATGCGAGACCGGAGTGGCTCACGCTTGGACTTCTTGACAAGTGGATCGAACAGCTTGAAAAAGAGATCAAAAGCGAGAAGAAAAAGAACAAGCTGATCATCAATGACATCAGAGGGTTTGCTGCCGGCATTAATTCCGCGAAAATTCACACGGATACTGATTTTGAAACCTGGGCAGACAAGCTTGCCGAAATTACCGTAGGGTATAAGGCATCAACCCTATTGCGGCATATAAAAAATAGCAATAAGCAGTGGTAGTAAGTCCCGGCAGGGATTTTCCAAATAGCACCAAATTGAACCATATAAGACCATTTCCGGTCCGCTAGAATAATCCAAGCTTTATTTTTTACTGATATTCAGTTAATTATGACTGTAGCCAAAGTGGTTGTCTCTCAGGACCAATCAGCCGTAATATTGCTGAAAAGAGAATTATGCAGACGTTACTGATGGTCAACAAGACGGACCTGCGCGAACTATTCCAGGAGTTTATCCGGGAGGCAGAAAAAAACCGCGCCAGGGAAGAAAATACGGGTATGAAGGATTTGATGAGTGTGCCTGAAGCCTGTGATCTTTTTCAGTGTTCCAGGGGAACGATAGAGAACTGGCAAAAGAGAGGCCTTCTCAGGTGTGTCTATATAGGCCGCCGAAAGTATATATCAAAAGAAGAAATCCGACGATTAGGAGCTGGAAACAGGCAACTATATGGTGGATTTTGAGGGCATCGGCATTGGCTTTTTTAAATTCAGAAATCCTATGTTCATTCTGGACAGGGTTTTACATAGTTTTTAAAGGTTTTCTTTCGGAGTTATGTGATGATCTCAATCTGATTCAGCACTGGTGTATAAATGTCTATATCCTGCCGCGGCGTTTGAATGGACAGAATCAGGCTGTACCGAATACGACGATGGTTCGTTTGTATCCTATCGAATTTGTCCTTCCACCAGCCATTTACGGGATAAACTGCCATCAGCCCACAATCTGCAAGTTGTGCTGCTGTTCCCGTCCATATATCCGAATGGATAGAACCACTCCATCTTTGGTCACCAATAAGCCAGTGCTCTGCATCACTGGCAGATTCTGCTATTTCCCCATCTTCTCGCATCCCATTGAGGCGTGTTTTGAAATTATTATCGCTTTCCAGCGGCGCTTTTACAGCAAAGCGCAGACCAAAAGAACGATACCGGTGCTTAGGCTGTTTATCACGCCGGGCGGGGTTTGGCTCCACAAAATATGAAAGCGTCACGCGGAATCGAACATTCTCATTGCCCATATCTTGCAACGCTTGAAGCGGCCAAGGAAGATTATAATAGTTGATTTGCCGCGACTGTTTGCCGTCGTCATCTTCAATATACGGTTCAAATTCTTGCTCGATAATCATGGTTAGGGCATCGGTTGCGCTATACCGCGCCCTTTGCAAACTTGGAATGCCGTAGCCGTAGGTGCGTACTAGAGTACGAATAGAGTTGTTGCCTTTCTTCGGCGCTTTGGGAAATCCGGGACATATTTCCAACATAGTAGGCGTCCAGGATGCTGAATGTACCATTAAGGCCCTTACCGTTTCCGGCCACATAGTCGGATTGGCGGCCTGTAACATAGCGGCAAAACGCCCGGCCTGAGCCACTGCTGCACTTGTTTCTCCCGTCTCCGTAAGAGGCCGGGTACTTTGGTGCCCAGTCGTTATAAGACTCAAACCAGAATCAAAATCAGGATCAGAGCCATTAATACATGCCATATTTCCACCTTCGAAGACGATCTCGGGCTTAATCGGCCACGAGTGTATCCAAATATTCGATGTTGTTGAGGAAGGACACAATCCGCCTTCTGCCGCTACTGGGCTCCAACCGGCAAAAGCAGGTGCAGTAATAGTTTGTTTTTCTGTATAGGCGCCAACGGTAAGCGCGTTCCATGCCTGTCCGGGATCGTGGATGCTTTCCAAGAGATTATCGTCTATATAATTTCGTCCCGGTTGCTGTTTATTCCCTGCCGAAATGAAAAACAGTTGCCGTTTTCCAGTATACTTTCCGTAGCAGATTTCATCAACAGCAGCAGACCATGATGAAGGTTTACCGCGATCAATGGTTAGATGGTCAGTTACGGGCATGCAGAACATCCGCCTTCTGTTGTTGTCGTGGTTATCGGCAATCATGGCAGCTTGAATCGTTATCGCTCCATAAAGATCTGGCGGTGTAGGCGGGTCCGATGGAGGTAGAATTTTCACAGATTCCAGAGCATGGTAAATAGTTGTGGGTTGTGGAGAAGAGAGCAACGGCGTTAAATCGCCATACAGAGAAATACCCGCCATTTCTGTACCGTGACCTCGATGATCATTTGTGTTCCATGTCGGATCGCACGTTAGAAGATCAGCAGCTTCAATAAATGGTGAAAGTAGATTATGACCACGATTAACGCCCGTGTCTAGGAGCGTGATAAATACATTATTTTGATTCTCAAGAGTAACATTAGCGGTAAGTTGCTGAAGTTGGTCATGTATAATATCAGATTGTAAACTGAAGAATGGAGCAATTTCTATAGCCCTTCTGACTTCTGCGATTTCATGGCAACGTTCAAGTAATCTCTCTAATTCTGCTGCCGACGCCTCAACAAGAACGATCACTCTTTCTACGAAGCGCAGTTCTTTGTCACTGGCAGCCAGATTTAAAAGCCCGACAATAGCCCTTAGCTTGGGGATTGTTCTCGCTTCATCCACCAACCACAATTCCCACCATATTTTCTGGTTTACATCTTGCGGGAAAATATCATCCTTGTCTGTCCAGAAAGCGCGAAGACGAGCAAGGTTTATGTTGGAGATACTCTCCACAAGAGGCATATTCTTGGGGTTTCCTTGTGGATTATTCTTGGTGGCTTTAGTATTCTGAGTCCTATAGGCGTCGATTTTCCTTTCCAGCTTCTCTAATGCCCTCTCATCCTCCACCCTCACAGTTGCATATAGCGTGTGGCTGTCCTCATCCTCTCGGACATTCAATAGTGTTAATCCCTGTGTTGGCGTTTCAAGGCTTTTCGTGGCAAGTTCAAATTGGCTTTCCCCCTGAAATTCAAGAACTACTGAGCGCGGATATTGTGCAGCATCAGGTCGCGCTTGTATCTGCCGCATAGCCATTTTAACCATATCGAGCTGCGCTTTAAGGTGCGCCGCATGTTGTCCACGTTGCCTTGGCGGAGTCCTTATCCTGTTGTTGATACGGCGTGGAAATTTGTACCCTTCCGTCTCTCCCCAATTCGGCAATAGGATATGGTCAAGGTTGTCCTTGTGTTCAGCCATCTAAAATTCCGATTTTTAGTTGATTCAGACTTTGGTCTTTATACGCTGATTTATAATATCTATCAGTAATTGAGTCGAGAGACCGCTCCTGTCTTCGAGAATCAGCGTCTTCAGGGCATCTTCGCATACACGGGTAATTTCCGCATAGCTTAGAGCAGCGGCGGCTTCCGCTACTTTGTTCCAGCTTATACCCTTTCCATCCTTGCCCTTCATATTGGTCTTGAACGTTTGCAAAATGAGCGCCTTATCCGGCATTTCATAGAAAATCACATCATCGAACCGACGAAAAAGTGCCTGATCGAGAATTTCCGGGTGATTTGTCGCAGCAAGAACAAGGCTTTCAGATCCGGCATCCTCAATAAATTGTAGGAAAGAATTAAGAACACGACGGACTTCACCAACGTCATTACCGACACTGCGCTTGCCGCCAATAGCATCAAACTCGTCAAAAAAGTAAATGCCACGTGTCTGCTTTACATTATCGAAGACAAGCCGCAGTTTAGCTGCAGTTTCACCCAAATATTTGGTCAGAAGACGATCAAGCTGGATCGAGAAAATGGGAAGATGCATTTCACCTGCCAGCGCCTTGGCAGTCATCGTTTTGCCCGTACCGGGCGGTCCGACCAGAAGAATTTTGCTGCGTGGACTCAAACCGTGCTCTTGCAGTTTGCTTTTCTGTTTATGTTCCAGTATGACACGCCGCAAACGGTCAGCTATCTCTTTCGGCAAAATAAGATTCTCAAGCTTCAGATTGCTGTATTCCACAGAAATCAACCCGCCAAGTTCGCCTTTAGGCTGGGCCAGTGGAATAGTATTCGGTCTGTCTATGTGGGCATAACTAGCAGGCTTATCGGCGACAGCGTCTACCATTTCCTTGATTTCCTGTGCTATCTTGCCATGCCCCTTTTGAGCGGCCTGTGCTGCTATCTGGCGAGCGACAGAATAGAAACGCCGATCATCGCCTTCAGCGTGGCTTTTCAGAAGTGCCTTAATTTGATCTGACGTTGCCATAATTTATTTCATTCTTACACTTTCAATGTCGCGCCAAAAACAAAGAGCAGGGATGCAATCTAGCTTCCTAATTATACTATACAAAGTTCATTACGCGAATCCACTAATTTGAAACACATACCTAATGAACAGTTGCTTTATCTTTAAGTGCAACGAAAGTCTCTGGACATAAATTTCAGCAATTCTTAGGTACTTACCGTATTGTCGTTTGTTTTTTTGCCGTTCTCACCTGCGAGATAGTCAGTCTTATCGGTCAGGCTTGGACGTGTGTTGGCCGTCGAAAATACGTATCCAAAGAGAGAATCCAGCGATTAAAAGCTGGAAACAGGCAACGGCCCGGCAGATTTTAAAGAAGAATACGTGATTATTTACGGCATTGATGGGGAAGCTCGTTTAAGGGGAGAGTCGAGGAAAAAGAAAAGCTTCTCTAGGACGCTATTATCCCAAGCACGATCAAAAGCGCTTCCTCGATGTCCGGCAGATAGGATTTCTCAAGCCTCCCCTGCCTGTTCCCGATCCGGGCGCGGTCAACGGCCCGGATTTGCTTCACATTGATATGGCGGGGCTTGTCCAATCCGTTCAGGGCGGAAGGCATGACATTGACCGCGAAGGGCCAGTCTTTATGATCGGGCAATAAGGGGGCGACAATAAACGTCCGGCTCCCCCGGTTGACAATATCCGCTTGCAGGATGACGCAAGGCCGTTTCTTGTATGTCTCGGCCCCTACTGTAGGGTTAAGGTCTACCCAAAAGATTTCAAGATGCCGGGGCATTCAGGCCATCCGCCAGCGCCTCATCCCAGGCCGCCAGCTCTTCCATATAGTCTTCCCCGGCTTCTTCCTGGTTGGCCTTGAGCAATGTGTCCGAAAGGGCACGCTGCTTCTCCCGCAGGATCAGCCGGTTGATATAAGCGCTCCGGTTATCGCCGGATGCGCTTTGCAGGAAGGCGAACGCTTCGTCTTCGAGGTGGATAGTCGTGCGATGTGACATTCCTCATACTCCTTGTATTCATAACTATCATACCAGATAGTATGAAGAGAATGCAAGCCCGTAGCACAGTTGAAGGAGATTAATTCCTGCAGAGTGGATTCCGGCAAGTGGCTTTACGCTGCTTAATGAATCGTTAATCAATCTTGGGTAGAATGTAAGGGCTAATAAAGGCATGGTGATTCCAGGGTGTAGGGTGTCCGAAGAAAAAAGGTTTGGCGGGCTAAAAGAAAATGAATTGAAGCACAGCTTCAATTCCCATGTGAGTGTATACACTCACGCGCCGGACGCTGACCGGGCAGAATCCGATCAGCTTAGGGACGATCTTGAACGCGCCCGCGGCGACGACCCCGACGCAATGGCCGGCAGGATGGCGCCAGGCGGCACGGTGCTGGCAGCTAAAATTCAGGCCGGGGATACATCCAAAGACAGAAAGCGCAAAGACAAGCATGACGGCTTTGTCCGTCATATCCTCTTGAATGATATCATCCGGGCCATTCACCAGCGTATGGCGGAACTTGACATCATCATCGAAAACCTGCGCCTGGATATCGAAAGGAACCTTGAAAGGATCGCGGAGCTCGATGACAGTATCGAACGGCGCACCAAAACAATCGAACAGATCAGCGAATATCTGCGCACCGGCAAGGTCGAACGCCTGCCGGACGGCTCGCTGGCCGACCCCACAATGAATGCCCTCCTGTTGTCTTATCTGAGGAAAAACAACCTGCTGGCGGACGATTTGAAGACCTATTCCGCCGACGATATCCGTATGTTCCTCGACGGGGAGGCTGCGGGTCAGCGGGCTGCACAGGAATACGAACGGATCGAACAACGCCGCCTGTCACGAGAAACGGACGAAAAAACCGCCGCGATGAATGAAGCGGTCAGGGAGCGTGACCAGCTACAGGAAATCATCGACGAGTACGAGAGGATACAAGCCCAAGCGCCCGGCCTTCAAAGGGATCAGGCGCTTGATGGCCTGCTTGGTACTTTGAACGTAGATCAGCTTAGAAAGCTTCAATGGTCGCAAGATTTTAATGAAACTGGTGTTGACGTCTTGAAAGTAAAGAATAACGAAGACCTTGCTAGAGGGTTGAGCGATAGTGAACAGAAAACGGTTCCGGCCTACATGAAGGATTTAGGTATGTAATTACCAATCCCCCGACAAGGCATTTTTCTTATCCACTCTACGCGCCGGGTTCTTGAACTTGTTTACGATCTGCCCCGTGCAATCACGCAATCCCTTCGCGTCGAACATATCTTTTTCAGTGTAATCATCTCTAAAAAGATGGCCACGGATAAAAACTCCCAGCGCAATATCGCCTTTCCCGGGTGTAGGCTCCGGGTAAATGAATACCGCTAATGGTACATCCTGATGCCCGCTAAAAACGTTGTTCTTGATCGCTCGCGCGATATCCTCCCCACTATGGGGTGTCTCCGTTCCGGTAAGCAATGCAATGGCCACAACGTCGTTATGCAGCGAGTAAGACAGCGCATCTCCGCCGCCACCAGTTAGGATCACCAGCCCCGGCGACCGGGGAGGAACAGCGAATGCAGGCTTCGACGGCGGGGATATTTTCTGCCCCGTGGCAAAGCCGGGAAACAGAAACATAAACAAGGCGCACATCGCATGTGCCGAGCGAAAGCCCCTGGAAGGTCTTGTGAACATGATCTGACGATTGATGGGTTAAAAGAGGCAAAGAGCCGGACTGGCTTTCTTAATTCTGAAAACCTTCCCAGAAACCACTCCAAAATCCCGAACGCACCAGGGCGGTGAGGATGGCCACGATCACCAGGATTATTCTGAACAGGATATTCTCGACGATATATCCGACATAGCCGCCGATAAACAAGCCTACGATTGCGCCTATCCAATCGGCTATGTCATAGCCGTAAAACGCGCCGATGAAAGCGCCTATCGTACCAAGCCAGCTATTTTCCGGGGGTACTTCGGGAGTTTTTGAACTCATACCAGACTGATTTTGAGTTAAGTGGATGATTGGAACGGCCTCGTCCCAAAACTTTCAAACGAAGTTATTTGTCCATCCATAAACCACCGTTAACCTATGGACACCCGCGCCCGATCCGGCCCGCTAACGTCCCTTGTTTTTCCCCTGTTTTTCAGCATCTATTCTTGAAAAAAGTCTTCCATGCCTGAAAAATTTGTCCAAATATATTTGGTGGTTTATATGTGTACAGGATAGAAAAACAGGGCAGTGATATGAAGGCAGGAGTTGCATTATACCGCGTTTCCACCGGCGCACAGGGAAGGAGCGGTTTGGGGCTGGCAGCGCAACAGGAAACAGTTTCCCAGTATCGAAACCTGACCGGGCTGAAGATCGAAAAGGAATATACAGAGGTTATCAGTGGCAAGGAGACCAACCGTCCCATACTGAAGAGCGCTATCCGGTATTGCCGTCGTCACGACTGTGTTCTGGTGATTGCCAAGCTGGATCGGCTGGCGCGGAATGTCGGGCTTATCCTGTATCTGCTGGAAGACGGCGTGAAGTTCGTTATCGCAGACAAGCCGTTTGCCGACCGGTGGGATATATTGAGGCAGGCTGTGACCGACGAAGAGGAAGGGGTTAAAATAAGCGAGAGAACTCGTAAGGCGTTACAGGCTGCGAAGAAACGGGGCGTGGAACTCGGCAAGAACGGGAAGCAACTCGCCACGCAAAACAGACGGAATGCAGAGCTATTCGCCAGAGACTTGCGACCGCTTATCCGTCAAATAGAAAGTACGGGGATCACGACCGTACGCGCCATTGCCGAAGAACTCAATCGGAGAAAGGTGCCTACATATCACAAGGCAAAATGGCACAAGACTACGGTTCATAACCTTTTAAGGCGGATGGATAGGTAAGGGTAAAGATTATTGAGGGGGAATTTGATATCCTAAGTTGATATACAGCTAAACGGATGAAATCATTCAGGGGGGTGAAGATCTATTAACTACATATTTGTATATATTATCAATTTTTCTAGAAAGCCCTTTTCACCTTTACAAAGGCTCATGAAACTTTACGAGATCTGCCAATACTTGCTTATCGGTATGTTCTGGCCACCGGCGAAAACCATCTAATATTTCCTCTCGGAGGTAACCTTTACTCTTCAACTGGCTATCAGGATTTAAACGTCCCATTAAACCAAGTACAGTTTCAAATCTTTTTTCTAATGCCTTGATCGAGATATTATCCCGAGAAGGCGTCATAAGATAATAAAGTGAATTTATACTCTCTCTGTCCAATAACAAGTCTTCCAGAACATCATACTGCAGTATGGCCTCCAAGGGTTTGGTAACAAAGTCAAATAAGGCTCTGTCTTTCGGAACAAAGTTTGAGGCACTTCCCAAGAACACATTCAAAAGTGACCTTGAGAAATTGGCATCTGATCGCTGGCAAAGCAATCGACCTAGCGCTTCTTTATCTTTGAATGCTCTCAATACAAAATAAGAAGGGAAGGGGTACCTACCCAAGTGTTCTATGATAGCTTCATTCTGGCTTAAAGCCAATTGTACTTCCCGCTTGGAATCTTTAATGAATTTAACCAATAGAGGCTGATAGGGATCACTTGTTATCAGATATTTATAAACAAAATCCGGGATTGTACAGTATTCTGCTGCTACCTTGTTAAATATCGAGTTGTCGGAACGGGCAAAAGCCTTAATTGTCTGGAAAAGCATTTCGGGGCTGTAAGATATCCTCCGCATTTTAGCTTCCCATGTGTTCTTGTTTTCGATAAAGGCACTGATTAATTCAGCATTGGATTCTGACAATATGAGATAATTAAAAGCCTTTCGTATGCTATATTTGTTTTCTTCCGTAGACAAAATTCAGCTCCATATTCACATATATATGTGTATGATATTTTACAGTAAAACAGAGTAAATGAAAGAAAATAATGAATATAATATAAGATCTTTAGCAGAAGAGCTGAGATTAAATTATATAGATGCATCGATAGTTCATGTCACGTCTGCACTCCACGACAGATTGGATCTCAGAGAAAATGTCATAAAAGAGATTCAGTCAGATGAAAATATAGATAAAATCAATTGGAGACGTAATATATTAATTGTCGGAGCAGGGGCAACAAAAAATGCATTCCATAATATTCCGTTAGCGAAAGATGCTATAGATGAGCTTTATTCATCATTTAGATTTAATATAAATGGACAGGAGATATCATTTAGAGACATTACAAATAAATCATCCAAGAGTATAAAGCATAGGAAATCAGACGGTGTTTTTAATTTATTGGAGTCATTGCAGGCGAAATACAGGATTGAAAAGGAGAAGCTTTATCTGTATGACAAGTCATCCGAACCAACAGATCTTGACTTCGAAACAGCACTGTACTTATTGACAAAATTTTTTCCGTTATCACAGGTGCTTTTCCAGCTCCATAAATTGTACCACAAGAGATATGGCCCCATATTATTTTATGAAATAGTAAGCCATCTACTCAAGCATCGATTTATTGATGTTGTCATAAATTTCAATTTTGATGAATTTCTTGATCAATCCATTGATGATGAATTAGGGTCGACAAAATATTCCTATATTTTATCAGATGGAGATTGCAGGCCAATTGGAGACTACCTTATTGATGGTGGTATTAAAAAACCAATTTATATTAAACCACACGGAACCAGCAGTCACAAAAGTCTCATGAGGTTTACAAAAGATCACTATTATGAACTGCCCTCAGATATCAAAAGGTTGCTGACTGATTTAATCTCTTGCAAGGGAGCTATATCCAGCTCAGACTCAAATGAAAGGTACCTTAATTTAATTATCGTTGGGTGTAGTATGGAGAGCTTAGACCTCAATAAGATAATCAAGAAAATAATGGATAAAAGGGGTGTATCGATAAATATGTTTATTTTCTTTTATAACGAAGGAGGTCTAATTAGGCCAAGAGATATTAAAAGGGAATATCATCAAAAATTCAATATCGATATCAATGTACATGATAGTATTAATATGTATCCAATTGACATTGAAGATATTGCTACTAATGCCACTTTAAGAATGGATGGCATTAGTAGTCCTACATTAGGGGTTGTTTTTGAAAGATTATGGGACTCAATATGTGACGGCTTTAAAGTAGAGTATAAACCAAGAGGAATCGACAATCATAAAGTTCTGGAGTTTATTTTTGGAAATCATCAAGTTTGGAGAGCCGTAAATAATAGGAAACGAGGAACTACATTCTATCCAGAGAGCTATTTTATCAAGAAAAGAAAGACATTAACTCGTGGTTGTTATTGGAGAGACAGAACAATCATTGAAGTATTGTTGGCTTTAGCTAGAGGAGGGGGCATAGCATCATTGAACGATATGTTAAGTGATAAACCTGGCAATTATTTTTCCTTATATTACAACTCGACGAAAGGTTCTGAATCGTTCACAGAGCTTTGCAGGAACGTGTTCGTGTCCGAAGGCGGCTGTTTCCTGTCTCGCGGCCTTATCCTGGACTTTGGGAGTAGTTCGCATCGGGCTTTCGCAGACTTGTTTGATGTAGTATTAGGCCCTCAAGGCTTGTCGCGTAGCTTGTCCAAGTATTTAAAAGGAAATAGATATGCTGTTAATGGAATAAAAGAACACCTTAGGAATATTTTTGAGTCAAGGTCTTCAATAATTCGGCCCGATTTTGATTCAAAGGATTATTACATTTTTTCGAAATATAGCGCAAGTAATCTTATTCATACGAACTTCTCTCTGCTTGCCTGTATATTGAAGATAATCGAAATGAGAAGCTGGACACATGTGTTTATAGTTGCTGAACACGGGTTGTACTACGATTTGTTTAGAAAGAAATTTTCTGGAATGAAGGCGGCCCTGCTGTTAGCAGACAGACGAGGGGTGATAGGAAATGCCAAAGACAAAAAGGTAGAAGCCAGAAATGAGCTAATAGCTAATAATAAATTTTTGTCGGAAATTGCTGAGGATCACTTTGTAGCATATCTACCTGCAAATATGCACAACCATCATATTGTTTTCTTTGTAAGAGAGACAAGCACGAGCTACTTTGTTTGTCAAGGCATTTATTACTACCAAAAGGGCATGTCGGACTACGTAAACCCTATTGAGCTATCTGAGACAGCGAATATCAAGATTTTATTTAGCCTTCTGTATGAGTATTGGAGAAGGTCGAAAGAGTACCTTGCTGACTCTATACGGGGAGAAGAAAATGTGACAGCGTTTTTAAACCGAATGAATAGTGATGATGCTATTATACTAGCGCATAAAGATGCGCCCCCTGAAGAGCCCAAAGAGATAGACCAGTTTACTAAGTAGACATTATGAAGCCCTATTTCAAGTGTTTATGAGCCTGCCGACTGGGAGTAATAGTAGCAGCTCAATCGGCACTTTGAGGAACGACAACCGCATCATATTGAAGAGCTAATAGTGGCCGCCTGGTATCATTCTGTTCGCAAGCTATAAATCATAATCACATGTTGTTCGTTTGACAGTCCTCTGGATTTTGATTAACTCTCTTTCGAAGGGAGCGTTGAGGCAGCATTGCCCAGAGATAATGGCTATAATCCACCCTAGTTGTAAATAGACAACTTCCTTTCTATTTCTTTCTTGACCAGCTCGGGCAAATCTCGGGAACGCCAGTTGTTGTTGGGATTTTTGAACCAATCCAAGCACTCTTGCTCGGAAAGAGTGTCTGAGGTGATATATTCCTTTACCTCTACCGCTGAGGTTCGAGAAAGCCCAAGATTCATGAGTGACAAGTGAGTAACGGTGTTTACCCCCATCTCAAGGAAGAGGGTTATATCCTCAATTTGGTCAGCCAAATCTGCCCGATTAATTTCATGGAAGAAATGCTTCAGAAGGTCGTTGTAGCAGGCAATGTATTTGGGCGCCTTATAGCGTGCTATTGTCTCAATATCCTGCAGCACATTTCTAATCGTGGTGTGAATTTCTTCCGAGGGGACCACCCTGCGACGTTCCTCAATGATTCGTTTCACAGAGCGACCTTGCATCCAATAAACTGTTACAATGGCTTCTCTGAAAATATACCTACTATCACTGCCAAACTCGTTTGTCAGCCTATTGAACATCCGTTGGAATACACGAACATAGTTAGATACGGCATCCGTATCTGTCGCATATGGCACAAGAAGCTCTTCATAGGGCTTTTGGTAGCTTTGAAAATACTTGAGCATTTCTTCCATCGCTAGGGGACTAATTCCCGGGTGTGCTACTATGATTTCTCCTGGCACAGTATCTGAAACCAGGTAAGAGCTGACGACACTCTCTAACTCCTGGATTTTCAGTGGGTCGATTTTCTGCATCCAAGGAATGTCGCTTAGAGAACCATAAGACTTGTAGCTAATGGCTAGATATGACGCCATTGACTCAAACAGGTCTTTCTTTGCCGCATCAACCCTTGGCGTGCCCTTCTGAATGAAATCAATCAGATCGTCTTGTCGCAGCAAGGCTGTTTCTGTCGCCTTTGTTATCGGAATTAAAGCTTTGGACTTGGGGGCCTCCCATGATGTAGGGTCTAGGCAGATTATGTTGCCCTGGAAATCCTTACCCCACCTGCCCGCGCGCCCGGCGAGATTCCAAAAGTCAGCGGAACTCATAGGTGTGCCTTTCCCCCGCTTTGGGGCACGAATAAAAATGTTACGGCAGGGCAAATTAACTCCCTCTACAAGGGTAGAGGTGCAGACCAAGAAATTAATCACACCTTCGCGAAAGAGGGTTTCAACTTCCTCTCGAATTAGCAGCGGGATGTTACCGTAATGGAAGGCCACTCTGTATTTTAGGGCCTCAATAAGTCGATATTTACGATGAATAACTTTTTGACACAGCTCAATCAAGGCTAAGATTCTAGGGTCATCGCATTGGTTGTCAAAGCCTATCCTATCATACAGCATAGAGGCGACTTTTTCAGCGTCAGCAGCTCTGTTGACATAGATGATATTCCCCCCCGACTGCCCTAAGGTAAAAGCAAGCATCGGTAGCTTAAATCCAACCGAGGAGAGGGAGTCTCGTAGGGTAATGTCGCCAATGGTCGATTTGCCACTTTCATGGCAAAGTTCTAGTGTCCATAGCTTGCCTCGTTTTTGGCTAGCCCAAATCAGGTTCTGGTTTACAGTTACGTCTTCATAACGCTCACTATGGCTATCCGATGAGTCGTCAACCAACACCTCTGGATTACTTGCAAGAGGTGAAATATAGACAGTTTTTACGGAAGGGTTCATGAGGGTCACCCTTTCAATAACGTGTTGCAAGAGGATACCTCTGTCGCCATCGCCCAACTTGTAGGCTTCATCGACAATCAGTACGTCGATTTTCCTAGACGCTCGTTGTAATAGAAGCTGTAGACGCTCTTGGGTAAATATGAAGATGCAAGGCTTGTCATCATTAGAGGGGGGAATGAACGGAAAGGACGTCACATTGACTTTTGAGGCTTTGATTTCTTCGCTTAGGGCCATTTGAAAGTCCGCTTCAACCTCTGCAATCAACGCCCGCGTGGGCACTACATATACGATAGAGAGACTAGACTGTCCGGCAATCAAATCGAGAACCCATTGTTTAATCAGGTGCGATTTTCCGGCAGATGTAGGGGCGGAAACACTTAAGGTACGGTAGGTGTTTAATGCATCCCAGAAAGACCTCTGGAACATATTTACATTTAAGCGCTCGCCATTTCTCAGCCAAACGGAATGCTCGACTTCTTGCTTAATCCAGTTCAGGTTTCCTAAGAAGCTTTCCCGCCACTTGCTTGAGTCTTCGTCGAGTAAGTGTCTCTTCTCCGCCAATTCTATCGCCCGCCGGTTTGCCAGTATGTTCAAGATAAACTGCGCTGAATTCTTCTGCGTATTCGTCGTTTCATCCTTACTCTGTAGACAGAACTGGGTAATGCGAAGAGCCATATCCTGCATCTTGGATTGGGGAGAATGTGCTAAGAAGCTGGCGCATTTCAGTAGATAATTCCAGTCGTGATTATGTTGCTGGTCAGCAAAAGCCGAGAACTGTGATGCGACTGATGCAAGCAACAATTTTTTGTATTCTACCTTAAAATCATTTTGGCTTATGAGCCATTCAGGAAGTGTATTCTCAGCCATTCTTTAGTCCCAATTTTTCCAGGAATCGGTTTCTAAAGTCCTCAACTGAAACTACGGGCAGGCAGAAGAAGTGAATGGAAAATTCGGCCAGCCCTTTACCTTTTAGCTTCGAGTTAATGTTGTTTTTCCACTCTTCGCAACAGCTATTAATAATCTCTTCTGTTGTTTCTTTCGTGTATAAGTCCTTATCAAACCCGATGAAGCAAAGGCCGCAATAACGCACATTATTAAACTCGGGATTGTCTTTGTTAAGAATAGCTTTTACCGCTTCGGTGTACTCAGGTCTATGCAAATCGAGGTGTGTTTGCAGAAGCAGCAAGTCTTCATAGTCAGCACCAGTATCACGTTTAAGAAATGGAGACAAACAATCAATACAGCTATTCGCTCCACCGTTAAAATCCTTGTACAGCTTAGATTCACCCCAGTACAGTTCTAGTTTGCCGTCTTCGCCAATTCCCGCATGTATGCCGTCGGCTCCATGATAATGCATACTTCCAGATGTTTTCACACTCATTTTGCAGAAAAGTTGTGGTAGTCCTAACAGAACTTCGCCGAGGATGAAGAGCAGCATTTCACCTCCTTCTCCCGAAGTTTTGAGTGGCGTAAATAACTTCTCTGCCTCACGAAAAAGCCTAACGGTATGAGTGCTTACTTTTTCGGCAGTATCCTTAGTCTTGGCTTCTTCAATTTTTCCCCTTGGAATGACGTACTCAACGATATGGCGAACAACAAACTCGATAAAATCATCCAACCGGGCATTGCCGTTCCCATCTAAGGCTATCAGATGAGTGTAAAATTTTGTTTGTGTACCATCTAGGGCAAAAGCTTTAACAACTGTCCTGAGATAAGCGTCAATGCTTCCAGGACTGCCTCTACGAATGTCTTCTATAACTTTAGAAATTATGTTTTTCGACACGTTTCTTTCCTCTTGAGAAGGTTAAAAAGAGTGAAATTATTATAAATATAACTATGAAGGTATCAGCCGGGGCTAATTATAGGATTTTTTATCATGATCATGATAGCTCATCATCTATCTTTTCTAAGCAGTGATATGTCCTGGGTTCTCAATAGATTGAGAATCGAATAGGGGGAACGAACGATCGCCTGACAGTTATTTCAGACGGAAAGCTTAGGGTTTTGAGCCAAGGATTGGTAAAGATAAGGACCACGGAAAGCGTAGCTTAGGAGTTATATAGTCAGTTTTAGTACTTCTTCAGTAGTCTCAAAACGGGTTTATCATATTTTTTGCGAAAACATATGCTTGCAATAGTTCTTCCCCTGCTCAAGCATTTCCCCGTTGACCACGATGTAAGCATCCACCTTCCCCTTGTTTCTGTCTCCCCCGGTTCTAAGGGTAGTAAATTCCGAAGGCTCCACCACGTAGCCATACACGTTCGAAATCGAGGAGCTGGCTCCTGTCTTTGCGTGACTGAGTGAGGTTTGTTTGAGGTAGCCCTTGCCTATGGTTTCGGCTGCCCAGGTATTGGTGTCAAAGTCGCTGTTGGCATGAAATATCCGCGTTCCCAGGTTGCCCAGGAGCGACTTGGCCCGTGCCTCCGGGTTATTGCCCCCGAACACGAAATAGTAATTGTTGATGTTCTGTGTGAGATAGACGGTGCAGACGCGTGAGCTGCGGGCCGTGGTCTGGAACAGGGCGTCCTGCTCCGGCAGACAGAAATACTGACTTTCATCGACCCATAGAAAGACGGGCCTGGCATTTGTTTCCCCGTCTAGGTCACGGCGCTCCATTGCCCGTTGCCAGATGTATTTGTAGATCCCTTGCGCCATGACTCCGGCCAGCATGTGGTTCTTGATGTCAAAATCCAGGATGATGATTTTTCCCTGCAGATAGGTAACTTCCGGCTTCAGCTCGTCACTCAGCCGCCCGGAAAAGTGACTTTTGAGGATACCGCCCATGAACGGTTCGATCAGGCCGAGGAAAGTTTCTTCGATGATGGATTTGGTCTTGTCCGATATACGGGCATACTCGCGGAAGAAATAATTGTATACGAATGAGAACTGCTCTTCCGTTTCCGGCGAAACCCGGTCGCGGGCCTCATAGAGACACTGCAGGCAATAGCTCCTTTCCAGCATGTCATTCAGCTCTGCGGAAGCATCTTGTCTTACCTGATCCTGTACAGTATCATCATTTATTGTTCTTACAATCCGTCGATGCGCAGAGGCCTCTTCCTCGGAGAGTGTAGAGATCAATATCTCCCGCAAGTTAAGAGCTGTGATCGGCCTGCCCGCGAGTTGCAGAAGGTCGATCATCCTGCTTACACAGCGCTTCAGGGCGTTCTGCCAGAACTGTTCGTTTTCACCTCCGCCTGAAGTTGAGTAATTCTGGCCGATCAGGTGTAGATTCATGACAAGATCCACCAGGTTGATCGTCTGGTCACCTCCTTGTGAGCGTTCGTTCTCGTAGCGGATGGGATCGAAGTGGTAGGAACTTTGCGGGCTGAAGATGACCAGGTCATCGTAGCGGCCTGTGGCCCTTGCATAGTTTTCCCATACGTTTCTTTCGTCGGGCTTGGCACAGAGCACCAGGCCGCCAAATCCTTTTTTCAGGAAAGCATGGGCAATGGCCTGGCCTGAGCCGCTGGACTTGCCGCTGCCGGTTGCCCCGAAAACCTGTGTGCCTTTGGTCGCGTCTTCAACTGTCCAAGTGTAATCTCCGAAATTGAGCAGAGGCGTATCGAGTATTGCCTGGTCTTTGCCGTGAGAAGAAGAGCCGAATATTTTGAACATGATACTGAAGTTTTGTGCGTCAATGTACAAAAATGAGCATCTTTGTTCGTTTGTTTCTAGCAATTTATTCGTTAAATGATGTAAAGCAGATCAATTGGGTGTAATTGTAATTAATAGAGATAATCAGATTAATTAAGTCGCTTATGATCGAAATAAATGTCTAATAATATGATTAGACGAGTCGTCTGCAAGAAATTTCACTTAACTTTGTTTGTGCCTGGATGCTGCTTTTTTCGATGAGAAGCAGGGGCAAAAACCAATTCCGGATCATGCTACGGATCACAGCAAGCCGCAATGCCAATGGTGCGATATCCTATTTTCGGGAAGCTCTTTCCCGGCAGGATTATTATGCAGAAAGCAAGGAAGTCCCAGGGAGCTGGTTTGGCAAGGCGGCCCGTTTGCTCGGGCTGAAAGGCGAAGTCGGCAGGACGGAATTCGAGCGGCTGGTCAATAACCGTACACCGGACGGCCACACCCGCCTGACCGTGCGCGACGGCAAAGGTCGCCGCGCCGGGTACGACTTCACCTGGAATGCCCCCAAAAGCGCCTCGCTGGTTTTCGCCCTGACGGGGGATGAGGATATCCTCAAGGCGCACCGGCAGGCCGTGCGTCTAGCGATGCAGGCCGTAGAGGCGAATATGCAGACCCAAAAGGGCCAGGGGAAGAACAAGCAGTATGTGACGACCGGTAATCTCCTGATGGCTTCATTCGATCATTTTACGTCCCGGCCTACGGTGCAGGAGGGCGAGGGTGGCAAAATCCATGTGCCTGATCCGCATCTTCATACACATTGCTTCGTATTCAACGGAACGTGGAACGAAGAAAAGAAGCGGTTCCAGGCCGTGGAGGTCGGCACGATCAAGAAGGAAGCGCCCTATTACGAGGCGCTTTATCACGCCCATTTCTCCAGCGCATTGAAAGAAGCGGGCTATGAAATCGAACAAACGTCGGACAGGTGGGAGATCAAGGGGATCAGCCGTGAGATGATCGAGAAGTTTTCAAACCGGACGGCGGAAATCAACCGTTTTGCCGGGGAGAAGGGGCTGACATGGGCAGAGGACAAGGCGGCGGTCGGGGCGAAGACAAGGTTAAAGAAATGCAAATCGGTCGCCGAAGCGAAGCTGACCGATTTGTGGTCGCAGCGCCTTTCTGCGGCTGAGCTGAAAGCTGTTCTCGAGGCAAGGAAAGGTACGGCGAAACAGGCAGATAAGGCCAACCGCGTAGCGGGTGGTCTTACGCCTGGAAAAGCCGTGGATATGGCGCTTGCCCATTTCCTGGAACGCAAGTCGGTCATCTCGGAAAAGAGAGTGCTCGGCAAGGCGCTTTCTTCCGGGTACGGGCTGTTCAAACCGGAGGAGATTAGCGCGGCTCTTGCAAAAAGGGATGATATAGTCTCTGCAGAAAAGAATGGAGCCAGGCTGATAACGACAAAGGAAATGATCCGGCAGGAGGACAGGATGGTTGCGTCCGCCGCCCGTGGCAAGGGCCAGGTTCCTGCCCTTCACCCGGAATACAAAATCAGGAGGGACTACCTGAACCAGGGCCAGCGGGACGCCATTGCCCATGTACTGAACACCAACGACCGGATCTCCATCGTATGCGGCGGGGCCGGGACAGGTAAATCCACCCTGTTCCAGGAGGTCCGCCAGGCGCATGAAGAAAGAGGACGTTCGATCTTTGCCTTCGCGCCCTCTGCGGAAGCCTCGCGCGGTGTCTTGCGTGAGAAGGGTTTTGAAGATGCGACGACAATTGCCAGCCTGCTGGCGGACAGGGAAGGACACGACAAATACCGGGGGCAGACGCTTTTGATCGACGAGGCCGGCATGGTGTCCATTCCAGATATGAACTCGATTTTTGATATAGCGAAGCAGCAGGATGCGCGGGTGATCCTGAGCGGTGACTGGCGGCAGCATCACTCCGTTCAGGCCGGGGATGCCTTGCGCATCATCAACGAAAGGGCGGGCCTGAAAATAGCACATGTCAATGAGATCGTCCGCCAGGATGACCGGTCGAAGTACAAGAGCGCGATCAAGGCCCTGGCGCAGGGAAAGACAGAAGAGGGCTTTGAAAAGCTGGACCGTATGGGCGCCATCAGGGAGGTTCCCGGCCGCGATCAAAGGCATGGCATGGTGGCGGAGGAATACCTGCGTTCAGTCAGTGCCCGCCGTTCGGCCATCGTCGTGTCGCCCACACATACGGAAGGCAAGGCAGTCACGGAAGCCATACGCCTGCGGCTGAAAGAGAAAGGGGTGCTCGGGAAGGAAGAAAACAGCTTCGGAACACTCAGGGACCTGTCGCTCACGGTTGCCGAGAAGTCGCAAGCCGTCAGTTACCGCGACGGTCTGGGTGTGCAGTTCTGTAAGCCGGTGGCCGGTTTCAGGCTCGGCGGACTTTATGAAGTCTGCGGCCGGGATGACAAAGGGCAGGTTATGGTGCGGGAATCCGGAACGGACAAGGCTGTAAGTCTGCCGCTTGACCGAGCCGGTGCTTTCCAGGTCTACAGGCGGGAGCAGACGGCCATAGCCAGCGGAGACCAGGTCCGAATAACGAAAAACGGCCGGACGCTGGACGGATCGAGACTGAATAACGGCCAGGTGCTGACGATCCAGGGTTTTGACAAGCAGGGCAATCTTCAACTGTCAAACGGGAAAACCCTGGCCAGGGACTATATGAATTTCACGCATGGATATTACCGGACAAGTTATTCGGCGCAAGGCAAGGATGCTCAGGATGTCATTATCTCGCAAAGCTCTGAATCCTTCGCGGCGTCAAACCAGAAACAGTTTTATGTGAGCGTCTCGCGCGGGACGGAACGCTGCATGGTTTATACCGATGACAGGGAAAGGCTGAAAGAGGCGGTAAAAAATCCCGATGAACGCATGAGTGCGAGGGATTTGCTTCCGTCCCGCCCCCTGGATGAAAGCAGGAAAACTGAGCAAAGAAGACGGATCATTGATTTTTACAGGGAACAGATAACCAGATTTTATGGACAGGAGAGAGGCAAAAACAAACCTGAACAGCGAGTTCGCACAGAGCCTGAACCCGCGCCCTCGCGCGGATTCGTCGATATCGCGCGATGATTTTCCGGGCCATGCGGCCACCCGGTCGCATCCCGTGATTTCATCGAAATACTTTGAAGTCGAACAAAGAGATGACTATCCCGCTCCCAAGCTGTGCCTGCTCTTTCGGGATGGCCGCAGGGTGTATGTGCCATATGCACACCTGGCACTGATAGATTTTCAGCCGGGAGAAGGGCTGAAAATCACGGCGCACAACCTGGCCGTCACAATTTGCGGGCGCGGGCTGGACAAGGTAATGGATTATCTCTACGCCGACCGGGTTCGATGGATCAGGGAAAGCAACTCGGTGATGGATGACGGCTCCGAAGATGTCTTCATATCATCCATCGGCATCGAAATTTTATAAAAGCGGCCTGTGACAGCGGCTGATTGCTCTTTTAGTCCTAATCACCCGAAATCCTTATATTTACTTAAGAAAAAATCTTTGTCTTATGGAGAGGCATGACAACACGCCAAATACTTTCAATGAAGCTTCAGGGGCAAGTGAAACACGTGAAACTTCCGGAGCGAATGGAAAGGCTGAGTGGCCCAATCACCCGATGGCAAAATCGGAAATATTTACTCATGTAACCCCTGATGGCTATCGGAACAAGGTTGAAGATTTTGTGGCTACAGGCCGCTTTATGGGCAGGGTAGGAAAGGAGGAGCACCTTGAGCATTTGCTGAAGTTTGAGGCCGGGAGGAAAGGAGAACATGAAAAGGAAAAAGCGGAATACTCGCACCGGCTAAAGAACGTTCTTGCAAAGACACCGGAAGAACGGGCCAAAGCTGTAAAGGATATCAAGCACAATCATGAGTTGGCCAACAGGAGTATCCTAGACAAGTATTCAAACAAAGCCAAAGAATATTACAAGGACAATAATATGGGCATTGCCAAAGAGTTCAACTCCCGAAGCAAGGAGGACAAGGATATTGATATGGAGCGTTGACGTCTCTATTGCTTCCCGCCCGGAATAACCCTGAGATAACTTGCCGCAGGGTGGGGAAGCTGCCAATAGGCCCTGATCCACCAGTCGAGATCGCCCAGGTTCTTGAAATATTCTTCGTGGATAGCACCGCTGACATAGTACAGCGTCATTATAAGAGCGTTTTTACCACGCTTTTCTATTATGGTTTGAGGCTGTTCTTTTTCGAGAAAGATAGGAACCGACCTCGGGTAGTATTCTTCGACATAGGGTAACATCCAGTCCCTGGCCTTGGTCGTGACGACCAGTGGGTAGAACTCATTGACGAATTTGTTGCCGTTTTCCCACAGAAGGCTGTTCGGCTCCCAGCCTAACTGGGTACGAATGATGTGGTCGATCTCAAATTCACGGCCGTCCTCTCGGATAATCCTGGCTGTGTCAATAACGATGCGGAAGTAGGTCTCCATCCTGTCTTCGTCGATTTCACGGTCATAGATGCAGCCCAGGAACTCCGGTATGACGGAAGGATCGTTGATCAGGAAGTAATCTGTCAGGGCGCGCATGGTATCCTTATATTCATCAGGGAAATTCTCTCGCAGGGTCCTGAATGTAATTTGAGTAAGTCCCCAGTTTTTACAGAGCTGAAAGGCTTGTTCCAGGTTCAGGTTCTCCATCGTATTTTCCCTCCTTGCTTTCCTGTCAGTCAATAAGCGTTTGCAGTTTGGCCAGCACTTCGCCGACGATGGCGGGCGGGACCCGTTCGATGAACTTCCCGTTGCGGGCTTTCATGTCGAGAACGCGTGGCTGATTGCACAGGACAACACCCTGTGTTTCGGTTCCAGCCCCAGTCAGGGGCACGGTGAACCCCGCATGGCGGGCAAAATTGCCGCCTTGCGTGACAGGGCATACGAGGGGCGTCCCCAGCTTGTTGAAGGCCTGTGGCGAAACAATCAGTACGAACCTGCGGCCCGCCTGTTCTCGCCCGCTGACCGGGTTCATGTCCACGAGGCAGATATCTCCCCGTTTCATCAAAGGGCCTCGTCGCCAACAGGTCTGCCCTGCGCCCATTGCCTGTCTTCGTCGCTGGCCGGGGCCTTCATGTCGCATTGTGCCAGCAACTCGGACAGGCTGTAATGCGGTCCCGGATGAGGCGCGATGATGATGCGGCCTTCGTCGATGGAAAGGCCGACCTTGGCATTCTGACGCAATCCCAGGGCTTCCAGTATGGCTTTGGGTATGGCCACCATCACGGAACCGCCGACTGCCCGCAGATTGGCTGTATGCATGGCTTTTCCTCCTTAATTGGGTTATATTTTAGTATAACCTGTTTCAGCGGGCGGCGCAATAGAAATTGCAGGGGTTTAGCAGGGGATTAGGTTCCTGTTAGAAAGTCGATATATGGCTGGCTGGATTGTGATTTTTGCCGGGTTGATTGTTTCTTTGTACGAGCAGCGGAATACGAGAAGAAGCTTGTCTTTCCAGGCTTGATAGATTTCGTGGCATTGTGAAAACCTGATCGAAAGCGAATTACTGTTGTATGCCCCCCGGCAGCGCCGGGGGGCATAAAGATCAGAAGAGGCTTAATTGCCTGTCTTGGTCCTTTTTGTGTTTCCATGCCGGTTGTGCGGCTTCGTAATCCAGCCATTTGAGGACAAACGCTTCCGGTCCGCCATATTCGGCGATGTCTTCCGTACCGCAAAAATGGGACAGATACCCCGTGTCGCTTACAGGAAGCGGGCTGTGATCGATGCTGGCAATTTCCAGGCGGACGAGTGGATATCCGTACGATTTGCGGAATACGGACGAATAAACCGGGTTATAGATGATCTGGATGGCGATGCCCTGCCATTCGGTTGTTAAGGTCTGAGTAGTCATGTTGAAGTCTCCTTAGCTGGTTGAGGGAACCGCGCCGGGCTGAACCCGGCGCGGCCTGGTTGGTTACGGCTTTGGCGCTGGCAGGAAGGCTACCAGTTCGACGCGCCCGTCGAAGGGTATGGGCTGTGCATCAAGGATGATGTTATACCCTCCGCCTTCCTTGTGGTTGAAGGCTACACCGATTTGAGGACCAACCCTGCTTTCCCGGCCCATCGCGACTTTAGCGAAGATGTTCAGGGCAGGCATTTTCTTTTCGGTTTGCTTTTTGGTGGTCATGTCATTTCTCCTTTCGTTTGCGTTGAATGACTGGCAGCGAAAGGAATGCATGCTGGCGAGAACGATCCTCCCCGACAGGGAGAAAATTTGTTGCGCGAGGAATGGCGCGATAGCGGCAGGGGAAATTTTTTCGCTGGAGTCCGCAGGATCGGGCTTTAGCCCGAGGAATGGATCGGGTGAGCAAAGTGCATTAAGCGCCGGTCAATCTCATTCAACGAAACGAAAAGGAATGGCTGTTGAACACCGTACAAATCGTGAATACGACCTGCCTGTTTGTTATCTGCAAAACCCGATGCCTTGTGCGGGAAGCCTCGTTTTATGAATTGATCGGTGCAGGGTTTACAATGGCAAAGGAACGACGTGATAAACAACGTGTTCCGGGTTTCTCGCGTATTGATTTATACGTTAGAGACCTCGGGTGATTACCCGTAACCGCAGGGATCAGTACACCCTGTAAACATACCTTGTCCTGGCGATGACGATTTCTGAATAGTCCATGCCAAGATCGAGGGCGATAGCATCATAGTCGAGGTAGTGTTTTGCATAGGGCAGCAATTCGCCATACAGGCCTTCATCGACGAAGTGGTATGCGAGATCGCGCAGGCTGTCCATCTCGTAAAGCTCTACGTCAAAGTCAGGCGCTTCGCCTGTAAAGTCGAAGCTGTAGCCGGCCTCGCCCACGGCGATGATCGTACGGATTTTGTCATCATCGCTCCACTCTTCCACGGCCCGCAGGAAAGCCGGGAAATTCTCTTGATGCACACGCAAAGCTTCAAAAAGCACTGCGTCGATGTCTTCGCCGTCGATGAACTGGATTTCAAACTCCTCGATAGGCAGGCCGTAGTTATTGATGATCTGTGCCACCTTCTGCATATATTCTTCGGTCGTTTCAAAGAAAAAGCCGGGTGCGCTGATATCGTAGGGTTGTGCATACAGTCTGGTCATGTTTCCCTCCTTTGGAAACGGGGTTGCGTCATGCAACCCATGGCTCCCGCCGAGGGTGGGGGTAGCGAACGCAAGGGCGGTTTTCCGAGAATTTTGGAGCGTAGCGGCCGCGAGGAATTGCCTGTTTGCAGGCAAGGGGAAAATTGTCGGAAAAGCGGAAGCGAAGCGCCTTTACCCTTGTGGCGCGAGGGGCGAAGTCCCTTAGCAAAACAGATAAGCGGGGTGGCTCATCTTTTGTGTGTCAAGAACCCTTAAGATTGCCGGGAAGCGAAGCCTCAAATCGACGAGAGTTGTAAACGAAAGCACTCTAAATTCATGGGGAACAATCATGCTGGTTTAGCCCCGGCATTTTGACCGGTAAGCGGTCGTATTAAGAGAATTGTAGACTGATAGCTATTTCGGTGGAATATATACGTATTCAAGTACAGGTCCCGTCGTTAACAGGCTTTAATCTGTCGCGTTAATTTGGTCCTTCAGTCAAATGCCTCTTATAAGCAACCCGTCAATAACCGATATGACGGGAGCTTAAGATTTCACATTCAAGAAATGCCATTGTCCGACGGGCCTTTACAGAGGTAAACGACCTGCTGTTGCGAAAAGAGGCAGCGTGGCTTCTGAATATTTCTCCTGGCACTCTGGCCGTGTGGGACTGCCGCGGCGATTACGGATTACGCCCTCTGAAAATCAGTAACCGGGTTTATTACAGGAGATCTGATTTGATCCGGTATCTCCTGCAGTCGGATGATATGACGATCCTCGATGAACGGTTGCTTACCCGGAAAGAAGCGGCCTCATATCTCGATCAATCCCCGGGTACACTTGCCGTCTGGAGTTGTACCGGCCGTCATGATTTGCGTCCCGTGAGGATCGGCAACTGCGTCCGGTATATCCGGGCATACCTGAAGCATTTCCTAAACTGGCAAATGAGAGAAAGAGATGTTTCAAGGCGATCTGCGTGATCTTTCTTTCAGTTGCATTTTGACATTTTAAAGGAGGTCTCAATGAATATTGAAACGGCCCGAGCCGTGCCCTTGCGTGAAATCCTGGAGAAAATGGGGGCAAAGCCTGTAAGGAAAACCCGGCAAGCCGACTGGTACTATTCTCCTTTGGGTGATGAGGGAACGGCAGGCCTCAAGGTTAATAAGAGGCAGAATACATGGCATGACTTTGCGGAAGGCCGGGGAGGCGATGGCGTTGATCTTGTTTGTAAGTATCTGCAGGCAACCGGCGCAGGGCACACCATATCCGATGCGTTACGCTGGCTCGGAAATATGTTCGAAGGAAATATACCTGCGCAATTGTTTCCCGGACGACCCATTCAAAGGGAGGAAAGTGCCCTCGTTTTGAAAAGTGTTCGGCCTTTGGCTCATATCGCTCTTGTCAAATACCTGGAAGATCGCGGCATTTCAAAAGCGATTGCGACCGGATATCTCAAAGAGGTGAGCGTCCTTAACAGGAAGTCGGGCAAGGAATTCTTGGCTGTCGCGATGAAAAATGAAGATGGCGGCTACGATTACCGCAACCTTTACAGGAAAGGTTGCGTACGAAAGAAAGCCATATCCTTTATTCGCGGTGCGGTCTACGGCCACGGCGGAATCCATGTTTTTGAAGACTTCATGGATTTCCTGTCCGTCATCATGCAGCGCCGGGGGAGGCCACTGGACGACGATGCCATTGTTTTGAATTCGGCTTCCTCCATGCAAGAGGTCATGGCCTATATCCGCAACTATGGATATCGAAAGGCCTTTACCTGGCTTGACAATGATGAGGCGGGAGAGAAGGCAACTCTGGCCTTCGGTGAATTTTTCGCCTGTGAAAACATACTGCACAAGCCGATGAACGGGCGTTATGCACCGCACAAGGATGTAAACGAAGCCCACAAACACAGCCTTAAACTGTAAGGAGCGAAAGACCATGACAACGACACGAAAGCCAACCGAAGATTTTCAGGCTTCCGAGGTAGAGCTTGTTTACCGTTCGAAAGTAAGCAGTGCGGACATGCCTGTGATCAATAACTCGCAAGCCGCTTATAAAATCCTCAAATCATCATGGGATGATGACCGGATCGAGTTTATCGAACAGTTTAAAATCCTCCTGGTCAACAGGCGGAATGCCTGTCTGGGTGTTATGATGCTGGGCACAGGAGGCACTTCATATTGTGTCGTTGACCCGAGGCTTGCTTTTATGGCCGCGCTCAAGGCCAATGCGTCGGGGATTATACTGGCTCATAACCATCCGTCCGGGAATTTGAACCACAGTGAAGCGGATTTGAGCCTGACCCGGCAGTTTGCAAAAGCCGGACAGTTCCTGGGTATAAAAGTATTCGATCACCTGATTGTCACGCGAGATGGTTACACCTCGTTTGCTGACAACGGACTTATGCCCGACCCGGCCTAAGATGGACTGCCAATGAAAAGTTCGGTAAAAGCGAACAATACGACAGGCTCAAACAATCTATCAGGGATATTTATCCGGAAAGCCTGAGCGGCGGCGGGGCCATGCTTTTAGCGAGCAATACAAGACCTTCAATGTGGGAGTAATTCCATTCATGTTTGTTGCAATACGCTTAGATGACGGGTCTACATATGAGCGCGTAATTCCCATCATCTTGGCTTAACCGAGAAGGAGACTTTCATGGACAAACCAGCCTTTACCATCAAACAATTTTGCTATGCATTTAATATCAGTCGCTCTTTCCTGTACAAGCTGTGGAGCCGAGGCGAGGGGCCACGCTTTTTCAAAATCGGTGGAAGCGTACGTATCAGTTATGAAGCTGCCGAAGAGTGGCGGACCCGTAATGAAGTCACGGACTGTAGCGCTATAAGCAAATAAGAGACAAACTATCAGGGGCAGGAGGGCCGGGGATAGTTTGGTGCAATGTACTATAGTGACTTAGGCCAGTTATGTAGCCAGTTGTTCCAGGTAGCGTTGGATAAGTACCTCAAAGAGAGGAATCGTTGGCCATTTTCACAGTTGATTTCAGAGACAGTAAGGCATAGTATCGTACCTATAGAGACATTCTGCCCGGTTGTCGGAGCCTATAGATAGGGGAGGGGGTAACATCGGGGGTACGATAATACAGGTACTCTCCAATTATCCTTAGTTTTCAAAGTCTTGGCGCACCATTGTGTATCCCGTAGGGGACGCCAGAAACTTATCCATCCTCGTCCACGCGGACATCTATAGACATCCGAAACATAGCAATTTCAAGGGTTAAGGGCCAAAGTCTGTCTCTTGGCCCCTATGCCTGTATCCCCGTATCCACACGATTTGGGGGTATCAAGTGGGGGTACCACGAAAACCGGAAAAAGGAGATACCCCCAAATGCGATTAAGCGACAAGGCCTGCCAGAAGATTGTCAGGGAAGCTCAGGCGCAAGGTAAGGTCATCAAACAGGCGGACGGTCGCGGCCTGTATTTGTGTGCCCAGCCAAGCGGTTCCGCATACTGGCGATACAAATACAGGATTATGGGAACGGAGAAGCTCATATCGCTGGGCATCTATCCTGAGACGACACTGGTCGAGGCACGGGAGAAACACCGGATCGCACACAAACAGGTTTACAATAAGATTGATCCGTCAAGAGTACGCAGGGACGAGGCCAGACAAGCGCAGATAGAGGCCGCAAATACCTATGAAGTAATTGCGCGGGAGTGGCACCAGCACAATACAGAGAAGTGGAGCCGTAATCATGCCGATACGGTTATGCGCCGGTTGGAATTATATATGTTTCCTTCAATCGGCAAGCTGCCCATACGCGACATCACGGCCCCTGTATTGCTTGCTGCCTTGCGTGGCGTTGAGAAGCGTGGCGCATACGAGGTTGCACGGCGTTCACTACAGATGAGCAGCCAGATATTCCGCTATGCCATTGTTACTGGACGTGGCGAACGTGACATAGCCGTTGATCTTCGTGGTGCGCTAAAACCTTTTCAGCGCACAAACTATGCAGCGATGGAAATAAAAGACCTGCCAGACTTCATTCGCAGACTGGATAGGAACGAGGCCCGTCTGTTTCCGCAAACGCGGTTGGCAGTAGGACTGATGATGCTGACATTCGTACGCACCAGCGAGTTGATTAAAGCGAAGTGGGCTGAATTTGATCTTGACGAGGCCGTATGGACCATCCCTGCAGCCCGCATGAAGATGCGTAAGGATCATATCGTACCGTTATCAACGCAGTCCGTCGCTATCCTTCGCGAGTTGAAGGAAATGAACCCCAACCGTGATTATATCTTTCCAAGCCAGAAGAACCCGCGTTCACATATGAGCAACAATACAATTCTGATGGCGCTGGGACGCATGGGCTATCGGGGCATCCATACAGGCCACGGTTTCCGTGCGCTGGCGATGAGCACGATCAAAGAGAAGCTGGGGTATCGACACGAAGTGGTGGATCGCCAACTTGCTCACGCGCCGGGCAATCAGGTCGATAAAGCTTATGATCGCGCCAAATTTCTCGATGAGCGCAAGGTTATGATGCAGGATTGGGGGGATTATTTGGATGAGCTTAAGACACGATAGGTAAATATTGTACCCACTTGATTGTCATGCCGAGTTAAAGGCAAATGAGAGGCAGCATGCGCTCGTTTACGTCGAATTGCTGTATCAGAGTTACCGCTTTTAAAGATATCTATAGAGATATAGTAAAGTTGTTTTGAAGGCGAAGGTGTGGTAGTATGTAAAAATGAACCGTTTTGTTAGAGTGCTTTTAAAACCTATTTTCAAAGCAATGGCCGACCCCGGCTTAGTTAATCCGCACTCGCCATATGAGATTGAGTTGTTAATTGCGAAAAAGAAACCTGTAGCAATAATATGCCGGAAGCCTGATCCTTCTAGTTTTCCAATATCCGATTATCTTATCGAAGAACTCAATAAGCATATCGAAGAGAAGAAGCTGGTTCTTATTGGAGAAAAATATGTGCCTAATATAGGAGTTATGGCTGTCGTTGCGCAGAACAGTAAAGTAAGTGCAGGGAGGGAGCTTTATGCACGGTATTATTTGAATGACGAAGGGTATAAGACCTTAGAGAACGATGAATGGCATATGCAGGTCGGTAAGCTTTTGGGGTATACTAAAAGAGACATAGAACTAGTCAAGAGTCGGGGAGAAAGAAGTCGAATAATGAAATATACTGAACCTTTTCGTCTTAAGATCAGGCACAAATACATGATGGAATATTGCAATTCGTATGAATAATAAAATACCCATAATTCTCGAGTGAGAAAGCCTCTTTTAAGTGTTTTGTGAAACAGTAAGCGCTATTATGGCAGTCTATTTCTTCTGCTCTTAAGCAGATCTACGTAAAACTAATCAATGAGGCATGACTTAGAAAAGCGTCAGTATCAGCAGAATTATTGAGAATAGTATAAACATGGCTTTTTGGCAACCGTCATTATCCTCTTTATCTTTTCCGGAACCGAAGCATATGGAGCATGTTTCGAGATGTTTAACTTTTCCATAGTTGCAATATTTGCATGGCGCATTATTGTGGAGGTCAGTACCGTGGCAGGTGCTACAGTTTCTGTCCTTATACTGTTGTCCATGTCCACCACAGTGTAAACACATTCCCATATTGTGGTTTTTAGCATGACAATATAAGTAAATTATCTATTGATCATGTTTTTATGTCTTGTTTTGAGGAAAAATTTATGAGTAGTAAATACTACTGTTGCATATCACTATTTGAAGTACTATGTGAATATTATGTTCGATGGAATGTGTTTTACTTAGTTGTCCTCTTATTTAGGTGGTATACAGTCAGGTCATTGTCCTCGTGCTCGTGAGGTTTTTCGGCTGTTCACTTTCTACTTGCTCACGCGCCGGACAAGCTCGGCCTCCACGTCCGCTATTGACCTGATTTTACCGGGATTTTCGGCGCGGGATTCCGCATAGTAGATGTCTTCGAGGTCGTCCAGCTTTTCAGGCACAGCTTCCCGGATATAGTATGTTTTGGTACGACCGGTAAGCCTTGCCAACTCCGAAAGCTTGTTTTCGATTTGGTAGTCTAGCCTGGTAGATATGGTCACGAGCCAGTCCTCCTGTATTTATTGTAATACAAGAAGTGTGCGTATTGCGAGTATTCTCTTGTACTACATCTAGGAACCATCTTCTAGCCAGCAACAAACGCAACAGGTATAGCCCTTATCCAGATTGATTGAGCCTTATTGTGTAAGGTTCTTCAAGCCATGCCTTATAGGAAAGATGAATTTCCCCCCTATATAGATTGCCTAGGTATACTGGAGCGCATTTATATCGATCGTCACCTCAACATCGATACTGAACGGCTGAAAGAATTGCTCTAGCTTTGTACAAAATTGATATTTGAACAAAGGTTGTCAAACAAATAGCACTCGCAAGATGAAAATAAAGAGTATTTCGCTCAATAAATTCAAGCGATTTGAAAATCTTACGATTGAAGGAATTCCGGAGTCTGCAAAGCTTGTTGTCCTAACAGGTCCAAACGGGTCTGGCAAAAGCTCTCTTTTTGAGGGCTTTAACTTTTGGTCCCGGTACAGAAGAGGCCGTGGTATTTTTGATGCAGCTTATCATGCAAGATATGTGACTGATAGCCAACAATCTATATATGAAGGGGTAAAGGTAGAGTTTCATGACTCCACCGCTGATAACGACAAAAGAATTTTCTATATTCGGTCTGCATATAGGCATGAAGCTGATTTTACTTCATCTGAAATTCGGAACGTAAATGATGCATTAGAAAGCGTTAATATGCTTGGAACTTTAATGCACCAAGAACAAAGAGTTTCCGAAAATTATAATAGAATTGTTGGCCAAGCTGTTAACGAGCTTTTTAGTGGATTGGATCTGTCAAAAACTAAGCAAGAAATCAGTGATCGCCTGATAGGACAAATACGAAGCTCGATGACCGCCATTTTTGACAATCTAATTTTATCTGGTACAGGCAACCCAACTGATGGTGGGACATTTAGATTTGATAAGGGCGCGGTCTCCGATTTTCATTTCAAAAACCTTTCGGGAGGAGAAAAAGCGGCCTTTGATTTGCTTTTAGACTTTATTGTTAAAAAGGAATTTTTTGATAACACAGTGTTTTGCATTGATGAACCTGAGTTGCACATGCACACTAAGCTGCAAGGGAAGCTCTTGGAACAACTTTTTGCATTGCTCCCCGCTAGCTGTCAGCTATGGATTTCCACACATTCTATAGGCATGGCCAGAAAAGCAGCGGAATTAAATCGCGCTAATCAGGAGCAAGTTGCCTTTATTGACTTTCATGAGCAAAACTTTGACCAAGCTGTTACGCTGACCCCTACTAAACCTACTCGCCAATTTTGGAAGAATATGTTTAATACGGCTTTAGATGATCTCTCTCAGCTTGTCGTTCCTGCTAAAGTGGTCTTCTGTGAAGGAAAGCGTCTTGGATCAGGCGGTCGAAAGCCCGCTTTCGATGTAGCCGTCTATTCTACAATTTTTTCTTCCTCATACCCTGATACCGATTTCATTCCGCTTGGGGGAACTAACCAGGTTCAAGCTGATGGAAAGCTTTCCAGTATGCTTTTGAAAAAACTGGCACCAGGTATTGAGACCTGGATGATCTTTGACCGAGATGATCGCTCACCGCGGGAAATTCAGGATTTGCAAGCCAAGGGCATTAAAGTTTTGCCCTTGCGCGATCTTGAGAGTTATTTATGGGGCGATGAAGTTTTAAAAAAGTTGGCCACTGAGAAAGGGCAACCTGCCCAATCGCAGCAGCTTATGGCAGAAAAAGAAAGGCTTTTAGCTACACTACCAGTGGGAACTTCAAAGGATGACATTAAGGCGATTTCCGGTCAGCTATACAATTACTGCAAGAGCCAACTTAATCTTACTCAATGTGGAAATGATGCAGATGCTTTTGCTAGAGACACATTAGCACCGCTAGTAACGCCCGATACCCAAACATACCAACAACTTGCAGCCGCTATCTTTGGAGCAGGAGCGTCATGACTAATATCCTTGTTCCCTGAAGTTTCAGAACAATGTAAGCTGTGTGTCTCCGGCGGCTTGTACGAACTTCCCTTTTTCAGGTATAATGGCCTCTTCTGCTTGGGGTGGTGCAGTCCATATGAGAGACTGCTCTTTCTCGACGGGAACGATGCCCAGCCCGGTCAGGTTAATGTGCCAACCGCCATACCACTGCATAGACAGGCTGTTCATCCAGGCGACCTCCCCCCGCAGACCGTTAAGGAAGAAGTTCAGAACAGCCATTTTTGCGCAGGTATTAGCATTGTCGGCTCCGAAGAAATAATTATCGGGATTGTGCCTGGCGAACTGTAGCAGCATGCGGCCGGAGCCACAGGCGGGATCTGCGACTTTCTTTCCTGTAATGCTTTTATCTTCTGTTTGAAGTGAGGCTATCATTTCACAGAGCGGATCGGGCGTAAAGAACTGCCCGTTTTGTCCCCGGCTAATATGCTGCATGAAGTATTCGCCCAAGATATCGGAGTACGGGTTTTCCTCTGCGTTCAGCATCAGGTGGCCGAGAATTCCAGAGAAAACTTTTAATTCGGCAGCCTCATATTTCCGGGCGACGTGCAGATATGCTTCCTCGTTGGCGGGATCTTTTTCAGTTAACCGGCTTAACAAATTGGTACGGTGATAGCTGCATATAGCCATTGTCAAAAGGTCATTGAAAACATTTGACAGTTCATGGCGGCGGCCCAGTTCTTCCATGCGTTTTGCCACTTCATTAAAATGTCCGGTCATTGGCTGGCTTCCTCCTTTTCAAAAGGCGTTTATAACAGGCGGGTTACAGGGAGAGGGCGCAGGGACTTTGCGCCCCTCTTCCCGGCTATGGCCTCACAAAATCCGCAGCGTCGCCTTTCCTTCCGGAGTGTAGGGTTTCATGAGCGCTTTCTCCTTTATGCGTGGATGGATTAAAGCCTGTTAAATGTTTCATGTCCTTATGCATACCATGAGCGATGCAGAGGCCTGCCGTCATATGGTTGTGCGGTACGGGAGCGATCTAATTTGACGCGATTAAACCCGTCGGCCCGTTTTAGAAATGGCGTACCTATGATATTTTCAGGGCTGGCGATGACCATGTCGGAGGCCCAGCCTGTCGCGGTTACGCTGGTCGCGCCGATCTCTTGCAATGTTATCGTTTTGGACTTCACGGCCACAACGCGGAAAAAGTCGATATTGGTTTGTTCCCAGCCCCAGGAGGTAAAGAGAATGTCGCCGGGCTTGAGAGTGTGGGGCGCATTTTTCTTTTGCCGGTATTCCTTTTTCGCCTGTTCACCTGCCCGCACGGACTTTATAAAATCCTGTTCGTGCTGCTCCTGCTCCTGTGCGGATTGAAAGCGGTAATGCCATGAAGGTTTTTGTGATTGACCGCGGAAGGCTATCCCAATGAGCTGGCCGTTACGTTCATACCGATAGATGACCGCGCTTGATAGCTGGTCCTGGAAATGCAGTTCGGCTTCGGCAGGGATATAGGTTTCTCTTGTACGCTTCATTTCCTTTTTCTCCTTAATGTTAAGAGGGTTGCGCATGCAACCCCTGGCTCCCGCCGAGGGTGGGGGTAGCAAACGCAAGGGCGGTTTTCAGAGAATTTTGGAGCGCAGCGGCCGCGAGGAATTGCTTGCCTGCAAGCAAGGGGAAAATTGTCGGAAAAGCGGAAGCGCAGCGCCTTTACCCTTGCGGCGCGAGGGGCGAGGCCCCTTAGCTGACAGAAAAAAGACATGAGCGGAATGGCTCATCTTTTGTTTACTCGAGCCCTTGCATCTGACGAAGGTAAAAGTCAGGCACCGGAGAACATAGATTTATATTCCAGGGAGACAGATCTTGTCCTTTGTGAATATACTCGGAAAAATCAAGCGTAGTTGTACGGGGAAAATTGCGTATAAATACGCAGTCAAATTGAGTGAAAATACGCATACACCCTATGAAGAGGCAAAATACCTTTGGTTGGTATTCTTAAAAGCGAAAAATATACAGTGCTGTCTCGCAAAGCACGATCATTAGATCGCATCGGCGAAAATATATCCCTTTAGCCTTAGGGTACATCGTTCGAACACATTAACAGAACCGGCCTCTGATTTGGTTCCCTGCTGATTGGGGGAATCAATTCTTAATTACAAAACCAACTTCTATGCCAGGATTAAGAAGACCCCGTTATGTATCCCTGTTGTGCAAACAAAACAGCCAGCGGCTATTGATCCTGCTGGCTGTTTTGTTTTTTTCAGTCGCACCGGATAGTTTGCTTCGCGCCCAATCTATTCAGATAGAAGGTGAAGTCGATAGTATGTCGCATACGATTGCGCATCTCTTCGGAGCGCTCGATACGAACTACATAACCACGAAAGTCCTGATCGACAAAAGCCTTGACCTGATCGACATGGCGGATTTCAAATTCTCCGGTGGAGCCGGAGATACTGCGGATATAAACACATTCGGGTTAATCTATGCCCGGTTGAGTGATTCCTGGCACAGTGCAGGCCCGTATTATCTTCCGGAGCCGGAAGACGCATACCTGAATGAATCCCTGAACCTGATGCATTCCGATACGGTGCCGCTTGTCGTGCTGGCCGACAGGTTCGACCAGTTCAAGCCCGATGCGCTTTCACTGGATTTGATAGACTTTTACGGCAACCAGTTTCATGATGTGATAAGCCGCTCCGCCTCGCCTTACATAACTGACTCCGTATTTATAGCTACGCCATTGACGAACGTAAGCTATAAACAGACCATTACGTTCATTTTACGCCCGGAGCAGGTTTTCTCCCGGCTTGATACCCTGCTTTACCTGGAGGTGGATTTCGATGACGGTAACAGTATTCGCACTATATATCCGGGTGATACGGTAACAGTGGCATGGTCAAGTCTGGGGCAGAAGATCATCTCGTCGCGCGGGATATTCGCGAGTACACCTCCAAGCGGGTGGGTGCAATCCCTGATCGATCTGCTCGCCGGTCTTGGCGGCGGTGGCGGCTCGGAAGGCCCTCAGCCGGATATGGTTGTATCCCTGGATGCGGATGAAACCCAATCGGGATATGTTCTTGAGTTTTTCCTACGCTGCCCGGAGGAGGGTGTAAACAAACCGCTGATCATCGTCAACGGCTACGATCCACCACAAAAGGAAAAGCTCGGCATAATGCGGACGGCAGGCATCATGTTCGTGTTTCTTTCGCAAAAGCCGTTCCCTTCGACCTTGCCCGATGAAACCATGCTAGATTTTGTCGGCGAAAACGGTTTCGACCTTGTATGGCTAACATACAAGGACGGCGGAGCGCCGCTTATTAACCTGTCACGAGGTGTGAAGGAAGCGATCAAGAAAGTGAACGAGCTGAAAGAGCTTAACGGGAGCCGGGAGCAAAACGTAATCGTGGGCGTAAGTCACGGCGGTGTCGCTGGTAAATTTGCCTTGCTTGACATGGAAGCGGAACACGAAGACCACGAAACGGATATCTTTATCAATTTCGACGAGGGCAACCGGGGAGCCAATTTTTCACTGGCGGCGCAGCACATGCTCAAGCACCTGCTCAATATCAAGCCGGGACGAAAACCCCTTAAATCCTATATCCCTCTAGGTACCGAGATAGAAGAAATATTTAAAGCCAGGGCGTTGGCTGACCTTATCGAATACTCGGCGTGGTCGCAGGACGAAATTAGCTCTCCAACTAAAGTAGATTTTTTTGAAGATTTGGCGGTTATGGGCTTGGATGAAGATAGCCGCCTGAAGAATTGCACATATCTGACGATTAGCAACGGCTCTCTGAACGGCATCCGACAGCAACACAGCAACGGCATAGAGAAAGACCCCGGATCAAGCCTGCTTTCTTTAGACGCGCCAATCCCTACGGTCATTGGCAGGCTGCACCTGGACTTGCAACTGAACTACCTGCCCGACCACCCCTCTACTCCCACAGAAGTCTATAACGGGCGCTATGCCATCAAAATCCTGTTTGGAACAGTTACGGTGTGGAGTGACCGCAAGGTCATACGCGTTACAGACACCGACCCGCTGGACACTGCGCCGGGCGGCTATATGGGATTTGACGGCGGTGATCAGGGGGATTTTCTCCAATCAATTTCAACTGTGTTCAATTCTTCCCTGCCGCTGCCTATCGGGCCGTTTTGCATCACGCCTGCCGTGAGCAGCATCGATTTGCGCGACCCGGAATATGATAACCTGTACTACAATATGACGGACGTGGAAGAAATTGTAGAGGAAGGTATTACCCGGACACATTCATATATCGGAGTATTCGATGATTCCCACAAGGAGGAGCATAACCACTCGCACCCGAGCCTTACGCCTGTCAACATGCCCTTCTTCCTTTCTTTCGTGCAGACAGACCCTCTCTTGGCGACTGCCGAGTTCTCGGGTTCGGGAAGGCAGTACAATCTGGGCAAGTCGCATACGCCTTTCAATATCGCTTCACTGACGCTACAGACAAGGCGTTCCGGGCACCTTATAACCCGTAACCTTACCCTGTCGAATGCCAACGAGCTTTGGTTCAATCATGAAGGCAAGATCGGCTTTCAGGATATAACCACTAACGGGACGAACATCGTGAACCCGCGCAGGTCGTTTTACATCACAAAAGACCCATGTGAGGACACACCTCCAACCGTCATTATAGCGAACAGCTCGAAAATGGTGGTGGGCGATACGGACGATGAGACGCACCATGCCAATGTTACTTGTGAGAAAGGGGCGCTGCTGCGCATCGGCGATGACGGAGAAGTGGTCGTCAACGCGGAAAGCCACCTGATCTTCGCTGATTTCGGCAAAGGAGAAATTCAGTCCGGCGGGATGCTTGAGCTCAAATGGGGTGCCAGGGGTTTCATTAAAAACAACGGCGAGCTGCGTGTAGAGGAAGGCGGCATCCTGCGGGTTTCACAATATTCCAGTCTGAAAGTGGAATCGGGGGGCAGGCTTATCCTCGAACCTGGCGCACTCGTCCAGCTATGGGACGGAAATGATCCGAACGGTACTGCCGTAATCCAGGTGGAAGGCCAATTGGTCGTCGAAGGCGATTTTGACTTCTCCGGGAACGGGTATTTCGAGTTCCTGCCGGGCCATTCGCTGACCCTTCATGAGACGGAATGGGTATTTACAGGATCAGGCACAGAGCACCGCAATATCGTGATTAACTCTATCCCGCTGGCCGTACCGACCAATAAACGCATTCTGCTGGAAGAAATGACCGTTTCCTGCAAGGATGACGGCTTTCTGTCTGTGCCTTCAGGGACGACTTTCAGAACGAAAGATGTCAATTTCCACCAGGATAACAGTTATGTGGCGATCTCCGCCAATTATCCGCGAAGGCTGGATATTCAGTCCTCGACATTCCATGATTTCGAGAACGCTATCTTCATCAACGGTTATGATTTCACCATACCGCATTACCTGCGTATAGAAGACTGCCTGTTCACGGAATGCCTGACGGCGATCAGCGCGATCGACTGCCGGTATTTTTACCTGATCGGTTCCGAGATCACGGATGGGCGCAATTACGCGACAGGGCTTGACCTGCTGCGGGTAAAGGAAGCGTCCATTGAAAGCTGTGTGATAGAGGAACAGGAAGACGGGGTATCGGTTCGCAACAGCAAATATGTCCGCTTCTCGGATACGGAGATTCGCTATAACGATAACGGCGTAAACGGTAGCATACAGAACACAAGCTCCAACCTGTTTTTCTACAAGGGATCGCGCATAGCGAATAACGATAACGGCGTTCTGCTGGAAGGGGAGCACAAGATCGTTAACGGGAACCTCGTGAGCAACGGGCTTGTGCTCATGGATTGCGCGCAGCTCGTATATAATCATATCGGCATACAGGGAACGGATATCCTGCTGGCGATTGACGCACCTACTCATGCAAAAGCCAGGGGTACGGGAACCCTGCAGCCTAATACGTTCCTGCCGGCCATTACCTCCGGGTCGCTGCTGTTTGATATAGAGCTGGACGACCGGGATATCCCGGTCGTGTATGCACGGGGTAATTATTGGGGCGGCGCGGGGCCGACTGGCGGAACATATTCTATCGTCAAGGGCGTGACACAAATTCCTCTTGAAAGCTCGTCGTACGTAACGAAAATGCCAACAACATGCAGCGATCCTGGCGGCCCGATCGTCCTGCCTTCCAACGAGGATATTATGGACGAATTTTCAACGCCGGGGGGATGGACGCCGTCCTTAACATACGCCTGCGCCAACCAGGATACGGCCCTAGGATCATTTTTCTGGAATGGTTTTTATGAATACGGATACCTCTCCTTCTTGTCCGACAGCACCAGCTATGCCGAACAATATATGCAGCAGTTCGCGGTGGCAACACCAGGCGATACATCAAGCATTGGCTGGGTGACGGACTATTGCGGCCATCTTCAGGATGTAGCGAAGATTTTCCTTGAGGGTGGTTTGTTTTTAAGACCTCAAAATTTGGGAATTGCAGACAATCTCCATAAATTGGTGGATGCCGAAGGCATTCACAGTGGTTTAATCCGTGCGTACCCCAACCCTGGCACGGAATTTGTGTATTTATTTACAGGAACGCTAGAAACGGTGGAAGTTTCCGTTAAGGACATACACGGCAGGGTGGTGAAATATGAAAATTTTAGTAATATTTCCAACCACACGATATCCCTCGATACACGAGAGTGGGTAGACGGACTGTATATAATCGAGGTAAACTCGGCACAGGCCCCGGCAGATCGTACTTACATCAAGTGGATCAAAAGGAAGTAAAATGCGCACAATTAAATCAAATTTGAAGGCAGCCGCCTTAAGCGCGACGTTTTTGCTTGCGAGCTTCACCGGCTGCGATAAAGAATCCATCACGGAACCTCAACCCCAAAACTGTGACCACATGCCGACGGAGCTGCCTCCGCTGACGCATGAGGGCAGGAATACCGCAGGGTGTCTTATGAGAGGGAAGGTTTGGGTTCCGCATGCCGGGGAATATTTTGGGGCTCCGTCTCCGTATGATTCTATTGAAGTGTTATATACCCCTGACAGAAAAGTTAATTCTCCTAGTTTAAGAGTAAGGTTAAGAAAGACTTTCTCCTATTCCTGCGACACAGTATATCAGACCATCAATCTTAATGCCACTCGTATACATTTCGGGGAGATGGCACCAATATCTAATGATGATTTTATCTTTTCAGATACGAGACGTGGTGGCTCATGTGCAAAAGCTCTAAATGAACCACATTTCCTAGAGATCACTCATCTGGATACGGTGAATAAGATCGTTTCAGGCCGTTTCGGCTTTTCTGCTGTGACGAGTCGTCGAGATACAATCCGGTTTACGGATGGCCGATTTGATGTGCATTACAAGGACTATGAATAGTAGTCCCTGTTTTAAGAATAATCATCAATTATAGAGGTATAATTAAGTGTAAATACGTATCAATGTTGCGCATTTATACTATGTGTAGTTATTCATCGAATATCTATATTTTGGCCAGATATTTTGGTGTAAATACAACCTTTGGTTCCCGCCGTCCAACGAATAGTATCTAAGCAGATTGGTATGCCTTTCAGAAGTCTTTTGACGATTTCTTGAGACTGACTTATGAAGAATCAGCAATCCAGCCTGGAAACCCCCGAGCAGCTTAGATTAAGAAACTCCTATAGCGCCCGAAAGGGTCGATATGGGATATATCTGGGACCTGTAGTGTGGGCGGTAAGTGCTGTGATCCGTGCATTTTCCTTTTCAGTGCAGGTTGTACTGCGCAAGGGCATCGGCTCGTACTCTCATGGCATCACGACTGTGCTCCTGTCGTTGCTTCTGCTCCGGTTCTTCGCCGTCAAGGATTTTGACTTCCATCCGCTTGATGAAGAGTTTGCCGTTTTTACGGTACAAAGTCAGCTTGAGCCATCCGAACTGGATGAAGCCCTGCGCCCGGTATATGTGGCGGGGAACTATACGGTTCAGGCATTGGGCAATCTGGCTCTTCTCCCCAGCTTCGTTAATTTGAAAGCCCCATATGACGGCAGTAAGATACTTTGGTACTATAGCTATCTGTTTGTTCTTCTCGTGTTGTTCGAATTCTTTTTCGATCTGTTCAAATCGGACTCGGAAGACCGACCAAGTCTTGAGTCCAGAGGGAGAAGCCGGTTTCTGGGTCGCCTTATAAATCCGGGCGTAAAAGTAGGGTTTAAGAAAAACAGGCACAGGATGAGCTGGACGCTCAAGGCAAGCAGGCCAGCGGTCCGTTTTTTGGCAGAGCCGGTGCTGATCCTATTGTTCGCAGCCGTCAGTTATTTATTCGGAGGCTTAAACCTGGCTCTGTTCCTGTTTTTTGCTGCCTGCTCGCTTGCCTGGGAAGAATACAAGTACCACAAATACTATAGGAAGGTCACCAACACCGGAGTATCGAGAGAAAGCACATACTAAAAATAAACCCTGCGTATGAAAAACTATTACCACCTTCTTGGGGTCGAGACGGATGCATCAATAGAAGAGATCAAAACGGCCTATCGAAAATTATCGAAGAAATTTCATCCTGATGTGAACGGCGGAGATGCATTCTTTGAACAGCAATTCAAGGAAATACAGGAAGCATATGAAGTGCTCTGCGATCCTGCCGAAAGGAAGAGCTATGACATGTTCCTGGCTTATATGATGGCGGGCGGCCCGGGTGGTGACAGTCATCATATGGCGCCACCCGAGATTATTCGTTTTGAGGCAAATAGAACCTATGTGAACGAAGGAGAAGAAATAACCCTGCGGTGGGAAACGCGCCACGCTATGCAGGTACAATTGGTTCCTGTTGGTGAAGTAGCTCCAAAAGGTGAGAAGACCCTTCGATGCCGTAATATCGCAAACAGGAAACAGATAGAATTCGAGTTGGCGGTATTCAACGACGCGGGTAGTGCCGGGGGGCGAATTATCGTAGGAGTAGGATCACCGGTAAGAGGAAGTGTGGTAGTGGAGGGTCCACCGATAGCCGGGAAGTGGCGGCGTCTGGCGAATGCCATTGTAGACTATATGGCTGCCGGTTTTCTGATAGGCCTCGCTACTGTATTTTATGAGCCTCTTCGGGAGCTGAATGACTGGACCCTACTGTATGGAGGAACTGTAATTTACTATTGGGCTTTAGAAGGCCTCACCGGACAGACGCTGGGCAAGATGTTTACAGGCACTTGTGTTGTTACGGAAGACGGTTTCAGGCCTTCAGGTATGACTATCCTGGGACGGACATTATGCAGGCTGATTCCTCTTGAAGCGTTGTCTTTTCTGGGAAAGAGGGGGTGGCATGATTCCCTGTCCGCAACACAGGTTGTGCGCATCACATATTAAGACACATTCCAAAACATATCTCGAATATGGGTGACGAAAGCGCCAGGACAGCAGACGGGTTGCCGGAAAAGATATGTCTCGATCCACAGACACTCATAAATCTGATCGAGGCTGCCATCGAACAATACTGTGAGAAACACGGCACCGCGGAGAAATGGATAGACGCTGAAGAGGCGATGTCGATGTTGAAAATCCGCTCAAAAACAACCCTTCAGCGTCTGCGCGACGAAAAAGCGATCCGCTCTTCGCATATGGGGGCCAAGACTATACTGTATGACAGGGTCAGTATTCTCAACTATATCGAAAGGCATTCAAACGCTGAATTGTAACTATGGAAGAGTTGGACAAAAGAGCTTTCAATGCCGGGTATTCGCTTCGCCAATACCGGCCTGAACTTGCAGCGCAGCTTGAGAAGGCTTTGGCAGGAAGCAAGAACGAACAGGCGCAAATTATCCGGGCGGGTATCCGGGAGCATGAACGGGAGAAGGCCCACGAGCAGGTCAAGAATATACAACCGGATCAGCCTGAAAAACAGGATCGGAACAGAGGGAAGGACATGGATATGAGTCGATAGAGAATTACCAACTACCAAAAGTGCAGGAAGTCCTGTTTTATACTTTCAACGGCATCTCAGGTGTGTAAATCAAGACTTGATCAGGGACGATTGGATTGAAAACCATTAAATTCAAGCTAGACAATTAAGTCGTGACTAATTCCGCTCTAACACCTCTTCCATACGGGCTGAAGGGGCAGAAAATCACTCTGTCGTATTTGAACAATGCGTTCGACATTAGTACAGAGCATTCGGTAGTTTTTTTAGGGCCTACTTAACCGTCAAGATCAAGTAGTAGCTATTGCACATGATTAAACTTGTATTTATCTAATTTGGGGCCGTTCCCACTAGCCTTGCTGGTTGAGCAAGGCGGGTTTATTGAATGGTGATATAAATAGTCCCGCCACGGACGTCCCGTTTCACCTGCAAGCGCGTGCCAGGGTTGTCGACGGGCTCCAACTTACTACAAAACTGCATTAGTTGCAGGGCAAACCGGGTTGGCGTATAGTTTTTCCCGGACTCGTTATGTGAGGGTATCCGTACTTTGTCGAATATCAGTATTTTCGGGGTAGCGCCTTGGATGTGGTAGTAGCTCTTGAAAGCGTTTTCTGCCATCCATTCTTCCAATATGTCGGAAAGAGGAAGCCTCTGCGGCCCAAACTCATCCTCTAAATCAAAAGAAGCATCTGGAGACAGGTTAAACTGAATCTTGATAAAACGTCCGTTTTCCACGATATCTGTGAATTTGGTCTGTATCACGTTTAGAAAATCTTCCAGCATTGGAGGGCTGTATGGGCCTGTTTCTTCCTCCAAAGCTCTTTCGACCAGCTTCCCATAGTCTTCTGTGTAAAACTTAGGGCTGCTCCCAGTTTTATTGGCGAGGGACACTCCTGTGAAAGCATCATATGCCGTGAGGATCAGTCTTACGCTGTTTCCGCTCTTGCTTGTCAATGGAGCTACCTCCACATCAACGTAGATGTCGGCACCAGAGAGTTCGATGATTTGTTTTTTTACATCGTTGAGGGTATCCCCTGTCATGGGCCGGTCCATATCCGTAGCCCGTAACCTTGCGAGAAAATCCACGGTGCTAAACCCTCGCATGTCAAAGGCTTCCTTGACTTTAGTAATTGCTACGCGGCGAGTAACATCCTCTTCCAGTACCTCACGAATGGTTCTCCCTTCTTTGGTAAACGGTACGATGATGATGACCGGCTGTACCTGGTTGACAGATTTAGATTGGCCTACTACTCCGGTGTTTTGAGCAAATACAGGTATGGTGTAAAAACAAGGGGCACCCAAGAGCAGAAAAAAATAGACAAACTTCATCGCGTTTAATTAGAGTGTGTGGTAAGCCTTCGTACGAATTTAAGTGGCGATATAATGGTGGCTGGTGCCAGTAAAATGGAGCTTTACCCGTTGTATAGTAGTTATCTGATTCTGATTAGGTAGACATTTGGTTTGCCCCGCAGTGCTACCAGTTCTTCATGGCCCCAAGTGACCTTGCATACTGTGACATCTCCCTCTATCTGCTTTACTTGTGCTTTCCCTATTTCTTTTTCTCTGGTGAAGGAGGCTCCGGTACGAGACTCGATGGAAACAGCTTCCACGATCTTGAACTTGTCTCCTTTTTTTAGGCCATCTTTCTCGTTGGCTTGTAAAAGAACGGATTGGACTCCTTTGCGCTCATCGATTTCATCATACTGGAGTATGGGGAACCGTAAGGGAAAATGGTCGTCAATGAAACCCAGGAGTTGTTTCTCAAGAGTATTGTTCATGGCCGAGGCCTCTTTAATAATTGTTGTCACAACAGTAACCTTCGGTTTCCCTGTCTTGCGCCATTTATTTGAAGAATAATATAAGTCTCTGGTTGCGGCATCCACGGTGCGGTTCAACGCAGTTATACGGCGCTCCTGGGTAGTAATGATTTCACTTGCCGTGATCTCTCTGGTAGCTATATCTATAATGCTTAAATGAATTACGGGGCCTTCTTTTGACGAATAGCTAATGACATGCCCGATGAAAATGAGGTCTGCCCCCAGGCTGGCACCCTGTTCAATTACTTTGCTATCTATAAAGTCTTCGCCTTTTTGCAATTCGCGTTCTGCATTGATGAGCTGGCTATTGTCCCGGTCAACCATTGTAAATCTTCTGCTCGTTGTCAGTATCGCTTGTACCTCTTTACTGACGACCTCGGCCCCGGCAGAGGAAACAGCCTGTTTGGAAAAAGTGAAGGGCGCTATAGTCACTGTTTTTTTGCCGGGCTGGGCGACGATTGGATTTGTTGGAGTTAACAACAAGAGGAAGCCAAGGAATAAATGAGTTGTAAATGTCATGTTTTACTTTTTTGGAGCCTGATTTAGAAGTGGCAATGGCCATTGGAGTTGGAGTTAATAGCAACTGGACTAGCACAGATACTTTGAGTCAATTTCTCTTCTGTGTGTATTCAGAGTTTTATTATCGGGATAGTTTTGAATCCTATGTGATCGATTACACTCAGGTAATATATTCCCGGAGGCAGATGAGCTAAATTAAGTTGTATTTGACTGTCAGTAGAACCTGTTGCGGCGGTGCTCATGACTGTTCTGCCCATGTCATCAACCAATTGGATATCTGCCATTAGAGAGCGGGAGCTATTTTCAATAGTTAGGATTTCTGCCACAGGGTTGGGATAGGCTTTGAGGATAATATCCGTCCTGTCTTCCCAAGGTATAGAGGTCGACATATCAGGGTTCATCCGAATTGTAAAACCACCATAGTGCCATGAAGAAAGATCTTGTATGAAAGCTCCTGTCATATAGATTTTGCCCTGCATTTGATCAACATGTATGTCAGTGGCGTAAGTGAAGAAGACATTATTGCCGATATCAATCGAGAGCTCTTGGAGGAGTGAACCGCTTGAGTTAACCATAGCGAGGTAGCTTCCACCGCCTATAAGTATTCTTTCATTTTGGTACATGAATATTTTACCAGCACCGAAGCCACTGCCGTACAATCTATAACCGCCTTCGCCAAATGCAGCGTCCATATTTCCGTTTGGGAATAACCTGATAAGTATTGCTCTGTGTAGGGAGCTCGAAGATTCATACCTGCCTCCCAAGATGATCTTACCATCATTGTTTACTACTACATCATAGAGAAACAGATCTTGACCTAAGATTAACTGCATGGTGCCGCTATTGCCAAAAGTGTTATCCAGAGTGCCGTCTGTATTCAGCCGAACGACAGTTCCCTCCTCTTTTGCTCTTTCGTTGTAACCACAGGAGATAATCTTATTGTTATGAATATCTAAACCATATCCTGCTCCTGAATCTTCTTCCAAGTTTGATGTGCTTGTCCTGAACTTATGGTATCCTTGAGAGTTGAAGGAAGGATCTAGTGCTCCACTATTGAGAAAGCGAGCTATTAGATAGGAGAATCTTGAATTGATGAAGCCATATCCTGCGACCACTATTTTCCCGTCTGATTGTATCTTGATGCTCCTGAATTCATAGACACTTTCCGGGTTGATAACAGCCTTACCTCCCGTACCGAAAGTAGGGTCCAATGATCCGTTGATATTTAGCCGATACACAGTTCCTTTAAAGAGGCCTTGATAGCCAACAATCAAGATTTTTCCGTCAGTTTGCAGTGTAGCCCCATTGGCACGGTCGGTAGCATCTGGAGTGTCGATATATACCTTACCCTGCTGACCGAAGCTGTGATCATATGTGCCATCATCATTTAGCCTGATGACTAAAATCCGGTAATTGTTTGCCTCATCTGGATCATAGTCGGTCTCCCCGACGATTAGAACTTTGCCATCTTGCTGTGTCAGCGTAGTGATAAAAGTTTCATTTGTGCCTGCCTCATCATATAGAAATCGGGCATTCCTGTTGAACGTGGAATCGTAATTTATCTGGGCGATAGCCAAGCACGGCGAGATAAGAAATAGTATTAAGGAGGCTTTCGGAAGAGAAAAGAATGTGTTGTATAAGTGTTTTTTCATGATCATTATTTATTCAGAGTGGTTGAGTAGTCATTCGTTATAGGGATCTGCTTTAGTTGCGATGGATAGGAAATGAAAAGGCTAGTGATCAATCTTCTACGAAATGGTGATGGAAGCAGCTAATTCTGCCCACTTATCGTTGTGCTGACTGTGCAATTGGAGTGGAAACTGCCATGTGTCATATATGTCTAGGAACATGCCTTACCAGTTTACGGTGAGTAATTGTTCCAAGTAATTTATGCTAACGGTAAGCTCCTATGTGAGTCTGGCTCAGCTATCAAAAACTGTTGCTGGATACTGGTCGCTTCTCGCTTTCAGCTTCACTGCTCCGCGAGGGGAGTTATGATATGTGATTAGAACATAGACGCTGTGAGTACAGTTAATACCGGCAATCAAAGTCCTGATTTTCAACTTCCATATGCACTTTTTCTTTTTGCTAAAAGTAGGAGTGCAGTCAACAAGTCCCAACCGTATATCTACGTAAATTGCTGCGTAGATATACGTGATCAGTACTACGTAATATCCGCAGCTCTCTGCCCCAGGAGTCCGTCTATCTAGAGGAGTTGTTTGTGGAGATCTAAAAGTTCTCGGGAGGGTTAGTGCCAGAGGGTATCCCTACTATCTTGGCATACATGAAGACACTGAATAAGGAGAGAGCATTGATGGTTCAGGATATTCTAGCAGGCCTTCTTTGAAGTTAGCCTGAGAGTGCTGTTTGTCAGGCTATAATAACGCAACAGAGATAAGCTGGCTTAGAGGCACTACTCAGGTGGGAAGCATCCCTCAAGCTTATAGAGATAGTGTTCTCGGCGTAACAATTGGCGTAACAATATTAAAAAGCAAACGCCCGATACTCAACAATGCATTGAATATCAGGCGTTTGTGTTTGATCGGGGTACCCACGACTGGACTCGAACCAGCACAGCCAAGGCCACTAGCTCCTGAAACTAGCGCGTCTACCAATTCCGCCACATGGGTGTGTAAATAAACCTTTACCGATCCTCGTATCAGCCTGCATTCAGGCCTTTTCGAAAACCGAATGCAAATATACCAAACAGATCATTTCGCGCAAGGGTTCCCGTAAAAAAAGAGGGGACAAACTCCTTTGAGCCGTCCCCTCTGAATCGAGGTCGTATGAAAAGATCTTGATTGTCAGAAGTTCATATTGCCTTCTCCCTGTTTGAGGTCTTCGTTGTTCACACCTTTGCGCCTCTGCATAGGGTTGCGGAACTCCATCTTGCCAAACTGGTAACTGAAGTTGATACCGACAGCGCGGAACGGTATGGCATTGACCGTATACTGGTAGAAGCCGGGGCCGCTGAGATCCTGCTTGAACTTCAGGTAGGGCGTGAACGGGTTGGTGATGTTGAGCCCCAGGCTCGCTTTCTTGTTCCAGAACTGCTTTTTGAAGCCCACGTTGAAGATGGAGAAAGCCGGGTTGCTACCCTGGAGTGTGACCCTGGGAGAGTTGAACAGGCCGAAAGCTTCTATGATCCAGTCATCCTTGAGCTGCAGCGTCGTATTGAGCATGATGTTGTACTGGTAGTTGTTGTTCTGGAGCCGCTCTCCGGCGATGACACCGTTCTGGATTACATAGAAAGCGTTGACTGAGCCGCGTACCGTCCAGATATTGAAGAACTGGATCTGCCCGAAGAGGTTGACCCCCATATTGCTGTTGTACCCGATATTGTCAAATGAGTTGACCGATACTCCGTCTTCCCGGATGATAATATAGCTCTGTATCACGTCCTTGGTATAGCGGTAGTAGAGATTGACATTGAATGCCGTGTTTTTGAAGAAGCCGTTGTAGCCAGCCTCTACCAGGTCCGACTCTTCAGGACCGAGATAGGGGTTACCCTGGCTGATGTTGCGCGGGTCGCTCTCGTTGACAAAGGGGTTCAGGAAGAAGAGGCTCGGCCGCTGGATACGGCGGGTATAATTCAGCTTGACAGAGCGGAAATTCTTCAGAGCCTTGGAGATAGTAAAGCTCGGGATATAGTTGCTGTACCGGTTGGTGATCGGTACTTCGCCGTTGGTGAATGTACCCGATATATCCGTCAGTTCCCAGCGGAATCCACCCTTGATCTCGAGCGTCTGGCTGAGCTTGTGGCTGTAGGTATTGTAGAGCGAATAGACATCCTGGCCATAGCCGAAGACATTGCCACGCCCGGCGTCCGGGATATAGGCGCCTGTATTAGGGTCCCGCAACTCATAGGTGAAGTCGCTGCCGATATCCCGCAGTATCGCTTTGGCGCCCGCTTCGTAAGTCGACTTCGTGAAAGGATGTACGTAGTCCGCCTGCATCGTCCACTCGATATTGGTCCCGTCGTTGAAGGAACGCTCATCCAGCACCAGATCCGGGAACATCTCGGCGTATTGTTGCAGCGTATAGCGGTTGACCGAGTTGCTTTTGGAGATCTGGGACGATGCGGAAAACTCCTGCTGCGGTTTTTTGAAGGTTTTGCGGTAATCGACCGTCCAGTCGAAGTTGGTAAACTGCACTTTGTTGACCGCGTCGCGGCTGTAAGCCTGGTTGATCCCTATCTCCGGATCGATGAAGACTACATCCAGTTCGTTGTCGCCGGTGAACCCGAACGAGTTGACCCGGAAAGACGAAGACAGGTTGTTATAGGCATTGATGTCGTAGTCGGCCGACAAGGAAGCATTATACGTATTGCGGCCGCCGATGAACTGCCCGTCCTGGGTGAGCAGGGCCAGGCCTGCAGGCTTGGTCTCCTCGCGCCGAAACTCCGTGAAGCCTCCCTGCGGGATAAAATAATTGCCGCCCAGGCTGGTATTGATGCCGAGCCTGCCTTTGCGCATACCCAGGCTGCCAAAGAGCATGGCGTTGCGTGTATTGACACCGCCGTTTAAGGAAGCGTTGATACCTTCGGCTGTTTTTTTCTTGGTGATGATGTTGATGATACCGCCTGTGCCTTCGGCATCGTATTTGGCGGAAGGAGAGGTGATGACCTCTATTGATTTGATCTCGTCGGCCGGGATCATTTTCAGGGCGTCCGATACGGAACCCGCCATAGCGCCGGAAGGCTTGCCGTTGATGAGAACACGTACATTTGAGCTTCCCCTGAGCGATGGATTACCGTCAAGATCGACACTGAGCATGGGCACTTTGCGGAGGACATCGCTGGCGTCGCCACCTGCAATGGTGATGTCTTTTTCCGCATTGTAGACCATCCTGTCCACTTTGTTTTCGATAAGCGCGCTCTGGCCTTCGATGACGACTTCCTTCAGCATGAGTTCGCTGGGAGCAAGCTGAAGTTTGCCCAGGTTGAGGTCGGGCTTTTTACCGGTAGTCTCCACATCTTTCAGCACCAGGTCCTTATAGCCCAGGAAGGAGATACTTATCTCATACTTGCCTGTCTGCATGTTATCCAGCCTGAAACCGCCGTCTGCACCGGTGAGCGTCCCGCCGAGTTCCTGGCTGGCTCCCGCACGTTTGATGCTGATCGTCGCAAACTCTACCGGCGTACCGGACACTGAGTCGAGCACGGTACCGCTGATCCTTCCTGTGATCTTCTGCTGTCCGGCGCCCATATTGAGCGGGAACTGCGCATAGAGTCCCTCCGGGGAGACAGCAGTGAACACAGCTAGTGCGATCAGGAGATAAAACTTGCGGAAAAAACTATTCATGACTCTTGGTTTGACGTCAACAAAAATCATGAATTAAAACATACGGCAGCTACAAAGACGATGGAAGTGGGTCTAAAATAGACGAATGGAGCTTGCAAGGTCTTTTATATGTCCAAACGGCTGCCTGTCAGGCCGTATACATGAACCTGTAGTACTCGTCCGCCATCCTGGCAGATTCGAAGTAATCATGTACATCGTTCATGCCGGCCAGCTGTATTTCTGCCCAGTGTGCAGGCTTGTTGTAGTACAGGGGCAGTATTTCTTCCCTCAGGATACGCAGCAGGTTTGACCGGTCGTATTCGTCCCGGTCGCCTGGCCCGAGATCCGCCGGTGCTGCAGGAGCTATGAAGCAGTTTTTGCCATGTCGCGCAAACTCGCGTATCCAGCCATCATCGGTGGACAGGTTTACACCGCCGTTCATAGCAGCAGTCATACCGCTGGTACCCGAAGCTTCCCTGGTCACGATCGGTGTATTGAGCCATATATCGCTGCCGTCTTTGAGCAGCTTGGAGAGCCGGAGTTCGTAGCCGGTCAGTACGGCCAGCCGGTCGTAGCCGGCGCTCAGTTCCACCAGCTGGTTGAAGAGGTCGAGAGCTCCCTGGTCGGTCGGGTAGGGCTTGCCTGCCCATACGATCTGTACCGGGCGTGCCGGGTCATTCAGCAGGGCTTCCAGGTCTTCTATATCCCTGGCTATCAGGTCGGGACGTTTGTAGGCGGCAAAGCGGCGCGCCCACACAATGGTGAGTGTATGTTCATCCCACCACTTCCCGGTCTGGTCGGCTACTTCTTCCAGCAGCCTGCGTTTGAGTACCTTCTTGCGTTCGAAAACGATATTCTTGTCGCGTGCCAGGCGCGCTGCTTCCATTTCCGGGTCGGCCCAGTAGGCTGCGTTTTGGGTGTTGGTGATATGGATGATCGGGCAGATCGAATCGTACCGTTCCCACATTCTGCGGGATACATCGCCGTGCAGTTTTGACACGGCGTTGGCCTTTTTGCTCATACGCAGTGCAGCCAGCGAGTGATTGAAGATATCCCCGTCGATCCCCGTGATCCTGCGTACTTCAGCGGCCGTGCAGCCGCCAAAAAAGCCCATATTGTCCAGCATGTCCAGCGGATGCTTTTCATTGCCTGCTTCTTCGGGCGTATGTGTAGTGAAGACCATGTGCCGTTTCACTTCTTCCAGGTTGCCGTATTTCCGGTACAGTTGGAAAGCCACCGGGAGCGCATGCGCTTCGTTCAGGTGGTAGACCGCGGGCTCGTAGCCCAGCTCTTCGAGCAGGCGGAAACCGCCGATTCCCAGGACCATGCACTGCGCAATTTTGGCGGCTGCGTTGGAGTCATAGAGCTTGAAGGTCGTCGACCTGGCCAGGAAGTCATTTTCCGGTATATCGGTTGTCAGGAGGAAGAGCGGCGCTGACCGGAAGCAATCGGGCGGCAGGAAATAAGCCCGTACCCATACCGGTGCATTGTGTATCGTAATGGAAAACAGGATACCAGTGTCCTGCAGGAAATTGTAGCTTTTCCTGCGGAATTGCGCCCGCAGTGTATTGTCGTCATTGCGCACCTGGTCATAGTACCCGTAGGACCAGAGTATTCCTATGCCGATCATGTTCTGCTTCAGTTCATAAGCGCTGCGCATATGTGAGCCGGCCAGAAAACCCAATCCCCCCGAATAGATCTTCAGCGACTGATCCAGTGCGTACTCCATGCAGAAGTATGCGACAGGTTGCTGGTAGGCGGGAGAGACTGTATATGGCGGCTGGAACCTGGAGGGTAATATGGCTGTCATGCCGGATAGGTACGATTGGTGAAGACGGCGGCAAATATAGAAAGTTATGTTGTAAAATGGTCTTAAGCGGTTAGCAGGCTGCCACTTAGACGGTTTCTTCGCTGCCCGGCATCAGTATATCGAGTATGCGCATGGCTGCCTGGGGGATCACGGTCCCCGGTCCGAAGATCGCCGTTACTCCCTGGCCATATAGAAAATCATAGTCCTGCTGCGGGATCACTCCTCCGGCCACGACCAGGATATCTTCGCGCCCGAGGGCTTTCAGCGCTGCGATCGTCTCCGGTATCAGTGTCTTGTGACCGGCGGCGAGAGAAGATACGCCCAGTATATGCACATCGTTTTCCATCGCTTGGCGGGCCGCTTCGGCCGGTGTCTGGAAGAGCGGGCCGATATCCACGTCGAATCCCAGGTCGGCAAAGCTGGTCGCTATCACTTTAGCTCCGCGGTCATGCCCGTCCTGGCCCAGTTTGGCGATCATAATACGCGGGCGACGGCCTTCCCTCTGTGCAAACTCGTCAGACATCCGCAGGGCTTTCTGAAATGTATCGTCCATAGCTATCTCTTTGGCATATACGCCGCTGACCATCTGGCTGGCAGCCTTATACCTGCCAAAAGCCTGTTCCATCGCCGAGGATATTTCGCCGAGTGTCGCCCTTACGCGTGCTGCGGCTATGGCCAGCTCCAGCAGGTTGCCCTCCGATTCTCCGGCTGCACATCGGCTGATGTCTGCCAGCGTCTGCCTGACGGCGTTTTCGTCTCGTTCGGCCCGGATACGCGCCAGTCGTTTGATCTGCGCTTCACGTACGGCTGTATTGTCTACTTCCAGTATCTCGAAGCGCTGGTTGTCTTCTACACGGAACAGGTTGACGCCGATGATATGATCCTGGCCGCTGTCGATGCGTGCCTGGCGCCGGGCTGCGGCTTCTTCTATCCTCAGTTTGGGCAGGCTGCTCTCCAGGGCCCTGGCCATGCCGCCCAGGTTTTCGATCTCCCGGATATGCGCCCAGGCTTTCGTGAGCAGTTCGGTAGTGAGTGACTCTAGGTAATAGGATCCTCCGAAGGGATCTATCGCCTTGCATACGGCCGTTTCCCGCTGTATATAGAGCTGCGTGTCGCGTGCGATCTTGGCCGAGAAGTCTGTCGGCAGGGCGATGGCTTCATCGAGTGCGTTGGTGTGCAGCGATTGGGTACCGCCGCAGATGGCGGCCAGGGCTTCTACGGCCGTACGCGTTATATTGTTGAAGGGATCCTGTTCCGTGAGGCTCCAGCCGGAGGTCTGGCTGTGGGTCCTGAGCGCCATTGATTTTTCCTCTCTGGGGTCAAACCGCCTGATCAGTTTGGCCCACAGTACACGCGCCGCGCGCATCTTGGCTACCTCCATGAAAAAGTTCATGCCGATACCCCAGAAGAAAGAGAGCCGTGGTGCAAAATCGTCGATCGCCAGACCGGCGCGTATACCCGCACGCACATATTCCAGCCCGTCAGCCAGGGTGTAGGCCAGCTCCAGGTCCGCAGGCGCACCGGCTTCGTGCATGTGATAGCCGCTGATACTGATGGAGTTGAACTTGGGCATGCGGCGAGATACGTAGCTGAATATATCCGTGATGATCCGCATAGAAGGAGCAGGCGGGTAGATATATGTGTTGCGCACCATGAACTCCTTGAGGATATCGTTCTGTATGGTGCCGCTCAGTTGCCCCGGGGCTACTCCCTGCTCTTCGGCAGCTACGATGTAGAACGCCATGACGGGGATCACCGCCCCGTTCATAGTCATGGATACACTGATGTCCTGCAGTGGTATCTGGTCGAAAAGGATCTTCATATCCTCCACGCTGTCGATGGCAACCCCGGCTTTGCCGACATCACCCGTCACTCGTTCGTGATCGGAATCGTAGCCCCGGTGGGTGGCCAGGTCAAATGCTACGGAGAGTCCTTTCTGGCCGGCAGCCAGGTTGCGCCTGTAAAAGGCGTTGCTTTCCTCTGCAGTAGAAAAACCCGCATATTGCCTGATGGTCCAGGGACGGACGACATACATGCTGCCATAGGGGCCGCGCAGGAAAGGGGGTATGCCGGACACGTATCCCGTATGGGCACTGTCGTTCGTGTCTGACCGGTCGTAGGTCGATCTGAGCGCGATCTGCTCGTGCGTGGTCCTGCCGGCAGTACGTGAAGCAATATCACGGAGCAGACCCGTGTCGAATGCTCTCTGGCTGAAGTCTATAGGCCTCATATCGCAAAGATAGCCAAAAACGGTGCGGAAGGTAGGGGGAGCGGTGTGCGCTCAGATCCCCAGCTCGGCGATCGTGATGCCGTCTCCGCCCTGTTCGGCTTCAGGGTGCCTGATCTCGCGTACGAAGTCGTATTCCTTCAACTTGCTGCGCACCGCTTTCTTGAGGATGCCATCCCCTTTGCCGTGCAGTATCTCCAGGCGGTTGGCATTGGTCAGGGCAGCCTGGTCTAGATAGGTTTCCAGTCGGAGCAGCGCTTCGTCTTTCCGGAAGCCACGGATATCGATCTTAGCCTCGAAGCGTGCGTTTTGCTCTACTGTATCGATCCGGATACCCTTGTGCCGGTTGATCTCCAGCGGAGCCTCGACATGGACCAGGTCACGTAGTGCGATCCGCATCCGCATATCACCCATCTGCACCATAGCGTGTTTCCGGTCCAATGACTCCACCGTACCGGTGACTTCTCCGTCGCGTAGCTTTACGCTGCTCCCGGCAGCGATCGGTTGAGTTATGCCGCGTGTCTTCTCTTCGGTATAGACCTGCTCCTTGAAGACCTCTAGTTCCTGGGCCATTTCCTTGCGCACACGCTTGCGTTCGCGCAACAGTTCCCCGGCGTGTTCGGCACTCTGCTGTTCTTTCATCGTTTTCAGCAGTTTTTCGAGTTCACGGTTTTCCCGGTCGGTCCGTTGCAGTTGGGTCTCCTTCTGTTCCTGCCTGAAACGCTTGCGGCGTGCTTCCATATCACGCTGCGTCTGCTCATAGTTGGATATAAGCCGTTGGAGCGCTTTTTCCTTGTTGACCAGTTCAGTGAGTTTTTCTTCTACTTCCTGTTTTTCGCGCTGAAGGTCGATCAGCAGTTCGTCCACCTCGTTCTCCTTTTCACCGGCCCGTTTGCGTGCGTAGGCGATCAGCGCCGGGGGCAACCCTGTCTTGTTGGCTATCTCGAAGGCATAAGAGCTGCCCGGTTTGCCTACCTGCAGGACATAGGACGGCGTCAGGTTTTCTTTGTCAAAAGCCATCGCCCCGTTGACGATGCCTTTCTGGTTGAATGCATAGATCTTCAGGTTGGAATAGTGGGTGGTGATCACACCCCATACGCCGCGTCGGCACCATTCACGCAGGATAGCTTCGGCGATGGCCCCGCCCATCCTGGGATCCGTACCTGATCCAAATTCGTCTACCAGCAGGAGTGTGTGCGGATCGCTTTGCTCCAGTATCTGGCGCATATTGGCCAGGTGCGAACTGTAGGTGCTCAGATCCTCCTCGAGCGACTGATGATCGCCGATATCGGCAAAAAAGCGGCTGAATATACCCATCTCGGAAAACGAAGAGACAGGCACCAGCAACCCGCTTTGCAACATGATCTGCAGCAGGCCCACCGCCTTCATCGTGATCGATTTTCCGCCTGCATTGGGACCGCTGAGCAGCAGCAAGCGGTTCGGTGCGTGCATATCCAGGTCAAAGGGAATGGTCTTACGGCCGGTTTGTTTGTTCTTGATCAGCAGGAGCGGGTGAAAGCCTTTGAATATACGCAAAACCGGTTGAGGGCGCAGTACCGGTTTCTCACCATCATACAACTCGGCAAAGCGTGCCTTCGCCTGGATCGCGTCCAGTGCAGCGATGGCCGCTTCCGCAGCCAGGAAATGCGGCAGTCCAGGCCTCAGGTTGGCCGACAGTTGTTGCAGGATGAGGTAGATCTCTTTGCGCTCCTCGATGAAAAGGGAGAAAAGTGCATTGTTGATCTGTATGATCTCGTCCGGTTCGATGAACACGGTCCGGCCGGTGGCCGACTCGTCGTGTATGATACCGCTGATCTTGCGCTTGTGCTCTGCCGGAACGGAGAATACGCGCCTGCCGTTGCGCAGCGTCTCACCGCTCTCTGTGAGCCAGCCTTGCTGCTTGTAGTGTTGCATCAGTGACCTGAATGCTTTCTCGAGTTCTCCCGACCTCCCCTGGATTTGCTTGCGGATACGCACCAGGTCGTGCGATGCATCTGAACGCACTTCGCCCTGGTCGTCCAGTATCTTGTCGATGGCTTTCAGCATACCGGGCTGTGGTTCCAGCAGGCTGATGATCTGGTACAACTCTTTGTAGGAGACCCTTCTCTCCGGTGCGAAATACTGGATGACGCCCTGGATATTGCGCAACATCTGGCGCAGCACGAGGATGCTTTCCGCAGGGGCTACATACCCCTCGATATGTATCCGGTGGATATGTTCGTCCAGTTCCGCATAGTTCTGCAGCGGGATGCGTTCGTTTTGCTCCGCCGATTTTCTGTATTCCAGCACCTGGTCCAGCATCAGGTGAATATCCTCCGCCTCAGTCGCAGGGCGCAGGGCCCTTATTTTTTCCCGGCCCGGCTCTCCCAGGCAGAAAGGCTCGATCAGTGCGCGCACTTTATCAAACTCCACCTGGGCCAGGAATTCCGGGCTGGCCGCTTCAGTCAGTTGTTGGTCCATGTCTGCAAATTTACGAAGCCCGGACGAGTGGCCGGAGGAGATTTCAGATCATCGCCTTGCCAGTTTACCGGCTTATAGCCTCTGCGGATTATCCCGTATATTGGCTGCACAAGCAACAAACTATGCCAGGAAGTAGTTTCGGCCAGCTCTTTCGCATCACTACATTCGGTGAGTCTCACGGACCCGGTGTCGGTGTCGTGATTGACGGGGTGCCGGCCGGCTGTGCCTTCGGGATAGAGACGATACAGGAGGCATTGGACCGACGCAGGCCGGGTCAGTCGGACCTGGTGTCGCCCAGGAAGGAAGCCGACCGGGTACAGATCCTATCAGGTCTGTTTGAAGGCAAAACGACCGGTGCGCCGCTGGCTATGTGGATCGCCAATGAAGATCAGCGTCCTGCAGACTATGACCAGTTTGCGGACAGCTACCGGCCTTCCCATGCCGACTATACCTGGGAACAGAAGTTTGGCCTGCGCGACCATCGCGGCGGCGGTCGCAGTTCTGCCCGGGAGACGGCGGCCCGTGTAGCGGCCGGTGCAGTCGCGCAGCGGTTGCTGTCGGACCTGGGTGTAGAGATCCTCGCCTATGTACAGCAGATCGGTGAGATCAGTATGGAGGAGCCTTCCGAAGCGATCAGCCGGAAAGAGGTGGAAGCTACGCCGGTCCGCTGCCCGGACCCGGAGACCGCGGCCAGGATGGTCTCCCTGGTAGAGTCGGCACGGGACGAAGGCGACACATTGGGCGGTATCGTCGGTATCAGGATCACAGGTTGTCCCGCAGGTTGGGGAGAACCTGTCTTCGACAAGCTGCATGCCGACCTGGCCAAGGCAGTCATGAGTATCAATGCCTGCAAGGGCTTCGAAGTGGGCTCCGGCTTCCGGGCGGCCGTTATGCGCGGATCGGTGCACAACGATGTCTTTGAACAGGAAGAAGGTCGTGTGCGGACTCGTACCAATCACTCGGGAGGTATCCAGGGAGGCATCAGCAATGGCATGCCCATCGTCTGCCGGGCGGCATTCAAGCCTGTGGCCACCATACGGACCAGTCAGGAGACGATCGATCGCGAAGGCCGGTCCGTGTACCTCGAGGCCAAAGGCCGGCACGATCCCTGTGTACTACCCAGGGCGGTTCCGATCGTTGAAGCTATGTGTGCGATCGTGCTGGTCGACCACTACCTGAGAAGTCTTGCTAATCAATGGAACCCGTCATGAGAAAAAAACAGCGTCTGCTCTGGGCGATATTACTATCCGTATGCTGCAGTGTGCATCTCTCCGCGCAGGAATACCTGGGTCGGATCGCTTTTTACAACGTAGAAAACCTCTTCGATACGATCCCGGGATCAGGGGCCGGGGATGAGGAGTATACGCCGCAGTCGCGCCTGCAATGGTCTTCGGCCAGGTATGATGCCAAGCTGCAGGCGATCGCCAGGGTGATCGACTCCCTTGGACAACCCCTGCTCATGGGCCTCGCAGAGATAGAAAACAGACAGGTGCTCGAAGATCTGTGTGCGAAGATCCGCACCGCCTCCTACGGTATCGTACACCACGACTCACCGGACGGACGCGGTATCGATGTCGCATTGCTGTACCGCAAAGACAGCTTCACCCCTGTGACCTCGCAACAGCTGCCTGTGACCGTGGATGTAGACGGGGTGGCTACACCGTCGCGGGATATACTTTACACGGCGATGCTTAGCCTGAAGACAGGCGATACCCTGCACGTATATGTCAATCACTGGCCCTCCAGGAGAGGCGGTGTGGCGGCGTCCGCCCCACGGCGCAGAGCTGCTGCCGATATACTCACGGCTCACCTGGGTGGGTTGCTTGCCCGGTCACCGGAGTCCGCCTGCCTGCTGATGGGCGATTTCAACGACGAGCCGTCCGACCCCAGTATCCGTGAAGGACTGCTGAACTTCCGCCCCGGCCTGCTGGTCAACAAAGCCGACAGTCTCCATGCTGCGGGCAGGGGCAGTTATAATTATCGCGGAACCTGGAATATGCTGGACCAGGTCCTGGTCAGCCGCAGCCTGACAGACGGCCGGGGATTAGACGCAGGAAAGTTCGATGTCTACCAGCCGGATTTCCTGAGTTACAAGCATGAGCGTTTTGGCAGGATGCCCAATCGTACCTACGGCGGCCCCAACTATTATGGCGGCACCAGTGATCACTACCCGGTATTCCTGGATGTATGGCTGTATAGGTGACGCAGTCCGGGTAGAGCTATTTCTTGCGGAGTATCCACAGATCCTGATCGATCCCCCACGCCGTCGGACCGCCTGGCCGGTGTTCCAGTACTTCACAGTGTTTGCCTGTCAGGGTATGGACAAAAGAAGGCGGATGAAAGGCTGCAAATACGCGATGGCCTTCTACCACATTCTCCCGTGTGACCAGGTGACCGGCTTCGAAGCGCTTTACTTCTCCCGGAGACATCCTGGCCGTGAATGCGGCGCCATGCATGGTGAGCAGCAGGATAGCGCCGGGCGACGAAACCCTCATCAGCTCTTCAAACCAGCTGTAATGCTTCTCCTCGGATAAATGTGTGAAAACCGAGATCCCGTAGATTGCCTGGAAGTAATCCTTTTCGAAGGGCAGGGGAGGGCTGAGCAGGTTGAGCCGGAAGTCCACACCCGGTATATGCCGGCTGCACCAGGCGATGGTGTCTGCATTGTAGTCCGTACCGTAGAAATAGCAACCGTTGCCGATCACCTCGGGCATATGCCGGATGACGCGGGCAGGACCACAGCCCCAGTCGAGTATGCGCAGATCTTTCAGCTCTATAAACTGCCCGAGTTTGCCGGAGATGAACTGTGCGGTATCCCGGCCGCTCCTGTAATACCTTTCATAGTCCAGGCGGAATGACTCGAACATCATATAGTCGGGCGGGAGCGCCACATCGGGATGCGCCTGCCGGAAAGCCCGGTTGGACCTGCGGTTGCGCAGCCTGTATACATGATACTTCAGTTTGTCCGTCAGGTGCATGAGCCCCAGGCTCCTCAGCATCCCGGTGATGGTTCCTGTATTCATCTTTCCGGCAGAGTGGATATATGAGAGTAGTCAGCGGGCCGGCATGATCTCTTACCGATTGTCCGCCGCCCGGCGACAAAGCTATCAATATTTTCGGGACAGAGTAACTGCGGGCTTATCGGCCGTCGCCCTGTGGCTGAGGGTTTTCTTCCTCCTCTTTGCGCACCGGCTGCTGTTGCTTTTCTTTGCTCTCTTCCTCTTTTTTCTTCTTCCGGCTGCTCTTGAAGATATCGGAAAACTCCTCGTATTCGCGCCTGTATACGAGACCCGCGCCAAAGATGCTTCGCCGGCCGTTGATCAGGGGCTGGTCATTGTTGTATACCCGGGTTCGCATCCGTCTCGACTCACCGATCGCGTATTCGATATTGATATCCTGCGCAAACAGCAGGTTGGCATCGGATTGCAGGCTACCATAGGTGTTGATCCCGAGATCGATGGTCAACCGGTCGTCAAAGAGCGAGAATCTCGGCTTGATATAAAACTGCGACTGACCCAGTTGGGCGAGTTGCTGGATATCCCGCTCCTCGAAGTTGGGGTTGAGGATGATCCCGAAGTCCAGGTCCACATCGGTTACAATCGTATTGCCCCCGAGGGAGTCTATCACGTACTCGTTGACAAACACACGCATCTGGTTGGTAAACCACTCCGTGAGCGTACTGCTGAGTGTATTGGAGACTGCAGAGGCGGAGAGCAGATCTGAGTTCTGGGGCAGGAAAGCGCGAATGGCCAGCAGCCCGAAAGCCAGCTTATTCATTTCGTTCTGATCGGAGGATACGATCCGCAGTTTGTTGTCTGCATAGTTCTTCAGTTCACCCTGCAGGTTGGGGAGCTGTATGTCAAACTGTATGTTGGGCTGCAGCAACTGGCCCGAGAGCTGGAGCGTGAGGTCTACATCGGTCGGCTTCCTGGCTTCGTTGATGAGCGCAGGATCGCTGGCGATATATTCCAGGATCAGGTTGTACGGGGAGGTTTTCAGACCCTTGTATTCCGCTTCCAGGTCAATGTAGGCGTTGAGCGGGTCCCCGTACCAAACGATGGTACCTCCGCGTTTCACCGAGAATGCTTTGTCAACCACACCGAGCGCACGGAACGGGTATTCGCCTTTTTCGATCTCGAAGTCCCCGAACATCTGGAATTCGCCGTTGCGCGGCAGCTCCAGCTGGATATTGCCATTGCCCGATCCCTTGATGATATCGCCGGTACGCTCGTCGAATATGAGCTGTAGTTCCGCAACCGGCGTGATCGTGAAATCGATCTGAAGGTTGAGGCCTTTCAGTGTCTGCAGTTCTTTTTTCGTTTCCGTTCCGTCCTCACGGTTGATGAACACGATGAAATTCTGCTCCTTGGCTTCTTTGGCGCTGCTCAGGGGAATAGCGATGGTCGTCTGAGGGCCGGTCTCGGCATTGACATAGAGATCGGTCGCATCGAACGAACCGTTGATGCGCACATCGATACGTCCCTGCGCCTTGCCATAGAACATTTCGTTGTCCTCCTTGCGTGTATTGAGGACCTGGAAGCGTGGCGAGGATATCCGCAGATTCATGTTGAAGTCCTCGAATAGTTTGTGGCTGATCCCTCCCTTGACAGTGGCTTTGTTCTTCAGCTCGTCTTCCAGCTCTATATTGTCCAGGTCGATGAAGTCGCGTGTGATCCGGACCGGGGCATCGCGTATGAAGTAGCGTGTGCCCAGGTAGTCCAGCCTGGTGGCGGCATCCATTATCCTCAGGTTGCCGTTGACATCTTCCAGTTTATTCTTACCCTTTACGATCAGGTCCCCGAATACTTTGCCCTCCGTCTCGGAGATCATATCCCCGAGGAAAAAAGTGGCGGCTGCGAGCGGGAAACCGTCGAAAGCAGCCCGCATATCGTATACCAGCCCGGGGTTGTCGTCTCCGCTCTGGGGCAGGATGACGATGCCATTGGCAGAGGCGGTACTGCCCGTGCTTCCGGTCTGCAGATCCAGGTTGATGGGTGACTTCAGGTCTTTCCAGGCCAGGCGTGTCTGGAGATTGTCCAGCAGGATATCGTTGAACCTGAACCTGGACAGGGTCATATTGCCCCGGATATTTTCCAGTTTGAACAGGTCTTCGACCGTAAACTCAAAACGCGCATCTCCCTTGAGGTCGATACCCGCAGGTTCCAGGGATTTGTTGAGCAGCGCCAGGTCTATGTCATTGCCCAGTACCTGTATGCCCTTGCTGTCGATCGTCGAGAATGCAATTATGCCGCGTCCGTCGGAAAAGCGCAGGTTGCGCGCATAGATATAGTCTTTGGAAAACTGTACGAAGTTGCTCTCCTGTATCTTCCAGCGGGTATCAAGCCCTACAAACTCAAGATTGGAAAACTCTACGTGGAAACGGTCTTCCACGAGGAAGAAACGGCCGTTGATATTCAGGTCCTCAAAACCCTTCAGTACCCGGTCCGAGCCTATATTGAAGTTGAGCGTATCCTTTTGCAGGGTGACCAGGGCGTCCAGCGGCTCGATATCTACCCCTCCCGCGACGCCGCGGTCAAAGTGAATGATAGCGCGGCTGCCCTCCCCGTCTCCCTCGGCAAAGAGGCGGAAGGTATCTATCTCGTATCCCGGCATCCTCAGGCGCGGGATACTGAGCTCGGTGATCCTGTATTTGAAGTTGGTGGAATCCTTGTTGCTGAATTCTCCGCGCAACAGCACATCCTGCAGCGGCTCCAGCGGGATATCCAGCAGCTCGAACGCATTCCTGCTGTCTTTGAGTATGAGGTCAAACCGGAAGTCGTTGGACGGCACATCGCGGAAATCACCGCGGATACCGAGCGCTTCGGCAAAACGCCCGTGCTTCTCCTCGAGTATCTCGACCAGCGTGGGCCAGATATGCTGAAAGTCGAACTGACCACCCAGGTCGAGGTCGACCAGGTCGGAATTGAGGCTGAATGTTTTCTCCGGGACGCCGATGAAACGGGAATCCATGTGGATACTGTCGATGAACAGCGGTGCGACGCCGGGCTTGCTGAGCGTGAGGTTCTGCAGCGTTGCGAATCCTTCGATATTGGATATGTTCTTGAATTGTACGTTCAGATCCAGGTCGCCGGACAGTGCAAAGGGCTTGCTGATCAGGTGGAGCGCATGCAGGTCCAGCTTGTTGATCCTGGAGGTGAAGTCAAATGTCGGGTATTCACTCAGGTAATCAATCGTACCGTCGAATACGAGATCTATGTTGTCGTCCTCGATCAGGATATTACCATCCACGAGGTTTTTGTTGATATTCCCGCGGAACCGTACATTTTCGTAGCTGTATCCTTTATAACTGACGGACTGGATATTGGCAAACAGGTTGGCCCGTACCGTCTCAAGCGTCATGCCGGTACCGTTGGTCACTTCGGCGGCCAGAGTAAGGTTGCCGAGGTCGTCATTTTCCGTCCATGCCCTGAGGTTGAAGTTGTCCAGCGCCAGTTTTCCGCGATATCGGGCCTTCTGTACGCCTTCCAGCGTGTTGAGCTGCAAGTCCGTGCTGACCCTGCCGAGATTGGTCTGCATGACGCCGTAGGCAACGAAGTCCTGGTAGAATCCGTCAAACCTACCGGTGAACTGTATCCTGCCCAGCTTATTGAAGTTTTCCGGCAGCCGGAGTCCGGGGATCATCTGTTTGAGGGAAACGATATCCGTATGCAGGTTTTCTATGTCCAGGTTGAGTATGGTCTCCGAAGGCGTGGTAAGGTTGCGACTGCTGAAGCTCCCGGAGAACTGTGTACGTCCCGCTATCGCGATGTCCAGGTTGTCGCCGCGCAGGTTGTTGACCCGTCCGCGGATGATCCCGCTCAGGTTCACCACTTTGTCGAAGTGGTTGGTGAAGAAGCTGTTTTCCCTGAGCCCCGGTGCAAAATAGAAGAGATCCTGCATGCTGAGATAACTGTTCTTCATCCGTCCTTCCATCAGCACCCGATCTGTGAAGTCGTTGAAGTCCGCCATGCTGCGGAACTTGAATGACAGTGTGTCGCCAAAACTGCTCGTCGGTGTCCGCAGGGCAAACTGGTTGAGCGCGATGGTACGCTCGTCCATGTGGAACTCCTGTGCCTGCAGGTGCCGGAGTTCGAAACCGGCGTCCGTGCGGAAACGTATACCGCAGATCACGGCATCGGCGTCCAGGTCCGCTACCTGGACCGATTCCAGGTCTATATCCAGGTCATCCAGCCGGATGAAGTTGTAGTCTATGGCGTCGGCGGGCGCCGTTCGCTCGGCATAATGCCGCATGTTGCGGTAGTCGATCGTACCACCTGCGATCTGGAACTTGCCGGCGCGGATGAGGAAGGCCGGCCCTGTGGACAAGCTGTCTTCATCTGTTGCCTGCTCTTCCGTCCCGACCTCTGTATCCGCAGGATCAGGGCGCAGCCCCGGTCTGAGGTACATACGGATAGAAGGCTTCCCCAGGTATACGGACTGCAGTGAGAAAGCCGTCTCGGTGAAATCCACATCCTCAAACCTGAACTCGCCGACCGGCAGCTCGGCGGAGATCTCCGTGCCTTGCCAGCGGTCGTCCATCTCGAAATGGACCCGCTCCAGGAAAAGCTGGTCTACCTCCAGCCTGAAAGGCTTTGCGGCAGTTGTATCCGGCGTATCCGAGGCAAAATAATCGATTATAAACTGGAAGTTGAATGCGCTGCTCTCACGCTTGAGGTGTACATGTGTGTCCTTGAGATAGATGCTGTTGAGTCTCAGCTCATTGTCCAGCAGACTGAGTATGTTGGCGCCAAACCCGGCCCTCAGTTCCCCGGCATAAAGAAGCGTATCGCCCTGCCGGTCGGCAATATATACGCCTTCCAGCACCAGCATCTCGCTGAAGCTCAGGCGAAACTTGTCGATCGCAACCTCGGTCTGCCATTCCTTGCGGAAGAAGTCCGTCAGCTTGCCGATACCCCAGCGCTGGACCCCGGGTAGTTGTATGACAAAATAGAGTATGAACAAAAGGGCCAGCAGGGACAAAAACACGACCGATGCCCACTTGATGAGGAGAAGCGGGACAGAGCGTTTTTTCTTCCCGGGTTGTACGGGTTGCTGCTCAGGGTCGGTATGTGCTTCCTGGTTACTCAGATCTTGTTTTTCTGGTTAAGACAATTAAAAAAGAAAGTCTGGTGCCGAAGGTTCCGGTTTTAACAACAAAATTAACACTTCTCAGGCTCTCGTGAGAGCAGGATGTGCCGGTAAATATACCATACCGATATCCTTCGCAGGATTGGACGGCCGGATGCTGCCCGGGTTTAGTCGGGTGGTAGCCAGGTATCAGGTTGTCAGCTGCCTGTGCAGCAGGATGGCCTGCCGGGCCTCCTTCACATCGTGGACGCGGAGCAGAGCCGCTCCTGCCTGCAATGCGTACAGGTGGAGTGCGGTGCTGGCCGGTAGAGCATCTTCCGGTTGCAGACCCAGCGGCCTGGATACGAAGGACTTGCGGGACAGTCCGATCAGCAGCGGCCTGCCGAGTGTACCGAGAAAGGGGATGGCCCTGAGCAGCTCGAAGTTGTGCGCGACCGTCTTTCCGAAACCCAGGCCCGGGTCCAGGATTACATCGCATATGCCCATATCCGATAGCTCCCGGAGCTTGTTTGCCAGGAAGTCATAGACCGCTGTCACTACACCTGTGGGGTAGGATGGATCAGCCTGCATAGTGCGCGGCTCACCCTGCATGTGCATGAGCACGTAAGGCACCTGGTTCTCGGCTACTACGGATAGCAGACCGCTGTCCATACTGCCCGCCGAGATATCGTTGATCAGGTGTGAGCCGGCCTGTATAGCGCCCGCCGCGACCGAAGCCCGGTATGTGTCAGTACACAGGATGGTATCCGGAAACCGGGCGGCCAGGGCAGCCACGACCGGTACGACCCGGTCGTATTCCTCCGCTTCTGACGGCGCCACGGAACCAGGCCTGGTCGACATGCCTCCTATATCCAGTATGTCGGCGCCGTCTGCTATCATCTGCTCTGCGACCGCCAGGGCCTGGTCGACATGCGCGACCCTGCTGCCCGCATAAAAAGAGTCCGGTGTACAGTTGACAATACCCATTACAGCCGGGACCGGTATAGTGATCAATCTCGCTCCGCTGCGTTGGTATAATTGACTTTCAGGCATAACGGGAACAAATTTAACACATTATTAAAATATCAAATATGAGTGAAGGGCTGCTTGAAATGTTATGAATACAAAGTATTTGTAAAACACTAATTATTAGATATATATGAATTATATATAATTTTAATGTAAAAGCGTACGGAGCTTGTTTTGATCGCCTCCTAAGCTCCGGCGTAGAATTTTCTTTGGCAAATCTGCTCGAAAAAGGCGATGCAATGTCTCTGATATTCGGTTTTTAAGTTTTATTTTTGGGCCTTGCCGACAGCGCATACCTACAGATGTTAACCATTAAAGCCGCCGGTTTTGAAAAGACTATTTAAGAACCCGATGCCTCTTGGGTTTGCAGGGGCATTTGCCGCCGTAGCTTTGGGATTCTATCTCATCTCTCCCCAGATCAACTCTCTCTTCACGCATACAGCATTATCAGACCTTAGTTCTTTTGAAGTCCGTACGCCCAATATGCGGTACGGTTTCAACCTGGACGAGTTTTACCCGGATGCCTGTACCGTAGGAAGAAACGAATTTTTCGCGGGTATCCTGCACAAATGCCTGCACGATCACAAGCAGGTACACGAGCTTCTGCATAATACACAGCATGTATTCGATGCGCGTCGTTTGCGTGAAGGCAAGTCCTATATGGTCCTGCGCGGTAAGTCATGCAGGACGCCGCTTTACCTGTTGTACGAAGAGAGCCAGTATGCGTATGTCCAGTACGACCTTAAAAATATGTGCGCCGAGCGCATCCATAAGCCTGTCGAGACGAGACTCGAGGTAGTGACCGGTGTGATCGAAAAGGGCTCGAGTCTGTACAAATCCCTGGTGGATGCGGGTGTAGTGGCATACCAGGGTGTGACATCCAAGATGGAGAAGGCGCTGGCATGGTCCGTTGACTTTCACCACCTGCAGGAGGGAGATCGCTACAAGCTCTACTATGAAAAGATCTATGTAGATGGCAAGGAAGTGGATGCAGGCGAGCTCAAGGCTGCTCATTTCTACCACAGGAATAAGGATTATTATGCTTTCCGCTATACCAACGGTTCAGTGGACGGCTATTATGATGAGAAGGGAATGGCTGCACGAAAGGCCTTCCTCAAGGCCCCGGTCGAGTTTAGCCGTATATCGAGCCGTTACAACCTGCAGCGCTATCATCCTGTGCTCAAGCGGGTACGCGCCCACTTTGGCACGGACTATGCAGCGCCTGCCGGTACACCTATCATAGCGGTAGCGGATGGTACGGTAGAGGCAGCGGCCTATACCAGCGGCAACGGTAACTATGTCAAACTAAAACACGACAAGAGCTATCAAACGCAATACCTGCATATGCGGGCATTTGCCAAAGGGATACGTCCCGGCGCTCGCGTCAGGCAGGGCGATGTGATCGGTTATGTAGGATCTACCGGCTTGGCCACGGGCCCCCATGTATGCTTCCGTTTCTGGAAGGATGGTCGCCAGGTAGATCACTTGCGCCTGGATCTGCCGAAGTCCGATCCGCTGCCTGAAAAAGAACTGCCGGGTTTCTTCGTGGTCAGGGATTCGCTCATGAAAGCCCTCAACCAGGCGCCCACCGATATAGCCAGCGGTGCTGTGGGAGCTGTATCCGCCAGTCCTTCCGGCAAACCATGATGTAATAGGAAAATCGCTTTTCTGTACGGAAAATCCTGCCCCTGATCAGCCATGAGCCAGCGATCTCCAAAGATCATAGTTGCGCCCAGTGTCCTGGGTGGACGCGGTATAATAGCTATAGCGGATATCGATGCCGACGAACTGATCGAAATATGCCCTGTACTGGTCATCCCTGCCGGCGATGTGCCACTGATACACCGGACAGTGCTCCATGACTATTACTTCCTGTGGGGCGACGGGGAGGAGCAGGCGGCTATCGCACTCGGGTATGGCTCTCTTTACAATCATGCAGATGACAGTAATGCGCTGTATGAGATGGACTTTACCAGGAACACGCTGGATATCTATGCTTATCGCGATATCAGGGCGGGAGAGGAGGTCACGATCAACTATCACGGAAGCCCGGGTAGTCGCGATGCGCTCTGGTTCGAAGACCGGAATACCCGCGGAGAAGAGGAATAGCGATCCGCCGGTGATACACCACATTTTATTTGTCTTTGGAGGACTTCAGCGCCTCCGGGTGATTTGCCAGCAGGCAGGTGCCGCCCTGGTCGATCAGCACTGATCCGGGAAATACGGATCTGAACGCCGACCTGAAGAAGCGGTCGGTCTTGAACTGATCTTTGTACGATGAGTAGAACCGGTTGTACAGGAAAAGTCCTCCCGGGCTGAGGTTGCGCTGTACCGCCTGCAGGAATGCCGCCGACTCGAATGCCGGGCTGATCACGTCTTCGCGGCACACATCCAGTATGATCAGGTCAAAGCTGCCAGCCGAGGACCGGATCCAGTCGGAGGCATCGCCACAGAAGGTGACCGGCGGACGGCGGAGTTGCGGAAATGCATATCGCTCTGCAAGCCGGATGATATCGGGATCCAGTTCTATGGCCGTCCAGTCGGCGTACCAGCGGAGCTTTTGTTCGGCTATGAAAGGAATAGCAGCCAGGCCCATACCCAGCAGCAGGGCGTGGTCACCCGGAAGCCGGTCGTAGGCTATCCGCTCCATACCCCATACGAAGTTCATATAACGATCTTCCCAGGAGTAGATAGTCTGGTCGGTGTGTAGCATCAGGCGCCCTTTTTTCAGGCTGAGGTACAGGGGAGAGTCCGCCTCGCGCAGGACGGTCTCGAGATGTATTTCTCTGAGATGACTCAGCCATCTGAGCAGGGGCAGCATCCGGTTTTGCAAAGACATACGGCAGGCAAAAGTAGGTGCTATTAGTCATTTTTTACTCCACGGGTACAGGTAGCAGATGTGGCATATGGTCACCATTTGTGCTGCTGATCCAACCATCCTGTCCGTGCCGGGGTTAGTCCCAGGGTACCCGGAGACCTGTTTAAAAGGGAGGCGGAACACACACAAATCAGCGCCTGGCGGGCCTGTTTTCCAGATGATGGTTTTAAGAACTCTTTCAAAGTCAAAAAATGGGATATAGCCCCGAAGAATATTGGTCGGAAGTCGCCGATCGCATCGACGAGCGTGAGGATGACAATGTGATAGCTGGTGATGATGAGCCTTACTACAGGTACAAGCGCCAGCGCTTTCTCCAGATGCTGAATGAGATCGACTTCAACGGCAGGTCGGTACTGGAGATCGGTTTCGGTCCGGGAGGCAATCTCAGGGAGGTATGGACACAAGGGCCGGCAAGGCTGGCCGGCGCCGATATATCGAGCCATATGGTCGCACTGGCGGGCAGGCATCTGCCTGCTGAGATAGAACTGTACAAGATCAACGGTACAGAGCTCCCGTTTCCGGACAGGACATTTGATATTGTGTTCACAGCCACTGTATTGCAGCACAATACGGATGAGAAAATGCTCGGGCAGATCGTCAGCGAACTGGCTCGAGTGAGCGCCCGTAGTGTCTACCTGTTTGAGCGTATAGAAAATACAGTCAGGGGCGACGAGCTTTGTTGCGGTCGCCCGGTGGCTTATTACGCCGGGTTGATGGAGCGTGCGGGGTTTGAGCTGGTGAATACGGAATTCAGCAATATCCGGGTCAGCTATTACCTCGCGGGCGCTACCCGCAAACTGCTCAACTCATCCTCCCGTCGCGAAGGAGAGCCGTTGAGCGGGTTTTCCCTGTCCGTGCAGCGGCTGGCCTTGCCGCTGACCCGTGTCCTGGACAAGATCTTCACATCGCGCAGGGATCTGGCACGCCTGGAGTTCAGGCGCAAAATCCGTTGATCGCATTATCTCGCGCGGTTGTACGGCCGGGATATGTTCACCCTGTTATATGACCGGCTCTCTGCTGTGATCCGGACCGCCTGGCCAGTCAGTGGCGGGTGTGTGCGCCCGGCATATGGCCTTATCTCCGGCAGCTGGTGATAATTCCCCGGCGAAGCTGTATTTTTGCGCCACATAAATATACCAGCCAATGGATCAGAAGATTATTTTCTCTATGATGGGAGTCAGCAAGATGCTCCCGCAGAACAACAAGACCATACTTAAGAATATATATCTGTCCTTCTTCTACGGAGCCAAGATCGGTATCATCGGTCTCAACGGATCAGGTAAATCCACCTTGCTGAGGATCATCGCAGGAGAGGACCAGAACTACCAGGGCAAGATCGAGTTCCAGAAGGACTACTCCATAGGTTTCCTTTCCCAGGAGCCGCAGCTGGACCAGGAGAAGACAGCCAAGGAGATCGTGAGCGAGGGCGTACAGGGCATCATGGACCTGCTGGCAGCCTATGAGCAGGTCAACGAAGCTATGGGTCTCGAGGAGAACTATATGGACCCCGACAAGATGGACAAGCTGCTGACGCGCCAGGGAGAGCTGGGCGACCAGATCGACGCAGCCAACGGCTGGGAGATCGACTCGGTGCTGGAGCGCGCCATGCAGGCCCTTCGCTGCCCCGATCCCGATGCTAAAGTGAGTGTACTCTCCGGTGGAGAACGCCGCCGACTGGCGCTGTGTCGCCTGCTCCTGCAGAATCCCGATATACTGTTGCTGGATGAGCCGACCAACCACCTCGATGCAGAGTCGATCCACTGGCTGGAGCAGCACCTGGCACAGTACAAAGGTACTGTCATAGCCGTGACGCACGACAGGTACTTCCTGGACAATGTAGCCGGTTGGATACTTGAGCTCGACAGGGGAGAAGGTATTCCATGGGAGGGCAACTACAGCTCCTGGCTGGAGCAAAAACAGAAACGACTTGCACTGGAAGAAAAACAGGAGAGCAAGCGCCAGAAAGCGCTTATGCGCGAGCTTGAGTGGGTCCGTATGAACCCCAAAGGGCGCCAGGCGAAAGCTAAAGCACGCCTCAACAACTATGAAAAACTGGCCTCCGAGGAGACGAAGTCAAAAGAAGAAAAGCTGGAGATCTTCATCCCGAATGGCCCAAGACTCGGCGCCAATGTAATTGAGGCAACCGATGTATATAAAGCCTATGACGACCGGCTGCTGATCGAGAATCTCAGCTTCAGTTTGCCCCAGGGTGGTATCGTGGGCGTGATCGGCCCCAACGGCGCCGGTAAGACGACCTTGTTCCGCATGATCATGGGACTGGAGCAGGCCGACAAAGGAAGTTTCCTGGTCGGCGATACCGTCAAGCTGGGCTATGTCGACCAGACCCACAAGGACATCGACCCCAACAAGTCGGTCTATGAAGTAGTATCCGGCGGCAATGACTGGATAGATATGGGCAACATGCGGATGAACAGCCGCGCCTACCTGTCCAGGTTCAACTTCACAGGCTCCGACCAGGAGAAGAAGTGCGGCGTACTCTCCGGTGGTGAGCGCAACAGGCTTCACCTGGCTATGTGCCTGAAGCAGGAGGCCAACGTACTTCTGCTGGATGAGCCGACCAACGATATAGACGTCAACACACTTCGCGCACTGGAAGAAGGTCTTGAGAACTTCGGAGGCTGTGCTGTAGTCATCTCGCACGACCGGTGGTTCCTGGACAGGATAGCTACGCATATCCTCGCGTTCGAAGGCGATGCCCAGGTTTACTTCTTTGAAGGCGGGTACACCGACTACGAAGAGAATCGCCGCAAGCGTCTCGGGGATCCTTCCACGCAGAAGTTCAAGTACCGCAAACTGATGGAGCACCAATAATGCTCCCGGGCGTTTCCCGCTGCAGGTTTGGCGGGAAACGCATCTATCATTTTTCATTCAGCGCAACATCCGATGAAAAGTGCAGCAGAGGCCATCGCGGAGATCGGGCCGGGAGCCAGGATCTTTGTACACGGCAGTGCAGCTACACCGCAGCACCTGCTCCGGTTGCTGGCAGACCGGGGCCCGGAGCTGCATGATGTAGAGCTGGTGGCGATCACGACGATGGGCGATCTGCCGGTCGCAGAGGCGATCCGCGACGGCCGTATCTTCATCAACTCACTTTTCGTCTCCGCCAACGTCCGGCCTTTTGTCAACTCGCCCAACGGTTCCTATGTGCCGGTATTCCTCAGCGAGATCCCCGAGCTTTTTTACAGGGGGCACCTGCCGCTGGATTATGCGTTTGTACATCTCTCTCCGCCGGACAGGCACGGCTATTGCTCTTTGGGCGTATCCGTGGATGTAGCGCGCTCAGCGGTACTCTCGGCCGGCAAGGTCATTGCCCAGATCAACCCGCAGATGCCGCGCACACATGGCGACGGATTGATCCATATCAGCAAGCTGTATGCCTGGGACCATGTCGATCTGGTGCTGCCGGAAGTGACCAACAACGCCGATGACGCCGAGACCGCAGCACGTATCGGGCAGTATTGCGCAGAACTCATAGAAGACGGCGCTACACTGCAGATGGGGATCGGCGCCGTACCTGATGCGCTACTCAGTTGCCTGGGCGATCGCCGCTACCTCGGTGTACACACCGAGATGTTTTCAGACGGCGTCGTGGACCTCGTGGAGAAGGGTATTATTGACAACAGCCGCAAGCGCATCCATCCCGGCAAGCTGGTCACAGGGTTCATCCTGGGCACCCGCAGGCTCTATGATTTTGTAGACGACAATCCGCAGGTGGCCGTGCTCGACATCGATTATATCAACGACCCCGGGGTCATTCGCAAGAACGACCGTGTCACGGCCATCAATTCCGCCCTGGCAATAGACCTCACCGGCCAGGTCTGCGCAGATACGATCGGGGAGATGCAATACTCGGGTTTCGGCGGCCAGGTCGACTTCATGCGGGGAGCCGCGCTCTCCAACGACGGCAAGCCCATTATTGCCATGCCTTCGGTCACTTCGCGTGGCCTGTCCAAGATCGTGGCCCATCTGCCGGAGGGCGCCGGAGTGGTCACTACCCGCGCACATGTGCACCATGTCGTGACGGAGTACGGCTCTGTCAATCTCTTCGGTCTCAACCTGCGCCAGCGCGCCAGGGCGCTGATCGGTCTAGCACATCCCGCTTGCCGTGAAGAGCTGGAGAAAGCGGCTTACAACCGGTTCGGCAGCATCTGACCGCGCCGCCAGACAGAGCCCTTTTTCCAAAGGCAATATTTCCTCCCCCTTGTGCCCAACCTCTGCAGCGTACGGACGTATACTATTGATATATTGTTCATCGCCTCTAATACCTGCCGGTTATGAAAATCTTCTGGTCCTTTGTCCTGCTGCTCACCTGCATTGGCTCCGGCGCTACGGATATATACCGAAACGGCGCTTCACTCGTCACCGGCACATGGCAGAGCGGCGGTGTGCTGGAGGAGACTGCTGCAGACCAGCCATTCGACGGGACGGAGCATCTTCGATTTGCATACAGCTATACGGAGAACTGGTCGGGGTTCGGTCTCAATATGGATAACTGGGGATCGGGCAATGCAGTGGACTTCAGTGGCTATACGCATCTGCATATTGCTTTCAGGGGAGTCTCGCCGGGCCAGAATATCGAGGTCACGCTGCGCTCCGGCGATCATTTTGGACAGGGTTATGTACTCGGCGGCGATGCAGTACAGTACACGACCATCGAGATCCCGCTCATCTTTCTGCTCGGCAGCCTGGATCCCGGCGCTATTACCGAACTTATGTTCAGCGTATCCGGTCCTGACCCGGTAGGGAGTGGCGCCGTATATATAGATGCCATCTACCTGCTGGATGGCTCCGGGGAGCCGGTCGGATCAGACCTGTGGCCGTTGCAACGTGCTATGGGCCGCGGCTTTAACCTGACCAACTGGCTGGAAGCTTACTGGCTCATGCCCTTCGGAGCATACCCGGAGACGGACAAGTTTACGCGTGAGCACTTCGAGTTTATGGCAGCCGGCGGTATGAAGACCGTTCGCATGCCGGTCACTTTCGAGCGGCTGGCCGGAGATGCGCCTGGCTATCTGCTGGACACGGCACATGTGGCGTTTGCACTCGTTGATTCGGTGATCTCCTGGACGCGGGATCTTGGACTGTACCTGATCATTGATAACCACCACGGGTATGAGCTGAGTGACGCTACTTATGAGGAGGATGCGGAAAGACTCGGCAGGATATGGGAGCAATTGATCGACAGGTACGGCTACCTGAATCCCGATAGCGTGCTCTTCGAGCTGCACAATGAAGCGACCTTTGTATCCAATGCGCGTCTGCGGGATATCTTCGAGTATGTCGTCTCGGTGATACGTACCAGGACAGCAGAGCACGCTGTCATCATCGGCGCCAACTACTGGAACAGCGGGTCCGGGCTCACTTCCTTCGAGCCGCTGAATGACAGGCGGATCATCTATACTTTCCACAACTATGATCCGTACGAGTTTACTCACCAGGGTATGAGCTGGACGCAACCGCCTTATTTCCCGGCAAGGACCTTTCCGCAGGGTGATGAAGCCGGGCAGATCCGCGACCTGTTCAGGAGTGTGCGTGCCTGGTCCGATATCTTCGATGTACCGGTGTTCCTTGGTGAGTACGGTGCGGCTGTTTCTGCGGATGCGGAAAGCCGTTGCAACTATATAGTGCTGCTGGCGCAGCTGGCGGACAGCCTGGAGTTTCCGCATATCTACTGGGACGTATTCCAGCCTTCGGACGGCTTTGGCTTCGTAGAGGGTGGTGTACTGTCGCCGGATGCCGTGGCGCCCTGTTTTGCGGCTGCCCTCGGCCTAGACTGGCAGTCTTCGCATACAGGAGAATCGTTGGATGGCACCGTTGCGCTACACCTGTGGCCCAATCCTGCGGACGGATATATTTTCATCCAGGCAGACAGGCCCGGAGCACAAGCCGCAGAGCGAAGCATGCTGGAGATCTTCAACAGCGCCGGGACCATGGTCTGGAGCCGGTCGTTGGGTTCAGGACAGCATTACAGAGCCTCAGTGTCGCTGGAGCTGATGCCGCCGGGTATCTATACGGCGAGGTACAGCGACGGACGCTCCGTAGTGGTGCAGAAGTTCATCAGGCGATAGATGTGCTGTACGCCGGATGAGACCTGTGGCTTAGTTTCCTTTGGTTTTCTTCCTGCCTTCTTCACTCATGGCCATCTCCCGGCTCCTGGTCATGGTATGAATATATCCGGCGCGCCTGAATCTCAGCGCAGACCAGTCTTCATCGATAGCGACCTGCCTGACCGGCTCGAAACCCAGCTTGCCGAGGACACCCCATCCGTTGTCGCGGTTGATATCGGACTTGTAACGTTTGGAGCTTCCCTTGGGATAGGCCAACCAGAGCAGACCGTCGCCGGGGACTTTCTCTGCCAGTAGGGGCGCCAGGCGATCCAGCTCCTGTTGCGTACTTACGAACGCCAGTGCAAACGGGAAGGTACCTGCAGTCTCAGTGTCCCGGACTATGTCCAGGTAGGACGACCATTGTGCAGAGAGTGATTGCAGGGTCTCCGGCAGATGCAGGAGCAGGACCTCCTTGTGGTCTTTGAAGTTGAGCTTTTTGAGCAGTGGATCCATGAGCGCCTGGGTGTAGAGAAAAGAAAGAGTTGTCCCGGCTGCATTGTTCAGAAGAGCAGCGGTTTTTGGCCGAGCAGTACCTGCCAGGTAATGGCAACGGCGGCCAGCAGCAGATAAAGATAGCGCCTGACGAACAACTTTACTTTCTTCCTGTCGGGCCGCCAGCCGGTCTTCTCGAACAGGTAAGAATAGAAAGTAGTGTCGGGGTCGGTCAGGTCGTGCGCCTTGTTCATCAGGCATTTTCTGAAAAACAGGAACTGGATCAATACGATCCCGTAAGCGGGTATCAGCAGGAACCAACTGAACAGGAAGGGACCTGACAGCGCAAGCAACACGAGTGCCAGATGCAGCCAGAATACGATATTATGTGTGCTGTGTGCGGTACCGGTCTGCACGGATAGAAACAGCTTATCTAATAAAGATACGGACTTTAGGGCGGAAAAGCAAAAGAATGCCTTGTTAAGTAGCTGATGGTCAGGGCCAGGCTTTTCAGTGTTCGCCGGCGATTGACCGGGCGATGGTCCAGCCTCCCGTCCAGGCCGCCTGGAAATTGAACCCGCCAGTTACGGCGTCGATGTCGAGTACTTCCCCTGCCAGGTAAAGGCCGGGATATTTGCGGGTCCGGAAGTGGCGGAAATCGATCTCTTTCAGGCTGACACCGCCGGCTGTCACGAACTCTTCTTTGAAAGTGCTCTTGCCGGTGATCTGCATCCTGCAGCGCAACAGGCAGTCCTTGATCTGTTGCCATTCCCTGCGCGACAGCTGGCCGTATTTTCTGTCAGGGGGGATAGTATGCCTGGTCAACAGGTATTTCCAGAGCCGCTGAGGTAGTGCAGCGGGACATAGCGTTCCTGTCATCGCCTGCGGCTTGTCCTGCCTGGTGTTGTCCAGCCAGTGGTCCAGCTCGTCGTCATCCAGGTCTTCCTGCCAGGAGATGGTCAGCTCGCTTCGGTACTGGCAGTCGTGCAGCTCCCTGGCGGCAAAAGCGGACATTTTCAGGACAGCCGGGCCGCTCAGTCCCCAGTGAGTCACCAGCAGAGGGCCGGAGGAGATATAGCCGGAGCCGGGTATGGTGAGTGTGGCGGTGGGTACGGATACACCGCTCAGGGCATGCAGCGCTTTGTCGGGTACCTGGAAAGTGAACAGCGACGGCACGGCAGGTACGATAGTCAGCCCCAGCCCGCCGAGGACTTTCCAGAAGGAAGGTGAACTGCCGCTGGCGACGGCCAGGTTTGAAGCCGTATAGACGCCGTGGCTGGTATCCAGCTTCCAGTGTTCTGTGTTTCCCGGCTGCGGAGGCGACAATGAAGTCACATGAACGCTGGTTTCTACCAGTACACCGAGGCGCTGTGCCAGGCCTTCGAGGCACCTGATCACATCGGCCGAATCATCCGATACGGGAAACACCCTGCCGTCCTGTTCGGTCTTCAGCGGAACACCGTGTTGCCGAAACCACTGCATCGTGTCGCGGCAATGGAACCGGTGAAAAGGGCCGAGGAGTTCCCTTCGTCCCCTCGGGTAGTAGGCGACCAACAGCTCCGGGTCGAAGCAGGCATGTGTTACATTGCACCGCCCACCGCCTGAGACACGGACCTTGGACAGGCATTTGCCGCTTTTTTCCAGTATACAGATCTTCAGGTCCTTCCTGAGGAGTGCGAGATTGACGGCCCCGAAAAAACCTGCTGCGCCTCCCCCGATGAAGATGGCATCAAAATGCTTCATCCGGCAAATTTACGAGTAGCTCGCTTCTAAAGATTTATCTTTGTGCTCGCAAAAATGCAGGATTAACAGATCGATGAAAAGAGCTATCAAAGTCTTCAAGTTCGGCGGCGCCTCCCTGAAGGACGCAGCCGGTATCCGGAATGTCGCCTCGATCCTGGCCGGGTATACCGATCAGCCATTGGCGATCATAGTGTCTGCGATGGGCAAGACGACCAATGCGCTGGAAGAGGTAGTGCGTGCTTATTTTCGCCAGGACGGTACGGTCGAAGCCGTACTGGACACTATCAAACAGAACCATTACCGGCTCATGGAAGAGCTGTTTGACCGGTCCGATGAAGTATTTGACCAGGTCAACGATATTTTTGTCGAGATCGACTGGGTGATCGAAGACAAGCCGCAGGACAGTTTTGACTATGTATATGACCAGGTTGTATCTATCGGTGAGCTCGTCTCCTCCCGGATCGTCGCGGCCTACCTGGATCGATCAGGGCTGGCCACGGATTGGGTCGATGCCCGCGATCTGCTGCTGACCGATGAGACCTGGCGCGAGAGTATCATCCAGTGGGATGAGACCATTGACCGGGTCCGCGGCAAAGTGATGCCCATACTGTCTTCCGGGCGGATGGTACTCACGCAGGGATTCATAGGCAGCACCAGGGACAACGCCACGACCACGCTCGGCAGGGAGGGATCGGACTATAGTGCAGCCATCCTTTCATACTGCCTTGACGCAGCGCGCATGGTCATCTGGAAAGATGTGCCGGGCGTACTTACCGCCGACCCGCGCCTGTTCGAACATGTCGTCAAGCTCGACCGGCTCTCCTATATGGAAGCCATAGAGATGACCTACTACGGAGCTTCGGTGATCCACCCTAAGACCATCAAGCCCCTGCAAAACAAGAATATCCCGCTGCAGGTCAAATCCTTCCTGGATCCTTCCGGAGAAGGGACCCTGATATCCGGTGACGTAGAGGATACGCAGTATCCGCCCATGATCATGGTAGAGAAGGACCAGGTACTGCTTCATATTGCGACCAAGGATTTCTCTTTCCTGGTGGAGCACCATATCAAGGATCTTTTTACGGTATTTGACCGGCACCGGATCTTCGTCAATATGATGCAGAATACGGCCATCAGCTTCTATGCCTGCGTCACCCATGTCCCGGAGAGGATGACGGCTATGCTGGAAGAGCTGGCGGACAAGTTTGATATCATCCGGGATGAGGACCTGGAATTGATCACGATCCGCCATGCCATCCCGCAGATCTACGAAGAGATCACCCGAGGCAAGATGGTCCTGCTCGAAGAGCGTATCGGCAAGACGATCCAGATCGTCGTGCGCAATGTGCCGCTCATGGTCCGCAGAAGCGGTACATGATACTTTCTTCCGGATTACCCGGTCAGGTATTTGTACTTGTTTCAGTCACGCGTTTATTTTATTTTTATTGGAGCAAGCCGGTGTATACGGATCTTGATGTACCGATGCGCGGGTAAGTGTTGTTTTCGGGACGGATAGCAGGTATATATCTATGGTGCTGTATATGCAGGGGCTATAGCTATGTGCCTGCAATACCGGTCTGTGATTCATGGAGCTGACGATGCCTCGTGCAGTGGGCTCAGTTGATATGTACTTTTATGCAGCAGCTTCTGGTTTGTATATGCGACAGTGATCTCAGGATCGGGTATTTCAACGATGGATTTGCCGTACAGCTTGGGCTTGAGGCTGCTCATGCAGGGGATACAGGATTGCTGACCGATTACATTGAGCCGGATGAGGGCTGTAGCTTTCCCGGCATTCTGCAGGCACTCTCAGGACCACTTTCGTCCTGCCCGCTGAGCGGGTTTCTGCTCCCTGTCTCGGGTCCGCCACTGCGGTTTGAAGGCGCTTTTACAAAGACCGGCGCAGAAGGGTCGGGCAGTGTATTTTATACGCTGGCCATCCGCCCGGAGGCTGAGGCGGAACAGGCTTCCGGCTTTCCCAGATCTTATCTTGAGATGACCCTCAAGTCTACCCGGTCAGCCTTGTGGACTATGGCCCCGGACAATAGTTCGGTAGAGTATATAAGCCCCAATATATCGGACATCATCGGGTATAGTGACCGGGACTTCTACGACAACCCCAACCTCTGGCGGAACATACTCTTTGGAGAAGAGAGAGAGCGACTGACCAGGGCTGTATCGGACCTGCAGCAGTCTGCCGGGCATGAATCCGAATATTACCTCACGCACCGTGACGGAAGCAAGCGCTGGGTCAGGGTCCGTCTGCGTATGATGGGCGGCGGCGAGGCTAAGCGGCCTGGTATGGTGGGGCTGGTCGCCGACGTTACAGCGCTGCGTTTCGGGCGTACGGTACTGGATGGCGTGCTCAAGAGCTCATTGGGCGCTATCCTCACTATGCGGTCCGTGCGCAACAGGAGCCAGCAGATCGTCGATTTCGAATGGACGCTGGCCAATCACCTGGCCCTGGGGCTCCTGGACCACCCGGTCAGCGGTATCCAGGGTTGTACGCTGAAGCGCGAGATGCCCTATTTTGCCGATCCGGGGAGGTTTGCTGCGCTGGTCGGAGTCGTAGATACCGGCGAACTGCTGGACATGCCTGCTGTGACGATGACACTCGGCGGCCAGGTACACTGGTATCGGGTCTTGGCGGAGAAGCTGGAGGACGGGTTGGTACTTACTTTCCAGGACTATACGGAAAAGCGGCAGGCCGAAGAAGCGCTCAGGCAGAGCGAAAGCCGCCTGAAAAGCCTTTTTGATGCCATGCAGGACCTCGTCTTTGTACTGGATGGTCAAGGCAGGTTCCTGGAGTTTCATCAGTCCGCTGTCACCGGCAATCTTATAGCGGAACCAGACGTATTTCTAGGCAGCCACTATAGTGAGATCATGCCGGCGTATGTAGTCAGTGAGATAGACAGTGCATTGGCGCAGCTGAGATCCGGCCTCGAATATGTTTCCTTCGAATACCCGCTTCACCTCGGCAAGGACAGGCTATGGTATTCCGCCAAGGTGAGCCCTGTGCGCAACTTGTCCGATGGCCGGGAGGACTACCTGGCTGTCGTGCGCGATGTCACCCGCTTCAAGGAAGTGGAAGAAGCATTGCGCGAGAGCGAGGAGCGTTTTCGTGACCTCTTTGAGAATGCCAATGACCTTATCCAGTCCGTTGATAGCGAAGGCAGGTTCATATATACCAATCCTGCATGGCGTCGGACGCTGGGCTACAGGGAGGAGGAGCTGCGCCTGCTCAATATATTTGACGTTGTCCACCCCGACAATCGCGATTCGTTCGCAGAATGTTTCAGAAGGGTATGGGAGGGCGAAGAATTGCGCGGACTGGAGGTGCATCTGAAGACCAAGGATGGACGGAAGGTGATCGTCGAAGGCAATAGCTCCTGTCGATACGAAGAGGGAGTGCCGCAAGCGACCCGGACTATATTCCGCGATGTGACCAAAAGAAAGGCGCTCGAGGAAACCGCCGCCAGGACACGCCTTGAGCTCCAGAGACTGGCGATGGTCACCGAGCGTACGACCAGCGCGGTCATGGTCATGGACAAGGAAGGCCGGATAGAGTGGGTCAATCCTTCCTACGAGGCACTCACGGGATATGATTTGTCTTATCTCAAAGGCAAAGGCGCTTTTGAGCTCGCAGTCGCCGATGAGGCCGAAGGGGATGTCGTCGGGCGGTTATTGTCTTACCTGGCCGAAGGTACCGGGTTTCACGAGACGCTCTGCAGGGCAAACAAGTACGGGCGCAGGTACTGGGTGGATATGGAGTGCCAGCCGATGTTTGGAGAAGACGGCGTATTGACGGGGTTCATGAGCCTGGAGACAGATATCACCGAACGCAAAACTGCGCAGGAGGCGCTGAGCTACCGGGCCGACTTCCAGCGGGTGCTCATGCAGCTGGCTACCAGTTTTATCAATGCATCATCCGGGGAGCTGGATATTGCCATCACCAACGCCTTGAGCACCTGCGCTTACTTCCTCAAGGTAGACCGGGCCAATCTTTTTGCCTACGATTGGGAAGAGCATATCATCACCAATACCCACGAATGGGTGGCCACGGGCATCTCTTCCGAGATCGGCAATATGCAGGAGATACAGATGGATCCATTCCAGTTGGAATGGTTGCGGGAACACAAGGAGGGGAGGATGGTCTTCGTTCCGGATGTCTCCGCACTGCCGCTGGCTTCTCCTGAGCGTGCCATGCTCGAAGCCCGGCAGGTCCGGTCGCGTATCACCTTGCCGCTGCTGCACGAGGGCATATGCCTGGGCAGCGTAGGATTTGACTCTGTTCAGTCCATGCGTTACTGGACAGACGATGAGATATCCCTGTTGCGTGTATTGGCCGAATTGCTTACCAATGCCTGGGTCCGGCAGCGCTTCGAGCGGGAGCTCGTAGAGGCCAAGGAGATGGCAGAGTCGGCTACCGTCGCCAAGAGTCAGTTCCTGGCCAATATGAGCCATGAGATACGGACGCCCATGAATGGAGTGATCGGTTTTCTCGAGTTGCTGGGTCGGACAGACCTGGGCGCCGAGCAGATGGACTACCTCCGTGAAGCACAGTCGGCGTCGGAAATGCTGCTCTTCCTGCTCAACGATATCCTGGATTTCTCCAAGATAGAGGCGGGTAAACTTGTCCTGGAAAACATACGGTTCAATATACGCTCAGCCGTTGAGGATTCAGTGTCGCTCGTAGCGCCCAGGGCGTACGGCCGGTCGCTTGAGCTGAATACCTATATACAGGGAGATGTACCGGAGGAGGTCAGCGGCGATCAGTCCCGCTTCCGCCAGATCATGAACAACCTGCTTTCAAATGCAGTCAAATTTACCGATCGGGGGGAGGTCTCTGTAGTAGTAGAGCTCGAACAGGAGACAGAGGAGACCGTTTCACTCGCCGTATCCGTAAGAGATACCGGGATCGGGATGGATAAGGAGAGCATTGCCGGTTTGTTTACGCCGTTTACCCAGGCAGACAGCTCTACGACGCGCAAATACGGCGGTACAGGTCTTGGACTATCCATATCACAGAAGATCGCACTGGCTATGGGCGGCGGCATCGAAGTGGAGTCTGTACCCGGTACGGGCTCGGTATTCCGGCTCCATGTCAACTTCAGCAGGGTGTATGGCCAGGAGCTCCCTGGCCTCGGCTACGAAGCGCTTGCCGGCACACGTGTGCTGGTAGTGGATGATAATGCCAACAATCGCCGGATCCTGCGGAGTTACCTCGGAGAGGCAGGGGCTGTCGTCGATGAAGCGGACTCGGGTGAATCTGCCATCACGCATTTGTTCGATCGTCGGCGATCGGAGGGCCTGTCGTACAAGCTGGCTATCCTGGATCACCAGATGCCGGGGATGGATGGGATGCAGCTGGCACAGGCGCTGAAGGCAGTGCCTGCTACCAGGGATATCCGTCTCGTCATGCTGACGTCCATGGCCCAGATCGAAGACGCCAGGAATCAGCGGGAGGAGCTGTTTGATGCTTTCCTGAACAAGCCGATCAAGCGGAAGGATCTGCTGCACTGTGTCAGTGTCGTCCTGGGCGCTTCCATATCCGGAGAGCGCGATCTGATATCACAGCGATCAGCCCTCAGGCAATCGGCCGCCACCTGGCCGGGACTTCATATCCTGGTAGTGGAGGACAATGAAGTCAACTCCAAACTCGTCGTCAACTTCCTTCAATCGGTGCTCATCACATGCGATGTCGCTGTCAACGGGCTGGATGCATTTGACGCCTTCCGCAGCAGATCTTATGACCTCATACTGATGGATTGCCAGATGCCGCTGATGGACGGCTTCGAGGCGAGTCGCCGGATACGTGCGGCGGAGCAGGGTGCAGCGGAGCGCATACCGATCATAGCGCTCACTGCCTATGCACTCGACGGTGACCGCGAAAAATGCCTGTCCGCAGGTATGGACGACTATATCAGTAAACCCATCAAACTGGATGAACTGCTTCGCAAGATACTACTGTATGCTCCCGCCGGAGACCGCACGGGCGGGAGAGAAGAGCCGGGGAGCGGCAACCGGGATGAAACGATCCACAAGAATGAAAGTAATATGATATCGACCAACGAACACGATCACAGCCCGGCCGCAGCGCTCAGGGCGGCGGCCATCGGACATTTTGTACAAGAGACCGGTATGCAGGAAGAGACAGTCACGGAAATATTCGACCTGTTCTTTGACTCCCTTCCGGACACTGTGTCGCAGCTTTCGGAACAGATAAAAGTGCCTGATATAGAGCGGATAGAGAAGCTGGCCCACAAGATCAAGGGCACAGCCGGCAACCTGATGATCGGGGACATATACACCAAAGCAGCGGTGCTGGAAAAAGCGGCGAGAGACCAGGACCACCAACAGGCTGCTTCCAGGCTGCCTGAGCTGGCAGACCTGATCGGCGCCTACCTGCTTTCTCCTGCTGTGTGAGGACGTTCCAGGTAGTGATATATGAAGGATATATCATATCTTTAATGCACAGAAAAAGAAACTGATAAGCACAAATTATATATGCCGAGAACCCCCAGAATCCTGGTAATCGACGATGAACTGCCCCTGCAGAAACTGATGGAGAACTTTCTCAAGGGCGAATACGAAGTCACAGCCAAAGGCGACGGACGCGCAGCGCTGGATTGGATACACCAGGGCAATATCCCGGACCTCATCATCTGCGACGTCAACATGGAACCGATGGACGGAGAGGAATTTGTCCGCAATATCCGCAGCGGTGAACTTTACAAGTACATTCCCCTGCTGATGCTGTCAGGAGATGAAGAAAGTAAGACGAGGATCAAGTTTTATGAGTTAGGGGTACGAAACTTCATTACAAAACCATTCAACCCCCAGGAGCTGCTGGTATTGGTCCGGCTGATCCTGCATCAGGCGGATTAATCAGTTACGGTGCGCATCATGGAAAAGATCCTCTATATAGGCGATGATCGTGAGCTTGCCGACCGGATGCAGGAGCTTGCTCCGGAAGTTGTGCATGTCGGGAACGGCTTCAATGCCGACAAGTGGCTGCGCGCTCACCCTGATCCGGTGGCTATACTCTGTGACTATAATATCCCCGGGGTCAACGGCATTGACTTCTACGCCTACCTGCGTGAACATAAGCTACATCCGGCCTCGCCCTTTGTACTGGTACACGACAGGTTGTCTTACCGGTTGAGAGAGATAGCGATGCGGCAGGGAGTGGACGACCTGTTTATCCATCCATTCTCCATCGGTGATCTTGGCGTCCGCTTCAGTTATTTGCGGGAGTTCAGGCAGCGTTATCCCAGGGGCAGCGAACTGGAGCCGGATCGTGTCGCCGCAGAAGCTACCATGTTACCCGGTCAGCTGACATTGCGCAAGCTGCCAGTGATCCAGCTTGCGATCAAGCGGGCATTCGATATCACGGCTTCCGCTCTTGCGCTGCTCCTGCTTTCGCCCCTGCTGGGGCTGATCGCCCTGGCGATACGCATGGAATCCCGCGGGCCGGTGTTTTATACCTCTAAACGGGTAGGACAGAAGACTTTCGACTTTTATAAGCTCCGCTCGATGTACACCGGCGCAGATGCCCGGCTCAAGGAGCTGGAGCACCTCAACCAGTATGCAGCCAGCGAAGGCAAAAAAGGGATAGACTTCAACCGACCCTGCGAACGCTGTCAAAAGCAGCCTGCAGGAGTCCATTGTTCCGAGTTACTGGTCTTTTCCGACGGTCGGCAGATCTGTGAGTATGACCTCCGTCTGCAGAAGAAGGAGATCGCCGGCCCTGCTTTCTTCAAACTGCAGAATGACCCGCGGATCACGCGGGTCGGCCAGTTCATACGCCGGACCAGTATAGACGAGCTTCCGCAGTTGTTCAATGTACTTAAGGGTGATATGTCCATAGTGGGCAATCGTCCCCTGCCCATCAATGAGGCTGCTATGCTCACTTCTGACCAGGCTGCCAAGCGGTTTCTGGCTCCTGCGGGCATCACGGGGCTATGGCAGGTCGAGCTGCGCGGCAAGCGGGGCGTCATGTCCGAGGAGGAGCGTAAAAAACTGGATAATGACTATTTCGACAATTTTTCGCTCTGGTTTGACCTGGTGATCATATTGCGCACGATTCCGGCCCTTTTCCAGGAAGAGAAGGCTTAGTACTGGTTAACAGGGGCAAGGAATGTGGCTCAGGAGCTGCCGTTGTACTGGTCAGTGCGGGCCTACCGTACGCATGACCATATCCATGTAGCACTTCAGCAGGATGTCGTTGCGTCGTCTTGCTTCTGTCAGCGCAGGCATATGCCTTGACAGGAACTTCTGGTGTACAATGCCTTCCATGATTGTCGACGAGAGCGTCGACGGATATGGGTAGGTCGTGTTGATGGCCAGCAGTATTTCGGCCAGGTGCGTACACAGGCGCCTGTAAGGTGTGAAAAAACCCTCCCCGTACTCTTCTTCAATCTCTTTGGTCAGGAATCCTTTAGCCGATTCTGCTATGACCACGCGTTCCAGCGTCAGTACATCGAAGAATGGAGCGGGGCCCGTTACATACTCGGGCGACGGCTTTCGTATGAATATCTCCAGGGCTTGCCGGAGCCTTTCTTCCGGATCGCCGGTCTTCTCGACCTGTGCGAGCAATTGTTGTTCTGTCCACCCCCAGTACCAGTTGATGAGGTACAATAACATGAAGTGTTTGTTCTTGAAATACCGGTAGACGGAACTCTCGGTTGTTTTGAGCAGATCTGCCAGTTTTTTGAAAGTGAACAGCTCCAGACCGAGCGTATCGATCATAGTGACACCTTCAGTCAGAAGGCTCCTGCCAAGCTTGCTGGACATAGGATCCTTATAGAAAATCCCCTGGTTAACTCTGATATGCATATATCCCTGTAGAACTATTGTTGGTTTTATAAAGGACTCTGTTGCAATAAATTGTTCTCTGTACCTAAGACAGGACAATAGTACAAACTTTATTGATTTGGATACATCATAACCACAATTATTTAGATCAGGTTCCCGGCAGCCGTGTGGAAGAATTGTTTTAAATTAGCAGCCCAACCTTAGCTTCATGCGTACAATCGCCATCTTTATAAGCACTCTGGGCCTGCTGACGGCATGTCGCTTCGGTGCTTCTGTAGAAGAGGGCCGGCAGGTCGCGGTCACAGAGCAGGCAGAGCCGGATGGTGCAGAGCTTGCCGGCACATTCACAGGTACGTTTCCCTGTGCCGATTGCGAAGGCATCGATGTCATGCTTTATCTCGAAGCTCCGGACTACCGTCTTTCCATGGTTTATATGGGCAAGGAGGCCGAACCCTATATCTCCGAAGGGTCCTTCCTGAGGCAGGGCGATACGATACGACTGGACGGTGCAGAGCCTGCGATGAGCCGTTACCTGGTAGACGAGTCCGGCCTGACCAGGCTTGGTCAGTCTTCCGATACGGCAGCTGTATCCGCCGACATGGCCTGCAGGCTTGTCCGCAGGGCGGATTGACCGGTCTGCACAGCGCTATCCCATCCCGTACAACGACCCCCCTTTGCCAAAGAGCTTGTCTACGCGCGAGGATACGGCCGGGTCCGGGATCAGTTCAGGCGCATGGTGCGGTTTCTTGCGTGCATCGATGATCAGCGGACCTTCGCATCCCCAGTGTTTGTGCGAGACAAAACTGCCGACTCCGTAGATATCGTGCGATGGGTTTGAGCGCGTGAAAGTCACCCAGACGAAATTGTTGACACTGGCTGCAGTGAAGGCAGGATCTTCTGCCACTACGATCAGCGGGATACCGGAGAGGTCCTGTGTCCCCAGTATCGCCGAAAGCCGCCCGATATCCGATTCGGCGGAGATATGATCCGTAAAGGCCGGGCCGCGCAATACCAGTATACCGTCCATAGCCAGGTGGGGAGCATCCCATCCGTCCGGCAGGCGAAGATTTTCGGGGACCGAGCGGTTCAGCGTGCGCTGCGGTGCGCCGCAGCACGCGATCACGACTTTCGATCCGGCATTCCACCCTGTGCCTGAATAGTCGAGGGTGTCGATGGTCGTATTGGTCTGGAAATGCAGGTCCCGGCGCCAGTCCACACGTGCCAGCAGATGCCCGAAGAAACCCGGTATGTCTTTGGTAGAGAATGCCGGGGCATCATTGGCAGCGGCTATGAACAGGTATTTGGCCAGCGAGGTCTGCCCGCTGCCGAGTATGCGGTTGGCTATCGTCAGTATCTCCTCCGGCCGGGCATCCCTGAACGGCATGTAACGTTCCCGGCCGATCGCCAACAGGAGTGGGTGCACGCCCGCGGCGTCCACCGCATGGAGTTCTACCAGGCCCGGGAATTCACCCGGGGTGAGTTCTTTGACAAGTTGGTGGATCAGGTAGCCGAAGCTGGAGTCCTCGGCAGGAGGGCGTCCTACTACGGTGAAGTGCCAGAGCGGATCCCTGCGGTGGTACACGGCATCTACCTTCAGTACAGGGAACGGGTGCTCGAGGCTGTAGTAGCCGAGGTGATCTCCGAAGGGACCTTCGGGCTTGCGCTGGTCGCGCACGATCTCGCCTGTGATGACAAAGTCCGCATCGGCGGAGAGGATATGTCCCGCATGTTCCGTATAGCGGAATCTGCGGCCCGCGAGCAGCCCGGCAAATGTTGCCTCCGACAGGCCCTCAGGCAGCGGCATGATAGCTGCGAATGCATGGGATGGAGGACCGCCTACGAAAATGCTCGCCCTGAACGGTTTGCCCAGGCGGTTGTATTTCTCATGATGGATGCCGATGCCCCGGTGGATCTGGTAGTGCATACCTACCTCTTCATCCGGTGTATAGTCGCCGCCGCTCAGTTGTATGCGGTACATGCCTATGTTGCTGTTCATGATACCCGGCTTATCGGGATCCAGGGTCAGTACCTGCGGCAGTGTGACGAAGGCTCCGCCGTCCATCGGCCAGGACTTGATCTGGGGCAGCGCAGATATTTTAGTACGCCCGTAGAGCACAGGTACTCCATATCGCTGTCGCCTGGGCAACCCCGACAATGCCGTGACAGGAGTACCCAGGTAGCGGAGTGGTTCGCGCAGGAGACGGGAGAAGTCCGCCTTCAGTTCGATGACCTTCTGCACGCGGCGCAGCGTATGACGGAAGACGAACTCCGTGCGTTCAAATGTGCCGTATATATTGGAGACAGCCTGGAACGGACTCCCTTTGACGCGCTCAAACAGGAGGGCAGGCCCTCCTGACTCATACACCCTGCGATGTACTTCGGCCATCTCCAGGTCCGGGTCCACTTCTTCGCGTATGCGAACCAGTTGTCCGTTTTTCTCCAGGTCTTCCGCACATGCTCGCAGGCTCTTATACCCCATAGTTCAGTTTTTTCCTTCCGGTAGGTTGTGTGAACAAAGATAATTCTTAGTTTCGCAGGACACATTCGATATTTATCATATATATTTCCTCTTTATATGAAGGAGTACCACGATCTGCTGAGGCATATACTGGATACCGGTGTCCGCAAGAGCGACCGCACCGGGACCGGTACGATCAGTGTATTCGGCTACCAGATGCGCTTTGATCTGGCTGCCGGGTTCCCGCTGGTCACGACCAAGAAGGTGCATCTGCGCTCGGTCATACACGAGTTGCTCTGGTTTCTCCGCGGGGATACCAACATCGGTTATCTCCGGGAGCATGGCGTCAGTATATGGGACGAGTGGGCCGATGCCGGCGGCGATCTGGGGCCTGTCTACGGCAAGCAGTGGCGGAGCTGGGAGTGCCCGGACGGTCGGGTGGTGGACCAGATCAGCGATGTGGTACGTGCGATCCGTCAGAGCCCTGACTCCAGGCGGCTGGTAGTGAGCGCCTGGAATGTAGCCGATCTGCCGGGTATGGCGTTGAGCCCCTGTCACTGCCTGTTCCAGTTTTATGTTGCCGACGGCAGGCTGAGTTGCCAGCTGTACCAGCGCTCGGCCGACGTATTCCTGGGTGTACCTTTCAATATAGCGTCCTATGCATTGCTTACTCTGATGATAGCCCGGGTTTGCGACCTCGAGCCGGGAGACTTCGTTCACACATTTGGCGATGTACATCTCTACAGCAATCATACCGACCAGGCATTGGAGCAGTTGAGCCGCAGCCCGCGGTCTCTTCCCCGGATGTCGGTCAATCCTTCGGTAAAAGACTTGTTTGCATTTGTATACGAGGATTTCGAACTGGTCGGTTATGACCCGTATCCAGCGATTAAAGCCCCGGTAGCCGTATGATATCCGCCCTTTGTTTAGAAAGAATCTAAATAGGTTGCCGCCAACTACATTAATTGTTAAATGAGAGGGTGGATCGTATTTTTGCCTGACTTTTAAATGACACAAGAACCCGCGTCATTCTAACAAGATTAATCAAACAAACTATGTTAAGGTCAAAGTTGCTGACAACCAGTTTATTAACATTTCTTTTGATTTTTACTGGCAATGTCTGGCTGAGCGCTGAACCCAATATAGAGCAGGGCAAGACCATTTTCAAGAATCTCTGTGCGAGTTGTCACAACAAAAACATGAGAGACAATCTTACGGGGCCCGCACTCGGGGGCACGGAAGATCGCTGGGCTGCTTTCCCCCGGGAGGACCTGTACAAGTGGATCAGGAGCTCACAGGCTATGATCGCAGCGGGCCACCCCAAAGCTGTGGAGCTATGGGGGCAATGGAAGCCTACTGTCATGACTGCGTTCCCTAACCTGACGGATGAAGAGATCGAGTCTGTACTCCTGTATGTCAATGGTGTATATGGCGGTACTTACGGTGGAGCGGATGCAACGGCGGCGGCTCAGGGTGTCCAGGGCGCTGGCAAAGAGGAGAGCAGCAATACGATCTATTATATATTGTTGGGTGTACTGGTAGTGTTGGCGCTCATTTTGTCGCGCGTACTTTCCAGCCTCAACTATATGTCCAAGGTTGAAGACGGCGAAAAGCCCGCCAGGCAACGTACGTTGTTCGAGACACTGACCAGCAAGAGCGTGATAGCATTCGTGATCTTTGCGCTGGTTGTCCTGGGCGGTTATACTACAGTCAATAATGCGATCGCTCTCGGCCGCCAGCAAGGATATGCCCCTGAGCAGCCTATCAAGTTTTCGCATGAACTGCACGCCGGTATACACAAGATTGACTGCCAGTACTGTCATGACGGCGCCCGCCGTTCCAAGCAGTCCATCATACCCGCCGCCAATACCTGTATGAACTGTCACAAGGCGATCAAGAAAGGTACACAATACGGTACGGCGGAGCTCACCAAGATATTTGCATCCATAGGTTTCGACCCTTCCGCGGACAAGTACATAGAGAACTATGAGAACATGAGTGAAGAGGAGATCGAAGCGATCTTCAGGAAATGGATCAGTGACGAATATGTCAAGGACAACGGAAATATGGACCGTCGGGGCGAGGCACTGGTAGATGAGCAGTGGACCGGCATCAAGACTTCACTCACCAACGATGTGAAGAAGAAGATCCAGGGCCCGATCGAGTGGGTACGTATCCACAACCTGCCTGACCACGTATACTTCAACCACTCTCAGCACGTATCGGTAGGAAAGGTCGAATGCCAGACCTGCCACGGCAAGATAGAGGAGATGGCGGTAGTCCGCCAGTACGCACCGCTTTCCATGGGCTGGTGTATCAACTGTCACCGTGAGACGGAAGTGAAGTTCGTAGACAATGAGTACTACAGCAACTATGCCCGCTACCACGAAGAGATCAAGGCCGGCAAGCGCGACAAGGTAACCGTAGAGGAGATCGGAGGACTCGAATGCCAGAAGTGCCACTATTAATTTCTTTTGCCTCATCAGCTACTTTAGTAATAAAGCATACAATTATCTTATGAGAGATCACAATAAGGTTTGGATAAGCACGGAAGATCTGGAGAACGATCCCTCGCTGCGGGAACAGTCTTCGCAGGAGTTTTTCCAGTTGCCGGTACTCAATGACTTGAGTTCGGAAGAGCGGTCGTCTGCCATGAGCAACACCAGCAGGCGCGACTTTCTGAAGTATTTAGGTTTCAGTGTAGGCGCCGCTACCATAGCTGCGGGATGTGAGACACCGATCCGCAGGGCTATACCTTATGTGGTCAAACCGGACGCTATCGTACCGGGCGTGGCTACTTACTACGCATCTACCTTCGTGAAGGCCGGCGATGTTCTGCCTGTACTGGTCAAGACCAGGGAAGGGCGACCGATCAAGATCGAAGGCAATGCGATGACATCCCTCACCAAGGGAGGTACCAGCGCCCGTGCGCAGGCATCTGTCCTGGATCTGTACGATGTGTCCCGCCTCCGCCACCCGGGCAAAGTAGGGGAGCAGGCAAGCGTCGCGGAGATGAGCTGGGAGGATATCGATGCAGAGATCAAAGGAAAACTCGCCGCCTCATCCAATATCAGGATCGTATCCAATACGATCGTGAGCCCGAGTGTCAGGAAGTCCATACAGGATTTCACGGCTCAGTATCCCAATACCCGTCACGTAACCTACGATCCGGTATCCTCATCTGCCATGCTGGCGGCCAATGAGCGCAGCTTTGGCAAGAAGGTCATCCCGGGCTATGATTTCACGACGGCCAAAGTGATCGTATCGTTTGGCGCAGATTTCCTGGGTTCCTGGATATCTCCTGTAGAGTATTCCCACCAGTTTACATCAGGTCGCAAAGTGATGAAGGTGAGCGGTGCTGCCATGTCCCGCGTAGTAGTAGTGGAGACTATGATGTCGCTGACCGGGTCCAATGCGGATCACCGTATTCTCATCAAGCCTTCCGAGCAGGGCCTGGCGATCGCTGTGCTGCACAATGCAGTGGCGGCTTCCATGGGCGGATCATCCGTATCCGTTTCAGGCCAGTTCAGCAATCCCAAGGCGGCCAAAGCGCTTGAGCTTACAGCCAAAGATCTGGTAAATGCTGCCCGTGCAGGCGAAGCTACCCTGGTCGTATCCGGGTCTAACAATACTGCCGAGCAGATCCTCGTCAATCATATCAATAGCCTCCTGGGCAATTACGGCAAGACGATCGATCTGTCCAACTACTCGCTGCAGCGCCAGGGGGTAGATGCGGATATGCGCGCTCTCATCAGCGAGATGGGCAGCGGTTCCGTGGATGCCGTGTTCTTCCTGGATGACGCCAACCCGGCTTATGATCTGCCGGATAGCGGTCAGTTCCGCGATGCGCTCGGCAAGGTGAAACTGCGTGTTTCCCTGTCCGGTATGCCCAATGAGACACTGTCGCTCTGCGACTATGCCTGCCCTGGCCACCATTTCCTGGAGTCATGGGGCGATGCGCAGATCCGCCGTGATGTCTTCACACTGGTACAGCCGACGATTGCTCCGTTATTCAGGACACGTGCAGCGATGGTATCGCTGCTCACCTGGTCGGATAAGCTGCCGGTAGCCGGAGAAGATGATCCGGCATATATATATGTACAGAACTACTGGAAGGAGAATATCTTCTCCAGGCAGAATAAATACAGCACTTTCCGTGCATTCTGGGACAGCAGCCTGCACGACGGGTTTGCTGAGTTGTCCGGAGCGCAGTCAGTCGCGTCGTTCTCAGCCGATGTGGCAGGTCTCGCAGGGGCCGTTTCAAAACCGTCTTCCGCCGACCTGGAGGTATCCTTCTACGAATCAGTAGGACTGGGCGCGGGACAGTATGCCAACAACCCCTGGTTGCAGGAGATGCCGGACCCGATCACGCGTGTGGTCTGGGACAACTATGTGTGTGTACCCATCCACTGGGATGGCAAGTACAAGTTTGAGAGCCTGAACGGTCTCAAGAATGATGGAGACCTGGTGGATGTGGAGCTTGGCGGCCAGACACTGCGCCTGCCGGTAGTGCGCCAGTTTGGTTTGTTGAAGGATACTGTAGCCATAGCGATCGGTTATGGCCGTGAGATAGCCGGCAACGCCGGCAAAGGAGTAGGCCAGAACGTATATCCCTACATGTCCCGCGATGCGGAGGGCAATGTCCAGTACTATGCCACCCAGGTGGCGGTCAGCGGCAGGGTAGGCCAGGACAAACATTTTGCTTCAGTCCAGCACCACCATACCATGGGTATGAAAGGTGTCGATGAGACGACCAACGAGGTCATCAATGTGGATGAGAAAGCGGTGATGACGCTGGGTAGCGGCTTCCAGGGAGGTCTTACCAAGCGCTCTATCCTCCGCCATGCCAACCTCGACCATCTCGAGGAGGCGGTAGATCATCTGCAGCATGAGCGTGAGCATCACCAGAAGCTCAACTCATATACACTCTATCCCGGTCACGACGATCTGTTCAAGCTCGGGCACCACTGGGGTATGGCGATTGACCTTACTGCCTGCACCGGTTGCGGCGCCTGCCAGGTAGCCTGTGTATCCGAGAACAATGTACCGATCGTAGGTAAGAAGGAAGTCAATCGTCACCATGAGATGACCTGGCTGCGGATCGACCGCTACTATTACGGCGATGTAGAGAACCCCAACGTGGTCTATCAGCCGATGATGTGCCAGCACTGCGACAATGCGCCATGCGAGAACGTATGTCCGGTGGCGGCGACTACACACAGCGCCGAGGGCCTCAACCAGATGACCTACAACCGCTGTGTCGGTACCCGCTACTGTGCGAACAACTGTCCCTATAAAGTGCGCCGTTTCAACTGGCTCGATTACACGACGGCAGACCTGTTCCCGGTCAACGAAAACGATCCGTTCTCCGAGCAGACGCCATACTATGGCGACAACCTCACCAGGATGGTACTCAACCCTGATGTGACCGTGCGTTCAAGAGGGGTGATCGAGAAGTGCAGCATGTGTATCCAGCGTATCCAGGAGGGCAAGCTGCGCGCCAAGACAGAAAGCCGCAAGCTGCGCGACGGAGATATTCGTCCTGCCTGCCAGACAGCCTGCCCGACGGGCGGACTGGTATTCGGAGACATGAATGATCCGGAGAGCGAAGTGAGCAAAATGCTGGCCCTGCCGACCAACTACTTCGTGCTCGAAGAGGTCAACACCGCTTCTTCCGTTGGTTACCAGATGAAGATCACCAACAGGAACAGCGAAATCGAATCAATAGAAGCTTAATCAAGAGATACATACCTAATAAGTATAAGTCATATGAGTGCAGTCATTTCTCCCATAAGGGACCCGCTGATTACCGGAGGGAAGACCTATCACCAGATCACCGAAGATATCTGCTCACCCACGGAGCGTGCTCCGTCCCGTGACTGGATCATAGCGTTCAGCGTGGCTACGGCCCTGCTGGCGTTCGGTATCTTCTCCATCCTCTGGACGATCTATTTCGGTATCGGTACCTGGAACCTCAACAGGACGATCGGCTGGGGATGGGATATCACCAACTTCGTTTGGTGGGTCGGTATCGGTCACGCAGGTACACTGATCTCCGCGATCCTCCTGCTCTTCCGGCAGAAGTGGCGTACAGGGGTAAACCGCGCTGCAGAAGCCATGACCATTTTTGCGGTGATCTGTGCGGCCTTATTTCCCGCCATACACGTGGGTCGGATCTGGATCGTATTCTACTTCTTCCCGCTGCCCAATACCAGGGGACCACTGTGGGTGAACTTCAACTCGCCGCTGCTCTGGGACCTTTTTGCGATCTCTACCTATTTCACGGTATCGCTGCTTTTCTGGTACACAGGTCTCGTGCCTGACTTCGCTACGGTGAGGGACCGCGCCAAAGGATTCCGCAAGAAGTTCTACAACTTCCTTTCCTTCGGATGGACAGGCGCAGCGAAGCACTGGCAACGCTGGGAAGCGCTTTCGCTGGTACTGGCAGGTCTTGCGACTCCGCTGGTACTCTCTGTACACACGATCGTAAGTTTTGACTTTGCGACTTCGGTCATCCCGGGCTGGCACACCACGATCTTCCCGCCTTACTTCGTTGCGGGTGCGATCTTTTCAGGCTTCGCCATGGTGCAGACCCTTATGGTCATCACGCGCAAGGTCCTCAAACTCGAAGACTATATCACGATAAGCCATATCGAGTCCATGAACAAGGTGATCCTTCTGACCGGTACGATGGTCGGTGTCGCTTACCTCACAGAGCTCTTCATCGCATGGTACTCAGGTTATATTTATGAGCAGTTTGCCTTCTACAACCGGGCGCTCGGTATCTACTGGTGGTCTTATTTTGCGATGATGGGTTGCAACGTGATCTCTCCGCAGATCTTCTGGTTCAAGAAGTTCCGCAGAAGCATTTTCTGGACATTCCTGATGTCCATCTTTGTGAATATCGGTATGTGGTTTGAGCGTTTTGTGATCATCGCCACTACGTTGGCGCGCGATTACCTGCCTTCAAGCTGGAGTTACTATACACCCACCTGGGTGGAGGTAGGTATCTACTTGGGTACTTTCGGTATCTTCTTCACATTCTACCTCCTGTTCACCAGGCTGGCGCCGGTGGTTGCCATCGCCGAGGTCAAGTCGATCCTCAAGGCAGGCGGCGACCAATACCTCGAAGGACACAGGGAGTATGCCCGGAATGCGCCTTCTGCCGAATCAGCAGACGCTTCACACAACCACCATCACTAATTATCATCTGTCAGCGTTATGAGCACTACATCACAATATAAAGAAGTACTGTACGGCCTCTACAATGATGAGGAGGATCTTCTGCGTGCGATCAGGAAGGCCAATGAAGACCATCTCGATATCATGGATGTATATACGCCGTTCCCGGTACACGGGCTTGATCCGCTGCTCGGGCTGGAGGAGTCGCGCCTGCACATAGCCGGGTTTGTATACGGCATCACGGGTACCTCGGTAGCTTTCGGCTTCATGACATGGGTATTCACCCGCGACTGGCCGATCATATTCGGTGGCAAGCCGTACTGGTCCGTACCGTCCTTTATCCCGATCACATTCGAGTTGACGATCCTTTTCGCCTGTATCGGTATGGTCGTCACGTTCTATACAGTATGCGGCCTGGGCCCCGGCGTGAAGAATCCTGTCCTCGATGACCGGATCACGGACGACAAGTTTTGCATCGCATTTCAGACCAATGAACTGGGCGGAGACGAGATCGGCAAGTTGAAGGCATTCTTCTCCAGTACGGGTGCAGCGGAAATAAATACAAAAACCATCTAAATCAGGCTTTCTGCCGGGAGACCGGCACAGCCGATTAAAAGGAAATCTATACGGATGAAAATGCAAGTCAAAAGCAATGTTTGGGTGATCATGCTGGGCAGTTCTCTTGCCTGGAATGCCTGTGCTCCAGCTTCCGGGAATTATCCCGGCTCCGAGTACATGATGGATATGGGCCACTCGATCGCATATGAATCCAATACGAGCAACTATTATAGCTACAACAGGTGGGGGACCGAAGAGGAGTACCACCAGTATGCCCAGCCCAGGTTGCCGCAGAACGGGACTATTCCGCGTGGATATGCAGGGCTTCAGAACCCCGGTGATGAAGCGCAGATGCAGCAGTTCGTAAGCGACAACCAGGGAAGGCCCGTCAATGGTTATGTGCCTTACTATTATGCCGATACGGAAGAGGACCGCACGCGCGCCGGTCGCGAGATCATTATGAACCCGTTCCCGATCACCGAGGGCGGACTGGCCCGTGGCAAGCAGCTCTATGACATCTACTGCGGTATCTGCCACGGGGATAAGGGCGATGGCTCCGGCTACCTGGTACGCGATGACGGAGGCGTATACCCCGCGCAGCCGGCCAACCTGGTCAACGAGGAGTTTACGCTGGCTTCCAACGGACGCCTTTACCATGCTATCATGTACGGTAAGAATGTGATGGGCGGCTATGCCGACAAGCTTTCTTATGAAGAGCGCTGGCAGGTGATCCATTATCTGCGCGCTCTGCAGGCCAAGGAAGTCAAAAAGGAATACAGCGAAGGCGCGAATACGCTCAACACTACAGCCGTACCGTCACAGAAAGCACCTGCTCCGGCAGTGGCCACAGAAGGTAAATAAACCGATACCCTTTAAAGAAGAAATTTCCAGTCATGAATCAATTTACATTCACCGGCACCCAGAAGAAAGTATTGATCGGAGCGATGCTCCTTGGATTGGTCTGTCTGGTGATCACATATGTAACGGATGATGCCTATCATTCGCGCTTTTGGAGCAACTTCCTCCACAACAGCGTCTTCTTCACAGGCATCGGTTTCCTGGCCGTTTTCGTACTGTCGGCCAAATTCCTGGCGCTCTCAGGCTGGCACAGCATATTCAAGCGTGTATGGGAGTCCTTTGCACTGTTCCTGGGCGTGGGCATCGTACTGATGGCCATTATCATTGCCGGTTTATGGGGGCACCTGCATCACCTCTACCATTGGAGCGATGCCGAAGCGGTAAAACACGACGAAATTCTTGCCGGCAAATCCGGCTTTCTCAATCCGTTCATATACACACTGTTCACATTTGTGATACTGGCCGTATGGCTGTTCTTCGCCCGGAGGATACGCACACTCTCTCTCAGGGAAGATGCGGAAGGAGGCCCGCTGAACTTTTTCTTCCACAAGCGGATGAAAGTACTCGGTGCAATATTCCTGCCCGTAGGCGGATTTACCAGCGCAGCGGTCGTCTGGTTGTGGGTGATGAGTGTGGATGCACACTGGTACAGCACGCTCTATGCGTGGTATACGACAGCCAGCTGGATGGTCAGTATGGTGGCGATCACGATTCTGTTGCTCATCTATCTGAAATCTCTTGGATACTATCAGCAGGTCACTGCGAATCACCTGCATGACCTCGGCAAGTATATGTTTGCATTCAGTATTTTCTGGACTTACCTGTGGTTCTCACAGTATATGCTGATCTGGTACGGCAACATTGGAGAGGAGACAGTATACTTCCAGACCCGTATACGCGAGTACCCTGCATTGTTCTACGGCAACATAGTGATCAATTTCCTTCTGCCGTTTCTGATCCTGATTCGCAACGATACCAAGCGCAAGGTGGGCACCCTGGTATTCACCGCTACGCTGGTACTGGTAGGTCACTGGATCGACTTCTTCCAGATGATCAAGCCGGGCGTGCTTCAGACAGCGATGGAGGCAGCCGGACATGGCACTCACGGTGCGGCGGCAGGCGACGCGCATGGTCATGAGCATGTATCCAGCTTCGTGAGCGGCTTTACGATCCCGGGCTTGCTGGAGATAGGTACACTGATCGGCTTTGCCGGCCTGTTTCTCTACTTCGTGTTCAGCAGGCTGGAGAAAGCATCGCTCGTTCCGAAGAACGATCCGTACCTGCAGGAAAGCTTGCACCACCACGTATAATGGTTGCAGAGCACCGACGACAATTAACTACAATATCAATCACGAAAGAATTTAACAAAGTAAAACTCCGAAGATGACAGGCTTAATCATATTGTTGTGTGTCATTCTGCTGGCGATAGTTTCCGTACAGATCGGTAGGATCAGTGAACTTGCCAAGAAGATCCGCGGAGAAGCGGAAATGGAGGCCGAAGGCAATAACCGTACCGGTGTAGCGCTGATGATCTTTTCAGTCGTCTTCCTCATCTTCACAGTATGGTCAGCATGGTATTATAAGAACTATATGCTGGGCTACGGTCCGCACGAGTCGGCTTCTGAGCACGGCGGCCGTATTGACTGGAACTTCGATCTCACGCTCTTTTTTACGGGCATCGTGTTTTTCGTCACACAGCTGGCTTTGTTTTGGTTTTCATACAAGTATCGCCAGAAGCAAGGTCGCAAGGCGCTCTATATGCCGCATGACAACAAGCTCGAGATCATATGGACCATCGTACCGGCTGTAGTCATGACGGTCCTGGTGATCGGAGGTCTGGACGCATGGAACGATATCATGGCCGATGTCAAGGAGGGTGAAGACTTTATCGAGATTGAAGCCACAGGTTACCAGTTTGCATGGGATATTCGTTATCCGGGTGCGGACGGACACCTTGGCGCAAGGGATTTCAGGCTGATCTCCCCGGTCAACGGGCTCGGTCAGGACTGGACCGACGTGAAGAACCTCGATGACTTCAAACCCGATGAGATCGTGCTGCCCATAGGCAAGAAGGTCCGTGTAAGGATCGTATCCAAGGACGTACTGCACAACTTCTACCTGCCGCATTTCCGCGTGAAAATGGATGCGGTACCGGGCATGCCGACATATTTTGTCTTTACACCGACGACGACCAGCGAGGACTACAGGCTTCAGCTGAAGAAATATCCGGAGTACAACGTGCCATCTGATCCATCCGATCCGAACGGTCCGAAACTCTGGGAGACATTCGAGTACGAGCTCGCTTGTGCAGAGCTTTGCGGCAAGGGGCACTATAGTATGCGCCGTCTTGTTAAGATCGTATCAGAGGAAGAGTACCAGGAGTGGCTGAAGAAACAGACCTCCTTCTACCTGGGTTCGATCCGTGATACGGAAGAAGATCCGTATAAGGGCAAGGCGCTGCCGGTGAAGCTGGAAGAGCAAAAAGAAGAGGCGGCTCCGGCTACCGGTGAAGAGACGCCGGTACAGGAGACGGATAGTACGGGAGCCACACAAGGCAACTGATACGGAATACGTTCGAATTAAGAATAGAAGAAGATCCAATACCAATAAAAAGAGCAACCAATATGGCGACGATAACCACCTATAATGAGGACAAACTCATAGAGGAACAGGGTTACAACGATCATTTCCATGAGCATCATCACGGTGATAAGTACCAATCCAACTTTATCACCACCTATATCTTCAGCATGGATCATAAGATGATCGCCAAGCAGTTCCTGGTCACGGGGATTTTCTGGGCGATCATCGGAGCCGGCATGTCGATCATCTTTCGTCTGCAGCTGGGTTTTCCCGAGGAGGATTATTCCTGGCTGCGTTTTTTGCTCGGCAAGTGGATCACGATCAATGAGCAGGGTGTAGGAGCGCTCTCACCGGAGTTCTATTATGCGCTGGTGACGATGCACGGTACCATACTGGTATTCTTCGTACTGACAGCCGGTCTTAGCGGTACATTCGCCAACCTGCTGATTCCTTTGCAGATAGGCGCGCGCGATATGGCATCACCGATGCTCAATATGTTGTCTTACTGGTTCTTTTTCCTGGCCAGTGTGGTGATGTTTGCTTCCCTGTTTGTCAGCACAGGTCCGTTCTCCGGCGGCTGGACGGCTTACCCGCCGCTGAGCGCGTTGCCACAGGCTTCTACGGGTTCCGGCGCAGGTATGACACTGTGGTTGCTGAGCCTTGTATTCTTTGTAGTGTCCGTACTGCTGGGCGGTATCAACTATATCACCACTGTACTCAACCTCCGTACGAAGGGTATGACCATGTGGCGTCTGCCGCTGACGATCTGGGCGCTGCTCATCACAGCAATCATCGGTCTGCTTTCTTTCCCGGTACTGGTCTCAGGCTTCCTGTTGTTGATCCTGGACCGTTCGCTGGGTACGAGTTTCTACCTGAGTGAGATCTTTGTAGGCGGCCAGGCGCTGGATCATGTGGGCGGTAGCCCGATCCTCTACCAGCACTTGTTCTGGTTCCTCGGGCACCCGGAGGTATATATCATCATACTCCCGGCGATGGGCCTCGTGTCGGAAGTACTGTCGGTACACGCCCGAAAACCGATCTTCGGTTACAAGGCGATGGTATTCTCTATCCTTGCGATTGCATTTCTCTCGTTCATCGTGTGGGCGCACCACATGTTCATGTCGGGAGTCAACCCCTTCATATCCAATTTCTTCGTACTCTTTACCCTGATCATTGCCGTTCCGTCGGCGGTCAAGGTGTTCAACTGGATCGCCACTTTATATGGAGGTAATATCCGGTTCAACTCGCCCATGCTATTTGCCATCGGTTTCGTGTCGATGTTTATTTCCGGCGGTCTTACGGGTATCTTCCTCGGCAACTCTACGATCGACATACAGATGCACGACACTTATTTCGTAGTGGCTCACTTCCACATCGTGATGGGTATCGCTGCCTTCTTTGGTATGTTCGCAGGGATATACCACTGGTTCCCCAAGATGTTCGGTCGTTTCATGAACGAGACACTGGGCAAGATCCATTTCTGGGGTACACTCGTAGGCGCTTACGCGATATTCTGGCCGATGCACTACCTGGGTATAGCGGGAGTACCGAGACGTTATTACAGCTTTGATACATTCGAGACTTTCCGCCACTTCGGTACGATGAACCAGTTCATCACCATAGCGGCTATAGTAGTATTCGCATTGCAGCTGCTTTTCGTGATCAACTTCTTCTACAGCATGTACAAGGGCAAGAAGGTCACGGTGAAGAACCCCTGGGGTTCCAATACCCTGGAGTGGACTACGCCGGTCGAGCCGGGTCACGGCAACTGGCCGGGCAATATCCCGACGGTCCAGCGCTGGGCGTATGACTATGGAAAGGACGGACGTGAATTCATTTCCCAGATCGAGCCGCTTGCGGAAGGGGAGAAGGAGCATTGATCCGCTCCTTTACCCGATGAGAAACTTGACTGGAAGTTATATTAAAGAATAAAAGATCAGCGTGTCGGAAAACAGAGTGCATAGCGAATCCATTTGGGCGCCACTGCTGCAGAAGCTGGAGGATTACAAGGTGTTGGTGAAATTTCGCCTCAACCTGTTCGTGGTCTTTTCGGCTGTCTCCGCGTACATCGTTGCTTCCGGAGGAGTATTCCGGTGGGAGGCGCTGGTATTGCTCGGGCTGGGAGGCTTCCTGGTTACCGGCTCCGCCAATGCGCTCAATGAAGTGCTGGAGAAGGACTTTGACCGTATGATGAAGCGTACGGCTGACAGACCGTTGCCGGCCGGGCGGATGAGTTCGTCTGAGGCGGTGCTGATGGCAGGCTTTATGGCTGTGGTCGGCCTTTTCCTGCTGGCGCTGTTCAACCCGCTCACGGCAGTGCTTGGTTCTTTTGCCATTGTACTGTATGCGTTCATCTACACACCGCTGAAGCGTTTTTCCCAGATCGCCGTCGCGGTAGGTGCATTGCCGGGCGCATTACCCGTGCTGATCGGTGCGGTGGCTTATTCCGGCGGACTTACTTCAGAGGCCCTGTTGATGTTTGCTATCCAGTTTTTCTGGCAGTTTCCGCATTTCTGGGCGATAGGATGGGTATCTTATGAAGATTATGCAGTAGCAGGCTATAAGCTTGTACCTGAGCGCGACGGCGCCCCCGATCCCCGGATCGGTATGCAGTCCCTGGTGTATACGCTCTTCATGTTCCCGGTAGTCTTTTTTTCCTGGAACATCGGACTGCTGCACCTCCCCGGCGCTATAGCGTTGGGGCTGTTTACAGCGGCATTTGCCTGGATGAGCTGGCGGCTCCATATAGAGCGGGACCGTGCATCGGCCAGGCGGCTGATGTTTGCATCGTTTTTCTATTTGCCCACGGCGCTTATTACTTACCTGATCTGTAACCTGTAAGAAAGAGAGGCTATGAGCGTGTTGAGTGCAGGACATATGAGCGGCAGAAAGAGCAGGATACATCCACAGTTGTTCGGACTCTATATCGGGGTCGCGGGCATACTTATGATGTTTGCTGCCTTGACCAGCGCCTATATAGTGCGGCAGGCTGCAGGCAACTGGCTTGAATTCCGGTTTCCGGACCAGTTTTTCTGGAGCACCGGCATCATTCTGCTCAGCAGTATCACGCTGCACCTCAGCTACAGCAGTTTCCTGAAGGGAAGGGAGGCAGCTTACAAGTGGTTGTTGTTGCTCAGTTTTTGCCTGGGGATCGGATTTGTAGCGACCCAGTATTCCGGTTGGATGGAGATGGAAAGTATAGGTGTATACCTTACGGGCAATCCTTCCGGGTCATTTGTTTATGCGATCTCCGGGTTGCATGCCGCCCACGTCCTGGGAGGCATTGCGGCCCTGCTGGTGGCGATCGTACACGCGTTCGGGCTGAGTTTCAAGCCTACGCCTGCACGTGCGCTGCGATTCAAACTCGTTGTACACTACTGGCATTTTGTAGATGCCCTGTGGATATATTTATTGGTTTTTTTCATACTTCAGAAATAAATTGATTCAGAATGGCTACAGATACTTCTGTTGTAGGACACGATGTACAGGGCGGTGATGCCTGGTCCGGCGCGAAGGAACCCTTCAAGGCCAGCTATGGCAAGCTGATGATGTGGTACTTCCTGCTGTCGGATGCATTCACATTTGCCGGTTTTCTTATCGCATACGGTGCACTGCGTTTCAGCATGCCTACATGGCCGGTACCGGATTTCGTATTCTCTACGTTTCCGGGCGGACTGCACCATATGCCGCTGATCTTCGTTACGGTGATGACCTTTGTCCTCATCCTCAGCTCGGTCACCATGGTGCGTGCGGTACAGGAAGGTCACCGGGAGAACAAGCGCGGCGTAGTCTTCTGGATGTTTCTCACGATCCTCGGTGGTCTTACTTTCCTCGGCTGCCAGGCTTGGGAATGGACCACGCTGATCGCCAAAGAACACACTACTGTACTGACCAACCCCTTCGGTACACATATCGAGAGCGGGGTCTACCTCGAAGGGGACGGCCACGATATCAAAGAGGGCGATGCTTTCACAGTCGGTACCCCTTACCTTATACACAAGCACCACGGCGAGTTTCACAGGCTCAAGTACAAGACGGAGTCCGGTGAGGTCAAGCAGCAGGAGTTTGGGCCCGTTGCATTTGGAGCGCTTTTCTTTTTTATCACAGGGTTCCACGGATTTCACGTATTCTCCGGTGTGATGTTCCTGCTGATCATCATGATCAATGTAGCCAGCGGACTTTATGTCAAGCGCAAGAATGGCTATGAAATGGTCGAAAAGATAGGTTTGTACTGGCACTTCGTAGACCTTGTATGGGTATTCGTGTTCCTGGTATTCTACCTGCTGTAATTACTAAATTCCACAAATCAAGAAATATCTCAATCATGGGTCTGAGCTACGAAGAAGGAAAGAAAGTCGTATTTAAAGGGATGATTCTCCTGGCTGTGGTCACGGTCGTTGAGGTCTTGATCGCACTCCTGGGCAACGGGCATGTTATATCCGGTTTCCATCTGCCTAAGTGGGTCATGTATCCGGTCATGATCGGTCTTTCCTTGTACAAGGCATATTTTATCGTATACGAGTTCATGCATATGCGTTATGAAGTCAGAGGTCTGGCTATGAGCGTGATCCTGCCTACGCTTTTGCTGGTATGGGGAGTGATCGCCTTCTTCCAGGAAGGCGGATCATGGGGAGCACGCCGTGAGCTGATCAAGCAGAAAGATGCGATAGAAGTGTCTCATACGGTAGGCGCCGTACAGGAGGAACAGCCTCCTGTCAAAGAAGAGTCACAAGAGTGATACAGGCTGTTCCGCGGGCAACTTTGTGCGGACCTGCAGGGTTTTTGATCCTTGAGTCCGTTCCGCACGGGATCTTTTCTTTCAAGGAGTTCCGCTCATGAAGTTGCGTCGCTGGATACAGATCATTTTCCTCACAGCCTTTCTGGGCCTGTTCCCTTTTTTGTCCTGGTGGTACCTCAGGGGAGGTATCGAATTCAGGAAGCAGGCGCTCGATGCGCTTGAGGTGAAGGGTGTGCTGGCTGACCTGGCATACAGGGATACTGCAGGTGCGCTCCTGCAGCCGAGGCTCCGGGAGTTCTATTTCGGGATTTATTTCCTTGCGGACGAGTATACGCCGGAGTTGTTGGCAGAGCTGGACAAGGTACAGGTACAGTTTACCGAGGTCAACAAGGCTTATGCTTTTGTGTTCTGTACACGCACCCAATGCAGCGAACTGGCGGCCCGCTATCCGGGCTGGATACTCGCTCCGGCCGAGCCTGGCGAAAACCAGGCGCTGGCAGCCGCGCTCCGGGAGTTCCATCCTGCGGGCGGCGGTTCAGAGCCGCTGATTATCCTGGTTGACAGGGAGCAGCGTGTCCGCAATACGTACCTGCTCAGGGACGAAGCGCAGATGAAGGCTTTTGCACAGCAGGCGGCGGTGCTCCTTCCCGTCAAGCAGGAGCAAGAGCTCATCTTCGAACGAAAAAAAGAAATGTAAAGCCCGCTCAATATGATGAAAGCACTAGCTTCCGTACCGATGAAGACACTGGACAGGATCGCGATCCTGGTCTCGGTGGTGGTCCTGGCGCTTGTCGTGCTGATGCGAAGGGTTAAGCTGGATATCGGCTTCGACTTTTATTTTCTGCCACCCCTGCACGCCATACTCAACACAGCCACGGCGGTTTTGCTCGTCGTAGCCCTGGTCCGCATCCGCAGGGGCCATGTCGAAGGTCATAGACGGGCGATCATGGCGGCTATATTTCTCTCCCTACTGTTTCTCCTGTCTTATGTAGTCTATCATTTTACCACAGAAGTGACTACGTACTGCGGAGATATGCGCGGGATCTACTTTTTTTTCCTGATCACACATGTCATACTGGCGGCCGTGATATTGCCCTTTATCCTGTTTACATTCAATCGCGCAGTCACAGGTCAGTTTGGGCTGCACCGCAGGATGGCCAGGTGGGTCTTTCCGATTTGGCTCTATGTAGCGGTGACCGGACCGATATGTTATCTCATGCTGGCGCCTTGTTACGGCCGGTGATGCTGTCGCCGGATTTGGGACAGGCAGGGGATTGGAACCAGTATGTACACCCGGTTGTTTAGATTGTAAAGGGATTAAGTCGTGCCGATGAAACAAAAGATACTTTTCGTTCTGCTGCTGGGTTTTCTGCTGAGCGCCGTATCCCCGGTACAGGCCCAGTGCCCGATGTGCAGGATCAGTGCGGAGTCCAATCTCAAAGCGGGCGGTACGGCCGGCAAGGGGCTCAACAAAGGGATACTCTACCTCTTCTTTACACCGTATATTATTATCGGCAGCCTGGGATATCTCTGGTGGAAAAACAATCGTCGCCGTGAGAGTGAGCTAGCGGATTCCGGTTCCGGGATTTGATCTTTTGCTCCGGGCGTTCTTACAGCCGCAGTTTATTCATGATTGGTGATTCGCCTGATCTCCCGGTAGGCTTCGTATTTCCTCCTGTCTTTATAGGCGCGCACACTCTCTGAGGCGCGTTGCATACCACCTATATGATACCTGCCCCACCAGGGCAACACGACCAGCAGGCTGTTTACGATGCCGTACTGTATACCGCTGTGGATGCCCAGCGCCATGAATCCTCCGCTGAGCAGCAGCGAGTTGATGGCGTTCCGGTAGTCATGGGCATAGAGCTGACCTGTACCGGGCAGTATAGTGCTCATGTAGAATGCCAGTGTTTCGCTCTTCCTGTTGGCCCTGGTCAGTTTACGACGCACGTCTCCCAGTTTCTTTTTCTCATCGGTTTGCCCTTCGTTCAGCAGTGTTTCATACATGCCGAAAGCCCCGTCGTAGTCCTGCAGGCCAAAGAGCGCGGTGGCTTCCAGCCATACCCTTTCCCTGCCCGAGGCAGTATCGGGTTCGGTCAGGTCCTGCAGATAGAGGAGCTCTTCATAGGCGTCCGTATAGCGTTGGTCTGCCAGCAGGCAGCGTACCCGCTGCAGGTACAGATCATATGCATCGGCAGTAGGGAGGTAGCGTGCGGCACGCTCGTAGTATATGGCTGCGTCGCCGTAGCGACCTTGCTCCGTGTATAGGTTGGCGGTCTGGAGCAGGGCCTCTTGTGTGTATAGTTCCTCTGTGTCGAAGAAGATGATGCGGAGATAAGTTTCCAGTGCGGCTTCATGCATACCCGTCTCCTGCAGGGTACGTGCCAGTACGACCGTACCGTGCAGGTCTTGGGCACGTACGGCCTGGCCGGTGCTGCAGAGCAGCCCGATGCTAATAGCGGCTGAAAAGATGCTCCACCTCACGTGTATACTTTTGGTGTTTAGCCTGGTTGTACCTGCGGGCGCTCCAGACGCTGCCGTATATATTGCCCGCATAGAAGCCTACGGCCAGCGTTCCGAATATCCAGCCTCCGGGGCTTTCTATCCCGTTTCGGCTGAATCCCCGGTACGATTGGTACGCATTGAATCCCACGAACAGGAGGGAGACCAGCCCGTTTTTCCAGTCGCCTGTATAGATCCGGCCTGAGCCGGGCAGCACTGCCGACATCGACCCGGCCAGCAGGGGGCTTTTCCAGGATTCGCTACTGTAGCTGTTCAGTTTTTCCTGTAGTAGCCTGGCCTGTATTCCGTCCTGGTCATGATCGCCTGGGAGACCTCGGTATCGGCCGGGAGATTTGTTGAGCAGGAACAGGCGTACATCCTTCAGCAGGAGCTTTTCCCCGGGCAGGAAGTGCGACGAGGCGTCGAGACATTGCTCATAGGCATCTGGCGACGGATCATGCATCAGCAGTTTCAGCCATTCCATTATGACAGGTCGGCTGAGTTGGTCACAGGGAGGGAGTACCGCATACCCGCGCCTCAGTCCGGCCTTTGTCAGTCCGGCCAGGCGGTAGGCGCCCAGGAGTTTTTCCATAGGGACCATATCACGGTCCAGCAGGAGCAGTCGTTCGTATTCGCGTGCTGCCGGTTCGTACTGCTGGTTCTGGTATAGAAATCCTGCAAATTCGGCGGTATGCCGGGCATCATAGAGATTCTGGGCAGATGCGGATTGCAGCGTCCAGGCTCCCAGGCAGGCGCAGGCGATCAGTATAGTGATCCGCCGGATCATGGGCGATCTATTTGGAGACCGGATCTGCGATCTGTTTCATACAGTTCCCTGGCGAGTCCGTGACAGCGCGACAGCCTGTCCATGGTCTTCAGCATACCCATGACCACGCCGTGCTTACGGAGCGCCTGCATGCTATAGGAGCTGCAGCTTGGCTGGAAGGTGCATGAGTTGAGATCCTGTGACGAGAACCACCCCTTGTAGGCGCTGAAGAGCAGCGAGAGTAGCATATCCGCCTCGTTATTTGTTTGCCGGAGCCTGGGCCGCGTATCCGCCTGCCTGGCGGGAGGTGCGACGAACCTGCCGCTATCTATCGCCGGTAGCTGGGCCAGGCAGGTATGCTGTCCGGGGACGGCAAGATCAATCAACAGGCACAGGATAATTATACATGTATTCTTCATCCGATCTGTTGAGTTGAATGTTTCGGTACTGAGTCTTTACCAGCATTTCGGCGTCGGGATCCTGCGGCCTGGTTTCCGGGTTGGCGTAGAGAAACTGTACGATCTCCATCGGGAACTCTATACCCCGCACTAGGGCGTATTCATTGAAAAACTGGCGGCTCATCAGTCGTTGCTGCGGGTTGTAGAACAAGATGGCCTCCAGCCTGTGATCCTTGCTCGACATCACGATATCTCCTACATTATCCCGGTGTTCGGCGGTAGGTTTCCAGGTGCGGATGACATTGCGGCCCTCCTTGCGTATATCTTTGACCTTGATCACCGGGTGGTCTTTGAGGCCGTAGTCCCTCAGCCCACCCTGCAGCGCCAGGTGGAATACCGAAAACTCCGGGTACATCAGTGCCTTCTTGCGTTCTTTCAGCACACCCTCTTTGAAGAGGTAGATGGTCGTATCGCTGAGTACCCATACTTCCTTTTCCGGAAACTGTACGTCGTACACGATCTTGCGGTGATAGAGATCATAGTATACGGAGCCGACGACTAGCCGGTACACATCGTCATAGCTCTTCTCCTTCACCGTGAAGTCGGCCTTTAGCCTAAAAAAGTATTGCCCCAGGACCTCCTGAGGCAATACCAATATCAAAGGAATGATAAATCTCCACATAGAGACGGATGATCTTTTAGCGGGCCCACCAGCCAAACGCAAAGACGCCGAGGACGTAGAATACCCCCCATACGACCACCCATGTGATACATCCGTAGACTGCTTTCACTGTCTGATCCCTGCTCTCTGTGGTCAGGTATACGATCAGTATACCCACTACACCGAGGATACATCCCCACCAGAACGCCGGGACCAGCGGCGGACCGTCACCGGGAGCCAGCAGAGACATACTGCCGGACTCGATGGCCATACCGTCGAAATTTCCCTGCGCCTTCAGATCTTCCAGGCTGGCGTTGGGCTGAGCGTAGTGCATTTGCTCGAGCTGATCCAGTTTGGAGAACGTAGAAGACACTTTTTGCGCGTCATACCGGAGAAGGTCATCGGTTGCGTACAGACCTGTACCCACAAAGAGGACCAGGCAGAAGATGATCAGTTGCTTCATCATAAAACGGACTGTTTCTCTGTTTAGTTAAGTACATATCTTGCTGAAAGCGCGCCGAGACCGCCGCCAAAACCACTGAGGTAACCCGTCACGTAGAACGTCGGTATCCAGTCTATACTCAGGTTCAGAGGAATGTCCTTGAACTTGTAGTCAAGACCGATCGCTGCGTTGATACCTACGCCGAAGTTACCGTCATTCGCAAATCCCGAATCCCAGGAGTAGAACAACAGGTTTGCTCCACCACCCACAAACCATGCGAGACCTTCGAGGCCGCTGGCATTGATAGGGAAGTGGTGCTGGTACATAGCGCCCAGGTTGAAGTAACGGTAGAACGAGTAGCCTCTGAATCCAACGTACGCTTCGATAGCGCCTGGCTCAGTGATGAATGTTTTGTAAGACAAGGAGATCGGGTAGCCTAGTCTCAGACCGATTGCACTCTTGTAATCCTGTACCTGGCCCTGGGCCACATTGACAGAAGCGATCAGTGCGCAGGCAAACAAAGCAAGTTTGAGTTTTTTCATAGTTCGTAGCATTTGTAAGTGATGTAATATGACAAAAATAGGGTAAGGGTTTCGTATTGTCAAGTGATTGTAGTTCCAATTGTTTTATAAGCCTGCCCGGCCGTCGCTCCCGCGCATATAAGATCGCCCGCACAGGGCGATCAGTAGCCACCCGGCCATGAAGAGCAGGCCCCCGACCGGGGTCACCGGACCCAGTATCCCGGCCCATGACAGGTGCCAGATATCGCGGAGGGCCAGCAGGTACAGCGACCCTGAAAAGAGCAGGATCCCCCCGGCAAACAGGTCGGCGGATACCAGCAGGCGGCGCTGACCCGTATGGGCGTACCACAGGAGTGCAGCCACCCATGCCAGGGTATGCAGGAAGTGGTAGAGTACGGCAGTCTGGTAGATCGAGTAGCTGTATTCAGCCAGGCGGTCGCGCAGCAGGTGCGCACCGAAAGCGCCCAGGCCTACGGCCAGCATGCCCGATATTCCCGCGAAGAAAAGTCTTGAGCGCATATTGAAGTATATCAGAGTTGCCAGTTCACAGGTGTATATCCGTAGGACGAAAGATAAGCATTCGCCTGCGAAAAATGGCGGTTCCCCTGGAAGGCATTTCCGGCCAGCGGGGAGGGGTGGGCCGACTCCAGTACCAGGTGCCGCTCCGTGTCGATCAGGTTACGCTTGCTGCGTGCAAAGTTGCCCCACAGCATGAATACCAGGTGCTCCCTGTGTTCCGACAGTTTCTGTATCACGGCGTCGGTAAACTTGTGCCAGCCGATATCCTTGTGCGATCCGGCCAGGCGCTGTTCCACCGTCAGCATGGCATTCAGCAGGAACACCCCCTGGCTGGCCCAGGTGCTCAGGTCCCCATGCCCCGGAGGTATGATGCCGAGATCGTTCTTCAGCTCCTTATATATATTGTGTAGCGATGCGGGTATAGCGATTCCCTGGGGCACTGAAAAGGAGAGCCCCATCGCCTGGCCGGGCCCATGATAGGGGTCCTGGCCCAGGATCACGACCTTCACCTGCTGAAACGGGGTACTGTCGAATGCATTGAATATGAGCGGCCCCGGTGGATAGATCGTTTTCCCGGCTCCTTTTTCCTGCTTCAGAAAGGCGATGATCTGTTGAAAGTATGGCTGGTCAAACTCGTCGGCCAGCACTCGGTACCAGCTTTCCTCTATCTGTACTTTGCGTGCTTCCATGCGCTAAAACTAGAGAAATTAAGCCTGCTTTTTTTCGGACGTGAATCAAAAATATACCTTAATTTTGTGCCTCGATTCGGGTGGCTCGTCGCTGTTATTCGTCAGCATACTACCTGCCCGGTCGTGATGGTTCCAGGTTCCGTAGCTCAGTTGGATAGAGCAACTGCCTTCTAAGCAGTGGGTCACAGGTTCGAATCCTGTCGGAATCACCCTGATTATCAGAGGGGTTACAAAGTTAGACTTTGTAGCCCCTTTTTCATTTGCAGGCAGTTTGCCGTTTGTACGGCGGTGCGTCTGATAGGTATTCCATCTGTTGGAACAGGATCGCGCCCGCCATTTATTCCGGGCGTTGATCAGGTGACTCAGGTGGCGGATGCACTTTTCCCGGTCGGGCAGCTGGCGGATATTCTCCGGCATGCGACGATTGGCCTGGTCGTTGAGCTTGGATGTATCGATCAGCTACTGTTTCATTTCCATAGTATGGTATACGGTGTCAGTGTATAGGGTCAGGATACACTGTCCGCACAGTCGGCTTGCCCGTCTGCAGGTGCACGTCTGCCATTGTCCTTTTGCTTGATGCGCCCTCCTGGCTTCGGCCCGTTGGAGAGAAGTTCTGGCTTCGGCCGGGTAGTTACTTGCTCTTTTCGGAATTATTCGTATTTTGAATGTTTGAAGCGCCCGGCCATTGCTCTTTGGCTGGAGCTTCTCACCTGCGCACCATATCCGACCTGGTTTGATACGACAAAACACTTTATCTATGAGAGCTTTGTTACTGTTGCTTTTGTTCCCCTTTCACCTGGCGGCACAGCAGTCCGATCCTTTCGATTTGTGTGTGGGTTATACCCCCGCTGTTATAGACGCGACGCACAAGATTCCTAACCCCAGTTTTGAGGAGCATACATATTGCCCCACCGGCGTTGATCAGATGGACGCTGTTGTGGACTGGGTGTATACCAATACACCGGATTATTTCAATACCTGCGGTTATATACATGGCAACATGTATTCGCATGATCTGGTACCCTTCGCCGACGGAGACGGGGCGATAGGTCTGTGGGGAAACCTCTTTTCGGATTTCAGGGAGTATGTAGGCGTATGCCTCAGATCACCCCTGGAGCCGGGCCGACCGTATCGGCTGTCCTTTCATAACTTTTTGCCTATAGACTGCAGCGGCGCCCATATTTCGGTCTTCGGGCATAGCGTTTGCGGGGGGCTTCCGCCTGTTTCGGGGGGTGATTGCCTGGCCGATTCCCCGGGTTGGTCGGAGATAGGTACGGTATTTATTCCTGTCGTCCCGGGCGGGCACGGTTGGGGGCTTAGTTACATTGATTTGGTTGTCACGGAGGATATCCAGTTCATTATGTTGGGGGTTGCGTGTGATCTCAACTGTCTTACAACCTATATTTATCTGGATGACCTTCGGCTGGAAGAAGTATATGCAGAGCTGCAGTTGGAGGCTGAGGGGCATGCATGTTCCGGTGACCTGCGCCTGATCGCTGAGATCGACGCCTCCGGGGGCGAGTGGCAGTGGTTTCTCGATGGAGTGGAGCTGCCTGGTGAGACGGGCAGTACGCTCGATATTTCGGGTGGTGGCTACGGTTCTGGTACATACTCTGTACGTTATGTATGGGACGACTATTGTGCGGTTGAGCAGATAGACGTCGATGCGGATACGGAGGCGGAGGTTGAGTGTTCTGCCGTAGATGATTTGATATGTCCTGATGGCGATGCGGTTCTGCTGGTGGAAGGAAGCCCTGGCGGAGGCATATTTTCGGGCCCTGGCGTACAGGGGGGATATTTTGATCCCTCGGTAGTTGGCCCCGGGTTGCATGAGATCATATATACAGCCTATGACGACTACGGCTGTTCCGGTACCTGTGTGATGGAGATCGAAGTGCGTACTCCTGAATCACCGGTATGCCCCCCCGATCTGGCAGTATGTGTTTCGGCAGATGACTTTGAGCTGTCGGCTGGTATTCCCGGCGGTGGTGTTTTTAGCGGCCCCGGCGTTATGGACGGCTGGTTTTCACCGGTGTCAGCCGGTTTGGGGAGCCATGTGATTACCTATACGGTGGCAGACCGGTATGGTTGCGCCGGTACCTGTACGTTTATTATCGAAGCTACGCCACCCTCTTTCTTGCCGGGCTGTCCGGATGATATGATAGTTTGTCCTGCGGATATGAGTTTTGAGTTGACAGGGGGGCTGCCCGCAGGAGGAGTTTTCAGTGGCGCTGGTGTTACAGATAGCTGGTTCTCACCCGGGTCAGCCGGTGTAGGGAGTCATGAGCTCAGTTATACGGTAGCGGATGCCGATGGTTGCGAGGGCACTTGTCTGTTTACGATAGAGGTGCAGGATACGGTCGATCTGGTTTGCCCGGACGGCATCTATGTTTGTGGCCTGGAGGCGCCTTTCCTGTTGACGGGAGAGAGCCCTGCGGGTGGCTGGTACGAAGGGGCGGGTGTCGGGTTCGATATATTCTATCCTGTGCTGGCCGGTTACGGGGATCATGAGATCACCTATTTTTACGAGTATGGGATATGTATTCAGCATTGCATATTCACGATCCATGTGCGTGAGTTGCCTGAGGTAGACTGTCCTGCGGACCGTACGGTCTGCGTGGAGGATGGGGACTTTGCATTGCCTGCGGCGAGCCTGCCGGGTGGAGCGTACAGCGGTCCGGGCGTGTCGGGTGGTATATTCTCACCGTCTTCTGCCGGGTTGGGCGTGCACGTGATCCGGTACAGTGTGTTCGACCAGTACCTGTGTGAGGCTGTTTGCAGTTTTGTGATCACGGTGAGTGAGGAGGTGGCGCCGGTCTGTCCGGCTGACCTGTCTATCTGCCTGCACGGTGGTGAGGTCACGCTATCCGGTGGTAGTCCATCGGGAGGGGAGTACAGTGGTCCGGGTGTGAGCGGGGGAGTGTTCGATCCTGCGGAGACGGGAGCAGGTGTATTCGCGATCAGGTACTCTACGGAGAGTCAGTCCTGCGGCGGAGTGTGCAGCTTTGAGATCGTGGTATCGGATGAGCTGGCGGCTGCCTGCGGCGAGCTGGGTCCTGTCTGTGTGGATGGTGGTATGGTACCCTTGCCTGGGAGCACACCATCGGGAGGTGTCTACACTGGTCCGGGTGTATCCGGTGGCAGCTTCGACCCTGCAGCGGCAGGCGTGGGTGTACACACACTGACCTATGAGGCTGCGGATGCGGCAGGTTGCCGGTATCGGTGTAGCCTGGAGGTAGAGGTACTGGCCTCACCTGTGGTGGATGCGCCTGCGGATGCTACGGTGTGTATAGGATCGGGCGAGCTATCCCTGTCGGGGGGTAGTCCGTCGGGTGGAGTCTATAGCGGCCCGGGTGTGAGTGGTGATCGGTTTGATCCTGCTGTGGCGGGTATCGGGGTACATGCGCTGTCTTACAGCTACAGCGATGCGGCGGGCTGCCGGGCCTCGGACAGGTTCCTGCTGACGGTCGTGGCGGTCCCATCGGCGGGTGCTGATATAGACTTGCGCTGCCACGAGGTGGACACAGCTTACCTGTCTGCACAGGGCGTGGGCCAGTGGACTTTCTCAGGCGAGAATGCGGGCACAGCAGAGATCAGTGATGCCACTGCAGCGGCGGCGAAGGTCTATGGGTTCAGCGGCCCAGGCAGCTATGTGCTGGTCTGGGAGTCGCTGGGCTGCCGGGACTCGGTGACGATCGCAGTGGGCGATGACTGTGACTGTATCTTGCTGGGCAACTATATAGAGACTGCGGAGCAGCTCTTCTGCGCATCCGCGGGCAGACATATACTGACAGGCTGGGACCCGACCCCGTCGGGCGGTGTGTACCGGTGGGAGTGGAGCGATGACGGTATGACCTGGCTACCTGCTCCTGGCGATGGTACGGGCCGGGACTATGAGACAGGGGACCTGGGCCCTGGTGTGTACTACTTCCGCAGGGTGTATGAGCTGCCGGATGAGGATGACTGCTACAGCGAGAGCAATGTACTGCGGCTGGAGGTAGTGGCCCCACAGACTGCGGGCGAGCAGGGAGATCCTCCGGCGGTATGTGTTTCCTCGCCGCAGGACTTCGATCTGTACGGCCTGCTGAGCGGAGCTGACGGAGGCGGCCGCTGGGAGGAGGCCTCGGCCATACCGTCTACGGGTGGCGCATTTGATGCACAGGTCGGCGGCTTCGATACGGACGGTCAACGGGCAGGAGTCTACCTGTTCCGCTACATAGTGAGCTCACCTGCACCCTGTGGTGCTGATACGGCAGAGGTATCGATCCTGGTAAATGAAGACCCGTCGTCGTCGATCGCAGTAGATCCCGGGGAGGTACTGGACTGCCGGATCATGGGCGTTACGCTGAGAGCCGGGCTGCAAGACCATGTGGTATACAGCTGGCTGCTGGAGAGTCAGCCTGCAGGATCGGGTACGGAGCTTTTTGTATCTACCGGCGGCCTGTACACGCTGATGGTACGGGATACACTCACGGGCTGTACGTCGATGTCGGAGATCCGTATCCGCGATGAGAGTGGTTATCCTTTTGTATATATAGCAGACCCTGAGGCGCTGACCTGTGCGCGTACCTCGGTGGAGCTGGATGCCTCGGCCTCGCAGACGGGGGCGAATATTGTCCACCGCTGGCTGGACGAGTCGGGGACAGTGCTGCTGCCAGGTACACTGTACCTGACAGTGACGGCTCCCGGTATCTATATCCTGGAGTCAGTGGATGTGTTGAACGGCTGTATGAACCGCGACACGGTAGAGGTACTGGAGGACCTGCGTACCCCGGTAGTGGATGCTGGCCCGGCCCGGACCCTGCACTGCGGAGCGTCGGAGACGAGCCTGTCGGGTATGGTATCGGGTGGCTCCGGGGCCTATGATCTGCGCTGGGAGAGTGCAGGCGCCGAGATCATATCGGGTGGCAGTACGCTGACTCCCGGGGTGAGGGGAGCAGGCAGGTACTACCTGTATGCGACGGACCGCGCGAGCGGTTGTATGGCGCTGGACTCGGTGGAGGTGCTGGAGTCGATGGAGTCGATCGGGGTGACACTGCTGGAGGTCCCGCCGGTCTGTGCGGAGGAGGCTACAGGCTATATCCGCATAGAGACGGATGGAGAGGCTCCGCTGGTATATGAGCTCAATGGCAGGGTGACTACACCATCCTCCACAGGCCGCATAGATGGCCTGGTACCGGGCAGCTACCGTATCCGTATCCGGGATGCACGTGGCTGCAGTGTGGATACACTGGTGGAGCTGCGCAGGCTGGACCCGGTCATGGTGCAGCTGCCTACCCGCATAGTGGTGGATGGCGGAGACACGGTGCATGTGGTAGCCACGGTAGATCGCCCTGTACAGGCGCTGCGGTGGATCCGCTGGGAGCCGGGCGAGGATATCTCCTGCGATACCTGCCTGGAGGTGCGGCTGTGGCCGCAGGAGACGAGGGAGTACGAGCTATGGGTAGAGGACGAGTGGGGCTGCCGGGGTCACGGTGTAGTAGAGGTACTGGTACGTCGCAAGATCCGGGTATACATCCCGGAGGCCTTCAGCCCGAATGGTGACGGGGTGAACGATGGCTTCACGCTGTATGGGCCGGATATCTGGCTGATCCGTCGGCTGGAGGTATTCGATAGGTGGGGCGACGGGGTGTTCTCGAAGGCTGACTTCCGTGCGAATGAGCCTGAGGAGGGGTGGCTGGGCCGGTTCCGTGATCGGGAGATGAATCCTGCGGTATTCGTATATGTGGCGGAGGTAGAGCTGCTGGACGGTCACCTGGTGCGCTTCCACGGAGAGGTGCAGTTGGTTCGGTGAGATTGGATAGCTTATCCGCGCCGGTTTCATTGATGGTCGTTTTAGACGAGCCGTGTATTTGATATCGCTTCATATCATCTGATCATACACACATATGTATATTCATGCATATATGTTACCTTGACTTGTACATACTTGTGCAGTCATGATCCGGTATCAGCGTATATGTATCTATCCCAAGGATGTCCAGAGGATCACGGGCAGGAGCGAGCGCTATGCCCGCAAGCTGCTCAGGGAGATACGCCTGCACCTGCACAAGCAGGACCATCAGTTTGTCACCATAGCGGAGTTCTGTAGTTATACCGGCATAGCAGAGACCTTGGTACACCCTTTATTGGTGGACTGAGCGATACGGATAGATATATTCCGATTTGTCTTTTTGGAACATTTTTTTACTTCCTGCCTTTTTTGCTCCTCTCATTTTCGATATCGGCATTCATATTATACATTATGCAATTTGAGGCGCTTTCACTGCGTTAGAGTCCATGCGGGTTCACCACTGTTATCGTACTTAGACCCTTTCCCGGAGGACCCGCTGATTACATCGATCGGATTGTACGGGTGCTTTCAGTATAGCATCCGGTAGTTGACCACTTAGCCATGCGTGCCGTTATTTGACTGTCCCTTCGCGGGCAGTATGTTGTCATCTGCTCATCAGATCAGGTAGCACTATGCCACTTCAGGTATATAGGACACTGGACCATCTTATTCACCATCGGCTTGATCCCGTCCGGGTTCTGGGCAGCCCCCGGCCAGCTGCACTCATGCAGGAGAGTTACTGGACCATCCGGCACAGGCTATCCGACATACAGCGCTTGCTGGCGGATGCAGCGCTTGGTAGGCACAGGCGCAGGTACAAGCAGCAGTGTTTCAGTTTCCATCAGCGTCACCTGGTATCCTATGCCTTCACGCTCTATACATATCGTATAGCTGCCAGAGGTATCCAGGATATTTCAGCTCCTGTGGCAGACTATTTCTACGGGCGGGTATATGCCGATATAGAGGCATTGCTTTCAGGCCTCCGCGTTACGTTTTATACCTGGTTTGATCCTCACACAGTCTGTCTGCCCGTACACTATGATACTACCCGTCGCAGGATCATGGATGCACTGCCCGCAGTTCGTGCGTTGTTGCAGCCCTTGCCCCGCTCCCTCACATCCTGCATCCTGTCCCCGCTGCACCGCATGGTCAGGACAGCTTCGGCCACCGGCGCGGGAGCTTTTACCTATGCACAGGTCAGTTATATCAGGCTCCTGGTCCGCTCATTGCTCAAGATCAGGTCCCGCTGTCGCAAGACCCTGCACCTGCTTGTTATCCGCACGTTGGTTTACATCAATTTCAATCACCATCATTTCCTCGCTTACCTGGTCAGGGGTATATCCCTCCACATGTATACCCTGCCGCTCCCTGCTGCACGTATTGCCTGTCTCATACGTCAGCGCACCCGCCTGCTCCAGGTAGATACCCGGGTGGATGCGGCCTACAGGCCTGAGTTTGCTTCAGTCAGCCTGCAGTTGTTAGGCTGGCTCGATGGCATGCTCGATCTCCTGCGCCACCGGCCCGGTACCGAGAGACCTGCAGATCACCCGGTAGCAGCCCCCGCTGCTGCATCTTCCCGCAAGTTGCACACCACACTTTCCGTGGGTCAGCTGGCTTGCTGGCTGCGCCTGTCCGTGGAGACAGGTCTCATACGCGAGACCAATCTCTCGCGTACAGCGGGTATACTCGCTGATACCGTAGCCACAGGCAGGACCGATACCGTCTCCGCCTCCAGCCTGCGCAACAAGTATTACGACCCCGATCCCGAGGCCATCCGTGCCGTACGCGGTCAGTTGGAGGCCATGCTTCGTGTTATCGACGGCCTTTGAGCGGCAGGCACCCCTGACGCTTACCTGCAGGATAGCTCGTTTGATATATTGTACAAAAAAATATATATACCTTTTTTTGCTCGTATCTCATTGATTATCTGTTGGGTTGCGCGGAGGTTGCAGGTTGTTTGCACTTGTATGGTTTGATCCTTGTAGTGCAGTTTTGTCCTGTTGCTCACCTTTTTTATAAAAAGAAACACCCTGTTGCATTATGACTGTAGAGATCATCACACCGGGCGACCTGGCTGTATTCAGGCAGGAGCTGCTGGCAGACATCCGCCGCCTTTTGGCGCAGGCCGCACCACCCCCGGCTGCACCGCGCTATCTCAGATCCTATGAAGTGCGGGCCATGCTGGGCATATCCTCCGGTACCCTGCACAATCTGCGCATACGCGGAGAGTTGCCCTACACACGGGTAGGAGGCGTCTTCTTCTACGACGCTGCAGACATAGATACATTGCTTCAGCGTCATCGCATCACTCATGGCTGATCGCACTCCGCCCCCGGTCAACTACCTGCGGCACCTCCAGGGTGTATTCTCGCGCTGGGCGCAGGATGAGCGCATCACACCCGCACACATAGCCCTGTACATCGCACTTTTTCAGTATTGGAACAGTTGCCGTTTTCACAATCCCCTCTCCATAGCCCGTTTTGAGATCATGACCCTGGCCAAGATCCGCTCCGTCAGCACCTACGTACGTTGCATGCGCTCCCTGCATGAGTGGGGGTATATTTCCTACCGGCCTTCATACAATCCCCATATCGGCAGCAGGGTCCACATGTTCGATTTTTGTACAGGTCCGGGACAGGATACTGCCCCGCTGATCGTACCTTCTTCCAAAGGAGTAGAAGATAGTATAGGGTATACTCACCCGCATGAGCAGCCTGCCGCTTCCCTCCGGGTCGTGTCCAGGAGGTCTGCGGTACCGGTTGCCGTACCTCCGCCTTCCGACGGGTCCGGATCTGCTGCAGTCCCGGGCTCTGTCGGGCAGGTAGAGGCATATTTCACTAGCAGGGGACAGGCGGCAGGAGAGGGCCGTCGTTTCTTCCGGTACTATGCAGCCAGGCACTGGCGTACCGGCTCCATGCCCGTAGCGGATTGGACCGCCCTGGCGGAGAGCTGGATAGCGCGCTCACATCATTTCACCTACAGACCACCATCCCGTCATGTCCGACGCAGACCCGGCCGTACAGGCCTGCCCGCCGACCGGCGATCCCGGCACGGGCACACAGACTATTCCGAGCCGCTCTGACCTGGTAGCCGGTGTATTGCCCGGCAGACCGGTCTATTCCTTCGCCTGGCTTATAGACTGGCTGTCGGCAGCCGGTATCGGCGCCTTCGGCCCGCACTTTCGCATAGACCCCGCGGACCACGAGCTCATATACAGGCTGCTCATCTACGCATTGCGCGACCGGGATCAGGCGGCCGCACACGGCATCCGGCTGGACCGGGGCATCATGCTCGCAGGCCCCGTCGGTTGTGGCAAGACAGCGCTCATGCTGCTACTGGCCCGTATCGTACAGCCGCCGCATGGCTTTGTATTGCATTCCTGTCGCGACATAGCCTTGGATTTTGCCGTTGCGGGCTTTGGTATGCTCCGCCGTTACACAGGTGCCGGTCGTACGGCCTCTTTGCGGTCTCCCCGTATCCTGTGCTTCGACGACCTTGGCGCCGAGTCGCCTATGTCCTATTATGGCCAGAGCTGCGATGTCATGCACGAGATCCTGCTCAGCCGCTACGACCGTTTCATGGCCGATGGCCTCATCACCCATATCGCCACTACGCTATCTGCTGCACAGGTACAGGATAGCTACGGTCTCCGATTGCGCAGCCGCATGCGCGAGATGTTCAATCTCTTTAGTTTTCACAGCCAGGCCGGAGACAAGAGAAAATGATTATTTCTCTTGGTTTACATATACGATATATGTTTAATTTGTGTACTTTTCGCGAAAGCATCTTATTTTATTCGCGCTTACATTCTTTATCTATAAGCATATAGACGATATGGACTAGTCTTTATTCTTATGGAGGTGTGCAGATATTTGATGGGTTCTGTTCACTCCCTTAGTTTCGGTCTTTTAAGATGCTTGAGATAATATCTGGGTAAAAATATTTTATTCATATGCCAGCTAGAGACTTACACAGCGTTCCTTTCGATGCCGGGACTATAGCCAAGCTTGAGATGTTTCAAGACTATACAGAAACTTGGTTGCCTGTCTTTATCATGCTAGGGAACCAAGAACTCCATATTTTCGACTTCTTTGCAGGTAGTGGGTATGATAGTGCAGAGGTGCCGGGCAGCCCGATCAGGATCCTGGAATCTATCCTGAAGTTTAAAGGTGATTTATTCTCTAGGAAAGCTAAGGTGGTGGTTCACCTCAATGAGTTTGAACCTGGTAAGAAGCGGCAGGCTAAATACAATAAGCTGGTTCAGTCTTGTGACGCTTTCAAGGAGAGAGAACCAGGTGTTTTCCATCGAGTGCATATTAACTACTACAATAAGAGTTTCGATACACTTTTCTTCGAACTGCTTCCCTTCATTCGTGATTATCCTTCCCTGGTTTTTCTTGACCAGAACGGTATCAAATTTCTTTCTGCCAAGTACCTGCTGGAGCTTGAGCGGATGAGCCAAACTGACTTTCTCTACTTTGTGTCATCATCCTATTTTTGGCGTTTCGGGGGGAGAAGCGAGTTTAGGGGACATGTCGATATAGATATGGATTGGGTAAAGGCTCAAGGCTATGTAAACGTTCACAGATCTATTACGCAGCAATTAAGACAAAAACTCCCTGCAGATACGAAGCTGAGGTTGTTTCCGTTCTCATTTGTAAAGGAACCCAATATATATGGCATCATTTTTGGTGCGTCCCATTTGCTGGCATTTGACAAGTTTTTGAGTATCTCGTGGAAGAAGAATAAGGACAATGGAGACGCCAATCGTGATATAGATGGTGATTCTGCTAAGCAGCTGAGCTTGTTTGAGGATGTAGGTGTGAGTAAGATAGAACGCTTTAAGGCGGAAGTAAAACGCAAGCTTCTGGATGGGGAGATTACAACCAATGCTGAGCTTTTATACTTCTGTTATAGCGCAGGGCATATTCCAGCTCATGCCGCAGATGTTGCTAAAGAACTTAAGAGATCAAAGCTCTTAGAGTATGAAGGCAAAAGCCCTTTAGTTACATATGATAACATATCTGAGAAGCGAATTATAGAATACCGTATCACCAGTTAACAATGAAAAAGACCAAGATCGAGTGGACCGAGGAAACCTGGAATCCCACTACCGGGTGCAACAAAGTCTCTGCAGGTTGCAAGAACTGTTATGCCGAGGTCATGGCTACGAGGCTTAAAGCTATGGGAGCTCCGGGATATGAGAATGGATTTGAGTTTTCTGTTATGTTCGACAGGCTGGAGCAGCCATTCAGGAAGAAGAAGCCGACCAAGTACTTTGTCAACTCTATGAGTGACCTCTTTCACGAGAAGATGCCCCTTACCTTTCTGGATATGGTCATAGATGTTATAGAGCAGACCCCGCATCACATTTACCAGATCCTTACCAAGAGGGAGGAGGCCATGTCCCTCTATTTTTCAAAAAGGAAAGTGCCGCAGAATATCTGGCTTGGTGTCTCTGTAGAGAATAGGAAGCATGGATTGCCCAGGATTGACAAGCTTCGCGATATCGATGCGTCGATCAAGTTTCTTTCTGTCGAGCCCTTGTTGGAAGATTTGGGCAGGATTGATCTGGCGGGTATTCACTGGGTTATAGTAGGCGGTGAAAGCGGGGCCAAAGCACGACCCATGAAGAAAGAGTGGGCCATCAGTATCATGCGGCAGTGCGAAGAGCAGGATACAGCCTTTTTCTTCAAGCAGTGGGGTACTTGGGGGGCAGATGGTGTGCGTCGCAGCAAGAAAAACAATGGCCGCTCCCTGGAGGGCAAGGAGTGGAACCAGTACCCGGAGCTGGTTGTTTGACCCTTATCGGAGTCTCGCCTAGCTCTGTTATTCTATTCACACTTCAACCAGGCTTTCTCTATATGATGGAGCACTTCCACAATTATGAGCTGGTGCTTGATGAGCTATCCAGGCTTGATTTATCGGAGTATCCTGCGGACAGGGTCAGAGACCTGTTTTCAAGACTTGGAAAATGCGCTTTTGTTGTGAAAACTGTTCACCCCGGTTCATTCCTTATCAGAGCCAGGCCACGAGTGTCCACGGAAGCCATTTTTACATCCAAGCCCCAGCTCAGTTATAAGCCACAGAGATTCAATACTACTTATCAGCGCGCAAGCACACCTGATAGGACTATGTTTTACGGTACTATGTTACCTGAAAACTTAAAGCCACATGAATTGCCGACAGCTCGGGTTGCTGCTTTGACGGAGGTTTCGGAGATCATGAGAAAAAATTACTTCCTTGGAAGCGAAAGGATTGTCTTTAGTCGTTGGGACGTAATAGGGGATATACGGCTACTTATGCTTCCGCCCCTTCCTGATGAAAAAGAGTCTTCTTTAGCTGAGATCTATCAACACTTTAAGGAAAGACTGGACCAAAACGGTGATGAGCTATTACGCCTTAGGACGGAAGCGGTAAGCTTCTTCCTGGCACGTGAATTCGCAAAGGAAAACATCAGGGCCGACTACGACTACCTGATCTCTGCGCTCTTTACTGAGCTTGTATTGGATCGTTTTGGACTGGATGGTGTATTCTACCCCAGTGTTCGTTCTCAGCGCCTCGGGTACAATGTTGCTATCAGCCCGGAGGCAGCGGATACCCGGCTTAGACTGGTGGCAGCAGGTGAGAGCTTATTTGAAAAGAGGGGCCTGGGCATGCGCTTGAGCAATTTATCTGTAGCTACTGGTATTCAGGATGGGTCGGACACATTCTCATACAGGCCCTGGACGCCGGAAGATGCTCAGCCTCGTTTATAAGGTTGGCAGGTATCGTTTTACGCCCGCAAAACAAACCACCCTCTGCTAATATTATCCCTTTAGGATGCGTGTATATCCAAAAAAATCTGTACTATTACACACCGGCTTTGCCCGGGGTTAAAAACGGTATTACATCCAGTGCCCGGTCGCTCAGCGCCGGGCATTGTTTTTCATGCCGGTCTCTCGGATATGTTGCCCATTACAGGTTGGATCCCCCATGCTCCATGCGCCGGATAGCCTCTCCCTCACCTCCTCTCATCCTCCCGCCGCCGGTACCGCTCCAGCTCCCCCCGCAGCAGGCTCACCTCCTCCCGCAGTTGCGCGATCAACTGTTCGTAGAGTCCAGCTTCTTTTTCCCGCTCATTGTTGTAGTAGTTACATTGGAAAGAGACACCTTGGCCTAGATTGGTAGTACTTTCATCATTATTATTAAAAGTCTGGATGATTGGAGTACTATCATATGCCACCAATTCTTCCGGGCTCATTTCATAGACCTCGGCTATGGCCCGTATGCGGTCCCAGTCCAGCCGCGTCTCGCCGCTCTCCAGCCGGGCATAGGTCTTGGGCGCTATATTGAGCCGCTCGGCTACTTCCTCCTGGGTCAGGTTCTTGTCCTGGCGTATATGTTTGATGGCATGGTGCAGCATAGCTACATATTTGGTGTATGATATATATGTATATCCAATATCTGTCCTGTAAAGGTACGGAAATGTCCGCTACACCCCAAAAAATGTCCGGTACCTCCCAAAAATTGTCCGGTAAAAATATTTATGGACATTATAATTTTACCCCTGTCAATTGACTTGTATTTGTACACAGGCCATTTATTTCTGCCTGTATGATTTGCGTTGCGATATTTCGATAGTATTTACCTGATCCTGCGAATATGGTTGAAGTGCTCTGCGGAGTGCACCGGTGATACCGGTGCATTTCTGCAGGGCTGTGATAGGCGGATTTGTCGTGGCCACAGGAAAATGAGAGCTTTACTTTCGCTGATTTTGTCCTGATCGGGTCGATCTGTCCTAATATTAAAGTAACAAATATGTATTATTATTGATATTTGCAACAAACTGCATGAAAACAGCGCGCACCTTTGTATCGACCGGTCACGAAATACGTACTGAGTAACAATTTGTGATTTTTAGATTAAAACTTTAACTTTTAAAATCAATTACTGATGAAACATATGATCTATCTCATCGCCGTAGCCCTGAGCGGGCTATGGACCGGCCGGTACGAGGGGGACCGGCATACGGCAGGAGAGCCGCCTGCACCACCGGGGCGGGTCTGCGCGGAGGAGTGGCCCGCCCTCACGATGGACTCGGCCTGTATACGACTGCTGGCACGGCTGGCGGACAGTACGGAGATACTGACCCACCGCGATATAAGCCATATGAACGCCTGCCTGCACGCGGCGGGCCAGGATACCTTCTTGCTGTATACAGGCGGCGGTGGTGGCGGTACGCGCTCGGGCTGTACAGAGAAGCAGCAGGTATTCATAGACTTTTATCATATACCCCAGTTTCCGGGATTCCGGTTCGTGGTAGCCTACGCGCCGGGAAGCAAGGAGACGACCATCTATGAGCCGGTAGATTTTGTCTTTTCGGGTCATAGTACTTCTGAAATCCGCATCTCCTTTGACTATGGGTTTGGCTCGCAGGTAGTGACGGGCCCGGTGACCTGGCAGGCGGACCTGGATATGCCGCACTACCGGACCCTGAACTTCCTGGTGGAGAAAGTGCGTCCCAATGGTACGGTAGATGCTTCTGCACGACGCAAACTGCAGTTCCGTGTGAAAGCGAGCCCGCAGGGGCACCGCTACCGTGCACCGGACGATACCTGGTATATAGCGGGAGCCTCGTACACACCTGCACCCTGCCAGGCTGCGGTACTGGGTGTGCATGACCGGCAGGCGGGCTCAGCGGGGGCCTATGTGCATGTGCTGTATGCACATCCGGACAAGAAGCTGCGCCGTCCGCTGCTCTTCATAGAGGGGCTGGATCTGGGTGAGCGTCAGGTCTGCGACCCTGACTACGGCGGCGAGGTGATCCGCTGCGGGGGCCTGGGCTGGGATACCTTTATATCGGGCCTGTATGAGAATCAGCAGGACGAGGATGTGCTGGCGCTGGCCCCGGGCATGGTGGACAGCCTGCTGTCGAGGGGCTATGATGTGCTCTTCGTAGACTTTGCGGACGGGGCGGACTGGATCCAGCGCAACGGGGAGTGTGTGATCTCGATCCTGCAGGAGGTGAATGATCGGAAGGTGGAGCCGCAGCAGAACATCGTGATCGGTGCCAGCATGGGCGGGCAGATCGCGCGCTGGGCGCTGGCGATGATGGAGCGTCGGGGACTGGACCACTGCTCATCTACGTATGTATCCTTCGACTCGCCGCAGCAGGGAGCCAATATCTCGCTGGGTCTGCAGGCGCTGCTGTACTTCATGGCGCGTCATACGGCCGACGATACAGGCGAGCAGGAGGCGGTATGGATGGGCCTGCACCGGCCCGCACCGCAGCAGTTGCTGGTACAGCACTTCGGTCGTATCGAGTCGGGCACGGAGTGCATCCGCGCGGCGTATGCGGCGGAGATAGCGGACCTGGGGTACCCGAGGAGAGTGACGAATGTGGGTATCGCCTGTGCGAGCGGTACGGCCACGCCGGTAGTGCCTACGGGTACGGGAGACCCCACGGCTTCGAATCTGATCTGGGCGGAGATATTCCGCGGGCCGGGGAATCCGCCTTGCCAGCCCTTCCTTATATCGATCAACGAAAGCGCAGGCAGAAGCCAGAGTGTGCACGTTTCAGATTGTAACGCCACGCTACCTTACCAGGATGTTATACTTTTCGCGAAGATACCGACAGACTTCACCAGGACGGGTATAGGGTTTATAGGCGATATCCCCACGGATTATTCCTATATCATGGTGCGGCGCACGGGTCTGCGCTCCCTGCGCATACAGGTCTGTGAAGATACGGACGAGTGGGGCCAGAACATGGTGCTGGACCGCACGATCCTGTTTGACAATGCAGATATCCGGGGCTGGGATGTAGCGCCTGGCTGCTACCGGGACGACTTCCGCACGCTGCTGCAGCCACAGCTGGAGAGTACGAGCGACAAGATAGAGGTACACCGCGCGCGGCCCTTCTGCTTCATGCCGGTGCCCTCGCTGCTGGATATCGATACGGAAGATTTGTATTTCGGGGTAAAAGCGGCTATACCTAACCAGTTTACACCTGATCCTGGACTGACGCCCTTCGATGTGGTTTTCTATACTCAAGGCCCGAACCTGGCACATGTGGAGATCACGCAGGAGATCGTAGACTGGGTGCTGGCCAATGTGCTGGAGCAGACCCCGCTGCCTGCGGTACTCACGGCCCGGTACAACTATGCCCACCATACACAGAAACAGATACCGACCACGGAGATCCTTTCCGGCGGCCAATTGGTGGTAAATGGTGAAGGGAAAGCGGCATTTGATAATGTTGATGTTGAAAAGAAAAACCTATATATCGCCCAAACGGGCGGATGCGGGGAGGTCTATGTGACGGTGCGCAGCGGCGGCCGGGTGACAGTGGGCGAGGTAGCGGACTTCCGGGGCCGCCTGATCGTGAACCCGGAGCATACCCTGCACCTGATGGCGGGGTCAGTGCTGGAGGTCAATCACGGCTCGGAGCTGGTGATACGTCCCGGGGCCAGGCTGATCATAGAGTCGGGCGCGCAGGTGAAGCTGACGCACCGCGGGGCCCTACAGTTAGCGGGTACGCTGGAGCTGCGCGGCGCGGTGACCGTGGAGGCAGCCGGCCAGGTAGAGACCTGGCCTGGTACAGTGGTAGAGGGTCCCGGCAGCCTCCGTATATCGGGGGCCTATACGCCCACTGCTGCCCTGGGTACTACGATCCTGCGTATACACGATGGTGGCCCACTGGTACTGGACGAGGTGGACCTGAAGCTCACGGACGGTACGGTACGGGTGGGTGTGGCCGCCTCCCTGCGCATCGGCGAGGGCCGCAGCGCGGATGTGCGGCGTGCGCTCTTCCTGGGGGATGTGCCCTCGCCGGGTGGCATACAGCCGGGCCTGCCTGCGGCCACGGGACTCTACGCGCGGGACTATGCGGCGGTGTACCTGGAGGACTGCGCCTTCCGGCTGCTGGCCTGCGGGATCGACCTGTCGCGCACGGTGTGGGAGCCGGGTCGGCAGACCCTGCTGTACAAGATCCGCACGGACAACTGCCTGACCGGTATCCGTGCTGCGCGCACGGGTCGGCTGGTGCTGGAGGCCTCACAGCTCTCGGGGGCGCGCCATGCGCTGCCGGACTCCGTAGCGCCGGACGGGATCGTACTGGAGACGGCGGACCTGTACGGCCGGGGCCTGGTGCTGGAGGACTATGACCGAGGCCACGGGATCTATGCGCCTGGTATGGCTGGCGGGCAGCCACAGTTTAACAATGTGTGGCTGACACACTGCAGCGCGGTGGACCGCTGCCATACGGGTATCCGTATAGACGGCGGAGCGGGCGGCCTGCAGCACCCGCTGGACTGGGGCCTGGTGCATATGAGTGCGAGCCGGATCAGCTACCCGGTGCACTCGGGTGTAGAGGGAGAGGATGTGCTGCTGAGCGTGGATGCACTGCTCAACCCCGGCCAGTCGCACAATACCTTGCTGACCTGTCCGCCGTCGCAGCCGGGCGGACTGGGCCCGGTGATCTGCGGGAGTATGTTCCGCATCTGCTACCGGCACCGGCCTGCGCCCTTCGTAGCGGCTCGTGGCAACTACTGGGGCCCTCCGGACAGCTATGGCCTGCCCCCGGTGCTGTACAACCTGAACGGGCCGATGACGCCGGGAGGCTTCTGCAGCCAGCCGGTGGCGCTGCGCTATACGCCCTTCCTGGCATCGGCTCCCCCGGCACAGTCTGACTGCCTGGATACGCGGTACCCGGAGGATCCGCATACGGATGCGAAGCTGACGGGCGGCCCTCAGGCCTGCGATACGATCCTGCCGGGTACGATGCGTACGCTGAGCGAGCTGTATTACCGGAGCTACCGGGCGCAGATGGAGGGAGATACGGCGCTGGCGCGTGCGGGGTGGCAGATACTGGTGGATCATCCGGTATCGGTGGGAGATACCTGCAGCCACTACCGGGACTATGCGGCGATCTACGTACCGGGACTGGGTCTGCGGCGCAGTTCGGCAGAGCCTGAGAGCGATGCACCAGACCGGCTGCAGTGCTACCCGAATCCTGCGGGAGACCGTGTGACGGTGCGTCTGCCGGAGGGCCGGTGGACGCTGCGACTGGCGCACAGTGCGGGCACGGTGCTGGAGGAGTGGCGTAGCCGTGAGGGCGATACGGAGCTGGATATCTCCGGGTGGCCGCCGGGTGTGTACCTGCTGCTGGCACAGAGCGAGGAGGAGGGCCATGACCTCAGACCGCGCGCCTATGTGCTGAAGCAGTAGCCGGGGAAGACCGGAAAACGAGAGAAAACCATTAACTTTAAACAATGGGAGTGGCTTTGAAGGGCCACTCCCAACCAAAAAGCAGGAATGATGAAAACAATCATAAATCTTTTGCTGGGAGCGATCGTAGTGACAGGTCTGCTCTCCTCCTGCAGGAAGGAGGGCAGCACGGGTCCGCGTGTGTGGGAGGGTCGAGTACTGGAGTATGGCTCAGACAAGCCGGTAGCCGGAGCACGGGTATACCTGTGGGAGGGTAGCTCGGAGTGGTGGGGCCAGAGCTCTGAGTACCGGATCGACTCTACGGAGAGTGCGGGTGACGGGAGCTTCCGCTTCAGCTATGAGCGGGTGGGTGGCCGGTACTACCGGATCACAGGCGGTGCGGACCGGTACTACCCGGGTGAGGCATTCCTGGAGCGGACCAGCAGCACGAGGGCTGACTTGGTATTAGATCCGTATGCATGGGTAAGAATTCATGTGAAGAATGTCATTCCGGTTGACAGAAATGATGCAATAACCATCAATTTCCCAAGTTGTGGAAAGAGTATTTTTTCCGGGTCTGATGTAGATACTTTTACGATTTGTCAAACAGTAGGAAATAAAAATCACCTGACGTATTTTACTGTTACAAAAGTAGGCACTGGTCAGAGAAAAGATAGTCTTATCTATACTACTATTGCTATGGATACGATCGACCAGTATATTAATTTCTGACTAACTAGAGGTGAGAACGAAAAGTAGACAAATATACGCTCAAGTATAGGCGGTAAGATAATTCGTGGTCAGACGTTTTTCATTCACTTCATTCTAAAACAATGTTATGACAAAGCTAATCGGCATAGTATGCTGCATGGTGGTGCTATGTATACCAATGAGCGCCCAGGATAGGTTGGAAATGAAAGGAAATGGCTACAGTAGAAAATTTCGTTTGGGTACGAAAGAAGCGTTTCAGTCTGCAGGAGCATATCGCATGCATTTACGACCTGTTTTGAATGGCAATGAAACGTCTCGTAAGATGTTTATCAAAAGCCATAGAATGAAGGTAAGCGGAGATATACTAGCGATAGCGGGCGGAGCAGGACTGTTTATGATTTTTACATTACCAGACAGCAGAAGAGTAGCGGTTAAGGGAGTAGGATTTAGATGGCCTCCGGAAGATCAATATATAGGGCTTAAAATTGGGGCTGCAAGTCTGCTGAGTCTGCTACTCGGTGGGTTATGTAATCTCACTTCGAGAACTTATCTCCACGAATCGGTGCGGCTGTACAACAGCCAGGTTGACGAGCGTCTGCCTGCAGATCACATGGGCGGAGCGGATATCAGGCTGGGAATCACGCCTCACGGTGTAGGTATGGTGATGAGCTGGTAGGGGCGTATGGTATGTAGCGTGTATAAAATGAGATCATCATGAAGAGAATGAATATAGGGAGCTGGATACTGGCACTACTGGTTTTGATAGTGTTCTCCTCCTGCAGGAAGGAGGGCAGTACGGGTCCGCGTATATGGGAGGGCAGAGTACTGGAGTATGGCTCAGACAAGCCGGTAGCCGGAGCACGGGTATACCTGTGGGAGGGCAGCTCGGAGTGGTGGGGCCAGAGCTCTGAGTACCGGATCGACTCTACGGAGAGCGCGGCTGACGGGAGCTTCCGCTTCAGCTATGAGAGGGTGGGTGGCCGGTACTACCGGATCACGGGCGGTGCAGACCAGTACTACCCGGGTGAGGCATTCCTGGAGCGGACCAGCAGTACCCGGGCAGACCTGGTGCTGGATCCGTATGCATGGGTAAGAATTCATGTGAAAAACGTAAATCCAGTTAACGAAAATGATTTTTTGAGCCTTAATACTAATAGCTGTTCAGAACGTGCGTTTCTCGGGATGTCTGTAGATCAATTTACGGTTTGTCAATATCGCGGCAATAGAGAGTATAGCTTTATCTACTCAACCGTTCGTGCCGGAAAAGGGGATGAAAATCGGACTTTTGAGTTTTCTACAGGTGCAATCGATACACTGGAATACGAACTGTTTTATTAAAGACTCATACTTGCAGCTGATTTGAAGCCAATATAGAAGACTGATCTTGTGCTTCGTGGAGTGTGAAATATATCGTGGGTAGAGCTGCAGGTTCTTTTTATTCGAATCACTTCAAAAAGTAAAGATGAAAAAGATAATCGGCATAATATGCTGTATTGCAGTGCTATGCGTGCAAGTAAAGGCCCAGGACAGGCTGGAGCTGAGAAAAAGCCCTCGTGGCAAGGAGTTTCGCATAGGGATAGAGGGGATTTTCAACTTATCTCTCTATACAATAAGCAGTTACGATCAGTGCTAAATAGCTATGAACCATCCCGGAGAATGTACAGGACAAGTAACGCTTTAATGTTAACAGGTGGATCCTTACTGCTTGCAGGAGCGGGTAGTTTTGTAGTACTGGGAATAGTAGGTAAAAACCAAAACAGACCGGGAATAGGTTCCCAATCAAGTGCCCCAGGGCAGGGGAGCCTTCGTCTTCCTTCATCTGAATTTGGATTTGTGATATCCGGTCTGATTGCTGTCTCGTTGGGTGCTGTGTCTGGGATTCCACTCATGGCTATATCCAAACAGAAGCTCTATGAATCGGCGCGGCTCTATAACAGCCTGTTTGATGAGAATGTGCCGACAGGCTACAGGAAAGATCCGGATATCCGGTTGGGGATCACGCCTCACGGAGTGGGTATAGTGATGAGCTGGTAGTAGCATATGGTATACAGCGTGTATAAAATGGAATCATCATGAAGAGAATGAATATAGGGAGCTGGATACTGGCACTACTGGTTCTGATGGTGCTCTCCTCTTGTAAGAAGGAGGGCAGCACCGGCCCGCGTGTGTGGGAGGGTCGGGTACTGGAGTATGGCTCAGACAAGCCGGTAGCAGGCGCTACGGTGTACCTGCTGGAGGTGAGCGGGGAGATACTGGGGCCGGGCGGCAGCCGTGTGGTGGACTCGCTGGTATCGGACGGAGCGGGCAGGTTTACCTTCCGCTATGCGGACAACCCGAAAGCCTCCCACCGTATACGCGCCCTTGGAGATCAACACTACCAAAGCGAAGTATCGGCAGGCTCTAATCGAAGCAGAATCTCGAAAGATATAGTATTGGAACCCTATGCCTGGCTTAGTCTAAGGATAAAAGCTCCGGATAAGGATGTCTATCAGATTGTTATTGAAACATACGGATGCAATCCGAGAGAGTTCCTAAATGGGGAAAGAGATGTAGAGGTACTTTGTAGTTTAAGGGGGAATAAGAATAATAGTATTAAATACCACATAGGCATTCTACAAGGTCAGAGTATCCGAGATGAGAAAGAGGTATATCTGCCAGCACTGGACACGACCTACGTCGAGTATACCTATTGATGTATGGTAGGTAGAAATCCAATGAGGAGGGTAGTCTCTATAACTAGCCTTCTGCTCATGATATTGATATCTGGTTGCAGGAAGGAGGGCAGCACGGGTCCGCGTATATGGGAGGGAGTATGGATCAGATAGGTATTTAACCCTACCACAGGTATAATCTGTGGTAGAGTTAAATAAAGTTTGACAACCTGTTGGTGCTTAGAGGTGAGAGAGTACTCAATATCGCTGACATAGACCGCCGAAGTATATAGCCAAAGTCAGGTTGTGGTTGACCACATAAATATACCTCCCCCGGCCCTCTGCTTCAGTGTTGAAATAGTTTCTATTTGATAGAAAGACTGCCGAAGTTGTATGTAATACCAAGGAACCAGCTTACTCTATATGTATTGATGTTAGGTGGGTTGCTACTTGATGCACTGAAGTTATCACCTACATTCAAGCCGTTAGCCAGGCGATTTACTTTTCCGGTGATAGCTCCGGTGCTGATGACAAGTCTTTGCTCACTCCCAAGAATCAGAGATACACCGCTCATATATCTGAGCCGCAGATCGTTGTCTGACTGCCCGACGCTCAGTCCCAGGGTAAATCCCCAGTTTAGCCTCGGACGGCGGCGGAAGTAAGCATGGCTTAAGATCACGGGGGTCACCGTAAACTTATCACTGTCTTCTCTGGCAATGATCTTTTTTGAACTGTCATTAGGATCTTCCATACTTGCATAAGTATGATCCAGCAGTCCGTTAAATGCCAGCCCCGAACTGAAATCAATTTTGAAGCCGGACTTATTAAAGTAAGAGTATGTGGAGGAGCTGACGGGATTGGGTTGTCCCTGCGAGTAGGTACCCATTGTGATCGTTGTAATATCTGAGTTCAGTATTTGTATCGGATCGAATCGCAATACCTTATAGTTAGTCAGGTACTTGTAATACAGAAGCCCTTCGTCAAGTATAGCTAGTGCTTGTGGGTCGCCTCCGATCTTTTGTGATAGAGACTCACGTAATTGTTCAGGGTTACTGGTTTTCCAATATTCCTGCATTTTTGCTTGGATCATGGATACATATATTTGTACGAGCTCCAGGCTTAAATCAGTATCCAGGATTAATTGGTTGTATAGAGCTTTCATCTCTTCTGCAAAGCATCTGATGGTATCTTTTACAGAAGGTTCCTCATTGTTTTGGGGGTCAGCTACAACGCCTCCTCCATGGTCAGGATTAGCGTCAGATGTGGTCTTAGGTGGCGAGCCATCCATTAAGCTTGCGAACCTTGTCCCATGCTCCATATTTCTCTGGCCGAAGTTGTACGTAAAAGAAACGTTGTCCTTATAAGGTTGATAGTTGACGACACTAATGTGCAGCAGCTCATCCACTTCTGGCATCACGGTGCTTATACTTTTCCCGTCACGAAAGTAGCAGAAGCATTTGTCTCGGAAATTATATACGACCGCGAGCCCCTGATCCACCGGTGGCTGTACATTGTTGCATTTGAAGGGAGCCGGAGGAATGGCGTTTTTTAATGCACCTTTTTCTACTCGGCTAATTGTGAAGTAGCTACACTTAGGACGATTGTTTCCATCTGGCTGTTTGCATTTTGTGATTGGTTCTTTTGCCAGTCGTATTATTGGGTTGTCGTTTGGTGTGATTAAGGTGTTTGACACGATACTGCTCGCGGTCGTATCTTGTTTGATTATCCATATGAGATTGAGATTGCCGGCATTGCCATCTGTTGGAACCTCGAAACTGTTAATCTCTATGCTTTCAGTGTCTTTATTTGGCGGTCTGTTGGTTGTGATTTTGTTATTATCATTTGTTTTTTCTATTGTATAACATTTATTGTCTAGATCGATTTCAATGATCTTGTACCCTTGGACGTTTTGGCTCTTTGCTTCATAGGTATTAACAAGAGCAGAAAATAATATAACATAAATTATTGTATATATTCTCATGATTGGATTGTTTAAAATTTACATTATTTCAAGCCCCAGGCTGTCTGTTATTATATTCATGCGTATAGCGTAAGAAAGGATATCGTTGGCGCCGATGATGATACCAAGCGCGAGACCTTTGTCAGTATATACCAGCGCTCCTGAGTCTCCTGGTTGAGTAGGTCGCTGAAGCCCGTCGCTGCCGGGAATACACAAGGAAAAAAGATTCTTTAGTTTGTGTGTGGTTAGATATGGGTCATTAAAATTGAAGGATACTTCAGGTACATTGTACTCAAATATCTGCGCTTGAATGGTGCCGCGTGGACTTGCGATCTTCACATATGATCCTTCCATATTTTCTTTCACGGGTGATACTGTATGCAGATTTAGAAGTGAATTTTGGGAAACAGGAAGATTCTGGTCGGATACTTTAGCTATCGCAACATCGAGGTAGTCATTAAGTACACCGAAGTCCAGGTATCCGATAGGATTATATGATCCACCATTCTTAGTATATATATCTTCTTTATTAATTATTGCAAACCCGTACCAGTTGTGATTAGCCCTCATGACATGATAGCAGGAGAGAATATAAGCCTGATCGGTACGAGGGTCTTTCAGATAATAACCTAGAGTCCCGGTCCTATTTGGTACGCTCGCATTGAATACTGTGTCACCGGCTCTACCAGCCTGTGCTTCTGTAGCTCCGGATACTATTTTCTCAATAGGAACCATATGCTCTGTACCTCCGGCGTCTGTATAAGGAAGAGGGGAATCGAATGCTGCCGCCGTTTCTCTGGTTTCAAAATATACGCGTATGCATGGCTCTCCATAGTGGTCCTTTGCTTTAGTTGCTGAAACCACTCCGGGAGCACTCAAAATCTCATTTCTTTTCTTGACAAAGGCTTCGTCAATGACGTTAAGTGTGGTAGCGTCAGCAGAGAGGAGGTTCAGACTCTTTTTGGTCTCTTTGTATTGCTGTATGATGTCTAGTATATCGTGCCAAAACTTAGAGCCAAAGCTGAGGAATATAGAGCATAAGATAAGTGCTGGTATTTTATAGGATTCGGTTTGTTCTGACAGCTGTTTCCAATTATCCATAACGACGTTCCAAAAAAGCAATGTGGTAATTAGTCCGGCGATCCAACTGATCAGCATGATCTTTCTTTCCCTTATCTTCTCTTTGCTTTCATTGGACTCCCTATTGCGCAGATTGCCTATCCAGCTAACGGGCAGGTACAGTTTGATAAAATTGCTTATACGCTCGCTGACTTGGCTCAAAGCGAATAAGGCTAAAGCAAGGATAATAAGTGTCTGTTCTGAATGCCAGCTTGGTGGGGGAGGGTTGTTTGATAGTATGAGCAAGACCATAACTTATGCTTTAGTAATTAGATAATACAATTTGACTGGTCTTGTGCGCATTTATTCAGGGCTGTGAATTGAATGGATTGTTGTTTACATAATTGCTTCAATTTTACTGATTAGTGTGTATTTATATATAAATAATTGACATGGCATGTATATATGTGTGATAAGAGTGATTTATATCGCACGATGTGTTTTATAAATGTATCTACTCTGCATTTATTTTTGTTACGTACTTATACGCATTGTTGTAGCGTATAAGTACGCATTTTTTTAATAGTAGTATTGCTTTTGGCGTAAGTGTGCCAAGGGTTTACAAGATTAAGAAGTTGGTGGGTTTAATCTGCGGGACTGAGAACTCAGGCCGGATCGACGTGGCTTTGAGAGGACACGCTGCCGGGAGGAAAGCGTCAGATATCATTTCTTACAAGCAGGGGAGCAGGGCTTGTACATTCTATCTGTAGAAGTGGCAAGTGTGAAGCCACAGGACCAGAGGTCAGTTACGGTACTACAGGATACGGAGCGGGAGAATGTGCGGCTGAAGCAGGTGCGGGCGGATTTTGAGAGCCCTGGTCAGCTATCACGGCTTTCCGCCTTTCTCTCCACATCTTTCCCGCTCCGCCTCGCTCATTTTCCGGTCGTCCACGGCCAGTTGGCTCACCGTAGTCAGCACTGTTCCTGCTACGATCAGGTAGCCGCCCAGGTTGGCGATAGCCGGTAGCGACCCCGCCGGCATAGCCAGCAGGGTCGTACCGACCGTGGTCAGTCCGATGCCGATCGTACGCAGCACCTTGAAGAATCTTGGTGTCGGTGCCTTGCACCGTTCTACCAGGTTCATCACCGTCCGTCTTTCACGATATGCAGGTACACATCCTTTCCCGCCGCGATAGCGGCATATACCAGAGTTTTCAGCTTGTCGCAGGCTGCCCTCGACCGGGAGCCTTTCCCTGTCCCTGTGAGAGAGCTCACCGGGGCGATACATCCGCGTAGTAGTTCCGGTAGCAGGCCGCTGTCCGGGCGTATCAGTATCTCGCTGCGCCCGGGCACAGCTTCCACCTCGATATGCCACTGGTAGCGTGCTGAGTGTCGCCTGTTGAGGCGGTACCTGCCCTCGGGTATACAGGACAGTTGCTTCGAGTTGGCTCTCCACGGTAGCTCGATCGTATGGCAGATCAGCTCCTCGCCGCGGCAGAGTCGGCCGTTGACCCCCTCGGGGTCATACGTCCGGTACAGGGTCAGCTCCATCAGGGCAGGTCTATGGCTGTGATCGCCAGCGAGTTATACGCATTGTTCTGCAGGGAGTACATCGTGCCGTTCACCTCCTGGAAAAACTCCACGCCCAGCAGCAGGAACAGTGGCAGCGTACTCTCCTCCGTCACCGCACTTTGCAGGATGATCTCATCCTCCGTCTGCGACCCCAGCTCGATATACGTGCCTATGGCCGAGTCGTAGTCAAACTCCTCGCTTTCGAAGTCCACCGCCGAGCCGCCCGAGATGAATCTCAGGTGGGTAGCCCCGCTGGGGGCTGCTATAGACTGCGATGGCACGAATTCCGGTATCGTTACCGTCAGTTCGCCCGACATTCGGTCGATCTGTGTACCGTATGGGATATACACGGTCGTACTCAGCCTGCCGCCGGTATTGAACTCAAATCCCCTCAGTATGCTGAGGTCGCCGTCCAGTACATTGCGTGCCCCGCGTACACTGCTCGTATCCAGCTTTTGTACATCTGTCATACGCTTGGTCAGTCTGCTGCTCACCAGGCTGTCCGTGGCTCGCTGCAGCAGCGGGCGTATGGAGTTGCGCAGGACCTTGCCCGCTTTTCCGGCCCTGCCGAATTCCGCGCCGTTTTCCCGCGTACGCTCGAAGGCCGGGTCGGTCATGATCCTGCTGCCTTCCACACCTCCTTTCTCCCGGGCGAAAAACTGTCCCCTCAGCTTGTAGAACGTGATGTCGCTGATCGTTCCCTGCAGTTTCATGATTCCTCTTTGCTTTGCCATGATACATACTTTTTGATGTTACATAGATGGGTGCGGTAGTATCGCGCACCCTTTGTCAGGTCAAAGCTAGGCTCATGCGGTCCCCCTCTCCAAGCCGACCGGCCGCCATACACCCTCTTCGGGCGTTTTATGCCGACTGAGTACATCGGTGCCGGTCCGCTGGGGGCATATTTATCATGTATCCTGTAGCATCATGGGTCGGTATGATAGAGAGTATACCTTCAGAGTGTAAATCCTCCTGATCGGATGATGGTAGCCCCTGGACCTGCTGCAAAGCTGACTCCGTCATATCTCGATACACGGCAAAGCGCTATCCGGAATGATTAACCTTTAGCACAAGACAAGTTGTTTCGGTCTGAAGACCGTTGACACGTAGGTATAGTATCGGGACTACTCCCTGCCGGGGAATCCCCGATGAACTCGCCCCCGATATTCGTGCGGGTGTGGCCATACTCATCGCAGCCATGTCGGCCCGGGGAGCGGGCATGATAGATCATACTGAGCTGATTGATCGAGGGTATCAGAATATCCTCACCTGCCTGGACGCCGTTGGCGCCGGGATCGTGAGGCTTTGGATTATTTCCGGAGCGACCGACATGACCTGCTCCGGCGCGTTTTCACAACCGGAGCGGGTCCATACATTATACGTCTCGCCAGGGCGGTTTTTGGTCGTTTACCTGCGTGTGAAGCGGGTACTTCTACCGCAGCGCGACTCTGTTTTGATTTTGCATTATGGGATAGAACCTCCTTTACCTTCCTGCCTCAGTCAGATATTGTATCGCCGCTTATTACGGCAAAAAAGTAAACTCTGGAAGTCCGTACATTTCGCCTGATTCACTATACCCATCTGGAAATACTTTTGGCAGATCGGCGCCCTCTTGTGGTGCATTCAATGACGAGTATACAGATTCATGAATTGAAATATTGTCAACTTTGGTGGGTAAGAGCCGTGGTTCGCCAAAGTAATAGTAGGGCTTGAGCTCCTTGTCTAAAGTAAGATTAGAGATACTTATTACATATTTTTTATTGGGCTCTATTCTCAACGGTACATCGAGACTTTCGAGTGCAATTGTATCATCAGAATGCTGGAAGACACGTAGTTCTTTCAGTACTGATTTCTTTTCAAAATCCCATATCATGATACGATAATTTCCGGATTTGGGCATTCTGCTTCCTGCCTGGAAAATGTGACCCGCTACTGCAGCGCTGAATACCGCCCCCAACTCATATATGGTCTTCAGATCTCGTGTCCCCGGCTGCTTGTGATCAGTTTTAGTATCAGTAAGTTTCACAATTGGATTTTCAAAATAGTTTTTTGGTTCCGCTTGTGGAAAGACTTCGACCTCCGCTAACGAAAGAATCTTTTGGCTGCCCTCCACAAAAACCCTTACATACCTGGCCCGTTTGTTGATGCTTACTGTCTGTGACCGCAACGCAGGTGTCCAGGGCAATGGACTGAAATCAATAAGAGTAGCATCCCCTGTTTTCGCTATCGGTGTCTCAGAAATCGCAATTTTAAAATCGTCAAGTCTCTTGTATTCATCCAGGCTATCTATTCTATTCCAGATCACCACCTTCTCTATTGGATAGATCTCACCCAGGTCGACCTGCCACCAGGGCGAATCTTCCGGTTGGCTATGTGTCACTGATCCACCCCGGAATAGTGGGTGTGTATTTCCGTTTACAGCCGCCGCTGCTTCGATGTTGTGAGAAACACTGGAGGATGTTGCCAGTCTTCTGAAGGCAAGATTATTGGCCTCACGAAGCTTTCGGGGCGGTATCCACGAGTTTTCCTTATTAAACACCGTTTCAAAGAAGGTAGCATTCGCCGCACTGCGTACACTCTTATTTCTATTCGGCCCTTCTGAATGTGCGCTGTTGAATAGGTACTGAACCTCCCACGCAAAGTCTTCTTTGTTCCCCAGGTCGTATGTTATTTCGCAGATTCTCTGTAAAGTATGGGCAAACTCATGAACAACCTGTTCAAACTCTCGGTAGGTTTTAAACTTTCTTGGAAAGATATCTGTCAGGACCCCCGTTTTACACATCATTTCTTCCGTGACTAAGGTAAAGCCCGTCCTGGAAGCTCCACCCCGGTAATTTTCGACCCAGATCGGATCAAAGGAACTACCTTCAGCTGAAATTTCATGTGGGTCTTCTTTTGAAATGATCAATATGTCTTTATTGTACGAATTCCTATTGGCTTGTATTTTGGCTACCTGAACGGGTAAGAGTGCATTGAGCATATTTTTGTAGATCAAGTGGGTATTGAGCAGCGCCCAGTCCGACACCGTATCGGTTGCCTTCAGCTTATATCCATACGGCAATTCCAAAAACCGCTCCTTGCCTCCATCCGGTAATCTGGGTATTTCATATCCGTTGACCAGCTCCATGGGTTGAAAAACCCAGGCCTGCCGGGTCGAACTTGTATCCAGGATTTCGGGGAATATGCTATCAGCCGCTTTAAAATGCATAGCCTTACCAGTGGTAACAATGGAGTTACCTGTTAATGAGTATACATTTGTGCCAAACCTTTCTCTGTCAGCACACTTTATTATCCATTGCGTCGGGGCTCCGGCTGGGTCCGATGCTTTGTCATGTATATAGTACCTCATACTGGTCTCACTTAGAGTCCTTTGGTTGTCGCCGGCTTTCCTGTTGACTATGAAATACATTCCCTCGTCACCTTTAACTACCTTCCAAAGGAATTCATCATTATCTCCGTAAAGTGGCATTTCGGCCATTTTTAAAGAATGATTGGAGCCTATCCTTTCATATTTAAGGGCAATGCGCCTGGCCGGTATATCGTAGTCCCCGCCATTTACGCTTTCCAGTTCATATTTATTCTGAATCACAAACCAGATTCCCTCAGAAATCGGGTCAGGGTTTTTTTCTATCAACTTTGCCATATGGATTGATTTTTATGAGTTTGTTCTTATTGTTACAATAAAGGATTAATGATCACAGGTCATAGATACGCCTGGTCTTTCCGATTCGACTGCGTTTGAATTGAGCCACGTTAGCCCGGCGGGCTAAGTGATGTTTGTTAGAGCAGTATTCACTTTGCTTCCGGTACGAGGCGGGTCTGACAGAGCCCAACCTCAGCGCTCTTATCCCCATTTATTATTTGATCTGGCAGGGCAAACATAGGGCGCTCCGTGTAACAGAATCCATCAATCTTGTGCGGAATCCGTCAATTTGTGCCTGGATGCCACGCAATACTGTATAAAAGCGCATTAATTGCTTCGGATATGGACGAAATATCTTGTTGATCGATATCCCGTGTCCTGTCCGGAAGCGGATCACCAGGGGTGATGCTTTGTGATCGTAGTACTCCCCGTAGTTCGAGACTGTAAGTCCCTGTAAATCGTAAAAGAACGATCGGGTGGTATTACAAACCGCTATCCGGAATGATTATGAATGATTATCCCCGCTGTAAAGCCATTTCAGTACAGGACAATCCGCCTTACGCTATGAGTTAGTGTATGGTGAGTGTATGGCAGAGCCCGGGTAAGTGTATGGCAGGAGGCGGTTTTAGAGCCCCCCACGCTCGGTATCCGATGTAGTTGGGCGCTTCTTCATATCCCTTTCGGGTATATCTGGCGTCTCCCTTTCCTGGATATTCTGCACGGATCTGATGGCAGGCGGCAGTGGGCCGCTCTGGAGTAGCCTCAGGCGGTACAGCGGAGTCGGTTGGTGAGATCCTGTCTCTTGATGATACACTGATTCTTATGTCGGGGTATCCCTTCGGTCTCTCCCGGGATCACTTCACCAGCAGCAGCCTGGTCACGCTGCTCCGCCCGGACCTCGTCCGCATCTCTACGAGATAGGTGCCCGCCGGGTAGGCGGCCAGGTTCAGGGTGGCGCTCTCTTCCGTCCACCGCTGCAGCAGTATGACCTTGCCCGTGGCGGCGTCCCGCACCGCCAGTTCGAGGATATCGCTCCGCACGGACCGGTCGGCATACACCTCGAAGAGTCCGCTGCCCGGGTTGGGAGAGATACCCCACGAAGCCTGCAGCTCCGCATGGTATGCAGACACCGTCTCTTCCGGGTACACCTGTATACGTGTACCGTCGTACCCGGCGGCATAGACCTTGCCCGCATCAGCCGGGTAGGCCACCCGCGTAGTCTGCAAGCTGAGGTCGCCTGTACCGCTGATGGTCACATGTACCAGCTGGCCCGTCGTGTCGTAGGTCTCGTAGGCCACGGCGTTTTTCCATACCTGGTGATCGATGAGCAGGTAGCAGTGGCCCTGCTCCGTCAGCAGTGTCGCGCCCGATCCCGTCTGGCCGCTCAGCGGCTGCCGCTCCCTGTATACCTCCATGCTGTGGGCCGAGATATAGTGCAAGACCGGCGATACCGGCTTCAGGTATCCCCGGTCCGCCACATAGGCGATCACCTCCTCTACATTCTCCTGGCTCACCTGCAGGTAGCCGGTGCCGTAGTCGTCTATCTCCAGGTCGACCGGTCTCAGCAGGCCCACATGCGTGAAGTAGTCCGTCAGGTCTTCCTGTACTGCGTCACAGGTATTTTTGATGAAGTTCATCAGGAGCTGCCCGTTCGTCAGTCCTGTTTCATCCGTATTGCGGACGATCTCGGCCACCGTGCCGTGCCAGCGGGCATAGTCGGTGCCGTTGACTACGGGATGCTCCTCCAGGGTCAGCGGATCGGCTCCCCGGCACGCGCCCGCCAGCTGGTAGTATAGCTGCAGCTGCCAGAAGGGGATCAGTACCCGGAAGTGATAGTCCTCCGTCAGGCTCTGCAGGTGCCGGCCGCGTATATACGTATCGTCCAGCATCCCGTTGAATCTGCCTCCCGGCATCGCCGGGTCGCCCGGTGCGGCAGGTTGGCTTTCGCTTTCGAGCCGCGTATATTTTTCGCCATGCTTGTTCATATGGTAGTACACCCACAGCGAGTATACATTGGTCGTCACCTCCGTGGTGCCGATCCACCGCAGCCCCCGCCGCACCTGGTTGACATGGCCAAACTCGTGTGCGATACCCCACAGGCCCAGGTCGCGGGCCGAGGTCAGGTCCGCAGCGCCCCACGTGAGGTCGAAGTGTGCGCCCGTACCGCTGGCATAGTAGCCGCCGCCCGTCTCCGACCAGCCAAACATGCGGTTGGCCGGTACCCGGTCGTACTTGTACAGCCCCATCAGGATGAGCTCGTGCTTCACGATGGTATCGTACCTGCTGACCAGTTCCCGCCCGGCGAAGGGCGTATGTACCCGCAGCGGCAGCTTGTCATACACCAGGTGTACATGGTCACCGCGCAGGTCTATTTTGGGATAGGCGTCATTGGACAGCCACCTCATCCAGTCGGCCTCATCAGATGTACGTACGTCGAAGTAGCCGTTGATCCTGCCCGACAGGATATTGATCCGCGTCTCGCCGATCACCGCGTCGCTGTAGTTGCCGATATAGCCCAGGCCGCCCGTGGAGGTTTCAAATACGTTCAGCCCCTGCTTCAGCAGGTAGCTTGTCTCCGGTGAAGTCTCTTCGTCCGCAAAGTCCCGGATCTTCAGGAAGAGATTGGGATTGACCGCCTCTTCGACGAACAGCACGACCTTTTCACCCGGCTCAAACACGATCCCCGTCATATTTTCATAGGCGTCGTAGGTGCTGATCTTCAGCTCCCGCGCTGTCTTGTTCAGCGTCGGGTATACCGGGTATACCTGGTCCCTGAAGGCCCCGTTGTAGTGGCCGTCGAGTATGCATTGGGCCAGCGACCGGTAGAAGGGGTGGTCGATGGTATCGATATGATCCTGTGTTACCTCCGGCCTCAGCGCCGAATAGATGCTGTTGGCAAAGATATCCCGGTATGCACCTTCCGCTGAGGAGTCGTCCTTTTTGAAGAACTGCATCTCGGCGCAGCTCGCAAAGTCGCCGTAGCCGTCCATCACTGTCACCCGGATATTTCGGGGTCGCAGCCCGGCGGGAAACTGTATCACCGATGGGCTGCCGGACTGGCCCATATCCCGCTCTTCCAGCAGTTGGAAGAGGCTGTCCGGCCCCGAGTCGCCCGTATTGTAGTGGATGGCCACCCGGCCGAAGTTCCCGTTTGCACCTCCGTCACTCCTGGGATGGTACACCATATAGTCGATATCCGGGTTCCCGTCGAAGCGGTAGTTCAGTGTCACCGGGAAGACACCCGGCCCCGCAGAGTAGTGCGAGTGGTACAGGGTCGAAAAGTCTCCGTCGAAGCTCTTACCGATATCCTCTCCCGGCATATGGGAGGAGGCCGTGCTCCCCGCAGGCTGGATGGGTACGGGTATATCTCCCGCCGCTGCGACCGAGGCGATATCATAGCTGCAGTCGGTACTCCCGTCCGGGCCTGTGGGAGAGGAGCCGTAGAAGCGCATTTCGGCGCAGGAGGAGAAGTTGCCCACTGCAGACCTTACGATCACCCGGATGATCTCCGGATCCTCTGCCGGTGCAGGCAGGCTGTAGGATTTCTTTGTGTTGTCTGCAGCCCATACCAGCGGGTCTGCGGTCAGGCGGGTGAAGACGCCCGGCGACTGCCGGGTCGATCCGTATATCTCCACCGTCGTCCATACGCCGTTCAGCCCCTGTGCCCTGGGTGTGTACTCCAGCGCATTTATCTGCTGCACACGTTCCGGGAAAAAAAAGTCCAGTGTATCCGGGATCGCGTCCAGGTCCCAGTCTGAGTGATAGTGCGTGGCGTCATCGCCGTCGATGCATTTGTCTGCTTCGGTCCCCGGCTGCGCCGGTACACTCGAAGATACGCTGTACACCGGCATAGGGAGCTGGGCGCGAAGGCTGGTCGCTGTCAGCAGGGAGAGTAGGATGAGGCAAGCGATATGGCGCATAGGACGACAAGGTATTGTAGTACGCCAAGATAGGATATTTTCACATGGTCCGTGTGCGGCGGCGCCCGGCTCCCGGCGGCTTTCATCTTGATCTGCCGTTCACTGTAGGGCAGGGGATTGGGAGGTTGTACTATGTCTTTTCTGCCCGGTCACCGGGATTTTATGGCCTTTCGCCCCCAACGCTTTGGGCTCGCTCCGCTGTCTATAGAGACAAGAACACTGGAGACCAAACCAAAATGCACGATAGATATGACTAAGAAACGGATCATGAGCATGGTACAGGTCCTGGTCCTGGGCCTCTTGCTGGCAGTTGTGCCGGCGGGCTGCAGCAAGCCCTGTACGGAGACCGACCCGCGCTGTACGCTCGGCCCGGATCCCGGGGACTGTGCCGCGGCATTCCTGCGGTATTACTACGACAGCGGGTCCGGGTCCTGCAAGACATTTACCTGGGGCGGCTGTGGAGACCCGCAGCCCTTCGCTACGGAGGAAGAATGTCTTCGCTGCAAGTGCAGGAGCTGATAGTGGCCTGCGTGCGTACGATGTAATAAAAAACTCTATAACTGATATGTACAGGAAGATCAACATCCTGCGACCCATGGTCGCGCTATGCCTTATTGTATCGATGGCGGGCTCGGCCTGCAAAAAAGACGACGGTCACCAGGCCTCCGCCGACAAGCGCTGTGACCTGGGCCCCGATCCCGGTATCTGCAATGCGGTGATACCCCGCTATTATTATGACAAGGATGAGAAGCGTTGCAAGCTCTTCAACTGGGGCGGCTGCGCCGAGATACAGCCCTTTGCCACGGAAGCGGAATGCCTCACATGCAAGTGCAGGGACTGACACTTACCCACACACTGTGATCACAAAAAAAGGTATGAATATGAAGATCGATATGCTGCGGCCGCTGGTCGCGTTTTGCTTGATGGTATCCGTGATAGGCGCAGGCTGCAGAAAAGACGATGCACAGCCGGTAGCGGCTGATCCGCGTTGTCATCTGAAGCCCGGGGACCTGGGCATATGCCAGGCCTATATTCCGCGTTTCATCTATGATGAGCAGGAGAAGCGCTGTAAGGAATTCATCTGGGGTGGCTGTGCCGAGCTGCCGCCCTTTGAGACGCTCGAGGAGTGCCAGGTCTGCCTGTGCAACCTGCACTGAGCCTTAGGCTCAGGTATCCGTTCCGGCCGGTGACCTGGTCTTTAACGACCTTCCGGCCAGCACCATGCTCACGATGAGCAGCAGCGCACTGGCGAGAAAGCTGACCCCCGGGTAATGCCGGGGGGCGCTTTCTCCCGTGAAGTAAGCAAAGAGATTGTTCATCAGCAGCGGGCCGATGATCGACGTCACGCTGATGAGGCTGGTGAGTATGCCCTGCAGTTCGCCCTGCTGGTTGGCAGGCACCTGGTTGGAGATGAGCCCCTGCAGCGCAGGACCGGCGATACCGCCCAGGCAGTAGGGGATGAGAAAAGCGTACATCATCCATCCCTCCGTAGCTACGGAAAACAACAGGAACCCCGTCGTGTAGAGCGCCAGTCCGATAAACAAGGCCCGCCGGTCGCCGGTGCGCGGCAGGATGAGCCGGATCAGGAAGCCCTGTACTACGGCGATCAGCAGGCCCGCGAACCCCAGCGAATAGCCGACCTGTGCTTCGCTCCACCCGAAAGCCTCTATGGTGAAATAGGACCAGTTGCTCTGTACGGAATGCGCCGCTACATAGATGCAGAAGAGCGCACCGGTCAGCCCGTACACCAGCGGGAACTGCTTGAGCTGCAGCAGCGCTCCTGCGGGATTGGCCCGCTTCCATTGGAAGGGTCGCCGGTTTTCAGCGCTCAGGGACTCCGGCAGTACAAAGTAGCCGTACAGCCAGTTGAGCAGGGTCAGTGCTGCGGCGGCAAAGAACGGTACCCGCGGGCCGTACTCACCCAGTATGCCGCCCATGACCGGGCCGATGATGAATCCCAGCCCGAAAGCCGCGCCCAGCAGGCCGAAGTTCTGCGCCCTTTCTTCCGGTTTGCTCACATCGGCGATATACGCCGATGCAGTCGTGAAGCTGGCCCCCGTGATACCTGCGATGATGCGCCCGGCAAAGAGCCAGGCCAGCGTAGGCGCCAGCGCCAGCAACAGGTAGTCCAGCCCGAATCCGAAGAGGGCGACCAACAGCACAGGCCTGCGGCCGTAGCGGTCGCTCAGCCCGCCCAGTACAGGCGAGAAGACAAACTGCATGAGCGCAAAGGCAAAGAGCATCCAGCCCCCGTACTTTGATGCCTCGCTGAGCCCTTCGCCGGTCAGGGAAGTGATCAGTTTCGGCATCACCGGTATGATGATCCCGAACCCGATCACATCGATCAGCACGGTGATCAGGATGAAGCCCATGGCGGCAGTACGGTTAGCTTGCATAGGTCCGGGAGGCCGGTTTGGCGGCGCTGCCGCGACAAAACTAAGAAAGTCAGTACCCTCAGGGACCATGCACTATGTAAAATCTTCTTGCACACAGGACCGGCGTCTGCTGCTGTACGTCCCCCTGGAAAAGACACAGCCCCGTCCCGCATGCATGCGGGACGGGGCTGTTCTTAGAGGAAGACTGTTTGGTCCTCCTGGTCTTCTTGGAGTATTATTTCTTACCTGCTTTCTTGGCCGGTGGCTCCGGTGCGCGCTCGACCACCTTCATCTCGTCGAGCAGGTGCGTAGCGCCGGCATATTTGTCGATCACCCACAGTACATAGCGGATATCCACCATGATACTGCGCACGAGATCCGGGTTGTAGTATATATCGCTCATCACGCCCTCCCAGGAGCCGTCGAAGAGCAGGCCGACCAGGTGCCCGTCGCCGTTCAGTACGGGAGAGCCCGAGTTGCCGCCTGTAGTGTGTATAGAGCCGATGAAGTTGACCGGCAGCGTGCCGTTTGCAGCGTATCGGCCGTAGTCCTTGCGTTCGTAGAGCTCCTTGAAGCGCTCGTCCAGGTCAAACTCGTAGTCCCCGGGCACATACTTGGCCATCACGCCGTCTATCGTCGTGAGAGGCTCGAAGTATACGCCGTCGCGCGGCTGGTAGCCCTCCACTTTGCCATAGGACATACGCATGGTGCTGTTGGCGTCCGGGTAAAACTTGCGGTCGGAGAACACCTCGCGCTGTGCCTTGAGGAAATCCCTCTTGAGGCCGTTGATGGAGTCGACCAGGCGGTTGTATTCCGGGTTGATCTTCTCGTCGGATACTTTTTTCAGCTCCTTGTTGAGCGCGAATACAGGGTCTTTGTCCAGCACGGCCTGCAGTGTAGCCGCATCCAGCGTGAGCAGGTAGTTGACCTTGTCCGCAGAAGCCAGTTGTGTCTGGGAGAAGAGGACTCCGGCGATACGCGTCCAGTCGCCTTCATACTGGGTCATCAGTTGCTGCATGTAGGTGGGTATATACTCTTCCTGCATCTGGGTCGCATAGTAGTCCATCATCGAAGCGAATACAGCCTGGTCGATACCTGGCTGGTAGTCTCTGAAATAGGTCGTCATCGACGCTGCTGCCCTGTTGCGGCGTTCGGTATATGCCTGTTCGCCGGACTGTGCGTGTACATCCAGCAAAGCCTGCATGGTGCCTGCCAGTCTTGTGATTTCGGGGTTGCGCAGTACGGTCTCCATATACACTTCGCGTGCATAGGCGTAGGGGTTGACCTCTTCATACAGCTTGTTGAACTGGGTGGTCATCCCGCCGTAGGCCGACCATTTCGGGTTCTTAGATACCCGGCGGTTGAAGTCCCGCTCATAGTTCTGGCGCGCCTTGATAGCGTTTGACTTGGCCAGTCCCATGCTTTCTCCCCGCCATTTTTTCCAGTAGTTGGAGATACGGCTTTGCTTGCTGGCATACTGGATCTTTACATTCGGGTCTTTACGCATGGCTGCGTCGATGATCGCCAGCGCACGGTCGCGGATCTCTACCCGGGCGGGGTTGAGTACGTTCTGCACCTGGTTGATCGCTGCAGATGGGAGGTACTGGTCCGTTCTTCCCGGGAAACCGAAGACCATCAGGAAGTCATTCTCCTTGATACCGGCCAGCGATACCGGCAGGAAGTGCCGGGGCTGATAGGGCTTGTTGTCCGCGCTGTAGTCGGCCGGTTCGTTGTTGGCCCCGGCGTAGATGCGGAATACTGCAAAGTCTCCCGTATGTCTTGGCCAGATCCAGTTGTCCGTGTCTGCGCCGTACTTGCCGATGAAAGAAGGCGGCGTACCTACCAGCCGTACGTCCCTGTAGGTGGCCGTGACGAACAGGTAGTACTCGTTGCCCTCGTAAAACGGGCGGATAGTGATATCCTCATAGCTTTGTTTGCTGGTCGTTTCCTTGATACCAGCCAGGTTTTTGTCGATCTGCGACTGGCGCGCCTTCGCGTCCATACCGGCAGTGACGCCTTCCAGCGCAGCCGACGTGACATCTTCGATACGCACGATGAATGTAGCGGTCAGCCCCTGGTTGGGGAGTTCCTCCTGGCGGTTGGCCGCCCAGAATCCTTTTTCCAGGTAGTTTTTCTCAGGGGTGGAGTGGCGCTGTATCTGTCCGTACCCGCAGTGGTGGTTGGTGAAGAGCAGGCCCTCGGAAGAGACTACTTCGGCTGTACATCCGCCGCCGAAGTGCACGACTGCGTCCTTGATACTGCCCTTGTTGATGCTGTAGATATCTTCTGCCGATATACGCATGCCCAGGTCTTTCATCTCGGCTTCGTTCAGCTTCTTCAGGAGATTGGGTAGCCACATGCCCTCGTTGGCGGAGAGTGGCACACTGAGTATCCAGGCTGCACACAGGCTCAGGATCAGTTTGCGGATCATCATGTCGGTGTAGTTTTAGGAGTGTGGTTGTATAATGGTTTTATGATTAAGGCCTGCCTCGGTGGGTTCGTTTTGCCCGCTTCGCTTATGCTGTACCGGGAGTCAGGGCGGCTAATATAGCGGTATTAGCTGAGAAAAACAGCCGCTCTCTGCGGATGTGGCCGCTAGGTACGACAAAGCCGCTCCCGGTTACGGGGGCGGCTTTGGGGGTAGGGTTATATCGTACGGGTATCATTACAGCTTGCGTATACGTCCTGAGCCGCTCTGCGATGTGCTGATCTCGGGGTTGCCGAGATACCATATCTCGCCGCTGCCGGAGATGCTGGCGTCCAGAGTCTCGGTCGCATGTATCCAGATCTTGCCGGATCCGCTGATACGGACCTTGCCATGTGCTGTCTCGTGCTCCCGGGTATCGATCTCGCCGGATCCGCTGATCTGGATATCCGTGGATTCGGACTTGCCGGAGATATTGGTCTTACCGGAGCCGGACACAGCGATCTCCAGTCTTTTGGCCTCCACATCCGCACGGATGTCACCTGAGCCGTTGATCTTGAAGCCTACCGTACCCGTAGCGGAGATTTTCTCGGCGGTCACTTTGGCCGATCCGGCTATTTCCACATAGTTCACGGTCGGGGAGGAGATGACCAGCCTGATCCTTTTGCCGTTGCTGGGGCGCAGGTTGACCTGGTCCCGGCCGCGTACGCGCAGCGTACCGTTCTCTACGGATGTCTCCAGGGCTGCCAGGATATTGCTGTCTGTCTCGACCAGGATAGAAGTCTCCTCGCTGTTGACGATCTCGGCTTCATAGCTGCCGTCCAGTTGTATCCTTGCAAAATCGGAGAGTGGGCGTGTCTCCGTGAGGATGTTTCCGTTGCCGCGGATAGTCTCTCCGCCGAAAACAAAGCAACCGGCAAGCAAGAGGGTACACAGGCTTCCGGTCAGTGCATAAATAAAAGGGGTTTTCATAGTTCTGTAGATTTTAGATGCAAAGATTGGCCTGTGGACTGCGCCGAATCGCATTTTTTCGATGAACTTTAGCTTTAGAGAGATGTATACCCCTGTGAACAATTAATACGAACTTGCTTATGAAGACAGTGAAAGCTACGATCTCAGGTGCGCCCTATAGTACAATGATCTCTGCAGGCACACACGAGTGGGTGGCAGACGAGCCGGAAGACCTCGGAGGCGCTGATGCCGGGCCCTCGCCCGCTGAGTTGTTGCTGAGTGCCCTTGCATCCTGTACGCTTATCACCTGCAGGATGTATGCGGGCCGCAAAGGATGGCCCCTTGAGTCTGCAGACGCAGAAGTGAGCTATGACCGCACTGAGCCCGGTCCCGTGATACGGGTCACTTTGAGGTTGGAGGGGCCTTTGAGCGCGGAGCAGAAGGCGCGGTTGCTGGATATAGCTGGCAAGTGCCCGATACACAGGCTTTTGCAGAGCAGGCCGGAGATCCTTATCGCATCGGACCCGGACGGCAGGGCGATTGCTGCGGATCAGTAAGAGATACCGGCTTGCCTGTAGATGAAATGCAAGAGCCAGGCCGGGCCGATCAGCAGAAACTGGAGGTCCTTCAGGAAGGAAGGCTTCTTGCCTTCGATCTTGTGCCCGATGAACTGGCCAACCCAGGCAATGGCGAAGATCGCTATGCTCACCAGCGCCAGGCCGGAATCGCTGGCGCCCAGCGAGAGATACAGACTGTAGTTGCCCCACAGCAACAGCAGCCCGATCAGTACAAAACCTGCCGCCATGACCAGCGAAAGCCGGATATAGTACAGCAGCGCCAGCAACAGGAAGATCGCCCCTGCATTCGCCCACATCGTTTTCTCTCCGATGGGCAGGGGGATGGCCATGAGCAGCCCGATCAGTGAGAACATAATGCTGGGCACACAGATCCAGTGTATCAGCTTGTTGGTCGCGTTCCGGTGACTTTCGCCATACTGATCCAATAATAAGTCCAGTCTTCGCATGATAAACTCGTTATTAATTCGTTAATCGGATAAGACAATTGACTCAAACAGACTAAATTTACACTTTAAAATTCAAAAATTAAACACTCATGAAACATCTGTTTTCTCTCGCCCTGCTTCTGCTGATGAGCTTCGGCCTTCAGGCTCAGCAAGACAAATCTTCTTCTGCCAAAGACGGCGAAGCTGAACTCAAAGCTGCAGTCAAACTGACAGAAGATCAAAACAAAAAATGGGACGATATCACCAAGAAATATCGCGACGAGATGTCCAAAGTCGTGAAAGACAATACGATGGAAAAAGGCAAGCGCAATGAGTCGCTGAAGAAACTGTCCGATGAGATGGAAGCTGCCAAGATCGCGTTGCTGAACGACAAGCAGAAGGAAGCTTACAATGCGTTCAAGGAAAACGAGAAGAACGCACGTCGTGAAGCGGCTAAGAAGAGAATGGAAGAGCGTCGCAAAGAGAAAGAAAAGGAAATGAAAGACCAGAAGCAGCCGGACAGCCAGAAGAAAAACTGATCCGGTCCCTGCTCAAAGTGAATACGAAGGCGCCCTTGTGGCGCCTTTTTTTGTGCCCCGCACAGCGCCTGTTGGACGCAGATATCCGGCCATTGATCGAAGAGATTTGTCCGGCACAGCCTACCGGCGTAGTTTTCGGTCCTGAAACCCATGCAACCTTTTTGCACCGGGTTGCATCTAGCTTATAGAGCGGCCGGACTTTTGTGATCCGGCCGGATCGTCAGCCGCCGATCGTCGTATGTTAAAAGATCCAGCCCCGGGCCCCGCTCGTCGGGATCATGTGGCCTCCCGGATTTTTCATTGATCCATTATATAATCTTTTGACCTATGAAGACTCGTTTTCTGATGACGATCCTGGCGTTCGCCGCCGTATGTACCAGTGTTTTTTCATACCCCGTGTTTACCGGAGACCCGGCCCCTACCAAGATCATAGTAGTGCGGCACGCGGAGACCGGCGATGGCAGCGGGCTTTCTGAGAAGGGTGAGCGCAGGGCTGCATTGCTGGCCGACCTCCTGCGCAGTACCCAGGTGGATGGCATCTATGCCTGTACAGGAGCACATACCAATGGTACACTGACTCCGCTGGCGGCCAACAAGGGCATCCGGCTCGCTAATTACGACCCCTCGGATATCCGCAAGAGCCTCTACGATATCTATGTGGCCAATGCCGGTAAGACGATCGTCATCTGCGGAGATGACAAGACAGTGCCGGAGATACTCAACCTGCTCACCGGCTCTACCGGCTACAGGAAGCTCGGCAAGAAGGAATATGACAAAGTGTATATACTCACCACCAGGCAGTTGGGGAAGGGAGACGTACAGGAAGTGCGCTATGCTACCGACCTGATCTGATATCTTCCCGTACTGTTTTCTGATGGGATCGATCCCGGGGCTCCACAGGGAGCCCTTTTTTATTTCATTACATGGACGCGGGCTCGACTACCGCCAGATCTACCGCCTCCTTAGGGAGTCCTTCTTACTTCCTTACCCGCTTGAAGACAGGGTAGAGTTTATCTGAAAACTCCTCCCGGACCGGGCCGACCTCCTTGAGTACGAGCCTGCTCTTGCCCAGCTCGGGCAGGTAGGCTTCCCAGTAGGTGATCAGCTCGTTGGGCGGCAGGTAGGCGCCTGCCGAGAAGCAGGGCGGAAAATGTTCTATGTATTCATGGTAGTCCATATACATGACCCTGGGATCGAATGAGGAGCGGGACAGGCATAGTGTCTCGGTGACCGGGTTGTAGTTGAGGTTGCCGTACTCGTCGCATACCAGGCCGGCCAGCGTTTTCTTCTTGCCCGTTTTTTGCCAGTACTGCCCGAATGCTTCCGTACCCCACCTGATCACGTCCGGTTCATCCAGGTGAAGCTGGTTACCGGCGGGCTCGATGAAGATCGCTTCTTCGGGCGACCTGCCGACCGGGTCGCTGAAGTAGGCGATCATCACGCCGTTCTTGAATCCCAGCAGCATATCCATCGCCGGGTCAAACGCCGGGCTGCGAAAGCCCGCATAGCCCAGTTCCGTATTGAACAGCACCTCGAGGCGCTGTGCGCGTGTATCTTCGTCTGTGGTCCATTCATAGATGTACCTTGTATCGAAAGGGTAGGTGGTAGGGCTGTATTCCAGGCCGCCCATGCGTTCGTATTGCTGCCATACCTCCCATTTCTTTTCACGCAGCCTGTCGGCGGCGGAGTTAAACTTTGAAGCCAGTTCGGTCCCTGTACCGGTTGTCAGCCAGTAGGCGGAAGAGAGATCCAGCATATGCAGCTCATATTCGAGGTAGGTGAGCATGAGGCTGTATCGCTGCCCGTTTTCCAACTGGATCTCGGAGCCGAGCAGGAACTGTTCTCCCCCGATGAAAGAAGCCTCGAGCAGTGGGAGCGGGAGTTTGCCGTCGAGTCCGCTGAAAGGTGTATGCAGGGTACGCGCATCGAAAGACTCTTCGCTGACCCATACTCTTCGCAGTGAGTAGTCGTCGAGTGTGCCGGTGTATTCGTTGGCCAGGTACCCGGCGATGTCCATGGTCTTGCCAGTAGGCCGCACATAGCTCCAGAATACGGCTGCATCCATATCTTCCTTGTTGCTGCGCAGGTCTCTGCCCGGCATGGTGGCCGGTTTGACCACGGCTTGCTGGCCGTTCCGCTCTTCTGTATAGAGTATCGACGAGCCGTCTGCAAACCCGATCAGGATACTGCTGTCGCCCAGGTAGGGGCTTAGCTGTGTGAAGGCCACATACTTCTCCAGGCTGTTGTAGAGCGCTATGATGCTCCCGTTGGGTATCGTAGGCGTACTGTAGGTGTATTCGATCCGGTAGTCAAAGTAGAAGCTACGTCCGCCGTTGTCCTGGGCTTGCAGCGATGCTGAGGCGGCCAGGCAGATCAGGCAGAGCAGTGAACGGAAGGAAGAGAATGTGCGCATACGAAGATTGGATTATGATTTGATAGCCTCCAGCGATTGCCCGATATCGGCGAGCAGGTCGCGGATATCTTCCAGCCCGGCGCTGATACGGATGAGCCCGGGAGATATACCTACGGCCAGCCGCTCGGCTTCCGTGAGTTTGGAGTGTGTAGAGGATGCCGGGTGTGTGACGATCGTACGGCTGTCCCCCAGGTTTGCGGTGATGGAGCAGAGAGCGAGCCGGTCCATGAACTGTTTGCCGGCCTCCAGGCCGCCGCTGAGTTCGCAGGTCAGGATACCGCCGCCCGAGCGCATCTGCCGCCGGGCGATTGCATAGTCGGGATGAGACTCCAGGTAGGGGTAGCGGACGGCCTGAACGAGGTCTGAAGATTCGAGCATACGCGCGATCTGCAGTGCATTGGAAGCGTGCCGCTCCATGCGCAGGGACAGCGTCTCCAGGCTCTTGGAGAGCAGCCATGCATTGAAGGGAGACAGCGCCGGACCGGTATGTCGGCAGAAGAAGCGTATCTCCTGTATCAGTTCTTTGCGGCCGAGGATCAGGCCGCCCATTGCACGGCCCTGGCCGTCTATGAACTTGGTCGCCGAGTGTGTCACCAGGTGAGCGCCATAGTCCAGGGGATTCTGTATGACCGGGGTGGCGAAGCAGTTGTCCACATTGAGGATCAGCCCGTTATCGGCCGCGAAGCGGCCCACTTCTTCCAGGTCGACCAGCTGCAGGCCGGGATTCGAGGGGGTTTCGAGCAGGATCATCTTCGTATTCTGCTGTAGCGAGTCCGTCCAGTCTGCCACAGAGTTGCCATCGGTATAGGTATGCGTGATACCCCAGCGCGGCAGCAATTGTGTGAGGATCTGGTGTGTAGAGCCAAACACGGCGCGGGAGGCGAGCACATGGTCGCCTTGCCGCAGCAGGCCCGCCATAGAGGCGAATACTGCCGCCATGCCGGTACCGGTCGCCAGGCCCGCTTCCGCATGTTCCAGGGCGCACATCTTGGCGATGAGCTCATCCACGTTGGGATTGGAAAACCTGGAATATATATTGTCGCTGACTTCTTCCGCAAAGGCAGCGCGCATGTGCTCCGCATCGTCAAAGACAAAGCTGGAAGTCATGAAGATGGGTACACTGTGTTCGTGCTGGTCGCTGCGCGTTGTCTGGGTACGTATAGCCAGGGTGTCGGGCTGGTATTGTTTCATATTTCTTTAGCAGGGTGAATGGTGAAGTCGGTATGAATGCGTGCGACTTGGTCGATCATCCTGGAGACAGAACAATAAGTCTCGACAGAGCGGTTGATCGCAAAAGCTACCTTGGCGGGATCGAGCGCACCGTACAGGTGAAAATGAAGGTGGATATCCTCGAATACCGCCGGTATGGGGGCTGTGCGCCGCTGCCCGGATATCTCTACCCGTATGTCCTCTACCGGCTGGCGTTTTTTCTGCAGGATCTGGACCACGTCGATGCTGCTGCAGGAAGCCAGCGCACACAGCAGCAGCTCCATCGGCCTGAAACCGTTGCCACCGCCGCCGGAAGACTCGGGTACATCTGTATATACGACCTGACCCTGTTCATTGGTCAGTGCGAAGCGATAGGGCGCTTCGACCCGTTGCAAGTTCAGTTTCATGGAGAGATATATGGTGCTTTCTGATCAGGCTTTTGCATGACGAAAATAAAACGAAACGAATCCGTGAAGGTAACATTTGGGGCCGATCCTGAGATCTTTGACAGAAATAGTAAGTTTGCAGTCTAGAATACCTGTGATGGAAAAACTGCATATCAAAGGGGCTTTTGAACTGGAGTGCGGCCGGTCCTTGCCGGAGATGCGGCTGGCATACAAGACCTATGGACAGCTCAATGAGGATGGAAGCAATGTGATCTGGATCTGTCATGCCCTTACCGCCAATGCCGACCCGGTAGACTGGTGGCCCGGCATGGTGGGAGCAGGCCGTGTCTTTGATCCTGCCCGCTATTTCATCGTCTGTGCCAATATCATCGGATCCTGCTACGGATCTGCATTTGCAGGCGATACGGATCCTGCTACGGGCCGGCCTTACGCGGGAGAGTTTCCGCTGATCACGGTCAGGGACCAGGTAAAGGCTATGTCGGTACTGGCCGACAGCCTGAGTATCCGGGAGATCTACCTGGGGATCGGTGCATCCCTCGGGGGGCAGCAGCTGCTCGAATGGGCTGTGTCGGAGCCGGGCCGGTTCCGTCGGATATGCCCCATTGCGACCAATGCCAGGCATTCGCCCTGGGGGATTGCTTTCAACGAGGCCCAGCGTATGGCTATCCTCGCTGATCCGACCCTCTACGATACGGCCGACCCCGAAGCGGGCTGGCAAGGCATGGCGGCCGCACGGGCCGTAGCGATGCTCTCTTACCGCAACTATGCCACCTACCAGGCTACCCAGCTGGATGACAAGTCTCTGCTGGAAAACTTCAAGGCTGCTTCCTACCAGCGCTATCAGGGCGAAAAGCTCTGCAAGCGTTTCCATCCCTGGGCCTATCTTTCGCTCAGCCGGACGATGGACAGCCACGATATCGGCAGGGACAGAGGAGGAGAGAAAGCGGCATTGATGAGCATCACTGCTGCGGCGATGGTCATCGGTATAGAGTCCGATCTGCTCTTCCCTCTCCAGGAGCAGCGTTTCCTGGCCCAGCACATTCCGCAAGGTTTCCTCAAGATCGTCAACTCCAAATACGGGCACGACGGCTTTTTGATCGAATACGATATACTGACGGACATGGTCCGGGAGTTCTTAGAAGAGTAAAAAACGAACATGTCGGTAAGAGTAAGTGAGCTAACGAAAACATACGGAACACAGAAAGCCGTAGACAATATCAGTTTCGAAGCGCGCAAAGGCGAGATACTGGGGTTCCTGGGACCTAACGGCGCCGGTAAGACGACGACCATGAAGATGATCACGGGGTATATATCCCCGGTTCACGGTACGGTCGAAGTCTGTGGGGTCAATGTCGCCGAAGACCCGCTCGCGGCAGCGGCGCGTACCGGTTATCTGCCTGAGCATAATCCCCTGTACAAGGATATGTATGTACGGGAATACCTGCATTTCGTCGCCGGGCTCCACAAGATCCCTAACCCCAAAGCCCAGGTCGACGAGATGATCGAAGTCACGGGTCTGGTGAGGGAACAACACAAACTCATCCAGCAGCTATCCAAGGGCTACAGGCAGCGTGTAGGACTGGCCCAGGCACTCATACATGACCCGGAGGTACTGATCCTGGACGAACCGACATCCGGCCTGGATCCCAACCAACTGCTTGAGATACGCGGACTCATCCAGCAGCTGGGCAGGGAGAAGACAGTACTCTTCTCGACGCATATCATGCAGGAGGTACAGGCTCTGTGCAACCGGGTGATCATCATGGACAGGGGACGCCTGGTGGCGGACGATCCGATAGAGCTGCTGCAGCAGCGCATCAGTGGCGGGCAGCAGGTACGCGTGAGTTTTGACAAGCCGGCAGATATGGCCTTACTGCGCGGTATCCGGGGCATCCGGCAGGTGAGGACCGTAGGCGCCGCTTCTTATGTACTGGACTGCAGTACCGAGGATGATATCCGTCCCGACGTATTCCACCTGGCGGTCAGGCAGGACTGGGTGCTGCTGGAGATGAACAAGGAAGTCATGAGCGTGGAAAACGTCTTCCAGCAGCTGACCGGTGGACAGGCTGCAGGTAATTGATCGTCGTACATAGCTTCCTCCGGGCAGCGCAGGACAGGCTCCGGCCGTTAAGCCAGTGGTTTCATCATACGTGCTAATTAAACTATCTTTGTCAGCCTCCTAAGGCGATGCGATAACTATGTGGTATATTTTCAAGAAAGAGATCGGGGTATTTTTCAGCTCGCTCATCGGTTATATCGTCATCGGCGTGTTCCTGGTGCTGATGGGGCTGATCATGTTTGTGTTTCCCGACTTCAGCCTGCTCAATTACAGGTATGCTACGCTGGATCAGCTGTTCAATATAGCTCCGCTGATATTTGTCTTCCTGATACCCGCCGTTACGATGCGGTCTTTCGCAGACGAAAACCAGAGCGGGACGATAGAGCTGCTACTCACCAAACCCCTTCGGGACAGGGATATCGTCCTGGGCAAGTACCTGGCAGCGCTTTTCCTGGTCGTATTCGCCCTGTTGCCGACCCTGCTATACTATTATACGGTATATGATCTCGGCTCGCCGCGCGGCAACCTTGACTCCGGCGCTATCATGGGTTCTTACATAGGACTGTTCCTGCTGGCTGCGTGTTTTACGGCAGTCGGCATCTTTGCATCCTGTGTCACCAACAACCAGATCGTATCTTTCATACTGGCTACATTCCTCTGTTTTTTCTTTTACTGGGTCTTTTTCCTGCTCAGCAAGCTGCACTTCCTCGTGGGCAAGGCCGACGATATCGTGCAGATGCTCGGGCTGGACTTTCACTATGCATCCATCAGCAGGGGAGTGATCGATACCAGGGACATACTGTATTTCTTTTCATTCATATACCTCTTCATCTTGCTCACGCTGACAGCCATGCAGCGCCGCAAGTGGTGATCAGCAACCGGGATACCTCGCTATGAATCAGAAAAAACGCAATAGTCTGGTCCAGTTGGCTTTGACCTTCGGTATTCTCGTTTTTGTCAATATCATAGGCAACTACATATATACCTGGCTGGATCTCACAGAGGAAAAACGATTTACACTCACCCGGCCTACGCGTGAGGTAGTACGCAACGTACCAGATATCGTATACATCAACGTGCTGCTGGAGGGCGAGTTTCCCGCCGGCTTCAAGCGCCTGCAGTCTTCCGTGCGCGAACTGCTCAAAGAGTTCCGTTCGATCAACAGCAGGATCGAGTTCAACTTTGAAGATCCGTCCAAAGGCACTGTCGAAGAGATCAATGCACGCCGGGCTGCACTGGCCGAACAGGGTATCGCCCCGGTCAACCTGCGGCTTATAGACAACGACGCCCGTACCGAAAAGCTGATATACCCGGTAGCCATCGTGCAATACGGTACCCGCAGCATCGTGATCAACCTGCTCGAGAACGAAATCGCGGGAGCTTCTCCCGACGAAAATCTCAACAATTCCGTCAACCTGCTGGAATACAAGTTTGCCAATGCACTGCACAAACTGCAGGTCGTGCGCAAGCCGGCTGTCATGTTTACCGAAGGACACGGCGAGCTGGATACCCTGGAGACCATGGACCTGGAGAATACACTGGCCAGTTACTACCGGACAGGTCGGATCAACCTGGACAGTATTGTCCGCATAGACCCGGAGGTCGGTCTGCTCGTCATCGCCAAGCCCTCCACACCCTTTAGCGAAAAGGACAAGTTCAAGATAGACCAGTACGTGATGCAGGGCGGGCGTGTGCTCTTCCTCATCGACAAGCTGGCGCTGGGCCTGGACAGCCTGCGCAACCGGAGCTCCTATGTGCCGCTCAACCTGGAACTCAACCTGGATGACCTGCTCTTCAAGTACGGGGCGCGGCTCAACCCGGAGCTGATACTCGATCTCGAGTGTTCCCGCATACCCCTGACAATCGGCCAACTGGGCAATCGTCCCCAGGTCGAGCTCTTTCCCTGGTTTTACTACCCCACGGTCACCCCGGAGCAGGGCCACCCCATCGGCAAGAACATCGGCCGGGTCAATCTTTTCTTCCCTGTCACGGTAGACACCATCAAGACCAGCACGGATGTAAAGAAAACACCGCTCCTCAGGTCTTCGCAGTATACCAGGACCCAGATCGTGCCGGTACAGCTTAGTTTTGAGATACTGCGCTATGAGCCCGACCCTTCGAAGTTCAACAAGGGGCATAAGAATATAGCATTGTTGCTCGAGGGCAGCTTCCCCTCCCTGTACGAAAACCGGCTCACGGAAGAAATGCAACAGGGCCTGGAAGAGATGAAGATGCCGTTCAGGAAAAGCAGCGAACCTACCCGTATGATCGTTGTCTCGGACGGGGATCTCGCACGCAACCCGGTCAACAGGGCCAGCGGACAGTTCAATACACTCGGCTTCAATACGTTTGAAAACTTCAAGTACGCCAATAAGGACTTCATGCTCAATGCGATCGAGTACCTGCTCGACGAAGAGGGCGTCCTGGAGGCAAGAAACAGGGAAGTAAGACTGCGCCTGCTGGATACCGTGCGTGCAAATACGGAACGGACCCAATGGCAACTGGTCAACATCGGTCTGCCGCTGCTGTTACTGGCGGTATTCGGTGTCCTGTACCAGTGGTGGCGCAAAAAACGATACGCGCGATAAAAGGAAAAAGGCAGTAAGATGAACAGAAAATTATGGATAACGACGATTGTCTTTGCATTGGCGGCAGGCCTGGTATGGTGGCTGATCTCCAGGGACAAGCAGGATGTCGGGAGCAAATACCCGGACCGGAATTTCGCGGTCAGCGATACTGCCGTGATCGGCAAGATCTTCCTGGCCAACAAGGACGGCGGTTCCCTGCTGGTCGAACGCAGCGATGACGGAGGCTGGCTGGTCAATGGCAAGTACAAGGGCTTCAATACTACCGTACAGGTATTGCTGGAGACTGTCAGCACGATGACGGTCAAGTACATTCCGCCCCAGGCAGCTACAGAATATGCGATCCGCAACATAGCGTCCAACGGTATCAAAGTAGAGGTGTACGACCGCAAGGGCAGGCGTATACGCCACTATTACGTAGGTGGCAATACATCGGACGACCTCGGCACCTATTGTATCGTAGATGGATACGAGCAGTTGTATGTGATGCATCTTCCGCAGTTGTACGGCGGGATACGTTCCCGGTTCACGATGCAGGAAAAAGACATGATAGAGCGTGTACTCTTCAAGGAAGATCCCGATCAGATCACTGAAGTGATGATGGAGTACCCGGGATACAAAAACAACTCATTTGTACTGAAGAAGGAAGGTGCGGCATACAATGTGCGCCCTTACCACGAGATCACACCGGTGATATCCGGCACGGTACAGCAGTCATCTGTAGAGGCTTTCCTGACCGGCTTCCAGTTCCTGTCCGCAGAAGCAGTCATCAATGATTTCCCGCAGAAGGATTCGGTACTCAACCAGATACCTTTTTGCTATTTTTCAGTCGGGTTCAAGGATGGTTCGAAAAAATCCCTGAAGTTGTATCCCATCTTCGACCTGGTATCCGAGGATCCTGAGAAGGTAGACAATCCGCAGGAAGAGATCATTGTAGAGCGTTATTACGCTTATTCCGAGCTGGATGGAATGTTCTACCTGGTACAGGACCAGATGTACAGGAAGGTATTCTGGGGATACCCGTTTTTCTTTGAAGTACAATCTCCCGCCCAACCTATGCCCAACTGATGACAAAGCCCCTCGTAAAGACCGGAATCATCTGCCTGCTGCTGTGCTTTGGTCCCGCGCAGGCCTGTGTGATGGACTGGGGCTTCTTCGGGCATCGCCGGATCAACCGGCTGGCGGTATTCACCCTGCCGCCGGAAATGATCGTTTTCTTCAAGCGGCACATCGGCTATATTACGGATCATTCGGTCGATCCCGACAAGCGTCGGTATGCTACCAGGCATGAGGCAGTGCGGCACTATATCGATCTCGATATATGGGGGACGATGCCTTTCGACGGGCTGCCGCGCAAATGGACCGACGCCCTTGTCGTCCACAGCGATCTGCTGGCGGTAAACGAACAGGGCGATACCAGCTACCTGTACAAGGCCGGATCGCATGTATTCGGCTCAGACAGTATTCAACTGCGCCTGACCAGGTCATCGACGGTCCCGGTAGCTTATGATACATATCGCCGCTTTTTTCAGACCAGGGTGGAGCCGCAGTATTACGAAGACACCTGGTCCGTCAGCCCGGAGGATATTGCCGGTGATCTGGCCCTGCCTGCAGGAAGCCTGCGGAAAATCCGACAGATCATCCTTGTTGACCGGTTTTCGGAGCACGGTATTCTGCCCTATCATCTGGCGGCGATGCAGCGAAGACTGACCGATGCCTTTCGCAGGATGGACGCCCAGGCGATACTGAGGCATGCAACGGATATGGGCCACTATATCGGCGATGGCCATGTGCCGCTGCATACCACCAAGAACTACAACGGGCAGCTTAGCAACCAGGACGGCATACATGCTTTCTGGGAAAGCCGTCTGCCTGAATTGTACGCGGACGCCGAATACGATTACTTCGTCGGCAAAGCGATATATATCACAGACCCCGGACCCTATTACTGGGATATCGTCCTGCGCAGCCATGAGCTGGTGGACAGTGTGCTGCAGATAGAGAAAGAGGTCAAAGCGCGTTTTCCTGAGGACCGCCATTTCTGCTTCGATGAGCGCCTGGGTACCGTAGTGCGTACACAGTGCCGCGAATTTGCCGAGGCTTATCACCAGGCGCTTAGCGGCCAGGTGGAGGCGCGTTTCCGGGCGGCAGTGGCAGCAGTGGGCAATGCCTGGTATACCGCCTGGGTAGATGCCGGGCAGCCGGATCTCGGCAAGCTCCTGGACAAAAGCGAACTCTCGGAAGCCCTGAGCAGGGAGGCCGAGCAGGAAGCGGAAAGCCTCAAGGGAGGAGAACCCAAAGGCAGGCCACACGAAAACTGATCTACGTACAGAGATCCTTTACCTCGCAGATACCTGTCGGCAGACCGTCTGCCGGTGACCCGATTTCGGCGGTTTTCGGACAAGCCGTTTTCTTGCGGATCGTTTCGCATGCCAAAAACTGACCCGATCGGGGTATTTTTTACTGATATGTAAGTAAAAAATATGTGTTTGAATTGATATTCGCAACAAACTGCTTTGTTTTCCGCTGCTTCTTTGTGTCATCATCAAAAATGAAACAAAATGAAGCAAGTAGTTCTGATCACATGGCTCACAGGTCTGAGCCTGTTGATGACCCCGGGTATCATTTATGCACAGGGGCTTTATTCCAGTGAAAAGTTTGCAGTCGTGGAAGTGGATATTTCCGGACTGGGTATCAGCCCGCAGACAGCGGGTGGTCTGCTGTTGATGGAATTGCAGAAACTCAATACCTACAAGGTCATCGATGCGTACGATATGAAGTACCTGATGGCCAACAACGAGTTGGAACTGACAGATTGCTATTCCACGTACTGCCTGAAGAAGGTTGGCGATCTGCTCAATGTAGACAAGATACTGACGGGTACTGTCAGTCGGACGGGCAGCAATATCGACGTGACGATAAAGGCCTATGATGTCAAGTCCGGTTCGTGGGGCAGGGTCTCGTCCCACAGCTACAACAATGTACCGGAGCAGCTCAGCTCCATGATCTCCCTCACTCTGCGGCAGATGCTGGAGATCAAACATGACGAAGACTTGTTCAGAAGACTTACTTCCGAAGTGAGTTTTTATGCCAACGCAGAGTTGGCGAAGAGGAAGGAAGCCAACCTGTCCGGGCCCCGGATCGGCGTCGGCTTCCTGGCCGGCGAAGTCGGGGAGCTGATGAGGACCCCGAAGAAGGATGGCGGTCTGGGTGGTCTCCCGGTCGTGTCACACCTCGGGTTCCAGTTTGAGAAGGTCTTTATCTCCAGCGGCAACACGCACGCCCTTGTAGAGATACTGCCCACACTGTCCGGCCTGGAGCAGGGCAGGTTCATACCAGGTATCAATATCCTCCTGGGCGTACGTAACGGGCGCACCGGTCTCGAAGCGGGACTGGGCTACAATATGCAGATCGGCAAGATAGAGCGGGACGAGGCGCACAGAGCCAAAGTGCTGACCGAGTTGAGTACCGGGCTGCTGGTGGTCGTGGGCAAATCCTTCAAGTCGGGAAGACTGAATATACCTGTCAATCTCTATTTCATACCAGGTCCCCAGAGTTCACATCGCTTCGGGGTGACCTTCGGATTCAATATGTCGAGGTATTGACGGGACGAAAGAGCATATCGCTACGCAATGGTTATTTAAATGGGAGCCTTCCCGGTCGAAGGACCGGGAGGGCTTTCCATTTTATCATAGCTTATTGTTTGACCAGCTTGCGGGCGATATGCCCCTCTCCGTTGCTGATCTCGAGTACATACATACCTGCCGGCAACCTGTCCAGTCCGCTGATCGTGAGATCGCTTGTGCCGGGCAGGGTGGTCTGGTCCCGGTGGTAGACGAGCTGACCCGTCAGGTGATATAGTCGTATGCGCAGATCCATAGAATGCGTGGCATCCATGCGGATGGAAAGGCGATCGCCGACCGGGTTGGGATAGGTCAGTACATCAAGGCCCTCAATCCGGAACACATCCGTACTGTTGATACAGTGGGTCGTGAAGGTGAGCCGCTTGTAAGCGCTCGTATCAAAAGCGCAGACGGTCCTCAGTTCGAAGTCATAGTCCGTACACTCTTCAAGCTCTTCCATAAGGAACGTATCCGTCGTATCCGTCATTTCCTCCGACCAGTCCTCTTCACTGCTTTTCTTGAATCGGAAAGTATAGGACAGCGCCTTGTCCACTTTTTCCCAGCCGATGGTAGCGTCGGCAAAGCTTACGGAGACAGTATCCAGCCGGGGCGTCTCAGGGCAGTCCTGCTGTACGATGCTGGCGCAGTAGTCTTCATACTCTCCGAAGTACGGCCCCCCGAAGCAGGGGAGGAGATTGTCCTGGTTGAGATCGGCATCCCAGAGCGCTATCCGCATCCGGGTCGTACCCTGCCTGGCAGTCACAGGTATGGTGATCGTACCGGAGAATGTACCGTTGGTCTGTACGGAATCCCGCTGAAAAGCGGTTTCATTGTCCTCATCAAATATGGCATCGTGGTTATAGTCTATCCAGATCCTCAGTGAGACGGGTGGGTAGGGGCGCTCCTCGGAGTCGAGCTGCAGGGTAAACCCGTAAGTGCCGGCTACTTCGAGTTCTGCACCGGGACCGTCCGTGAATGACTCATAGCCGCCGGCGCCGGCCAGCGAGCTGTTTTCCAGGCCGCCCAGGCTGATGCCGGTGATCTGCAGGGTCTGAGCAGATCCGTTGGCAGGTGTACAATACACTTTTTCTGTGCAGGCGCCGCAACCCTTGGTCCGGAAGACGAATACATCCGAGTAGCCGGTAGTATCTGTGCCGCATACGGAAGCTATACGTACCTCGTAGTCGGTACAGAAACGAAGGTCCCTGAGCAGCACTTGAGTGATGGTACTGGATGTCTGCAGCCAGGTCAGGCTGTCTGCGGATTTGTACTCTACAAGGTACTCGGTAGCCGGGATCACCTCACGCCATTCGATACGTGCGGCATTGGGCTGTGTAAAGAGTGTGTCTATGACACGCGGAGCCTCACAGCAGCCGTCTGTCCGTGTGACGAATATCTCGGACAAGAGGCTTTTCTCCGTACCGCAAATACCGGTCAATGCGATTTCATATTCAGTACAGAGCTGCAGACCCTGGATGGGAAATGGTGATACAGCGTTTTCGATCGTGATCCAGTCCGGTTCGCCTGCGACCCGGTACAGCAGTTCATACCCGCTGTAGAGCTCATCCTGCTCCCAGCTTACGGTCAGGCGTTCGGTAGTGAAGTCGGTCAGTACGGGCGCTGCCGGGGCAGGGCAGGCGCTGCAGATGGCCATCAGACCATCCACGGCAGCAAATACATTGGCCCTGCCGCCGCTGACCGTCCGGTTGGCGAAAGAAGGTTTCTGGTCGACCGTGCCGAGGATGATTTCCTTGATCAGCCTCGCTGCCGCCGCCGGATCCTCTTTGACCGTAGCCATAAAACCGTCGCAAGGCGCCGAATACATGAGCCCGATCATACCCGCTACGAGCGGAGAGGCAAAGGAAGTGCCCGTGACTGCTCCATAGCGGTTGTTGCGTATCGGCAGGTAGACGTTCTCTCCCGGTGCTGCGAGGTCAATAGTCGTGGCGCCGAAAGCAGCAAAGGACTTGTTGTCGCTCGCATCGCTGGAAGTCACAGAGATCAGGAATTCGCTTTCACAGGCCGTAGGCAGGTCTCCGCTGATATCTACATTCGTGTTTGCATTGGCCGTGGATGCGGCGCTGAGTATGCCTGCGTGGCCAAGTGAGTCGTAGAAAGCACACCAGAGCGGCGCGTCGGAAGGTTGACCGAAATCCACTCCCCAGGAACTGTTGGTCGCCACGACAAAACTACCGGCGGCCCCACCTGACTCATTGTACAATTTGCGCTGGGTCAGGATATAATCGTATGCTTCCAGGATATCTGCTTCTATGACCCAGTCCAGCTGTATATGCATGATCTTTATATTCCAGTTGATGCCGGTCACACCGACGCCATTGTCGCCGCGTGCGCCGATCATCCCGCTCACATGGGTACCATGCGTGCCGAACGCAGGGAAATGTGGGTTTCTTTCGGTTGCATTCCAGCCATATATATCGTCTATATACCCATTGCCGTCGTCGTCGATCCCATTATCCGGGATCTCGGCATGATTGATCCATATATTGCCGACGAGATCCGGGTGTTCCAGGTCAAACCCTATATCGACCACAGCGACTACGATGGTATCGCCGGTGGCCGTAAGACCGCCGGTGGTGATATTCCAGGCGGCAGGTGTAGATACATCGGCGCCCGCTACTCCGCTGGTCCCGTCATTGGCATGATGCCACTGGCGGTTGAATTCCGGGTCCGAAGGGATGAGCCCGTCGCGATAGGCGCCTACATGATTGCGTTGCAGTGTCCTGACCAGGCGGTGCGCTGCCAGCGCACGGGCAAAATCGTCCTCTGGCACAGCAGGGTCTGTCCGCAGGTGCCAGACATTCAGATTGCGCGAGACTTGCCTGTATTCCTTCAGTTGGCTGCGATAGGCCGACAGGGACCCGGTCTCCGAAAAGATGTCTCCGGGCTGTATATCCTGATCCAGCGCCAGCAGCCACTCATTGGCCTTGTACGGGGTGGACTGGGCAAAGACCAGTGTGCAGCAGGAGAGCAGGAGATGCGTAAAAAAAAGCTTCATAAGATAAGACAGGTTAATTCTGGGAGGATAAGTCTTTACGGATAAAAACGCTGAAAACCCGAAGTTAGCTATTCCGGTCCAGCACATAAGCAAAGATAAATGATTTTTAGTCCCGCGTGGCGGGACACAGGACCGGTTCAGGAGAGAACCGGAGGCTTATTTAAAAGTTAAAGCCGCTAAAATCTGGGTCCGGCTGACTATCTTTGCGAAGCTGATCTGACTGGTTTGCATATATCTGTGGGTTCGGATCTCACCTTCGGTACTAAATTACCAAGCTAATTCTAACTGGTTCGCATGGGTTGCAGGATTTTGCTGTGGTTCTTCTTCAGTTGCTGCGCGCTCTTCCCGGTGGCCGGTTTTTCTTCTGGCGGGGATTCGCCGCCGGAGGATGTAGAGAAGGCCGACAGGCTCTTCCGGCAGAAGCGCTATGACCTCGCGCTCAGGTACTACGAGAGCCTTTCGCTGAAAGATCCCTACAACAAACATTTCCTCTACGCCAAGGCCTTTTGCGAGCTGCAGACCCGGCGTTTCCTGGACGCCGAACGTTCATACGGGGCCTTGCTGACTCTGGAACCCAACGACGACCGCATCATCCAGGAGATGGGCTATACGCTCAAGATGCTGGGCAAGTACAGGGAGGCGGCGAGTTGCTTTGCAAAGCTGGAAGCTTTCAACCTGCCACTCGCCAGGTACCAGGCTGCCGCCTGCGCCTTCCCGTCCGACAGTACCCCACCTGCTACCAAGTACCGGCTCGAACCGGCTCCTTTCAACTCTGCCGGCTCCGAGATATTCATGACGGTACTCAACGACAGGCTGATAGGCGGTACGACCTCCATGCATGGACTTGGCGGGCATGGTAGCCGGACGGTAGGTCCTTCGGCACAGGCTGCTGTAGACAATTTCCTGTTTTCGAGGGGGCTGATAGATACGGCCAGGGTATTGCACGCTCCGGACCGGCATTACGGCAGCCGGGTAGGCCCTATTTCCTTCGCGCAGCGTACAGGGATGATCGCCTATTGTACCAACCACTTTACGGAAGGTGTGCGCCAGATCGCCCAGGCTGAGAAGAACATGCAGATCTACTTCGCAGACCTCAACGAACGCGACGAGTGGATCGACCACAGGCCGTTCCCGTACAACGATACTGCATACTCGATCGGCTATCCTTTCCTGACGAATGACGGTACTACGCTCTATTTCGCCAGCAATATGTCGGGTGGCTACGGCGGCTTCGATATCTATGTATCGTACTTTATCGACTCTCTCTGGACAGAGCCGCAGAATCTCGGTCCGCGAGTCAATACGCCGGGCAATGAGGTGTCGCCGTTCTTTGACGGAATGTACCTGTACTTTTCATCGGACTGGCACCCGGGCTACGGCGGGCTGGATGTATTCAGGGCCGACTTCGACTACGAGTCCTGGATGGACCCTGTCAACCTGGGCCCTGCGGTCAACTCGAGTTATGATGATCTCAATTTTGTCTTTTTCGACAAGCTTGGCAAGGGTTTCCTGATATCCGACAGACCCGGCGGAAAGGGCCATGAAGACATATACTTTGTATACAAGAAATCCAAGCAGGTGCAGATACAGGTCCGGGACTTCAAGTCGCTGCAGCCGCTTACGGGCGCCGTGGTAGACCTGACCAGGTGCGGTGACCCGGCAGGTATCACCGATGAATCCGGTACCTTCAACTTCGAGATCATCGAGGGTTTCGACTGTTATCTTTCGATCAACAAGGTAGGCTATACATCCACCTCCTTCAGGCTGCGTTACCAGGATATAGAGGGGCAGGAGAAGCGATTCAAGCTCATGCTGACGCCGACCGTCAACTTTTACTACGGGCAGGTTGTAGAGCTGCAGAGCCAGGAGCCGATCAACAGCGTCTATATCTCCGCAGTCAATGAGCTGGATGGAGAGGTACAGGAGACATATACGGATGCCAGGGGTAGCTTTGCGCTGCACATCAAGCCCAGGGGGAGGTATCATATCAGCTTTGCCAAGACTGGCTATACCCCGCATTATATCAATGCCCAGATGGACACGAAAGTAGATCCACAGGTGATCAGCCAGGTAGTCATGTCCAGGGCGGACAATATCATGCTGAGGGATTACTACAAGCAGGATGTATTGGTTGCAGACAAACCGGCTCAGGCTAAGGCAGCTCCTCCACCCGCCGATCTGTCGGCATCACTGGACGATGCACCGCTGAACAGGAAAACGGTCGCTGCGGATAAGCCTGCCGTTGTCAGTCCGTCTGCGGGAACCGGTGTTTCCGGCGCCGGGAAGGAGGCGGAGAAAGAGAAAGAGCGGAAGACCGCTGCCAAAGAAAAGGATGCTGTGCCGCCGCCACCTGCTATTCGTATAGCCGACTTCGAGGCAAAGGTCAAGCCGGAGGAGAAGATCATCGGCTACGTGATCCAGGTCGCTGCGATCGCTAAGAAAAAGATAGATATCACCCCGTTCAAATACTCGCTCAACAAGTACGGAGAACTGTTCGTAACGCGGCGCGACGATCAGCTCCTGCGTGTCATGGTCGGCGTATTCAACAAGCGGGAGGAAGCGGAGGACGTACTTTTCAAGATCCGGGAGGAGCGCTTCAAGGAGGCGTTTATCACACCTCTGCCTGCCGGTGTCAAACTGGAGAGCATCGAAGAATATGCGGTCAAGGAAGAGCGGGCTGCCAAGGCATTGCCTGCTCCCATGCCGGCCAGCCTGAGTTCGGGCATGGAGGAGTACATGGTGCGGATCGGCAGTTTCAAAAACCTCAGCTGGTTTGACAACAGGGAGGTGGAGGCGATCGGCCTGATCGAAGAGCGCAAGCAAAACGGCTATACGATCGTGTTGCTGAGTGGCTATACTTCGCTGGACGAAGCCAGGGAGGCACTGTCGAAAGTCCAGGAACTCGGGTACAAGGATGCTTTTGTCGTGAAGAACCAGTCCGGAGAGCTGCTGCGGGTACAGTAGCGTTCTCCCTTCGGTCTGTACTCCTGGAAAAGATGTAGTTATATTGCTTCCGTGCTGTCTGCCGTCGGCCTTGTCGCCTTACAAGTCACTTTTGATGCTCTATGATCCTGCCATCCTCCATGCGCAGACACCTGTCTGCGAGATTGGATAGTTCGGCATTGTGTGTGACGATGAGAAAGGTCTGGCCAAGGTCCTCCCTGAGCCGGAGGAAAAGGCTGTGCAGGTCGGAGCTGGTCTGTGAGTCCAGGTTGCCGGTAGGCTCATCCGCAAGTATGATCCGGGGCTTGTTGATCAGCGCCCTTGCAATCGCTACGCGCTGCTGTTCTCCGCCGGACAGCTGGCCGGGTTTGTGGTCTTTGCGATCCGCCAGCCCGAGATAGCCAAGCAGGCCGAGGGCTTCTTTTTCGGCTGCTTGCTTTCGCTCACCGGCGATCAGGAGCGGCATGGAGGCATTTTCGAGCGCGGTGAATTCGGGGAGCAGGTGATGAAACTGGAATACAAAGCCCAGCGAACGGTTGCGGAACCGCGTGAGCCGCTCTGCATTGAGCTTGTGCAGCGCCTCGCCGTCGATCCAGATCTCGCCGCTGTCCGGCGTGTCCAGTGCACCGAGTATATGCATCAGGGTGCTTTTACCCGCTCCCGACCGGCCTACAATGGCGACGATCTCTCCTGCACCGACTTCGAGGTCGACGCCCCGGAGGACATCAAGTGTCCCGTACTTTTTACGGATATCGATCGTCTTTATCATCTGCCGTCCTATGCCTGCCTTTGATTACAGGCACCCAAAAATGATTATTTTTGCGCAACCCCGGGTAGCCCGGGAGAGGATTTTCCGCCACAGATGAAGATTCTACAGCTCTGTAAAAAGTTTCCCTATCCCCTCAAAGACGGTGAGTCTATGGCTGTGACCTATCTGAGCAGGGGGCTGCGCAGGGCAGGCGCTTCCGTGGATCTGCTCTCTATGAACACGACCAAGCACTGGGTAGATCCGGACAGTATTCCGCCGGACTTTGATCATTATGGCCGTATCAGGCTCATAGCCGTAGACAACCGCCTCAGGTGGCAGGATGCCCTGGTCAGCCTCGTCAAAGGCGAATCTTATCATATCAGCCGTTTCATACAGTCTGCATATCGCGAAGCGCTCCGGGAGATGCTGGCCGCGGAAGCATATGATATCGTGTTGATAGAGTCCGTGCACCTGATGCCCTATGCTTCTGTAGTGAAGGTGCATAGCCAGGCCCGGGTGGTCTTGCGCGCGCACAATGTAGAGTACCTTATCTGGGAGCGTGTGACTCAGCAGGAAAAGAATCCCCTGAAAAGAAGCTACCTGAAGATACTGACCCGGCAGCTGAGGAGATACGAAGAGTCGGCGCTTGGCCAGGCAGATCTCCTGGTGCCGATCAGCCCGGAAGACGGTCGGATTTTCCGGCAATCTGGATATGCCGGGCGGATGCATGTCAGTCCCGTGGGTATGGAACTGTCGCGTTTTTCCTATACCGCATGCCAGGGTGCAGGCCTGAACGAACTCAGGTTTATTGGTTCGCTTGACTGGATACCCAACCAGGAGGGGATGAGATGGCTGCTCGAGACCGTATGGCCGCAGGTGCGTCGCAGGTATTCGGATACGATCATCTATATAGCCGGCCGTCATGCCCCGGCCTGGTTGCGAAAACTGCACGGTACAGATATCAGGGTGATGGGAGAGGTGCCGAGTTCGAGAGAGTTCCTGTCTGGCGGAGAGCTGATGATCGTTCCCTTGTTGAGTGGCTCCGGCATACGCGTCAAGATACTGGAGGCTATGGCGCTGGGCCGTGTGGTGATCACCACACAGATCGGTATAGAAGGCATCCCTGCAGTGGATAAGGTGCACTGCCTCATCGCTCATACACCGGAGGAGATAGTGGCCGCTATTGTCTACTGCCGTGAAAATCCGGAACGAGTGATCTCGATGTCGCGCGAGGCCCGCAGGTTCATTGAGCAGCATTACGATGCGGACGAAATCGCGAGAGCACTTATGCACCGGCTCGCCGGGAGCTGAAGTGTGACAAGATCTGCCCTGTCAGAATGCCGGATTGTTTCTTTGTTTTGAGTATATTCCAGCAATCAATCACGGCAAAACCAGATCTCTATGGAATCAAGGGAAATTGACCAGCTTCTTTCCGAACAGAACGCTCAATTGCTCAAACTGCGCAAGATTGTAGAACAGACTGTAGAAGAAGAGCAACTGATCGTCAACAACCTCCTGCATCCACCCCAGGAGATACTGTCGCAGGGTCAGAGAATATCTGACAGGGTAGCGCATTTCGGCGGTAGCTGGAAGTTCATTATTATATTTTCTGTGATCCTGGGCGTCTGGATCCTGTATAATACGCTCGTGCCGTCAAAAGAAGCATTTGATCCATACCCATATATCCTGATGAACCTGCTGCTATCATGCGTAGCGGCGCTGCAGGCCCCCATCATCATGATGAGCCAGAACAGGCAGGAGGAAAAGGATCGTATGCGCGGCGAAAACGACTATCTCATCAATCTCAAGGCTGAGATGGAGATCAGGGGACTACACCAGAAGATGGATCTCTTGCTGGAAGAGCAGATCAAGACCCTGTTCGATACCCAGGCCAGGCAGTTGCTGATGCTCCGGGAGATCAGCGAAAAGCTGGAGGACAAATATCCCGGTCGCTGACCAGGCCGGGAGCAGGTACTTTGAGTGCGTTATCACCCGGGCTGCTGCAAGGCCGGGATACACTTTAAATTCATATTGGGATGTTGTTTGAAAACAAGAACGAACCCCTCCTGGCGCCACAGGCCTTCAGGAGACGTGTGCTGGTCTATTCGCTTTGCTCCCTGGGCTTTATCCTGTTTTCGTTGGGAATCGGTATTGTGGGGTATATGCACTATGCGGGCCTCGGCTTTACGGATTCACTGCTCAATGCAAGTATGATCCTGACCGGTATGGGGCCTGTAGACCCGATGCTTTCCGATGCAGCCAAGATCTTTGCATCACTGTATGCGATCTATAGCGGTGTGGCCTTCCTTACAAGTATAGCGGTACTGTTCGCTCCGCTGTTACACAGGCTGATGCACAGACTCCACTTCGACGAAGACGGTGGAGGCGAATAGAATAAAGATTACTGATTGCCGCCTTCCTGTTCGATCCGGAGCGGCTTGCGCGGCAGTTTTTCATCGCGCTGGGCGGTGTGCCAGATGAAGCTGGCAATGATCGTAGCGGCTTGTTTCATGTCCTCTTCGACCAGGTGGTCCCAGTTGTCCATATTGGAGTGGTGCGTGCGGTTGAAATAGGCCATAGGATCCTGTATGAACTGGAAGCCTGGTATACCTACTCCGTCAAAGGGGAGGTGATCCGTGCCGCCTGTATTGCCAAGTGTCATGGTATTGGCCTCCAGGTCTTTGAAGGGCTCGAGCCAGTTGCGGAAAATGGGAGCAACTGCTTCGTTGCCCTGCAGGTAGATACCCCGGATCCGGCCTGTCCCGTTGTCCAGGTTATAGTAGGCGGAGACTTTCTCCTGGTCGGGTTTGAGCGACCGGGGGATCCATCCATTGGGTTCTGTCTCTGCGAAATGCTGCCGGACATAGTTGACAGATCCCAGCAGGCCTTGCTCTTCGCCGGTCCATAGAGCCAGGCGAAGCGTGCGTCTCGGCTGTATACCGCTTTCGCGGATCGTCTCGAGCAGGATACGCGCAGCCTCCATCATGACGGCGGATCCGGCGCCATTGTCCGTGGCCCCCGTGCCGGTATGCCAACTGTCGAAGTGAGCGCCGAACATGACGATCTCGTCTTTGAGATCGGTACCGGGTATTTCGGCGATCACATTGTATTCCATGCCTTTGGCGGGCGACATATACCTTGACTTGATCTCCATACTGAGCGAAGGAGCAATCCCCTTGTCGATCAGGCGCATCAGACGGTTGTAGTGTTCTACGGAGAGTGTAGCCTGCGGGATCACGCGCGCGTCGTCGTTATACGGGCGTACGCCTTCTCCTGCTGCGCGCGCTCCTGATACGAATACTGTACCGAGATCTCCCTTGAAACTGCGGTCCAGCACTGCAGCGGGGTTCTCTTCCGTGAGGAAGTTCCACAGGACCCTGTTGAATGACATTCCGCCCAGTTGCTCCCAGTTGCGGCGTGGTCTGGGCACGGGCACGGGCGCGTTGGCCATCTCGAGCAGATCTTCCGCTTTGTACCTTCTGGCGGGCGGATCGAACCATTCGGTCGTCTCGCGGATAGTATCGAGCAGGACGAACTTTCCTTTGAGTCTGCCCTTGTATTTTTCCAGGTCTTTCTCTTCAGCCGCCTGCAGGTAGACCACATCTCCCTTGACACGCCCCTTGGTAGAGGGCGACCAGGCTTTCGGGTAAGCGATGACCGGCCAGTATTGCGGTGTATGCGCATGCATATCAAAGTAATCCAGTTCCCACCCGCGGCCAAACGGCCCCCAGGCTTCCTGGTGTACATTGGACATGCCCCAGCCTTCAAGTGTCTTCACCGCCCATTCGCGGGCCAGGGCCAGGCCGTTGGAACCGGTCAGCCTGGGACCGTGTACATCGCATATCCACGAAGCGATTTCTCCTACCTGGCTTTGTTCGAGACCGTGCTTGCGCAACAGGGCATTGATGGTTTCATCTGCTTTGTCCTGGGCCATGAGCGGCCGGGACGCGAAGGAAGACAGGATCAGCAAACAGAGCAGTAGACAAAAACGGGCCATGGATGAGGTTTGGTTTTATACGAGCGGATGTCAGGATGATATAATACCGGTCAGGACCGGAAAAACCGGGCAAAGCCGGATCTTAAAGATACACTTTACGGCGGAAATACAACTCTTCGTTCCTGGAGTACGCCCGGTCTGTCGATGCACGTACGCCGGGCATGGGGAAATCCTGTGGGCTACTGTGGTATTGCATACGTTGCGACGCTGTTTCGGCCGGTTATTTTTGAGGTCGGCGATGTGGCAAAATAGTACCTTTGCGCAACTTGTTGCAGACGTATCTGTTTATCCAGACAAGTTTATAGTAAACATGGTCCTACAAGAGACGGCATTCAGGCTTCACACCGTAGAGGAGGCGCTGGAAGATATCAAAGCGGGAAAAGTGGTCATTGTCGTGGACGATGAAGACCGTGAAAACGAAGGCGATTTCATCTGTGCGGCCGAATGTGTGACCCCGGAGATCATCAATTTCATGGCGACCCATGGCCGGGGCCTGATCTGTGCTCCGCTGGACGAGCAGCGTGCCGACGAACTCGGGCTGCGCCCGATGGTAACCGAGAATACAGCGCTGCATGAGACCGCTTTTACCGTGTCGATAGACCTTATCGGAGATGGTTGCACGACTGGTATCTCTGCGCACGACAGGGCCAAGTGTATCAAAGCGCTTGTAGACCCCAGGACCACTTCCGCGGACCTGGCGCGACCAGGCCATATTTTCCCTCTGCGGGCAAAAACAGGTGGTGTATTGCGCAGGACAGGTCATACCGAGGCCGCGATCGACCTGGCTCGTATGGCCGGTTTCTACCCGGCGGGCGTGCTGGTGGAAATACTCAACGAAGACGGGAGTATGGCCAGGTTGCCGCAACTGATGCAGATCGCCGAGCGCTTTGATCTCAAGATCATTTCCATAGATGACCTGGTCGCTTTTCGCATGCGTCACGAGCGACTGGTGCGTAAGGAACTGGAAGTAGAGCTTCCGACCAGGTACGGCAGTTTCAAAGTCCATGCATTCACGCAGCTGACCACCGGCGACGTACACCTGGCCCTCGTCAAGGGAACCTGGTCCAAAGACGAGTCTGTCCTCACAAGGATGCACTCATCTACCGAGACCGGCGATATCATCGGCACACTTTTCGATGACTACGGCGAACAGTTGCAGGCCTCGCTGAAGCTGATCGCACAGCGGGGACAAGGTATCCTGGTGTATATGCGTCACAGCGAAAAGCGGAGCAATATAGTGGCCCGCCTGCGATCATTCGAAGAGCATGGTGATGACTCAGAGTTCATCAAGTCGGAGCAGCGCGATTATGGTGTAGGAGCACAGATCCTGCACGAGCTCGGCGTATCCAAGATCCGCCTGCTTACCAAGCATCCCAAGCGCCGCATAGGCCTGGTTGGGTATGGCCTGGAGATCGTGGAGCATGTAGAGCTCACCATCTAGGAAGCAAGACTTAGAAGTAGGCCTGCCTGGTAACTCTATTTTTTTCCTGCGGAAACTCTGGTCGTCAGAAACTGGGACAGAGCATGTCCTCGTTCTCGTACACACCAAAATAGGAGATAGACAATTCGAAGCTGCCGCGGGACCTGCCGTAGGAGGAGATCGAGTTGAGGCTGAAATCGTAGCTCATGCCGATCAGCAGGTTATCGTATCCGTACCCGATCAGCGCTCCCATCACGTCGCTGCTCCAGTTGGACTGCCCCTTCGCCATACGTACGAATGCGCCCAGGTATACGTTCTGCATGTCCAGGTTGAGAAAGTACAGCTTGAAAGTCACTCCCAGATTGGTGGCGAATGTGCTGCCCTGGGTAGACAACATGGCGCGTGGCTGGATATGCAGGAACTCATTGACCGGTATGTTGGATGCGATATGGCCGCTCAGCCTTACCGGGAGCCGGTAGGGGACGCCATGGGTGGATACTTCCGGTCTCGGGTCACGTGTGAAGAGGCTGTTCTCCGGGCCAAGTAGGTGATGTGCAGACAGGCCCATATACAGGGCCGCGGATTTCTTCGGCGCGAGGATATAGTTGATGCCTGCGCTTAGATCGAAATGGGCAAAATTATTCTCCGGGAACAGCTCCTGTGTAGCCTGGTCATACCCGTCGATCCCGTTGAACTGGTCCTGGAAAGTGATCCGGGAATAGTTGATATTGCGCTGGTTCATTCCCAGTTGTACGCCTCCGCCGAGATACTGGGTGCCTGAGCGATTGAGGGACTTGTGAAAAGCGCCGACCAGGTACATCTGGTTGAGGCTGTATTCCAGAATGCCGGCCTTGTCGCTCTGGAAGTAAATGCCCGCTGCGAAAAAATCCTTGCTGATCCTGCGGGAGTCTGAATCAAAGCGGAGATCAAGACCGAGCGCATAGGTCTTGAAAGGCTCTTCTACCACCGAGCGCCATTGATCCCTGTATACACCGGATATCCTGTACTTGCCGTCATAGGTCCCGGAAAGTGCCGGGTTGAGTGTCATCGGTACGGCAAAGAACTGTGAAAACAAAGCGTCCTGCGCACGGACGGACAGTGTACAAAGCAGACAAAACAGCGCCGGAGAGAGTCTTTTCATCAGATCTTGTTGGTACGACATTCAATTAACTGGCAGAAAGGATCATTTATTTTGCTGTCCCTCTTTTCATAGCATATAGCGGATCAGGTCATACTGTGTGATGATGTGATGAGCCCCCGTAGTATCCCTGGTCAGCACGGCCGGTACCTGCCTGGATATATATTTGTTGAGTGTACGGCAGGGCAGCGCGATATCTACCACAGGGAAAGGTTGGCCCATGATACTGCTGACAGGATCTTCGAGACGCGAAGGCCCGTGTCCCAGCAGGTGCTCAACGAGCAGGGTCTCCGTGATAGCGCCTACTATCTCGTCGCCGTTCAGCACAGGCATTTGCGATATTTCATGCTCTTTCATTCGGTCCAGGGCCGTCCGGATAGTGTCGCCGTACTGCAGTGTCATCAGTTGCTGGCCTTTCTTGTAGGCAAGCAGATCCTGCACTTTCCACTCCGAGTCAAGGAAGCCGCGCTCACGCATCCACTCGTCGTTGTACACCTTGCCTACGTAACGGCTCCCGTGATCGTGAAATATGACCACGACCACATCTCCGGGTTTGAACCGGTCCTTCATCTGCAGGAGACCGGCCATAGCCGATCCCGCAGAATAGCCCATCAGCAGGCCTTCTTCCCTGGCCAGGCGCCTGGCCATGACGGCGCCGTCCTTGTCGGTGACCTTCTCAAAATGGTCGATCACGCTGAAATCCACATTTTTAGGGATGATGTCTTCTCCGATCCCCTCCGTGATATAGGAATAGATCTCTTTTTCATCGAGCTCGCCGGTCTCATGGTATTTCTTCAGCGCCGATCCGTAGGTGTCGATAGCGAGTACCTGGATCGCGGGATTCCGCTCCTTCAGGTACCTGCCCGTACCTGAAATAGTGCCTCCCGTACCTACACCTACGACCAGGTGAGTGATCTTACCTTCAGTCTGTTCCCAGAGTTCCGGCCCTGTGGATTCGTAGTGGCCCTGAGTATTGGACAGGTTGTCATACTGGTTGAACCAGTATGAGTTCGGTATCTCGCGGCTGAGCTTCTCGGCGATCGAGTAGTAGGAGCGCGGATCGTCCGCTGATACATTGGTCGGGCAGACGATGACTTCAGCCCCGAAGGCCTTCAGCATATCGATCTTCTCCTTGGATTGTTTGTCGTTGGTCGTGAATATACAGCGGTATCCACGGACGACGGCAGCGAGCGCCAGCCCCATCCCCGTATTACCTGAAGTGCACTCTATGATGGTGCCTCCCGGGCGGAGCAGGCCGTTCTTTTCTGCGTCATCGACCATTTTTACAGCCATCCTGTCCTTGATCGAGTGTCCCGGGTTGAACGTCTCCAGTTTGGCCAGGATAGTTGCCGGTATGTCTTTGGTGATCTTGTTTATGCGTACCAGCGGTGTATTACCGATAGTCTCCAGGATATTTTGCTGGTATTTCATAGGCAGGGGTCAGGTGATTTGGAGCGGCAAAGTTAAGCAGAAGGGCGGAGCTTTTCAGCCTTGCGGCTGCTCGCAGCGGATCTGCACATAAAAACGGGGATCAAGCGCCCCCAGGTTTTGCGCGACTTTGGGCGTGATGATTACGATCACTTCCCTGGGGTAGGTACCTGCCGGGATATTGCCCACGACTTTGGCATATACCGTCCTGTTGAACATAGGATTGGTGATCGAAATGAACGAATTGACCGGGGCGGTTTCGTGCAGCACGTACATGCCGTCGGGCAGATCCGCGTCCTGGAACCACAAGGCCACACCGTTCTGTATCGCCATGCTTTTCCGGGTGGCACGTGAGTCGAATCGATCTTTAAAACCCATGCTTTGCGGCTCTTCCCTGATCTCTGGGGCGGCTTCTGCAATGGCTGCGGCCGTCGCCTCCGCCACGGCAGATGCGGAGAGATCGAGGTAGCCCACGATCAGTTCCTGGCCTATGGACAGCGTTTCGTCAGGGAGATTATTGTTGCTCAGTACGGCTGCCGGATCCTTGTGAAAATAGACTTTGGAGATGCGGTACAGCGTTTCTCCGGCCCTGACCCGGTAGCTGACAGCGCGGCATGGGGCCGGGTTGCAGGTGGAGGCCAGCCGTTCCGGGGCGAATGGGATGCGCAGTACGGTACCGATAGCGAGGGAGCGTATATCCAGATCCGGATTGGCGGAGAGCAGTTGATCCAGTTCCAGTTGGAAGGTACGCGACAGCGAGAAAAGTGTATTGCCGGCCTCGATCGGGTAGAGCAGGTACCACTGCCCGGCGTCGTTGTCAATCTCCAGGTTCACAGCGGATGTATCCGTGCTGCCGGTGGCCGACAGGCAGAGCAGGAGGGCGGGGATCAGCAAGATGGCTTTCATAGTACAAGACAATATGCCTGGTGCAAAGATATTGATATATTTAAATTATTTTTTATATGTTTGAGTTCATTGACGGCATGAAAAAGCATTTTTAAATATTTGTATAATGAAAGAACCTGTGTCTTCCGGCGCTTTTCGTATCCTCGGTGTCATCCCTGCACGTTATGCTTCGACCAGGCTTCCCGGCAAACCGTTGGCGGACCTGGAAGGCAGGAGCCTGCTGCAACGCGTATATGCAGCTGCCTCGGAATCCAGCCTGGTCGACCATCTTTGCGTGGCGACGGATGACGACAGGATAGAGGCACATTGCAGGTCGCACGGAATCCCCGTGCATATAACGGCGGAAACCCATGAGAGTGGTACGGACAGGTGCGCGGAAATTGCGGCGCTGTATCCCGGAGCAGAGCTGGTGATCAATATACAGGGAGACGAGCCCTTCGTCGAAGCGGATCTGATCGATGGTCTTTGCCGGCGCTTGCTGGAAGACCAGGCTGTAGACATCGTTACGGCAGCTTGTCCTGTATCGCAACAGGCTGAGTTGATGGACCCTTCCAAAGTGAAGGTTGTGTTTGACCGGCGGCAGAATGCGCTTTACTTCAGCAGGAGCCCTGTTCCGTATGTAAGGGATATGCAGGGCGATGCGGCCGGAGAGGGCCTGTGGTTCAGGCATCTCGGGATATATGGTTTCAGGAGGGCCGCACTGCTCACGATCAGCAGTATGCCGCCGGGCCGCCTGGAGCAGGCCGAGCGCCTGGAGCAGCTCAGATGGCTTGAAGGCGGTATGCCTATAGCTGTGGAGAAAACAGCCTACACCGGCTTCGGAATAGACACACCCGAGGACCTCGAAGTGGCGCGAAACCGGATCCGCTCAGAGCGCTGACCCGTCAAAGCAGAGCGGCAACAATGCCCTGGCGTTGGGTATGAGATAGATCGGCCCGCTTTCGCCCTGCAGCAATAGTCCGATGGGGTGTTGCTGGCGCTGCTCGTACTCCAGCAAAATTTGCCTGCATGCCCCACAGGGAGATACGGGATTTTCCAGTTGTATACGGGGAGATCTGGCAGTGATCGCGATACGGAGTATGGGGTCGTGTGGGTGGCTGGCGCCGCATTGGCCGAGCACTACCTGTTCGGCACACTGACACATGGGGTAGGCGGCATTTTCCTGGTTGGCCCCGGATATGATCCCGCCGCTTTGCAGCCTGGCCGAGACGCCTACCTTGAACTGCGAGTACGGCGCATATGCGCGGTTGAGGGATACCCGCGCCTGCAGGAGCAACTCCTGGTCTTCCGGGCGAAGTTCGTCCAGGCGGTCGTAAACGTTGAACTGAATAGTCTGTTCGAGGATTCTCATAGGCGAATCCGGCATTGGTGGCCGGTCAATAAAGTTAGGGGAAATAATAATAATTTCGCAGCGCACAAAGTTTGGAGGACCCGCATGAAGCACATACTGATCATAGGCGCCGGACGATCTACCACCGTACTGATCGAATACCTGCTCAGCCATGCGGCTGAAGAGGGATGGAGGTTGACGATCTGCGATTCGGATATTACACTGGCGGCGGAGAAAGCGGGCGGTCATCCCAACGCCACAGCCCGTCAACTGGATGCACTGGATGCGGGCCAGCGGCATCAGCTTATAGAGGATGCGGACCTCGTGGTTTCCATGTTGCCTCCCAGGCTGCATACGGAAGTAGCGCGTGATTGCCTGCGTTATCGCAAGGACCTGGTCAATGCTTCCTATGTACATCCTGATGTCAGGGCGATGCATGACGAAGTGAAGGCGGCCGGGCTGACCTTCATGTGCGAGTTGGGACTGGACCCTGGTATCGACCACATGTCGGCTATGCAACTGCTCGACGATATCCGCGGCAGGGGAGGGCGCATTGATGCATTTTATTCCTATACGGGCGGGCTGGTTGCCCCCGAGTCCGACGACAATCCCTGGCACTACAAGTTTTCGTGGGCGCCACGTAACGTAGTCGTCGCGGGCCAGGGTACAGCGCAGTACATGGAAGACGGTCAGCTCCGCCTGATCCCTTATCAGCGTATTTTTGAGCAGATCCGCGACATAGATGTTCCCGGTATGGGGCATTACGAGGTATATGCCAACCGCAATTCACTGTCGTATTACCCGATATATGGCCTGGATGGTACAGCTACCCTGTACAGGGGTACGATCCGTTATCCGGGGTTTTGCAGGGCATGGCAGGCGCTGATCCGGTTGGGACTCACGGAGGATCAGTTCCTGATCCCAGGCTTGGACCGGTTGAGCTACAGGGGGCTGATCTCGGCTCTCTTGCCCGATGGGACAGGCACGCTGGAGGATCGTATCGGTCAGCTTGCAGGACCCGGTGTACTGGACCAGTTGCGTTGGCTGGGACTGCTGGACGATACGCTGGTCGGCATGGAAGAAGGAACGCCTGCAGATGTATTGGAGCGCCTGCTCTTGTCTAGGTGGAAGCTGGAGCCTGCAGACAAGGATATGATCATCATGCAGCACGAGATCGACTATACACTGGACGACAGGCATGAGCGCGTCGTGTCCACGCTCGTCAGCAAGGGCGCAGACGGTATCCGCACGGCCATGAGCACCCTGGTAGGTCTGCCTATGGCGATCTTTGCACGCAAGCTCCTCAGGGGCGAGATACGTGCTCCCGGGGTGAATATCCCGGTGGATGCGGCCGTTTACGAGCCCGTGTTGAGGGAGTTACGTGATTTTGACGTAACTTTTCAGGAGCGTACTATAAGTAAGTAAACGGGTTGGGCTCTTCTCTCTATCGGTATCTACGGGATCCTGTCATTGTCTTTCAGGGATATCACCTTATGCGGCAGGCTGCTGTGCTGATTGGCTCTGCTTTGCTAGCTTACGGTTTGTTGGGCACTGAGCAGATCGGCAGATGGGAATGGTATGGTTTCCTGGTGTATGCCGGCAGCTTCTTTTGGGTCAACGGCTTCCTGCAGACCTTCCTGGCCTCATGGCGTATACCTGGTACGGACAGGAGAAAGGAGAGCTGGCAGGTATTCTTCTGGCTCCAGGCCCTGGGTGTTTTGCTGGCCGTAAGCATTGCGGTGATCGGGAGTAGCGGAGCCTGGGCGCCAGGTGAGGTTACGATATGGAGTGAATGGGCTTCTGTAGCCGCCTGGACATTGCTGAGTCTGCCCGCACTTATGCTGCCCTATTTGCTTTTTCTATCGGGGAGGTCTCTGGCGCTGGTTGTGTATACGGTCCTTTTCAGCGGTGTTTACCTGTTACCCATGGCAGTGAGCCTGTGGCTGGATATCGGGCTGGTAGGCATATTTACATGGTTTGCGCTCAGCAGCATTGTCTTTTATGCCTGGTTGCTTGCAGAGTTGTCCGGGGCGGGCAGAGCTGTATGGGACCCGGTAGCCCTGAGACGTACGGGGAGCCAGGCCCGTCCGTTGGTATTGTATGCCTTGCTGGGCGGTTTGGCGATGATCATAGATGCCTGGCTGGTAAGACTTTTTTTTGGTGACGATGCGACCTTTGCCGTGTACCGGTACGGCTCGAGGGAGATCCCTTTCACGGCGACTATGGCCACCTCGCTCAGCGCGGCCCTGATACCGGTGCTGGGGCAGGACCTGACCCGTGGGATCGCTGAGACCAGGAGGCGATCCGCCCGCCTGATGCACATGCTGTTTCCGCTGACCATACTTTTCATGATCTTTTCGGGGCCGGTGTTCACCTGGGCGTACGATGATCGTTTCAGCGCCAGTGTCCCCTTGTTCGAGCTTTTTCTGCTGGTGCTGATCGTACGGGTGCTGTTTCCTCAGTCTATACTGCAGGCGCTGCGTGACAACGAGGCTATCTTTCGTATAGGCCTGATCGAACTGGCCGCGCATATCCTGTTGAGCTTGCTTTTCATTTTTTTCCTGGGCCTGTCGGGGCTCATCCTTGCCACACTTCTTTCCTACACGCTGGAGAAGCTGCTGTTGCTGAAGCGGGTCGGCAGGTTGACCGGGCTGGCTCCGGGCGAGTATACACCGATTGGGTGGTGGGTATTCTACTCAGTGGTCTTGCTGGGTACTTATGTCTTAAAACAGGTGATTTAAATTACTGGTACGGCATGAAATTATTGTCATCGTCCTGGAGTTATTTGAACTAAGGGCGGTATTATTATCTTTACTACTCAGGTTGCCTTTTGTCTGAGGACAGTTTTACAGGCAGCATTGAACCCCCGGTCGCCGAAGGAGAAGACATGATTGTGAGCAGGGCATGTTTACGTGCCGTTTGCCGAGGGGTTTTTTCGGTTCGTCAATCTATCAAATCGTCATCAACATGAAAAAGATACTTGCCACTACCGATTTTTCGGCCAATTCCTGGAAAGCCATTACCTACGCGTATGAGCTGTCCGCCAAGTTCGGCGCCGAACTCGTCATCCTGAATGCTTATACACTTCCCTACAGCAATCAGACCGTACTGCTTTCCATGAACGAGATTCTGAGGGAAAGCGCGGAAGAAGGATTGAAAGAAGTGCTCCAGCGGGTGCATAAGGAGTTGCCGGCAAAGAATGTAACGGTCACCACAAAAGCCGTTCACGGTGATTTACTGGTATCCGTAGACCTGATCTGTGAATCGGAGCAGATCGACCTGGTGGTCATGGGTACGAAAGGCGCCACCGGTCTTAAAGCGGCTTTGCTGGGGTCGAATACGGCCAATGTGATCCGTAATGTAGAAAAGCCGGTCATCGCTGTACCGGAGTCCTATCAGCAGGGTACGATCAGCAAAGTGACGCTCTGTGCCGACTTTGCGGACGGTATGGAAAAGCGGATCAACTTCTCCGGGCTGTACGCAATACTGCGTGCGTTCGGAGCCGATCTTCATATGCTTCATGTCGTGGACCCATATGAAAACAATCGTGAGAAAGGAGACGGAGAACAGCCGGATCTGCAGCCGTACTTCCCAGGGGTCAATATACATGCCACTTACAACTACAATGAGGACGTGGAAGACGGGATCAAGGAGTTTGTCAGTGACAACCAGACCGATCTGCTGGTGATGATCCGGCGCAACTACAACTTTATCGAATCACTCTTTCACCGCAGTATGACACGTTCGCTGGCTATGCATGCAGAGATACCGTTGCTGGTCCTCAAGGAGGGGAATGTCGCGTAGATCCTGGTATAGGGGCGCTGTAGCCCGGCTGGTTTTCAAGACTTGATTTTTTCCGGGTGTTCTCCATGACACCCTTTTTTTTGAACCTACTTCAAATCTGACTTATTATGGCCTGGTTGATTCTTGTTCTGGCGGGTATATTCGAGATCGGCTTCACCACTTGTCTCAAAATGTCCAACAACTTTACCAACTGGAAATGGAGTGCAGGTTTTTTCGTCTGCATTATCGTTAGTTTTTTCCTGCTCAACAAAGCACAACAGGATATCCCCCTGGGTACGGCATATGCGGTCTGGACAGGTATCGGAGCTGCGGGAACGGTGCTGGTTGGTATCTTTTTCTTTAGCGAGTCCGCAGAGTTCTGGAGGATATTTTTCCTCTGCCTGCTTGTAGGCGCGATCGTAGGGTTGAAGCTTGTATCCTGAGGTATTCTGTTGCCTGCAGGGCAGCGTACGTGCACAGCACTAAAAAGAACCGGCCCGCATCAGTACGATCGGGCCGGTTCTTTTTTTCTAGCCAGGGTATTCAGCACTTATGTATGAGCAGCCACTTAAATGCCTGTGAGCCGTACGCTCCTGCATCCAGGTGGATGATATAGACCCCGCAGGGGTATCGGCCAAAGCTGTCGTCACTGTTCCAGTCGAGTTCATAGCGCCCGTCAACCGATCCGGCTGCGATCGGCCCATGACCTTTCTGCTCGTGGAGGAGTTGACCGGTGAGGGAGAAGACACGCAGGGTGTACCGGTCAGGGCTGAAGGGAAGCAGCAGAGCGCCGCTATAGCTATTGACCGTCGCGTTCTGCCAGGTATTTCCGACGCCGGAAATATCCTGGTCGAGGCTGGTGACCGGCGCCTGTGGATCGAGATGGACCAGGTAATGAGGCAAGCCGTTGTTTACACCTGTACCACACCTGGTGCCATACTGAGAATTGACTCTTAGCTCAATGCGTGTTTCATTCGGTATGAGACCTTCGGCGTAGGAGAGCAGTTTGTGACCCGGTGCAGTCATCGGTATGCCCGCCCAGGTGAAATAATTGAAAGCCTCACGCTTCCAGAGGTAATTCCTGCCGGGGTCCAGGCGACCGCGGATGAAGCTGCAACCGTCATAGGGCTGGTTGGTCAGGTAGATAAAGTGCTGTCCGCCGAAGTACGTGTTCAGCGGGATATCTTGCCCATCCAGTGCCAGTTGAGCGGACGGATTCCAGATCATGTCGTTGCCGATTGTCTTGCTGTCCTCATACAGGTGTTGATAAGACTCGTCGTAAACGGAGTTTTCGCTGAAGAAGACATTGACCCTGGTCCCACACTCCACATCGATGGCATAGCCGGGAAACCAGCTCATCCCCATTGGCCAGATATAATTCGGGTCATTGGGGTCATCCGAGGCTGTAGTGAGGGGTGTACCATTGATGGTGCCGTCGGATGTGGCATATCTTCCGTCGATCCCGAGAGAAGGGCTTCGCCGGTGGTCAAACATACGTGTGCCATCCGCCGGTGCCAGGCCAGATAGACTGTAGTGCAGACTCGCCGCCTGGGTGACCACGCAACGGCTCCATTTGCTTCTGTCCGGCGTGAGTACGAGGTCGATGTTATTCAGGTTGCCGGGCAGTACCCTGGAGCGAAGACTATGGCCAAAATCATTGTCCACAACCATCGGCGATATCATGAAAGAGGTAGGAGAATAACGGAAATCCATGACGTACATCGGCGCAAAATAGCCTTCGCCGATGCGGTGGAAGGCGCCTGCGGGATCGAGGTCGTGGTCCTCCTCACCCGGCCTGTTTTTGATGAAGTGCAGCGGGTAGACATGTTCTGGTCCGGCGCCGGGGATCAGGTGCCCGATAGACAACAGGGTATCCGACAGTCCTGAAAGCCATTGCGGGCCCTGGGCATCCTTGTAGCGGATCGTGGCGCCGATCGCACCGTTCCGGTCCCGGCCGGAGCCTACACTATCCGGCTGGTGAAAATAGATGGATATGCCATAGTCCCTCAGGATCAACTCATTGGGCTGTCCGATCTGGACGGAGCTGTCCACCAAAGCCTGCGTACCCAGGTCTTTGATATATACCCTGGTAGCAGGCAGTACGAGTGCTGTTTCCCCGGGAGACCTGAAACTCACCTCGAGATCCGTCCTGGGCACCTTATCCGGGTCGATCACTTTTACTTCGAGTGGTCCCAGTCCTCTTTTGTACCTGATCGGTCCCGGGAAAGTTCCGTTCAGCACTGCATCATCGATAGGGTCTTTTATATGCAGATAGTTTCCGCCATTGCCTGTACCGTCGAGCCGGGTGACCTCCATACCGTCTCCGGTACGGACCATGTCGCCTGGCCTGTTTTGCCGGCGGGGAGTACCGCTGACGATGCTGAAGTGATGACTTGGATAGTAGGCAGATGTCTGCCCGATATTCAGCTCGGGGTCAAACGGGTAATAATCGTTGTGTGCATAGGCGATCGCTGCGAAGTAGTATTCCCGGTCATTCTCCAGTGATTGCCCGGGGTTGAAGGCATCTTCGGATACAGTGAAGACATGACGTATGCCCTGGTTCTGCCCGGAAACCATTAAACGTGGACCGTACGTGTTTTTCAGACGATCAGGATCGGGAATAAAAGACCAGTTGAAGATATCCGATACATCGTTGCGTATATCGCATTGATGGATCAGCCGGGCTTTGTCGGGGTCTGCCAGATCACTCCTTTTTGTACCGCGATTGCGCAACTGGTATATTTCATAGCCTTCGAAGCGGTAGTAGGGGTCTGAGATGAGTTCCGGCAACCAATCGAAACCAAATACTGCATATTCCTCTCTATGATTGTTTGAAGACTCGTGGTTCGAGAGTAGGAGCAGAAGCTGCTGATCGTCTTCTATAACATCTAAATCCGGAGGCATCACTATGTCTAACAGATCAGGGCAATGAAAAAAAATCCCATCAGCGAAGTACTGAAGAGTTTTTAGGTAGCGTATATCGGGGCAGGGGTGTTTAGCCGCTGGTACGTATGAAACCATGAAAGTAAGTTCCTCGACCTGGCCTGGACGCATATCAAAAGGCCCGGAGGACATTACCATACAGCGGTCATCGGCAGGCAGGTTCGCTGTACACATGGACCAGGCGGAGGGTCCTTTGCTGTCTGGTGCAGAGGGGAACGCATAGCTGACCTCCCGGCCACTTGGGTCATACCCGTCGCCGCCGTAGGTCAGCGGGGTGCCATCTTTCCAGCGCCCCCGCATATAATTGTAAAAGTGTTCCGCCGCGGTTGGGTTGTTCATCGCGGGGTTACCTGTCTGGGAGTTGTTATAATAGATGAAACTGGTGATTGTATTATTCCAGTCGCGAGTTTCCGAAGGAGAATGTATGAACCTGAAGCCTACCAGCGGTATATCCTCACAATAGGTTGCAGTTCCATTACATTCACATCCCGTCAGGCCGTCTGTCGCATCCTGGTTGTAGACATAGGCCATTCTCATGAAGGTATCTACACCCACATAGTCGTCCGAAGGGCAACCGAGATCGGGGTTAACCCAGAGAGACATATACGTGTTGGAGAAGGGTTGGGGAGAGCGGTTGGTGACCAGGTGGGTCTGGAAAAGCATGTCGTTAGCCTCGTCATCGGTCCGGAAAGCAAAGGCTGTGGCACGTATTTCCGTCATCATAGACCTCCCGCCCGAACTGCTGTGTACACTCCCGTTGTCATTGTACATCCAGAAAAACATAGTACCGGAGGGGTCGAGATGAAAATTATCGATACAAAAATTCAGGAATGCCGGGTGAAGCGGACGATCTCCTTTAAGCGGGTCGTAGCGATCATCACCGTCCCAGTCAATGAAAGGAGCCAGTGCGCTGTGGTTTTCCGGCAGATCAAAGTCGTGAATATCCCTGAAGTACGGATTGCCTGCTGCCGGCCACCCGAGTATACTTTGAGGGATGTCTTCTAGCTCGTAGCGATCCGCAGATGGATCCAAAAATGAACGCCAGAAAGATCTGTCATGGAAAGTGAGATCCTCAACCGTGACTTCAAACAGGCGATCCCAATTGTTGCACACCTCGGCGCCGGTCTCTCCGTCAGGATCGAGCGGACCGGGCCAGAAATCCGTTCTGCCGCCCGATCTGTGGGTGTTGGCTGCAAGCCGGAGATTGCCCCCTCCGTCATAACCGCCGATCCAGACCGAGCCGCCGGAGATGGCGGATACCTGGGGCCGACCGGAAACTGGCGGGTGAGCAGGTACGATATATCCCTTCCCGTCCGGGTCCCACCAGAAGTCTCCTCCGGCCCAGAGCCGGGCGCGTACGTTGTTGATCGCGAGATCGGTGCTGGTCCTGGCCTCTGCACAATCTGATCTGAAACCGGCGATGTGATTTTTTTTCTTGCCGGCAACAGGTGCTGCGACCATTTCCACAGTGCTGTGAAACAGCAAAAAAGGAAGCAAAACTACTGTGAATAGTCTCCCTGTGCGGGAAATTATTTCGTTCATCCTGAGTGAATTAGGGTTTGTTGGTGTGTGTTTTTCGGAAATAAAGATAATTAATAAAAGATAAGAAAAAATGCTGTTTCGAGCAAGCGGCCAGGTCGGCTGATCGGAGTGTCGCGAGGTGATTCGGGAGAAGATCTGGCCGAAAGGGCTTGGGAATGTTGCGGGAGAGAATAACCTCTGCTGCGCAAAAATCGCGAGATTTGCCGTAGTGTGAATATAGATAGGTTGACGATAGCGATTCATCCGGATATTCCCTGTAGCCAGTATTTACACCCACACAGTTATGAAAGCATACGAACAGGCGCTGTCTGTCAGGCTTGTCAGGAGTGGAAGCGAGTATTTCGCTGAGTTGTTGCGGCTCATCGATGAGGCGGAACGGGTAGTGCATTTACAGACCTATATTTTCGAAAACGATGCAACAGGTCTCACCGTTGCTTCGGCCCTCAAGAGAGCCTCCGCCAGGGGTGTTGCCGTGTTTGTCCTGGCCGACGCCTACGGATCCTCCGGCCTGAAGGGCAAGTTCATCCGTGAGCTTCATGCGGCGGGCGTAAACTTCCGTTTTTTTGCCCCCATCTTTTCCACCGAAAACTATCATATCGGGCGCAGGCTCCATCATAAGGTGGCAGTAGCAGATGGCAACCGGGCGCTTACCGGCGGTATCAATATCGGTGATCGCTACCGGGGTACGGAGACACTCGTTCCCTGGCTGGATTTTGCCGTATGGTTGGAAGGAGAGATATGTGGCCGGCTGGAGGATATCTGTTCACAGCTATATGCAGGCCATATACCCGGTAGCAGACGGGGAAGGAGAAGACTGCATAGCCCGGTGCCGCCGTCAGAACAGGCAGGTGTCGAGGTCCGGTTCAGGCGCAATGACTGGATCCGGGCGCGCAGGGAGATATCCGCGAGTTACAAGTCGGCTTTGCGCAGTGCACAGGGGTCCGTGATACTGGTCGCCAGCTATTTTTTGCCGGGTTATTCCTTGCGGCGGCACCTCACGCGGGCGAGCAGGAGGGGAGTAGATGTACGTATCATGGTGACCGGTCAGTCAGACGTTCCGTTTGCCCGCCAGGCGGAGAAGTTCCTGTACCGTCACCTGCTATTGCATGGGATCCGCATCTTCGAATGGCCGGAGTCCGTGATGCACGGCAAGGCCATGACCGTAGACGAAGGCTGGACTACGATCGGCTCCTACAATCCCAATCACCTGAGTGATTATCTCAGCGTCGAGCTGAATACGGATATCCGCGATACTGTATTCGCATCTTTCTTTGCAGAAGAGCTGCGGCAGTTGATGGACACGCGATGCCGGGAGGTAGACAAGGCGGAGTATGTCGGCGCTCGTAGGTCCCGGTGGCGCGAATTGAGGGCTGCATTCAGTTATTACCTGATCCGCTTCATCTGGCTGTTGTTCATGCCTTCCGGCCGCCGTTAGGCAGATGTGGTGGCTCGAAGCAGCGCCCGCGATTCATTTGCTGTGGGTCTTCAACGATGCAGCCAGGGCCATATTGCTCAGCTTATACAGTACACGGGCACCGACATTGCCGTCCCACTCGTGCCCGTTGCCGGCTACTTCGCACAGATCGAATCCGATGATCTCGCGGCCGCTGGCGACCAATTCCCTGAGCAGGTAGAACAACTCCTGGAATTCCAGGCCGCCCGGTACCGGAGTGCCTGTATGCGGGCAGTAGCGGGCATCGAGCCCGTCTATATCCACACTCACGGCTACCCTGGCAGGCAGTGCTGCTACGATCTCCCGGCAGATATGCTGCCAGGTTGCACCTTCATAGCCCATGCGGCGCAGCTCGTTGTCGTAGAAGACTTCCGTGCGCGGATATTGTTCTGCCACCAACAGGCGCTCTGCCTCGCAGTAGTCGCGTATGCCCACCTGGACGAGCTTCTGCAGCTGCGGGATCTCCAGGGCATTGTAAAACACGGAAGCATGCGAATAGGCAAAACCCTCGTAGGCCTGCCTGAGATCGAGGTGTGCGTCTATGACGAGCAGGCCGAAATCTCCATGGTGATCGGCCAGCGCCCGGTAGTACCCGAGCGGTGTGCTGTGGTCGCCCCCGACAAGACCGACCAGCTTCCCCTGCCTGAGATAGTCCGTTGTACGATTGTAGACCCATTCGTTGAGTTGCCGGCCACCGCGGTCGATTGTCTCGCGTATATGTTCCATTTCGGCAGAGCCGTTCGCGGCTGCAGGATCTTCCAGGTAGTCGATATATTGCCGGGCCAGTTCGCGCAGTTCACTGCTCTTCCCGGCTATGGCCTGGTCGACCGGTGCAAACCAGTGCCCGTACTGCCACGCGTCATCGAGATCAGGGTCGAGCAGGTCGAGTTGGTAAGAACACTCGAGGATGTTTTCGGGGCCTGATGCAGCGCCGTCTGCCGAGGATACCGTGACATCCCAGGGCACAGGCAGGAAAACGATCCGAGCCTCTTCTTCAGTAAACGGCAGGCCGATAAAACGTCCGTTCCTGACAGCCACCCCGTTCGGATCGAAACTGCGGATCTTGTCTTGCTTATCCATGAAGGAGTATTACTGTTTTTTGTCCAGTTCTTTCTTGATGAAACCGAGCGATTTGGTGAATGCGTCGGTGGCGGCTTTGGTATCGTGCTGCGGGTTGCTGGGATTGGCAAAGGCATGATCTGCATCATAGCCGTATACTACCAGCGATTTGCCCGCGGCCTTCATATTCTTTTCAAACTTCGCTACGACCTCGCCATTGATCCATTTGTCTTTTTTGCCGTAGATCATGACGACCGGGGCCTCCAGGGTCTTGAGTCGCGCAACATCCTCTTCCGGCATACCGTAGTAGATCACACAAGCTGCCGCGCGGTTTTCCGCCATGAGCGCCGTCTGTATTGACCAGGTGCCTCCGAGGCACCAGCCAAGCGTCGCTATACGCGCTTTTTTGCCCGTCATCTTGATAGCGCCTCCCAGTATGGCTTTGATACGCTCCTGGCTCGTCTCGTTCATATAGCGGGAAGCATCTTCGCGCGTAGTCGCGACCTTCCTGTCGTAAAGGTCTACGGCCAGCACATTGACCGACTCGCCGAGCCCGGCAAAATATTCGTCGGCTTGTTGCCGGATCTGGTCATTGAGTCCCCACCATTCGTGGATGATGATCAGCCACTGATCGGAAGGAGCCTTGGTCTGTACATAATAAGCATGTGCATGAGAGCCATCCGTGGCAGGAAACACGATGTTGGCTCCGCGTTGTGCGCTCATACGGAAGGCCGAAGGCTCGGCATGCGCTGCTACAAAAGACTTATCTGCTGCAAGCGCGGTAAAATCGGCCGCCGCAAGGCAGCAGCTCTCCTGGGCCTGTAGATGCCAGGTGCTGGCCAGCAGCGCGACAGATGGAAGGATATATCTGAGTTTCATGGTTGAGCGGGTATTAAGTGTGTGGACAAATGAAACCGGTCTGCCGCGAAAGTAGGCTAAAATCCGCACAAAGCGGTAAGCTGCATTGGGTACAGCGACCTGTTGGCATGTCATCTGTTGCCGGGGCAAGTTTTGGGGGCCGGTAGTCTTATTGGCACGAAATGGTTACTTTTGCAACAACCTAAACTCATAGAAAAGCATGTCGAAAGTATTGATAGTTGGTGCAGGCGGTGTAGGTCGCGTGGTGGCTTATAAATGCGCTATGAACCGCGATGTATTCAGCGAGATCATGCTGGCGAGCCGTACGAAGTCGAAGTGCGACGATATCGCAGCAGCCATAGCAAAGGATGTCGGCGGCGACCCCATACTGACAGCCGGGGTAGATGCCGATAACGTACCTGAAATGGTCGCGCTCATCCGCAGTTTTCAGCCGGCCCTGGTGATCAATGTCGCATTGCCCTACCAGGATCTAAATATTATGGATGCCTGCCTCGAGACAGGCGTACATTATATGGATACAGCCAACTATGAGCCTCGCGACGAGGCCAAGTTCGAATACAAGTGGCAGTGGGCTTACCAGGACAGGTTCCGCGAGGCAGGTCTGACGGCACTGCTGGGCTGCGGGTTTGACCCGGGAGTCACCAGTGTGTTTACAGCCCACGCCGCCAAGCATCACTTCGATGAGATCCATTACCTGGACATCGTGGATTGCAATGCAGGAGATCACGGCAAGGCTTTCGCTACCAACTTCAATCCTGAGATCAACATCCGAGAGATCACACAGAACGGCAAATACTGGGAGAACGGCGAATGGGTAGAGATACCCCCGCACTCCATTATGAAGCCGCTTCACTATCCCGGTATAGGGCCGCGCAACTCTTACGTCATCTTCCATGAAGAACTGGAGTCACTGGTCAAGAATTTCCCCACGCTTCGTCGGGCGCGCTTCTGGATGACATTTGGTGATGAGTACCTGACCCACCTGCGCGTGATACAGAATATCGGTATGAGCCGCATCGACCCGGTCCTGTACAAAGGTGTCGAGATCATCCCGCTCGAGTTCCTCAAAGCGGTATTGCCCGATCCGGGTAGCCTCGGCGAGAACTACGTCGGGGAGACTTCCATCGGTTGCCGTATCCGCGGCGTGAAGGACGGCCGGGAGCGCACGTATTATGTCTGGAACAACTGCAAGCACCAGGATGCGTTCCTCGAGACAGGTACGCAGGGTGTCTCCTATACCACAGGTGTACCGGCTATGATCGGCGCTAAAATGATCCTCACCGGAGCCTGGAAGGGGGCCGGTGTGTACAACGTGGAGGAGTTTAACCCGGATCCGTTCATGCAGCAGCTGAATGTACAGGGACTACCCTGGGAGGAGGCGCTGGACATCGACCTGGAGCTGTGATCCCGAAAGTGGGCCGGCTGTCTTGTATACCGCGATTCGTTTAAAAGTGTAATATATCCACCTCATGCCAGAGCTCCTGCCCGGCTACGATATCCATGCAGTGCCCAGCCCTGCATATGTACTGGATGAGTCCCTGCTTATCCGCAACCTGGAGCTATTGCGACGGGTCAAGGAAGAAGCCGGGGTGCAGATCATCCTGGCCCTGAAGGGTTTTGCGATGTGGCGTGTGTTCCCGCTGGTGCATCGTTACCTGGACGGGGCTACGGCCAGTTCGCTGCATGAGGCCATGCTGATCGCCGGAGAAATGGGCTGCAAGGCGCATACTTATTGTCCCGTGATCGTGCCGCAGGAACTGGACGCACTGCTCGCCTGCAGCAGTCACCTGACTTTCAATTCATTGAGCGAGTACCAGCGGTACAAGGAAATTGTGTTTGCCAGGCGGGACATTTCCTGGGGTATCAGGGTCAATCCCGGGTATTCCGACGTAGGTACCGATCTGTACAACCCGGTGACCCCCGGCTCCCGTCTCGGTGTGCCTGTGGAGCAGTTTGAGGATGGCTGGCCGGAAGGGTTGGATGGTATCCATTTTCACGCGCTCTGCGAAAACGACTCCTACAGCCTCGAACGCGTCCTTGATGCGTTTGAATCGCGCTTTGGCCGTTTTTTACACCGGCTTCGCTGGGTCAATATGGGCGGCGGGCACCTCATCACCCGGGAGGGATACGATCATGCCCATCTTATCCGGCTGCTGCGTGCCTTCCGTGAGCGGTACGATGTAGAAGTGATCCTGGAGCCAGGTAGCGCGATCGCCTGGCAGACAGGAGACCTGGTCGCCACCGTACTTGATGTGGTCCCCAATGGCGGCATCCTTACGGCGATGCTGGACGTGTCGTTCACAGCGCATATGCCCGACACCCTGGAAATGCCATACAGGCCGGCCATACTGGGCGCCCGCGATCCGCAGCCCGGCGACCGCTGGGTCTACCGGCTGGGTGGCACGAGTTGCCTGTCGGGCGATTTTATGTCAGAATATAGTTTTGACAACGAACTGAGGCCCGGCGACCGGATCGTGCTGCGGGATATGATCCACTATACGATGGTCAAGACAACCACCTTCAACGGTGTACGCCATCCTTCGATCGTCATTGCGCGGCCAGGTCAGGCGCCGGAGATAGTGAAGACATTCGGCTACGAGGATTTCAAAGGACGGCTTTCGTGACCACACGCCGGGCGTGGACGGCGGGAGCAGTGGCCCGCCTTACCCCTGTCTGCGGCGAGCGCGAAGCAACGTCTGTCGTACGTATCCTTTGCGAGGACCTGGGTATTCCTGAAGGCGACCTGGACGATCTCCAACTGGAAATACTGGAGCAGGCTATGGGCAGGCTCGAAGCGGGCGAGCCTGTGCAGTACGTCACCGGTACGGCCTTTTTCCTGGGATACCGCCTGCAGGTGGGGCCGGGCGTGCTCATTCCGCGCCCGGAGACGGAGGAGTGGGTACACAGGCTTCTCGGTACGTACAGGAGAGCAGGCAGGGCGCCTGTCCGGGTGATCGATATCGGTACAGGTAGCGGCTGCATCGCAATAGCCCTGGCACTTGCCTGGGAGAAAAGCCAGGTGACGGCAGTAGACAAAAGCCCGGATGCTCTCGGCATAGCGGCTGTCAATGCGGACAGCCTCCAGGCCCGGGTGCAGTTCATACAGTCCGATTTCCTGGATGACGGCGGCAGGCAGGTATATGCGGGTCCCTGGGACCTGGTCGTGAGTAACCCGCCTTATATCCCTTACAGTGAGAAAGTCCATATGGACAGTTCCGTGAAAGAATTTGAGCCGGAGCAGGCATTGTATACCGGGGATGCGGAGGGGTTGGCGTTTTACCGGTCACTGGCCGGTTTCGGCAAGGCTTACCTGGCCGGAGAAGGGGCCATGGTGGTGGAGTTGAACGCCTTGCGTGCGGAAGAGATACGTGACCTGTTTGAACGTGAAGGATATAGCGCGGAGGTATGGACTGATCTGTATGATCAGCCCCGGACACTGTATCTGAGACACGGCGCCGGGGCTGATGAAAAAAGGTCTTAAGAGCGTCCGGTCAGAGACCGAGTTTGATACCTACGTTGGCGTAGAAGATGTTGGTCCTGGAGCCGTTCTGAACGGATTCCTGTTCCCATATCCTGCTGATACCCCACCTGTATCCTACATCTGCGAAGAGGAACAGGATATCCACTCCCGCGCCGACTGTATAGCCGAAATTGGCGCCCTTGAGTGCATCCTTGTTGAATTGTATGTTATTGAAGAAACTCTCTTCGGAGTTCAGTACAAAGGCTGCATCCGGCCCGGTGAATACGCGGATATTGAACATCGAACTCACATCCGGATCTATCAGCCTGAAGCCGATCATCAGCGGCACGCGAATATGTGATGCGCTGAAGTTGAAAGCATCGTCCAGCGAAGGATCCGTGGGCTCCAGGGTACTGTTGACCAGCTCCCATTGTAGTCCGGTCTGCAGGAACACGCGCGTACCGATCAGCAGGTCCGCCCCGGCCTGGTAGCCGAGTTTGGATCGCCAGGAAGCATCGTTGAAGTTCTCCGTCAGTTTAGTGTTATTGATACCGAAGTATCCTCTCAGCGTGATCTGTGCCTGCGCGCCAAGGCCTGCCAGCACCAGTATCAAAGACAATAGTATGCGCATAATAGTATGGTTTTACGAGTTTACAATTCTGCCCGACAACTCTGATCTGCCAGGCCGCTTAATAAACTGGAACAAGCAGATCTCTCCGGGTTGGCGTCAAAAGCTTTCGCGGGTGAGTCGTCCATTAAACTATCAATTTATGCAATTGATTTGACTTTGCGGGTATTTTTCTTCACGGCACCACTATTTTTGGGCTATGAATCGGTTTGTATTATCCCTTTTGCTTCGACGGAGACTGGTTGTGCTGGCTTGCGTCTTTCTGCCGCTGACAGCCGTCGCCCAGCATGAACCCGTATTCCCCGATCTCAGCGGGGATACGTTGATCTCCGCACTCAGGCAACAGTTCAGGCCGGAACAGGTATTTTCCTATGCCGATGCGCGCGATACCCTGTTCTCGAAGATACTGGCTAGGGAAGACAGCCTGAGCTGCCTGTACACCGGGTATACGATCTACCTGGACCCGGCACTTGATCCCACAGAGGCCGCTTTTGCACTCGGCATCAACACCGAACACCTGTGGCCCCGGTCCAAAGGGGCCAGCCATATCCAGGCGGAGGCGGATATGCACCATATCTATCCTACACGCGAGAATGTGAACTCCGACCGTGGCAACCTTCCTTTCAACGATGTCCCCGACGCACAGACGATCGCCTGGTATTACCTGGACAGGAAGCAGGCGAACAGGCCCGCCACAGATATCGACCTGTACAGCGAACTGGGCGCTTCTTTTTTCGAACCGGTGGAAGCGCGCAAAGGCGATGTAGCGCGGGCCATGTTCTACTTCTATACCATGTATCGGGCCGAGGCGGATGCAGCTGACCCTGCATTCTTCGGGGTACAGCGCGAAGCTTTCTGCCGGTGGCATGAAGAGGACCCGGTGGACGAGGCGGAGTGGGAAAAAAACCGCCTGATCGGCATCTACCAGGGCGGGCATCCCAATCCTTTCATATTGGATTGTACACTGCCACAGCGGACATACTGCAGCGGGATACTCTGTACACCTGCCTCTTCCGGGGGCCAGGCAGAGAAGTCGCAGCAGGCTTCACTCCGGCTCAGTGTTTATCCGCAACCTGCGGGTCCCGATGCGAGATATGCTGTCGAACTGCAGTCCGGAGGACACCTGTATATCGCCGTATATGATCTTCGTGGTCAAAGGCTTTTTGCCGCAGAACGGGGTTGGCAGCCTGCCGGCCGCAGCGAAGGATCATTCGGAGAATGGATGCAGCAGGGGCACAGTCCCGTATCTGCCGTCATACTGCAGGTGAGCCTGTCCAACGCAGACGGGTGGGTGCAGGATAGCCAGGTCGTATTGCTCGGTGGGAGCAACTAGATCATGCAGTCGGCAAAAAGGATCAGCTCAGACCCGCCGGAGTCTCTTCATCCTCATCATGCTGTACCGGGGCGGGGATTTTTTTGCCCCTGAGGAGTTCGATCGGTTTCTGGATAGCCAGGTTATTAGGATAGAGGATATGTCTGTCCTCGTCCGTCTCTATCAGGATGGAAAACAGGGTGACATCCTTGATCCTGCCCGTGACCGAGTTATCTCCGTCCATGATACGGATACGCTCCCCGATACGCATGGGATGATAGAAGAAAAGAATGACCGAGGCTGTGATATTGCTCAGGATGGACCAGGCCGCAAACAACGCTACCCCGGCGACTGTCAGGAATGAAGCGAAGAACACGGACAGATGCTGGAACTTGACATCCCACACGATCGCCAGTATCGTACACGAAATCAGCACCGAGACGAAATTGTACACCTTGACCGTATACCGGGTTCTCGAACGGTCAATATCGTGTGTACGCGCATGCCGTACAATGATCCGTACCGCCAGCGCACGCCCGGCCAAAAAAAGCAATATTACAAGAATCGTCAGGCTAACCTTGACATACCAGACTGTTTCATCGGTCATGACTCAAAGCAATTTGGTCAATCAACAGTCGGTACGACATGTATTGTTCACCCTTACAGGCATAATTCGGTGCTGCAAACCGGCAAAACTTCTGCATGCTGCCCGGAATATGTGGACAATGTGGGGAACAGAGTCCCCATCCTGGGGAATAATTCCACATACTTTCTATCACATTAAATATTATGCATATTCTTTTATTATTGATAATGAGGGGTTTGATTTTCATGCACTGCTTTGGCACGTGATTTTCATATAGTAGAGATGTAATCGGTTGTCAAATACGAAGTGGTGTCCAACAATTATATCACTCAAAAATCAAGCGTTATGAAAATCTCAGTTGTTCTTTTCGTTGCTATGTTGGGTTTTACGACAGCAGTATCCGCACAGGATGCAGTTCCCTCCGATGCTCGGGCTCAGGTCGCCGTAGCTGCCGACGATAACAGGAAGCCGATCAAACCGGAAGATCTTCCACAGGCAGTCAAAACTACACTTCAGGGCCAGGAATACAGTGACTGGTCGATCTCAGCAGCCTTCCATGTAAAGAAGGATAATGCCGAGTACTACGAGGTAGAGCTGACAAGAGCTATGGAAACCAAGACCGTAAAGCTGGACAAGGAGGGTAAGAAAGTAGAGACCCTTAAGAAGCAACATTGACCCATTTGCTCATATATATATTGACCTTTTTCATCCAAGAGCCGGGATCCGCTTCTCCGGCTCTTTTTGTTTATCCAAGAGGTCATGAATGATCCGATTGAAACCCGTTTAGCAGGTTTTATAACCTGCGACGATGGGCCTTCCTGAAAATGACCGCCTCCCGAAAAGCCGGAAGGCGGTCTTTCATTTTGCAGCGGATGAGGAGACTTTGGCGATGTGGCGAGATTTCTCCTGACTGTTCTGGCGGGGAGCATATGTTTCTTTATTTTTGCTTATATGGCCCACATTCTTTTGATCGAGGACGATAGCAGCTTTGTGCTGATTCTGGAAAGGTTTTTGGGCAGGAAGGGACACCAGGTCAGTGCTGCCGGCAACCTGCAGGACGGCCGCAGGCTTTTCGGCAGGCAGGAGTTTGACTTGTTCCTGCTGGACTACCGGCTGCCGGATGGTACGGGCATCGAGTTTCTGCAACACATACGTGCACAGGGCGCCAACAGCCCGGCGATCATCATGACCAGTTTCAACGATGTCCGCACGGCTGTACGCGCGATCCGTTCGGGTGCGCTGGACTATATCACCAAGCCGGTCAACCCGGAGGAACTGGACATGCTCATCCGCGAGGCGCTGGAGGCGCCTCTCCCGGAACAGCCCGGTGTAGAACCGTCTGCAGAAGCGGCCGGTGAGCCGGCCATGATCAGGGGACAGTCCCAGGCTGCACGTACGCTCTACAGGTATATAGACCTGGTAGCGCCTACGGATATGTCCGTATTGCTGATAGGAGAGAGTGGTACCGGCAAGGAGATGGCGGCCAGAAGTATCCACGAAGGCAGCCTCCGCAAGGATCGCCCTTTCATTGCCGTTGACTGCGGAGCTTTGTCCCGTGAGCTGGCTGCCAGCGAACTTTTTGGACACGTGAAGGGCGCCTTTACGGGAGCTGTGGGTGACAAGACAGGCGTATTCGAGGCGGCAGGCGGCGGTACGCTTTTCCTGGACGAGGTAGGCAATCTCAGCTATGATGTACAGGTCAAGCTGCTGCGTGCGATCCAGGAGCGCAGGATACAGCGCGTAGGCGCACACGAGGCGATCGATGTAGATGTACGATTGCTGGCGGCTACCAATGAAGACTTGCTGCAGGCCGTGCGCCGGGGAGACTTCCGGGAAGACCTCTATCACCGTCTCAACGAATTCCAGGTCCGCCTCCCTCCGCTAAGGGAGCGTGACGGGGACATAGATGAATTCATCGGTTTCTTTACGGACAGGGCCAACAGGGACCTCAAAAGGTCTGTAGAGCGGTTTTCGCCCGCTGCGCTGGATATCCTGCGTAATTATGACTGGCCCGGCAATCTCAGGGAGTTGAAAAATGTCATCAAACGGGCCGTGTTACTTAGCACAGGCCCGGTGATCCAGGATGATGTACTGCCCGAGGAGATGGTGCTTGGTCTCTATACAACTGCGGAACCAAAGGTCCCGACCAGGGACCTGAAAGAGATACAGGAACAACAGGAGAAAGAGCTGATCCGCAAGACACTGATCGAAGTCCGGTACAATAAGTCAAAAGCGGCCAGGCTGCTCAACATTGACCGCAAGACCCTGTATCACAAGATCAAACGCTACGAACTGGAGGATTGAGCGATATCTTCCGCGTTGTCCGTAGCCGGTGATTGGATCAGCGATTCCAGTGCAAGCATGCTGTCCCTGATCTCCGGGGCCAGGGTTCCGGGTTCTGTACCCTTCCGGAGCGCTATCTCTGCTTTCCTGAAAGAGAGGTAGAGACTGCGGTGGCCAAACTGGCCGCAGCGACCCGCCAGCCTGTGCAGGACCTCCGCAATTTCATCGGCATGTCCTTCTTCGAGCGCCGCACGTAGCAGGCAGAGATCCGCCGAAGTCTCCTCTGCAAACAACTGTGACAATCTTTCGTCCGCTTCGGGGCCGGTCTCCGGGGCTGTAGCGGGGGCATCTGTCTGTATGGTACGTGCGTGCCGCCATATCGCGCCGGCTATATCCTTCTCGCGGAAAGGCTTGAGCAGCACGCCGCGAAAACCCGCACTCAGCAGGCTTGACTGTTCTTCGGGCATCACCTCAGCCGTCATGGCTACTACCGGCATCGCTCCACCCGTAGCGTCCCGGATCTGCAGCAGCAACTGCTTTCCGCTCATGGCGGGCATCCGTATATCGGCCAGCACAAGCGCTACGGCCGGATCGGTACACCACCGCAGCAGCTCTTCGGGCCGGGTCGTGGTAAGGTGGTCGATCCCGAGCCGCCTGAGCCAGTTTGCACAGAGCCGGAGGATGGCCGGATCATCATCGATGAGCAGTATGCGGCCCGGCCTGGCGGAGAGCGCCGGATCTGCGGATACATCATCTTCACGCGCCGTATCTCCTGCATCCGTACAGAGCGGGAAGTCCAGCCTTACCTGTACATCCGTACCTTCGCCCGGCCTGCTTTGCAGGATGATCTGGCCACCCTGGCCTTCGACCAGTTCCCGTACGATGCTGAGGCCTAGTCCCGTGCCGCCAAACCTGCTGGCTACCCCCGTATCGGCCTGTTCAAACTGCCTGAACACTTTCCCGACAGCTTCCTCGGACATACCGATACCGGTATCGTGCACCTGGACGGTCAGGCGGCAGATGTCCCGGGTGATGACCGCTTTCGCGGCGACAGATACCCGGCCTTCTTCGGTAAACTTGAGGGCATTGCCCACTATGTTGAAGAGTACCTGGCGAAGCCTGAATGCATCGCCCTTCACCAGGAGTGGCTGAGGCAGATCCTGTTGCAGGTCGAATCCAAGCCCTTTGCGCGCAGCCTGGAAAGCGAAGACCTCGCCTGTTTCGCGGAACAGGGCCGCCAGGTCAAAGGGCAGAGAAGCCCAGGACATGCGCCCCGAAACCAGCCTGCTGTAATCGAGGACTTCATTGACGATCTGCAGCAGATGTTCCGAAGAGCGGTGTATGACCTCAATCGCTTCTTTGCGCGGCTGCTCTTCCTGCATCGCCTGATCAGCAAATCCCAGGATGGTCTGCAGCGGCGTACGGATCTCGTGGCTCATATTGGCGAGGAACCGCTCTTTGACCTGTCCCAGGTGTTCGGCTTCTTCTTTTGCGGCGATCAGTTCCTTGCGATAGCGGTTGCTCCGCACGATATCCGTCAGGATCATGAAGACCAGCAGTGAGGCGCCCGCAAAGAAGAAAAAGATGATCGCATTCATGCGCTCGATATTGCGGCTGACGAGTGCCGCTGCTTTGGTCGAAGTCGCCAGTGTCGCCTGGAACTCCTCCTCTTCGAAGTCATGCAGAACGCCCATCAGTTGCCGGATGAGCTGGTTGCTGGCCTGCAGGTATTCCAGTTTTTTGCGGAGTACCAGTGCAGTCTGTTTCTCCTGCTGTGCCTGGACATCGCGCAGTTGGCCGCCGATCGCCTGCAGCAGGCTGTCCTCCCTTGCCACGCGGACTGTATCGACCTGCACATTCCATTCTTCCTCCACGACCGTGACCGGCGGCGTTGCGGGTTTCTCGAGTGGCTCAGTTTGTTTTCTGCCAAAAAGACGCTGGAAAAAACCCGGTCTTCGTTCCGGTTCTTTCTGCGTGGCGGGCTCTACAGGGATGGCGGGTACGATTGTGGTCCGGGTCGTCTTCCTGCTCGATGTCACCACACTGCTGTCTGCCAGCGGCAGGCCCGTATCCAGCAGCTCGTTGAGTTCGGAGAGGTGGCGGCTCAGTGTCTTGTTGCCCATGAGATCGATCCGTGCGCGCAGGTAGACGGTATACAGGCGGTCACGCCTGGATAGCAGCCGCTGTATGCTGTCCAGGCGGGCTTCCTGCTCAGGGTGGCCCTCGCTCAGGGTCTTGAGGGTGTCTACCAGCAGTCGCATGCGGCCGGCTGCCGTCTCGTCGGTCTTTATGCTGCCTCGGGTAAGGGTCTCCTGGTTGCGGAGGTTCTGGTCGTGCAGGATGATCTCGCGGTACAGCCTGTAGAATACCTCCATCTTGGTATTGGGTGTGGAGAGGTGGTCTACGGTATGCAACATCTCATCGAAGCTCAGCCTGATGGTGAGCCAGGCCCCTCCCAATGCAAGAGCCCCCAACAGGGACGCCAGTATGACCTTGCCTTTGGTAGACTGCATCCACGGGCGCTCGAACCGGTTCAGGAGACTCATATCTTACATAACTGACTGCGGGGGACGATTGTTGTATCGTGCCCCGCAGCTTGCCCGGCTCTCTGGCCGGATGACCCGTTCTACCGGGTCTTATTTCGTGGTATAGCGGAAATCGATGGCCTTGTCGCCCGCGTAGAGTATACCGTCACGATCGCTGTATTTCGAGCCGGACGGTACCAGTACGACCACCCGGGCCGCATCAGCAGGCAAGCTGATCCTGGCGCCGCCGGTAGCTCTTCGCTGTAAGAACTTCCTGCTGACCGAGTCGTAGATGTCTGTAGCCGACGCGCCGAGATCCAGCGTTATTTCACGTGCTTCGCTGTACGGGTTGTAATAGAGATAGGTAGGCCAGGCCTCATGGGCTTGGAACATATCGGTAGCGAGGCAGTTGATCTGCAGGATACGGTCATCGTCTGTGGGCCGGATGATACCGCCGAAGATCCCCACATGACCGCTCCCGTATACGGAGAACATCGTCTCTTCCGGCATACCGGGGAACCAGTTGGGACCATCGCCCTGTATGAAGGGAGTGATGCCTTTGTACTTGTCAAAAGTAGATTCCTTGATCAGGCCTTCATAGGCGATTACGTTGCGTGTGACTCCTTTGGCATGAGGGATAGCCTGCAGGGAGTCCGGCACATCATAGGGGTAGAACAGTCTGGACGTATTGGCGGCATTAAGCAGCCACTTACCCACAGCCCGGGCATAGCGCTGGTCATAGCGGACCATGGCGGTCAGCGGCCAGGCCAGGTCAAATGTATTCATGAGAAAGCCGTATCCGCCGTTGTGTACTGTACTGCCCACTACACCGTGTACGTCGTACCCTCCCCACCGGTCCGAGATCACACCCCAGCCGACCCGGTTGGTAGCTGTGCCGTCGAAGGTCCAGTCCAGGAACGGGTGGATATCGTAAGAAGTACCGGCTTCTGCGTTCATCCGGGCCGCTACGTAGGCCGCGAAAGGCATCAGTATCTCATAGAATCGGCTTTCTTTCTGGGCCGAGAGGACATTCAGCGCATTCTGGGCGGCGTGCAGGTATTTCTCGTCCTTGAACTTCACATAGGCTGCATAGAGTATGAAGGCATATCCTGCAGCTACATCTTCCTGCGGCGGTATATGACTGGTGCCGGGCGTCATCTTGCCAAAGTCGAAGAAAGAGTAGCTGTAGCTCTGGCCCAGCACCGAATCGGAGCGGTAAAACTGGTCGGCCACAGTGCGCATGATATCCTCGTAGCCCTCTTCTTCCGGGTAGAAATTGCCTACGGCATAGAAGAGGACATTGTTGAAGACGTCATACCAGTAGTCATTGCCGTAGCCGCCGCCGATATGACCGGTCGGGCCGGTGAAATTCATCACGATATTCCAGCCATTGTCCCTGTTGAAGTAGTTGCGGGCCATACGCACGTAGTTGCGGCCGTCCTGGTCGCTCTTGTCGACGCCGACAAGGGTAGCGCCCAGGATGGAGCCGAGCACGCCCAGGGCCTCATGGGCTTCACCGCCGTTTTTCAGCGGACCTTCGCGTACATCGCCAATGGCGGTATAGATGCCGAACGTATTCTGGTCAAAATTGCGGCGGGCCGTATCTTCCCAGATCAGGGGCAGGTACTTGCCGCTGGCGCTGAAGTCATAGACATAGGCGTCGAAGTCCAGGGCGGTTTTCTTCCAGTCCTTCATGGCAAAGGGCTCAGGCAGGTTGGGCATCTGTTCGATGCGCGATACGGCTGCCTGTTCTACCGGGGTAGCGTCCGGCTCAAAGGAAGACTCCCGCGGTCCGCAGGCGATCAGGCCCGTCATCACCAGCCCGGCCAGCAATAGTTGTTTACACGTCATGAAGCGAATATTTTGAGGTCAGTAGTGATTATGGGATTAAGTTCACGCTTTTTGTGCCACGGGGGTTTGACCCATGTCCTTTACAATGGACCGCGCTATGAACAGCGAAATGAACTGTATGCCCGCGATCACGAGCAAGGCATAACGCAGCGCCACATCGTCGCTGATGTACCGGGCCAGTACGATGAACAGCCCGCAACCGAACAGCCGCCCGATGTACAGGCCCAGCTCGTGGTTGAATATATAGGCAAACTCGTTGCGGTTCTCCTTGGCCGCCACACGGTCTATGACGCCCAACTGGATGGGGAAGTAAGCTATATCCAGCAGCGGGCGCGCAAAGATCAGGCAGAGTACGAACAGTATGACGCCCAGCGATGAGTACAGCGCCGCATTGAAGATAGCGCCTACGACGAAGAGCAGCAGACCGGCCGTAAAGATCCGGATGCGATGATCCGCAGTGCTGACCCGACCCAGCATATAGAGTACGATCGCGGACAGGAAAGCGCCGATCGACTGGATCGTTCCCAGCTCACCTTCTTCGCCCACCAGTTTCATGATCAGCATGACCGGGGCTGTGACGATATAGCCCTGGGCTACACCCTTGAGTGCGGAGAGCTGGAGCATTTTATTCCAGAGCCGGTCAAACCTGAAAAAGAGGAACGGCGCTTTGGGCGGATTCCTGAATCCGCCTTTATGCACCAGTACCGAGGCCAGGATGGTCAGGACAAATACGCAGCCGGTGAGTATGTAATAAGCTACGTTCACCTGCCCGCCGAACCAGCCGTGTTTTCCTGTCTGGGCGATAAAAGACCCCGCCAGGTAGGGCACGATAATGAAGGTGAGTGTGTAGAAGAATGTCTCCAGCCCGTAGTAATAGTTGCGGCTCTTGTCCTCGGTGGTATTCAGCGCCAGGTAGTCCCGGTTGGCCCAGAAGAAGCCATAGGAGAGTCCCATGATCAGGCCACCCATGAATACACCGGTGGTATCCAGCTCGTCCAGGAGCATCATGGCTGTCATAGATATCCCGCTGAGCAGCATCCCGAATGAATAGAGCTTCGATATATGTACGTGGTTGAGCAGGTACCCGTTGATCAGGAAGGTGATCGGTATCCCCGTGTACAAGGCCAACTGGAATACGACGACCAGGCTGATGTCGGAGGAATTGCGCATGATATAGGCCCCGACGAACATCTCTATGATCGGCAATACCAGGGCATAGATGAGGTTGGTCAGGAGCAGCACCCGCATACTGCCGGGATGGGACCTGAAGTAGTCGATTTCCCGGAGGAGTTTCTTGTACATGAGCTTGGGGAGGTATTTAGGTGAAGGGACTTCCTGTGAAGATACACCCGGCTTTTCAGAGCCGGACAGAGTTGGCCGCAGTGGTTTTCAGTTCAGCCAGTATATCCGGTACGGATAGCGTGGCGGCACAGATGACCTCATCAGAGGCGCCGTAGTAGAGGGTGATCTCATCTCCGTCCACCAGGTGCCCGTTGGTGAAGACCACGTTGCCAAAGAAGCCGTCCAGTTCGTAGTCTGCCTGCGGTTCCATCAGCGGCGCTTCGGAGCGGTAGCGGACCACGGAGGGGTCATCCAGGTCCAGGAGCACGGCGCCGAGGCAGTAGCGGTTATTGCTGTCTGCACCGTGATAGATCGCCAGCCAGCCTTCGGCCGTACGTATAGGGGCTGCACCCGCGCCTATACGGGCGCTGTCCCACATGCCGGGCCGGGTATGCATGATGCACTTGTGCCCGCCCCAGTGGATCATATCGGGGGAGGAGGCGATCCAGATGAAGTTGCCGCCCAGGTCGATGCCCGAAGGCCGGTGAAAGCAGTAGTATTTGTCGCCGATCTTCTCTTCGAAGAGGGCGCAGTCCTTGTTGTGCGGTGGCATGATCATGCCTTCGCGGGACAGATCGGTCCAGTCGCGGGTGCGCATGAGGCCGACGCCTACGCCGTTTTCGGATACCTGGGTATAGGTGAGGTGATATACCCCTTCTATGAGACTGACCCGTACGTCCTCTATGCCGAATGTTTCCAGGTCGCCGCGGCCGAAGATCCTTGTCTGCCGGCCTTCCGGTTCGTAGAACCGTATACCGTCATCGCTGCAGACCAGCCGCAGGTGCGAGATAGTGGACAAGTAAGTGGTCTGCCGGTAGCGTACATAGCGTGCATCCGATAGATCCAGGTCCGGGTCGTCCTTGCCGAATTCCAGGATGCGGAGTGTATTGTCCTGGCCCATCACGGGCAGGGATACGATGTGCTCTTTCTGGACCGGGCGCTCTGCGACACGCAGCATCAGCCAGATCTTGCCGTCGTATTCGAAGACGCCGGGATTGAGTACACACTCTACGACCAGCCCGGGATAGCTGGGCCGGATGTCTTTCGTGGTGATGATGGGGTTTTGGGAAAATCGTTGTGCCAGGCCGGACGAAGGATACATGGTAGTTAGTTTCAGTCAGAAGATACCCCGTGCTGCCCCGCTCTGCGGACACTATGTCCGGCAGAAGGTCAGTACAGGGAGATATGAAATCTTGAGTTTGTTTCGGGAAGAAGCCGGAGCTGCCCTTTAAGCAACCCCGGCTCTGTATAAACGCTAAATAGATCAGTTCTTGACGAACTTGACAGCGCCCAGGTTGGTCTCTCCTGAGATGAAATTCAGGAAGTAGATACCCTCAGGGTAGCTGCGTACGTCCACGGAAAATCTGTCGGACGGCAGTTCGTTTTTCTGGTAGCGGATTGCATCCACCTGTCTGCCGGAGGCGTCCATGACACGGATCAGCAGCGGCTGTGAGTGGTCGAGTGTATGATCTACATACAGGATCTCCCTGACCGGGCTCGGGTAGACAGTACGTACATATTTGCCAATGGTCTCAGGCGTACGGATACTGGTCGTACCTGTGTTGTAGAGGCTGAGGATCTCGTCAGCTGTGAGCGCCTTGTTGTAGATCTTGACCTCGTCCAGTGCGCCGTGGAAAAACTGTCCTCCATCTATCGAGTTGTTACCCATACCAAGAGGCAGGTTGGTACTGTTGAGCGTACCGGTCACCGGTTTCCTGTTGGCTTCCTGGCCGTCCAGGTAAATGATATCGTTCACGCCGTCGTGGACCATCGTGACGAACCACCAGAAACCTTTGGAGAGCTCGTTACCGTCGCCGGAGTCCATATCGGAGATGAAGTTGTCAAACTGGGCGTTTTTGCTGTTGGTCGTCCACACGACTTTGAGGTGTTGGGGCAGCGAGATCTTCCAGCGCTGGCTCCACTGGCCGAAGTCGATTACGTAGGCTTCGGCATCAGCCAGGTTTTGACCGTCTACCCTGATCCAGAAGCTCACCGTGGTGAAGTCCGAGATGAGTTGTACTGCATTCGGAGCGAGGACTGAATCCTGCTGGCCGTCGAATACGATTGCCGAACCGGCCGCATTGGGCCTGTTCTGTACCGTCTCGAAGGTCGGGTTGCCACCGATGACGCCGTGGTTGGCGTATGGGGTAGCATCGTCTGCGTTGCCCTCAAACGGGTACCAGGCTACCAGTCCCGGCTCGCTGGTCACGATCTCGGGATCGGTGCTGACCGTGATCTCCGCTATCTCCGATTCATTGCCTGCATTGTCGTATGCGTATACTTCGAAGGTGTACAGGGTCTCGGGATCGAGGCCTGTGACCAGTACGGATGTGGCCGTGCCCGGCAATGTGTCAAAAGTCTCACCGTCTACCAGCACCACATATCCGGCTACCTGGCGGTCATCTATAGATGGTTCCCAGCTAAGGAGCACGGAGTAGGAGCCGGTCACGGCAGACAGGTTGCCGGGTTTGGTCGGCGGTGTCACATCCGGGGATTCGTCTTCACCTGATCTGGCTTTGAGCGTCGTGATCGACGACTCGTTGCCTGCAGCATCTACGGCAGATACGCCGAATACGAAATCCGTGAGCGGAGCCAGGTCCGCCAGTACTGTAGCAGTAGCCTGGGTGGTGAGTATTTTCACTTCGTCCTGGTACACATTGTATGCGGCTACACCTACATTGTCGGTAGCAGCCTGCCAGGACAGTGTGATCGTCGTGAAGCGTACATCAGCCGTGAGGTCCAGCGGTGCGGAAGGCGTTTCCGTATCGCCGCCTGCCGGCGGCTGGGACTGCTGGTCATAGAGCAAGGCTACTTCGGCGTCGGAGAGGGCGCGGTTGTAGATACGCACTTCGTCGAGGGCGCCTTTGAAGAAGTTGCCTCCGTCGATCGGGTTATAGCCGATCCCCAGCGGATGGGTAGTCGAGTTGAGTGTACCGGTCACGCCTTTGGCATTCGCCAGTACACCGTTGAAGAAGATCTTGTCCTGTGTACCGTCGTGTACCATCACGACATGTTGCCACTGGCCCGGTGTAACTACATGGCTGTCGCCGGAGTCCATATCGGATATGCCGGATGAGCCATTGGTAGTGAATACGGGTTTGCCGTGGGGTGGGAGGGAGATCTTCCAGCGCTCCTGCCAGCCGCCGCTGGACAGCAGGAATGCCTCGCCTTGTGCAGGCAGTTCGGCCGCGTTGATCCAGAAACTGATCGTCGTATAGTCGGAGTTCTGTTGCGGTGAGTTGGCCGCCGTGAGCTCATCGTTGATGCCGTCGAAGGCAATGGCCTGGTTGGCTTTGCCGAAGCGGTCGGTCTCCAGAGTAGCGCCATTGGCCGTTGCATGGTTGTTGTATGTGGTGTTGTCGTTTGTATTGCCGCTGAAGGTATAGTTTGCGACCAGGTCGCTCGCAAACACCGGCGGTTGGCTCTGGTTGGCAAAGAGTCCGGCTACTTCCGAGTCCGTAAACGCACGGTCATAGACCTGGATATCGTCCAGCTCGCCGTTGAAGTATCCACCTCCGTCGATCGGGTTATAGCCGATACCGAAGGGCTGCACAGTCGGGTTGAGCTTGCCGACTACGTCTTTCTGGTTGGCCAGTGCTCCGTCAATGAAGATCTTGTCCTTCTCCCCGTTATGTACCATGACTACATGCTTCCACACACCTGTCGGCAGTTCTGAGCCGGAGTCCATATCGGATATACCGTTTTCGTAGTTGGTAGTGAATACGGGTTTGCCGTGGGGTGGGAGGGAGATCTTCCAGCGCTCCTGCCAGCCGCCGTTGGACAGCAGGAATGCCTCGCCCTGTGCAGGCAGTTCGCCGATACGCACCCAGAAGCTGACCGTCGCATAGTCGGAGTTGAGACGCGGCGAATTGGATACGTATACAGAATCCTGTCCTGCGAACGAGTAAGCGTTTGAGGCATACCCGAAGCGGTTGGCTACAGGCGTCGCGCTGCTGCCCGGCCACCCGTGATTGGCATACTGGCTGGCATCGAGTACATCGCCGTTGAGACGGTACTCCGCTGCCAGGTCCAGCGGGATCTCGGGAGAGGTGGACTGTGCGGCATACAGATCCGCTACATCCTGGTCGGAGAGCGCATAGTTGTAGATGCGTACTTCGTCGATCTCTCCGTCAAAGTAATTTGTCTTGTCGATCGGGTCGAAACCAATGCCAAGCGGGTGCGTCGTCTTGTTGAGGCTGCCGGATACTGCTTTGGAGTTGGCCAGTGCACCGTCTACGAAGATCTTGTCGCTGACACCGTCGTGTACCATCACGACATGTTGCCACTGGCCTTCCTGGAGTTCGTTGCCGTCTCCGGCATCCATATCGGAAATACCGTTGGCATAGTTGGTGGTGAATACGGGTTTGCCGTGGGGCGGAAGAGAGATCTTCCAGCGCTCCTGCCAGCCGCCGTGAGAGAGCATCATAGCCTCGCCCTGTGCAGGCAGATTGCGCACCCTTACCCAGAAGCTGACAGTCGTATAGTCCGAATTGAGCGGTGCGGAATTGGCTACCTCAACGGAAGAGGAGGTGCCGTTGAAGCCGTACGCACTGGCTCCGAAACCGAATCGGTCCGTACCCGCTACAAGGTCTTTGCCTGTACCGTGGTTGCCATAAGCAGAGCCGTCTCTCGTAGAGTTGGAGAAAGAGTAGTTGGCTACGATGCCCGGTGTGGTGGCCGGAGCCGTGCTTTGGTCAGCGTAGAGCTGTGCAACCTCAGCATCACTCAGCGCCACATCGAAGAGCATCACATCGTCGATCGCACCCTCGAAGTAGTTTGCCTTGTCGATCGGGTTGAAGCCGATTCCCAGCGGGTAGTTTGTCGTCGCGTTGAGTGCGCCCGCCACTGCTTTGGAGTTGGCCAGCACACCGTCGAAGAAGATCTTGTCGCTGACGCCGTCGTGTACCATCACGACGTGTTTCCAGACACCTACCGGCAGTTCGTTGCCGTCACCGGAGTCCATGTCGGAAATGCCGTTGGCATAGTTGGTGGTGAATACGGGTTTGCCGTGGGGCGGAAGGGAGATCTTCCAGCGCTCCTGCCAGCCGCCGTGCGACATCAGGAAAGCTTCACCCTGGCCGGGGAGCTCGTCTACCCGTACCCAGAAGCTGATGGTCGTGTAGTCGGAGTTGATCTGCGCAGCGTTGGGCGCTGACAGGTTGCTCTGTTCTCCGTCAAACAGGAATGCATTGCGTGCCCACCCAAAGCGGTCGGCGGTCAGTTTGGCCCCGTGGATGGAGGCGTGGTTACCCAGGCCGGACTGGTCGCGTGCATTGCCCGAGAAGGGATAGCTGGCGACAGGCGTCTGGGCGTATCCCTGCGAGAGCCCCAGGAGCAGGACGCAGCAGAGACAGTAAAAGACTTGTATCGAAACTTTCATATGAACAGGATTTTATTTTTCAGATTAATGGGTCATCCCGGTTATATCAGGATTTGATGAATACAGATCTCAGCGTGGATCCCCCGGAGCTGTGTACGACGAAGTACATGCCGGGCTTCCAGTCGGAAACATCCAGTGGCAGGCTGCTTTCACCGGACAGGTTGCGGCTGATCACCAGTTTGCCGTCGGGCGTATAGATATCTATCCGGCCCTTGAGCACCGAGCGGTCATCGAGGCTGATGTGTACGGTATTACCGGCAGGGTTGGGGCTGAGCTGTATGGCCCTGGTACCTGTGGTCTCTCCGTCCGTGCGGGTGCTGGTCAGGTCATCATACAGCTGGCGGACCTGGGCGGGATTGAGCGCCGAGGCGTAGATCCGTACCTCGTCTATCGTACCCTGGAAATTGTAGTTGCTCTCGCCGGGCAGCATCTGCGCGATCAGCAAAGCCACGGCAGACTGTTTCATGCTGCCCGTGAGTTCGCGGTAGCTGTCCAGTTCGCCGTTGATATACATCATCATATAGCTGCCATCGAAGGAGACGCTCATATGATAAAAGCTGTCGCGGCCGATCAGGGTATGCGAATCGAGGTCCCTGGTCGTACCCGCTGTGTTCTGCACCGTCCATCTCAATTGTCTTTCCGGTGTGATGGATACTTTCCAGCGGTTCTGCCAGCTTCCGTGAGAAAGCAGGAAGGACTCCCGTTCAGGTAGTGCGGCTGGATTGAACCAGCAGCTCAACGTGATCGCTTCCTGGAAGTTGAGCAGGGCATTATTGGCCACAGTGATATGATGGTTGATCCCGTTGAAGTAGTAGGCAGAGGAGGACTTCCCCTGGGCGTCTTCCGTGAGCCGGGCGCCGGTCACCGTGCCGTGCAGCCCGTTGCCGCTTGCATCCCGGGCGTCGCCACTGAACGGGTAGTATGCGATGAGGTCCATGCGCTGGTCCGGGTCGAAGTCGCGTACCAGCACCGTCGTGGACCGCGTATCGGCCAGGCCTCCGTTGTCTGCGGCCCGGACGCTGATCGTGTAGATACCTGCTGCCTGCGGGGCATTCCAGGTGATCCCTGTGCCATTGCCTTCGATCGTCCCGCCGCTCGCCGACCAGGTGTAGGTGATCGTATCTCCGTTCCGGTCCCGGGCCGAGCAGGTGAATGCGACCTGGCCCCCGGGATGGATATAAGTATATTCTTTCTGCAGGTCCAGGATCTCGGGGGCGACATTGATCTCCGCCACGATATCGAGGGTCAGTACGGCGCTGTCCCGGTGTCCTTCGGGATCTTCGACATAGACGGTGATCTCGGCGGCGCCTTCTGCCTGCGGAGCATGCCAGGTCACGGTAGCGCCGCTGCCGGAGACCGTACCGACGCTGGCCGACCAGGTATAGGTCAGGTCTTCAGAGTCCTTGTCGTATGCGGTTGCAAACACGGCAGTAGAGTCGCCTGTCTCGACCTGGGGCATGGCGGCTGCAAATCCCTTGATCCGGGGAGGATACAGGTACGACTGTGCGGACTGCATATAGTCTACCACTACCTCGTCGATCAGCATCCTGTTGAGCTCGTAGCGTACTTCGCCGCCCGCCGGTGTGAATACGACCAGTACCGCCTCGTCGCCCGGTACGGTGATGGTAGCCTGGCCGGTGATGTCCCGTACCAGGAAGCTTTCGGACAGGGCTTCATAAATATCTACCGGTTGGTCGCCGACATCGATCGACACGGTGCGGGCCCCTGTGTAAGGGTTGAAGAGCAGGTAAGTAGGGTAGGCCTCATCTCCGAAGAAGTCCGTCTTCAGCAGGTCCAGCTGCAGGATCTTGTCTATATCCGTCTTCTGCATCAGCCCGCCCAGGTAGCCGATCGAAGAGGTGCCGTACAGCGCCAGGTTGGTCGCCGCCCAGTTGCCCTGCAGTGCATCGCCGGTGGAGTAGGGGGATTTGTTGTCAAATTTTTCGCGCATGGCTTCGTAGCCCATCACGCGGTCAGGGTCGTGTGCCTCTGACCACTCCGTGGCATCCTGCAGGAAGCCCGGCAGGAATCCCGGGAAGAAAAGACGGGTGGCATTGGCCATGTTGAGCACCCATTTGCCGATGCTGCGTGCAAAGCGCTTGTCGTAGCGGACCATTGGTACGAGCGCCGCTGCCTGCTGTACGCCGTTCAGTTGGAAGGCATAGTCGTTGCCATTGTCATTGGCCTCCCCGACCAGGCCGGATACGTCGAATCCGCCCCATTTGCCGACGATGGTACCCCAGCCCCTCAGTGGTCCCCGGTCAAAGGACCAGTTGACCAGTTGCTCTATATCGTAGTCGGTGCCAATTTCGGCGTTCATACGGGCTGCCGTATATGTGCCGTAGGGTAGCTGCAGTTCGTAGGAAGGGTTGACCGTCCACTCGTTGAGAAATTCCAGGCTCCATTCCGCGGCGCGGAGGTACTCCGGGTCACCGGTTTTTGTATATGCATTGTAGAGCACCCAGGCATACGCCCCGGCTGCTTCCGGTTCGATCACACCGCCCGGATTGGGTGTTTTGTCCTTGAAGCTCCAGGCACGGTAGTCCATTTTGGCCTTTTGCCAGGGTGCGTCGTTGCCGCCCATGGCACGTACTGCTTCTGCAAAGCGGTCAGCCACGGTGACAAACTGGTAGTCGGAGTCACCGATACCCGGGTAGAGATGGTAGAGCTGGTAAAAGAATATGTTGGGCATGAGATCGTACCACCAGTCGTTGCCGCTGCGGCCACTTGTGTTGTTGAGGTAGATCAGCTCACCGTTGTTTTTGTTGAAGAAATCCTGGCTCATCAGGACCCAGTTGCGGCCCATTGAGCTGCTTTTGTCTACTCCCGCGAGCGAAGCGCCGACCAGGGAAGGCAACACATTGATCCCTTCACTGGCCCTGGGATTGTTGGATCCGACATAGGTGCTGAGACCGAATGCGGGGTTCTGCGGGTAGTTGTGTCCCGAAGGCGTAGTGAATACCAGTGGGAGATACTGTCCTGTCCTGCCGAGATCGTACACGAAGGAGTCGTATTTGATGGCCACATCGCGCCAGTCCCGCACGTTGAACGGGGTAGGCTCATTGGGCATGAGGTCAATGCGGGGAATACGGATCTGGCCCGTCTGGGCGGATACGGAACCCGCTACGGCCAGTGTGCAGAGAATGGAAAATATAGATCTGAAATAAGCCACTAGAAATATTTTGGTCAGGAAAACAAGATTAATAGTTGTTGTTCTGGATCAACCGGCTGTTGAGATCGAGCTCTGCCTGCGGCAGCGGGAACACTTCATGTTTGCCCGGTACGAAGCCGCTCAGCTTTTCGGCTGCAATGCCCCAGCGTACCAGGTCAAAGAAGCGGTGCATCTCGAAGCCCAGCTCTACATGACGCTCGTGGCGGATACGATCGATCATCTCCTGGCGGTCGCTCGTAGTCACTGCGGGCAGTGCATTGACCGGGTCGGCAGCCAGCGCCCGTGAACGGGCGCGCACTTTTTCCAGCGGCCCCTGGGCCTCGGTGACCCGGCCCAGTTCGGCCAGGGCTTCTGCTTCCCACAGCAGTACTTCCGCATAGCGGATCGCCGCGTAGTTGATATCGCCGTCCGCTTTCTGCGTCACTTCCGTATCGGCCTGCAGGTATTTCCTGGGACCATAGCGGGTAGAGGAGAACGAAGGCTTGTATATGAGGCCGAAATACTCGTCGTTGTTCATCGCTACGGTAAACTTGAGCCTGGGATCGCCCGGCTCGAATGCGTCCACATAGTCCTGTGTCACTTCCGCAAACCCGTAGCCTTCGCCAAACTTCTTGGAAGCCCACCACTGGTTGAGCGAGTTGCCTACGCCCAGTTCCAGGTTCGTATGCTGTATCTCCCAGACCGACTCGCTGTTGTTCTGCGTGGTCTTGCGGAAGTTGTCCCGGTAGTCGGGTACCAGCGCATAGATGCCCAGGTCTTTGATGCGGCGGATATAGTCCAGTACGGCAGTCCAGTTTTTCGCGTAGAGCTGGGTCTTGGCGGCCAGCGCCAGGGCAGCGCCTTTCGTTGCCCTGCCTACATCGGCAGCGCCGTATTGTACAGGCAGTGCATTGGCGGCGTCCTCACAGTCTTGCAGGATCTGGCGGTAGATATCCGCACGCGCCGTCTTTGGCACTTTGAGCTCATCCGGGGGCGTCACCCGGATCAGCAGCGGCACTTCCCCGAATACCTGTGTAAGCTGGAAGTAGTAGAATGCCCTCAGGAAAAGCGCTTCGCCGGTGATGCGGCTCTTGAGCGCTGCGTCCATATTGATATCCGCTATGCGCTCGATCACCACATTGCACTGGGTGATGCCGGAGTAATAGAGCCGCCACAGGTCGTTGAACTCCTGTGTACGCGCCGTGTACGTGAAGAAGTCCATCTCCACGATCCCCGGGCGGGAGCCGTCGCCGCCCGCTACCGCTTCATCTCCGCACACTACGCCCATGGCCCAGTAGAAGTTGTTGTTCTTGTTGCCGAAGGTCAGTGGCTCATAGGCAGCATTGACGGCCTGGAGGGCATCCCCGGCGGTCTGGAAAAATGAGCCTGAATCCAGTCTGCCGAGCGGGTCCTTGTCCAGGATCTTTTCACATGCCGGGAGCAGCGCTATCGCGCAGCAGAAGAGCGCGGCCATACAGAGTTTCCGGTTTGCCATGATCGGGTGTTTTATTTGAGCTTGCTTGTTCATAGATCAGTTAGAAGTCCAACCTGAGGCCGGCGATGAAAGTTCTCGGGGCGGGTACGGTGCCCCAGTCTATACCGACCGCCAGGTCGGAAGAGACGTTGTAGCCCCTGGTATCGTTCGTGTTGGCCTGTATCTCCGGGTCCAGCCCGGGATAGCGGGTGAATGTGAATGCATTCTGTACGGTCAGGTACACGCGCAGCCCCTGGATCGCGTCTGTGCGGATCAGGTCTTTGAAGTTGTACCCCAGCGTGATGTTGCGCAGGCGCATATAGGAGCCATCCGCCAGGAAGCGCGTGGAGATGCGGCGGTTGCCGTTGCGGTCGTCCACGCTCACACGTGGTATATCCGTATTGGTGTTTTCCGGCGTCCACCTGTTGAGGATGTCCTGGTATGAGTTGAAGCCCCGGAGCTGCACTTCGTGGGCAAAGTTGCCATACAGGAAATAGATATCGTTGCCCTGCACGCCCTGAGCGAGCAGGGAGAGGTCAAAGTTCTTGTAGGAGAAGTTGGCGTTGAGGCCGTAGATGAAGTCCGGGAACGGGCTGCCCAGGTGTGCGCGGTCCTTGTCGTCGATGATGCCGTCGCCGTTGATATCGGCAAACCTGATGTCGCCGGGGCGTGTATCTGCGCTCTGGAAGGGGCTGGCGTCGATCTCCGCCTGGCTCTGGAAGATGCCTTCCATCTTATAGAGGTAAAAGGACCCGATCGGGTAGCCTGCTTCTGTACGTGTGATCGGCCCGTCGGAGAGACCGAATCCTCCGAGGATCGGCTCGCTGTCTGCCAGGTAGAGTACCCGGTTGTTCACGGTGGAGAGATTGGCGCTGACACTGTAGCGGAAGTCGCGGTGTGCATTCTTGTAGATCAGGGCCAGGTCCCAGCCCTTGTTCTCTACCTCGCCGGCATTGACGAAGGGTGGGTTTTGCGATCCCCCGGCCTGTGGTACGGGTACACGTACAAGGATATCCGAAGTGCGCTTGCGGTACCAGTCTGCCACGAAGGAGAGCCGGTCCTTGAAGATACTCAGCTCCAGCCCGATATCCACCTGTGAAGTGGTCTCCCAGCGCACGTTGGCATTGCCTGTCTCCACCACTTTGGCGCCGGTCACGACCTGGTCGCCGAAGGAGTACACGCGGTTGCCGGTGCTGATCAGTGAGCTGTACGGGTAGATGCCGATCTCCTGGTTGCCCATCTGGCCCCAGCTGGCCCGCAGCTTCATGTGCGAGATGAACTCCAGGCTGCGGAAAAAGGACTCGTTGGAGAGGTTCCACGCCACGGATACGGAGGGGAAATTACCGTACCTGTTGTCCCGGCCAAAGCGGGATGATCCGTCGCGACGGATAGCTGCATTGATGACATAGCGGTCGCCGAATGTATAGCCTACCTGCCCGAAGTAGGAGAGCAGGGCCCATTCGGTAGCAATGCCCGATACGCCGACATTACTGAGCTCCTCGGCTACACTATTGTCTATGTACCTGAAGAGACGGTCCGAGCGGAAGAAATTATTGGCCGAAGCGCCGAGGTAGTCGGCGTGGTTCTGTATGGCTTCCATACCTGCCAGGGCGGATATACCGTGTTTGCCGACATTGTGCCTGAAGTCAAGTACATTGTTCCAGACCAGGTTGCGCTCGAATGTACGGCCTTCCGACAGGGAAGTAGGATCGTAGATGGCTGCGGAGAGCCGCTCCTTGAAGAGCTTGGACTGGCTGAAGAGGAAGTCACCGCCCAGGTTGGTCCGGGCGTGCAGGCCTTTGAATATCTCCAGGTCGAGGTATACGCTGCCGAATATGCGCGAACGCTTCTCCGTCCAGTCGGTCGCATCTATGAGCGCTAGCGGGTTGGCGTTGCCGTCGCCGTAGAGAAAGGGATCGCCCAGTTCCGTGGAGGTCCTGATATAGCTGCCGTCGGCATACCTGATGGGGAACACAGGTGCGGCGATCAGCGCATAGCGGAGCGCATTGAGCTCATTGCCCGGTCCCGCACCGTCGCCGGAGCTGCCGATGACCTTGCGGTCGGTATAGGAGAAGGACAGGTTGTTGCCGATCTTGATGCGCTTGTTGCCTACCTGGCCGTTGATGCGCAACGAGTATTTGTCAAATCCCTGCCCGGTGAAGATGCCTTCCTGGTTCATGTACTCGCCCATGATGAAGTAGCTGCCGTTTTCACCACCACCCGACGCGCTGAGCGTATGCCGCTGGATGGGAGCAGTGCGAAAGACCTGGTTGAGCCAGTTGACGTCCGCCAGGGTGTCCAGCATGGCCAGGTCAAAGGTGTCCAGCAGCCTGCGCGGATCACGCAGTGCATTGGAGTTGTTGATCGCCTCGTTGCGTATGGTCAGGTATTCGCGGGAGTTGAGCAGTTCGGGCAGCTTGTAGGCTTCCTGGAAGCCCATGTACCCGTCGTAGCTGAGCCGTGGACGGCCCGATTTTCCTTTTTTGGTGGTGATCAGGATCACCCCGTTGCCTGCCCTCGATCCGTAGATAGCGGCGGCTGCACCATCCTTGAGCACTTCGATGGACTCGATATCGTTCGTCGAGAACATATTGATGTTGCCGGTAGCCGGCATACCGTCTATGATGAATAGCGGGTTGTTGTAGCCCAGTGTATTTGCTCCCCGGATACGTACGGCGATATCGTCGCCCGGTGCACCTGTAGCCTGTGTGATCTGTATGCCGGGTATCTGGCCCTGCAGCGCCTGGTCTACCCCGAGTACGGGAAGCCGTTCTATATTCTCCGCCTTGACGGAGGAGATAGCGCCACTGATATTGGACTTAAATTCACGCTTGTAACCCGTGATGATGACGTCCTCCAGCATCTTGCTGCTGGTCTCCATGAAGATGGTGAGGGCGGTACGTCCCTTCACATCGACTACCATCGTCTCAAAGCCGATATAGCTGAGCTCCAGGCGTGCGTCCGGTCCGGCCTGCAGCTCAAAACTGCCGTCTACATCGGTCATGGTGCCCTGGTCGGTCCCTACCAGCAGGATGCTGACCCCGATCATCGGCTCGCGGTCCTCGGAAGACAGGACGATCCCCGTGATCCGGTTGGTCTGTGCATGGCTGTATGCGGCCGGCAGGAGCAGGGCGAGCATCAGCGACAGCAGTGCGACCGGCGATACAGGACGATTCCATACGGTAGACAATGTGTTCATAAACAACTTGATTTGAAGATTTTTCTCTTTTCTGAACAGTACATCACAAAGCAAAGCTGTACTCTTTGCAGAGTACGGGCGTGCGCATCGGATATGGTTGGGGTAGAATGATCTCTAAAGACAAATGTACCTAGCGGCGGGGCAACAAGTTGGTATTATAAAGTAAAATGTTGGTACTTTTGCGAAGAAGATATTTTGGCCCGGCGGGTCTGCGAAAGGATATTTTAACATGCAGATATATCGCGAAATTACACCGCTCACAGAATCAGATGTCTATGTGATACTGGATTCTGTCAACAACGGATTCGACTACCCGATCCATAATCACCCGGAGATAGAGCTCAACCTGGTGCTGGGTATATCGGGTACGCGGATCGTCGGCGACTCGACCGAGCGCTACCACGACAATGACCTGGTGCTGCTGGGACCTTACCTCATGCACAAGTGGGACGGTACGGAGCGCCCGCAGCACAAGAAGCGGCCTTACCGGGTGATCACGCTGCAGTTTGGCGCCGATCTCTTCGATTCCCGCCTGCTGCAGAAGGACAATTTCTACAAGATCAGGAAGCTGCTGCAGGCCTCGTCGCGCGGCATACGTTTCTACGGGCAGACATTCGAGGATGTGCGCAAGCGGCTCATCAGCATGACGCGGGCGACGGGATTCAGCCGGATCATCGAGTTTTTCGGGCTGCTGGACGTGCTGTCCGAGTCGACGGAGTTTGTCTACCTCGCGAGCGAGGGCTTTGACCCGGCGGTAGTGAAGTCGGAGAGCAAGCGCATACAGGTCGCGTATAATTATATCCTGAAGCATTTCAGCAACCGCAACCTGAAGATCGGCGATGTGGCGGAGGTGCTCAATATGAGCGAGTCGGCCTTCGGCCATTTTTTCCGCAAGTACACGAACAAGAGTTTCACACAGTTCCTGATCGACACGCGCATCGGCTATGCCTGCAAGTTGCTGCTGGATACGGATGTGACGGTAGGCCAGATCTGCTTCGATGCGGGCTTCAACAACCTGGCCAATTTCAACCGGTTGTTCAAGAAGTACCGGGACTGTACGCCGATCGACTACCGCAGACGCTACCAGGAGAAGACGACTTTTGACTGGACCCGCCAGATCACGCCTTACCAGTTTTTGCCGTCTGATTCCAGGACGGTGCCGGGTTTTGTCAAGCCGGAGACGTATGCGACGCGGCTGAAGCACTCGTAGGGAGGGTTGCAGCCGCTATGCACGATGGCGTTTCAGTATGGTCTATCTTATTAAGATACGGCGTTTTTATGAGGTATGCAAGGGGAAGCCGGGCTTGTTGTTACCTTCGTTCGTTTAGTCCGACTTCGGGGAGGGGTGTTATGAGCATGTCCTGCGGACGGCTTTTGCCACTTTGTATTGACACAAAGCGGTGTCCCGAACCAATCGAGATCAAAGCTATATTTTCTCGCTGTAAAAGAAAAAAGTCCTATTGATACCGATATGACAGCTATGTTCAATTAGCAATCAGTATTATTTTGCTTTATGAGGCAAATTTGCACTCAAATAGGCAGGTTTTCTATTTAACAATGAGTTTCAAAATAAAATTTACCGCAATATGTCTAAGCAAATTTCGGCCTTAAACACCTATAAAAAACAAGTTCTGAATTCAGAAAAAATATGCATGATTCCAAATTGCGGGCAACCAACGATTGATTCTCACTTGATCCAGCGAAGCAATTTTTTAGCACCAATTGCTGACGTCGAAGGTAAGTTGTACAAACCAAGTGGCCCCGAAACATACGCAGGAAAAGCTCCGTATTTCTTCAGACAGGGGGCAAAAAGCATCCTTACATTTCAAGGCTTTTGTGCCTTTCATGATCAATTAGTATTCGCTGAAATAGAAAAGCACCCCATTAACTTAAACGATTACAAACACTTAATGCTCCTAAACTATAGGGCTGTTTGCCATGAGCTAAGGAAAAAACTTTCTATTTACGAATGGACTAGCAAGTTCTTAAGTAGCGAAACAAATTTATATGAGGAAACTAGAACGCATTACAAGCATCATCTCTTCTTACAGAGTTTAGGGATCAAAGACCTTGAGGCTTATAAAATGAAAATTGAAGACACCTTAATGAATGATATAAGGCATTTCGAATTTATTGTAAAATCTCTACCTTATAGAGAGTTAGTGACATCTTCAGTTTTTAGTATGGATAATGTGGCGGGGCATCTGCCAGAGAATATTGGTTTAACGCCATACCAAAGAGATTATGTGCTTCCATACGTGTTGTTCACTGTATTCCCTAGAAATAACGAACTGATTTTGATCGTTGGGTATCTTAAGGAACACCAACAGGCGTTCACCCACTTTCTTGAAGAGATGAATTTAGCTGAACTAAACGTCAACTTTGTAAACAATATTCTGATAGAGTGGATTGAAACTTGGGCTTGTAGTACAAGTTTTTATGAAAAAAACATTGCCCCCCAAAGAGACGCTGTTCTTAATGCTATGTATTCGATTAGAGTTTCTATACCTGTAAATCAAGGGAATATACCTTTCATAATGAGCTAATATTCAGGTGCCTAAAGTTGGCAGGCCGAAATCCAGGCAGAGCCAGCCGTACTAATAAGTTTTCAGTGTTTCCGGAAGGAAATGAAGCCTAAGTCATAGTGCAGCTTATATGTATCGGCGGGATGCGGCGTCAGGAGAAAATACGATATATTGTATGATCAAAACGCAGCTGCGCATACCAGCGCATCGGCGGTCATTGGACCAGGAGAGATCAAACAAGAAAGGATATGGATCAACCATTCAAACCGGCAGGATAGAATCCCGTTTCGCCTTACTTCATCGTCGCAGGAGCTGAGCAATTTATTGACCTGAGATGAAAGCGATCTTTGACGCAGAAGTGCTCAGGCGTTACGATATGCCCGACGGCTCCGTCATGCACGCCGAGATCCGGATCGACGACTCGGTCGTCATGCTGGGCGATGCGTCGGACAAATACCCGCCTGTGCCGATCGTCATGTACGTCTATGTCCCCGACGTCGACGAAGTATTCCAAAAAGCCATCGACGCGGGGTGTGAGATCATAGAGCGACCGACAGAGCGGGCGGGCGACCCCGACAGGCGGGCGACTTTCAGGGACTTTGCAGGCAATATGTGGTCGGTCGGGACCCAATTGAATAACGGGTATTGATCTCGAATGCCGGGCTCGGGTAACGTTTTACGGCAGGGCAGGCGGGATGGCGGCCGATAGTCCGGAAAACAGGTGTGGATTTACAGCAACGGAACGTACTATGCTGACAGCCATACATCCAAAATTGCCGATGCGGAACAAAGCCGCTACGAGGGCATTCTACCTGGACAAGCTGGGTTTCCGGGAAGCTGGGACGCGCCGACTACGGTGGATTCCTGATGGTGGAGAAGGAGAACATACAGATCCATTTCTTTGCGTTCACGGAATTGGACCCCAAAGAAAATTACGGGCAGGTTTATATCCGGACAGACGACATCTATCGATTGTACCAATCGATGCTGGACAGCGGAGCAGGGATACACCCCGCAGGGCATCTGCAAGTCAAGCCCTGGGGACAAAAGGAGTTTTCGATGCTGGATCCGGATAACAACCTGCTGACCTTCGGGCAAAGCGTATAGCGAAAGGCGGAAACAGCAGGTACGGAACAACGATAGGGTAAAGATCAAAACACAATAGCAATGAAAAGGAGGGCTTTCATCGTTTTGGGACTTGCTGCGGCATTTTGCTTTGGATTCGCTTTCCGGCCTATGTATGCAGGAGCGTCAGCAAGCTCTACCGGTGCCGGGAAGGCGGCGCATCACACGGAAACACAGAAAAAAGACCATATGAAACTGGGCGCATTTTCAGTCAGCCTTAGCGTCAAGGACCTCGAGGCTTCAAAAGCATTTTATGAGCACCTGGGCTTTGTCGCCTTTGCCGGCAGCATGGAGCAGCATTATCTCATCATGAAAAACGGGAACGCCCTCATCGGGCTGTTTCACGGGATGTTTGAAGGCAATATCCTGACCTTCAACCCGGGCTGGGACGAAAACGCCCGCAATGTCGATCCGTTTGACGATGTCAGGGAGATTCAGCGGCAGCTCAGGAGCAAGGGTATTGCCTTCATAGCGGAAGCGGACGAAAGCAGTTCCGGGCCTGCCAGCCTTATAGTGACCGACCTGGACGGGAATATGATCCTGGTCGATCAGCATCGTTAGGTCATTTTTGGGGTGATGGCATGTTCCTATTAGGGTTTGTCGGCCGATCTGCAGCCTGTTATCTTATCTTCGTTCGCGTCGCTTGGCAGTCGGTATCTTGTAGGTAGTTTGTCCTGCGGACGGCTGTTTTGCCACTTTGTCTTGACACAAAGTGGCGTCCCGAACCAATCGGGATAAGGCTCTTTTTTCTTGCAGGTGTTTTCTTGCGCCCCGCCCACGCCACGCAGCGAAGCGCTCACGGTTGGTAGTGTGGTGTCCCGGAGGGGCATGGTTGCTGTTCTTCGCGCTGTTATTTCGTTGGCCCTGGTGGCTCACTTCGACGCGGCTGGCACGGAGCCCGCGCAGAGTGTACGGGTCTTGAAAACATACCGCTCGAAAAAAAGGCCGGATGTTGGGAGAGCCCGTGTTTTGTGTTTGAGCAAGCCGGGAGCGTAGGAACGGCCTGTTTTTGCCGCTGTAAGTTTTCCAGCAGCGGCGTGCAGGCGGGTAGATATGGAGCAGCAGCGTCAGAAGTGAGCTGCCGAGTGTAGCCTGTCTGAATGGTACTGTCGGGTAGCCAGTATTTATGTGCTGCGGCTTTGCAGAGCGGCGAACGGCTTAGCTGCGTAGCGGTCACGCGATGCGTCGGAAAACCAGGTGGCAAAAACCAGCCTTGATGTTTTGGTTCTTTTGCATCAAGACAAAAGAACCGCAGCCCGCGCAGGGCAATGAAGCCGATATGTTGTAGCGGAGGAGAGAGGTCATGGATTTGCTGAACTGCCGGTGCAATCGGCAATCCCGGGAGCTAGTTGCTCGAAAAAGCTGGGTTTGGGAGAGAGCGGGAGTAGAGTTGGGGGGCTTTTAGTCTGTCTGCGACATGGTTTCACGATAGTCCATCTTATTAAGATACGGCATTTTCGCCGTAGCACCGGGACAAACGGCCTGTTTTTGCCGCTGTAAGTTTTCCAGTAGTGGCGTGCAGGCGGGTGGATATGGAGCAGCAGCGTCGGAAGTGAACTGCCGGGTGTAGCTGATCTGAACGGTACTGCCGGGTCACCGCGCCCGCACAGGACAACTCTCTTCTTAGTCCTCTGTCACCAGGGAATTTCGCCTGTTGCCGGATTGGTTTCTTCGCTAATGAGTTTTCCCGTTACACCGTCTTTATCCAACAGGGCATATTTCACAATGCGTTTTCCTGCGTCTTCAACTTCACCACCGTTGTATCCTGTAAAATCAGTTTTTGTGTAACCCGGGCAAACTGCATTTACTTTGAACGGGGTGTCGCGGAGTTCGTAAGCCAGATGGACGGTATACATATTCAAAGCCGATTTTGACGAACCGTAAACCGCATATTTTGCAAAGTGATAGCCAAACCAATCCGGGTTGCTTTGTAGCGTAAGTGAACCGACACTCGTGCTTACATTCACAATTCTTGGTTCGGGGGCTTTTCTAAGCAAGTCAATGAATGCTTGTGTGACCCTGGCCGCGCCAAATACATTGGTATCAAATGCTGAGAAAAACTGTGCCGCGCTTGCTTCCAAGGCATTATAGGGCGTACCGCCATTTATACCCGCGTTGTTGATCAAAACGTCCAGGACGCCTGTTTTCTTCCCGATCTCAATGCGGGCGTTCTTTACCGACTCATCACTGGTCACGTCAATTTGAACAGCTTCTGCATTTAGCAGGTTTTCGGCTCTCAGTCTTTCGACGGCCTGTAAGCCGTTGTCTGGGTTTCGGCTTCCGATGTAAACGTAAAATCCCTTTTGCAATAACTGTCTGGCTGTTTCAAAGCCGATGCCCTTATTGGCTCCTGTGATCAATACTTTCTTCATTTCCTTTTGTTTTATAATTCACCATGCGAAGATGGTCCGGGAGGAAACGAAGTCATTTACCATATGGTAAATAGTGATCTCAGCGGATGTTTTTTCTTATCCTGCTCAATGATTGTTGCGTAATGCCCAGGTAAGAAGCGATATGAGAAAGGGCGACACGGTTAGTGAGCGTGGGATAGTTTTCCAGGAACTCCAGGTAGCGCGTAGTTGCGTCTTGCGAGACCACAGGGCTCTTCCTGGATTTTTGATAAAGACATTTTTGCACCATATTGCTTTTGATGCTGTCCCAGCCCACGATGGTATGGGAAAGTTCATCCCAGTCCTGTTTTGAAAATATGATCAGTTTGCAATCGCTGCCGGCTTGTAAGTATTCGGCAGAAGCCGTATTGGTTTCAAAATTGATATAGTCAACTACCAGGTTATTTTCGGGGATGAAACAACGCGTGATTTCCTCGCCTTTGTTGTTGTAGTAGCAGCCACGGACAACGCCATCCAGGACAAAGCCCACTTGCCGGGGGATCTTCCCCGCTTCTGAGAAATATTCGTCTTTGCGTAGTTCCAGTTCTTTGGCTTTGCTAGCAATAAGGTCAGTTTGCTGCCTGTTCAGGTTGCCAAACTGCAGAATATATTCTATCAATTTATCCATTGCTGCAAAGTTAACAAGTGGCTTTGTCCGGAATTTACCATTTGGTAAAAAGCGTCGTGCTGCGCAGTTCCCTGACATGGCCTGGAGCTTCTGCGTATGTGCAATTGCTTGTTCGTAATGCCTTAAGACATACTGCCTGGAAAAGGACGGGTTTTGGGAGAGAGCGGGAGTAGAGTTTTGGGGAGGCTTTTAGTCTGTCTTGACATGATTTCACGATAGCTCATCTTATTAAGATACGGATTTTTTGCGTCAAAGACGCGTGTCCTGCGGACGGCGCTACTTTGTCTTGATACAAAGTAGCCAAAGATCAAGCTGTTTTTTCTTGCAGGTGTTTTCTTGCGCCCCACCCACGCCACGCAGCGAAGCGTTCGCGGTTGGTAGTTTGGTGTCCCGGAGGGGCATGGTCGCTTTTCTTCGCGCTGTCATTTCGTTGGCTCTGGTGGCTCACTCCGACGCGGCTGGCACAGAACCTACGCCGGGTGTGCGGGTCTTGAAAACATACTGCTCGAAAAAAATGCCGGTCTCTGGGAGAGAGTGAGGGAAGAGTTTGAGGCGTTTCGGTTTGATACCTGTGTGACGGTATATCAGTACAGTGCATCTTATTTAAGATAGGACATTTTCGCCATAGCACCGGAATGAACGGCCTGTTTTTGTCGCTGTAAGTTTTCCAGCAGCGGCGTGTAGGCGATAGCGGAGAAGAGGGCTACGGATGTGCCGAATCGCAGATACGATCGGCAGTCCTGGGAGCTGGCAGAACAAAATAGAGACCGGGTTTGGGAGTAGAGAGGGGACAGGAGTAAATTATGACCGGGACTTGTAGTATACTAGCACCGCGTTTTCGGAAGGTATCTTTGTATTCAGGAGGATCATAATGCCTAAAAACAGACTCAGATGGCAGGCAGGTGTTTGAATTGCGGTCAGGCTACCGTGGGAAATTATTGCAGCAACTGCGGTCAGAAGACCTCCACGCACCGGTTTTCCCTGCAGCATTTCTTTGCGCACGACCTCGTGCACGGCGTATTTCACCTGGACAAGGGATTCCTGTACACGCTGCGGGAGCTGGTCTTACGGCCGGGACATAGTATCCGGGAGTATATCCAGGGCAAGCGGGTCAATCACTTCAACTATTTCACGACCGTTATCCTGATCCTGACGATCGACTACCTGCTCAGCAAATGTATGAAGGCCGATCTGACCAGCATGTTCACGCATTCTTCTGGTCTTATCCGGCTCATCAGGGATTATTCGAAGGTCATCGCCCTGCTGGGCATACCGTTTTATGCGCTGGCCAGCTACGGGTTTTTCCGGAGGAGCAGGCAGAACTATACGGAGCACCTGGTCATGAATATCTATATGCTCTGCGGCTGGCTGTCCATCAACCTGCTCCTGAAGATTGCGATGATCTTCACGGCGGATTTGGACCTGCTCCGGTCGATCAACTGGGGCATCGTCGTGCTGACCTATACGTATATACTTGTTTTTTACTACCAGTACTTCTCGGCTTTTGGTTACAGGAAATGGTCGCTGATCCTGCGGGCGGCGCTGATTGCTTTCCTGATCCTGATGACCAAGCAGTATATCAACCATGGTCTGAACGAGATCGGTTTGTATTTCTACCGGTAGAGGGGCGAATAGATATTTCAGCAAGGCCATCTTATTAAGATACGGATTTTTGTGTCAGGGACGCGTGTCCTGCGGACGGCGCTACTTTGTCTATACATTGTCTCTCACAGATGTCACAGATTTTCACGGATGTACCTGGCATTGCGAGAAGTGATCTGTGCTCATCTGTGCAATCTGTGAGCCAATAACTGCGGGTCTTGAAAACATACCGCTCGAAAAAAATGCCGGGTTTGGGAGTGTGTGAGGGGGAGTTTGGAGTGTTTCGGTTTGTTTGATACTTGTGTGACGGTATATCAGTACAGTCCATCTTATTAAGATACGGATTTTTGCGTCAAAGACGCGTGTCCTGCGGACCGCACTACTTTGTCTTGATACAAAGTAGTCAAAGATCAAGCTGTTTTTTCTTGCTGTTGTTTTCTTACGCCCCGCCCACGCCACGCAGCGAAGCGTTCGCGGTTGATAGCTTGGCGCCCCGGAGAGGCTTGGCGGCTGTTCTTCACACTGTCATTTACGTTGGTCCTGGTGGCTCACTCGGTCGCGGCTGGCACGGAGCCTACGCCGGGTGTGCGGGTCTTGAAAACATACCGCTCGAAAAAAAGGCCGGGTGTTGGGAGAGCCCGTGTTTTGTGTTTGAGCAAGCCGAGAGCGTAGGAACGGCCTGTTTTTGCCGCTGTAAGTTTTCCAGCAGCGGCGTGCAGGCGGGAGGGGTTGGAGCAGCAGCGTCGGAAGTGAGCTGCTGAGTGTAGCCTGTCTGAATGGCGCTGCCGAGTAGCTAGTATTTGTGCGCGGTGGCTTTGCGGGTAGCAGCGAACGGCTTAGCTGCGCAGCTGTCACGCGCTGCGTCGGAAAACCAGGCGGCAAAAACCAGCCTTGATGTTTTGGTTCTTTTGCATCAAGACAAAAGAACCGCCGCCCGCGCAGGGCAATGAAGCCCATACGCCGGTAGCGGAGGAGAGAGGTTATGGATGTGCTGAACAGCCGGTGCAATCGGCAATCTCGGGAGCTAGCTGCTCGAAAAATGCCGGGTTTGGGAGTGTGTGAGGGGGAGTTTGGAGTGTTTCGGTTTGTTTGATACTTGTGTGACGGTATATCAGTACAGTCCATCTTATTAAGATACGGCATTTTGCGTCAAAGACGCGTGTCCTGCGGACGGCACTACTTTGTCTTGACACAAAGTAGTCAAAGATCAAGCTGTTTTTTCTTGCTGTTGTTTTCTTACACCCCGCCCACGCCCCGCAGCGAAGCGTTCGCGGGTGGTAGTGTGGTGTCCCAGGAGGCATGGCTGTTGTTCTTCGCACTGTCATTTTGTTGGTCCCGGCGGCTCACTCCGACGCGGCTGGCACGGAGCCAGCGCATTGTGTGCGGGTCTTGAAAACATACTGCTCGAAAAAGATGCCGGGTTTTGGGAGTGTGTGTGATAGGAGTTTGAGGCGTTTCGGTTTGTTTGATACCTGTGCGACGGTATATCAGTACAGTCCATTTTATTAAGATACGGCATTTCAATCATAAAGCCGAAAGAACCGCTGCCCGCGCAGGGCAAGGAAACGGATATGCCGGAAGTGGAGGAGAGAAGCCCTTGATGTGCTGAACAGCCGGTACAATCGGCAGTCCTGGGAACATACTGCCCGAAAAATTGCCGGGTTTGGGTAGAGGGTAGAGGAGTGCGAGTAAGGTTTGGATACATCCGTGCAATCTGTACACCACGAAGCAGACAAAAATCATAACTTGAATCGCTAAACACCAGGCATGAAAAGGACGCTACTGACCGGGGCCCTGCTGATCGCGCTGCAGCCCGCATATACACAGATCAACGCCGTCACCGAGACCGGCGACGAAGTCATCCTGTACCGGGACGGCACCTGGAAATACCTCCGCGACGATGCCGCCGCCGGTGACTACGAGATCCCGGTGAGCGACAAAGCCTATGTAAAGGACAACAAATCCACCTTCCTGGTCAGGAGCCAGAAGCTGAACATAGGCGTCTGGATCGATCCGAAGAGATGGAGCTTCAGCAAGGGGACGGAAGATGTCCCGTACGAATACCAGCTACAGCTGAAAGGGGGCGACCTGTATGCGATGCTGATCGCCGAGAAGGTACAGATACCGATCGGGGTGCTGAAGGGGATCGCCGTGGACAATGCGCGCAGCGCTGCGCCGGATATACGGGTCACCAGGGAAGAATACCGGCAGGTCAACGGCGTGCAGGTACTCATGATGCAGATGGTGGGTACCATCCAGGGCATGAGATTTGTCTATTATGGATATTATTATTCCAATGCCGGCGGGACCATCCAGTTCCTGGCCTATACGAGTGAAAACCTGCAGGAGGAATACCTGGAGGATATGGAGCTGCTGCTGAGCGGGCTGGTGGAGCTGTGACGGGCCTTGCAGGCCGCCCGGACCAAGCGGATGGAAGAGTGGCCTTACCTGGGCGATCCTGTCCGGACCAGTGATACCCGTACTTGTTCGCCCGGGCTGTCGGCGGAGAGATCGATCCTGTTCTTCCTGAATGTCATGTCGGTTGTAGAAAGCGCGCGTTTGATCTCACTGCAGACCGGTGTCTCGGAGGCCTCGAGCATATTCAGCAGCATCGGGCCCATCACGTCGTCAAGGGCCTTTGACGTACATGCACAGGCGCCGGGCAGGTCCCCGTCGATCTCGCCTTTGCCCGTTTCCAGCCATTTCCACCGGCCCTCACCGGTACATTCGGAGCGGACCAGCGGGTTGCCTTCGGAGGAGGCTACCAGCACCAGGACATAGTTGAATTTCTTCCGCCCCCGGAACTCGATCTCGCCCTCTACCTGCATGTCAAATCCTTCTGCACCCTGCAGGCTCCCGCTTACCTGCCAGCGGCCGACCAGGTATTCCTCCTGGTCTTCGCGGGAGGTGATGAGGTCATTTTCGCCATAGCTCTGCGCGCGGCTGTCCGTGACCAGCCACAGGATGGCCCCGAGTAGAGAGATCAGTCTGAACCGGCTCATATGGATGTGTTTGTGGGGTTTAGCTGTCGGTGCATTAAACAGGTAAATTACATAAATACGGGGATCTTGTCAAGGGGGATCTGCCTGTTTGCGGGGTAGGTGAGCGGTGATTGGTGAGCGGGACCGGCGGATATTTTGTGGATCGATCCGGCGATATGTGTAAACAAGGGAAGTTAACAAATACCCCCTGTCCATACACTTTCTATACAGTACACTGGCTGTTGGCATGCTTGGGGGCATACTGTTGGTTGCTGGGAATTGGCCAAGAGTCATATCGAAGAAGGTTAATTCCTTCAAGACTATAGGGCTGAGTAATGAGAGCTAGATTTTGCCATTTAGATTGGTTTCGATCTCTTTGTGTTAGTAATAGAAGCAGTTGTGTTGATCAAGAGCTTTGTGTATATCATCGACGATTATATAGTTGATGAAAGCTGTTGTCTAAAGGAATAGTTATGTATATTTATAAACTATATGTGACTCTTTGGCGAGTGGGCTTAATAAGAAGTTGTAGAAATAATGCTGTAAGATTGAAAAAGAAGAACCAGATATTATCTGACCACAAACTAGTAAAGAAGAAGCTAGAACCACCTGTCTTCCATTCATTTCCTGGATGGAAAGCAAACTTCAATGAAGTCCACTATTTATATGAGGTTCTACCCGAACTTGTTTGGCAAGGGTTCTTAAATGAAAGGTATGGAGTCCCAACTGCCTCAAGGATTACATTGAAACTTTTAGATGTAATTAATTCTAAGAGCTGTGAAAGTAATAAGTTGTTTTGCATGATAAGCAATTTTACGCTCCTTGAAGAAAAAGAAGTTGATAGTATTCTAGGCACTCTGTTTTTAGATAGCGACTATAAAAAGATCCTTGACGCACTTTTGCCGTTCATCAGAGTGTTTCCAGAGTGTCCGTTAAAGGTTCTTTTTTACAATTCAGTTTCAGAATCAACAGAGGAAGACTTGACATACGTGAAATCTGTGATCAGGCCATTACTGGACAAGACAACTAAAGAGTCAACTTTGGTTTTGTCAAATGCAATTTACTATACTATCCAGATGGGTTTTTTAGCAATAGGTGCAAATAATAAGCTTGCAAATTTGAATCAAATTAAATTTTATCCTGACACAGAAGAGTCTCAGATGGTTGCAAGTAGTGTCAGGGCTTCTATAAATATATTCGTTAAGAATGATAATTTTATCAAGGTAGATAAAAGTTGGCAGACATATTTTTGGAATCAAGCTTACAGGTTTGAGCCATATAACATCGATAGTCTATATTTTAGCTAACATGGAGTATTGTCAAGAACTAGAAGCACTCATAGTGCGCTACAGGAATAATATAGAAGAAGATCTAAAAGAGCGGTGGAATAATTGGGAAAAGGATCTATCCATTCCAGAAAAGTATGAAGTAATTGGCGCGTTGATGTCAAGGCAGATTACAATTGCAATGAACTTCATGGCTTGCAGTTCAATTTGGAATAGGCATATCGCGCCAATCATTATGCGGAGTTTAGTTGATAACTATATAAACTTTGCTTGGATATTGGAGGACCCAGTTGAGAGATCAAGAAGGTTCATTTATTACGGGTTAGGACAAGCTAAACTGCAACTCGAGCACAGAAAGGCTGAAATGCAAGATCGTGAACCATACGAACAAGAGAAAGAGACGATTGAAGCAATCGAAGGTTGGATAAATCAACAGAGATTTACTTTTCTGACTGAGGTGAGCTTTAAAAGTTGGTCTGAAATAAGTGTCAGACAAATGGCAGAAGAAGCAGATTGTATTGATCTTTATAATTATGTTTATCAGCCTTTTAGTAATATAGCTCACAATATGTGGAATCATGTTGCGCGATACAATTTAGTGGAATCTGATAATCCTTTGCATAAATTTTTTAGAAGACCTGCTATTCTAAAGTGCCCCTCTGATGTTCATTATCTTGAATTGACAGCAAAGTATGTAGACAAGATGTTTCGTCTTTTTGACAAGAAAAATGGCTACAAACCATCAAGAGATTATTCATTTGATATTTTCTTAAGAGAGTTCGATGACTTGAGCGAGAGGGTTTATATTCATATGATAGAGAAACAACAAGGAGAGGAGACTATGTTGGGTTGAAATAGTCGATGGAGGATAAGTTATAAACTACTTGTTGCCGTGAGTGGATACTTGATGTTTACTTTAGCTGTTACTGTTTGGCTTCTTAAGCAAAACTATAACAATTAGATATACCATATATTAGATGTTCTCTAAACACATTTCGCAACTCAACTATGATGATATTGAAGACCTGGTAAAGAATCGCCAGGAAAGGGAAGGGTGTCGATTGGATTATAAGCTGGGTATTGGCAACGTTGACAAGGCAAAAAAAGAGTTGGCAAAGGATGTTTCATCTTTTGCTAATACAAGTGGAGGGTACTTGATTATCGGAGTGAATGATGGCCTGGAGATCGTCGGTATCGAACGGGAAATTCAGAATAAGGATGTTGATGAGTGGCTCAATCAAGTCTTGAGCTCAAACATAGAGCCATCTGTTTTCTATCATGACCCCAAAATCATTGATATTCCTGGTACGGATAAGGTCATAGTTGTTATCTATATACCGGAAAGCTATGGCAAACCTCATATAGTAACTGAATTGAACTGTTATTATATAAGGGTTAATGACAGATCAAAACCTGCAACTCATTATCAGATAAGAGATATGTTCGAGTTTTCGAGAAACAGGATTAATGCATGGAAGGACTTCTTACGGAGCAGGAATCTGGACAACGCAGGAAGTAACGACTTTGGGAGAAATAATAACTCTGATGCTTTGTCATCTCGGGTGGAGGAAGTGACTGGTATTGCTAAACCTTTCATCTTGTTTAATCTGATCCCTAAGCATTTAGACAAAGAATTGATTAAACTGCCAATCGCAGAGGTTAGGAGGTGGTTACAGAGTCATTCGAGCGGCTATAAACCTTATACTTCGATGCCCCTGTATAATACAGGCTATAATGACGATATCAAGCTGGACGGTATAGTTTTAAAGCAAATAAGTGGCAATGAAATGTCTTCTTATTTCGAAATTTTGAATAATGGATTTGTAGAAGCAGGCTTATCAGATTCATTTACATATGTCAGCCCTCAGGCGAGTGATGCTTCAAATGTTGCAGTTCTTTTGACCGATATAGTTGCTTACGAGATGGTTCTACTCGGATTTGCACGGGACTTTTATAGTTACATTAATTATTATGATGAGGTGCTCTTACAAGTCAGCTTTGTGAATGTCTTGAACTTGAAGCTTTATAACTTCAATGATACAATTAGAATCAGCCCATTTTATGCAGAGTATGATATACGGAACAAGCATCATAATAACTTCATGCTAAATTATAGTTTTAGTACCAATGGGTTGACGGATGGTGAAATATTAGAAGTGGCAAAGGAGCACTCTGAAAGAATTTGCAGGGCTTTCGGACTTGAACAAGATATGTGTTTTGTGAATAATGAGTTGTCGCTAAGTAGACTCCGTGGGTTTCAATTATGGTAATTATCTGTTGAAAGGATTTAATCGTAGATTGAAGGTGGTTAAAAATAATCGACGCGGAAAAAAGTACGGCTCCCAAGGCAATAAGCATACGGGGAGGGTTAAGAAAGAGCCAATTATACTTGGCGACTATGTATTTCCTATCTATGGGATGCGTACGATCGATCAAAAGATTCAACCATACGAAATACATGGTACTTGTTTTAGTATTGGGCAAGACTACTTTTTGACCGCTAATCATGTTGTACAGTATGCCAAAAAGAGTGAACAGTCTCGACTAGGGTTCTTAAGTCAAGTTACTCACGGTTGCGTTAGCTTCCATAATTATACTGTGATTGAAGAGTTTCCTGAAGCTGATATAGCTTTGATACAAAGCTCGGAAATTTGGGAACCAGAAAAGAAACCCAAGTCTTTCAAGTGGGGCAATAGCCCCCTCTTTATTTTCGAGGATATTCGATCTATGGGTTTTCCTCATGGTTTTGATGTTTTCAGGGGTCTAACTAGCGGCCGAGGTTTCTCAGGAAATGTATTAGCTGAAACTTTTTATGAACTAGGAGAGCTAAAGGCAAATTGCTATGAATTGTCTTTTCAGGCTCCTCGGGGTCTTTCAGGTGGTGTATTGCTTGATAAGCACTATTTGGTCCATGGTCTTATTATTGGCAACAGTAAGAAAGAAATGTATGTATTTGAAGAAAAGACTACTAAGCAGACTGTAAATGGGAATGTTGAAGAGTTGATAATTGTAAATGAAACGACATTCATCGGTCTTGCAGTTACTGAACACCATATTTTTAGAATGAAGTCTAAATACTTCGATATGACATTTCATGAATATTTAGTTGAAGCCAAGCTGCATTGAATAAGGTGCAATACTAAAGCGCTACAATAATTATGTAGGCAATTGATACTCTGTCCAGCCAATAGCCTCATGACGACTTCTAAAAGCCTTAAACCTAAGTTGGTTGGCTAGGGCTTTAACTGAGAGTTGTTCTCTCTCACTCCTATCTCCCTCTCCTCAACTCCTCCCGCAAAAACGCCATATCCTCCCGGATCCGCTGTAGCTCACCGCGCAGCAGCTCGTTCTCCGAGCGGAGCTGAGCAATCAGTTGCTCGTAGAGGTCTTTTTCGGCGCTATAGTAATTGCAATTATAAACAGGTCCATTATTTGTATTGGTGCTTTCGTCATGCCCTTCTACATTGAAAGTCTGGATAATGGATTTTCCATCAAATGCTACCAGGTCTTCGGGACTCATATCGTAGGCTTCAGCGATGGAGCGGATACGCTCCCAGTCCAGCCGGGTCTCGCCGGACTCGAGGCGGGCGTAGGTGCGCACAGCCAGGCTGAGCCGCTCGGCCACTTCTTCCTGGGTCAACTGGCGCGACTCGCGTATACGGCGTATGGTATCGTGTAGCATCTGTGGTCAGCTTGTGGGTTAGGATCAGCAAAAGCGGTCATATCCTGCCGGGATATCCGCCACACGAAATTACAAAATCTATGAGGCGCCGGACAGAATCTGTCTGGTTTTTGCCAAAAACTGTCCGGTACCTGACAGAAAATGTCCGGTTTCTGCCAAATATTGTCAGGTAAAATAATTATAGTGTTATTTATCTTTGTGTCGGCGGTTTTGAGTAAATGATTTTTATTGTAGTCAATGGATCGACAAAGGCATATTTGATACAATCAATTGTGATTTCCTGATCGTAGCGACGTATACAGTTTGATTCCTGTGGAGTGTGCCGGATATGCCCGGCGCATTTCTGCAGGACAAGGGAAGCGAACCGGTTTTTTTGACAGGTCATGTATCGCGCCAGGCCACTTACAGGGTCAAAATAGTCCTGATCGGGACAGTTTATCCTAATATATAAGTAAAAAATATGTATTTGAATTGATATTCGCAACAAACTGCGTAGAAAAAGCAGGCAGATTTGCTGCAGAGAACCAAACGTAGTAGATAAAAAAAGCCCCCGTGACCCTGGCCGGTCCCGGAGGCGGTAATCAATTGTTTCACAAAAACCATACAAAGTTATGAAGAAGTATCGAAACGGCGCGCTGCGAGGGCGCGCCCGGCCAATGACACTGGTCATTTTTTGCGGTCTGCTGTGGTCTGCGCCGCTGGCAGCGCAACTGGGCCCACCTCCGCCACATGCAGCTACCTTGCTGCTGCCGGGCATCCCTTCGGGGATGACGGTGACCCACTCCTGGCGGGAGAAGACGCAGATCAGCTATGTGCCTGCAGAGGGTACGGACCTGGAAGACCTGCACACACTGGACCTGTTTTACATGGAGCCGAAGAAGACGGACGAACGGGTGTTGATGGGTGGCGACGGATCGGACAGTACCATCTTTATCTGTCATGTACTGAACCCGTCTGCGCAGTTCAATGCGCAGACGCTGGCTTACAGCCATATGGTGAGCTACCAGGACAGTATGCGGGTGTACGCGCCAAACGATAGCCTGATGTATAGTCGGGAGACTCCTGTCGGGGCTGCTCCGTCTCTGGCCACGGTTGCATCAGTGCTGCAGGAGGTGCTGGATACACTGGGTGCTCACTTGGTGGAGCTGCCGGACGGGAGGATATTTATTGGATTGGATGGATTAGAGTTGACGCTTGATTCCGCAGGGAGTGCGTGGTTTGTACGAGTGTATGGACCGGACAGTTTGTGGTTGCGGAGTGAGTTCATCCAGATGGACCCTTCGGACAGCCTGCGGATCGTACCGGTGTCGCACCTGATCGTGACGCGGGATACCTCACCGATGGGGGCCTGTATATTCCGGGTAGAGCAGCGGGACTATGCGGAGTACTACCCGAAGAGCAACCCGCTGGTACGTCCGCCGCAGGTATCGGCAGAAGCGGTGGCGCATCTGCTGGAGGTATTTCCGAATCCGGCGGCTGGCCGGATCTATGTGAACCTGCCTGCGGGGCTGGATGGTAAGCCTGTACATGTTGAGCTGTACAGCCTGGACGGACGGCTGCTGCTGGAGCGGCGGACGGAAGGCGGTCTGCGCGGCCTGGAACTGGAGCTGCCGCAGCAGGCAAAAGGTATCTGCCTGGTGCGTGTGCGCAGCGGATCATCAGTATGGACACAGAAGCTGATCCTGGAATGAAACCGATCTCATCAACTCAAAAATGACCAAGAAACATGAAAAAGATATGGATAGTAATGATAGGACTCTGGACGGGAGGAACGGCCTGGTCACAGGCTTGTCGTCCGGAGCTGACCCTGCCTGTGGGACAGAGCCGTGACAGTACGGATCATCCGCTGCCGGAGCTGGATGCACCGCGCAACCCGTCGCTGCGCAGTACGGATGAATACCGGATGGTGTACTGGATCAGCGGACTGAGCAGTGAGCGGTCGCAGTGGGACCGTGCGGCGGGAGCGAGCGACGGTACGGAGCCTGTAGCGGGCTTCGAGCCGCGCAAGATCGTGACGAGTGTACCGGAGATATACGAGCTGGATGCGAGTTCGATCGTTCCGTATATATCGAGTCACAGCCTGCAGGTAGAGCTGCCGGTGAATGACCCGGAGCTGCCGGTGGGCTATGACGCGGCGAACGGGATCGTGATCGCACACAGCCAGGGTGGACTGATCGCACGAAGCCTGGACCGGCAGTACCACAGCACAGGCAATACGCTGGACCGTCACTTTGGGGGGATCGCGACCTTCGGTACGCCGAACCGGGGAGCCAAAATCATAGACAACCGCTATGAGGTAAAACAACTGCTGAACAAGTGGGCGAGGGAGATGAGTGCGGGCCCTCTCTACATGGACTGGAGCACGTTTCCCGTGTTTTTCCAGGACGATATCGGTTCCCTGGTTTTTGAAGAAACAGTGAGGAACTATTTTTCGGCGGATATGGGCGCCCACTACCTGAGTACGGAAGTACCTGCGGTGAACGATGCTTTCCGAACGGACAGCGACCTGGTAGGAGATTTGGCAAACTATAGCAGTACCTCTGACCTGGTGGCTTTTTACGGAGTGAAGGAGCGGGGTCAGAACATACCACATGTGAAGGTGTCAGGTCCTCCGGGCAACACGCTGAAAGGGGATTTCTGGAATGTGCCGGTGCCTGTGAGCTGGCAGGCCCTGCATTATTTCAGGCAGGATGTGAATGAAGAGGATCATTTCACGGCGCGTGACGGTGAACACATGACGGCAGTGCTGGCCCATGTGACGCAGTTTAACTATGCACAAATGGCAACCGGGGCCAAAGCGCATGCCTGGGCCGATACAAAGCTGGCTATTGCTGCTATAGCAGGAGGCGTATTGGTATCACTTGTGCCTAAGATTGGCCCGGCAGCTTCGGCTGCGGCATTTGTGTTTGCCAGTATGCTGAATGATCGTGCAAACCGATGGCGTGTAGCAGCCGGAGAGTGGCAGCGTGGAGCGGATATGATGGAGAAGTTTGACGATCTGTACCTGGCTTCTATCGGAGCGCTGACGAAGGAAGTGGACAAGGAGATCACGCGCCGCCAGTGTGTATGCATAGTGGGCAGCCCGTTCATCGGGTACCAGGAGGTGCGGTACTATCCTGCGCCGGGTGAGCAGTGTGGGGATCGGCCGATCCAGGTGCCGGATGCACCGCGTGGAGACGGTATCACGATCGTGTGTCATGAGGAGACGAGGACGGTGGCGCTGAGCTATGTCAACCGCTACCACTCGTCGGACGGTGTGATACTGGCCGAGAGCGCGATGGAAATTCCGCAGTACACGAGCAGGCCACGTCCTTTAATTGGTTCTTCCCATATGGGGATGCGCAATGACCGTGGGACAGAGACCGCGCTAAATGCCATTTATAACGGAGACGTGGGGGATTTCTTTGAAACGGCCAAAAAAGAATAACTTGTATACTGTAAGCAGGGCGGAGTGGTGGAAAACTGCGACTCCGCCCGCTCTCAATATCCAGTACCTCATGAGACTGACGCTGCACCTGCTGCCGATACCGATCCTGCTGATCTGCCTGCTGGCCTGCAGGAGAGAGGACCCGGTCCCCTGTATGGGACCAGGCTGTGACCAGGATACAATGGGTAGACTGGAACTGAAATGGGTGACACCGCTCAACCCGGATACTTCCTGGGGGAACCCTTACCTGATTCTCACGGATCATGGGTTAGTAGTCAGCCATTATGCAGCGCAGAAATCTGCCGTGAAGCTATTTGATATCAACGGAGGGCAGCGGATCTGGCATTGGACCGATCTGGATGTAGATCACTATACTACTACGGAGTATCATCGAGGAGAACAGAAAATCGTAGTGCAGAACCGCACCCGTATGGCCTCTATCGACCTGGCCAGTGGACAGACCTACCGCAGGTATGTACAGGAGCAGGACCGCACGGGCAACCCCTTTGGCCATATCCTGGGCGATCACTACTACTATACCTGGCGGGATGTACAGGATACGGTGGCGAAGCTGCTGCGCACGCATATCACGGACTTCCAGACTTGGGATACGGTGTACACGGTGCGCAGGAGCGAGACGGACGGCTCACGTCCCAATATCCAGAGCTACAACCTGTGGGTAGACCCGGAGACGGGAGACAGTGTATTGGTCTTCCAGCACCGGATGTCGAGTCCCAACCGGGTGGATGTAGTGGCCTGGAATATGACGCGGCGCCGTGTGGAGTGGCGACACGACAACCTGGAGCCGCTGGGCAACTCCTCGCTGCTTCAAGTGCTTGTCCTGGGGGATCGTCTTTATTTCCAGGGAGGCGCTACCCTGTATTGTATGGACATGCGTACGGGAGAGATCAGGTGGCAGTTCAGGCACCCGTCCAATGCCAATGCGCTGCTGTACCACCGGATCTTATATGCAGCGGATGAGGACCTGGTCATCCTGAAAGATGATGATGATATACTCTATGCCTTCCGGCCGGAGACAGGCCAGGTGGCCTGGCAGCGACGGGAGGCGGGCCAGTCTTCGGTGGGTGCAGGATCACCGGTCTATCATCGGGGCATTATCTACTACTGTACGTTTGCCCGGCTCTATGCTGTACGCGCGGCAACTGGCCAGGTGATCTGGGAGGAGCGATCGAACCTGCACTGGCAGTCACAGTTCAGCGGTGAGCTGGCGGTCGACTCGGAGCGGGGTCTGCTATATGCCTGTGATCAGCACTATGTGATGGCGATCCGGCTGCCGGAGTGAGGGAGCGGTTGTGACAGGCCGCGAGACAATTAATTTCATTCAAAAAGACTATTCTATGTTAGTATACAGAATATACTGTCTACTCTCCATGCTATGCCTGTCGCTCATCTGCGCGGCACAGCCGGGAGATACCCTGCGCCTGGCGGAGGTGAAGACATTTGCGACCCATCGCAAGACGGTGGGCTACCTGCGATCGCTGGGCCAGGATTCTATACAGATGAGCAATGCCCGTGAGCAGAGTATCCTGCTGGCGGTAGAGGATATCCACTATATCGATCTGCGGACGAAGAGAGACCGCAGCGGAGCGGGCCTGTTGCTGGGTATGGCGATAGGGAGCATACCGGGCCTGGCGATACTGGCCGGAGCGGGGAATATGGATGGTATCGAAGCCTTGCTGGTCGGTCCGGCTATGGTGGTACTGGGTATCGGTGCGCTGGTGGGCGGTGTGATCCTGGGCGGCAGGATAGGTATCAAGGCCGGGCGTGGCAGCGCGATCCATATCCCGATCAATGGCAACCGGGGGCTGTATGAGAGGCAGAAGGAGCAGCTCAGGCCTTTTTTGAACTGACACCTGCTGTCCTGTGACTCGACGTTCCCTGGTAGTAAGTATCTAAAAATCTATGAAAGAAATGACAAACATACGACAGGCCCTAAGCGCTTTCCTGCTGCTCTGCAGTCTCCATATCCCGGCCAGTGGCCAGCCGGAGGAGGGCCGACCTGGTCAGTCGGGGTTGCGGATGTCCTGGTTTTCGCTGGGCATCACGGCGGGGACCAATGAGGGCATTTCTGCAAGGATCGGTATCTGGCGCTACGGCAGGCTGGAGCTGTCTGTATCACAGTCGGAATATACCCGGTACCTACGGGAGCCGACGGGCATTCACCCGATAGACTGGTACTCGAGAACGCCCAACCTCTGCATCCAGGGGTTGTATCGCCAGTACTGGCCGGCTGCCTACCGGTTTGGCTGGGACCAGTTGAAACTGGCCTGGGGACTCAGTGCAGGTATGGCATCTCTGAGATGGAGCCGGGAAGCAGGCTGGTTTCGGGGAGCGGTGGGCAGTGTGTTCGGTGAGCTGTGGATACTGGACCGGGTGAGCCTGCAGGCGGACTTGTTTTTTTACTACTCACCTGCTCTTGACGGTCAGGTGGGCATCGGCCCGGCTGCGACACTGTATTACAATTTTTAAAGACGGATATAGAACGATTCAACCATGAAGGTAATCTTGTATGCCAGGTGTATCCGGCCATTGTTACGGATGATAGTATTTACTTGTATGGCGACGGTAGTGGTAGCGCAGGATGTGGATACTGCACGGGCATCGATCTGGCGTTCCGAAATGCCCGGATATACTGTCGGTGTGGTACTGGGTCAGCACAATGGTGTAGTCGCGGGGGTACAGATCTGGCGCTACGGAGGTCTGGAGCTGTTTGCGGGTACGTCGGATCTGGCAAGAAGGGAATACCGGTATAGCTATTACGCGCTGGCGGACTACCCGTATACGACCCTGCAGTTGTTGTATGTGTACTACAGCGAGTCACAGGAAAAACACGGAGTACGCCTGCGTGGCGGTCTATCGGGCGGGGGGCTGCTGTACCAGGGACCGGAGGGGAGGGTCAGGAAAGGACTGGTGGGGTCGGCGATTGTCTGTTTTGAAGCGGCAGGATTGCCGGTGTTGTTCCGGTTTCAGGTTTCGATAGCGGGTGTACTGCCTTATGGGGGCTCATACGGTGGAGGTGGCTATACCCTCGGGCTGTTGTACCGGTTTGAGTAAGCGGCCTGGTCGCTGACGACCTTTGCTGATAGGCTGCATGTCAGTAGGGTGTATCTTATTAAGATACGGATTTTTTACGTCAGAGACGCGTGTCCTGCGGACGGCGCTACTTTGTCTTGATACAAAGTAGCCAAAGATCAGGCTTATTTTTCTCGCGGGTGTTTTCTGTCGCCCCGCCCACGCCACGCAGCGAAGCGTTCGCAGGCGATAGTGTGGTTTCCCGGAGAGGCCTGGCTGCTGTTCTTCGCGCTGTCATTTCGTTGGTTCCGGCGGCTCACTCCGACGCGGCTGGCACGGAGCCTGCGCAGGGTGTGCGGGTCTTGAAAACATACCGTTCGAAAAAAAGGCCGGGTTTTGGGAGAGCCCGTGTTTTGTGTTTGAGCAAGCCGGGTGTTCAAAGCAATGGTAATAGTCCGCTAAATCTGTGTGGCCAGATAGGCGGCTATAGCAGGAAGTGTTTTTGCCGGCGGTGCTATCGTGACGTACTCGTGGATGTCGGTTGTGCCGGTGTCACACTTGATTATAGATTTCGCTTGTTGCTTTCCATCGCAATGAACTCCGGCAGATAATTGGGCGTACAGCCTTTGGATACCATGTCACCTTTGTAGAGACCCGTTTTCTCACCGAGAGCGATACACCGGTTTCGATACTGGGTTTCATAGACGCCAATCCAGCCTGCAGTGAAATTCATGGCCCATTGAACTTCAGGCGCTTCTGTGGCGATACCGGTCTCAATGGCGGAAAGCAGCTCGGCGGTATTTTTCGGGGGTGTCTGTCCTGTCCACCTCAATCTTGCCTGGTAGTACCAGTAAGTGCGTCTCTGAAGTGGTGAAGGGCTATTTTCCCAGGATTGGATCAGTGCAATTGTCTTTTTGTCCCTGGTGAGCTGGTTGGCCATCAGCCAGTCCATCAGCTGATTTTGTTCATGAGACGGATGAGCCTGCATATCCTGGTCAAGCTTGTGGATCAGATCCGGGGAAAGAAGCTTGTTGTCCATGATCAGGATGGCCAGTTGCTTGGGCAAAAACTGACCGGTCGACCACAGTTCCATCGCCAGTTCGTGGTCCTTCTTGATATCCTTGGCTATTTTTCGCAGGTCTCCTAACCTGGTTTTTGGATTGATTTGGGCCAGGATGTCCCCGGCTCGTGTAGGGTGTTGCATATCAGTCTGTCGTTTTTCGAGGCAGCTAAATGATTCTACTCTTAGATAACCGCCTGTCTGTTTATGTTGTTGCCTGGTCTTCGGTTGCTTGTGACCCGTGCATACTTGCGGGATCGTCTATCTTATTAAGATACGGATTTTGCGTCAGAGACGCGTGTCCTGCGGGCGGCGCTACTTTGCCTGTATATTGTCTCTCACAGATGTCACGGATTTTCATGGATGTTTGGAGAAGAGGGAGGATTGTTAGCAGGCGGCTTTTAGTATATCTGTGACACGATTTCACGATAGCTCATCTTATTAAGATACGGATTTTTTTGCGTCAAAGACGCGTGTCCTGCGGACGGCGCTACTTTGTCTTGACACAAAGTAGCCCAAAGTCAAGGCTGTTTTTTCTCGCGGTGTTTTCTTGCACCCCACCCACGCCACGCAGCGAAGCGTTCGCGGATGGTAGCGTTATGTCTCGGAGGGACATGGCTGTTGTTCTTCGCGCTGTCATTTCGTTGGCTCTGGTGGCTCACTCTGACGCGGCTGGCACGGGGCCCGCGCAGTGTGTGCAGGTCTTGAAAACATACTGCTCGAAAAAAAGGCCGGGTTTGGGAGAGTAAGAGTTTTGTGTTTGTGTAAGCGGGAGGGGAGGAACGGCCTGTTTTTGCAGCCGTAAGTTTTCCAGCAGAAGCGAGCCCGCGGGTGGGATTGGAGCAGCAGCGTCGGAAGTGAGCTGCCGTGTATAGCCTGCCTGAATAGCGCTGCCGGGTAGCCAGTATTTATGTACGGTGGCTTTGCAGAGCAGCGAACGGCTTAGCTGCGCAGCGGTCACGCGATGCGTCGGAAAACCAGGCGGCAAAAACCAGCCTTGATGTTTTGGTTCTTTTGCATTAAGACAAAAGAACCGCCGCCCGCGCAGGGCAATGAAGCCGATGCGTCGTAGCGGAGGAGAGGGTTATGGATGTGCCGAATTGCCGGTACAATCGGCAGTCTCGGGAGCTAGCTGCTCGAAAAAAAGGCCGGGTTTGGGAGTGAGTGAGATAGGAGTTTGGGGCGTTCCGGTTTGTTTGATACCTATGCGACGGTATTTCAGTACAGTCCATCTTATTAAGATACGGCATTTCAATCATCAAGACAGAAGAACCGCCGCAAGCGCTGGGCAACAGGAAAAGAATACATCTATGCCTAATCCCTGCAAGCTGCACGCCATCAGTCTCATACCGGAAAAGCCCCCGGCGAATGGCGGCAACCCGGAAAACAGCCGTAGATTTATCGGTAAAGAGAAGATACCATGCTGACTGAGATACACCCTAAACTGCCTATGCGGGACAAGGCCGCTACAAAGGCATACTATATCGACCGGCTGGGTTTCCTGGAGCTCGGTGCAGTCGGCTACGACGAATACCTGATGGTACGAAAGGACGATATAGAGATCCATTTCTTCCTGTACAGGGAGCTGGACCCGGCAGTGAACTACGGACAGGTATATATCCGGACAGATGATATCGACCGGCTGTACGGGGACATGGTGGATAATGCTGTGGCGATACATCCGGCCGGACAGCTGCAGGCAAAGCCCTGGGGACAACGGGAGTTCTCGATGCTGGACCCTGATCACAACCTGCTGACCTTCGGGCAGTGTATCTGCGAGGTATGACCCAGGGAAAAATGGAACTCTTCGGCCCGGTCGGCGATCGGGAGAAAAACTGGCTGCCCAGGGATGGCACGGTGCGCTACTACGGCAGGCTGCTGGATGCGCCGGCGGCCGATAGATACCTGGACAGGCTGCTCCGTACGATCGAATGGAAGCCGGATGAGGCGGTGCTCTTCGGCAAGCGGATCCTGACCAGGAGAAAGGTCGCGTGGTACGGCGAGAAGCCGTTTGCCTATACCTACTCGAATACGACTAAATATGCACTGCCCTGGACGGAGGACCTGCTGCAGCTCAAAGCACTGGCCGAGAAGGAGACGGGTGAGACATTCAACTCTTGTCTGCTCAATCTCTACCACGACGGTACGGAAGGGATGGCCTGGCACAGCGACGGAGAGCCTGACCTGAAGAAGGACGGGGCCATCGGATCGATGAGCTTCGGCGCCGAGAGAAAATTCGCCTTCAAGCATAAACGGACCGGCGAAAAGGTAGCGCTGGTCCTGGAACACGGCAGCCTGCTGGTCATGCAGGATGCCACGCAGACCCACTGGCTGCACCGGCTGCCGCCGAGCAGGCGGATCACGACGCCAAGGGTCAACCTGACGTTCCGGACGATCGTCGGGTGACGCTGAGCCCTGTATACTGTTTCATCAAAAGAGCACCCGTGAAACCAGCCGCTATCCTTCAGCATACCGCGCACCGGCCCTGGGATATCCCCGCCGGGCGATGGGCCTATTACCAGGAGTGGAATGACGCGCTGTTTCTCCACTGGAAAGTCGACGGGGACGAACTGGCAAAGCTGGTCCCGGCCGGGCTTTCGCCGGACTGCTTCGACGGGGCTGCCTGGATCTCGGTGGTGGCATTCACGATGGAGCGGATCAGGCCGTGGCTGCTGCCATCGTTCCCGCCTGTATCGGATTTTCATGAGATCAATGTGCGCACGTACCTCACAGGAGAGGATAAACCGGGTGTGTTTTTCCTCAGTATCGAAGCACAGAAGCGCTTTTCTGCCCGGGTGGCCAGGCTGTTGTCCGGGCTGCCTTACGAGCATGCGAGGATGAGCAGGGGTATGTCCGGCGACCGTGCATGGTACAGCTCCGGAAACAGGCGCAGCGGCTCCAGGCTGGAAGCCCGGTATACCGTCGGGCGGGAGATCACGGACAAGTCCGCCCTGGACCTGTGGCTCACGGAGCGGTACTGCCTGTACATGCAGGAGGCCGGGAAGGTGCACAGGTACGAGATCCATCACAGACCCTGGAGACTGTACGAGGTGGATATACACGAACTGGTGACGGTGTACAGTTTTGGCGGGCTGCTGCTCGACAGGAGACCTGACCTGGCGCATTATTCGGACGGGGTGCAGGTGTTGGCCTGGGAGAAGGAAGCCTTGTGAGAGGTGGTGTTTTGAGTGATATGCCCGAAAATAATACCTGTTATAGTTTTGGTGCATTAGAACAAGTGTGTAAACGGATTTTTTTAAGTATATTTATCAATTGCTCATGCTTTAGGTAGTTGGATGCGAAGGACGGCAGGAGATTATATTCTTACGGTGCTTTCCAGTGTGGGGAGTATTTTGTCTATGATCGCCTTTATAGCTTTGTACAAGCCCCATTTAAGTAAAGAAGGATGGGTAGCGATCGGTTGCCTGGGTCTTTTTGCCGTCTTCTTCCTGGCATACAACCTGTACTTGATCGCCAGGTACCGGCGCAAAGTGCGTTATGCCGATATTTTCAAGGAGTTGAATGCAGGTTTTGCCCACTTGCATAAATTGTTCAGGGAGGATGTGGAGAGAACGGTTGATGTCGCCAGCACGATACAGGTTGCTGTGGATAGTATCTCGAATGCCTTTTCAAAAATCTACGATCATCATATCAGTGTCTGTATCAAACTTATTGAGTTCAAGAACGATAGGGCACTGGTATATACGATGACGAGGGACCGGCTGTCATTGGCCGACAGGAAGACGGGAAAGTCTGATGTCGGCGAACATTGGATTGATGGAAATTCGGGATTTAACTTCCTGTATTCTAACTTTGAAAACGACAATACAGAAACCTCTTTTTATCATCAGACACGTTTGCCGGTCAGAAGAGATTACAGAAATACGCGCCTGGATAAGAACTGGCCGCCGAAGAAACTATTTTGGCCGCTTGACGATTATATCAGGAACAGGAATTGGCCGCTTAAATACAAATCGGTTTTGATGGTGCCTATTGTACCTTTGCTGGCAGATGATCAGAATCAGAAAGCCCTCTCGGGTTTTCTCTGTTTGGACAGCCATCGGTGTATCTGTTTCAATAACATCTTTGATGTGGACATATTGAAGGGATTGGCCGACGGATTATATAACTCAATTCAGAAACTGAATGAAGTCAACTGATAAATGCATCGACGACAAGGATATCCAGGTGGTCGTAGAGAAAAGATCAGATATTGCCCATGCTAACGGGACGATCATCGTGACCAAAAGAGGTGTGGACAAGCCCAAAATGATTCCCGTTCTGTACTTCACCGAGTCGCAACTCGATAGGATATCAGATGCGTTTGAAGAAAGCAGGCGAATGCGGGCAGGCAGATGATTCCGCCACATTTCTGCGGCGCGTTTAGAAGAGCAGCTAATCTACGGATGGTAGCGTAAAAGGGTTATTACCGATGCCCTCTGTAATACACCTATTCAGGTGGGATGATCCGCTTGAGGTTTTTCTTTTGTCGCAAATGCCTCCCGGAAATGTCGCCTTGCACCTGCAGGGTGAATGGCATTTACCCCTATGTTTGCTATGTAAATGACCCGGTCCTGCGGGGTATACTTCGCATCGATCAACACCAGTTAAAAACCAATCCTGTCATGGCAACCAAAGAACTGTGGATCAACCTGCCCATACGCGATGTAGCGCGCTCAAGGGCTTTCTTCAAAGCGATGGGCTTCACGTTTAACCCGATGTTTGAGCAAAGCGATCAGTTCGTCTCGCTCCTGGTCGGCGAAAAGCAGACGGGGGTAATGATGTTCCCGGAAGAGGTGTTCCGCAACTTTGCCGGGCAAGCGGCTTCCGATACATCGCTGGGCAGCGAAGTGCTGATCTCGATCGATGCGGCCAGCCCCGCCGAGGTGGATGAGCTGGCTGCGCGCGCAACCGCTGCGGGTGGTACGGTCTATGCTGCTCCGGGCGAATCGCAGGGCTGGATGTACGGGTGCGGATTCGTGGACCCGGATGGACACCGCTGGAATGTACTCTATATGGATATGAGCAGGATGCCCGGACAGCAAGGTTGATCCCGGTGGTCACCAATAGCATAAACTTTGGCTATATTGCCCGGTATATCGACCACGACCGGCTATGATCGAATTCTGCTTTCAGCCCTTCCCCGAAATGCTTACCGAGCGTCTCCTGCTGCGGCAGATCGTACCGGGGGATGCCGGGGCCTTGTATCAACTGCGCACCGACGAAGAGGCCATGCGCTATATCGGGCGGCCCAAACCCCAATCCGTGGAAGAGGTCACGGAAGGATTCATTCGGCTGATTGCTGAAAGTATGAGCAGGAACGAGTCGGTCGCCTGGGCGATCTGCCTGCGGGATGAGCCGGGACTGATCGGTACGATCGGCTATCACCGCGCCGATCCGGCCAACCACCGGGCGGAGATCGGGTATATGCTCGACCCGGCCTGCTGGTCAAAGGGCATCATGAGTGAAGCGATCGCCCCGGTGGTCTGCTATGGCTTCGATCAGATGGGCCTGCACTCGATCCAGGCATTTGTGGAGCCGGCAAATGCCGCTTCTTCGGCGCTGCTGCGCAAGTTTGGGTTCCGGCAGGAGGGCTATTTCAGGGATTACTTTTATTTCGAAGGCGCTTACCAGGATATGGAGATGTACAGCCTGCTGGATACGGACGAGACAGTTGCCAGGGTCTGATCAGGCGCCCGACGACGCTGGGGAGTTGTTTTGACGGTTCTCCACGGATTTGTGCAGATGTTTGTGCGGCGGGAGAGTAGGGTTGAAGGTCTGTTGATCTGCCTGCGCTGGCGTTTCACTACAGCTTATCTTATTAAGATACGGATTTTTTTGTGTCAGAGACGCGTGTCCTGCGGATGGCATTGCTTTGCCTGTGTATTGTCTCTCACAAGATGTCACGGATTGCCTGGTGTCGTGAGAAGTGATCTGCGCGATCTGTGAGTCAAGGACTGCGGGTCTTGAAAACATACCGCTCGAAAAAAGGCCGGTGCCGGTGCCGGGAGAGTCTGTGTTTTGTGTTTGAGCAAGCCAGTTTCAGGCAAATGGCCTGTTTTTGCCCTTAATCCCTTGATTCCAGGTATGAGAAGCCCGCATACAACGACCGGAAATATACACGGGCAGACCGGAAGACCGGCCCGCCCGTGTGTATAAACAAGTATCTGCCCGATGTATCAGAATGTACAGCGGAGTGCCACGATGAAATTGCGTCCGGCAGCGCTGATCCCCGATGAATAGGGGCGATAGCGCTTGTCGAGGATATTCTCCACACCCACGGTGACAGACAGGAAGCTCAGCACCTGGTACTGCACCTTGGCATTGAGCGTATACCAGGACGGTACATAAGGTCTCCCTTCGGCATCGGCAGCGTACAGGTAATCCTTGCCCACTTCTTCCGGGGCCAGCTCATCGGCGGATACGCCGGAGTTGAACTCCGTATAGACCTGTGCGGTCCAGGCTGAGCGGTTGTAGGTGAGGCGTACATTGCCGAAGAAAGGTGCGGCATGGCGCAGCGGCGCCTGGGTGCCGTTGTCGAGCTCCTCGCGGCCCCGCTGGTAGCTCAACCTCGTGCCGAGCGTCAGGTGCCGGGTCAGCGTAAGATCCACGCCGCCCTGTACGCCGTAGACGAAGGCAAAAGCTGCGTTCTGGATCGTCTGGATACGGCTCATTTCCCCGTTGTACAGGAGGCTGTCGCGGCCGTCGATCGTCGCATTGCGGCGCACCAGCGCGTCGTCCAGGTAGGTGGCGAACAGGCTGACGTCAAAGGATAGGAACCTGTTTGCCCGCCACGCAAACCCTGTCTCGGCGTTGTACGCGCGTTCCGGCTTTGAATTGGGATTGGGTACCATCACGAAGCCCGGGCTCGAATCGAACAGCTTGCCTACATCGTCCACATTGGGTGCACGGAAGGCATTGGACAGGTTGAGCCGCCACTGGAACCTGTCCGAAGGCAGGTAGACCAGGCCCAGGCTGCCCGTAAGCGCACCTGTGTTGAGCCGGACTTCCGTATAGGGCAGCTTGATGAAAGTCGTGTCCAGATCCGCAGCCATCAACAGGTGATTGTAGCGGAGCCCCGCTGAGAATACCCACTGCTGCACGGGCTTCCACTTGTAAGTGGCATAGACTGCCATGGACTGCCATGTGGCGCCGTCCGGGTAGCGGCTGGCCGCTGCTGCGGACTCGCCTGATAGGATGTTGACATCCTCACCGGTGGAACCGACCTGGTTGTAGACATATTCTGCTCCGTACTGCAGCTTGTGCATACTGCCGAAGTATTTCTCCAGGTCCAGGTTGAGCGAGACTGCATCGACCTGCTCGCTGCGTATGAAGCGGGTAGGATTGTTGAAGTCCCTGTCGCGCCGGCTCTCTGCAAAGTACTGGTAGGCGGCGTGGGCCTTGATCCGGTCGTAGAACCGGTTGTTGGCCGTATGCTGCCACTGTACGTGGTGCATCATCCAGGTCTGCGGGCCGTAGTTCCACTCTGCAGAGCGCAGCCTGCTGCCGCGGTAGCGCAGGAGGCGGTCATAGCGGGAGTAGTCCGATGTATTGGAATAATGGAAGCCATAGCTCCACTCGGTCGCATCCGAGGGCCGGTAGGACAGCTTCTGCATGAGGTTGTACTGGCGGTAACCGCTGGGTACCTGTACCCGCGGGTCGGGGTTGGCCAGGATAGTATCCCGCCCGTCGATACGCGTCGCATATTCCGGGCGCAGGTAGTCGTCCGGTCCGTGGCTGCCCATACGCAGATCGCCGTAATCGCTGAAGGTGAAGCTGGTGAGTGAACCCCATCTGCGGCCGCCCAGTCCCAGGTCGGCATGAATGGTCTTCTCGTTGTTGGCCGAAGAATAGCGACCGGTCACGGAGCCGCCGGTGAGCAACCGCCCGTCCGAAGAAGTGCGGGCCTCCTGTGTGTAGAAATTCATCACACCGCCGATGGCGTCGGATCCGTAGATCACCGATCCGGGTCCGAATGCGATCTCCGTGCGCCCGATGGCGAAGGGATCGAGTGAGATGACATTCTGGATATTGCCGCTGCGGAAGATGGCCGAGTTCATGCGGACGCCGTCCACGGTCATGAGCAGGCGGTTGGTAGCGAATCCCCGGATCATGGGGCTACCGCCTCCCAACTGACTCTTCTGGATGAAGACCTCTCCCGTGACGCCGAGCATGTCTGCGGCAGTCTGCGGTTGCAGCAGTTGCCGGGTAGCCTGCGTGATGCTGACAATGTGGTTGGGTGTTTCGCGCTTGCGTTCCTGCCAGCGGTTGACCGAGACGATGACCTCGCCGAGCGTCAGCGGATCGGGGCTGAGGTACAGGGTGGCAGATGGGCCTGAGAGCTCATCCTGCCGGACGGTCCTGGACAAATAACCCAGGTGCTCGACCAGGATCTCCTGGCTGCCCCTGAGACTGCCGATGTCACACTGTCCCTTGTCGTTGGTAAATAACTGGTCGCTCCGGCCCGGGCTGGATACCAGCACACCGGCCAGCGGCTCTCCGGTGATGCTGTCGCGGATCGTCAGTACCTGGCCGTACGATATCTGGATACTCATGCACAGGCAGAGTATCCATGCTATATGATGCATGTTGGATAGATTTTTTTTGAAATGAATCAATATGGAAAACCACGGCGACAGGCGATGGCCCCGCTGCGGATCCCGTATTCATACTTCACGATACTATGTGGGAGCGGAGCTCGGGAGGTGGAGCATCCGGTACGGGTTGCCGGTTTTGGTGGGCGGATACAGGCCGCCCGGAAGGGGCCTGTACGGAGGACGCTCCGGCGACAACCGGAGCACGTGTCTCGGAGCGGCAGTAGAGACCCTGCCAGAACAGTTGCCAGAGCTGGCAATGATGCTGCTGCTGGGCATCCTTGCGGAATGCAGATGCCGACCACTGGTCCAGCATAGCGAAGAGCCCCGATTCCTTTACGTCGAGTATACACCAGTACAGGGTAGTGTCCTGCCCTGTTTCCTGGCGGATGATATCGTACATCATACCCCGGTAGCGGAACTCCCGGGCGTGTATGCGCTGAAAATCAGGGTGTGTGCCCGACTCTATGGCGATCGGTATGCGGAGCAATACCAGGTCTTCTTCTGGTACACCGGCTTTGATCTGCCGCTTGATGTTCTTGCGTATCTGCTGCTGCTTGTAGTGGAAAAAAAGCCAGGGGCTCACCATCGGGATGAGGAGCAGGGACAAGAGGGCGATGACGAAGGCAGAACGCAGCATCACAGCCAAAGGTATCAATTTTTCCAAGGGCTGCTCCGCTCAGGCCATGACAGCGATCAGCTCCAGTGCGGGCAATGCCACGGACTCCTTGCCCGTGATCGTGATGAGCGGCAACGCCTTTCCAGGTGACATGCCTTTGGAGAAGAGTTTCCAGAAGACATCGCAGGGGATAACCAGTGCGGCGTGCGGGCTATGCGGGGCCGTCTCTGTCACCGACCATACCTGGTCCCGGAGGCAGAGGAACCGCTCGGCCTCTGTCTCGCCGCATACAGAGACGGATAGCACCGTTCCATCCGGGAGCTGCTGTTGGCTGTATCGGTGCGGCAGTCCCCGGAGAAAGGTATCCATAAACGGAATGAAAAACTGTGGCGTGAGTATACCCGGCCTGCCGGTAGCGTCCCTGATCTGCTGCTGGTGCAGCCACTTCTCCGTGTATTCGCGCGCTACGTGCATCCAGTTGCAGCTGACCGGTTCACCGGCCCAGGCCACAGGGAAAATGGCTTCGTCCCAGGGGGACAGTGTGCTGTAATAGGCGCTGACCTGCTCCCCGGTAGCTTCGTGCAGCATCATGAGCACTTCAGGGCTGACTCGCCTGAAAGCCTGCACCCAGTCGGCATTGAGCCGGTTGAGCCAGTCTACCATGGAGCGATAGCCGGGGTCCTCCGGAGGACGCTCGCCGAAATGCCGGTCCCGCTGTATCGAAAGTGTACGCAGGTTGCCGTCGAGGAGATGCACGGCGATATCCTTGACGGACCAGAGCGGTGCGATCGTCCGGTACTGCCACTCGGCAGCGGTAAGGGATCTCAGGAGCTGTATCAGCGCCTGGTCCAGCGGCGCGAACAGTGGCCGGGTATCGATCGGAGGCTGCCTGTCTGTCTGAGATGGATCGTCCATATGGCGTGCTGTCAATGATCCGGCCTTCCATCACTTGTATATGTCAGATGCGGCCGTCGCAGGCTGGCAAGAGCTGCTTTATAAGATAGGGCAATGTTGTATTACCCTATCTTATAAAGATACGGATATCAGCTTGTTTCCTTGGAACGGCGGGGCCATTTTTTGTGGCGGTTGTTGCGACGCGGATTGCCATTGCCGGAATGGTCTCCTCCTGTGCGCGGCGCCGGGTTGGGCCGGGTCCGGCCGACAGGTGGCGGCGGCAGTATGGCGGCTGTCAGTGGCACAGCGCTCAGGTAGGGATGATCCTGCACTACGGGTATTGTGATACCGATGAGCTTCTGGATATCCCTGAGATAAGCCCGCTCTTCCTGCTCGCAGAAGGACAAGGCCGTACCGCTTGCTCCGGCCCGACCTGTACGGCCGATACGGTGCACGTAGGTCTCCGGTACATTGGGCAGCTCATAGTTGATCACATGTGACAGGTCGTCGATGTCTATACCGCGGGCCGCGATATCGGTAGCTACCAGCACACGTATAGCCCCGGACTTGAAGTTGGCCAGTGCATTCTGGCGGGCGTTCTGGGATTTGTTGCCGTGTATGGCGTCGGCTTTGATACCGGCCTGGTTGAGGTCCTTGGCTACTTTGTTGGCGCCGTGTTTGGTCCGTGTGAAGATCAGCACGCTGCGGATATCCCGGTCGTCGAGCAAGTGCAGGAGCAGGGCTCTTTTCTGGCCTTTCTCCACATAATAGACGGCCTGCGTGACTTTTTCGGCGGTCGAGGAGACGGGCGTCACTTCTACCTTGCCGGGGTTGTGAAGTATAGCGTCTGCCAGCTTTGCGATCTCCGGCGGCATAGTCGCGGAGAAGAACAATGTCTGCCGGCGCTCGGGCAGGCGGACAATGACCCGCCTGACATCGTGGATGAAGCCCATGTCGAGCATGCGGTCGGCTTCGTCCAGTACAAATATCTCGAGGCTGTCCAGCGACACAAATCCCTGTTGGATGAGGTCGAGCAAGCGGCCCGGTGTAGCGGTGAGTATATCAGTACCCCGCTGCAGCGCCTGCGTCTGCGGATGCTGCGATACACCTCCGAATATCACACTGTGGCTCAGCGGCAGGTGGCGGCCATAGGCCTCGAAGCTCTGGTCGATCTGGATCGCCAGCTCCCGGGTGGGCGTGAGTATGAGCGCCCGGATCGGGCGTGCGTTGCGGGGGTGGGGATTGGCCTTGCGACCCGCAAGTTGCTGGAGTATCGGCAGTGCAAAAGCGGCTGTCTTGCCGGTGCCGGTCTGTGCGCATCCCAGCAGGTCCCGGCCTTGCAGGACAATGGGGATGGCGCGTTCCTGTATGGGTGTAGGCTGTGAATAGCCTTCGGTCTTGAGCGCTCTGAGCAGTGGCTCAATCAACTGCAGTGATTCGAAATTCAAAATGGGAAAAATTAGAATAGTGTATGTATGTCCCGGATCAAGCCCTCATGAAATCAGCATTTTTCGTTGCTCCGACTGCTTTCTCTACATTCCGGGATACGGAGTTAGTGGTCGGAATCATCCCGGTGCGGGACGGTTTCATAGTGCAAAGATAGCTATATCCGACAGTATATGCGGAAAGAAAGCAGTGCTTTTGCAAAAGCCCCGTTAACAACCGGCCCACCTGCGGAAAGAGGCGGCCTTTTCGCGGCTCACTTCGACGGATTCGGGAAACGGCGCTTTCAGCCTGACCTCCAGCCGTCCGTGGTCGATCGGCCGGAAGGATTCGATATAGGGCAGGTGTACAATCTGCCTGCGGCCGACCCTGAAAAACTGCTGTGGATCCACCAGCTCCTCGATCTCGTCCAGCGAACGGTGGTCCGTGACAAAATAATCTCCATGCCTGTCGGCCAGGAAGATCAGGTCTTGCTTGTAAAAGCCTGCAATATCTCCTGTCGGTACCAGGCGCATCTGCCGTCCGGCGTGCACGGCGAAGCGTGTCTTATAGCTCTGCACGCCCGATCGGCCACTGAACAGATCGCTCATCTGGGCGGTGAAATCTCCCTGGCCGAATTTGCTCCTGATCAGGTGAAACTTGTCGAGCGCCCGCCTGAGCTCGGCCCGGTCGATGGGCTTGAGCAGGTAGTCGATGCTGTAGAGCCGGAATGCCCTGAGCGCATAGTCGTCGAATGCGGTGGTAAATATGACCGGGCAGTCTGCCGGAAATGCCTGGAGTGATTCGAAACTGACGCCGTCGGAGAGCTGTATGTCGGCCAGGATAAGGTCTGCTCTGTACCCGCAGCTGAGCCATTCCAGGGCTTCGCGGTTGGAGGCAAGGGGGCCGTGGATCGTCGCTCCAGGCTCCAGGGTCTGCAGATCCTGCAGCAGTTGCCTCCCGATGAGGCGTTCGTCTTCCAGCACCAATACGTTCATAGCAGGGGAATTTGTACGCTAAAATGCTGCCCGGTGTCCAGGATCTCCATAGGCCGCTCGCTGTGCAGCGCATAGAGTGAACGCAACTGTGCGAGTCCCTGACCGCTGGAAAACCCGAGCAACCCGCGCGGTCTCTTGCCGTTGGATACGGTCAGGTGGTCTTCGGTGATGACGATCTCGACGCGGAGCGGGTGTGCTTCATGTACTTCATTGTGCTTGACGGCATTGTCCACCAGCATCTGGAGGGTGAGCATCACGATGCCCCTGTCGGGCACAGAGCCCGGCAGTTTCACATCGATATCGATGGCGGGACCGTAGCGGATGTTCTGCAGCGCCCGGTATTCTTCGAAGAAGCGCAGCTCGGTCTCCAGGTCGACGATCTCGCGCTCCTTGTTCTGCAGGATATACCTGTAGATACGGCTGAGGTGCATAACGAACCGGGAAGCGAGTTCTGGGTCGGACCGGATGAGGCTGTCGAGCGAACTCAGTGTATTGAACAGGAAATGGGGGTCGACGAGCTGGCGCAATTGTTCGTACCGGATCTGCGCTTTTTCGCGGGCATGCCGCTCGGCACGTATGATGCTCCGCTTCCACCGCCGGAAGAAGTAGATGCTGATAAAACTGAGGTTGATCGCAACGGAGGCGCATATATCTGCGATTACCAACAGGATATAGTGCATAAGATTCAGCTCTTTCGGCAGGAAGTCCCGGAAGAAAAGCAGGCCGATCTGGCGGCTGACCAGGAAGACGGCTGCCCCCAGCGCAAGCTGCACGGTGATCCTCAGCGTGAGTTGCCGCTCGAGGCTGAGCCAGTGGTTGAGCCGGTGGTGTATGCGGGCGAATATCTCCCAGTAGAGCAGCGCCAGGGGGATGGTCAGCGGCACGAGCCAGTACTCCCAAGCAGTCGGGAAGCCGAAATCGACCACCCGCCTGATGAAAAGGCCCAGCAGGGCAAATCCCGTCGCGACGAGCAGCCTGCCTCTGAGCGGGACAAACCGGTCTATATGGTCCCTGCTCTTCTGCGGCCCGCTCATGATGGATCGTGTCCTCCTATGATCCTGCCGTCGCTCATCTCGATCGTGCGGTCGGTCCGGCCTGCGAAGTCGAGGTCATGCGTCACGGTGATGATGGTCTGCCCGTTTTCCGAAGCCAGCCTGCTGAATATTTCGAACACGATGCGGCTGTTGGCTTCGTCCAGGTTGCCGGTGGGTTCGTCGCCCATGATGATGGCCGGGTCGTTGACCAGGGCGCGGGCAATGGCAACACGCTGCTGCTGGCCGCCGGATAGCCGTGAAGCTTGTTTTCCTGCGTGGTCGGACATATCGACCAGCCTGAGCTGGTGATAGGCACGGTCCTCTATCTCGCTGCGGCTGTATCGGCCGAGCTTCAGGGCGGGTAGCATCACATTGCGCAACACGGAAAACTCCGGGAGGAGGTAGTGGAACTGGAAGACAAATCCCAGGTGCGCATTGCGGAATCCGGCCAGGGTGTTCTGGTCCAGCCCGGTGACCCGTTCGCCCTTGAGCGTGAGGTCGCCTTCATAATCCGTGTCCATCGTGGACAGGATATAGAGCAAGGTAGACTTGCCGCAGCCGGACTTGCCGATGATGCTGAGAAATTCGCCCTGTGCCGCGGTGAAGCTCACCTGGTCCAGGGCCTTGAAGGGGACCGGGTCCGTGAAGACTTTGCTGATATGCTGTGCCTGTAGTACGGGATCCATGCTGAGCGCTGTTTTGATAAAGAGGGTGTTTTAGCCGCGTATGATCTCGACCGGGTCGATGCGGGATGCCTTGCGCGACGGGAACCATCCTGCAAACAGGGTAGTCAGTAGCCCGAAGACAATACCCATGAGGTAGTGCCGGAGATGAAAGCTGACCGGGAAAGTATCGATGGTGATGATCCCGCCCGTCTCCGGGAAGGGTATGTAGCTGATGATGGTACTCAGTACGAGCCCGATAAAAAGCCCGATCAGCCCGCCCGCAGCGCCGATGATCAGCGACTGGAGCAGGAATATGGAAGTGATATCGCGCCCGTCGAAGCCAGTGGCCTTGAGGATGGCTATATCCTTCATCTTGCTGATGATATTCATGTTCATGATATTGTAGATGCCGAAGCCGGCGACGATGAGCATGGTCACGGAGACCACATAGGTCAGTGTGTTGCGCACGATCTCGCCAGCTATGATCTGTGCATTTGCGGTCTCCCAGTCCTCTGCCTCGTAGCCGTAGCGGTCATGCAGGTCCAGGGCTACGGCCGAAGCCGCCCGGTAGTCTTTCATCTTGATATGTATATCCGTGATGTACGAGGGGTCTTTCTGCAGGATCTTCTGTACGGTGCCGACGGTGGCATAGCTGCGCACATCGTCGATCGCCCCGATACCGAATGTGAAGGTACCCACTACGCGGAACATCAGGCTGACGCCCTCCGGGGTAGTGAGCGATACCCGGTCGCCTTCGCCGACCCCGAGCTTCTCCGCCAGTCCGCTGCCCATGATCAGGCCGTCGCGATAGGTGAGGAGGTTGCGGATATCGCCGGAGCGCATCTTGCTGCTGATATCGTACATGGCGTCCTCCTTGAGGATATCCGCTCCTGTGACACTGCCGGATATCTTGACCGGCCCATTGTTGTAAAAGACCTGCGTGGATACCTGGGGTGTGGTCATGAGTACAGCCGGATGACCAGCGATCTCCTGCTCGATGAGCAGCCCGTCCTTGATCCGAGGCAGTTCTCTCTTGGGCTTGGAGTGGTGAAGGTAGACGATGTCCGCACCGTCTGCGGTAGCTGCCAGCGGGGTCCTTTTGTTCTCGATGGGATTGTGTATGCGGATATGCGGAGACCCGTCGAGCGTGAGCTCCATCAGGAAGTCATTGACCCCGGTCATGAAACTGATCATCGTGATGAACATGGATATGCCGAAGGTGACGCCCAACATGGCTATGAGCGTCATTTTCTTCTTGGCCATGAGGTGGGTCAGGGCGATCTCGAAGTTTACGCGGCGTCGGCTCATGTCATTTCTCTTTGAGGGTCAGCGAGTCGGCTTCAGTAAGGCCCTGTAGTATCTCTACGTATTCCAGGTCGCGGATGCCGGTCTTTACGGCTGTCCTGACCGGCTTGCCCTTGCGGTACACCAGCACACTGTCGCCCGGCAGCAGGAATTCTCTCGGGATGGTGAGCGCTTCCTGTTTCTCGCGTAGGAGGATATTGGCTTCGAGGTTGAGGCCGTAGATCCTACCCGGCAGGCTGTCCGTGAATACAGCGTCGGCGTAGAATGACTGTTCCGCACGATTGAGTTTGGGGTAGCGACGGGATATCCTGGCTTCGTAGGTCTTGCCCGGGAAGGCGTCGAAGGAAACGTAGAGCTTCTGGCCGGTGCGGATCTTGTCGAAGTCACGCTCGTCGATCGAAAGACGGGCTTTCCAGGCATCGGACTGGCCAACCAGCGCGATGGGTTCATTGGGAGAGACGCGCTCACCGGTCTGCTTGTAGACTTCGAATACGACGCCGTCCAGGAAACTGCGGATCTGGCCCTCGCGGTTGCTGCTGCGCATGGCTTCGTACTGGTTGAGCGCCTGCGTGTATTCGACGGATGCGGCGCTGCGCAGATTGCGCAGTTGCTCTTCCATACTGCGGAGTTCGTTGCGGCTGCTTTCGAACTGCAGCTGCGCTTTTTCCCATTCGCTGCGTGAAATGGCGTTTTCGGACAAGAGCCTATCATAGCGGCCAAACGTGAGGCTGTCGTTGCGGATCCGGGTACGGGCGGTGAGGATGCGGGATTCCAGGTCCAGGAAAGCAGGGGCGGATTCTGAGGTCCGGGCCTTGAGCTCGTCCCTGATCTCGCCGAGGATGCCTTCCTGTACTTTGCGTGTTTCGTTGCTCACTTCGAAGAGCAGCTGTCCGCGGCGGATCGTATCGTTTTCGGCGACCAGCGACCGGACAAGAAACCCGTCTGCACTGGAATATACGCTGTATTCCTGCTCGGGCAGGAGGCTGCCCGATGCGTATACTGCTTCCGAAACGGTCCTGAGGCGCGGGCTTGTGCCCTGCCGGTCCTGCTTGCAGGACAGCGCTGACAGGCAAAGCAGGAGGAAGAGGTGGCGATGCATATTGGTGTTGTCCTTTAGAGTGATAGTAGTGTGTGATAGAGTGTTTCATTGAGCAGCTGCTGGTAGTACTGCTGTGCGGACTGCACGTATTCCTGGTAAACCTGGAAGTACTCGTCGATCGGGCTGAGCCCTTCTTCGTACCTGAGCGCCGCGATCCGGATATTGTCCCTTGCCAGGTCATACTGCTTCCGTGCCGGCGGGATCTGCCGGGCGGCTTCCTGCCATAGTCTCTGCCAGTCGTCCAGTTGCTTCTGCAGGTCCTGGGCGATGCTCTGTTGCCGCAGCTCGGCCCGGGTGATTGCGAGGCGGCTGCGCTCCCGTCGTGCATGGAGGGCGCCGCCCTGGTAGATCGGCCACTGCAGGCTGAGCCCTATAAGCCCGTACCGGAAATCGATGTACTGGCTGCCGTCGAAGAGATCGCCGGTCTGCCACTGGAAGTTGTACCGGCCTGTAAGCTGGATCACGGGCAGGTAGTTCCTGGAGGCGGATGCCGACTGCAGGATGGCAAGGCGGGTCTGTTCGGCTGCCAGCTGCCATTGGGCCCTGCGGGATACTGTATATACGGGAGGGGAGCGCAGTATGTAATCTGCCGTCACAAGGGTATCCCCTATGACCAGTTCCGTATCGCCGGGTAATCCCATATAGTAGGCCAGGTCACGTTTGCTCTGCTCCAGGCGGGCTTCGGTCTGCAAGCGCTGCGCGTGTACCTGTTGGACGAGCCGGTCGGCGCGGTTGCGGTCGAGCGGGGAGATGAGATCGGCTTGTGCCCGGTCATCCACAGCTTGCAGGAAGCTGGCCGCCAGTGTCTCCTGCTCGGTGCATACCTGCAGGTATGCCTGCCAGAAGAGCGCCTGGCGGAAGGCCTGAGCTACCTGGATACGAATGCGCTCGGCTTCGGCCGATACGCTTTGCTGTGCTATGACCTGCTGCTGACGGGCAGACCTGATCTCGAGCCATTTTTCGATGTGCAGCACGGGTACGCTGAGCTCCAGGCCGGCGCCCAGGACCCAGGGCTGCCCGAATCTCACCTCGCGGAAGCTGCCTGGAGGTCCGCCGAATATTTCCCCGGGTATGAGCTGGACCGGCAGGCTGGGATAATAGTCCGACTGGCCGGTAAGGCGGAGACTGGGCTGCAGACCTCCGCGCTGGATATCAATATCCTTTGCGGATATGGAGACCTCGGATTGTGCCTGCTGTATGGAAACCTGCCTTTCGACGGCTATCTGCAGGGCTGTCTCCAGGTCCGGAACCACAAGTGTCCGCTGCGCCAGCCCGCAAACGAATGTACACAGGAAAAAAGCAGCGAGGAGCAGGGGTTTCCTCATGATAATAGGTGTTTACCTGCAAAATACAGCAAATCCGGGTCTGTGTAAAGGATATTGTCAACGAGGCGGGGTATATCGACAGCGAACCGTAACAGCGATGCTGCGGCTTACCCGTGTTCAGCCATTGATATATGCTCTGTCAGAGCACGGTAGTCTTGCGATGGCTGCCGTCGCAGAAAGGCTTGTTGGCCGAATGTCCGCATCGGCATAGTGCAGCGGAACCGTTGATCTCTTCGACGGTACCGTCCGGTCTTTTGAGTATGCAAGAGCCGCTCACAAGCAGCGGTCCCCTGTCCAGTATCTCGATGACGGTAGCCGGGGCAGCAGCAGACGGCGCTTCAGCTACCGGAGTGACGCTTGCTTCCATGCGGTAGGAGAGTGCACCCGACGGGCAGATACGTACCTGCCGGATGATCTCTTCCGTACCGGCTCCGGCAGCATTGACCCAGGGACGGGCTTTCGGGTCAAAGACCTGGGGGAGCCCGATGAAGCATTTGGCGCTGTGGATGCACTTGTCGGGTTGCCAGATCACCACTACTTCTCCGTTGGAATATTCTTTTTTCATCGCTGTACTTACTCGGTCTTGATGAATATAGCGTGGAATACCCGCGTGTCCTGCGACATCCTGAGCATATAGGCGCCTGTGGGCAGACCGCTGACATCGATACGGTGCTTCATGGCCTCCGTGAGATCGATGCGCCCGGATCGAAGCGTCACGCCGCTGAGTGAAAGGACTGTATACTGCCACATGCCATGGAAATTGGCTTTGAAGCTGAGCATGATCTCCCGTGAAGCGGGGTTGGGGTAGAAAGTAAAGCCAGAAGGCAATGCTTCCGCCCGGACTGAGGTATGCAGCAATACTTCGAAGCTGTCGCTGGTAACACTGCAGCCCCGCGCATCCGTGATGACGGCATGATAGAAACCCGGGCCGAGTTGTGTGATCTCCGGCAGACCGCTTGTGTAAGGGATACCATCCAGGAACCACTCAAATGTATAGGGCACAGTACCACCCGTCACACCCAGCTCGATGGAACCTCCTTCCGGGGCAGACGGAGTGAAGGACCCGGTAGTGACCACCAGGGCTTCGGGCTCGGTCAGGACAAATACCAGTTCCTGGCTGCAACCTGCCTGGTCCGAGACGGTGACGGAATAAGAACCGGCTGCCAGCTGGCCGGCCTGCAGGCCGGAGGCCTGGTGTGACCAGCCCGCTTCGTATGGAGCGAGCCCTCCTGCACCGGTCAGGGTGATCGCACCGTTCTGCGCTCCATGGCAGTCGATCTGCTGTGTGACCGCACCTTCAAAGAAAACATTGCAGGCGGTCTGGCTGCAATCCGGCGCCACCCCGGTGGCAAAGTCGATACATCCGTCCGCATCTCTCACTTCTATGGCATAGGAAGCGCCGCTGAAAACAGGCGCGTCGATACCCTCTCCGTAGAAAGTATAGCCGCCTGCTCCGCCGCTTGCCTCAGGCTGCAGGAGTGCTGCGTCCTTGCTCACACAGACGCCGCTGACATGAAGTTCGGGCCCGGACCAGTCCGGAAGTGAGGCACCGTCACGGATCTCGAGGCATACATTGCCCTGGTTGCGGGTGGTATGCCAGCCGCTGGAGCTGATCTGTACGTAATAGCGCAGACCTGGTGTAAGGCCTGTGATCCGCTGATAGCCATCGCAATGATGCGCGGCGGTCGTGCAATACACTGCCTCCGGCTGGGCGCATACGCCGCTGTATACGGTCAGGCTGCTGATGAAGTCTGTCTTGTTGCGCAGGTAGATGCCGCCGCTTGCAGGGGCGGTGAAATAGAACCAGATGTCTGCGGTCGCCAGTGGGTCGCACGGCGGAATGATGCCCGAAAATCCTGTGCCGAGATTGCTGGCGGATACACAGGATGCGCCTACCTGTGCCTGCAACGCGCCGGCACAGTCGTCGTAGGGTTCAGGAGCGGGCCTGGTCTCGATACCTGGGCAGAGCGTGCCTTCGAGCGTTGAGAAGTAGCCGCTGACCTGCAGGTAGTATGTCTTGCCGGCTTCCGGATTTTCGAACAGGTAGCTCTGGCCGTTTTCCGTGCCTCCTGCCTCGGACAGCCGGTCACAATCACCCTCGTAGATCGTAATGGACTCGGAGAAGTCGGCACGGGTCTGTATCAGCAGGGACTGTCCGCTCACAGCTGTGAAGGTATACCATAGATCGGCGCGTGAGCGCTTATTGAAGGAGGGCTCTACACCGCTGTAGCCCGCCCAGAGATTAGTCGCTTGTGTACAGGGGGCATCCGGCTGAAGCGTCACGGCGTCGAGGCAGATATTGTTGGTCGGGAGGGGAGGCTCTGTAGCGTCGCCCCCCAGGCGGATACAGCCTTGCCCCTTGTCGAGACCAAACTCAGCCTGCTGCCCGTTGACCCGTACAAAATAATGGCCCGGCGTGAGGCGCTGGATCCATTTTTCGCCGTGAAAACCGAATTCGTCGCGGTCCGTACAGCCCGCGGGTACCAGGGTGGTGCAGGATGCGCCCTTGTACAGTTCGACGATATCATTGAAGTTCGTCTGCAGCTCGACCGCTAGTGTAGACTCTTCGTCCAGCGTAAAATGGTACCAAAGGGCAGCTGTGGCGTTTGCAGCGCACTGGGAAGGCACATCGGGGGATGCATAAGCGACGGTCAGGTCAAACCCGCTGCACTCGTCCCCTGCGGCCAGCGGCAGGGCTTTGTCGCAAAAGTCGTTGATATGACCTTCGCCGGTCAGCTTGACGTTGTCGATACCGACCCACCAGTTCCACCCGCCGCCGTCATCATAAGTGAATACCAGGCGGGTATCGGGTCCTTTGAACGTGGAGAGGTCCAGCCGGATCCGCTCGTATACGTCAAAATTGTCGCCGCCTACCTGTGCGCTGGTCGCTGTGACGGCCCTGTAAACGCCGTCCTGTAGTACGCCCACCTCGACGGACTCGGTCTGGCCGTATGTACGGTAGATGAGGTCGAAGCTCAGCTCATAGTTGCGAAAGCTGGTCATATCAAAAGAAGGGCTGATCAGCGCTACCCTGGACGGGGCTGCGGTCTCGCCGACGCCGTCGTCGTCAAAATAAGCGAAGCAACTGCCGTTCATGCTCATGTTGGTACCACTCTTGGGGTTGTTGACCTTGCCAAACTGCCAGTTGAACTGGCCTTTTTCAGCTACTACCGACCAACCTGCCGGCTGACTGCAGTCGTTGAATGTCTCTGCAAGGACCAGTGAACCTGTCCCGGAACCGGTCACCAGCACATTGTCGATACCGGCCCACCAGGCCCAGACATTGTTGTCGTTGTACTCAAAGAGGATCTGCATCTTGTCCGAAGCGAAGAAGGAGAGATCGGCTTCGAATGTCACATATTGTGAAAACTGCTCGCCGGAATAATTGCGCCCTTCGAAACGGGCGATCTCGGAAACAGTCACGCCATTGTCCACAAGAATACGCAGGACTTCACCCGCGTTGCGGAAGTGAACATCGGCGCGAAAGATGAGGTCCCGGTAACCTGCGCCGTTGAATACGGGCGTAGCTGCCGTCCAGATGAACCCGGGGGTCTGGTCGCCGGTGGCGTCATCGTCCACGATGAGCATACAGGTGCCGTCGATACTGCTGCCGTCGGAGTTGGCATTCTGCGGAGTGCCGATATACCAGACTGCATCCTGGTTGCCGTCGATATCAAACTGCCAGCCTGCCGGGCGGCTGCAACTGTTGAAGTCTTCCCATACCAACGTATCGGATTGCGCGAAAGCTGTGATCGACAGACAAAGGGCGAATAAGGCGACGGGTAGTCCTGTCCTCATAAAGAGATCGGTTGATATTTCCAAAAATACTCCTTTTTCAGCACTATAATCTGCAGCTGTAAAAAAAGAGAAAATATACCCCGGCGGCTATTTCGGGGTAGTTGAATATCATTTTGAAAAGGAGTACATTTGGTGAGTTACCGACTCACTGCAAGCTATGATGACAGGTTTATCCGCTTATACACCTTCTGCGCAGAAACCCTGGAACAAGGAACGTGTCATACATCTTTACCGGCGGATGGGCATGGGGCCTACTCCGGCCCAGGTAGCGGACGGGCTGTCACGCAATCCTTCCGACCTGGTGGATAGCCTGATCGCTGCGACTGCGTCCATGCCGTCGCCGGCGAGGCCCTACTGGGCGGGTTTCACCTGGGACGACTATGAAAACGAGGAGGAAAATGCACTGTATGAACACCGCGATGATCTGCGCAGGACCTGGTACCGCGATATGGTGGACAACGGGCTGCGGGCCAAGCTGACTGTCTTCTGGCACAACCACTTCGTCACACAGCTGGAGGTGTACGGATGTAATAATTATCTCTGGTCCTACTTCGAGCTGCTGCACAGGCACTGCCTCGGCAATTTCAGGACCTTCGTAGAGGAGATGGGCCTCACGCCTGCGATGCTGGTCTATCTCAACGGGAACCAGAATATCAAGCAGCAACCCAACGAAAACTATGCGCGGGAGCTCATGGAACTCTTCACGATGGGAGAGAGCAATGGCTATACGCAGGCCGATGTGGTGGAAATGGCCAGGTCACTCACTGGCTGGCGCTGCAATATGTACGAGTGCGAAGCGCCATATTTTGAACCGTTCTACCACGACTACAGCCAGAAAACGATCTTCGGGCATACGGGCAACTGGGGATATGATGATGTGCATGACCTCATATTTACACATCGCAGTCAGCAAGTGTCTACCTATATATGTACAAAACTGTACAAGTACTTTGTCTACAACAAGCCGGATGAGACGGTCATAGCAGAGATGGCTGCCATCTTCAGGCAGAGCGGCTGGCAGCTGCAGCCGGTGCTGAGCGCGTTGTTCAAGAGTGATCATTTCTTTGACAACCGGTTTATCGGTGCACATGTAGACAGCCCGTTGCAACTGTTCACAAGGTGGGTGCGCTCTGCAGGACTGAGCTTCAGTGAAGTAGGGGACAATGAGTGGATATTCCGCTGGGGATCTTATGACCTGGGTATGGACCTGTTTGACCCGGTGGATGTAGCCGGGTGGCCAGGTCATCATGCCTGGATGAACGAGAATACGCTCACACAGCGCATCAAGTTTTTGCAGTACCTGTCTTACCGGTTGTATGAAGAGCCCTTCAGGGTCAGGCTGCAGGAGTTTGCGCTGGGGCTGGTCGCCGTGACCAATGATCCGCTGGAGGCTACCCGGGAGTTGTGCAGGCATTTCCTGGGCCGGGTGCCTGAACCCGCGATACTGGATGCGGCACTGTTCTATTTCAAGGGAGATGTGCCGCAGAACTACTATGACGACGGGAGCTGGAACCTCTACTGGGAGTCGACTCCATACCAGATCATCAATCTCTTGTTTTACCTGATCCGTATACCGGAATGCCAATTGAGTTGATAAGCTTATGGACAAGAAGACATTCATACACCTCCTCACAGCCAGGAGCAAGGGACTGAGCCGACAGGAAAGAGAGCAGCACGAGCAGGAACACCTGATGTGGAACCGCCGTGCTTTTCTAAAGGCCACAGGTCTGACTACGTTTGGCCTGGCGACTACGCTGGGCGGAGAGCAGGTCATGGCGGCGCCGGGTGGTTTTCTATCGATGTTGCAGTCGGTCGCCGGTGATACGGACCGTATCCTGGTGCTGATACAGCTTAAAGGCGGCAACGATGGCCTGAATACGGTCATCGACAGGCGCAATGATGAATATTATCGCATCCGGCCTTCGCTGGGTGTACAGGAGAGCGGGCTGTGGGCGCTGTCAAATGAGATCGGTATGCCGCTTTCGACGGAGCCGCTCCGGGGTCTCTGGGATGCAGGCCAGATGAAGGTCGTGCATAATGTGGGCTATCCCAACCCCAACTACTCGCACTTCCGCTCTACGGATATCTGGTCCACGGCTTCCGGATCGGACGAGACATGGAACACGGGATGGATCGGCCGGATGATCGAAGCGGAGTTTCCTGCTTTTCTCGAGGCACAGCCGACTACGCCGCCAGCCATACAGATCGGTGTGCAGGCCAATCTCGTATTCAGGAGCAATGACTTCACGACTGCATTGGCGATGAGCAGCCCGGAGGAGTTTTACCGGCTGGCGCAGTCGGGCAATCTCTTCGAACTGGATCATCTCGGCCCGGAGCCGAATGACCGCGAACTGGCGTTCGTGCGCCAGACAGCCAACAGCGCATTCCGCTACTCGCAGACGATCCGGGACGCTTACCTGCGGGGCAGGGTAGAAGGCAGCTACCCGGATCACTCGCTCGGCCGCCAGCTGGAAATCGTGGCCAAGCTCATAAGGGGCGGGCTGGGTACCAAGGTGTACCTGGTGAGCATCGATGGCTTCGATACGCATGCCGATCAGCTCAACTATCACCCTTACCTGCTGCAGACGCTGTCGGATAGTGTATCGGCGTTCTACAGTGACCTCAACAAGGCCGGCAGAGGGAAACAGGTGCTGAGTATGACCTTCTCGGAGTTTGGCCGGACGATCTATGAAAATGCATCGCAGGGTACGGACCACGGTACCGGGGCCCCGATGCTGCTGTTTGGCGGAGATATAGGCCAGGGTTTCCTGGGCAGCCCGCCTGACCTGGTCAATACCGACCAGTACGGCGACCCCTATTTTGATATTGACTTCAAGGATATATACCAGACGGTCATCGAAGACTGGTTCGGAATAGACCCGCGGTTGGCGGAGTTCATGATGGGGCGGAGAAACCAGCGTTTCAACGGGTTGCTGCCGCCTTTCGTGACGCCTAAGGGAGCCAATGCACATATCGTCCTGCTGGGCCACAGACCCCGGCCGGGAGTACGTCCGCTGATCGATATACAGTATGCCCTGCTACGGCCCGGTGTACTGAAGCTCGAAGTCCTGGACCAGAGCGGACAGGTACTGCGCCGGGTGGAGGACAGTTTCAGGGAAGCAGGCGCGTATACCTACGTACTCGATCCAAGGGCTATGGCGCTCAGGCCTGGCAGCTACCTGTATCGCGTGAAGACGGGCGGTAAGGTCTACAGCAGGCCACTCACCATCTTTTAGTATAGGTTTTGCCTGGTTCTTGCGGAGAAATACCTGTCTTCCGTGCAGCTGGTTCCAACCCCCAAGGGGCTGGTCATATAGCCGCTGTCCGCGTAATCTTCCTTGTAATACAATTGTTTCGCCGCAGCGCATTTATTTTTGAGAGCGCGGGGCTTCATATGCTTAAAAACGTATATTTGCACCACTTTTTACAAGTGTATACCCTAAACCACAAATCACGATGCAAGGAAAGAACATAGTAAAATTCTTCTTGATCCTGCTGGGAGTAGTCTGCCTGATACAGTATTTATTCATTATTCCAACCAGCCGGGTCGAGCGTGAAGCGGAGACGTTTGCGCAATCTGCGGCTACAGGTATGGCGGAAGGAGATGACCGCGATCTGGCTGTCAAGACAGCCCGCGCCGCTTTTCTTGATTCAGTCAGCAGCGAGGTGGTTTTCTCCATCCCGATGGTCAAGGACTATACCTATGAGGAGCTGAAAAGCCAGCAACTGGCGCTGGGTCTTGACCTCAAGGGCGGGATGAGCGTCATATTGCAGGTGGATCTTAGGGGATTCCTGGAGACCTTGTCAGGCGGCAACAAGAATGTCGCTTTCCAGGCGGCGCTGGAAGCAGCTTCTGTCCGCCAGAGGAACAGTACTTCGGATTATATCACGCTTTTTGCGGACGAATATGGCAAGCAGACCGGCAAGGAACCGCTTGCAAACATTTTCATTCGCAATCCTTCCTTCAAAGAGAAGATCAATCATGAGTCATCAGACAACGCAGTACTGAATGTAGTGCGTGAGATGGCAGGGGAGACAGTAGACCTCACTTTCAAGCGTCTGAAAGACCGGATCGATAAGTTCGGTGTGACCCAGCCTAACGTATCACTGGACGCCAACAGGGGTCTGATCGTGATCGAACTGCCCGGTATCGATAACCCCGAGCGGGCGCGCAGGTACCTGCAGGCCAGTGCCAAACTTGAGTTCTGGGATGTATACCGTATCAGTGATGCGGGTATCGCTTCCTCTATACTGGAAGCGGATAAACTGCTCGGCAAAACGACAAACGGCGCATCTGCCGATACGGACGCTACAGGAGGTTCGACCATGCGCCTGGACTCCAGCTATACTTATGTGACGGACAGCCTCGGCCAGGTAGTAGACTCTACCCTGGAAGTGCGTGAAGTGCCGGTAGACGATGCAGCGCTTGCAGGTGGGCCGCTGACTTCACTGCTTGAGCTCAATAACCCGAGCCAGACGCAAGGCTGGCTGGCTTCTCCTGCTGTGATCGGCTTTGCCGAAAAGAACAAGATGCGCCTGGTATCGGACTACCTGAATAAGCCAGAGGTAAAGCGCTTGTTCCCCAGTGACCTGATCTTCCGCTGGTCAGCCAAACCGGTGAAAGATGTGAATTCAGGCAAGTATACCAACAGGTACGAGCTGTATGCGCTCCGCAAGAAGAAAGGAGCAGACGGCGCCGGACTCGAAGGAGACCGTGTAGTCAATGCATCCGCCCAGCCGGACCCGATCTCCGGGCAGGTGACGGTATCGCTCAAAATGGATAATGCCGGTGCACGTATCTGGAACGATATGACCAGCCGTGCAGCCAGCGACAACAACAGGGAGATCGCGATCATGCTTGATGACGAGGTTGTGTCCGCTCCGCGTGTGAACAATGCGATCCCTTCGGGCGACTCCCAGATCACAGGAAACTTTACGATCCAGGAAGCCAAGGACCTCGCTAATATACTCCAGGTAGGTAAACTGCCTGCCAAGACCAAGATCATACAGGAATCTCTCGTAGGTCCTTCACTGGGCCAGGACAATATCCGCAGCTCCATCATCTCACTGGTGGGTGGATTCATACTGCTCCTGGGCTTCATGGTGTTCTACTACGGATCGGGTGGTTTTGTGTCTATCCTCGCATTGTTTGCCAACGTATTCTTTATCCTGGGTGTACTCGCTTCTTACGGTACGGTGCTTACGCTGCCGGGTATCGCCGGTATCGTACTCACGATCGGTATGGCGGTGGACTCGAATGTAATTGTGTTCGAGCGGATCAAGGAAGAGATGGCTGAGGGCAAGAGCCTGGCTACCGCCATCTCGGACGGTTTCAAAAACGCTTATTCTTCAATCATAGATGCCAACGTGACGTCGCTGCTCACGGCGATCGTACTGGCCTACTTCGGACTCGGCCCGATCAAGGGCTTTGCCGTGGTGCTGATCATAGGTGTACTGAGTACCATGTTCACCGCCATCCTGGTGGCACGTCTCATGATCGACTGGTGGATCACCAGGGGTGGTACGCTGTCGTTCTATACGAACCTCTCCAAGAATATTTTCAAGAGTCCCAAAGTGGACTGGATCGGCAAGCGTAAGCTGTACTATACGATCTCTTCCGTAGTCCTGCTCGCTGGTTTTGTCTCTATGGCAACGCGTGGCTTTGAGCTGGGTGTGGACTTCAAAGGAGGTTATTCCTATAACATCGTATTTGACAATAGCCAGGAGATCAACCTGGATGCCGTGCGCGACCAGCTGGCTGAGTCCTTCGGGACCACACCTGTCGTAAAGGCGGTGGATACGCGCAATACATACAATATCGTGACTTCCTACATGATCAACGAGGAAGGCGATGATGTACAGGAGAAAGTACATGCCAAGCTATATGAAGGTATCAACAAAGTGGTCGGCGGCAATCTCAACTATGACCAGTTCAAAGCTTCGGACGGCAGAGGTACACATATCTCTACATTCTCCAAAGTAGGCCCGACGGTGGCACAGGATATCAAAACCAGCTCGGTATATGCAACTGTGTTCTCTATCCTGATCATCTTCATCTATATCCTGATCCGATTCACGAAGTGGCAGTACAGTGTCAGCACGCTGATCGGTCTTGTGCACGACTGTCTCCTCATATTGTCTGTGTTCTCCCTGTTCCACGGCGTATTGCCGTTCTCTATGGAGATCGACCAGGCATTCATCGCCGCCCTGCTCACGATCCTGGGATACTCGATGAACGATACGGTGGTGGTATTTGACAGGATCAGGGAATTCATGGGTACGTACTCCAACAGGAATACAAAGGATGTACTGAACCTTGCGATCAACCAGACGCTCAACCGTACGGTGATCACGGCATTCACTACGATCCTGGTGGTGTTGCTGCTGTTCATCTTCGGTGGATCGAGCATCAAAGGCTTTGCTTTTGCCCTGGTGATCGGTATCGTCATCGGTACGTATTCTTCTATCTGTGTATCTACCCCGCTGATGTACGACATCAAGGGCGACCTGGGCAGAAAGCAACCGGTCACGGTACAGGAGAAAGGTGCGAAACCGGCTACCAGAGTATAAGCCTCCAAAACGATATAGACTCATTATTGAGTGTGAGCCCCTTGTTCCGGTAGATGGAACAAGGGGCTTTTTATTTCTGTATTAGCAGGTTGCGGATGAACACTTATCATACCAGCTTCATTATATTTATCGTTAGAGGATGGTGAATATGACAGGTATTCGTTACATGCTGGCTCTGGCCTTGTTGCTGCAGATAGGCTGTACCTATACCGAAAAGGTACGGGACGGGAAGGCTGCGTATGAGCGCAAACAGTATGCAGTAGCCATATCTCTGCTGGAGTCGGAGATACAGTCAGGTAAGGGTACCGGCCAGCAAATGGCAGAACGCGCTTACCTGCTGGCCCAGTCGTACCAGAAGCTGCACGACTTCCCACAGGGCCTGCTTTGGTTTGACAGGGCGTACAAGGCCGGTTACGGGCCGGAGGCTCTTGTATCCTATGCGCGTGCGCTGGCGCAGATGGAACGATATGAAGAGGCGATGAAGGCTTTTCAGAAAGCAGGTGAGGAGCAGGGAGAGCCCCTGCGGTACCGGTCTGATATCAGCACGGCCCGTGTGGCGGCCGAATGGGCGGCGGGCAAGGATGCAAACCCATACAAAATTGACAGGCCTGGTCTCAATACCAGCTATGGAGAGTATGCCCCCTTCCCTTATGAGGCGGGGCGATTGCTGTTCACTTCCGACAGGCCCCAGAGTATGGGAACGGATGTCTATAAGTGGACCGGCAACAAGTATTCCAGCATCTTTATATGCGATGTGCGCTCGGGCGATGTGCAGCGCTTTGACCGGGGATTCAACTCGCTCGTCAATGATGGCACGCTTGTATTCAGTCCCAACCGCCAGTGGGCGGCTTTCACGCGCTGTGATCCCGATGAATCACCAGATGTATATTGCAAGATATACCTGAGCAGGTGGGACGGAGTGGACTGGAGTGCGCCGGAGATGGCGGAGTTCACTTTGTCGGAGACCAACTATTCATACCCGGCTTTTTCATCGGACGGCAGGCTGTTGCTGTTTTCTTCCAACCAGATGACGGGCCAGGGAGGATATGATATCTATGTATCGGAGCAGATCAACGGCTACTGGGAAGACCCGGTGCCCATGTCCGGGATGATCAATACGGCTTATGACGAGATATCGCCGTACATGGATGAGGATACGCTTTATTTTGCGTCCAACAAGCCTGGCGGCATGGGAGGATTGGACATCTACAGGACTTACCTGCAACCCAACGGGCAGTGGATACCTCCCCAGAATATGATGGCGCCGGTAAACTCTGGCGGGGATGACTACGGGTTTGTGGTTGACAGGCTGACCGCAACGGCCGAAGGGCAGAGCGAGCAAGGCTATTTCACATCCAACCGTATAGGAGGGGCTGGTAATGACGATATCTATACCTACGAAAAGCGGGTACTACCACCTCCACCTCCCGAAGAAGAGAAGGACAGCCTGCAGGTCGTACAGCGCATCAGGGTAAACCTGGTGACCCAGGAGAAGGAGTTCGTCGTACCGGATGACCCCAATAGCGGGATCAGGTTTCGCAAGCCGCTGGGGTTGGTCGAAGTAAATGTATCCCTGGGAGATAGTATTATAGCCACACAGAAGACAGATCGTGTAGGTGGTATGACCTTGTCGCTGGAGGCGGGTAAAGAGTATGTGTTTGTAGGCTCGTACCCGGAATACATATCCGGCAAGACAGTGGTGAGTACACTGCGTATACCTGCAGACCAGGCTGTAGACACGCTGATAGAGGCCCGTTTGCTGCTGGAAAAGATCTATTATAATAAAGAGATCGTCCTGGATAATATCTACTATGACTATGATCGCTGGGAGATACGCCAGGATGCGCGCCCTGCGCTGGATGAACTGGCCGACCTGCTGCGCATCAACCCGGGCCTCAGGATACAGCTGGCCTCGCATACGGACTGTCGCGGTACGGAGGAGTATAACCAGGAACTATCCCAGAAAAGGGCTGAGTCAGTACTGGACTACCTCAGTCAGGCAGGAATACTGCGCACGCGTCTCGTAGCGAAGGGCTTCGGGGAATCCCAGCCTGCCGCTCCCTGTGTCTGTGAGCGGTGTTCAGAGGCCGAGCATCAGCTTAATCGCCGTACTACATTCGCGATACTGGAGCAATAGGGACTGCACAAAGAAGGCGCAACAAAGCTGCCGTAAGCGCAATAATGCGGCTCAGTATTTATAGAAGAGCAGGCTGACACTCCGCCACTGCTCTATATGCAGGGTCAGCGCATACATGCCCGGCGGCAGATCCGATACATACACTTCATACGTGTCTTCGTAGGGGGCAGACAACGGCTGGCCAGCCAGGTGTATCCTGCCGAGCAGATCGGTGACCGAGTAGGTTATGGGCCGTATGTCGCTTTGGTTGCACCTCATGTAAAGCAACTCCGAGGCCGGGTTGGGGAAGACGGTCCATACAATATCGCTCCTGCCGGGTACGGTGGCTACAGAAGTATGCAGCGGATCATAACTCGTAGACCAGACACACCCGTTGAAGTCCGTGATGGATAGATAGAGCGAGTCACAGGAAAGGCTGGTAGCGGATGGACCGATGATCTTCCTGGTCTGCTGTGTCCACTCGACCAGGTAGGGAAAAGTACCGCCGGAGATACTGACCTGGGCCGTAGCCAGGATATCTTCACAAAAACGGAAATCGGTCTGTATCTCTGCCTCGATAGACGGAGGCTCTGTGATGATGAACGGGCCTGCGGTCAGTGTGCAGCCGTTCTTGTCGTGGATGAGACAATTGTATACGCCCGGCGGCAGATCCGTGACTCTGGCGCCTGCCTCTGTGCCATTCCATGTATAGGTATAGGCGGGTGTGCCGCCGGAAGCTTTTATCGCCAGTATACCGTCTTCCTGTTCGTGGCAGCTGATCTGTTTTGTCTCCTCCAGGGTATACCCGAGCGACCTGTCCGGGCCGCTGATCCGGAGGTCCATAGCGATGCCGGTACAACCTTCCTGGTCTGTGATCGTGACCTGGTAATACCCTGTCTGCAGACCCGATACGCTGTCCCTCCTGTCCGAGGTCTGGTGTTGTCTGCCGGTATCCCAGTGAAACACGAAAGGCGCGGTGCCGTCCGTGACTTCTACGACCAGCCTTCCGTTCTTGTCCCCAAAACAGGTGATGTCGGCCTTATCGTCCAGCACAATATCCAGCTCTTCGTCCAGGGACAGGATGTTATATGGCCCGGTGACATACTTGCAGTTGCGCTGATCGGTGATCGTCAGTGTATAAGCTCCGGTAGCCAGTCCTTGCAGGGTGTCGGCTGAGGACCCGTTGCTCCAGAAATAACTGTATGGCGGACTGCCCCCGGCTATATCCAGGTCTATTGAGCCCTGTCGGCTGGACAGGCAGCGATTGTGCACGACCATAGTATCACTGACCCCGAAAGGCGGCGGTCCTGTCAGCTCGACATTGGCCAGTACGGCAACACATGCATGCTGGTCGGATACCGTCAGGTGATAAGTGCCTGCTTCTACGTTGTTGAGCTGCCGGGTAAAGTACTGTTTGTTACCGTTGCTCCACAGGTAGCTATACGGAGGCGTGCCGCCCCGGATATCTACAGAGATCTTGCCGTTGTATCCGCCGGGGCAGAGTACAGGGTCCAGTGTGGTCAGTTGTATGGAGATCGTATCCGGCTGGTTTACCTGGAATGTAGCAGTGCTTGAACAACCCAGGGCATCCGATATGGATACCGTATATATACCGGCGGCGAGATCGCGTATGGTAGCGCCTTGCTGGCCATTGCTCCAGAGATAGGTGTAGGGTTCGGCGCCGCCTGTGGCCCGGAGACGGATCAGGCCGTTGGAAGCTCCGTAACAACCGGCGTTCCTGAGTTCAATCAGGGAAGCAGAGAGCTGGTGTGCCGGAATGAGCCGGATGCTGTCCGAAATGCCGATACAGCCGCGATCGTCCGTAGCGGTCACCCGGTAGCTGCCGTCGGCTATCATATTAAGCAGGGACCCGGACCGACCGTTACTCCATTCATAGGTATAGGGGAAGAGGCCTCCTGAAGCAGATACCTCGATGCTTCCGTTGGCTGCCCCGGAACAACTGTTGGGAATGAGTTGGATCAACCCGACGCGGATACGTTCAGGCGCATGGACGAAAATGCTGTCCGTAACGATGGAGCAGCCGGATGCATCTGTTATAGTGGCCTGGTAATAGCCCTGGCCGAGTCCGAGGATAGTATCGGATGTATGCACGGTTGTGTTCCATGCTACGGTATACGGCATCAGTCCTCCCGTTATCCGGAGGGATATGCCCCCGTCTTCGACACCGAGGCAGGAGGCGTCGGTGACCGAAACCTGCTGTAGTTCAAGGCTGCCCGCAACGTCGTCGATCAGGCCGTTGCAGTCATCGTCTATTCCATTGCAGGGAATCTCTTCCGCAGCCGGGTGGATGAACGGGTTCGAGTCATCACAATCGCCATCATTGTCTACATAGCCGGGTGGGGGTTGGGGCAGGCAGGTGACGAGGGGACGGTCCGGGTTGCCATACAGGTCTCCGTCCTCATCGGCATAGTAGGTATGCTGTTCCAGGCCGGCGCTGACCGAGCCCATGAAGACCAGGTCGTCCAGCGCTATATCTGCGAGTGGTCCGCTCAATACTCCCCGGAAGCGGAATTTGTATGTTACCTGCTCCTGTACAGGCAGATCCAGGTCTGCACGGGTCCACTGGTTGCCCTGGTTGCCGAGTACATGCCATACAGGCGACCAGGTCATCCCTCCGTCAGCCGACAGATCGAGGAACAGGCCTACTATGTCCGGCCCCCAGAGATGATAGTGAAAGCTGAAATGACAGGATAAAGGCAGCGTCTCCCAGATCACACAGGAAGACTCAAGCAGTGCGGTGGCATTTTGCTGGCAGCCCGGATCGGAAGCTTCTACGTACAGGTAATTTCCCACGCCCCAGATATCCGAAGACGGCCCGGTGCCGGAGCTGGGCGTAGCTCCCGTACCGACGCTCCATGCGGGCCCGTCCAGCGGCATACTGTACCAGATACTGTCTATCGGGCAGGCGTCGTAGCAATTGCCCTGGCACAGGTCCAGCCGGTCGGCATCCGTGCGAAGACCCGGAGCGTTGCATAAGGTGCTGAAAGGAAGTTCGCAGCTGTTGAAGGAGAACTGGCTTTGCGTACATTGCGTACGGGCGTATACGGCGTAAGACTGCCCGGCAACGAGGCCGTCGACCAGGTAGGTCTGCTGTCCACAGCCGAATCTCCTGAGAATATGGCCCGGACCTCCCGGCTGCCTGCCTGATCCGGGCGTGCCTCCTGCCGGTACAAGTTCGACCCATACAGAGTCGCAGGTAGGCAGGGGCCTCAGCTTCAACAGGACAGATGTATCCGCTACCTCTGTAATGAATACTTCCAGCGGAGGGGCGCAGGCATTGGAACTGAAATGCAGGCCTACGTATTCGAGTGTGCCAAGATCGTCGGGATGATCATCGCATATTTCCAGCTTCCAGGTACCGTTGGGATCAGAGCCGTCGTGAAACAGGGTAAACGGCTCTTGTGGCAGGAAAGGTCCCGATAGTGAACCGAAAGCGCTGTTTACAGGTATACAGGCAAGCGGAGAGAAAATTGCCGTCTCCGTGCATTCGGCAGCATCGGGATTGCCGTAATGATCGGTCCCTACGCCATTGTTGCGGCTGAGCAATACGGATACACCCGAAGGGGATGTCAGTCTCAGTACCAGGTCTGCCGGGAAGGTATGGCGGATGATCAGCCGCAGCTCGAGAAAGTCGACATCCTGGCCGAGCGCCGAACCACTTATGCCATTCACCTCGATCGGGAACACCTGGTTGCGGCCGAGGCGGCAATTGTCGTTTTGCAGGGCCAGATCCCTGCCGCAGAACCCGTCGTTGAGCAGGTGTGTGAGACCGGTGATGCGGGCGGACCAGGCGGAGGTATCTGTCCCGCACACGGTACGTACCCTGAACTCGTAGTGTGTACCCGACTGGAGATCGCGCATCACGAAACTCTTAACGGTGGATGTGAATATGCCGATCGTTTCGTTGCCGCGGGAGGTTTTTAGTACCTGTACCTGGTAGCCCGAAGGCTGTGAAGAAAAGTCGTTCCATTGGATCCCGAGCGAATCCGGCCCGCTGGCGACGATCCTCAGCGTATTGGGTGTGATACAGGTTGCCTGCAGGGCGATGGATGATAGAAAACAGAAAAGTCCTGTCATCAGACAGGTCAGGCCAGCGTGGTAGCCGGCCCGTGACGTGACAATCCTTGAAATTCCATAGATCTGCAACATAGCTCTGTCTTGCATCCTATCTAATACCCTGCCATTATGCATGCGGTTGGGACATGCAGTTCTGTTGCTCATGGAATTCCTGTAAAAATAGCAATTTCCGCTCCGAAGCAGGGCGGAAATTGCAGCTGATCGCCGGGTCAGACGACCAGGTTGACCATTTTGCCGGGTACAACGATGACTTTGCGTACCTGCTTTCCTTCCAGCCATTTTTGCAGGTCCGGCAATTCGAGGGCGGCTTTTTCCAGCGCTGCCGGCTGCATATCTGCCGGGAAGGCGACCAGCGCCCTCTTCTTGCCGTTGACACAGATGGGGTACTCTACAGAGTCTTCGACCAGCCAGGAGGCATCGTGCGCCGGGAAAGCGGCGGTGTGCACGGATCCTTCTTCTCCAAGCGCCGTCCAGAGCTCTTCGGCCATATGGGGGGCAAAAGGCGCCAGCAGTATCACCAGCTCGCGCAGTACGGAGCGATGGTGGCACTGTGTCTTCCTCAGGTCATTGACACAGATCATGAACGCGCTGACACAGGTATTGAAGGAGAACTTCTCGATATCGTCCTCGATCTTGCGGATAGCCGTATGCAGGATCTTCTGATGCTGTTTGTCCGGTGTCTCGTCAGTCACCTGCCAGTGGCCGTCCTCCCCGTAGAAAAGCCCCCAGAACCTGCGCAGGAACTTGTAGACACCGTCGATACCGTTCATATCCCAGGGCTTGGACTGCTCGATGGGGCCGAGGAACATTTCGTACATGCGGAAGCAGTCGGCGCCATACCGCGCGATCACATCGTCAGGGTTGATGACGTTGTACTTGGATTTGGACATCTTCTCTACCTCGCTGGTCGTATAGACCTTGCACGAGCCGCCGGTGATCGAATGAAAACTTCCTTCGTGCCAGTAACCGTCGGCCGTGAGGAATACAGCAGCTTTGAACTCCGGTCTCCATTCCGTAAATAGCCGCACGGCACTCTCCGTGAGATGAGCCTTGCCCGGCAGTCCGTAATCCTCGAGATGACCGACCATGGTATACAGCATGGAGATATCGTCCGGGGAATACTGATCGCGCAGCTCCGAGGAGAGGAATACAGTGGTCTCGGCCGGGAAATGCAGTGTCCTGGAGACATCGCCTGCCGTCCAGGCCACTTCTTTGAGTTTGCCTTTGAGCATGGCTATTTTTTCGGAGACTCCCTGGATCATTCCCTGGTTGATCAGCTTGCGGAAAGGTTCTCCTCCGGGCACGAGCTCCAGGTCGTGGAGAAACTTGTGCCAGGTACGTGCATAGAGCAGGTGGCCTACCGCGTGTTCGGCGCCACCCATGTAGAGATCAACCTCCTTCCAGTAGGCGAGGGCTTCCCGGGAAGCAAAGCGATCGGGGTTGGAGGGATCCATGTAGCGGAGAAAATACCAGGAAGAACCGGCGAACCCGGGCATGGTATCCGTCTCGCGCATCCAACCGTCTTCGTAACTGACCCAATCATCCGCTTTGGACAAGGGTGCGCGCCCGTCCGTCGTAGGTTTGAAATCGCTGAGTTCGGGCAGTACGAGAGGAAGCTCGGACAGGTCCAGGGCTCTGGCGACACCGTGTCGGTCATAGGTGATAGGGAAAGGTTCGCCCCAGTACCGCTGGCGGCTGTAGTTGGCGTCGCGGAGTTTGTACTGTATCTCCCGCGATCCCAGTCCGTTCCGGTCCAGGTAACTGATCATGGTGGAGATCGCCTCGGGTATCTCCAGCCCGTTGATGAGCCCTGAGTTGACCAGTACGCCCACTTTGTCTTCCATCCCGGCATGGGGATGCATACTGCGATCTATGATCTCTGTCACCGGCAGACCGAAATGCAGGGCAAATGCATGATCTCTGCTGTCATCCGCCGGGACGGCCATGATGGCGCCCGTGCCGTAGTCTTTGAGCACATAGTCGGCGATCCATACGGGTATCTCGGCCCCGGTGATGGGGTGGGTGGCGTAAGCGCCTGTAAATGCCCCGCTGACTTTTTTGTTCTCTGCGCGCTCACGCTCCGACCGCGTACCTGTATAAGCCAGGTATGCCTCCACAGCAGCGGCCTGGTCCGGGTGTGTGATCTCTTTCACCAGATCGTGTTCCGGTGCGAGCACCATAAAAGTGACTCCATAGATGGTGTCCGGCCGCGTAGTGAATATCTCTACCGTATGGTCTGTACCTGCTATGCTGAACCGCACCCTGGCGCCCTCTGATCGCCCGATCCAGTTGCGCTGCATGATCTTCAGCGATTCGGGCCAGTCTACGTCTTCCAGCCCTTTGAGGAGGCGCTCGGCATAGGCGGAAGTCCGCAGGGACCACTGTACCATAGCTTTCTTGATCACAGGGAATCCCCCGCGCTCGGATACACCGTCCTTCACTTCATCGTTGGCCAGTACTGTGCCCAGCTCTTCACACCAGTTGACATAGCCGGTCCTGCGATAGGCCAGCCGGTAGTTCATGAGTACGGCATCCTGTCCGGCAGGACTCATGGCTGCCCAGTCCCCGGCAGAGAAGGGCGTATCCTGTGTGTGTACGGCGTTTACGGCCTCGCTGCCGCCTTCGGAGAACCTGGTTGTGAGCAGGGATATCGGAAGCGCTTTGTCGGCGTCCTTGTCGTAATAGTGTGCGAAGAGTTGCAGGAAGATCCATTGAGTCCACTTGTAGTAGGCCGGATCAGAGGTATTGACCTCCCTGTCCCAGTCGTAGGAGAAGCCGATATTGTCCATCTGCCTGCGGAACCCTTCGATATTGTGCGCCGTGGATACGGCAGGATGTACACCTGTCTGTATGGCATACTGCTCAGCCGGTAGTCCGAAGGCATCGTAGCCCATCGGATGCAGTACGTTGAAGCCTTTCAGGCGCTTGTAGCGGGCGTATATATCCGTAGCGATATAGCCCAGGGGATGTCCGACGTGCAGACCCGCACCGCTGGGGTACGGGAACATATCGAGGACATAATACTTGGGCCGGGCCTCGTCTATGGAGACGCGATAGAGTCCCTCTTCCTGCCAGCGCTGTTGCCATTTTTTCTCAATCTCAGAAGGATTGTACTCCATAAAGACTATTTTTATGCGGCTTGTTTTATTGAAAGCACGAATTTAGAGAAAATCACCCAGTTGGCCCTGTCCTTCATTGTTGAACCCAATTCCCTGACCTGACCATGTTCAAGTGGCTATTCCGATTGCTGATACTCCTGGTCCTGGTACTGCTCGGGTACAATTACTTTTTTGGCAGCAGGCAGGAGAAAGAGAGTGCAGGAAATGTCGTCCGCCAGTTCAAAGAGCTGGGAGGCAGTATCAAGGATCTCCTGGTATCTGAGAAAGATAAACTGGATGCAGGCAAGTACGACGAAGCGCTGGACAAGGTGGGTACTTTCATACGCAGTATGCGTAGCTCCGAGGCCGGAGAAGACGTCGGGTTGAAAAAGGAACTGGACAAGCTGGAGAAGAAAAAAGAACAGCTCGGCAAAGACCTGGAGAAGGCGGAGCGTGAAGAGCTCATCGCCGACCCGGAGACGCGCAGGAAACTCAGGGAAGAACTCCGCAAACTGCTGGAAGATACGGATGCCGTGATCAGCAAGTACGGCGACAAGGCGGAATAAAGACCGATCATCATCCCGGCCCTGTCCTGTCCTGCGTTAGAGCGCCAGGATACCTGCCAACCGGATCAACTCCTTGCTAAGCTCCTTGTGACAGGTGATCGCCTCCCCGAAGGGTGTGAAGGACAATTCGTCGTCTAGTACGCCAACAGCCTGTCCTTTTTTGCCGCTGATCAGCCCCTCTACGGCAGCAGCGCCCAATCTGCTGGCCAGTACGCGATCGCTGCAGGTAGGAGAGCCTCCGCGCTGCAGGTGCCCGATGATGGTCACCCGGGTATCATAATCCTCGAAACGCTCCGAAACCCTGCGGGCTATCTCGGTAGCCCCGCCGTTCTTATTGCCTTCGGCGACGATCACGATGTTGAATAGCTTTTTGCGGCGTTTGCCCTTGTTGAGGGTTTCGAACAGCGCCTCCAGTTCTCCTTCCGTTTCAGGCAGGAAAATAGACCCGGCGCCGCTTGCGATCCCTGTATAGAGAGCGATGAACCCGGCATCACGTCCCATCACTTCTACGAAGAAAAGACGATTGTGCGAATCCGCTGTATCCCTGATCTTGTCTACGGCATCAATGGCCGTATTGATGGCTGTGTCGTACCCGATGGTGTAGTCCGTACCGTACAGATCGTTGTCGATGGTGCCGGGTAGCCCGATCACCGGTACGCCAAACTCCTCGCCAAATAGCTTAGCTCCCGTGTAAGTACCGTTGCCCCCGATAGCGACCAGGGCGTCTATATCGTGTGCATTGAGACTATCGAAAGCCATCTGGCGACCTTCCGGCGTCATGAATCGCGGGCTGCGCGCTGTCTTGAGCATCGTACCGCCCCTGTGGATGATATTGCCTACATCGCTCGGTTCGAGACGTACGATCTCTCCTTCGATCATACCCTCGTATCCGCGCATGATACCGTATACATGGAGGTCGTGATAAGTGGCTGTACGTACTACCGCACGAATGGCGGCATTCATGCCCGGTGCATCGCCACCGGAGGTGAATACGGCGACACGTTTGATCTGTTGGGTCATTCGAATATCTTTTTATGTTGCGTTGTGTCCGGCAGGGCCGGGTGTTCATTGCTGTTGTACCCTACATTGCTTGTTCTGGTCACGGATGTCTGGCAACAGCGGGTTTGATATTGTATTAAGTACACTAAGATAGTGAATCCTGCAGTCCGCCTGCGATACTGCACGCAAAATATCTTCCGGCTAAAATAAGGGTTTCGCTACGCATATTCACAAGCACTGATACAATCGGCCCGGTCGGAAGCAGATATAGCGGTCACTGTCATGTCGCGGTGTGAGCGGCGCGGCTCAATGCCGGACAAAGAACCTGGCTGCCGCGGCCTGGGCGACCGGGGACCAACTGATCCGGCAGACGGCAGGGCCGGCAGGCGCCCGGTCAGTATATGCGTACCGCCATCGACTTCGATCCGGCTGATCCTGTCCTGGGGGAATGGTAAGGGGTAGTCCACCGTGCTGCCGGGACATATAGGTGCACTGAGGGTCCATGAACCGTCAGGCGATACCGCCCAGCTATCGGGCGACTGGTATAATGCGCCGAATGCGTGGCCGAACTCCCTGCTCCAGAAGCGCTCTTCATGTCTGCCGCCTGCCCGGACCACTGTTGTCACGGTAAGCAGGTCCTTGCGGGAAAGCAGGTCAGCGAGCACCCGCAGATCGGGTACCATATCCTCGCTTTCGGCGTCTCCGGCCAGCAGGTAGATATGTGCCTGGTCTTTCGCTTCGAAGCTTTGTACGCGGGCCATCAGCGAGTCCCTGGAAAACCAGCAGGAAGGGGAGAATGCGGCGACCTGGCCGAATATATCCGGGTGGTCCATGAATGTATTCAGTGCCAGTAAGGCGCCCATCGAACTGCCGCCAATGGTTGTATATTCCCTGCAGGTGATTGTCCTGAACATACTGTCTATCAACGGCTTGACAGTGTGTGCTATAAAGTCTCCGTAAGCAGCGCCCTGGCCGCCTCCCAGGCCCTCTCTATGCCAGTGGGTATACTCATCGAGTCTTGAAACTCCGCCATGATCGATACCTACGATGATGCAGCCATATATATGGTTGTCCTGCCCGTCCAGGTATTCGTCTATCTGCCACTCTCCGGCAAAGGCAGTGAGCTCATCAAAGAGATTCTGTCCATCCTGCATGTACCAGACCGGGTAGCGCCTGTCCGAATGATCGTACCCCGGCGGAAGATAGACCCTGATCGCACGTGTACGTTGGATGCCGGGTATATGAAGCGCTTCTCCGAATATCCTGACTCCGGGGCCAGCGGTGGACTGGCGGGGAGCAGGGCCGATGCCGGCTATCTGTATTGTAAGGGTGGTCTCCTGCGGTATCTTGTCGAGTATGCGGTCAGGAATATCTCTGCCTTCGCGGTCTGTTTCGACCAGGTTCCAGGATCCACCGGTGAACTTGAACTTGAGCGGCAGGTTGAGGCCCCGGTCCAGTAAAATATACCAGCGCCCCTGTCCGTCGGGAATAAGCTTGTCTTGTGGCCTGGCGGGATCCCATCCGTTATGACTGCCGGCCAGGTAAAGCGGACCCTCGTACTGAAAACCCGGAGCCAGAGTCACTTCCACTCTTGTCTGGCCAGAGACCGGCCGGCAGCAGATGGACAGAAACAGGATGAGCATACAGGGCAATCTCCGTATGCAAGCGGCTATGGCGCTGTGTGTCAAGGACGGGGAGCCGCTTTGGCATGTTCGTAGCGGATCTCCAGGCACTCTACCGTAGTGCCGTCGTCCGTAGAAAGATTGTCGCTCAACAGTAGGACATAAGTGCCTGATTGAGTGAATACTTTCCTGTTGCCTTTAAAGCGGACATCGTGCGGGTTGGCTGTAAAACTAGTGGTCGGCAATCGCAGGATTTCCGTATTCCTGAAGATTTCCTGGCCCATGATGGGCTTGCCTCCGGGTATAGTCGGGAGTCTCTTGTCGTAAACGAGATAGTAAAAATCTCCCTGGGGGTTTTTGATCGCCATTTCTGCCGGGTGCTCTTTGGCGAGGTGCAAATCGATGGTGTCGCCCAGGTGATAGACCCTGTCCAGGGTCCATGCAAGCTTGTTTTCCGAGTAAAGGAGGCGTGTGGCCGCACCACGGGCGGCTTTGCGATGGCAGGAGGCAAGTGCCAGGCTGCTCAGCAGGGCGATACAAAGGACTCTTGTGCTCATATCTTTTTCAAAGTTAATTGACTTTGCATGAATATGCACAGATAAAAAACCTGAAAAGATCCAGCCTGTTCCGGTCGCCTCCGGGTTGCGGTCTTGCTTTGGCGTCGAATGTGCCTATCTTTGCGGGCGTTTCCGGGCCGGATATCGTCGTGAATACGATGGCGCCCTGTACGCAGTTATTAATTCCAGTACCCAACGCTTAAGGACCCAATACAATGAAGAACATCACCGTAATAGGCGCAGGCACGATGGGCAACGGTATCGCTCATGTGTTTGCCATGCATGACTATGCCGTATCCCTTGTAGACGTATCAGCTGCCGCCCTGGACAAGGCATTGCAGACAATAGGCAGAAACCTGGACCGGATGGTAGCCAGGGAAATAATCGATACTGCGGCCAAAGAAAGGACGCTGTCCAATATCACTACCTATACCAGCCTGCAGGAAGGCGCGGTGCACGCCGACCTGGTCATAGAAGCGGCCACTGAACAGTCCGACCTCAAACTGAAGATATTCCGTGAGCTGGACCAGATCGCACCTGAACAGGCTATACTGGCCAGCAATACTTCGTCTATCTCCATCACACGGATCGCTGCGGTCACCCGCCGTCCCGAAAAGGTGATCGGTATGCACTTCATGAACCCGGTGCCGGTGATGAAGCTGGTAGAGGTGATCCGCGGATACCTCACCTCCGATACGGTCGCGGCAACGATCATGGATCTCTCCGGTCAACTCGGCAAGATACCTGTGATGGTCAATGACTACCCGGGTTTTGTGGCTAACCGTATCCTGATGCCTATGATCAATGAAGCGATATATACGCTTTATGAAGGGGTAGCTGGCGTACCGGAGATAGATACCGTGATGAAGCTGGGTATGGCTCACCCCATGGGCCCGCTCCAACTGGCTGATTTCATCGGGCTGGATGTATGTCATTCCATCCTGGAGGTGCTGCACGATGGTTTTGGTAACCCGAAATACGCTCCCTGTCCTCTGTTGACCAATATGGTCACCGCAGGTCAGCTGGGTGTGAAATCAGGCCAGGGATTCTACATCTATGGCTCCGGTACAAAGGACCTGATCGTATCACCGAAGTTCCTGAACTGAGCGGCAGACGCCTGCAGACCTGGAGAATGTCTTTCTGCGATAGAAGACTTTAGGCCGCTTCACTGAGGAGTGAGTGCGGGGTGGCTATATATCTTTGAAACGATCGATATCCCTGCGGTCTCTTTTCGTAGGGCGTCCGCTGCCTTTTTCACGGAATTCGTTCCTGGCCTTGCCGACATACCATTCGTCGTACTTATGCAGTTCCTCTTCGGGGGTATGATTGATATAACATTGCTGTGCGATGGGTGCACCCGCCCTGGACCTGAGGAGTCCCGTGATCTCATACTGCAGGTTGTAACCGTCTTTTTTGACCAGGAGGCGATCACCTGCCTGGACCAGGTGCGAAGGCTTGACCGGTTTGTCCTGCATACGTATATGGCCGTCGCGGCAGGCGTCGCTGGCTATGGACCTGCTTTTGTACAAGCGCACGCACCATAGCCACTTGTCGATCCTCATCCGCTCTTCCGGCGGCGTACTCATGTGCGCAACTCTTCTTTGGGCAGGCGCGGCAACTGAGGCGCCATTGCGGCCAGCTTATCGGCTACGATGCGCGCTACAGCGTAGTTGCGGTACCAGCGCTGGTCCGCAGGGATGACATGCCAGGGAATCTCGCTTTGATTCATGGCATATTCATAGGCCTTCATGTAATCAGCCCAGTACTCGCGCTCGGTCCAGTCTCCCTGGTTGTGCTTCCAGTTCTGTTTTGGATCATCGATGCGCTCCTGCAGCTTCTCAAGCTGTCTCTCAGGCGAGATGTGGAGGTAAAACTTCAATATCTGCGTCCGGTTGTCGTGCAGCAAAAGCTGCTCAAACGCATTGATAGCCGCCATCCGGCGTTCTACATGCTTGTCGTCGATCCACTTGTGTACACGCTGGATCAGGATGTCTTCGTAATGGGAGCGGTTGAATACCTGGATATAGCCCTTCTGCGGCACCTGCTGGTGTACGCGCCAGAGGAAATCGTGACCCATTTCCAGCTCGGTAGGCTTTTTGAAGCTGTACACATGTACGGCTCCGGGCGTACAGTCGCTGAAGACCTTCTGTGTAGTGCCATCCTTGCCGCTGGCGTCCATCCCCTGGAGGATGACCAGCAGGCTTTGTTTTTTCTCAGCATATAAGGTGTGCTGCAGATCGCCGACTAGTTCGCAGTACTTTCCCGTCTCTTTTTCTGTTTCGGACTTGTCGGCTTTTTTCGGGGCCCGCGTGGAAATGTCGGCAAGATGGATCTTTGGCATATACTGGTGTTGTATGTTTGAATGATAAGAACAGGACCCGGCGGCCGTCAGACACGCATTTTGCGTCTTTTGACCAGGTAAGCCTGGAGGATCCTGAAGAATCCCTGCCGGATATCCGCCTGGACAAAGTCGATCTTGTACTGCAGGCATTTGATGCGTAAGTCTTCCGTGAAAGTAGCCATCTGCCCGATGTAATGGTCCTTGACCTGCCTGGCCTGTAGCCTGATCTCCTCGCCCGATTCCATATCGACGAAGAGGTAGGGCCTGTTTTCATAGGCGAAATCTACTTCCAGGGACTTGTCCAGCACGTGGAAGAGTATGACCTCATGTTTGTTGTGTTTGAGGTGCTGCAGCGCGGAGAAGAGCTCCTGCTGCTGGTGCAGGTTGTCAAACATGTCGCTGAACAGGATCACCATAGAACGCCTGTGTATGCTCTCAGCGATGCGGTGCAGGGTATCTGCCGCCGAAGTGCGCCGTCCGGCCGTATTGGTCCTGATCACCTGGTCAAGGTAGGAGAGGAGTAGCTTGTAGTGTGTGGTACTGCTCTTTGCAGGGGTATGAATATTGACCTTCTCGTCGAAAAGCGTGAGTCCGAATGCATCGCGCTGCTTGCGCAGCATATGCATCAGCGAAGCGGCCGATACGGCGGAAAACTGCAGCTTGTTGAGCAGACCGGTCTGAGTGCTGTCCGGGAAATACATAGACGAGGAAGTATCGACTACGATCTGGCAACGCAGGTTGGTCTCTTCTTCAAACTTCTTGGTAAACAGCTTATCGCTCCGGGCGTAGACCTTCCAGTCTATATTGCGCGTGGACTCGCCGGGGTTGTAGAGGCGGTGTTCCGCAAACTCGACGGAAAAGCCGTGGAACGGCGACTTGTGAAGGCCGATGATGAAACCTTCAACGACCTGGCGTGCCAGGATATCCAGGTGATCGAGTTGCTGCGGCGATATCTGATCAAAATAGCTCATATATGATGAGGAGTCGCGGTAGGCCGTTAAAGTAAAACTCCCGCCGGTAAAGCGGGAGTCTGAAAATATCGTAGATAAAAGGAGGGAAGTATCAGGACAGCGCGCTGTTGATCTTCTGCGTGAGCGCAGACTTGGTGATCACTCCTACGTGCTTGTCTACAACTTCACCGTCCTTGAGAATCAGTATCGTGGGGATCGAACGTATGCTGTATTTGTTTGAGACAGAAGGGTTGTGGTCTACATTCAGCTTACCGACCAGCGCTTTACCCTGGTACTCATGCGACACTTCTTCGATCAGCGGACCGATCATACGGCAGGGGCCGCACCATTCTGCCCAGAAGTCTATTACGGTAACGCCTTTCTTGTCAAGCGCCTCTGCCTGGAAATTGGAATCAGTGAGTTCGAATGCCATTGTTTTTCTTCCTTTTTTTGTGAGTCAATAATCATGGGAGTAAACCCTATCTTCCATGTTAAATTGTAGAACGAAAATAGCGATTATAAAGTTTACAGACAGAAGATCCTTGCAGGTCGGTGCGTTATACAGCCGCGACTTTTCCGGATCTTCTCACAGCAGCCTCCGTAAGTAGTATGAAGGGTGGATATATTTCCTTGATCAGGCGATACGCATTCCTGTACGGCATCACGGTGCTCACCTTGCTGCTGCTGGCGGCGCCATCGTTGCGATGGCCCTTCTACACAGGGTTTTATGCGTCAGTCTTCTATCCTGTGGTGCGCTGGTGCCTGGATCATACTTTCGGTCTGCTGCCCTTCAATGCCATATACCTGCTTTTCGCAGGATTGGTGACCGGCCTGTTCTTCTTTGTGAGGCGTGTTCGCAAGGAAGGCAGGAATCCCGCTTTTTACAAGCGGTCGGGGCGGAGATTGCTGCATGGCCTGATGATCATATTCTGTGCTTTTTACTGGTTGTGGGGTTTTCACTATACCCAACCGGGACTTGTCCTGCGGCTGGGACTGGTGCAAAGGCCGATCAAGCTCAACCGGCTGACGGAAGAGGCCAGCCGCACGCTCAATCGTATGCTGCAGATCCGCGAGTCACTGCGTATCGCCGACGAAGCAACCGTCACGGGAAAGGATTTTCCGTCCGGGACCTATGATGACTGGCTGGAACAGGCCCGGGCCATCGCGATGCAGCTACAGATACCTGCGCCGGGGACACCCAGGGTCAGGATGCTGTACCCGAAGGGGCTGCTGCAGCGGATCAATACAAGTGGCTTCTATAATCCATTCACCGGCGAGTGTAACGTAGAGGCTGACCTGCATCCGCTGCTGGTCCCTTTCGTGATACAGCATGAGCTGATGCACGGGTTCGGGCTGACCGACGAGGGGGACTGCAATTTTGCGGCTTTCCTCTCCTGTGTCAACTCACCGGAGAGGCTGATCGAGTATGCGGGACTGATCGAATACTGGCGCTACCTGATGTACGAAATACGGAAACTGGACAAGGAGACCTACGATACGATACAGCCTGCTCTGCCCGCCGGTATACGCCAGGAACTGGAAGATATCAGGGCCAACCTGAATAAGTACCCGGAGTTCTTCCCGGAACTGCGCAACAAGATCTATCACAACTACCTGAGGGCGCAGGGAATACAGGAAGGTATGGCCAGTTACAACCGGTTTATCCAGATGGTCATAGCGTATAAGGATCAGCGGAGGTTGTGACCCGATGGCAGGTATTCCTCCAATACCGAACTGAGTGCAGCGATCGCTCCAGGTATATCCCAGGCATCTCGGTTCCTGTCTTCTACATAGTTGGATACAGCGCGCAACTGGGTGTGCGCAATCCCAAATTGTGCAGCGCAGTATGCAAAGGCTGCGCCCTCCATACTCTCAAGTACCGGTGAATAGCGGGCCAGCCATTCGGCCCTGCGGGCGGTTGTTCCTGTGGATTGGTGAACAGTAATGGCATTCACGGGCCTGCCGGGCAAGAGCTGTACGGTGTGTGGTATGCGGCCTGCTTCGAAAGGAAAATCATCACGGGAGCCCAGCCCCAGCTCGAACAGATCGAGGTGTCTCCCGTCCTTGTCTGCCGCCCCCAGGTCTGCGAAGCAGTCTGACCCGGCTTCGAGTACGGCGCCCAGTGCTATCCCATAGTCATAACACCCGGCTATACCAGCCAGTATAAGCCTGTCGGGCCGGGTCTGCAGGCAAGCGAGTGTACGTGTCAGGGAATAGGACATAGCTGAGGGGCCTACACCGGCGACCAGCACGCTGATCTCAGGCAGCTCTCCGGTATGACCTGGCGCTATTATCCGGACCGGATGACTGTGTAGCCAAGGTAGGATTTCCTGTTTCGTAGCGGATACGAGCAGGGTCTTCATCTCTTCTTCCAGCGGTATAGCAGGTTGAGCGCCGGGCTCCAGCCAAGGCGGGCGTCCCAGGCAGTGCCGAGATCGAAGTTGAGCTGCTCCATGATGACGGCGCCGAAGCCGAATGATACGCTTCCGGGCAAGGACTGCATCCCCAGACGGAAATAGAAGACTTCCTGGAACTGGTATTCCAGGCCGAACTTCAGGTTGTAGGGCAGGTCTATGTCTTTTTCGATACCCCCGGACGCGGCCAGGAACCTGGAAAAGCGGTATCGTGCACCCAGCCGCAGGATAGTAGGCAGGTAGCGGTCCTGCTGGATCGTCTGGCGGACGGGGTTGGTAACATGTACGCCCAGTTCGAATCCCTCGAAGACTTCTCCCTGGAGACCGGCATCGAAACTGACGGCGCCCCGGCTTCCAGCCTCGGCGACCCGGAAGAACAGGTAGTTGACAGATGCGCCTATACTCAGCTTGTCGAGCAGGCGGCGTGCGTATACGATACCTGCCTTGCCCTCGTGGTAGTGTTCATTGCCGAAAAGCTGTACCTGCATACCCAGGCTGCCGGAGTTGGTAGGCATGGCGAACCCGAGTGCAGAAGTACGCAGCCCGGATAACATGAAGCGCTGCTCGTAAGCTGCTATCACGGAAGTCTCGGACAGGTAGCCCAGACCGGCCTGGTTGTGGAAGATAGCATGTATGTCCCTGAAATTCTCCGTATTGCCTGAAAGTGCGATTGCCCGTCCGCCCACCGGCTGGCTCCAGCTACTTTGTCCCCGCAGACTGCAGACGGACAATATCAGCAAACTCATGAGCAACAGTACCTGTCTCAAAAGTGGTCAGTTTCGGATAAAAGTAAGCAATTAAGCGGAAACCGGGGGGCTTTGACGGCGCGATGTAAGTTGCAGAAAACGCCTGTTGAGCAGGACCGCCGAGACACTGAGCCCCATGACCAACCCGATCCAGATGCCATTGGCGCCCATATCCAGTGAAAAGGCCAGTATACAACCAAGCGGGATACCGATGACCCAATAAGCCAGCGTCACGTAAAGCGTCGGTATGCGTACATCCTGCAGTCCTCGTAAAAGCCCCACTCCAATGGCCTGCGAAGCATCTGAGATCTGGAATATGGCAGCCAGCAGGAGCAGGTTGCTGGCTGTAACCACCACCGCTACCTCCTGATTGAAAAGCAGGGGCAATTGATGGCGGAATGCGATGAAAAACAAGGCACATGCTATACCGTACACCACAGACATGTGGAGTGTGCCTCTGCCGATCAGTCTGGCATGGGCTATATCCTGTCGGCCAAACGCCGTACCTACCCGGATCGACCCGGCCGCCGAAAGGCCCATAGATACCATGAAAGTAGCTGATGCCAGGCTGAGGGCTATCTGGTGAGAGGCCTGGACAATATGTCCCAGCCAGCCTATGATGATACCGGATACGGCGAAGGCCCAGGCCTCCATGGCATATTGCATACTGCTGGGTATGCCGATACGCAGTATTTTGCGTAGCATCGCCCGGCTCAGGTGCAGTCTTTCTCTCCAACCGGCGATATACTCACTGAAAGCGGGACTGTAGAACAAGGTGATCAGCATGCCTGCAAACATGAATATCCTGGCCAGTAGTGTGCCGATGCCCGCGCCCACCAGTTCGAGCCGGGGAGCGCCCCAGTTGCCAAAGATGAACATGTAGTTGAACAGGATGTTGACGGGTATGGCGGCCAGTGAGAGATACATCGGTATGCGTGTGTACTCCAGTCCGTCCGCAAAGTGTTTGATCGCCAGGAACAGGGCCATAGGTATGATCGACCAGCCCATGATGATGAGGAACGGCTCACCCAGCTGTGCGACGACAGGGTCTTGTTTCATGTGGTGGATCACACCGGAACCCAGGTGTATCGATACGGCCAGCAGTATGGCGGCCACTGCGGTGATCACGAGTCCATTGACCAGTATATCGAATGGTTCCCTGCTGCCCGTACTGCTCCTGGCTGCTGCTACCAGCGGCGGGATAGCAGCCGTCATACCCATCACCAGTATGTAGGGGATGGTGACTACATTGGTCACTAGCGATGAGGCCGCCAGCAGTTCGGAACTGATAGTGCCGACCATCGCGCTGTCGATGATCCCCATCAGTATCTGTACCATATTGGCTACAATGATGGGGAGCGCTACCTGAAGGGTTCTTCTGTTTTCCGGGTGCCAGAGCTGTTTGAGCATGATCGGCCGCAAAGATAGCATCGTAAAATAAGGCCGTATATGCTATCCCTGAATAGAGCGGTATATTTGTCCGTATCGCCTATGAACAGGACTACCACGATCAACCGGGACAAACAAAAGCGCAGGAAACAGCCTTCTGCCATGCGGGCTGCAGGCATGTTGCTCGTTCTTGCCGGTCTGCTTTGGGCTTTCAGGCATTATCTGCCGATGGGTAGTACAGGGCAGGGTACAGCTCAGCCGGAGGTTGCCACCGGAGACCAAGCACAAGGTAGTACAGGGGAAAGGTCGTACCTGCCCAAGGCTGCTTATGGGGAGGTGATAGAGGGGCCTTATTTCACTTTGGCCTATTCGGAGGAACATGAGCAGGCGGTATGGGTCGCCTATGAACTTACGAAGGACCAGGTGCGGACAGGGATCGCCGAACGCACGGACTGGTTTGAAGAGGATACTCGTGTGAGTACGGGCAGCGCGGTGTACAAAGACTACTCAGGCAGCGGGTATTCGCGCGGGCATCTCGCACCGGCCGCGGATTTTTCCTTTGACCAGGAAGCGATGGATCAGACCTTTCTGATGAGCAATATCAGCCCTCAGGTGAAGCAGTTCAACGGCGGGATCTGGCGGGAACTCGAGGAGCAGATCAGGGACTGGACAAAGAGGGAAGGAGCGCTGATCATTGTGACCGGTCCTGTCTTCAGCGGAAAACAGGTACGCCGTATCGGGAAGAACGAGGTAGCTGTGCCGGATGCCTTCTACAAGGTCGTACTGGATCACAGGGAGCCTGAGATAAAGGGCATTGCATTCCTGATACCTCACGAGGTCAGCGACCGCCATCTGCTAGAATATGCGATGTCCATACGGGCGCTGGAGGAAGCTACCGGAATTGATTTCTTTAGCGATCTTTGGTCCGGCCGATCTGAAGAGGATCGTATCGAAAAACAGGTGGAACCGAAACAATGGCCGGTAGATGAACGTCGTTACCGGAGACGTGTAGAAGATTGGAATAACAGAAAATAAATCAAACTGTCGGACTATGGGTAGTGAGATGGAATTTGAGAAGCATCACCGGGAAGGATATACATTCAAGGGCGATCGCATATTCCTCGGAGCGGCGATCTATGAAGGGACCGTACTGAACTCCTGCCCGGTAGAGATACCGCTGCGCACGCTCAACCGGCACGGCCTGATCACAGGGGCTACCGGTACCGGCAAGACCAAGACCCTGCAGATCATCGCCGAACAGCTCTCTGCATGCGGGATCCCTAGCCTCCTGATGGATATAAAAGGTGACCTGAGCGGTATCGCTGTACCCGGTAGCTCCAACGCCAAGATAGAAGAGCGCCACCAGGCGATCGGCCTGCCTTTCGAAGCGGCGGCTTCGCCGGTGGAATTCCTCACGCTATCCGAGGAAAAGGGTGTCCGGCTGCGCGCCACGGTGACGGAGTTCGGGCCGGTGTTGCTCGGCAAGATCCTCTCTCTCAATGATACACAGAGCAGCCTGCTGTCCGTTGTATTCAAGTATTGCGACGACACCAGGCTGGCGCTTATCGATCTCAAAGACCTGCGGAGGGTACTACAGCATATTCAGGAGGAAGGCAAAGAGGAGTTTGAGGGCCGGTATGGCCGGGTTTCTTCTTCTACGGTCGGTATCATCACGCGCCGCATCGTGGAGCTGGAATCCCAGGGCGCTGAGCTTTTCTTCGGAGAGCGCTCGTTCGAGGTCGATGACCTTTGCCGGCAACGCGATGGAAAGGGCGTCGTGTCCATACTCCGGCTCACGGATCTGCAGGACCGTCCGAGGCTGTTTTCTACTTTCATGCTGCAGCTCCTGGCAGAGGTCTACGGCAGCTTTCCGGAGACAGGCGATGCGGACAAGCCACGGCTGACCATCTTCATCGACGAGGCCCATCTCGTATTCCAGGAAGCTTCCAAGGCATTGCTCAACCAGATAGAGACAGTCATCCGCCTGATACGTTCCAAAGGCGTCGGTGTCTTTTTTATAACCCAGAGCCCGACGGATGTACCCGATATCGTACTCAGCCAGTTGGGCCTGAAAGTCCAGCATGCGCTGCGCGCGTTTACCGCCAAAGACCGCAAGGCCATCAAACTGGCCGCTGAAAACTTCCCGATCAGCAGGTTTTACGATACAGTGGATCTGCTCACCCGGATAGGTACAGGAGAAGCGCTTGTCACAGCGCTGGATGAAAAGGGCCGGCCTACTCCGCTGGCGCATACGATGCTGAGGGCGCCGCAGTCGCGGATGGATGTGCTGAGCACCACGGAGATCGACCAGATCATATCCCGGTCAGCCCTGGTAGCCAAGTATGCCCAGACGCTGGACAGGGACAGCGCTTTCGAGATACTCAATGCCAAGAATGAACGTATCCGTGAGCAGGCGGAGCGCGAGGAAAAGGCAGCCGCTCCGCGGAGGTCTACTACTGTTCAGCGTGACCGACCGGCCACTACATCCTCACCGGCGCCGCGTCGGCGCGGGAAAAGTACGATCGAGAAAGCACTCGACAATACCGTCACCCGGCAGATGGGGCGTACCTTCATGCGCGAGGTTACACGCGGATTGCTCGGTATGCTGGGCGTGGGGTCTAAGAAAAAATAACATGAAATAGAGGGCGAAAGCGCGGAGAATCAATTGCCGCCGTCCAGCTCGGCGAGCGGTACATACTTCCGCTCATACTTGGCCCAGGGCGTGGTCTTGTGCTGGTTGCGGGCGAAGTAAGTCATGACCATCTCGAACTTCTCGGGGGTGATAAATCCCTGTATAGGTTGGATCACTTTGAAATCTTCGTCCAGGAAGACAATGGTCGGATAGGAGAGCTTGCCGTTGGTCAGCTCCAGGGCCAGTTCGTTGTAGCCCATTTTGCCTGACTTGACGTATTTGTAGGTCTTGTTGTTGAACTCAATGGACTCCCTGCACTCGGCATTGAACCGGATGGCATAGTAGTTCTCGTTGATATAGCGGGCGATAATGGGCTCCTGGAAAGTAGCTTTCTCCATTTTCTTACACCAGCCGCACCAATCCGTAAAGACGTCGACGACTACTTTACGGCGCTGCTGGCGGGAGAGTTTTTCGGCTTCCTGCCAGGTCAGCCAGTTGACCTTTTCTTGTCCTTGCAGGTAATATGGAGCACCTAAGAGCAGAGAGAAAAGGATGATACCCAATACACGCTTATGTCCCATCATCTTGATTAACATCCTGTTTCGGTTCACAAATAAACAACAATAGAACAACAGAAGCAAACGAGGTGACACGGCCCGCCGGGGGTTTAAATTAACTTTAACGTTTGCCCGATCGCCGGTTGCCACTGTACTATGACGGAGCGATATTGCTGACAGAGCCTCCATGCCTGGAGTAAAAATGCCAGGTGTCACCACCCGCTTTCAATAGCCTTGCAGGGGCGGTATGTGGTGGAGCAGGAGCCGGTATGCCATGCCCGATGCTGTCCGGAGAAGTGATGATCATCACTTCGTCCCAGAGGCCCGCAACGAGGAAGTTCTGTAATACGGTAGCGCCTCCCTCCACCAACAGTGTACCTATCCCTTGCTCGTAGATAAGTCGCAGCAGCTCCGGCAGTTCTATGCCGGCAGCGACAGGGACTTCCGTGATATGGGCGGATCCGTTTGTTTCTGCTGTTACACCGCCGCCGCTGAATAAGAGGGTCTCGCCTGTAGCCTGGAAAACATTCAGTGAAGGAGGAAGTTCATTATTCCTGTTCAGGACTACCCGGACAGGCGACCTTCCCGGGTAGTCACGTGTACTGAGCAGTGGATCATCTGTAAGCAGTGTGTTTTTTCCCACCAGGATGCCGTCCACCTCACTCCTCAACTGGTGTACCATCCGCTTACTGTGCGGAGAACTGATCCAGACGGATTCGTTCCTGCGCCCGATATAGCGGTCGGCGCTCTCTGCCCATTTGAGGATGATATAGGGCCTGTGCCCGGTCTGTTGCACGGTGAAAGGTGTGATCAATGCATGCGAAGCGTCACTGTCCGGGTGTATGGCCACATCGATACCGACGCTGCGGAGGGCTTCTATTCCTTTGCCGGATACCATGGGATTGGGATCAATGGCGCCAACATATACATGTCGTATACCGGATCCTATGATCGCTTCCGTACATGGTGGAGTCTTGCCGTGATGATTGCACGGCTCCAGGGTCACATACATAGTAGCCTGTGAGAGTGATGAGCGGTCTTCGGGCCGGACATGGGCCAGTGCCATGCGTTCGGCATGCGGCGCTCCGTAGCCGGTATGCCATCCCTCCGCCAGTATCCTGCCGTCACAGGCTATCACACAGCCGACCATCGGATTGGTTCGGGTATACCCGAGAGCCCTGCGCGCCAGTGCGATGGCCCTTGTCATACATGCCCGGGAAAACGTATCATGGGATGTCATCATTTTGTGTAGTATGCGCGTTTACGCCGGTATCGTCAGAACCAAATATAGATAATTATCTAAAGGATGTACTCAGTTCCATTTAGGTTCGTTCTTATACGAATCAGGGGTTGCCTTGCCGGCCGGGAACAGCCGGCATGGTATATATATTGAATAGTAAACTGTATAATGCCTGACAGATCAACGGATGATGATGGCAGCGTCCATATTACAGAGTTGTGACGCCGCAGGTTGAACAAAAACAACTGATATCCATTTATACATTCGATTTCAAAGATGACGATATTAAATGCAGACCTATGATCAAGCGAATAAAGCTAAAGAACTACGAGGATGAGATATTGCTGGATAAGGATATCTATGAAGAACTACTAGCAGACAGGAAGGTCGCAGAACTGGAGCTGCTTACCAATCTGCGCAAGCACTCTTCAGGCTGTGCCGTATTTCAGAAGACATATAAAAATGAGGACGGCTCTTTCCGTACAGAGACGATCTACCTGCACCGTTTTATTGCGGAGCGCTTTCTGAAGGACCAGTATTCCGAGGAGAACAACCTGGTAGGTGCACGCAACGGCAATAAGCTTGACTGTCGCCTGGACAACCTGGTGTGGAGGTCAAGAGCTACAGCCAGCCGGCAAAGGAAAACAGCCAGCCGCAGCGGTTATACCGGTGTATACCAGGAAAGCCGCAAATTCAGGGCGATCATATCGATCAACGGCAAAGCTGTGCATATAGGCATGTACGATACGGCCGAGGAAGCGGCAATCGCCTACAACAAGAAATCACTGGAAGTATACGGCGACAAGGCGAAACTCAATGATATACGGCCTGTAGCTGCCACTGTATGATACGATGCTGCCGGTAATCGTCCTGACACTGATAACTAAATACCGGCAGCTTTTCTTCTTTTAGGCGTTTAGGCAGTCACTTGCTGCCGCACAGGGACGATCTCTTTCAGCGCCTCGATCACCCGGTCGAGTTCGTTCCTGGTGTTCATATATGAGAATGAGAACCGTACGGCTTTGCGTTCTTTTGGCGAGCCGATCGAAGCGATCACATGAGAGCCTTTTTCCGAGCCGCTGGAACAAGCACTGCCTCCTGAAGCACTGATCCCTTTGATATCGAGCAACATCAGCATCATCTCCGACTTGGGCGTAGGAGGGAAGGATACATTGAGCACGGTATAAAGCCCGTTTTCCTGGCAGCCGTTGAAACAAACATCTTCAAATATGTCTTCCAACTGTTCTTTCAGATAGGTGCGCAACCCGGTCAGGTAAGCCCGGTGGTCATCCAGTGAAGCGCAGGCCAGGTCAAGGGCCTTGGCGAGCCCGACGATCCCGTATACATTTTCAGTGCCCCCGCGGACATTGCGTTCCTGGGCTCCTCCGTCTATGAACGGCCGGATCATGGCCGACGAGTTGACATAGAGAAATCCGGCTCCTTTGGGGCCGTGGAATTTATGGGCAGCTCCGCTGAGGAAATGTATCGGTGTTCTTTGTACGTCGATGGGGAAATGCCCTACGGTCTGCACCGTATCAGAGTGCAGCAATACGCCGAACTCCATGCAAATTGAGCTGATCTGCTCAAGATCATTGATCGTGCCGATCTCGTTGTTGGCATGCATGACGGATACCAGCGTTTTCTTCCCGGTGTTTTCAAGGCAGGCCCTCAGGTGCTCTATATCGATGCGGCCATAGTTGTCATTGTCGAGATAGACTACCTCGACGTCATTGTACTGTGCCAGGCTCTCCAGGGTGTGCAGCACACAGTGGTGTTCCAGCCGGCTGGAGATAATGCGCCGGACACCGTGATCCCTCACAGCGCATTTGAGCGCCGTGTTGTTGGATTCCGTACCGCCGGATGTAAAAAAGATCTCACCGATGGACGCATTGATGTGCTGAGCCACAGTCTTCCTGGCCTGTTCGACCAGCGCCCGTACTTTCCTGCCTTCGGCATGTATGGAAGAAGGGTTGCCGTAGTTTTCCTCCATACATCGCATCATTTCCGCCAGTACTTCGGGGTGGATCGGAGTGGTGGCTGCATTGTCCAGATATATGCGTTCCATTTGGTTTATCGGGTTTTAAGGCTTAAGAATTGATCGGCGACTGTTTTTACTTTTTCACATAGTGCATCTGCCGTGCCGGGATCGGAGGCCTCTGCGTATAGCCTGAGTATCGGCTCTGTATTGGACTGGCGGATATGTACCCAGCCCTCCGCAAAATCGATCTTGACGCCATCTGTCGTATTGACTTCTTCTCCAGCAAAAGAGCGTGCGATGTGGTCCAGGAGTTCCGCGGTCGGCGTTTTTTCCGACAATTCGATCTTTTGTTTGATGATCGTATACCCCGGATAGGACTTCCTGAGGGCTGTCATGGTCAGTCCGCGTTTGGCGAGCGTGGTCAGGACAAAAGCGATGCCTGCGAGGGCGTCTCTGCCGTAGTGCAGGCCGGGTACGATCACACCTCCGTTTCCCTCACCGCCGATCACGGCGTTTTTTGCTTTCATCATCTCTACTACATTCACCTCGCCGACGGCGGAGGCATAGTATTGGCCGCCGTATTTCTGCGTAATGTCTTTGAGTGCGCGGGTCGATGACAGGTTGGATACGGTATTACCCGCTCCGTATGAGAGAAAGTGGTCTGCAACTGCTACAAGGGTGTACTCTTCCCCGAACATGGCGCCGTCTTCGCAGACGAGGGCCAGCCGGTCGACATCGGGGTCCACTGATATGCCCAGGTCCGCTTTTTCGGTGAGTACAAGCCTGCAAAGATCCTGCAAGTGTTCCGGCAGCGGCTCCGGATTGTGCGCAAAGTGTCCGCTGAGGTCGTCATTGATCATGACAAAACTGCAACCAAGCGCTTCCAGCAAGGCTGGTACCGCGATACTCCCGGTAGAGTTGACCGGGTCGATGGCTACGTGAAAGGCCCTGGCGCGGACCGCCTCTGCGTCTACATAAGGATGAGCCAGTATATGATCTATATGGTGGCGCAGCATACGGTCGTCCGTGGTCACGGATCCCAGGTCGTCTACAGATGCATAGCTGATATCGCCGTCTGCTATGATCTGCAGCAACTTCCTGCCTGTATCGGCCGAGATGAAGTCTCCCTGCTGATCGAGAAACTTCAGGGCATTCCACTCCCGGGGGTTGTGGCTGGCCGTGATGATGATACCGGCGCCGGCGCGGAGGGCCGGTACGGCCATCTCTACCGTAGGCGTAGTCGAGAGTCCCAGGTCCACTACATCAAAGCCCTTGGCCACCAGTGTCTGGATCACGAGCTGGCTGACCATAGCGCCCGAGATCCGGGCATCCCGGCCGATCACGATCCTGCGTTCTGCGCCGGTCTGTTCTAGAAAACTTGCGTAGGCAGCCGTACAGGCTACTATGTCCGGCGGAGTGAGGTTGTAGCCTGCCTTGCCGCCAATAGTGCCCCGTATACCTGATATCGATTTTATCAGACTCAAATTTGTTTCTTTTGGAGTTATGCCAAATTGAAGTCCAAATTTACTGCAAATGCAACTGTAATGAGAAATATTATTCCAGCGAGTGAGTCCGGCACGGTCCTTTTGCATCGGAGATAGTTGCTAACTTTGCGGTATGTGGCGTCGATCAGGCCTGAATGGGTGTGGACGGAGCTACTATGATAAAATCGGCTATGATGCTAACAGCCCTGGAGCTAGACCTGTTTCACCGGATCAACGGCCTGGATTTGCCTTCCTGGCTGGATCAGCTTTGGGTGCTCTCCCGGGATGCCAGGACGTGGATACCGCTTTACATCGGTGTAGTCGCCTGGCTGATCTATCGTTTTGCTTCCCGCGGTGCTATTGTCGTAGTATGGACCTGTCTCCTGGCAGGACTGTCTGATTTCTCCACCTCCTCATTGCTCAAGCCTGCTTTTGACCGCCTGCGCCCGTGCCAGGATATGTCGTTGCAGGAGAATATCCAGGTAAGGGTCCGCTGCGGCCGGGGCAAAAGCATGCCTTCATCACATGCCGCCAATCATATGGCCATTGCTTTCTTTTTCATGCTGATGACGCGCAGGAGCGGAAGATATGGTATCAGGATACTGGCAGCACTGGCTATACTCTGGGCCTTGCTGATCGGGCTGGCGCAGGTATATGTCGGCGTTCATTATCCCGGCGACATTGCGGCAGGCTTTCTGTGGGGTGGTTTGCTGGCCTGGAGTTTTTACCGGCTATACGACATATTGCCCGCCAGGTGGCATATCGGCCGGGAACAGTTGCCTACAGCCTGATGTCTATTTCGCGGCATAGGCCCTGAACGTATCCACTATGATGTCAATGCTTTCGTGCATCTGCTCTTCGTTGATGACCAGTGGTGGTGCGAAACGTATAATATTGCCGTGGGTAGGCTTGGCCAGCAGGCCGCGGTCGGCCAGTTCCATACATATATTCCAGGCTGTATCGCTCTCCGGGCTGTCGTTGACCACGATCGCATTGAGCAGACCGAGACCACGTACAGAATCGACTAGTTGGCAGGAGCCGACCAGTTCCTTGCTGAGGCGCTGCCTGAACAGGTGGCCCATCTTATCGGCATTGTCGGCCAGGCCCTCTTCCAACAGGACCTTGATCGCAGCGACCCCAATGGCGGAGGCGAGCGGATTGCCGCCATAGGTAGAACCGTGCTCTCCCGGCTTGATGCAGGTCATCACGGGATCGTCCGCGAGTACGGCTGAGATAGGGTAGAGGCCGCCTGAAAGGGCCTTTCCGAGGATGAGGATATCCGGTTTGATGCCAAAATGATCACAGCAGAGCATCCGGCCTGTACGGGCCAGGCCCGTCTGTATCTCATCGGCTATGAACAGTACATTTTTAGCTTTGCACATGGCATAGGCCGTGGGCAGATAGCCTTCGGACGGAACTACTACACCCGCTTCGCCCTGTATCGGCTCTACGAGGAAGCCTGCCACGGTCGGGTCTTCAAGCGCTGCCTGGAGTGCCTCCAGGTCATCGTATGGTATGATCTTGTATCCGGGTACGAACGGGCCGAAGTCACGTGTGCTGGACGCCTCTGTAGAGGCGGAGATAGCGCCCAGGGTACGCCCGTGGAAATTGCCGGTGACGAAAATGATCTTAGCCTGGTTGACCGGGATGCCCTTCATCTTATAGCCCCACTTGCGGCAAAGCTTGACGGCGGTCTCCACGCCCTCGGCTCCGGTGTTCATCGGCAGCAGCTTATCGTATCCGAATACCCAGCACATGAATTTTTCATAGAGGCCGAGCTGATCGTTGTAGAATGCACGCGAAGTCAGGGTGAGCTGTTGTGCCTGGTCGATCATGACCTGGACCAGCCTCGGATGACAATGCCCCTGGTTGACGGCCGAATACGCTGAAAGAAAATCGTAATAACGCTTGTCCTCCACATCCCACAGATATACGCCCTTGCCCCGCGTCAGGACCACAGGAAGGGGATGGTAATTGTGCGCTCCAAACTGGTCTTCCAGTGCTATGAGTTGATCGCTTTTGCTGATGATTCCATGTAGCATAAGAGAGAGTGCAATAGGTGTTTGATCGATGGGGGAACAACAAAGTTCAGCATTTAATCCTTGTTATTCCTACTGTTATAACAGCTTTACTCATACTTTCTTGTTTGCGCCGGCAGATATTGCAAGGAATTCATGGTGCATGTCCAGTACCTGCAAGATGAGCGATCTGCTACCGTCATTGTAAATGATATACTGGCTCATTTGTTGTTTTTCTTCTTCGGACATCTGGCTGGCCATGCGGCGATCCACTTCTTCCGCCGTGAGCTTGTCGCGCAGCATGACACGCTGCCGCCGCAGGTCTGCCGGCGCATAAACATAGATCACACGGTCCAGTGTCCGGTAGCTGCCCGACTCAAAGAGAAGGGCGGCTTCACGCACGGTGTACGGCGATTCTGTATGGGCGTCCTGCCAGGTATTGCTATCTCGGGCTACGGCCGGGTGCACCAGGGCATTCAATCGTTCCAGCAGGTCCTGGTCGTTGAACACGACCGAACCGATATATCGCCGGTTGTAGCTGCCATCGGGGAGATAGGCTTTTTCACCGAAAAGGGTGCGTATACCTGCCACCAGGTCCTGGTCGTGTTCGATCAGCCATCGGGCCCGGTCGTCCGCATTGTACAGCGGTACACCGAGCATGGCGAATATCCTGCTCACAGTGGTCTTGCCGCTGCCGATACCTCCTGTGATGCCTAGTTTCAATGCCATATCAGCCGATGATTTGCAATCCGTGTATCCGGGAAATAGTGCGGGCCTCTTCCAGGGTAACCTGCAGCACCTGGGCCCTGAGGCGCAGCAGAAAATCCTCTGTCTCCGTCAGCGGGATATTCACCTCGATCTCAGGCAATTCGCCAAAGTCCTGGCGGGCGATCTCTGCCGGGTACTGCTTGATCGCCTGCATCACGGCATTCATGTGTATATAGTCAAACCTTATAGTGACCGGCTGTGTCACTCTCTTGCGGATGAGTGTTGCCCGGGCAAATGCGTCTGCCGTTGATTCGTGGTAAGCCTGTATCAACCCGGAAGTGCCCAACAGCGTACCGCCGAAATAACGTACGACAACGGCCAGTACATTTGTCAGCCCGAAATGATCGATCTGGCCCAGTATCGGGCGGCCTGCGGTACCGCTTGGCTCACCGTCGTCGTTTGTCCTGTACAGGCTGCCGTCCGTACCCAGCCGCCAGGCATAGCAGTGGTGGCGGGCCTTGACGTGCTCCTTGCGCAACCTGCTGAGCAGCGGGTCGATATCCGACATATCGTCCAATGGAAAGACATACGCCAGGAACTTGCTTCCCCGGTCCTTGAACACCCCTTCTGCTGGCTCGGCCAGTGTCATATAGCTGTCTGTCGTCATCGGCTAAGTGCAATACAGGCAATGGCCAGGCAGGCCAACGCAAAACCAATATAGTTGATACGGCTGAATTTTTCGCGAAAAACGAAAAGACCTGTCAGTGCCGAGAGCACGATCACGGAGGTGTTGAACACCGGGAATACTACGGAACCGCCGTGACCGGTATCCAGTGCAAGCAGGAGCAGGTATATCGAAAAGAAATTGGGTATCCCCAGGAGCAGCCCGGCGACCAGCGTCCTCCTGTCCGGCAGGCCTTTGCGAAGCAGTAGCCTGACGATAAGCAATGCCAGCCCGGTGACGCCGGCTATGCAAAACAGGACGGTGGCAAAAACGCCTTCCGGGAAACTGCCGTATGACTGGTGTCTGGCTGTATAGAAACCTGTGTCGATCAGGCCGTTCACGGAGAATGTAGCCAGGGGAAGCAGCCATAGCCACGATGGTCTTACCTTCCCGGGGGCGTCATCGCGGGTTGCCTGTCCGGGCCTGTTGACGAGGACGATAGCCAGTACAGCCAGCGCTATACCGACCCATTTGAGTGCACCGCCCGGCTCTCCGTAGAACAGGATGGCATAGCAGGCCGTGACGACTAGGGATATCTTCTGCATCAGGGCGGTCAGACCGACACCAAACTTTGCTACGCACCTGGCGGCTATGTAAAAGCCGGGGAGGAATAACAGTCCGAGTCCTGCCGCCCAGGGAGCCCAGGGCTCAGCATACCACCCGGTGAAATCTTCCGGATCGAACAGCATGAATCCAAGCAGTGCACAGACAACGTAATTGAGCGCGATGGCCCCGGGCATATCGACCCTCCAGTCCCCGAACTTCCTGAACAGGATGCCGAGAGATGTATTGCACAGGATCGCCGATAACAGGAAGATCATATCTGAATAAAGCCATTTAAGCCGGTACGGAACAAATTTAGGCGGGTTTTCCGGGATCTGGCTGGTCCTTTGACAGCATTGCTGCGTATACATTTATAAATTCGTTAACTGATATAGGTTACCAAAAAGACAGTATCAGCGATTAACTTTACACTTCAGTTAAGCAAGGCCATTTCCGAATGGAGAAGACATTGACGCAGTTTGATCAGATCGTCGGTCAATGCAGAGACCTTTTTATCAGGAAGCATCACGACTATGGGGATTCCTGGCGCATTCTCCGTGCATCCTCGCTGACGGATCAGCTTTTCATCAAACTCGCGCGTCTTCGCAGTATTGAAGAAAAGGGTGTTGCTATGGTACAGGACCCCGTCGAGCAGGAGTACATCGGTGTCATCAATTACAGTATCATGGCGATGGTCCAGCTTGAGCTCGGCGCAGTGCCGCCGGAGCAAAAGAAAGAGGTGACCCCCATGGAGGAGCTGCTTCCCGTGTATGACCGGCAGGTAAAGGGAGTACGGGATCTGCTCTCGGCCAAGAATCATGATTATGGGGAAATATGGAGGGAGATGAGGGTCAGTTCGATGACGGACCTGATGCTGAGCAAGATATTCAGGATCAAACAGATCGAAGACAATGAAGGTAAAACGCTGGTCTCGGAAGGGATACAGGCCAATTACCGGGATATATTCAACTATGCAGTTTTTGCACTTATCAAAATAACTGAAAAAGCCTCTGTCGCGCCATGAGTTTGACTACACTTGTGTTGGTGATCGGTGTTATAGCCCTGCTGTTCACCGGCGTACTTCGCCTGACAACTTCCAGGATCAAGAATCCTGTATTTTCATTTCTGCAGAATTTCTGTGGCATCCTGTTCATCTTCTCCGGCTGGGTCAAAGCCATAGACCCCCTCGGTACTGCCTTCAAGATGGAGCAGTATTTCGCTGAGTTCGAGGCGGCTTTTCAGGGTACCTGGTTCGGTTTCCTGGCGCCTTTGTTCCCCTTGTTGTCCTCCTGGTCGATTGCTTTTTCGATCATTATGATTGTACTGGAGATCGTACTGGGCATCATGCTGGTGATCGGGCACGCTTTCAGGCTTACCGCCTGGTTGTTTTTCCTGATCGTGATCTTTTTTACGTTCCTCACCGGGTTCACTTTCCTCACAGGTTATGTACCCTCGGACGCTACTTTCTTCCAGTTCAGCCAATGGGGGCCATATGTAGAAACCAACATGAAAGTAACCGACTGCGGCTGTTTTGGCGACTTTATCAAGCTTAAACCCAAGGTCTCATTCTTCAAAGACATCTTCCTGCTGGTACCGGCGCTTATATTCCTGTTTTATTCCGGTCGCGCACACCAGTTCTTCAACCGGGCTCCGCGCAATATGATTGTTTTTGTCAGCACTTTCGCACTGCTGGTCTATTGCTTCAACAATTTCTACTGGAACGAACCTCATATCGATTTCCGCCCGTTCCGTGAGGGAGTCAATATTCGCGAGCAGAAGCAGGCCGAGGAAGAAGCGCTGGCTAATGTACCGGTGACGATGATCATAAAGAACAAAGCATCGGGTGAGATCGTAGAGATGTCACAGGACCAGTATATGAAGGACTATGCACAATATCCCAAGTCTGACTGGGAGTACCTGGAGCCGCGCAAAGGCGAGCCTGCTGTGCCGAGTACCAAGATATCGGAGTTCATGGTCGAAGATGTCGAAGGGGCAGAAGTAGGAGAGGAGATACTGGCCGAAGAGGGTTACAGTCTGATCGTTGTATGTTACAAATTCAAAGGTGAAGCTGTGCCTGAGATGGTACAGGTCAAGGACACGATCTACGTAGCCGATACGGTGCGTAACGAAACCGGCGGACTGGATACTGTACAGACGATCTCCCAGATCCGTAGCTCTACCGTGGAAGAGGAAAAGTACATATGGAAAGAATCGTATGTGGCCCGCTTCAAGGACAGGGTCAATGCACTGGCTGAATCAGCGGAGAAAGACGGTCTGCGGGTATACGGTATCGTCGGCGGAGCTTCTGCCGATGCGATCGAGGATTTCAGGCATACAGCCCAGACGCCGTTTGAGTTTTACAAAGCGGACGATATCCTGCTCAAGACCATCATGCGGTCCAATCCGGGTGTGATACTGATGAAGGACGGTACGATCATCAAAAAATGGCACTACCGGAAGCTGCCTGATTATGAAGAAATTAAAGCAAAATATATTAAGTGACAGGAGGTTAATTTTTCATGTTCGCTCCTGAAACTTGAAGTGCGCAAAGCAAATTCTGTTAATTTGCGGGCACTTTAGAAGTTAAAGTACAGCCAATTTCATGCTAAGTAGACGAAACATTCGGATTAAGGTCATGCAGCTTTTGTTCTCTGTCAACAGGGATGAAAAGCTGAATGTGGAAAAACTGCTGGAGCAATACGATGATTTTATCAAGCAGTCTTTCGTCTTGTATCTGTTCAACCTGTATATCCTGGTCGAGTGCGCACGGTACGCGATCAAGGATACGGAGAAGCGGCAGGGAAAATACCTGCCTACACCGGAGGACCTGTTGTTCAACCCAAAGCTTTTCGAGAATGAGGGGATGCAGTCCCTGGTGAAGAACAAGCCGCTCAATGTACTTTTCAAACACTATGAGTTCGGGCAGCGTTTCGACGAGGACATGAGCCGCAAGCTATACCTGGAGTTTGCCAAGATCGAAGATTACAAGGACTATGTATATGAGCAGACGGGCAATATCGAAGACATCAAGATGCTGCTCGAGCTGTACAAGGTATGCGTGAAAAATGAGCTCTGTTCGGAGCTGATCGAGGATCACTTTTCCACCTGGACGGATGACAAATCGCTCATCGTAGGGGTGATGAAGAAGACGATCAAGGCAATGCCGCTCGATCCTGACTTTTACGAAGAACATAAGCCGCCTGATGAGACCGTTAAGGACTTCGGCCGGGTGATGCTCGCCGATACGCTGAAGAGGGATGAAGAGCTGTTGCAACTCATAGAGCCTGTCCTCCAGAACTGGGAAGCGGACCGCGTAGCGACCATAGATATGATCCTCCTGAAAATGGCTTGTTCGGAGCTGGTCCTTTTCCCGACCATACCCACCAAGGTGACCATCAATGAGTATGTCGAAATATCCAAAATGTACTCTACAGATCGCAGTAAGGATTTTGTGAACGGCGTCCTGGACAAGCTCCTTAAAGTGATGGAAGAGACCGGCCGTATCCGCAAAGAAGGCCGTGGGTTGCTGGACGAATAATTTATTGCCGTTCGTTGCGACCAGCCTCCACTAATTTTAACGAGCATACAATGAAAGAGAAGGTAATCATCCTTGATTTTGGCTCTCAGTATACACAGTTGATTGCCCGGAGGGTGCGTGAGCTCAATGTATACAGTGAGATAGTGCCTTACCACACGAGGATACCGGATGATCCGGCTGTCAAGGCGGTGATCCTCTCCGGGAGTCCTTTTTCTGTCAACAATACCAATGCCCTGCATCCGCATACTTCCGATTTCTTGGACCGCTACCCGGTACTTGCAATCTGCTACGGAGCGCAATACCTGGCGAAGGACGGGGGAGGCAGGGTCGAGCCATCGGCTACACGAGAATACGGCAAGGCCGATCTGCTGATAGATGGTCCGGACGATCCGATTTTCCATGCTGTGCCCAACAGGAGCCAGGTATGGATGTCGCATTCGGACTCCATCAAGGAGTTGCCTGCCAACTATACATTGCTGGCGCGTACGGAACAGATCCCCGTCGCAGCCTATCGCTCTGCGGAAAGTGCGTTTCGCTGCCCGGTGTATTGCTTCCAGTTTCATCCCGAGGTGACGCATAGTGTATACGGTCATCAGTTGCTCCGCAACTTTTTGTTTGACATCGCCGGGTGCAACGGAGAATGGACCCCCGCCTCCTTCATAGAAGAAACAGTGACCCGGCTCAGGCAGACGATCGGGAATGAAAAGGTATTGATGGGACTCTCCGGCGGCGTGGATTCGACTGTGGCGGCTACGCTGCTGCAGCAGGCTATCGGGGACCGCCTGATCTGCTTCTTTGTCGATAATGGTCTCCTGCGCAAACAGGAGTTCGAGCAAGTGCTCGATTCATACCACGATATGGGCCTCAATATTGTCGGGATCGATGCCCGCGAGCAGTTTTACACAGCACTGAGCGGCCTGTCAGATCCGGAACTCAAACGTAAAGCGATCGGCCGTACTTTCATAGAAGTGTTCGAAGCGGAGGCCAATAAGCTGTCCGATATAACATGGCTGGGGCAGGGTACCATCTACCCGGATGTCATAGAGTCGATATCCGTGCACGGCCCTTCCGTGACGATCAAATCCCATCACAATGTGGGCGGCTTGCCTGACCGGCTCAACCTGAAGATCATAGAGCCGTTGCGTATGCTCTTCAAGGACGAAGTGCGCAAGATAGGCACAGCACTGGGCATCCGCTCGGAGCTGCTTGCCCGACACCCTTTCCCGGGTCCGGGACTCGGCATCCGTATACTCGGAGAGATCACCGAAGACAAAGTAAGACTACTTCAAGAGGCTGATGCTATCTTCATAGACCACCTGCGCGAAGCGGATCTGTATCATACAGTGTGGCAGGCAGGCGTTATACTACTGCCTGTATACTCGGTAGGCGTCATGGGAGACGAACGCACTTATGAACAGGCGGTCGCTTTGCGGGCTGTTACTTCGACGGACGGTATGACAGCCGAATGGAGCAGGCTCCCGTATGATTTTCTTGCCAGGGTCTCTACGGACATCATCAACAAAGTGAAGGGCATCAACCGGGTCGTATATGATATCAGCACCAAACCTCCGTCCACGATTGAGTGGGAGTAGACTGTCGGGTATCGTACTGGTAGCACTGCTACTATGCACGTTACCTGCCTGCAGCGTATTCCGGCCGAAGACTGCGGATACACCAGCGAAAAGACCGTCACCGGATGCGCCGGCAAGGCCTCCCCGCGAAGAACGTAACGCCCGGATCGATACAATCCAGTGGAAGTCAGATCCCGCCGGTCCCGGGCCGATCCGGTCAGAGCAAAAAACCAGGCCATCGGCATCCGCCGGGACGCGCCGTACGGTGCGCTCCGTGTATAAGGTTGCTTTCCTGTTGCCGCTCTATTCCAGTGTGCAGAAAGAGCAACTGAACGACAATGTTCTCAAGATGGTCCATTTCCTCTCCGGGATGCGTATGGCTGAAAAGAGCCTGGCAGCGGGATCTCCTGAAATACAATGGCGTATCCTGGATGTAGAAGCATATGCGGACAGGATGAATACACTGATCCGCAAAGACTCGCTGGCAGAATATGATATCGTTGTAGGGCCGTATAAAACGGAACACTTACAGGAGCTGGCAAAATACTGCCGCGAGGAAGGCAAGTTGCTGATATCACCCTGGAATACTGCCGGAACGATCACCTCTGACAATCCGTATTATATACAGATGCGGCCGGGTATACGTGCCCATTGCGAAGCTATCGCCTCCGAGCTGACTGGTAAATACCGGATGGCACAGGTGCAACTTGTAGCGAGAGAAAAGGACGAGCGTGAGCGATCCTATTTTGATTTTATACGCAAGACACCGGCCTTTCAGAAAGATGCCTTACTAAAGAAGAATACACGCGAGTGGCTGCTGAAGGAAGAAGACGGCCGTGTCAGGCCCGAGGACTTTGCGGGGCGGCTTTCCGAGACGGGCGTGACGGTATTCGTGCTGCCTTACTGGAGCCAGGAGGCATTCGTATTGCAATTTCTCAATACGCTGGCGGCAGCCATGACGGACAAACACCAGGTGGTGGTGTTCGGCCTGCCCCAATGGCTGTCCTTCCCCAACCTGGGCTATGATCTGCTGGACCGGCTGAATGTACGCCTGTCTTCCAATCACTTCATGGATATCCGAAGCGCCGAAGTAAAGACGTTCCGGAGCGATTTTTTTGAGCGCAACGGCGTGCCTCCGCTGGAAGATGCTTACTATGGGTATGACCTGGTCTATTGGCTGGCGAAGGTGCTCAAACAACCCGATGAAGACTGGCAGGTCATACTCAACCGCCCCTATGACTCCGGGCTGTTCAATAAAGTAGATCTGATCAAGATGCACGCCGACGGTGCGCCCGTGTCAGACGACTTCAGCAAATTCGATTATTACGAGAACAAAACCGTCCGGATCATCCGTTTACAGGATTACAGATTCCAGCTTGAAGAGCCTTGAACCGTCCAGGATTGCAGCATAGTATCTTTATATCCCAGGATCCTTACACAGGTGTCCGTTACAGGGAGTTTCCCGGTCACAGCGAACAGGATGCTACGCGCCTGCTTTCTGTGGCGAGCGCTTTTTACAAGGGCTCCTGGATGCTTCGTACCCCGGAGGCCCGTGCGGATGCACTCAGATCTGTCCCCGCCATGCTGAGGCAACAGGTCGACCGCCTGGCAGGGTTGATCACGAGAGAGATGGGCAAGCCTGTACAACAATCGCGTGCCGAGATATTGAAATGCGCCGCGCTCTGTGACTTTTACCTGGAGAACGGAGCGGCCATGCTGGAGCGCGAATCACATCGGTTTCCGGGTAAACACTTTGAGTTACACTTTCTCCCGCTGGGCGGTATACTGGGCGTGATGCCCTGGAATTTCCCGTTCTGGCAGGTCTTCAGATTCGCTTTTCCGGCTATGCTGGCCGGCAATGTCGTGCTGCTGAAACCCGCGCCCAATGTGCCTGCCTGTGCCGGTGCGCTCGAAGCGTTATTGGCCGAGGCAGTCGGTGAGGAGGGCCTGTTCCAGGTGCTCTGGGCAGATATCCCACTCCTTGAACATGTGATCAGGGACCCTTTCATACGCGGGGGAGCGCTTACCGGTAGTGAACGTGCCGGCGCCTCTTTCGGGGCGCGTTGTGCAGAAGCGCTCAAGCCTGTTGTGCTTGAGCTTGGCGGGTCGGATGCTTTGATCGTCTGCAGCGATGCCGATCTGCGCGCGGCTGCCGGTGCGGCCCTGGAATCACGGCTCAATAACAACGGGCAGACCTGCCTAGCTGCAAAACGCTGGATAGTCCTGTCCGATGTGCTGGATGATTTCATCGCCGCTTTACAGGAGCAGGCCTCTGGCAAGGTGATAGGCGATCCGGCGAAGGAAGAGGTTTTTTTGTCCTGCCTCTCCGGCAGAAATATATATGATAGCCTGGTAGCTCAGGCCGGCCGGGCAGAAGCTGTAGGCTCGGTGCAGGTGCTCCGGGATGAGTTTGTCCGCGAGGGAGCGCTTTCAGAACTCAGTTTTGTACCGCAGGTATGGATGGCCCGGGAACTGAATCAGCTGTTCCGGGGAGAAGAGTTTTTCGGCCCCGTAGCTCAGTTGATTCCTGCGCGGGACGAAGAAGAAGCCCTGGCCCTGGCCAATGACAGCCCTTTTGGACTCGGTGCATCCGTATGGACCGCAGATACAGACCGGGCCGGTTACCTGAGCCGGCGGCTGGAATGTGGTTTTGTAGCAGTCAATCATATGGTCAGTTCCGATCCGCGTATGCCCTTCGGAGGCATCAAACGCTCAGGATTTGGTCGCGAACTGGGGCGTGAGGGTATCCGCACATTTGTCAATGTGCAGACTGTTCAATTGTCCGACTGATGGGGCCGGGCCGTGTAGAAAAGCTGTTGCGTGTAGCTGCTTCCAGGCAGGCTGATCTGACGGTACTGCTGGAGAATGTACACGATCCGCTCAATATAGGCGCTGTGCTCCGTAGTTGTGATTCCGTAGGTATCCGCGAGGTTTTTGTATTGCATTCCGATGAAGCTGTACAACGCAAATGGCTGCCACTGGGCAAACGGAGTTCCATGGGTACGCGCAAGTGGGTAGATGTGCACTATTATACAGATCACGAGGCCTGTTTTGCGCATGTGCGTTCCAGCTATGGCAGGTTGCTGGCTGCAGCGGTGACCGAAGAAGCGGACAGTCTGTACGAAGCGGACCTTAAAGGTTCACTCGCGATCCTGTTTGGAAACGAAAGAGAAGGCCTGTCGCCGCAAGCCATAGGAGAGGCTGACGGTATGTTTTATATCCCGCAGATCGGTATGGCCGAAAGCCTGAATATATCTGTTGCCTGTGCGGTCACGGTCTATGAAGCATTTCGGCAGCGCGGAGCATGGAGACCGGGTTATCTCAACGAAACGCTGGATGCACGCAGCACCTCGGATCTGCAGGCCGACTACCTGATGAGGGCGGCCACCAAGGAGAAGAGAAGGGGAATCTCGCCTGAAAAGGGCTGAGTACGGATCAGGCCAGCCTCGACAGAACCTGGCTAATGCGGCGGATCGCCTCTTTCAACTGCGCCTCGGAGGCAGCGTAAGAGATGCGAAAACAGTCCGGAGCGCCAAATGCAGATCCGGCTACGAGTCCGACATAAGCTTCCTGCATGATATAGTCGCAAAGATCATCTACGCTGGAGATCGACCAGTCGCCAACTGATCTGCCGATATATGCCGATGCATCGGGAAACACATAAAACGCGCCCTCCGGGCGATTGACCTTAAGACCCGGGATCTGGCCGAGGAGATCGACTACCAGGTCCCGGCGTTGCTGAAATGCATCCCGCATCCTGTTGGCCTCGTCTCTGCCGTTTTCCAGGGCAAAGACAGCAGCTTTCTGAGCAAAGGAATTGGCCCCACTGGTAAACTGTCCCTGGATCTTGATACAGGCATCGGCAATGGTCCTGGGCGCACCGATATAACCCAGCCGCCAGCCGGTCATGGCATAGCCTTTCGAAAAGCCGTTGATCGTGACCGTTCGTTCCTGCATGCTTGGCAACGAACCGATGCTCACATGTTCGCGGTCGAATATGATATATTCGTAGATTTCGTCGGAGATCACCAGTACATCCGGGAAGTCCGCCAGCACAGCTGCGATCTCCCCGAGCTCCTGCCGGCTGTACACAGAGCCGGTCGGGTTGCACGGACTCGAAAACAACACAAACCTGGTACGCGACGTGAGGGCGCTGCGGAGATCTTCGGCGCGGACCTTATAGTCCTGGTCAATGCCTGCATTCACCAGGACGGGTACACCTTCTGCAAGCCGTACTATCTCTATGTAGGATACCCAGTAAGGAGAGAACAGGATCACTTCGTCACCCGGATCCAGCAGGGCCTGGCAGAGATTGGCCACGGACTGTTTGGCGCCGTTGGACACGACTATCTGTGCGGGTGAATAGTCCAGGCCGTTATCCTGCCGGAGCTTCCGGCTGATCGCTTCCCGAAGCTCCGGCAGACCGGCTACCGGCGTATACTTGGTGTAACTCTGATCCAGCGCTTCCGTAGCAGCGGCTTTGATGGAGGCCGGCGTATCGAAATCAGGTTCACCGAGGCTCAGGCTGATGACATCTTTACCCTGTGCTTTCAGATCACGCGCCATCTGTGCCATTTTCAGTGTTTCGGACTCGGACATGTGCAGCACTCTGGAAGAAAGACGGGGATTCATCTCAGCTTTTAGTTTGATGCCTAAAACTAATATATTTCCTTCACTGCATTCGCCTGAATTATGGCCTGTGCGATATTTTGATACTCCTGTGCAAACCTGTCCCGGAGCAAAACACTTTTAATTTACCGCATCACCGTTCTATCTTTAAGGCCTCTACACCGGGAGCTTTCCCGCAACAACGATTGATGGAAGACAAACTCAGGATACTCAAAGACAAAGAACAAGCCGCACTGCTGGGAGGAGGCGCTGACAGGATAGAAGCACAACATGGCAAGGGCAAACTGACCGCCCGTGAGCGGGTCGAACTGCTGCTCGACAAGGCTTCTTTCCAGGAGATCGGCATGCTCGTGACACACCGCAGCTCCGACTTTGGTATGGAACAGCAGATATTCCCGGGGGATGGAGTAGTGACAGGATATGGTACGATCCACGGCCGGCTGGTGTATGTTTTTTCCCAGGACTTTACCGTATTCGGCGGATCTCTGTCGGAGACCCATGCAGAGAAGATATGCAAGCTGATGGACCTGGCCATGAAAAACGGCGCTCCCGTGATCGGTCTCAATGACTCCGGTGGGGCACGTATACAGGAGGGGGTCAATTCGCTGGGTGGCTATGCGGATATATTTTACCGCAATACAAGGGCTTCCGGTGTGATCCCCCAGATATCCGCGATCATGGGTCCTTGTGCGGGTGGCGCTGTATACTCTCCGGCGATCACGGATTTTACGATCATGGTCGAGCATACTTCCTATATGTTTGTCACGGGTCCCAATGTGGTCAAGACCGTGACCAATGAAGACGTGAGCTCGGAGGACCTCGGGGGGGCGCATACGCATGCTACCAAGAGTGGTGTGACGCATCTTACAGCTGTCAATGATCTGGACTGTATCCACAAGATCCGGCGACTGATGAGCTATATACCGCAAAACTGTGAGGAACGGCCACCGCTTCTGCCTTACGAGATTGGAGACGAGTACCGCAGAACATTGCGCGATATCATACCTGCCAGCGCCAACCAGCCGTACGATATGCGCGAGGTGATCGCCGGGATCATGGATGAGGGCTCTTTCTTCGAGATCCACGAACAGTATGCAGACAATATCCTGGTCGGCTTTGCCAGGTTGGGCGGGCGGAGTATCGGTATTGTAGCCAATCAGCCTTATTCACTGGCAGGCGTGCTGGATGTGAACGCTTCTAAGAAAGGCGCGCGGTTTGTCCGATTCTGCGACTGCTTCAATATACCCCTGCTGGTCTTGGTAGATGTGCCGGGATTTCTCCCCGGCACGGACCAGGAATGGAATGCCATCATCACCAACGGTGCCAAACTGCTCTATGCGTTCAGCGAAGCCACGGTGCCGCGCGTGACGCTGATCACAAGAAAGGCTTACGGCGGCGCGTATGACGTGATGAATTCCAAGCATATCGGGGCAGATCTCAACTTTGCCTGGCCTTCGGCCGAGATCGCCGTGATGGGCGCTAAAGGGGCCAGTGAGATCATCTTCAAGAAAGAAATAAGCAACGCAGCCGATCCGGCTGCCAAGCTCGCGGAGAAAGAGCAGGAATACGCGGAGAAGTTTGCCAATCCCTATCGTGCCGCCTCGCGCGGGTTTGTAGACGAAGTGATCGACCCGGCGGATTCAAGGAAAAAGCTCATCACGGCATTTGCCTCACTGGCCAACAAAGTGGACCAACTGCCGCGTAAGAAACATGGCAACATCCCGCTCTAAAACTGCATCGTCATGAAAGCGCTTGTGCTCGAGGCTCTGCATGAGCCGTTATTGTGGAAAGACATCGAAACACCTCGTGAAACGCCGGGGTATAAGCTGGTCCGGATCAGCACAGCGGCTTTGAATCACCGCGATGTATGGATCACCAAGGGGCAGTATGCCCGTATACAACTACCGGTCGTGCCGGGATCGGACGGAGCCGGTACCTGTGCAGGGCGTGAGGTGATCATCTGCCCAACCCTGGGATGGGGGGACAATCCTGCTGTGCAATCCCGCGACTTCGCTATACTCGGTATGCCCTCTAAGGGGACTTTTGCTGAATATACCCTCGTGCCCGAAGAGAATTTGTTCGATAAGCCTGTACACCTGAGTATGGAAGAGGCGGCAGCGCTGCCGCTTGCCGGGCTTACGGCTTACCGCACTTTATTTACCAGGTGCCATCCGCAGCCAGGTGACAAAGTGCTGATCTCGGGTATCGGCGGCGGTGTGGCTTTATTCGCCTTCCAGTTTGCACTGGCCTACGGTTGCGAGGTATACGTCAGTTCCGGGTCGGAGGAGAAAAGGCAGCGTGCAATTGATCTGGGCGCTGCAGGAGCGGTAGACTATACTGACCCCGACCTGGATAAAGCCATCCGGGACGTTAGTGGCGGCGGTGTGGATATCGTGATAGACGGAGCGGCCGGGAACGGCCTCGGCAAACTCGTACAGGCCTGCAATCCCGGTGCGCGTATCGGTATCTACGGCGGCACAGGCGGCCGGATAGACGGACTCAATCCCCAGTCTATCTTCTGGAAGCAGATCAGTATACATGGCTCTACGATGGGTACTGTAGCGGAGTTTGGGGACATGTTGCGTTTTGTGGCGGCGCACAGGATACATCCTGTGATAGACAAGGTATGGGCTATGCGGGACGGCCAGCAGGCGGTGGAGCACATGGCGGCAGGCCGCCAATTTGGCAAACTAGTCCTCAGAAATGACTGATTCGTGCGAATAGGGCTCCTTTCAGATACCCACGGCCACCTCGATGACGGGATACTGGCAGCCCTTGACGGGTCGGATGAGATCTGGCATGCAGGCGACCTGGGCAGCCTCGATATCACCGACCGTCTGAAAGAGATAGCGCCCGTCCGTGCGGTATACGGCAATATTGATGACCATACCTGCCGGGCCGAATGGCCTGAGATACAGGAATTCGATACCAATGGACTGCGGGTCCTGATGATACATATCGGTGGATATCCCGGTCGTTATCCTGCACGGATACGCACATTGATCGAAGGAGCCAGTCCTGGTCTTTTCATCTGCGGGCACTCTCATATACTGAAGGTGATACCTGATCCCCGCTACGCCTTACTGCATATCAACCCCGGGGCCGCCGGGCATCACGGATTTCACCTGATGCGTACCTGTGTGCGTTTCTGTATCGACAAGGGAAAAATCGACCGGCTGGAAGTAGTGGAACTGGGCCGGAGGGGGCATATTTGAATGCAGATAGCTTTCGCGAAGAAAACAGGCGGCGCAGAGACTAGAAACGGTAATAGAGAATTCCCACGCAGCCTATCGCCGCAGGCGCTCGTTAAATATGTTGTATTTTTGTGGCCGGAGTCGGTACAATCAGCTTGAGACCGTAGGCGTTTACAGACAGATAAGGATGAAACAAAGAATAGTTTTTTGGGTGCGGGTATTATGTTGCCTGTTGGTTTTGGCTGCGAGTGTTGATCTGTATGCCCAGAGTGAACAGGAGGAGTTTGAGGATGGCGGACTGCTGGTCACTTTCGGTGTACAAGGCAGTGTTATCTTCCCGACGAACCTCCTCAATGTGCGGCAGGCAGGCATCGTGATCGACGACGTAGACTTCGGGATGCGCTCGACCAACGGGTTCTCGATAGGAGGTATCGTACAGCTCCGGCTTGCCAACCGGCTTTACCTGCAGACAGGTATCAACCTGCTGCGCCGGGATTATGTCGCTTATGCCGATGGCCAGGGTCAGTCCGACGAAGTGCGTTTCCGTACGACCACCTATGAGATACCCGTGATGCTGGCTTACTATGTACGGCTCACCGACGAGGTAGCTGCCAGTATCTCGGCCGGTATGCCCATCCAGGCGCTGCCCACCGATCTCTATGCCGGTAACGACAGGATCGGGGCGCAATCACTTAAACTCGGCTATATAAGACCCGTGATCACTACAATGGCAGGAGCGGAATACCGTACAAAAACCTTCGGCAGGGTCTACCTCGGACTGGTATATAACATAGCCCCCTGGCCGCTCTTCATCACGCGTATTACCTGGAAGGGTACGCCTCCTGAAGACCGGATAGCCGATATATTTCATGTAGGAGATTACTTTGGACTAGTCGCGCGGTATTACTTCGAGTGAGACCAACTGCCCGCTAAAGGAGAGGGAACGCGTTATCAGCCTGCAGATCCGCAGCAGGCATAGTGTGAATAGCTGTAAAAAGAGTTTCCTAGTCGAGATTGTGATAGACCCTGAGCACGTCGTCATCGCCCTCGAGCGCTTCGATCAGCTCCAGCACATCGTCGATCTGTTCGTCGGCAAGCTCCTTGGATGTAAGGGGGATATATGAGAGTTCGGAACTTTTCACTTCGATGCCCCGGTCCTCCAGGAATTTCTGCATTCCGCCGAAATCGCTGAAACCCGCATACACGACGATCTCTCCGTCCTCCTGCCCGATATCCGCAGCTCCGGCGTCGATCAGTTCCAGTTCCAGTTCATCCAGGTCAAGTTTGCCGGCTTCTATACGGAATACACCCTTACGCTCGAACAGGAATTGTACAGAGCCCGATGTGCCCAGGGACCCACCGTTTTTATTGAAGTGCATGCGCACATTTGCAACCGTACGCGTGTTGTTGTCGGTAGCGCACTCCACGATCACCGCTACGCCGTGGGGGGCATAGCCTTCGAAGCTCACCTCTTCAAAACCCTTGTCGTCTTTGGAGCTGGCGCGCTTGATGGCCGCTTCGATGCGGTCTTTCGGCATATTGACGCCGCGGGCGTTCTGGATGGCCGCCCTTAACCGGGGATTGTATTCCGGGCTGATACCGCCTGCCTTTACCGCCAGGGCGATCTCTTTGCCTACTCTCGTGAAAGCCTTCGCCATCTTGTCGTAGCGGGCAAACATTTTATGTTTTCTCTTTTCAAATGCGCGTCCCATGTCGGCCGTATGATAAGTGTGCTGATATTTGTTTTTGCGAAGGCGAATTTAGGATGCTTTTTCCATATAGCCTACAACCCGGACTCCGCGGGAAGGCGCATATATGTGTCGCGAACCGGTAGCAGCGCAAAGTCATAGAATTAACTACGAGTTATAGATTACAAAAAAACTATATTTGTTGTAGTTTTACACCTTAAAGTCCAAGCTTCAGATGAGCTCGATCGCAGCGCGTGCCCGCAAACTCAGGCCCAAACCCAACTATACGACTTCTATTGTCAGCGTATCGCTGGTGCTTTTCCTGCTGGGCCTCTTTGCGCTGATCAGCAGTCATTCCAGCGAACTGGCGGATTACTTCAAGGAGCGGATCAATATTATCGTCGAACTCCGTGACCGGACAGGAGAGAAGGAGGTGGCGCGCGTTCGCGAACTGATCGAACGGTCTCCCCAGGTCAAGCCGTCCAGCATCGAATTCGTCTCGCGCGAAGATGCCGCCAAGCTGCTCGCGGAGGATTTTGGCGAGGATTTCCTGTTGCTAGATATGCCCAATCCGCTCTTCGACGTGTTTACCTTCAATGTCGAAGGCCAGTATCTGAATAAGGAGGACCTGCATGCGCTCAAGGCAGACCTCAAGCGTAAAAGCGACCTTATCAACGATGTGTATTTCCAGGAGACAATGGTAGACAGCGTGCTCGAAAACGTGGAGCGCATCAGCTATTTCATACTCATATTGGGCATTGTATTTGTGTTTGTCACCATCGCGCTGATCCACAATTCTATCAAACTGGCACTATATGCAAACAGGATGCTGATCAAGAATATGGAGCTGGTCGGCGCTTCCTGGGGATTCATCAGGCGTCCTTTCCTGGCGAGGGCCTTTGTTAACGGACTCCTGAGCGGTCTCATTGCCTGCCTGCTTCTCTCCGGTTGTATCCTGTTCCTGATGGACAGGCAGCCGGGCTTCCGGGACATACTCAACGATGATATCGTGATGGGGACCCTGGGAGGGGTGATCCTATGCGGCATACTGCTGACGGTCATCAGTACTTTTTTCACTGTAGGGCGCTATCTCAGGATGCGCCTGGATGAATTGTTTTAGCCTGAAGAGCTCCCGTACGCTTGGGTATGCCGCAGTGTTTGCTTATTTTTACAGGATAAAGTCTGAGTTTCATGGCAAAGAATCCTGCCCCCAGGAAAATAGTGACTACCCGCCCGGCTGCCGGCGCAAAAGCCCGGACCGCCCAGGAGGCGACTCCCATGCTCTTCGGCAAGCGCAATTTTATCTTCATTGGGATCGGGTTGGGCCTGATCCTGCTGGGTTGCCTGTTGATGTTGGGCGGCGGTATGCCGGACCCGGACACCTGGGACGCGGACAGGATATACAGCTTCAGACGGATCACGCTTGCTCCGTTAGTGATCCTTGCCGGCCTGGCGGTTGAGGTATATGCTATCTTTACACGTCCGGAATAACCTTCTATGATACCGGGTTTGTTGAAGGCGATCCTGCTCGGGATCGTTCAGGGGCTGACAGAATTTCTGCCCGTTAGTTCCAGTGGACATATCGAGCTCACCAAATACTTTCTGAACTATCATCCCGAGGATGACCTGCTGTTCACCGTAGTAGTCCATTTCGCTACTGCACTGAGTACCATTTTTGTGTTTCGCCGCGAGATAGGGCAGATATTTTCGGGGCTCTTCTCAGGTGAGAAAGAGAGTGTATCATTTTCGGCCAAGATCATTCTGTCTATGATACCCGCAGGAGCAGTCGGCGTATTGCTGGGCGACCGGTTGGATACACTGTTTGAACAACAGATCGTACTGGTGAGCGTCTGCCTGATCATCACCGGCTTTCTCCTGTTGCTGGCCAACCGCATCCGCCCGGTCGAAGGCCGTTCGCTCAGTATGCGTGACGCCCTGATCATCGGGCTGGCTCAGGCAATAGCTCTGTTGCCTGGTATTTCGCGTTCAGGGGCTACCATATCTACGGCCGTGCTGCTCCGGATAGACAGGCAGCAAGCTGCGCGATTTTCTTTTCTCATGGTCGTCCCACTGATCCTGGGCAAGGTAGCCAAGGATCTGCTTGACGGCACGATGGGAGCCGCCGAAGCGGATTATGCTGTGCTGGCCGGTGGGTTTGTAGCCGCTTTTGTCGTCGGTATACTGGCTTGCCGCCTGATGATACGCCTGGTCGCGGGGGCCGGCCTGCAATATTTTGCTTTTTATTGTTTTGCGATTGGTTTGCTGGCGCTTGCCAGCTATTTCCTGATCTGATCTGCTGATGACACATATTAATAAGTTCATCACCCCTGAAGATATACTCACCCCGGATCTCTTGTCGGAGGGAACAGTGCTGCTGCTCGACAAGCCGCTGGGATGGAGTTCGTTTGACGCACTCAACCGCATCAAGGTCAAGGCAAAATATGCCTGGGGTATCCCCAAGCTGAAGATCGGTCATGCCGGTACGCTGGATCCGCTCGCTACAGGGCTGTTGGTCGTGTGCACGGGCCGTATGACCAAGCAGATCGAAACGTTGCAGGCCCGTACCAAGGTATATACCGGCACGATGGTACTCGGAGCGGTGACTGACTCGTATGACCTGGAGACCCTGCCGCAGCCCGCCGGTGAGACAGACCATATCGGGATAGCCGATATCCGCCAGGCAGCGCTTAGCCTTACCGGTACCCAGTGGCAACATCCTCCTGTCTTCTCGGCCATCAAGAAAGATGGCAAACGACTCTACGAGCATGCCAGAGCCGGCCGGGCCGTAGAGACCCAGGCGCGCCAGGTGCGGATCGACCGGTTTGACATCACGGACTATCAGCCCCCGGTACTTTCTTTTGAAGTAGTCTGCGGCAAAGGCGTTTATATCCGGTCGATGGCCCATGACCTGGGCAGCTTGCTGGGCTGCGGGGCTTATCTCAGCTCCCTGCGCAGGACAGCCAACGGGGAAATGCGCGTAGAAGACGCCTGGACAGTAGACGGCCTCATCGCCCTGATGGAATCAAATCCCCGTTCCGGTACCTAAGATCTCATATACATTGCTTTTTTGATATAATATTTTTCATGCGCAGGCAGTTATACTACTTTTGCAGCTATGAGGATTTTCATGAAAGGGTATCTGTCTGTATTGTCTCTCTTCTTACTTCCTTTTTTTTCCGATGCCGCTCTTCCGGTCCATACCGAGCCTCCCGGAGAGGATAGCCTGGTGGTCCAGGTGGTCTGCCCATCGAGGTTTGCAATGAGTGAAACGGTCACTGTCCGCCTGGTGGAAAAGCGGCGCAGGGTGAGGGTAGGCAAGGATGGTGTGGCGGTCATCAGGGGCGTGGCTGCAGGCAGCTATTCGTTGGTGGCGGAAGGCGCCCGTATACGCAAGTCGGTTCGCAAAGTGAGCGCTGAGCAATTTGGCAAGGATACGCTGCGCGTGGAAGTACAGCCGCTCTGGGTGTTTGAGAATGCTTTCCAGATCAATTTTGCCCAGCACTCGTTCAGCCCTTACTGGAAGGCGGGTGGTGTCAGCAGCATGGCGATCGGGTTCAGGGTGTTCCTGGCCGCCCACTTCAAGCAGGAGAAGAGGGACTGGCGGAACACCATTGATTTCCAGTACGGTATCATCAGGCAGGGGGAGTTTAACTTCAACAAGAATATAGACCAGTTTGAATTCAACTCGCAGTACAACCTGCATTTCGATGACCGCTGGAATTTCTCTTCCCTGCTCAATGTGCGCAGTAGCCTGCACAACAACTACAGTATCAACAAGGACGGCAGCAGGGGCGCTTATATCGGTGGCTTTATGTCGCCGGGTTATATCAATATTGGTACTGGTGTCAACTACCAGGTCAAGCAGCCCTTTTACCTCAACCTGTATTACTCGCCGCTCAACAGCAAGATGACCTATGTACGGGACAGCAGTCTCGCACCACAGTATATACCGGTGGGAGACCACCTGAACCCGCATTTCAGGTTTGAGCTGGGCTCGTTTCTCAAGGTCGAGTACCGGCAGGAAGTGTTAAAAAACGTGGTGCTGCATTCCCGCGCAGACTTTTTCACTAGCCATCTCAGCGGATTCGGCAATATCGATATCAACTGGGAAAATATCCTTACGCTCAAGGTCAATGACTATTTGTCCGCCAACCTCTCTACGCAACTGATCTATGACGACGATATCATGTTCGATATCACAGATGAGGCAGGACAGTCTACGGGCCGGAAAGGCCCCCGTACCCAATTCAGGGAGTCTTTCAATGTAGGGCTCACCCATCGCTTCTAGAGAAATGTCAAAAAAAGCTAAGCGTCTCTTTGTACAGTGGGACTGCCGGTTCTATATTTGCAGTCCCGTGAACAGGAGACTATGTGGATAATAGTGCACATGCCGGATGATATGTGACTTGGTCTGCACAGTTTGACCGGCGGGACAGATAAAGGGAGGGTTCATGAGACCCTCTTTTTTTATTTCCGGGAATACCTTTCCGGGTTTTTACAACCAGCATGGATCCCCGATGTTTATAGTTGCATGCAGATGGAGATACAACCTGTCATAGCGTCTTCCGGAGAACGCCCTGTTCTGATGGCTGGCCCATGTAGTGCGGAATCACCGGAGCAGGTACGTGCGGTGGCCCTTGATCTCAAGTCAATGGGAGTAGGCCTTTTCCGTGCAGGGATCTGGAAACCACGGACACGCCCCGACTCCTTTGAAGGGGCGGGCGTAGAGGGACTGAAATGGCTTCGTGAACTGCGTCGTGAGACCGGCATGCAGATGGCCGTGGAAGTAGCCAACAAGGAACATGTCCGCCAGGCCCTGGCCCACGAAATGGATGTACTGTGGATCGGAGCCCGTACTACGGTCAATCCCTTTACGGTACAGGAGATAGCGGATGAACTAAGAGGCAGTTCGGTCCCGGTCATCGTCAAGAATCCCGTCAACCCCGATACGGACCTGTGGATAGGTGCCATCGAGCGCTTGTATAAAGCAGGTCTCCGCCGGATCACAGCTATACACAGGGGCTTCTCTGCATATGGTCGCTCTGCCTATCGCAATCCCCCTCAGTGGGAGATACCGCTCGAGCTGAAAATGAGACTCCCGGGATTGCAGGTGCTCTGCGATATCAGCCATATATGCGGCAACAGGGAACATTTGCCTGAGACGGCCCAGATCGCCATGGATCTCCAGTTTGACGGTCTGATGGTAGAGGTCCATCCGGACCCGGACAATGCGCTGAGCGACGCCCGTCAGCAGATCACCCCGGCCGCGCTGGCCCAGTTGCTGAGTACACTGACCATACGCCGCACCGGTAGTGAAAACAAAGCGCTACAGGATGACCTATCCGGCCTGCGGAGCCGGATCGACCGGATCGACCGTGAACTGGTGCAACTACTTGGCGGCAGGATGCGTTTAGCAGAGGAGATCGGTTGTGTAAAGAAGGCCAATGATGTATCCATCTATCAGCCGGAGCGCTGGAAGCAGGTGCTCAGCCAGGTGGTCCGCCAGGCAGGTGAGGAAGGGCTCGGTGAGGATTTCATCGTCCGGGTATTCGATGCGATACACCAGGCGTCGATCCTGCACCAGAACAAAGTGATGAATGTCCGGCTGGAGCCGCACTACTTCCTGCGTGAGGACTGAAACCGCTTATTCGGTTTAGCCGTATATACTTGTATGAAAAAGATAACAGCTATGATGGCGATGATATGGGCCTCGGTGTTGCCGGTTCTGCTTTCAGTCACCGGTTGCGGCGAAGCCACGGCTTCGGCAGACCAGCAAAAACAAAAAGGTATGACGACAGTTTCCGCACAGAATACAGCAGATCTGGATACGGCCACGCTTGGTGGAGGGTGCTTCTGGTGTGTAGAGGCGGTATACCAGGACCTGCAGGGTGTAGCCCAGGTAGTGTCCGGCTATTCGGGAGGTATAGAGAAGAATCCTACTTACAAGCAGGTCTCCGCCGGTCTTACAGGCCATGCGGAAGTGATCCAGGTATTATTTGATCCCACTGTGATCAGCTATGCCGACTTGCTGGAAGTATTCTTCAGCGTACATGATCCCACTACGCTCAACAGGCAGGGCAACGACAAAGGTCCGCAGTACCGGTCAGTCATATACTATCACGATGAGGAACAGAAAGCCATCGCAGAACGTGCCAGGAAGGAAATAGCGCCCAAACTGTGGGATGACCCGATCGTGACCGAGATCAGTGCTTTTACAGACTTCTATAAAGCAGAGGACTATCATCAGAACTACTTCAGGGACAACCCCGGTCAGCCCTACTGCTCCTATGTGATCAACCCGAAGGTTCAGAAATTTCGCAAGCAGTTTGCCGGTAAGTTGAAAACAACGGAAGATCAGAAGCCGACGCTGAACAAGCTGACTGCCGAGGAAGAGTACGTAATCCTGCGAAAGGGTACAGAACGCCCCTTCACGGGAGAATACTACAAGCATAAGGAGAAGGGTACATACGTGTGCAAGCAATGCAATGCACCGCTTTACCGGTCGGACGACAAGTTTGACAGCGGATGCGGATGGCCCAGCTTTGATGATGAGATACCTGGCGCTGTGCGACGTGAACGCGACGCGGACGGACTCAGGACAGAGATACTTTGTACCCGGTGCGGAGGCCACCTGGGGCATGTTTTCGAAGGCGAACATTTTACGCCCAAGGAGACCCGCCACTGCGTCAATTCGATATCCATCCGTTTTGTGCCCGCCGGCGCCAGGGCTGATTGAGCCGCTGAACGAGGAGCCTTTATCGTCCTTGTGACAGGAGGCAGGATCTGCAGAAGCGAGCCTATGTTCCTTTTTTGGACAAGAATGTTTGGTAATTACGAGTGCATTTCTCATTTTCGCAGCGAGAGAAATCCTTATTACTACTCATTCTTTTTCTGAATGCTGCTTTTGTACATCGTCACAGCTTCGTTTTTGATCGGCAGTGTTGTGCTCTCGGCGTCCAAGGTCATAGGAGATCGTCGTCGTTGAGTTCCAGTCCCGTACTGCTTTTGTCTCCCGGCCGTTCTGTTAGCAGAACTTGAACTTCCCTTTTCGTTTATTGTTTTATGTCCGGGGAATGACTCCCCGATAATACTATTTTTGCCGGATGAAAAGACAAGCAGAAGCCACATTGCCGACGCCGTTCGGCCGGTTCAGTATGCTGGCTTACTCAGAGGATCCTAATGACAGAATGCCTCATATGGTCCTGATTTCCGAAACGATGAAACCCGGCCGCCCGGCTTATGTGCGTATCCATTCCGAGTGCATGACAGGTGATGTCTTCGGATCATTCAGGTGTGATTGCGGAGAGCAGTTGGACGCAGCCCTGCGGATTGTGGCCGAAAAAGGCGGTATGGTCATATACCTGAGACAGGAAGGACGTGGTATCGGTATCGTCAACAAACTGAAAGCCTACAACCTGCAGGACGAAGGTCTGAATACGGTTGAGGCTAATACTCACCTGGGCTTTGAAGCGGATGAGCGTATCTACAACGATGCCCTGGAGATACTCCGCGACCTGGATGTCCGCGAACTTCACCTGCTGACCAACAACCCGGACAAAGTACATGCCTTCGAAAAGGGCTCGGATATAAAAGTGCTGAGCAGGGTGCCGCTCGTCATCCCCCCCAGGGCTGAGAACAGGAATTATTACGAAACCAAAAAGAATGTCCTGGGCCACGCCCTGGAATAGTGGACCGATCATGGATGAAATACCCGCACGGTACCAGGCCGGGGCAATAGCTTTTGCCCGCCTTCTGGAGATCATGGACACGCTGCGCGAACAATGCCCCTGGGACCGAAAGCAAACCTTCAGGACACTGCGCAACCTCACGATAGAAGAGACCTATGAGCTGGCTGATGCCTTGCTGACGGAAGATACGGACGGTATCCGCGAAGAGATCGGCGATCTCCTGCTGCATATGGTATTCTATGCCCGTATCGCATCGGAGCAGGGGGCATTTGATATATCAGGGGCCTTGCATGCTGTCTGCGATAAACTGATCCTGAGACATCCCCATATATATGGCGATACGGTAGTACGCGATGAAGAGGATGTAAAGAGAAACTGGGAGCAGATCAAGCTTGCGGAAGGCAAGAAATCGGTCCTCGGCGGTGTGCCGGCGTCCTTGCCGGCGCTGATCAAGGCTTACCGGATGCAGGAAAAGACCAGGCAGGTGGGTTTTGAGTGGGACAATAAGGAGCAGGTATGGGAGAAAGTGGAGGAGGAGATCGCAGAGATGAAAGAGACCATCACGGAGGATATGTCGCAGGAGCGTAGAGAAGAGGAATTTGGCGACGTGCTGTTTGCGCTGGTCAACTATGCCCGCTTCGAACGGATAGATCCAGAGTCGGCGCTCGAGCGGGTCAACCGGAAATTCAAGAGACGGTTTGAGTATATCGAAGCCAATGCACCCCGGCCGCTTACTGAAATGACCCTGAAGGAGATGGACGCGCTGTGGAACGAGGCGAAGCGTACAGAGTAAACAACAGAAAATCAACGGCCCAAATATTGTACACAGTGACAATCCAACTAATTGTTGTAACTTTGCACCGCTAAAACTGATTTTCGCAATCACATTTGGTAATCAAAGAACTAGTCAAATGGCCGTTTATTTAAGCAAAGAAAAGAAAGAACAGATCTTCCAGGAGCATGGAGGATCAGCCCAGAACACCGGATCTGTAGAAGGACAGATCGCCTTGTTTACTTACCGCATTCAAAGTCTGGCAGACCACCTCAAAGAAAACAAGAAAGACCATTCTTGCCGGAGGACGCTGCTGACGCTTGTCGGAAAACGTAAAAGGTTGCTTCAATACCTGATGAACACCGACATCCAGCGATACAGAGATATCATCGAAAAGCTCGGAATACGGAAATAAGAACAATGAAAAGTGTTTCCCGCTCATCGGGAAGCACTTTTCTCTTTTACTGCCAGCTTATATGCATGACAGTTCTGGGGTTGGGCAGATAAGACAGGTTTTTGCCGTTGCGTCGGGCGTTTCTCTGCGGAATGCCTGTCCCGGGCGGTGCTGCTTATCGCATTAGCATTTAAATTAATTCATTACTAAAAAGAAAACGATGGGAAATCAGATTCCTATTAGTACCTCGTTTAACCTGCCCGATGGCCGTGAAGTGACCATCGAGACAGGCAAACTGGCTAGTCTCGCGGATGGTTCTGTCGTAGTGAGACAAGGCAATACGATGTTGTTCGCGACGGTCGTGTCTGCAAGAGAGGCCAAAGAAGGCCAGTCCTTTTTTCCGCTGAGTGTTGACTACCAGGAAAAATTTGCATCCGGCGGACGTATCCCCGGTAACTTCTTCAGACGTGAAGCCAGGCTGTCAGACTATGAGATCCTGATATCACGCCTTGTAGACCGCGCTATCCGCCCCCTGTTCCCGGATGGATATATGAATGAGACACAGGTGATCATCAACCTGATCTCCGGAGAAAAGGAGACCCTGCCCGATGCAATGGTGGCTCTGGCCGCATCTGCGGCGCTGAGCGTGTCCGATATTCCATGGGACGGTCCTATCTCTGAAGTCCGTGTAGCACGGATCAATGGAGAGTTTGTCATCAACCCGACCAAGTCCGCGCTCGGTCAGTCTGACATGCGTCTTATCGTAGGCGCTACGATGAAGGACGTGACGATGGTAGAAGGCGAAGCCAACGAGTGCTCCGAGGCAGACCTGATCGCTGCGATCAAGGTAGCTCATGAAGCGATCAAGGTACAGTGCCAGGCTCAGTTGGATCTGGCTGCCAAAGTAGGCGAGAAGGCTCAGACCAAGAGAGTTTTGCCTGCGCCGGTGACCGATGAAGAACTTGAGGCTTATGTGAAACAACAAGCTGAGGCAGGACTGGCGGATGTGGCCCGTTCGGCGCTCGACAAGAACGCACGTAAGGATCGCTACAAGGAAGTATTTGAGCGCCTTGTAGAGCGTATCAAAGAGGAGAAAGGAGAGGAGTACTGGGACGAGAAATCAAGCCTGGTCTCTGCTTACTTCGATAAACTGAAGAAATATGTAGTCCGCAATATGGTACTTGAGACAGGGATTCGTCTCGACGGCCGTCAGCTCGATGAGATACGCCCGATCTGGGGTGAAGTGGATTACCTGCCTTCGGCGCATGGTTCGGCCATTTTCACCAGGGGTGAGACACAAGCGCTGACATCGCTCACGCTGGGTACCAAGCTGGATGAGCAGATGATCGACAATTCCATGGAGCTGTACTACGAGAAATTCATCCTGCACTATAACTTCCCGGGCTTCTCCGTAGGAGAGGTGAAGCCGCAACGCGGACCGGGTCGTCGCGAGGTGGGTCACGCTAACCTGGCTGCGCGTTCGCTGCGCCGGGTGCTGCCGGAAGACAGCCCTTATACGATCCGTATCGTATCCGATATCCTGGAGTCAAACGGTTCGTCGTCGATGGCGACTGTATGTGCCGGAACGATGGCGCTGATGGACGGCGGTATCCAGATCAAGGCGCCTGTATCGGGGATCGCCATGGGTCTGATTGCAGACGGTACGCGTACAGCCATCCTGAGCGACATCCTCGGCGACGAAGATGCACTTGGTGATATGGACTTCAAGGTCACAGGTACGGAGAAAGGTATCTGCGGCTGCCAGATGGATATCAAAGTGGACGGTATGCCTTATGATCTGCTCGAGCGCGCGCTCAACCAGGCCAGGGAAGGACGCATTCACATCCTGGGCAAGATGAAAGAGGTCATTGCCGAGCCTAGCGCAGATCTGAAGCCACATGCGCCTCGTATGGAAAAACTCTTCATCGACAAGAGCTTCATAGGAGCGGTGATCGGCCCGGGTGGTAAAGTCATCCAGGAAATGCAGGCGGAGACAGGCACTATCATCAATATTGAAGAAGTAGATAACCAGGGTATTGTCACCATTGCCAGTTCCAATAAGGAAAGCATCGAAAAGGCGTTGGCGCGTATCCGTTCGATCACTTTCGTCCCGGAAGTGGGTGGCGTGTACGATGCGAAAGTCGCGAGTGTACAGCCCTACGGCGTATTCGTCGATTTCCACGGCAAGAGCGGACTGCTCCACGTATCCGAAATATCGCATTCTCGGATCGAAAACGTGGAAGATGTGCTCAAGGTCGGCGATGAGTTCAAGGTGAAACTCATCGGGATCGATGAGAAGACCAAGAAGTTCAGGCTTTCGCGCAAGGCGCTCATAGCCAAGCCCAACTTCAGCAAACGCGAAGAGTAATCGCTTTTTTATAAGCCGAAAGCAATAGCAGCAAGCCTCGCCGGGAACAAACGGCGGGGCTTGTTTCGTTCATATCGTATCCGGACTGTCTGTAAAACTTAAATAAATCATAATCCGACGGGCAAACTATGTGTCCCCGGCAGAAGTTAAGTAAATTGTGACAGCCACTGTAGAACCTTTATAAAACCGGACGGGATATGATGCGGCAGCTTAAAATTGCGCACAAGATTACAAATCGGGAGAGCTATGCCCTGGAACGATACCTCGCAGATATAGCCCGCATTGATATGCTGACGCCACAGGAGGAGTCCGAACTGGCTGTCAGGATACGTGCAGGCGACCAGGACGCACTGGAAAGGCTGACAAAAGCCAATCTCCGCTTCGTGGTGTCCGTAGCTAAGCAATACCAGAACCAGGGACTTTCGCTCAGCGATCTCATCAACGAAGGCAATCTCGGTCTGCTGAAGGCAGCGCGCCGCTTTGACGAGACCAAAGGATTCAAGTTTATATCATATGCTGTATGGTGGATACGGCAGTCTATTCTCCAGGCCATCGTGGAGTATTCCAGGATCGTGCGTCTGCCGCTCAACAAGGTGGCGAACTACAACCGGGTCAACCAGGCTTATGCATCATTCCTGCAGGAGTTTGAGCGTGAACCCAGCCACGAAGAGCTCGCAGACCTGCTCAGTATCTCGGCCAAGGAAGTATCTTCGCTACTCAGCGGCAACAACCGCCACATCAGCATGGATGCCCCGCTGAACGATGACGAAGAGAGCTCTACGCTGCTCGATGTGATCACGGTGGATGAGGAGATGAGCCCGGATATGCGCCTGATGCAGGACTCCCTCAAGGAGGAGATCCGTCTCGGTATAGCTTTCCTGTCGCCACGCGAAGTAGATGTGATCGCGTCGTATTTTGGACTGAGCGGTCAGAAAGAGATGTCACTGGAAGAAATAGCCGAGCGATATGATCTTACCAGGGAGCGGGTACGCCAGATCAAGGATAGGGCCCTCAACCGGCTCAGACGCAGCTACAACAAGCAAGTGCTGAGGGCTTTCCTGGGCGAATAGAGACAGCAGCAGAGGATCAGGCTATCCTCTTCCGTCGATTTTGTATCTTTATAGTAGGGGGGGTAGATATACTATGCAGGCGTATCGGCTTAATTCCCGGATCTGACTATGTTGTACTTGTTTATACCGTTACCCGGTCTTTGGGGCACGCTGGCCATAGGCGCTGTGGCGTTGCTCTTACTGACTTACTGGGCGCGCAGCCGCCGTGCGATAGGTCAGAAGCAGATCAACCGTGACCTGAAACAGCTGCGGGCCAATCTCGACCGCCGGTCTGCCAGGCTCATTCCCTGGAGCGCGGAGGAAATGGAACTCCTGTCGCTCAACCTGCTGGAGAAAAAAGTATCTCGCGGGTCCCATCCGCTGGAGCAAGGTATACTGAAGAACATCTACCAGGAACCTGTCCTGGCTTACGCCTGCAAACGTTACAAGGGAAAGGATACAAAGATACTGCTCGTCGTAAGAGGGAAGGACTTCGAGCTGGTGATGGTCCGCAATAGCCGTGGTACGACCATATACCGTGACCACAGGTATATCGGCAGCATCCAGGCCGATGGAAAACTCATACATCCCGGCGGAGGTAAAGTGATCGGCGCCATAGGCCAGTCTGATCTGCTGGAGCTGCCCTTGTACCTCGATGATCAGATCGTGGCGGGTGTGCGGACAGAACGCGAACAACGGGCGGTGAATCCCCGGGCTATGCAGCTATACCGTCCCCTCAGGCAGGACGAAGAGTCCCTGGTGCTGGCGATGGGTATGTGGCAGATACTGCAGGCGGCCCGCAAAGATTGAACCGAATAAAGTCATGAGTACAAACTATAATTCGTAAGGATTGTTAATTTCGCATATCAGAATATGCCGGTTATATGAGCATCCAGGAGAGAGCCAGTCTGATCATCTATCGTTTTGCCGCTAAAGGCCTTGAAATATTCATGGTCAAGGATGAGCAGGACCAGGTCCGTGAGTGGAAGTTGCCGGAAGGCAGGCTGGAATCCGCCAGGGCGCATGAATGGGAGAGTGAGGAGCGTCTGATCGAGCTGGAACCGCTCACCGGAGAAGATGGCAACCAAGTCAAGGCTGTAGCTGTCGAGGGTGATTGGCATGATCTGCCTTCGATACACAACCTGGTCAGGGAAGATGTATCATACGTGAAGGACAAGATCAGGCGCATGATGCCTGACGCCGACAAAGGCGCTTTCTTTGCACTTAAAGAGGCCTTCAAAAAGGTCATGCCTAACGAATACGCTGTACTGAAAGAGTTGAAGGATGTACTCCTCGACCGGAACAGTACAAAGCATCTCTGATCGTTTATTCCCCGGCTTCGCGTTTGTTTTTTTTCTCGTCCTTGCCGCCGGTGACAGGTCTGCCTTTCTTCTTGCGTATCGTGTCATGCAGAATATATTCTATCTGCCCGTTGACACTTCTGAACTCAGCTGCTGCCAGGCGTTCCAGTTCCCTGTATAGTTCAGGGTCGATCCTCAATACAAAAGTTTTTTTCTCTCCCATGGCGCATGCTTATACTTGGTCTTCGCTCAGGAGCCGGCTCCAGGTATCTTCCTGCGAAAGATACCTTTTCCAGCGATCCGGCTCCGTGATACTGAATGATAACAGGCGACCATTGGTCATCCTCACTTCCAGCAGGTGTTTGCCGTCCAGCAGATAGGCCCTGCCTTTCCGGTACCTCCTTATCCCGAATCCACCTACTGACATCAGGTCGCGTACAGGTCTCAGGTGCATCGCCTTTACCTCGGAACTAATGATCTCTTTCCATTTGAAAGAGAACGGAACGTACTTGTACCTTATTCGGTACCTGGTGAGCTCCAGTTCCATACGCTGGGCCCGGATCAGTACCAGCGGCAGGAACATGCAGGCTATCACGAACGGTATGACCCAGGGATCATCTTGTATCTCTCCCTTGTGCCAGAGGGCAGCCATGAACACCCCCATCAGGACTACTTCAAACAAGATCAGGAAGTAGATCCAGTTCTGGCCGAACTTCTGCTTCTCGTGAATCATACGGTAATGATGGATTGGCGGTAAGTGAGTGAAATATCGGGTGGTCAGCTATCACCGATCAATTGTACAGTGTACCGGTGTTGACGACCGGGCTGGTGGATTTTTCGGAGCAGAGTACGACCAGCAGGTTGCTCACCATTGCTGCTTTTCTTTCGTCGTCCAACTCCACTACTTTCTTGTCGGTCAGGCGCTCGAGAGCCAGTTCGACCATACCTACAGCACCTTCCACGATCTGTTTGCGGGCAGCGACTACAGCAGTGGCCTGCTGTCTCTGGAGCATCGCTCCGGCGATCTCCGCTGCATATGCCAGGTGACTGATGCGTGCTTCCAGTACTTTGACACCTGCGCGCTCCAGGCGCTCATAGAGTTCGGTCTCAAGCATGTGGTTGATATGATCGGTACTCGCCCGCAGCGTGTATTCCGAATCAGCGTCCTCAAACTCGTCATAGGGGTACCGGCTCGCCAGGTTGCGTATGGCAGCTTCGGACTGTATCTCCACGTAGTGCAGGTAGTTGTCTACTTCGAACGAAGCCTTGGCGGTATCTTCGACCTGCCAGACGACGACTACGGCGATCTCAATAGGGTTGCCGATCTTGTCATTGACCTTCAGTTTGGGGCCATTCAGGTTGCGGGCCCTGAGCGAGATTTTCTTCTTGCTGTAGAACGGGTTCATCCAGAAGAAGCCATTCTCTTTGATCGTACCCACGTACTTCCCGAAGAAAGTAAGTACCCCGGCCTCATTGGGGTTGAGGATGAGAAATCCGTTCAGGATAAAAAGCGAGACCACGGAGCCTATCGCACCTGCTATGATCAGCCATAGTTCACCGAGCGTACATATGTATATGCTGCCGCCCAACAGCAGGAAAAAGAACAAGAGCATCGCGAAACCGTTGCTCTGCCGAGTGATGTTTTCAGTCTTCATAGGGATGGTTTTTTTATATCATTTTGATATTATAAACATAGTATATTATCATCATTGCCGGAAGCTTTACCGATCAAATGCATGTATTCGGAGACGAAAGCATGCAGAACAGGGATCGAGTAAGAGCCCGTATGATGGAATTGCTTTATTTTCGCCGTATAATCTTCAATGCCTTTCTTTTCTATGAGTGAGACTGTCCTGGAAACTACAGCACTGCAACTGCATCCGGACCAACAGGTCTACCGGGGTAAGGTGCGCGATGTGTACCGTATCGGAGAATGGATGATCATGGTCGCATCCGATCGCATTTCGGCATTTGACTTTATCCTGCCCAGAGCAATACCCTGTAAAGGGCAGGTACTGAACCAGCTGGCGGCTTATTTTTTGCAGACAACCCGTGATGTAGCGCCCAATTGGTGGGTAGCCACACCGGACCCCAATGTATCCGTAGGATATGCCTGCGAACCGATGAAAGTCGAGATGGTCATACGTGGCTACCTGGCCGGGCATGCGTGGCGTATCTATCAGCAGGGCGGACGCATGATCTGTGGTGTACAGATGCCTGAGGGGCTGAAAGAAGGAGATAGATTTCCGGAGCCGATCATCACACCCACGACCAAGGCCGATGCGGGCCACGACCAGGATATCAGCAGGGAGGAGATCATCAGCCGGGGCATAGTACGCGAGGAGGATTACCTGCAGATGGAAGCGTATACGCGCGCTTTGTTCAGGCGGGGTACCGATATAGCCCATGACCGGGGACTTTTGCTCGTAGATACCAAATACGAGTTTGGTATACGGGATGGAAATGTCTTGCTCATAGACGAGATACATACCCCGGACAGCTCACGCTACTACATAGCGGAGGGCTATGAAGACAAGCAACGGACCGGAGAGCGCCAGCAACAGCTGTCTAAGGAGTTTGTCCGCGAATGGTTGATGCAAAACGGTTTCCAGGGACTGGAAGGGCAGACTATGCCCGTGATGCCGGATGAGTTTGTCCGTGAAGTAAGCCAGCGCTATATAGCGCTCTACGAGAAAGTATCCGGCCAGGTATTTACACCTCGTCCCGCAGCTTCGCAAATACAGGAGCAAGTGACGACCAATATTCGGTCGTGGATGCAGGAGCAGGGACTGCTATAGAGTGTACGTGAAACCACGGGATCGTACATCCGTTGTGTTATAACCGTATCTATAGCTCACAGGTGTCCTGCAGTGTGTGCAAGGGATCTGAATACTTCTTGTAAGATGTAGGCCCCGGGGAAAGAGCACTCAGGAAATTGTGATCTCGTACTGCTGGAATCCTTCGGGGTCGGGACCGATGGGTACCATCAGCAGTGGTATTTCACCGAGGTCGGGGTGTAGCAGGGTTTGCACTGCCTGATGGTAGTACTCGTTGGTTTGATCTGTACGGAAAGTCAACCTGAAAGCCTCCCGGTTGAATTTGGAAGGCAGATGCAACAGCGCTGAATCTATCAGCTTTGCAGGAAGCACATTCTCATCGGCAAAGCGGATCTGCCAGGTTGTGTCCACAGGCTGGGAAGTGAAGTCTTCCAGTTTGATCTCTGCGATTATATCGTAGTTACTCATGATGCTATGGATAAATCACCGGCTTTCCATTCCATAAGGAGATAGACTTCATTGCTGTCATCGATCTGGCGGAATCCAAGCCGTTTGTATAAATTAAGTGCAGGGTTGAAGCGTTCTACGTGGATACTGAGACTTTTATTGATCTCTGAGCAGTACCGTTGAACGTCTTTCAACAGTCTCGTACCGCAGCCCCGGCTTCTGTAGTCGGGTAGAAGGCTGATATCTACGATGCGTACCTGGGAAGCTGCAGTACTGTTCATATACAGCCTTCCGACAACTGTGTCTCCGTTCTGTATGATAAACCAATAGTCGGCATCCGGATATATTTCCTGGTAGTACTCGTGCTGAGCCGAAAACTGCTGGGTCAAAAAAGACTCCTTGAGGTCATCAGGCCAGGGCACCCGGGAGAGTTCTTCCTCCCGGGTACTGGCGTAAATCATTCTCAGTTGCTGCATTTCCTCATCGGAAAAAATGGCTTTCCTAAGGGAGATGCTATCATCGGAAATCTGTAGTCCCATTACTGCAATGTAATTGCTAAACTGTCGGATGGACGTTGTACAAGCGTAATATCAGCCTCTGGGCGGAAATACGCCCTGAAGTGCAATACAAAAATTGAGTGTCAGGTACGGCTGCATGTTATTATGCGGCACGCTCCCTCCCGATGGAGTGATCATTTGGACATTCATATTGACATTGGCCGGTCCGGTCGGACTGGAGTAAATTGCCCTGTTGGTAGCGGCCGGAAGATTAGGTATCGGGGTATTTTTCTCTCCGGGCGATGCTCCCGCGACTTCAAACAGATGCGTGTGCGCAGGGATTTCGCTTTCAAGCAGGGTGACTGTGCTGGAGCCGCTCGATTCTCCCAGGAAGCGGACTGATAACCCCGGCCCCTGGCCCCAATGCATAGGCGAGTTGTTCTGCATATTAGGGAGGGCAAAAGTGCTTTTGCCGTCACCTCCGTAGGTAGTGCCCAGGAGGGAGAAGAGGGCTGTATTCTGGGATATGGGTAGGAGCTGTCCGTCGCAAAACGCCCAGCCTCTGGGTGCGAAATTGAACGGAAATATTCTTATTTCCGCTACAAATGGATCTGCCATTTTTCGTTTGTTTTAGTGGATGATGGATTAGGTTGGAGACGGGAAGATGCCGAATAATGATATGATGAAAGAAACGGCCAGGTATGGCATCATATTCTCGTGCGGTTGATTGCCTCCTACGGGCGTCACAGCGTTGGTATTGAAAGTCAACGATTCCGGGTCGGGAAAGTAGCCGTCAAAACCCACACTTGAGCCGAATATGTTGTTTTCCGGCGTGCTGGCATCTGCCGTAGCGCTTGAGCCCAGTACCGCATGGGTATGGACCGGAAGCTGGTTGGTAATGAGCGTGACCTGCTCAGTCCCGCCGGTCTCGGCAAGTATATAACTGTTGCCCTGGTGCAGGGGTAATCTGCCTTGCAGATCGGGTAGTGCAAAGGTCGATTCTCCGTCGCCGCCGTAAGTAGTGCCGATCAGGTTGAAAAGTGTTTCATTATCGGAGATAGGCAAAAGCTGTCCATTGCAGAAAGCCCAGCCCGCAGGTGCAAAGTTTCCACCGAACATGCGAATCTCACCTACATAAGGTTGTCCCATGATAACTAGATTTTAGGTTTGTGAAGGAAATATGCCCTGCAGGGCGATACATAAGTTCAGTACCAGGAACGGCTGCATATTGTTGTGCGCCTGCGATCCGCCTACGTTGGTAAGCGACCCCGGAGCCATGGCAGCTGCATTGGTCAGGCCTGTCTTGAACATGTTGGCGGGAGAGCCGTTGGCCGGGTATGCGCCTGTCGGTACGTTGGCGGTAGCCGCCTGATTACTCGCCCTCATCACGTGAATGTGCTGGGGCATTTCGGTTAGGCTGAGCGTATGGGCCGTTGCTCCGCCGCGCTGACCTAGTGTAAATTCGGATCCCATATGGTTGGGAGCCCGCCCCCTCAGGTCGGGAAGGGCAAAATTGACCCGCCCGTCGCCTCCGTAGGTCGTACCCAGAAGCGCAAACAGCGCCTGGTTCTGGTTGATGGGCAGCAACTGGCCGTTGCACATAGCCCATCCCCTTGGAGGGAAGCTGAAGGAAAATATCCGGATCTCGGATAGAAAAGGTTCTGCCATGATTAAAAAGTTTAGGTGATCAATGAAGTTCCAGAGTTTTCGTTTTGTGTTTGTTGCAGTACATACTGTCCGACCTGCCTGCCTACAAAATTCCGTCCTTCAATAGAGATCACCTGATGACCGGCATCCAACCGGGTCATGCTGCTCATATAGCCTTTTCTGCACATGAAATCAACTACCTTACCCGCTACATGGTGGTATCCGGGTCCGGTGGGAAGTATCCAGTCGGCGGCCTCGTCAATGCCGGAAACCGCGCCTGATCCGGCATACGAGATCAGGCCTGCAAGCTGGTACTGGTTGAGCGTAGCGGCATGGATATACCTGCCGTCTTCTCCACGGACAAAGAAAATCCCCCAAGTATCTATTGCGAGCCCGGCGCCGTCTTTCCACTGACAGAAAGTAAAAACCGTATCATCCCGGCGGAAAAAGACAGCCGGGCCTTCACAAATTATTCCTTTCTGCTCTCCACACAATTGAGAAACTTGTTCATCGAGATGATCACCTACGGAATAAAGCACATTTGCTTTTGTAAGTCGAACATAGTTTTGGATCAGGTCTTTTGCCGCTGTTTGGGAGTGTGCCAGGGAATAGGGGCTGATAGCTACAAATGCTGATCCTGCTGAAATTAACTGAACGAACTTTCTTCGTTGCATTTTGTAAAGTTAGTTAACGGAGTTGTAAAATCATTCATGCGATGTCAAAAATAATCAAAGGGGATTTATAATGTATTGAAGGGCGGGTTTTTATTTTTTCCATTTGTTTAAATTGGTTTCACGTGTACAGTTGGCTCGTTTTTGTTATTTGTAATGTATTTTTATAAAAATATATTTGATAGGGCGAATATTGTTTCATACGGGCCGGTTATATTTGCTATGTTATAAGTAACGTATTATCGTAAAACCAACTCGTTTTTGCGCAACCTTAACCAATCCAATTATGAAGACATGTTTACGAATCGCCTGCTGCGTTGCGGTCGTACTGTGTTGCTGGCTGTTTGCCGCCGGTAACCTATCGACCGTTTTTGTGTCTGCAGGCGCGCCGGCGACAGCCGAGGCGGGACCCGATGAAAAAACGGGGCCAACCAATCCTGGCGACAAGAAGAAAAAGAAAAAGCAGCGCCCCAAAGGAAGGAGCCATCGACAGACAATGATGGCTCCTTCTGTATCTGCCTCGATGACAGATGTACTTATAGGGGATATCGGGATACCCGGCCCTTCACCCGGAGATACGCTCGAATACCGGGTGAATATCAATAACTCAGGCCCGGATCCGGCTACAGCCATGATCTATACGAATACAATCGATATCAATACGACGCTGGTGCCGGGTTCTGTAAAAGTGTCGCCTATCGGGGTCAATGATAACTATACTGTAATGGGCAACGTGAGTATTTCCGTACCTGCGGGTGCGGGCATGCTTGCCAATGATATCAATCCCGGTGGGGGACTGATGGCAGTAAGTTCCGTCATTACCGCCGGCACGCAGGGCAATGTTACTTTCAATGCGGACGGTAGCTTCACGTTCAACCCGGCTCCGGGTTATTCAGGTACGACCAGTTTCGGCTATGTGGTGGGAAACGGGATGCTGACCGATACAGGTACGGTGAGCCTGGTCGTGTCCAACCCTATCTGGTTCATAGACAATAACCAGGGAACCAACGGTGACGGCCGTCTCGGCAGCCCCTTCAACTCAATTGCCAACTTCAATTCCGGTGCATCCGGCGGAGCCATCGGCGATGCGATTTTCATGTATCGCCAGACAGCTACCAACTACAGTGGTTCGCTGACACTCAAGAACGGCCAGATACTCATCGGCCAGGGTGCTTCAAGTTCTATCAATGCAATCAGGGGGGTATCACCGCCTGTATACAGTGCCGCTTTGCCTTCTACTGCCGGTACAAGACCTGTCCTTGCCAATGCGGGGACAACAGTGACGCTCGCCCAGAACAACAGACTGCATGGCTTCAATATATCCGCTTCAAGCGGTACGGGGCTTCTGGGAAGTTCTTTCGGAACATTGCAGATAAGAGATATGTCGGTAGGCAACAGTGGCGGAACAGCGATCAGTCTCACGACGGGGGTATTGGACGTAGAACTGACCAGGATCGATGCCAGCAATGCGACCAAGGGTCTTGTTATCAATACGACTACAGGTAACTTCAGAGTGCTGGGCACCGGTACTTCCGGTACAGGTGGTACGATCTCAACGATCACCCAGCGTGGTGCAGAGATCATTACAGCTACCAATATCGAACTGCGGAGTATGAACTTCACCAACGCCAATACGGCTGACGCCGGAGGCTCGGGAGTATGTGACTATCTTACTACATTGGCCTGCCACGGTTCACTCTACCTGCGGGATATCTCGGGGCTGATACTGAACGGACTTGTCGTCAACGGCAGTGAAGAGCAGGGACTCAACGGATTGAACATAACCAACATGACGATGAGCAATTGCTCATTCTCCAATAATGGTAACCAGCAGGAAGAGGGCGCCATGAAGATCCGTAACCTCACCGGTACCTGTTCGATCACCAATTCATCGTTTACACAATCCCATGAGGAAATAGTAGAGATATTCAATGGCGCGGGCGCTGCCGCCCTGACCCTTACTGTGACCAACTGCCAGTTTACGGAGACCCAGGTCTCAACCAGCGGAGAGCGGGGACTCTGGGTCGAATTTGGTAACAGTGTTACCTCTACGGTCAATGTAGATGATTGCGATTTTACCAGGATCAAGACCCAGGGTGTACGTATCCAGAATACCGGTTCAGGCCACGTCGTGGCCAATGTGACGGACTGCGAGTTTGACAGGCAGGGCGGCATCGGTAGCGGTATTGCATTTATTCTCGAGGGTACAGGATCGATGGACGCCAATGCCAACCGCAATACGATCAATATGATCAACGACAATGCCGTAACGGTGGAAGTCCGCGGATCATCCACGATGAGGGCGCGCGTCAACAATAACACCATGACTGGTCCGGGCGACTGTCCGACCTGTTTTGGAGACGGTATATATTTCAATGTCCAGGGTACATCCATTGCCACAGTCGAGGCGGTGAGCAATGTCATCAGTGCGCTCGATGTAGCTGGCTATGGTATCCGTACGATCTCCCGCGAGAACAGTACGATGCACGCCAGGGTTCAAAACAACATCATTACGCTCGCCGGCGACTCCTTTTATGGTATCGAAAGCCGGGCCGACGATGCATCTTATCTCTGCACGTATGTAATCGGGAATACGATCAATGGTGTAGGACTTGCTCAATGGAGAGTGCGGGTTGCCAATGCCTCGGCAACAGTCAATCTGCAGGGTACAGGTACCAGCGCCTCGATGATATGGGGTAACAACGGCAATATGCCGGTCCCGGGTACGATCAGCCAGAGCGTCACGGCAGGAGGTACAATTACGTTTGGCACTGTATGCAATCAACCGGCACATCCTACCGCAGTTACAGCCCCGGATATATTTGCAGCGGCAGAACAGGTGGGAGAGGAAGTAAAAGCGGCTGCTACTGAGATCAACCAGGAACTGGTCGAGTTGCTGGCAGCTTACGAGGAGCCGGGTTCAGACGGGTACTTTGCCGGCGGAGGTTCCAGGGCAGGGGAGACGGTGACAGTAGGTGCACCGACCGGATTTACATTACCTGCCGACAAAAATATCCGTATTGAATATCGTGTGACGATCAATCCGGATATCCCGGCAGGCGTATGTGCGATATCGAATCAAGGCACTGTATCAGGCAGCAATTTCGCGACGGTACTTACAGATGACCCGGATATAGCCGGGGCAGCGAATCCGACGGTCACGGAACTCGAGTCTCCACCGGCGATCACCCTGTGTCCAGCTGATATCACGCTGGATACGGATGCCGACCTGTGTACGGCATCGCATACCTTTGCGGCAGAGGTGGAAGGTTGCCCTTTCCCGACCGTGACCTATGACCTCGGCGCAGATGAGATCACATCGCCATATGCCTTCCCGATAGGCAGCAATGTGGTCGTAGTAACAGCTTCCAACGGAACAGGCGCAGACGCCACTTGCTCTTTCACGGTAGTCGTGGAAGACAACCAGGCTCCTGTACTGACTTGCCTGGCCGGTACACAGAACCGGGGCGTCAATACAGGTGTGTGTGCCTATACGGTCAGTGGTGCGGAGTTCGATCCGGCCATTGACGAAAACTGTTCGGGGTATACGGTAGCCAATGATTTCAACGGTACTGCCACACTGGCTGGGGCTTCACTGCCGCTGGGAACTACTATTGTTGTATTTACTATCACGGACGTAGGCGGGCAAACCGCGAGTTGTTCTGTTACAATAGACGTAGCTGACACTCAGGCGCCGGCTATCTCTTGCCCGGGAGCGATCAGCACCCAATGTTCCATAGATGAGGTGCCGCCGTACGCAGACCTGGAGGCATTCCTGGTCGCCGGTGGTTCGGCCAGTGACAACTGTCAGCTCGATACGGCCAGTTTCAGGCTGGTCAGCGAGGTAGAATCGGGGTCAGGTTGCAACCTGCTTTATACGAGGATTTATGCTGTCGATGATATGGCAGGCAACAGCAGTAGCTGTATGCAACAGGTATCGGTATCAGATACAACGGCACCCGTGATCACCACAGCTCCAGGAGCACTTGATGCTTCCGTGGATTGTGACGATACGGCGGGCCTGGCTGCGGCCCTGGCTGCACAGCCTCAGGCTACGGATAACTGCGACGCATCGCCTTCTATCCAGCTCACCAGCGATGAGACTTCCGCCACCTGCCCGTCTTCTTATGTTCGTACGAGACAGTGGAACTTTACAGATGACTGTGGCAATGTAAGCGCTGTTTACGTGCAGACTATCACGGTACAGGATACCACATCGCCGGATCTCACCTGTGTTTCCTCCGTAAACGTATACCTGGATGAAGATGGAGAAGCTACGATCCAGTCGGCTGATCTCATCACCAGCTTTACAGACAATTGCTCTACCGGCTATATCATGACCGGGCCAGCGTCTTACAGCTACGATTGCAGCGATCTGGGTACGGCTTCTACGGCGTCGGTCGCCCTGACAGATTCCTGTGGCAATCCTGCCTCCTGCATGGTAGATGTGACGGTACTGGACACATTGTCTCCTGTGCTCACGTGCAATGCAACTGCCGCTTATAATGTAAGCGTCATAGGAACCTGTGATTTCGAAGATTATATTACTAATGATATTCCGTACCCGGGTGTCACGGACAACTGTGATGGCAGCCCGTCGATATCACTTGGCATAGCGCTTGTCGACAGCATCTGCCAGGGTACCCCCGGTCAGGCGGTTTATGATGTTACATATACGGCTACGGACCAATCCGGCAACAGCTCGGCATGCACCGTTGTGGTTACTTTCACGGATGATGTGGCGCCGGTGATCACTTGTCAGAATGTGACTGTTGCGCTGGACGAAGACGGAGAGGCGACGATCGCTGCTCTGGATGTGACGGGTTCGGTCACCGATCAGTGTGTCACTGATCCGGCTGATTTTAGCTATTCGGTGAATCAAACCGACTTTGACTGCAGCGATATAGGCAACAATACAGTCATCCTGTACATCACTGATTGTGGAGGCAACTCGGCGAGTTGTACGGCTTCGGTGGTAGTAGAGGACAATATCATGCCGGAGATATCATGTCCTGTTAACATCACGGTGGAATGCTCTGAAAACGGAGGCAATCCGACAGATACATCCTATACGGGTGTCGCGATCGTGACGGACAACTGTACTGCTTCCTTTACCTATAGCGATGCAACGACGCCAGGCAGCTGCCCTGATGAATACACCGTCGCCAGGACCTTCCTGGCTGTGGATATACTCGGCAACGAGGCGTCCTGTACGCAGACGGTCACAGTAGTGGATACGACAGCTCCGACAATCGCCCAGGCGCCCGGTGAGCTGGATGTTGTCATAGAGTGCAATGACGAGGAGGCGCTCGAAGATGCGCTGGCCCTTCATCCCACAGCTACGGACAATTGTTCGTCGCCTGTGACGATGACACTGACAGATTCTACTTCCGTACCAGGTCTGTGCGCCGGCGCCTTTATTATCACAAGGGTGTGGTCTTTCACGGATGACTGTGGCAATGCCAGCACTTATACGCAGGTGATCACGGCGGGAGACTTTACTCCGCCGGTAGTGGTCTGTACCGACGCGACATTGTCTCTTGACTCCAGCGGAGTGGTTACGGTTACTGCGGACGATGTATTTGACCAGAGTGCATCTTCAGACAACTGCGGGCCGATCATCGTGGATGGTATCAGCCAGACCAGTTTTGACTGCAGCGACGCCAATACGACTACTACAGTGACTGTAAGTGTCTCTGACGAATGCGGCAATACTGCTTCCTGTACGACTGAAGTGACTATAATAGACGATATGCCTCCGGTGATCAGTTACTGTCCGTCAGACGTTACCGTAGATGCGGATGTTTTGCTTCAGTGCGGCACGATCCTGCCGGACTACAGGGGCGAGATGGGTGTATATGACAACTGTGGAATCGAGAGCTTTACGCAGACGCCGCTGCCGGGGTCTAACCTGGGTGTCGGCGACTATACGGTGAGTTTTGTTGTGACCGACAGTTCAGGGCTGGTCAGTACCTGCAGTTTCGAGTTGAAGGTCAACGGCTGGTTGAGTACTGATCTCGGCGGCAGTGTACCTGGTAGTGCTTTCTACAACGAAGCGCTCAGCACGGCTACTGTCATCGGCTCAGGCACCAATACGCCGACTACACAGTCGGACAAAGGCCACTTCCTGTACTATTGTATGTGCGGTGACGCTGAGATCCTGACACGGGTCAACTCGGTCAACAATGGCGGCAAGGCCGGAGCTATGATGCGTGAGACCCTGGAGCCGGGCAGCCGCAAGGCTTCTATCCTGACTCCGTTGTCCGGTACATCGGTGTACCAGCAGAACAGGTTGACGCCCAACGCCAATCAGCAGGAAGTAGTCGTATCCCGTCCGAATGCGAAGTGGATCAGGATCAAACGCGTCGGCAACAGCTTCCGCGGTTATGTGGCGCTGGACGCACCGGGTGATCCTTCTACCAACGCATCCTGGATACTGACATTCAACCAGTCTATCGCGATGGATCAGTGTTACTACCTGGGTCTGTACACGATCGGCAGAAGCGATGTGCTCCTGTCTACCGGTACATTCGGTTATATCGATTACTTCGCTACCGGTAGCCGCGGCGAAGAGGCGGAGGAACTGCCTTTCGAAGGGTTGCCGGAGCAGTTCTCTATGCTCGCTTACCCGACGGTCAGCAACTATGAGACCAATATCAGGCTCACCAGCGACAAACAGGGCATCGGCTTGCTTCGCGTGTTCAATGCCCTCGGCCAGCCGATAGCCGTCGAAGCTATGTCCTACGGTCACAACGACGAGTTCATCATACATGTAGATGACTGGACCAGTGGAATGTACATACTGAGCTTTGAAGCTGAAGGCAAAATACTGGCTACGCAGAAGATCATAGTGCAACACTAACCATAATTGCAGGGCTTTATCGCCCAGGGTTAAGATTTCAGCTAGACAGCCTCGTCATTACGGGGCTGTCTTTTTTTTTGAGGATGAGGATGTCGATGGCGTATGTGGCAGGAGAAGTCTTGCAGGGGATTTCCATCGTATTAAACAATGTCATATATATGAAAAGTAGTATCTTAGAGTTTGATCCGGGTGGATTGTTTTGATCGGAGTCGTCCTGGCGTTTCACAGGCCGATTGGCGACCGGGTCTGTGATATAAAAGCAATTGTTATGAAAAAGCTGGTATTCTCTCTCTGTTGCATGCTCTTTTTGTCTGCTTTGCTTCACGGCCAGCTCGAAATGACTGCCGGCAGTTATGAAGGAGACGTGCCGGTAGGCCCCGTGACGGAAGTAGGTTCGGTCCTCCTGCTTAAGAGGATGGAAGAGGGCAACAGGTACATTGCCCCTGACCTGCGGACTACGGTGCACATCGCGCTGTCGGATATGCAGCACAAGTCGAAGGGTGTATCCCAGTTGCTCACTTTCGGTGCATCCACGAGGGATATGTTCAAGTGGCCGGCTTCAGAGCCGGTATACCAGGAGATGAAATCCCTGGCCAAAGCGGTCAGCAGGTTGTATACGAAGACCGAGAGTGAGGGAGAGGCGCTCAACATGATGACCAACTATGGCTTTCGGGTCTATGCATCGGTCAAACAGTTTGCCGGCAAGCGGCAGCCTGCGGCAGGAGACAAAGTGTACTACGGGGATATGACGCTTTCGTTCAACCGCGCGGTATCAGACCCTATGCTGCATTTTGTGGGCTTGGGGGCTATGTTTACCGAGGTGGAGATATATCGCGGGTTCTCAGTCGAGCTGGAGCTCGTGTCGCCGGGTCAGCGGCTCGAACCTCTGTCAGGTACGGATTACTTCGAAGTACAGCCGCATTATATCTCCAACGGCTCGAAGAAAATGGGCCCCAATTGCGGGGCAGGAGCCGTCTGCGGAAGTGTACAGGTGAAGGGCCGCGATCTGACGCAGATCCGCTTCAAAGTATATATGAAGCGTGACAGCCGGGAAGATGCTTACAAAGGCAAGTGGCCGTTGATGCGCAATACGCATCCGGGTGATGGTTTCATAGTAGGGGTTTCTTTTGCCAACGATACTTATATAGAAGGAACACTGGCCGCGCCGGATCTGGCTGATCAGGCAGATATACTGGCCGGCCTGTATATACACCTGATCGATCCGGTGACAAACCGTGTAGTTGCGGTCCGACGACCGGATACAGACCTGCGTTACCGGTTTACGGGTGTTACGGGCAATGCATCCTACCTCCTGCAGATGAGCAGTACGGAGACTCAGATCGGCGGGATACCGCCGGTGTCCGGCAGCCTGCATGGAGGGCTGTATTTTGCGGAGGGACAACTGGATGGCAGGATGCTGGTGCGTGTTGAAGATCAGCCGGTAAGTGGTCTTGATTTTACCGTCTCAGACAGGCCTGGTGCTGCTGTGGCAACAGTCGCCATGTCTCCGGCGGAGGAGCAGTACAACAAAGAACAGGTCGTACAGGATAGTCAGGAAGCCCTGGCAGGGGCAGTTGATCCGGGTGCGGGATCAGGTGACAGGCGCATAGCCGAGCCTGTCAGCATGTATAAGGAGCCGCAACCGGCATTCGGTGCAGAGGCAGATGCGGACGATGCCGACGAGTGTTTCGTTATAGTGGGTTCGTTTGGACTCAGGGCCAATGCCGACCGGATGGCTGCACAGCTTCGCTCCGAAGGATATGAGCTTTATAAGGGGGATGGTCCGAATGGCCTTACCCGTATAGGTATACGCACTACCTGTGTACGTGCGGACGATGTATTGACGAGAGCGCGCAGGGAGATCAACTCCGGGGCCTGGATCATGATGCCATTGCATTTCTAGTCTGGCACCGTCTCTTGGGCGGTCTGCTTTTCTTAGGGTGTTCGGCTCCGTAACAACCGATTTTATTGCGTAATTTTGCGCTTGTTTTCAGCCGGAGGCCAATTATGGTATATATCACCAGGATAGAGAAGTTCAACGCAGCCCACAAGCTCTGGGTAGAGAGCTGGTCTGAGCAGAAGAACATAGAGATATTCGGCAAGTGCTCGAACAAGAACTGGCATGGGCACAACTATACACTGCACGTGACTGTTGCAGGAGAACCCGACCCGGTGACCGGGTTTATCATGGATGTGAAGAAGCTGAGCAGTATCATTCGTACGGAGGTACTGGATCATCTCGATCATTCAAATCTCAACCTGGATGTTTCTTTTATCCCGCAAGGAATGATGCCTACTACGGAGAACCTTGTGGTGATCATATGGAACAGGCTGGCAGATAAGCTGGATGGTTGCCGTTTGCACCGGATCCTGTTGTATGAGACAGACAGTATCTATGCCGAGTATTACGGCGCTTAACGAAACTTTGTACTTGTTATGGAAGACCCGCTTGAACTGGGATTTGCCGAAGAAAAGACCGAATCCATTGCCGGCAGCTATCTGCATGTCCTGCAGGAGATAGGTGAGGATACCGGTCGCGAGGGGTTGCTTAAGACTCCGCAACGGGCTTCCAAAGCCATCCAGTTCCTCACAAAAGGTTATGGTGAGGAGCCCGCCGATATCCTGCGCTCGGCCATGTTCCACGAAGACTACAGTGAAATGGTCCTGGTCAAGGATATAGAGATATACTCACTCTGTGAACACCACCTGCTGCCTTTCTTCGGCAAGGCTCATGTCGCCTATATCCCGAGCGGCTGTATCGTGGGGCTCAGCAAGATTCCCAGAGTGGTCGACGCATTTGCCCGCAGGCTGCAGGTACAGGAGCGGCTCACCCATGAGATCCTCAATTGTATACAGGATACATTGAAGCCGCACGGAGTCGGTGTGGTGATCGAAGCTGCACATATGTGCATGATGATGCGCGGTGTACAAAAGCAAAACTCCGTGACGACTACTTCCGCCTTTACCGGGCAATTCCAGAGTGCGGAGACACGTGCCGAATTTCTGAACCTGATTTCCGCGAAACTACACTGAATTCCGAAAAAATGAGAGCATATGTATTCCCGGGACAGGCGTCCCAGTTTGTAGGTATGGGTAAAGAACTGTATGAGCAATCCGACCTTGCCCGAGAGATGTTTGCCCAGGCCAACGAGATACTGGGTTTTGATATTACATCGCTGATGATTGACGGTACGGAAGAGGAGCTCAAGGCTACACGCGTCACGCAACCGTCTGTCTTCCTGCATTCTATCATCAAAGCCCGTGTGCATGGCGGTGGGTTTCAACCGGACGTGGTCGCAGGTCATTCACTGGGCGAGTTTTCAGCGCTGGTGGCTGCTGGCGCATTGAGCTTCGAGGAGGGGCTTCGCCTTGTCAGCACCAGGGCGGAAGCCATGCAACGCGCCTGTGAACTGAGACCATCGACAATGGCGGCGATCCTCGGCCTGGAAGACGAAGTGGTGGAGTCGGTATGTGCCGGGATCGATGATATTGTTGTCCCGGCCAATTACAACTGTCCCGGGCAGCTCGTGATCTCGGGTACCGTGAGTGGTGTGGAGCGGGCCGTAGAGCTGCTTAAAGAAGCAGGCGCACGCAATGCTGTGATCCTGGCGGTAGGAGGCGCTTTTCACTCACCGTTGATGGAGCCGGCCCGTGAAGAGCTGGCTGCCGGTATAGCTGCAGCCGGGTTGCACCCGCCCCGGTGTCCTGTGTATCAGAATGTAGATGCGCAGCCATATACGGATCCGGACGACATAAGACGCAACCTGATCTCACAGCTCACCGCCCCGGTAAGATGGACACAAACGATGAAAAATATGATCGCTGCAGGGGTTTGTCATTTCACGGAAGTAGGAGGTACCGGTAAGGTGCTGCGGGGTTTCGTGGCACGCATTGACCGCCAGATCCCTACGGAAGCGCTTTGACCTTGTTTTTTTCTTTTTGTAGCTATATTTGATCATGGACCAAAAAGTGGAGGTCAGGAAAGGAGTCGTTTTGCTGGCAGATCCTTTTATGATGGACCCCAATTTTAAAAGGACAGCAGTCCTGCTTTGTGAGCACGGAGCGGAGGGAAGTGTCGGTTTTATTCTCAACAAACCGATCAAGATGCAGGTGGCGGACCTCTTACCGGATTTTCCGGATTTCAGGTCGGAGGTCTTCTTCGGAGGCCCGGTAGCTACAGATACACTTCACTACGTACACAATCTCGGCGAGCTGATAGACGAGAGCTTTGAAGTCGGCAACGGGATTTCATGGGGAGGCAACTTCCAGCAGATCAAAGCTCTTATCAGAGAAGGATTTATCCAGGCAGACAACATACGTTTTTTCGTAGGCTATTCCGGGTGGACCGCAGGACAGCTCTCCGACGAGATGGACTATGGCTCTTGGGTACAGGCTGATTTTGATACACAATACCTGTTCAGCAGTCAGCCTAAGAAACTCTGGAAGCAGATCATGCGCAACAAAGGAGACCGCTATTCCGTGATCGCACAGATACCGGATCAAGCTATGTGGAACTGACCTTATTTTCCAAAGAACAATCATCATGATCCAGATACAACAACTTTTCCTGCAATACGGAAACCGTATTCTTTTTGACGAGATAGATCTTAGTATCAGCCCTGGCGAGAAAGTGGGCCTGGTCGGCCGCAACGGGGCCGGCAAATCCACCTTGCTCAAGCTGATGGCGGGCGAGTCCAAAGCGGACGGCGGCCAGATCAGCTATCCGCGCGAGACGACCATATGCTATCTACACCAGGATCTGCTCATTCGCAAAGAGTTGAAAGTCATTGAGCTCGCCCGGCTAGCCTTTGAGGATATCGAGCGCATGGAAAAGCGCCTCGAAGAGGTCAATACCGAGCTGACAGAACGGACTGACTATGAGTCGGATGCGTATTCGAACCTGATCGTGGAGCTGGGTACGTTGACGGACAAGCTGCATGTACTCGAGCCGGGCAAGATAGAGGCTGATATAGAGCGTGTACTCAAAGGGCTGGGTTTCGCACAGGAGGATTTTCAGCGGCCGTTGGGTGAATTCAGCGGTGGCTGGCAGATGCGTGTCGAGCTGGCCAGGATGCTTCTGCAGCGCCCGGACTTCCTGTTGCTGGATGAGCCTACCAACCACCTCGATATCGAGTCGATCATCTGGCTGGAAGGCTTTCTCAAGAACTATCCCGGCACCGTGATCCTGATCTCGCACGACAAGCAATTCCTGGATCATATCACCCAGCGTACGATCGAGATCGAGCTGGGTAAAGCACATGATTATAAGGCCAACTACTCACGATACCTTGTACTCCGCGAGGAACGCCGGGAGAAACTCATCGCTGCATACGAAAACCAGCAGCGGGTCATCGCTGACAAGGAACGTACGATATCCCGATTCATGGCCAAGGCATCCAAGACCAAGATGGCGCAATCCATGCAGAAACAATTGCAGAAAATGGATCGCATCGAGATGGACAATGCGGATACCCATGCCATGAACCTGCGGTTTGCCGAGCCGCCCAGGTCCGCAGAAGTCGTGGTGAAGGCGGAAAAGATATTTAAGTCATATGGTGAGCTCAAGGTATTGGAAGAAGTGGACTTCCAGCTGGAGCGAGGGCAGAAAATAGCATTCATAGGCCAGAACGGGCAGGGAAAAACCACGCTGGCCAAGATGCTGGTAAATGCAGAGCAGCCGACCACTGGCGTCGTCCAGTTGGGTAGCAATGTGTTTGTCGGGTATTATGCGCAGAATCAGGCTGAGACACTGGATCCCAAGCTGACTTTGCTGCAGACGCTGGAACAGCGTTCCCCGGAGGAAATGCGCCCGCGGCTCCGGGCTATCCTGGGTTCTTTCATGTTCAGCGGAGAAGATGTAGACAAGAAGGTAAGTGTGCTATCGGGAGGAGAGAGAGCCCGCCTGGCCCTAGCCGCTTTGTTGCTTCACCCGATCAACTTCCTGCTGCTGGATGAGCCGACCAATCACCTTGATATGTTGTCCAAGGATGTACTGAAGTCCGCGTTGAAAAGCTATAAGGGTACATTGCTGGTCGTATCACACGACCGGGACTTTCTGAGGGGACTCACGGATACCGTCGTGGAGTTCCGCAATCGACGGATACATACCTTCCTGGGAGATATCGACTATTACCTGGAGAAACGTGCATTTGAAGACATGCGGCAGGTAGAGCTGAAAGATGCAGGTGTCCCGGCAGCAACAGTAGTGGCGCGTACGGCAGAACCTCTGCAACCGGAAGCGCTGAGGCAACTGCAAAGGCAAATACAGAATACCGAACGACGCATCAGCAAACTCGAGGAAGAGATACGTACCCTGGAGCAGGATATGGCCGATCCGGCGTTCTACGAGAGGCCTGACAGCAAGCGTTTACTGGATGCTTATGAGCAGAAAAAGGAAGAGCTGGCGGGGCAGTACCAAAGCTGGGAAGAACTCGCGCAGCAGGTAGATGCCTGATGTTCATGTACTTACTTTACGCACCCGCACCCGCACCCACACCCACACCCACACTCACACTCACACTTAAGAGTCCGCATCACTCCGGCGGACACTGGTACAGGAAAAAACGAATATCGCCCGATCGACCGGGGTTGAGGCCGCTGAGCGTTGACTCCGTACAGTTTCCGGGAGACTTCAGCGGCCCGGCGCTGAGCAGGCTTCTTGACTGCTGTCTGTCAGCATCTCTGAAAGTCTCCTCCGAACCCAATGCCGGGATACGCCCCGTCTGCCACTGGAGGTAGACCAGCAAACTGGGGTAGTGCTGAATGGTACTGTCCACAGTGATGAGTTGCGCACCGGTGAGCGCCAGGGCGGTATCTTTCATGAGGGAAAAATGCCCGCGTATGAACTGGCCGGCGGCCAGCCAGGCAGCAGAAGCAAAAAATACAGCGAGCAGGGCGATATGCAACGGTCTGTATGATGGAGTACCATACCGGAAGCACCAGTAGAGGCCGATGAGTACCAGGATAGTCGCAGCCGGTCTGAGGGCAGCCAGGACATCGGCCTGAGCCCCGGAACCCGGCCATAACGGTAAGATACAGGCGGTAACACCTGCTGCGGCCAACATCCCTCCCAGGAAGATACGCAGTATCCTGCCTGAACGGCTTTCTGTAGCGGCAGATGATATATCCCGAAGTGTGATAGCAAACAACATGGCCAGCGCAGGGTGTGCAGCGAGTGCATAGGAGGGGAGTTTGCTGCTGGTGAACTCATAGGGCAGCCAGGCGCATAGCAGCCAGACCAGGAGGAAGCGCTCAGGCGCATCTTTGACCCGTATGGTATTCCTGAGGCGTGCGATCACGCGCGGCCAGAGTGGGAGAAAAGCAAGAAAGCCTGCCAGGAGGAAAACGAGGTGATACCCCGGTGGGCCTGTCTGTCCAAAGACATTGCCGCCGACACGGTTGAGGATATACCAGTCGATCATCCAGCGCACCATGAGTCCGCCGTCCTGTTGCCAAGCGGCATAACCCCACAGCAGCAGCGGCAAAGGAGATAGTGCCAGTATACCTATGAAAACCGGTCGCAGAAGACGTCGGCTACTGGCCCCGAAGAGGAGCAGGGCTACATAGAGAGGTCCCCCGAAGATCAGTATGGAGGGACCTTTGGCCAGCATGCCGACTGCCAGGCTAAGGCTGGCAATCCATGCCCATCGGAGCCTCGATGTAGCTGTATAGCGCTCCAGCGAGATTGCAAACCAAACCTGTGCTGCGAGTAAGGGCGCATCTGTGAGCGACATCTTGCCGTAGAGGACGAAAAGCATATTAGAGGCCAGTACAGCGGTAGCGATCAGGCCTGTGCTTTGGTCTTTATGAAGGGACAAGTAGCGGAATACGCCCCATAGTACAACCAGCAGTGAGAGCAGAGCGGGTAGCCTGGTCACCCACTCCGAGTAACCTAACAAGGCATAAGAACAGGCTATCAGCCAGAAGTGCAGCGGCGTCTTGCGATGGGCGTCACACCATGGATACTCGGGTGTGATCCAGTTGCCGGTCTCCAGCATCGTGCGGGCAAAACCGGCATATGCCGCTTCGTCCTGGTCAAAGAGCGGCATCGTACCTACGCCATTCACCAGGCAAAACAGGATCGCTACACAAGTCAGCAGGTAGGTCGGCAAGGCGGAATTCACTGCGCGGGGCCTCATGTCCCAAAGATAAATATTATTGTGCTGGCCACATCAGTAGCCCCTGTCCGCGTCCCGTAAAGCCAAATTTGAAATAATATTCCGGAGATTTATTGTTTCGATTTGTTATATTTCCCCTGTTTGATCTACAGGAAACATTTTCTGTCGAAAATCTGTTTCATTAGAGAATTATACATACATTTCTAGAGAGTGCCGATAATCCATTCTTGAACCGCAAAATATAATTATCCATGTCAGAGATCAGTGAGCAGAGCAATGTGCTTAAAGGAGGTGAATTTATCATTCGTGATACCCCTCCCGCAGATACGTTCATTCCGGAAGAACTCAACGAGGAACAGGAAATGATTCGCAAAATGTGCCGTGATTTTCTCGAGCAGGAGATCTGGCCCAATATAGAGCGCCTGGAGGTTCAGGAAGAAGGCGTGGCAACGGGTCTCCTGCGCAAGATGGGTGAACTCGGCCTGTTGGGATCGCATATGCCTGCGGAGTACGGGGGATCTGAGCTGGATACCAATACCAATACGATCATATGCGATGTGTTGGGTCCATCCGGGTCATTTACCGTTTCATTTGCGGCGCACACCGGTATAGGTATGTTGCCGATCCTCTATTACGGTACGGAGGCCCAGAAGCAGAAGTACCTGCCAGGGCTCATCAGCGGAGAGCTCAAGGCTTGCTATTGTCTTACCGAGCCGGATTCAGGCTCCGATGCATTGGCTGCCAAGACCCGGGCCGACTTGTCTGAGGATGGTACTCACTACCTGCTCAATGGGCAGAAGATGTGGATATCCAATGCGGGTTTTGCGGATATTTTCATAGTGTTTGCCAAAGTTGGCGGAGAGCAGTTTACAGGATTTATAGTGGAGAAGGGAACAGAGGGCATGACATTGGGCGCTGAGGAGCGCAAGATGGGTATCAAGGGCTCGTCTACCCGCCAGGTGTTTTTTGATAACGCACAAGTGCCTGCGGAAAACATGCTCGGAGAAAAAGGGAAGGGGCACCTGATCGCGTTCAATGTGCTGAATATAGGCAGGTTCAAATTGGGCGCGCTCAGTATGGGGGGCGCCAAGAAGAGTATCGGTACTGCCGTGAAATACGCGAACGAACGCCACCAGTTTGGCAAGCCGATCGGGAGCTTCGGAGCTATCCAGTACAAACTGGCCGAGCAACTGATCCGCAATTTCGCTTTGGAAAGTGCGCAATACCGGGTGTCCAACCTGCTTGAGTTGTCTAAGAAAGCTTTCGTGGAGCAAGGCCTGGATTTCGCACAGGCGACCCTGGAAGCGGCCGAGGAATATGCAATAGAATGCTCTATACTCAAGGTCAACGGATCTGAAGTGCTCGACTATGTAGTAGATGAGACAGTCCAGATACACGGAGGTATCGGCTATTCCGAAGAATACTCGGCCGCACGTGCGTATCGTGACGCACGCATCAACCGGATATATGAAGGGACCAACGAGATCAACCGGTTGCTGATCGTCGATATGCTCTTCAGACGGGCACTCAAAGGCGAACTGGACATAGTAGGTCCGGCCTGGGAGGTACAGAAGGAATTGGCGGCTATGCCTTCACTCAGTAAACCCGAAGGAGCATATGGTGAAGAGATGGCTGCGTTGAAGGATTTTAAGAAGATATTGCTCATGGTGGCCGGAGCGGCAGCCAAACAGCAGATGGACGGCAAACTGAACCTCAAGGAAGAGCAGGAGATCGTGATGAATGTAGCGGATATCATCATAGATACCTACCTGGCAGAGTCGCTCCTGCTCAGGGTACAAAAACTGGCGGAGCGCGGCCGGGAAATTCCACAGGACATCTACGATGCCATACTGCGTGTCTTCTTCCACGATGTGCAAAGCAGGATACAGAAGAATGCCGTCGATGCGCTCGGCAGCTTTGCTGAGGGTGATCTGCTGCGGATCATGGTCATGGGGCTTAAAAGGTACACGAAGTACCCACCTGTGAATGTCAGGGAGCTTCGCCGCAAGATAGCAGCCCTGCTGCTCGAACGTGACGGGTATGCGTTCTGATGCCGTATCCTGTCCGGTAATGATAAGCCGCGACGGGATAAGGAAATAGGTCATCCTTATAGGCTGGCCATGTCCTGCTAGATCTGGTAGAGTGGCCTTAGGAGCCTCCGTGCTTTCGGAGCTGGTTGAGCAGTGCGCGCAGATCTTTGGGCAGGGGCGCTTCTATGGTGACATCCACGCCAGTAGTCGGATCAGTGAAGGTCAGTTCTGTTGCATGCAGGCTGCAGCGTTCTATAAGCGGTACCCGGTCTTCTTCATATCGCGGGCGTAGCTTATTCTTCTTGATATCTTCGATATAGAGCGCTGTGCGCGTACCGTACAGGGGGTCTGTCGCGAGGGGGAAGCCCAGGTGCTGGAGGTGTACCCTTATCTGGTGGGTGCGGCCTGTCTTCAGTTCGAGCCTTACCAGGCTGAACGAGCGAAAATACTCGGTTACCTGGTATAGGGTGAGAGAGGGTTTTCCTTTGCGAAAGACCCGCATCTTGCCCGCTCTTTCCGGGTCTGCGGATATGGGCGCATCGATACTGCCTTCTTCCGGTGTCGGCCTTCCCTGTACCACCGCCGTATAGATCTTGATGACACGGCCGCTCTCAAACTGGTCATTGAGCGCTTTATGCGTATCGGCATTTTTCGCAAACAGGAGAACTCCGGAAGTGTCTTTGTCCAGCCTGTGCACCGTGAAGATGCGGTCATAGCGGGATTGCAGCCAGGTGTATATACTCGGCTTATCCACCTGAAAACGATCCGGTATGCTCAGTATACCGGCCGGTTTGTTTACGACCAGGTAACTATCGGTCTCAAGCAGTATATCAGGTTTTGCAGTACTCATATACCTTTTTTACGTCCACCATATAGCATCGAAAACAGGCGGTTGCCTGTCAGGTAGTACTTCCATACGATACTGCCAGGGTAGATTCCTTCAAAATTGGGGCGTGTGGAGCGAAGCTTTTGTACCTGGGTGCGTTTGCGGCGCATGCGTCCAAAGTTGGCGTAGAAGTCTCCGTGCGCGCGCAGGACGGCTTTCAGGTGTGTATACTTGCCTTCGGAGAGAAACAGCAGGCCGGCTATACCGTCCAGTACCATACGCAAAGGCAGCAGCCAGCACAGTGTGATGGCTTGCTTGTTTTTCAGGAGCAGGTAAAGGCTGTTCCTGAAGTTGAGGAAGACTTTGTGAGCCGACTGGTAGGGTAGTGTACCGCCTCCCAGGTGATAGACTACGGAACCGCTGTGCGCCATGACACGATATCCCATGAGGTGCAGCCTGTAACAGAGGTCTATCTCCTCCATATGCGCAAAAAAGTCGGCATCGAATCCACCCGCTTCACGAAATCTGTCGGACCGGACCACCATAGCCGCGCCACTGGCCCAGAAGACAGGGCTGATACCGTCGTACTGCCCCAGGTCACGCTCTACGGTACCGAAGATCCTGCCCCGGCAGAAGGCATATCCAAAAGTATCTATGAATCCTCCCGCAGCGCCTGCGTGTTCAAACCGCTGGCGATCCGCAAGAGAGCGTATTTTGGGTTGACAAGCGGCCACGACGGGCTGCTCGTCCATATAGTCAAGCAGCACGGAAAGCCAGTCCGAATCGATCAGTACATCCGTATTGAGCAATACGAAATAATCCGCTTCGATGCCTGCGAGGGCACGGTTGTACCCCTCGGCAAATCCCCAGTTGCGTTCCAGCCTGACCAGTATGAGATCCGGGTGATTGGACTGCAGCCAGGCTATGCTGTCGTCCTCGCTGGCATTGTCCGCTATGATGACTTGTGTATCGGGAGGCGTATGCGAGAGTACACCGGACAGGTATGCTTGCAGGTGATTTTTTCCGTTGAAATTGAGTAGTACGATCGCTGCTCTCAAAGGATGGCTTCGCGTTTTCGGTCAAAAGCACTCCGCACATCGGCCAGCCGTTCGCGGACAGCTTCTTTGTCCAGCGAGATCTGTTTCTTCATCTGTTCGAGGTGTTCGAACCTGGCGTCGGGACGGATATAATCAATGAATTCCAGCAGGAGTTTTTCGCCGTACAGGTCACCTCTGAAGTCCAGTAAGTGCACTTCTATGACCCGTTTGTCATCCGAGCTCAGCGTCGGTTTCTTGCCGATATAGAGCGCACCTTTATAGACCTGATCTCCATGGTGCACCAGCACCGCGTAGATGCCATCGGGCGGGATCAGCTTGAGCCGGTTGCTGTATTCGAGGTTGGCAGTCGGATATCCCAGTTTGCTGCCGATCTGGTTGCCATAGACGACCGTTCCCTGTAGTATGAAAGGGTGACTAAGCAGTTCGGTGGCTGTGATCATATCGGCCGACTCCAGCGCCCGGCGTATTTTGCTGGAACTGACGGTGATGTCGTTGACGATAAACTCATCTATCTCCGATACGACGTAGCCTCCCGTCTTGCTATACCATTTGAGGAAGTGAATATCTCCCTGGCGGTTGAGGCCAAACCGGTGGTCGAAACCTATGACGATGCAGGCCGGTCTGAAGCGTTCGATGATGAACTTCTCGATGTATTCGTCTGCACCGATCTGAGAAAACTCTACCGTGAACGGAACGATAACAAGGTTTTCTACCTCGTACAGCTCCATGAGGAGTATCTTCTCCTCAAGAGAAGTGATGAGTTTCAGATCGCTGGCCTGTGGATAGATCACCTGTCTCGGGTGGGGTTCGAAAGTGACGATGACACTCTCTCCACCGATACGGGCAGCCTGGTTTTTGACTTGCTGCAGCACACGCTGATGACCTTTATGCAAGCCATCAAAAGACCCTATGGTGATGACCGGTTTGTCAAAAGCCGGCAGTTGATTGATATCTCGGAATACCTTCATGTGTTACATCAGCAAATGTAAGTAAATTTTATATTAGGGAATTTGGGAATGTGTAATCGGACACAGAAATTTTCATGCTGCTTCAATTACTAAACTCCGGGGCTGCATTATTGTTCCTACCTTTGAGAGTACAGTACATACGTAAGAAACGCGGGAGCCAGATGGAACGAAAAGATATTGAGGATATTTTATCCCTGATCAGGGATCCTGCTACGGGGCAGTCGATCGTGGCTAGAGGAATGGTGCGGGATCTGAAACTGGAGCAGGGGTTGGTGAATTTCAGCCTCGTATCACCGTCGTTTACCCCGGATCACAAGGCTCGGCTGCTGGAGGCGGCTACAATAGCTATCCAGGAAGAATATCCGGCTGCTGAAGTGCATATTCATTTTGTACAGCAATCAGATGATGAGAGCCAGGCAAGGCCATTGCCGCATATACGCAATATCATCGCCGTGGCTTCCGGCAAAGGAGGGGTAGGAAAGTCCACCGTATCCGTCAATCTAGCGTTATCGCTACAGAAGATGGGCGCTCGCGTAGGATTGCTGGATGCAGATCTTTACGGGCCGTCGATACCTACGATGCTGGGTCTTGCCGGGCAGCGGCCCAGGATGACGGATGTACACGGTACGCCCCGGATCGTGCCGATTGAAGTGCACGGTATGCCGGTCATGTCGATCGGTTTCATTGTAGAGCCGGAACAGGCAGTTGTGCTCAGGGGACCGAGGTTGGCGGGTATCCTGCGCCAGTTTTTCGAAGAGATACTCTGGCCGGAACTGGACTACCTGATCGTAGACCTGCCGCCGGGTACAGGCGATATACAGCTCACTATGGTACAGACCGTAGCGGTCACCGGCGTGGTACTGGTGACTACTCCGCAGGAGGTAGCCCTGGCGGATGCGATCAAAGCGATGAATATGTTCCTGCTGCCGCAGATAGACGTACCGGTCATCGGTGTGGTGGAGAATATGTCCTGGTTCACTCCAGAAGAGTTGCCTGATCATAAATATTACCTCTTCGGTGAGGGTGGCGGGAAAAAGCTGGCTAAACTTAGCCAGAGCGTCTTGCTGGGCGAGCTGCCGATCATACAGGGTATAAGAGAAGGAGGGGACAGCGGTCAGCCTGCCGCGCTCTTGGAAGGTTCAGTCATGCAGCAACTGTTTGCCGGTATCGCTGGCAAGGCAATGGCCGAAATCGCCATGCGGCATGAGTTGATGGGACCAGGCCGGCGAGTGAAAGTCGAGATGTGATTATTTGTTTAAATTTGAGGACCCATTTAACCCATTTGCGTCATGAACAAGGAAGATCTGAGAATACGGATCGAAGAAGCGCTGGATGAGATCCGTCCGCACCTGGCTGTAGACGGGGGCAATGTAGAGCTGGTAAGTATAGAAGACGACCTGACGATCAAACTGAAGTGGCTCGGAAATTGCGAAAACTGTAATATGTCCGCTATGACCCTGCGCGCGGGTATCCAGGAGACAATCCGCAACAGGGTCCCCCAGGTGAAATCAGTCGTGGCGATCAATGGAATACCGGCCTGATCACCGCCAGTAGGGGCTGCACCGTCGCTGCTGCTCAGCGGGAGGGTCTGCGGTTGTGATTGTTTTTCTTAACGGCCGCTGCCCAGGTGGCGGATTGTGACTATACCTTTCAATTGACCTGTAATGACGAGAAGGGAACTCGCTGAACTGATAAAGGCCAGGCAATCCTTCCTATGCGTAGGCTTGGATACGGATCCGCTCCGGTTACCTGCACACCTGCCCCGTACGCCCGAGGGAGTGTGGATGTTCAACCGGGCGGTCATTGATGCTACACGTGATCATTGTGTGGCTTATAAGCCCAATACGGCCTTCTATGAGGCGATGGGACCCGCCGGGTGGGAGGTTCTGCAGGAGACCGTAAGATATATTGGTGACGGGCATTTCATCATTGCCGATGCCAAGCGTGGCGATATAGGTAATACAGCAGATCAGTATGCACGAGCTTTTTTTGAACTGCTGGGTTGTGATGCTGTGACAGTAGCGCCCTATATGGGGCGCGACTCAGTCACGCCTTTTCTGCGCTATCCCGGCAAATGGGCCATCGTGCTGGCCCTCACATCCAATCCGGGCCATGAAGATTTCCAGACACAGCAACTGAATGGAGGAGATCGTCTGTATGAAGAGGTGATCGCCCGCTGTGCCGGGTGGGGGAGTGCTGAGAATACCATGTTTGTCGTCGGAGCTACGCGGGAAGATTACCTCCGCCGGGTAAGGGAACTGCTACCAGGGCATTTTTTCCTGGTTCCGGGGGTCGGCGCCCAGGGTGGTGATCTGGCAACGGTCTACAGGCTGGCAGCCAATCGCGAGACCGGGCTGCTGGTCAATGCATCCAGGAGTATCCTCTATGCCTCAGCCGGAGAGGACTTCGCCGAGAAGGCCGGGGAAGAAGCCGCTTCTGTCAGGCAGGAGATGACAGCCCTGATGCGGGCGGCAAGTACGCTGGCATGATCGCCGCTGAGTCCTTCCTGAAGATATAGCTTGTATTGTAGCCCCCTGTCCCCTGGCATTTGGTCAGATGATACAGGACTTGCTGAGATCCATAGCTTGCTTCCTCAGTCGGATTGATGCCTGCTCATATATGTATGCAGAGACGAGATCGCCTATTTCTCCGGTATGATAGAAATTGACCGGATCCAGGTCGCGCGTCACGAAACGATTGTCCATACACCAGCCGACGGCCTTGCGCACTGTATCGGCTTCCGCTGGCATGTCCAGGTGGTCGAGCATCATGGCTGCGGACAGGATAGCTGCCACAGGGTTGGCTATATCTTTGCCTGCTGCCTGGGGATAAGAGCCATGTACAGGCTCGAAGAGTGCGTATTCGTCGCCGATGGAAGCCGAGGGCGACATGCCCAGGGAGCCCGCCAGTACGCTGGCTTCGTCGCTGAGTATGTCGCCAAACATATTTTCCGTAAGTATGACGTCAAATTGCCGGGGTTGCAGCATGAGTTGCATGGCCGCATTGTCTACATACATGTAATCCACGAAGACCTGCGGATAGCCGGAACTGATGTCCTGCACCACCTGCCGCCACAGGCGTGAACTCGCGAGCACGTTGGCTTTGTCCACGAGCGTGAGCCTGTGCTGCCTGCTCATTGCCATGCGAAAGGCGGCATGAGCAATACGCTCTATTTCAAAGCGGTGATATGTACACAGGTCGGAAGCATATTCTCCCTGCTCGCCTCCTTCCCGTTTTTCACCGAAATAGATGCCACCGGTCAGTTCCCGGAAAATGACAAGATCTGTTTTTTTCGCTATGGCTGCTTTCACAGGAGTGAGGTGCAGGGTAGCTTCGTAGGCGGTGACCGGCCGGATATTGGCATATAGCCCCAGCGTCTTGCGCAATTGAAGCAGCCCCTGCTCCGGGCGCTGTGCAGCACGTGAATCCATATCATAGCGGGGATCGCCCACGGCGCCGAGCAGTATGGCATCGGCTGAACGGCACACTTCGAGGGTCTTGTCCGGGAGCGGGACTCCTGTTTTGTCGATGGCTTCGGCGCCGAACAGCGCGTACTCGAACTGGAATTTTCGCTGGAAGACAGCGCCAACCGCTTCCACCGCTTTGATGGCCTGCCGGATCACTTCAGGACCGATACCGTCTCCGGCCAATACGGCTATTTTCTTTTCCATATCTGCTGATTAAACACAGGTCAGTTTACTAAAGGGTTGCTGTCTCTGTTCCTTTCGTACTTGCTGATTTCGTCGCGCAGGCTCAGCAGGTAGTCTATATCTTCATATCCGTTGAGCAGGCACTCACGTTTGTATTCCGAGATCGGAAAGATGATCCGGTCGCCTGTCCGGTCTATCTGGAGCCAGCAATCGAAGAGATTCACTGTAAGGGTACTGTCCGGCTCTTCAGCCAGTATTTTCCGGACGAATGAGGACGGGACCTGCAGCGGGAGCAGGCCATTGTTCAGTGCGTTGGAGTAGAATATATCCGCGAAGAAACTGGATATGACCACGCGGAATCCATAGCCGGACAGGGCCCAGGCTGCATGCTCCCTGCTCGAACCGCAGCCAAAATTGGTTCCTGCGACCAGTATCTCTCCGCTGTACTGCGATTGATTGAGGACAAATCCGGGGTTGGGCTTGTCCCCGCCCAGGTAACGCCAATCCCTGAAAAGATGGTCGCCGAAGCCTTCGCGCGAGGTCGCCTTGAGAAATCGCGCCGGGATGATCTGGTCGGTATCTATATTGTCTGCCGGAAGCGGGACGAAAGTAGAATGTACGATGCTGATGGGTTCCATATGATCTTGATTTTTCGGGATGAAGTCCTGGTTTGTTAGTGGATTAGTTCATGAAGTCTCTGGCGTCCGTGATCACCCCAGTGATCGAAGCGGCCGCAGCCGTTAGGGGGCTGGCCAGCAGCGTACGCGCTCCTACGCCCTGGCGACCCTCAAAGTTGCGGTTGGACGTAGAGACACAGAAATCACCGGCGGGTATTTTGTCGTCGTTCATAGCCAGGCAGGCGCTGCAGCCCGGCTGCCGTAGGACAAAACCTGCGCTTTCGAATATCTTGTCAAGGCCTTCTTCGCGCAACTGCCTGGCAACTTGCCGGGACCCGGGAACGATCAGCGCATGTATGCTGCCATGCTTGGTCCTGCCCCGGATGATCTCAGCCGCCTGCCGGAAATCTTCTATGCGCGAATTGGTACAGCTACCGATGAATACATGTTGTACAGGCATCCCGAGGAGTGCCTGGCCTTCCTGCAGACCCATGTATTCGAGAGATTTTCTGAAGCTGTCCCTCTCGGCGTTTTCCGGGGAGACGCCCGATAGCGGTACGCGGCCGTTTATAGGCATGCCCATACCCGGATTGGTCCCGTAGGTAATCATAGGTTCTATCTCCTCGGCCCGGAAGGCGATCTCCCTGTCAAAGAATGCACCTGGGTCGGAATACAACGTTTTCCATTCCTTCACGGCATGCGTCCAGGCGTCGCCGGCCGGTGCATAGGACCTGCCCCGGACAAACCGGAATGTCTCGTCGTCAGGGGCGATGATACCGCCTCGTGCACCCATTTCGATGCTCATGTTGCATATGGTCATACGAGCTTCCATACTGAGCGACCGGATGGTCTCACCTGCGTACTCGATGAAATGTCCTGTCGCTCCACCTGTACCTATACGGGATATGATGTGGAGCACGATATCCTTGGAAGTGACTCCGCGTGACAGGACACCGTCGATGACGATCCGCATCTGGCGCGGCCTCGATTGGATAAGTGTTTGTGTGGCCAGTACCATCTCTACTTCGCTGGTACCTATACCGAAGGCGATAGCCCCGAAAGCCCCGTGGGTGCTGGTATGACTGTCGCCGCAAACGATTGTCATTCCCGGTTGTGTGAGTCCCAGCTCGGGCCCTATGACATGGACGATACCCTGGTGTGGATGCCCCAGCCCGAAGAGCTCGATTCCGTGCCGCTGGCAGTTGGCAGTGAGTGTGTCTACCTGGATACGCGACAACTGGTCGCTGATCGGCAGGTGCTGATCCAGTGTGGGGACATTGTGGTCGGCTGTAGCTATGGTGCGTTCGGGTCTGAATACAGGGAGTCCGCGTCGTTCGAGACCGGAGAAAGCCTGCGGGCTTGTGACCTCATGTATAAGGTGACGGTCGATATATAATACGATCTGCCGGTCATGAAGCGACCGGACCGTATGCTGTTCCCAGATCTTGTCAAATAGCGTCCTGGACATGGGGCGGAAATTTCTGTTGGTGGATATCGTTAGGCTACCTGGGCCGGTCTGCGGGCTGCGAGCTGTTTGAGGTCCTGATCGCTGACTTCTTTGACCTGGTCGGCAGCCACCAGGAACATTTCGTAGAGCAAATCGATATCGTTCCGGTCAAACTGGTATCCCAGCTGCTGGAAGCGGTATGCCAGCGCGGACCGGCCGCTCCGGGCGGTAAGTACGATGCGGCTCCCGGGAGAACCTACTTCTTCGGGTCGTATGATCTCGTAGGTATCGGCGTTTTTCAGGAAACCATCCTGGTGAATACCCGATGAGTGCGAGAATGCATTGTCGCCTACGATGGCTTTGTTGGCCTGTACCGGCATCCTCATGATCTCGGAGACCAGCTTGCTCACCGGGTACAGCATCGGTAGTCTCAACCCGGTATGGTAACCCATATGACTATGTTGTTTCAGGATCATAGCTATTTCTTCCAGGGCAGAGTTGCCGGCTCTTTCACCTAGGCCGTTGACTGTACATTCCACCTGTCTGGCCCCGGCCAGGACCCCGGCCACGGAATTGGCAGTAGCCAGTCCGAGGTCGTTGTGACAGTGACAGGACAAGACAGCCCGGTCGATATTGGGCACATGGTTTACCAGGTAAGCGATCTTCTCGCCGTACTGGTGCGGGAGGCAGTAGCCGGTGGTATCCGGGATATTGACCACCGTGGCGCCTGCACGGATCACGGCTTCTGTGATACGAGCCAGGTATGCGTTGTCCGTGCGTCCGGCGTCTTCTGCGTAGAACTCTACGTCATCGGTATATTTTCGGGCATGCCTGACAGCACGTACGGCCCATTCCAGTATGGCGTCCGGATGAGAGCGGAATTTGTGCCTGATATGGCTCTCCGAAGTGCCCAGGCCTGTATGTATCCGCGGATGGCGCGCTCCAGTCAGCGCCTCGGCAGCGGTATCGATGTCTTTTTCGACGGCGCGGCTCAATGCACATACGGTGGCTTCCCTTACGTGGCGCGCGATTTCCCGTACTGATTGGAAATCCCCCGGGCTGGAAGCCGGGAAGCCTGCTTCGATGATGTCGACTCCGAGATGTTCGAGGTGCGTGGCAACGGTCACTTTCTCCGGTGTGTTGAGTTTGCACCCGGGCACCTGCTCTCCGTCGCGCAACGTAGTATCGAATATATAGACTCGGGTGCTCATTTATATTTGTTTAAATATTATAAGTAATATTTATATTTTAATTGTGCGCTTGTTTCGCCGCTTCATATTTTTGTCGTTGAGGCAGGCTTTTCTTGCTAGAACACAACTAAAGTATCCCGGCTGGCGTGGGGAGTCAAGCCAAATTCCAGCCCGAGTTACGACGTTTAATGAAAGGTGTTTTGAATATAAAACACTGGAATTCATAGATTTAACAAACGAAATATTACGATGTCCAACCGGTCGGCAGACGCCTTGTTTCAACTCATACAGTCACTAGATAAGGCGGAGAAACGCTCTTTCAAGCTTTACCTGAAGCGCAATGGCAGCGGATCTGCCGAATGGAAGATGGTCCGGCTGTTTGATGTCATGGACAAGATGGAAGTCTATGATGAAGCGCAGCTCCCGTCCAGGGTGCCCGGTCTGAGCAAACAACAGCTATCCAATACAAAGGCATACCTGTACAAGCAGATCCTGGTCTGTATCCGGTTGTTGCGCAGTGAAGAATTCAGCGATCTGTCCCTGCACGAACAGTTGGCCTATGCACGCATACTTTACCGGAAAGGGCTTTTCCTGCAGAGTCTCCGCATACTGGACAAGGCCAAAGAACAGGCCCTTCAGTTGCATCAGTATGCGATAGCGCTGGAGATACTTGACTTCGAAAAGAATATAGAAGCCCTGCATATCACCAGGAGCTTCGGGGACCGCGCCTCCAGGCTGGAGACTGAATCCGAAGATGTGCTGAGGCGGCTCAATATCACCAACTGTTTGTCTAATCTCTCTCTCCGTCTGTATAGCTGGTATATCCACACCGGCCTCGCCCGCGAAGAGAATGATGTACGACGCGTCACCGAGTTCATGGAGAACGGCCTGGACGATGACCTGCGCAACGCAGCAGGGTTCTACGAACAGCTCTACCTATACCAGGTTTACTGCTGGCGGGCATTCATATGCCAGGACTTTCTGCAATACTACCGTTGCGCGCGCAGGTGGGTGCTGATTTTTGACAAGCAGCCGGAGATGCTCCATATCGAGATCATGCACTATATCAAAGGAGTACACAATCTGTTGAATGCCCATTTTATGTTGCGCAATTACTGGCCCTACCGGGCAGACTTCAACAGGCTGGAGGCATTGGAAAAGATGTTACCTCAGCTCAATAACCGCAATGCCGAGGTCCAGGTGTTCACTTATCTCAGCTTGGCACGGCTCAATCTTCATTTTCTTGAGGGGACTTTCGATGCAGGCATAGGGCTTGTGTCCGGTCTTGAAGAGCAGCTCGGCGCTTACTCACGGTATATGGACCCTCACCGCGTGCTGGTCTTCGACTACAAGATAGCTTGTCTGTACTTCGGTGTCGGGGATTACAACAAGACCATAGGTTATCTAAACCGGATCATCCAGGGTAAGGCCGATCTTAGGACAGATATTCAATGCTATGCCCGCTTGCTGCACCTGATCTCTCACTATGAACTCGGGCACTCGGGCCTGGTAGATCACTTGATCAGATCTGTGTATCGATTCATGGCCCGAATGCAAAATCTCAATGCTGTGGAAGAAGAGATCTTTCGCTTCCTGAGGCAATCCTTTTACCTGCAGAGGGCCGAACTACCGGTGGCTTTCCAGGCATTGCAGGCGCAGCTGAAGTCATTTGAACAGAACCCGCTGGCGGCCCGATCGTTCATATACCTGGATTTTATATCCTGGTTAGACAGTAAGATCCTCCATGCACCTGTACAAGATGTGATACACGGCAAATTCCTGGAGCGTCAGTCGCAGCGCAGAAAAACTGTCAGATAGGCTTCCGGGAGCGGGATACTTCTGTCGACCGGCTCCTGCCGGGAGTATCCTGCCGGGGAGGCAGCGGGGCGAAGACTACATCTCTGTGTTCCTTGAGGTAATTGCGGATCAGTGCCGGCCATTCCGGGTAGAAGGGCTGTGGCTCCAGTTGCTCCATGATGCTATCGAGATCACTGGTTGACATCCCGTCATCGAGATACCCCATACCCCACATTTTTTTGCCGAGGATCAGGGCTACGAAAAGTTCTCCGGCCTGCCTGCCGGGTCCGGTCAGTATTCCGTCCTGGTCGAATCCCGCCCGCAGGCTGTTGAGTGTAGAGCTGTATCGTTCTTCCAGCGGCGGCAGATCGTACTCGTAGTTACAGGTGCCTATCCTGGCGTGCATGCAGGACTCTTTACTCTTGAGCGTACGGACGCAGGTACAGACCCCGTGCATATTCAGGTGATGGTCCAGTGATGCCCTGGCGGATTCCCTGGATGTATGAAGGCGCAGCACTTCCCAGTGTTCACCCAGCTTATCGGAGGGCAGTACTTCCAGCCCGATGGTAGGGTGGTGGGCGATACAGTAGGGAAAGTTTTTTTGCTTCTGCGCTTTGTTGAACTGCGGCGCCTCTTTTTTGATCGCAGCGTTCTCGAGGAGCAGCGCGGCCAGTTCGTTGCCGCAAAGTACATAGTCCACATCTTCTACGGCCGCCTGCAACCTGGCGGCTCGCTCGCTGTTGTCCGCAAAATGTTCGTATATCCTGCGCCGGATATGGATGCTTTTGCCGATATACAATAGCTCACCTTGCCTGCCGTAAAAATAATAAAGCCCGCAGGCATCGGGAATGGCGTCTATTTTGTCACGGGACAAATGGGTGGGCAGCTTTTGTTCAGCAAGGCTTTTCCTGGATAGTACCGGTTGAACGCGGGTGTAATAGTCCGAGCACAATACGCGTTCGAATATACGGGCAGCCGCCATCGCATCGTCCAGGGCCCGGTGGTGCTTGACCAGGGGGATATCGAAATGCCTGACCAGGTTTTTCAGCGAATAGGAAGGCAGACCGGGAAATGCTTTGCGGCTCATCTGAACCGTGCAAAGGGTCTTGCGCGTAAAAGTGAATCCCAGCCGGCGAAATTCTTCTACGAAGAAACCGTAATCGAACCGTGCGTTGTGGGCTACGAAGACGGTGTCCTCGGTCAGCTCCACCAGTTTCCTGGCCACTTCGTAAAACCTGGGCGCGTCTGCGACCATCTCATCCGAGATACCGGTGATCCTGGTGATGAAAGCAGGTATCGACCGCTCAGGATAGATGAGTGTCTGAAAAGTCTCCCTGATCTCGCGGCCATCGTGTATGACGACGCCTATCTCCGTGATCTTGTCCGTACGGGGGCTTCCGCCGGTGGTCTCTATGTCTATGATCGCAAAGTGCTTTTCCATATATTTGATGCCAAAGTAAATACATGAATAAACATATATAAACCTATATATAATAGTATAGCAAGATGCCCGCCTGTAGCGGGCTTTGTTATTTATGTCTATCTATATGTCACTTCATTTGATTATAATTGTCGGAATTATTCCGGAATTGTGCGTGCCTCCGTCAAGATAATCATGAAGTCTATCGTCTACTCGGACGGCAATTCCCCCATATTGGTGAAGCTCACCATTGGCGGCGAAGAGAAAACGAAACAGATCGACGCAGTTCCACGAAAATACTGGAATAACAAAAAACGCCGGGTAAAAACTACCCACAGCGATCACGTTAAGATCAATGACCTGATCGATAAGAGAGAGCAGGAGGCAAAGGACTACCTGCGGGAATGCCGTCTTAAGGGCGAAATACCCTCTGCAGAATCCTTCTTTAAGAAGGGCGCAGTATCCGCAGGAGCATCTATTTATGATCTGTTAATGCATGAGTATGATGAGCTGATGGAGCTTGAAAAAATCTCTCAAGCCTATAACTTCCGCAACCCCGCTAACTGGGTGAAAAAATTTGCTCCAGAGATGCGACCCGGCCAGGTAACAGCCGCCTGGCTTGCAGTAATCGATACGCAGATGAAGTCCAAAGGGCTGAAACCCTCTACGCGCAATCTCTACATTTCCCGCATCCGAACAGTCTGCGCACCGGCGTTTGAGGATAAAAAACCAAAGGACAACCCGTTTTTAAACGGTCAGTTCAAAATGCCAACCGGACAGGACGCTATATTGAGCAAATTGACAAAGGATGAATTTGAGTTGTGGCGCCATGCCGAGCTGCCTGATGACCTGATTTTGACGCGTGACTTTTACGCCTTCATGGTGTTCGCCCGAGGTATGCGCGTGACCGATGCCCTGACCGCTCTTACAGAGGACTACATCCACAGTCAGGGGATTTACACGATGAGAAAAAACGAGAAGCGGGTAAACATGCGGCTTCGCCCCGAAGCGCTAGAACTGATTGAGCGCTATAAAGGTCAGAGCAAGTACTACCTATTTCCCATAATACAGCTTGCCCCGCAGGTCGAGCAGCAGGATAAGATCCGGTATTACAATGAGACCAGAAACCGCGTTTATATTCTCAATCAAAAGATAAAGAAGATAGCCGCACTACTCGGGATCCAGAAGAACCTACACAACCACACGGCCCGGCATACCTTCGCTAAATTAGTCGATGAAGCAGATATCCCATTGGCTAAGAGGCAGCATCTTTTTATGCACTCCCGCATCGAGACCACCATGCGCTACACCGAGGAAAATCGCCGGGATGACGAGATTGACGAAGCGGCTGACCAGGTGTTTGACCAAATAAAGACCAAGCGATCGGTCAAGTTCAAAAAGAAAAAGATCATAAGAAAAGGCACGTAAACGCCGTTATATACTAAAGCGGGCCCCGAAGGGCCCACCAATTGCGAGTTACTGGTCACCACAGTTGCAATCGTCTACACGACGCAACCGGATCATAAGCGCCTTTCGGTGCTTCGGGCCAATCCTTCTGCCAAGCCTCCAATGTTTAGCGGACTTGCGAAAGACGACCAACCAGCACTCTCCGTCTAGAAATACGTACTGCATGATCGATACCTTTAAAGGGTAAAGAATCACCTACGTCTCCCCCAGGTGTTTGAGGGGCCCCTCCCAAGGGCTTCTTAATGTGCACAAAAAAAAGACCCCCTTTCGGGGGTCGTAACAATTCCTTTGGGAGGATGACGTAAGTACGTCGTTCTAGACGAATCAAATGTATTGCATATCCGCAAAAATCACAGCATTTTATATTCTAAAAAATCATACAGAAAACACATTTTGTTTTGTATGATTTATTACTCGTTGTGGTTGTTGTAATTGTGTTTGTGTTGATGATTGTGGTTGTGCAAATTTGTTACTCCTCCTCAATCCGCTGCAGTACGCTGTCACGGGTGGGGTTTACTGGGGAGGCGGGCTTGTAATGCTTCAGGTATCTCCTTAAAAAGATATTTGCAAGCTGGACGAATTTCTGATTATGTTTGTCTTTTGCGGCTCCGTCAAGATTGGCTTCCGTTGTTTCGACCCTGAATTTGTCAATTCCGTGTTCTTTTATCTTATCGATTTCTTCCCGAGTGATCGGCAGGTAGGCTCTTATGCCGTAGTATCCCGAATCGAAATAATTAAATGACGCGCCACTTCTTGAGGCAACTTCTCCAGCCCCGTATAAAAGTTTTATCTGTTCTCCGTTTTTCAGCTTGAGATACACCCCCTGTCCCTCTCTTATTGAAAAGACCTTGTCTTGAGAAATGCCCAAAATGAAAAACATTTGTTCATTCATGGCTCCAAAACATATTCCCAACCGAGGAATAAACTTATCCCCTAATGATGTACCGACCCAGGGCTCGTAGGATGTTGCAATTGTCCTATGACCTTCAAATTCATCCACTTTATCGACTTCAATTTTTTGAGCGTATGCAATTGAAGTAAAAGCAATTAATATTACTGCGGCTAGTAGGATATTTTTCATTTTAATACTGTGTTAAACATTTGAATGATTCGAGAATTGTCCTGCTCTGCTCTCTCGTCAACGTCTCCTCAACATAGGTGTCCGATGTCCAGGCACGAATGATTTCTATTTCTTTGGTCTGTAAGTACCTTAACTCTTCACCTGTGCCAAATGAATCGCTCAGGTATAGAGCCATATCACCCTTGCAATTGAAATCTTTCCAGTTCTTTAAAGCGATACGGGTCCCGTCTCTGAAAAGAATATTAACGATATCCCCCTCATCGACGCAGGAGCCACCAACAGCTACCAAGTAAATTGCCGTTGTTATTTCAGATTTTGATACAAGCAATACGATGCCAACGTCTTTGCTCTTGCCCTTGCCTTGATTCGAAATAACCAAAGGGTCTGCACTAGATACGTGCCTATCTCCTGTCACCCTATCATGCTTAACAGAGATATACTTATCGCAATTTCGGGCAGGACTTTCGGACACAGCCTTGTCCTTTACCGGCTTCCATGTTCCATTGTCAAGCAACAAAAAGGAGCGCCCATCTTTAGAGGAGACTACAATCTGACCATAAGAACAGATGGACAAACTGGCTATAATCATTATAGTAACAGCACGGACTAAAAACTTCATATCTGATATCTTTTGATTGCTCCCTTTATGATCCACAAGTTAAGGACTTTTGCCATAGATAGCCTTACAGGCGCGAATTTCCGCTTTTCTTCATTATCGGGGTCATAGGCGTCTGAATATAGTATTATATATTTTGGGTCATTGTCTTTTAGTAATCTCTTGATCAGTATATGATCTCGGGTCACAATAATATAACACTCTCCGTATAATATCAAGTCTCTGTCATGTATCCGCTTTCCTAGCACCCAGCATCCGCTATGGTAGGTTGGCGCCATTGATTCCCCAAATGATTGAATAGCGTCACACCCTTCGTATCCGGGAATCTCAGTCACCAAAAAAGGTTTTGTCACCTGGTCGGGCCAATTTTCAGTAAAAGTCATTGTGCCCACCACATCATAAAATGAAACTGACTTTATTCTTCTCTCATGAGAAATCAACATCTCTTTTGTCTGTGCGATATCCTGATCTTGCTTTTCTAGCACCTTCTGACTGAACTCATCAGTAAACATCTCTCCTTGACCTTTCAATAAGTAATCTAGGCTCACACCGAATTTATCTGCGATTGCTGCGATTTTTGTTTTAGGCACATCCCTCCCGCCATTCCTAATCGAAGACGCCGTAGACCTATTTACACCAATAGCGCTGTAAAATTCGATGTCTTTCTGAATTATTCCTAGATTCTTCAGCACCTCAATGATATGCAATGTTCTAGATGTCAATCTACTAGGCATTTCAATAATTTAAATGTTTACAAAATGATGTATCATGTTTGCAAAATGTGCACATCCGGTATATCTTTACACCATCAACACAAACACAATCTACACAACAAACACAAAAACAACATGCCATGTAGATCCTGATCTGAGCGAATGAAGTCTGGCGGGTGGGTGTAACAGCTTTTCCGCCGGACACAGAAAAGAGCAAATACCCTGCCAAGTGCGGGAATATCAAGAATAACCAATACATATTTTTTACTGGTATGCGAAAGCCGGGAATGTGGACTATGTCCTGCCCTGGCGGTAGTATGCCTAAAACCAAGCAACATGAACGATCTGATAGACGCGATCCAGACCATGACCAAGATGCAGCAACACCGGCTGATGCAGGCGCTGGACGGTATGTGCCCGCTGAGCAAAGTGGAGATAGCCCGCAGGTCCAACCGCTCCGCAACCATGGTCTACCACGTGTTCAACGGTCTGAACGCTAACGGCGATGTCCTCAGGGTGATCCTGGAGTCACTGCCGCAAGGGTGGCAGGAACGCCTGCCGGAGGATATGCAAAAGCTATTGCTCACGCCACAAAACGCCGGGTAATGGGAGCGCTGGAGCAACTGGCCGCGAGACTGGAGCAACAAAATGCACTGCTCGCCGCCCTGCAGGACAAGATAGACCTGCTGATAAAGAAGAGCGGTATCGAGGAGGATATCACCTTGTCCGCCCAGGAAGCAGCCGAGTACCTAGGGTACTCCTATAACCACTTTATGAGCCACTACGCAGACGAGATAGACCAGGTGCGCCGTGGCCGCGAGCTCAAGTTCAAACTGTCAGCAATCCGGGCATGGGAGAAGAAGAACATAAGAGCGGGGAAATCAACCCGCGACGAGACTCAACAAACAAGGGGCACAGACAATAGACGCCGCACCCCTTGAGGAATAATCCTTTTTAACCACCACAAATATACGTAATGAAGAAGAACAAAAAACAGCAGGCGGCTGCTATAGCGGAGCTACGCAAGCACTACCGGTCCCTGCCGGACAACCTTCAGGTAGGCGGCAATCTCTACCTGGAGGGGACAGGTATCACGTCCCTGCCGGACAACCTTCAGGTAGGCGGCAATCTCGAC